>NZ_CP133548.1:2080000-3280000 GCF_031198435.1 Pleionea litopenaei
TTCAAAAAAAGTTCAAAGCTGAGCAATTATAGAACAATATGGCTAATTAAGCGGCAGTAAAGGCGGATTTTTGTACTAACCCACTGCGCAAAAGCCATGCGAAGCGTCTAGGCTTATAGTTAAATGAATTAGAAACTCAGAGCTTTTGCCCTATGGTAGTCACTCGACATCTATTAATAGTTGTCATCGTTACACTATTAGTTGCGTGTTCCGAAGATCCCTCTTCGACCAACGCCGGATTGCCGGAACCTAAGATACCCATTCATAAGTTAGAAGAAGGAGAAGCCAAACGCCTAATAGAAGAGTGCCTCGATAAATTAACACTCGATCAAGAAGAGTATTCCAATAAGATGGAAGGACAATTTGAAGCCATCAGTGAGCATACCGATGAATCTTATCGAGGTCGCGTCCCCTCAAGTAGCTACGCATCGATGGAAAAGCGGCTCAAACAATTTGTACGATTTCGAACATTAAACTTAAGTTTTGCCTATTGGGGTTCGGAGAGAACGCCCGAAGGGCATCTATCTCGCTATGTCTTGGTAAGGCACTGTCGAACCAACGGTCGAACCATCACAGATACGCTACGCTCAGGAAAAATTAAACTCGCTCGCTGAACGATGTCTCCTTTTATCGGTCGAAGACTAGAGATTCAGCGATTGTCGGTAGATTTCTGAGACAGATTCGCTTAGTCTTTGCACCCTTAATTTAAAACTAATAACTAAGCACCTATATATATGATGAAAAAACTAATTGCTGCGGTCATTTTGCCTTTTACTTTATCCGCACAGGCTACCGTTGTAGAAATACAAACAAACTTAGGCACAATCGAAGTCAATCTATTTGATAATGCAACTCCAGAAACCGTGGAGAATTTCTTAGCCTATGTTAACAACGGATCATATAACGGTTCTATTATGCATCGTTTAGAGCCAAACTTTGTATTACAAGGCGGCGGCTATGTTTATAACGGCAGTGATACCTTAACCGGCATCGAAACTGCGCCCCCAGTTGTTAATGAACCCGTCTACTCAAATGTTCGCGGAACCATTGCGATGGCGAAGCTGAGCGGCAACCCAGACAGCGCAACCGTTCAGTGGTTTATCAATCTAGAAAATAACAGCGCAAACTTGGATGTTCAAAACGGTGGTTTCACAGTATTTGGGCAAGTCACCGCTGGAATGGATATTGTCGATACAATTGCTGCTTTTGATATCTTCAATTTTGGCGGCTCGCTCGGACAACTTCCGCTACGCGACTACACTGAAGAAGACTTTAATGGCGATCCAGACAACAACATTGATCCTGTCACGCCAGACAGCACCAACTTTATCATTGTTGAAAATTTAGTCATCACCGATGCAACGGTAGATACAGCTAGTGGACTTAACCCCACTCCCAACACTTTAATCGATAACGTCAGTGAAGAGCCTTTCTCAGAATCGACTAAAACCGGTGCAATCCCCTTATCGGCATTGCTTTTATCTATTTTGGCTTTTTGGCGTCGTCGCGTTTAGACGCAGACTGCTCTTTATTGGCCATTGGGGCGTTTCGAATTCGCCCCAATGCCTTCTCTAGAACCCCTCGTGTTTTACCTGATACTTTACCTTCTGAATATTCTCGCTTGATCACCTGTTCAATCTGATCAACCAATTGGTCAATACTCACTTCTTCATCATCAGAGTCACGGTGTTGTTCAAATAGGTCAATTTTTCGCTCAGTACGGCGACCAAACGATAAAAGACGATCAAAGTGTTTTCGTTTTTGAGGATCACTCTCAAAGATGTCGACCAGGGTTACTATGATTGAAAGCGGACTTAAAAGAATGTCGCGAATCGCATCTGCCGCCAGCTTCAGTTGAAAAACCCCAAGACGTTTCAAATGATACCAGTTCGATGGAGTCATTGAACGATCAGAGCTTTCGCTGTCTTGTTGATGGGCTTTATTACCCTCTTCTTTCTCTGGGCTTTGTTTCATACTGACTGACACCACTGATTATTCAATATCTTTATCAATCATGATGCTCATTCAGAGCTGATCGATGTTTGGTTGGCAAATATATCAAAAACCAATCAGAAAGAAAGCATCCATTGGAGTCACTCGCTCATACCCCACTAAATATTTGCTCTAATTTCTTTCCTCAAATAAACGCATTTATCCCTTTAAAAACCGTCACTGAATGACTTAACCCGTTGAATTGACGCGTCTTAGTAATAAACGTCGCAATTCGATAAAAGCCTTTGCTCGATCATTCAAACCACTTGAACAACAATGGCTTCACTTGAGCAGCAAGGCATCTTGACACTCAAGGCATCAACCGAATTGTTGCTCGGGTTAAGAGCCAACAGAAGAATGGGAAAAGGAATAACATGAGTAATAAATTATTAATACCAACGTATAGCGGAGATATTCATGCCGTTGCCGTGGAGCAAGCAATCCGTCAAAAAGGACACGATTGCTACCGCTGGCACGCTACGGACTTTCCCACTAAGCAATACATTAACTATGTAAATGTTGGAACCCATTCAGACGCTACATACATCCTCTTAGATGAGCTTCAAGGTGAATTCAACATCGCGGACTTTGACACGGTTTGGCATCGCAGACCTTCTGAACCAGTATTACCAAAAGATCTGCATGAAGGCGATCGCATTCAAGCTCGACGCGAATCCATTGCTCTGGCCAAATCGATTTGGCATTTCGTTAATCCGAACGCTTTTTGGGTGAACCACTTTAATACCGTTTCTTACTCCGGCCTAAAACCACTGCAACTAAAAATTGCTAAACAGGTTGGCTTAAAGATACCCGATACCTTGATCAGTAATCAGCCAGAACAAATTCGTGAGTTTATCAAACTGCATCAAGGGAATCTTATTTACAAACCCCTAAATCAATTGGGTTGGACTGGCGAAGATCGCTTCTATAGTGTTATTACCTCAAAAATATCCGAGGAAGATTTACCGAGCGATGAATACCTACGATTATCGCCAGGTATTTTTCAACCCTATCAAGAAAAAGCCTACGAACTGAGAGTGACCTTTATGGGCAAGATGCCCATCGCAGCAAAGCTTCACTCTCAAGACAATGCAAGTACAGTGATTGACTGGCGTACCTGCTCATATTCGAAAACAGAAATGACCGTAAGCCCTTACCAACTACCTGACAAGATTGTTGAGCAATGCTGGAAGCTCATGCAACAACTCGGCATAGTTTTTGGTTGCTTCGACTTTATTGTCACACCCGATCGCGAATATATCTTTTTAGAAGTCAATCCTATGGGCCAATTCTTGTGGGTCGAAGAGCTAAATCCCGACATTATGATGCTTGATGCATTTAGCGAATTCTTACTCGCTAAGACTGTCGATTTTCAATGGGCACCTTCGAAGTCATCCATAAGATATGAAGGCACACTTAAGCAAACTGCAAATAACTTAAACGCCGATGACCGAAACAGTCATCTAGAGCCAGAACGAACACTATTTCCAACAGATTAAAAAGAATTTGTCGGTTCTCGTATTGAGAGCCGGTAATAACCGCCAATAAGGCAAATTTAACTTTAAGGAGAAAACTTATGTCTAACAAAACTGACAAACAAGAAAATCGCATTTTAGGTCGTATGGTTGCTCGAGAAATCAGCAATGAAGAACTTAAGCAGGTTTCTGGTGCTGCTTCTGGTGGTAGTGGCCATTCTTACAGCGGTCCATTCCTACGTGGCCAAATCGACGATGCAAATCCTACTGATGATTTCTAGTTGATTACACGGGCGCCGAAAGGCGCCCACACCCTTCGTTTGAACAGCTGTGTTTGAAGCAACTGCTTTAAATAAGCTTGCATCTGCTAATTTGGTTTATAACGCATGAGTAACTTATTTCGCCAAGAAGCCATCGAATCTAAGACCGAACGCCTAATCGGCGAAGTCACTATTGCCTCTCAACCACGCTATAAACGTTTCACCCTTTTTACTTCAACGATTTTACTATTCGTCATTTTGATTGCTTATTCTACTGAGTACTCTAAGGTCAAAACCGTTCAAGGCTATATTGAACCAACGTCAGGGGAAATAAAAATCTACGCGCCCATCGATGGACGCATTTCAAATATTTCCATCAGTGAAGACTCCTTGCTAGAAAAGGGGCAGCTCGTGGCAATCATTGACTCCATATACCATTCAAAAGATGTCAGTAATGTCGACCAATTCATTTCTGAAAAGTTATCTGCACAAAAGCAATACATCGAGCAACGAATCATCAACCAAGAACAGCTAAACATTGAAAAACGCATCATCATACAGAATCAGTTAGATTCATTGCTTATTGAAATCGAGAAGTATGAAGAGAAAACATCGGTCGAAAAGCACTTACTCGATATGGCCGAAAAGAAAGTATCACAAGCCAAAAAGCTACGCTCACTGAAACATATCTCTCTACAAGAATTTGAACAGATATCTGAAAAGCATGCTCAACAGCAACTCAGCCATATGAGCGCTCTGCTGGAGCTCCGAACAAAGAAAAAACAAATGCAAACCATGAAAGGTGAGTTAAATCTTTTGAAAATAACGATGGCCTCTGAAATCAATCAACTAAAAGAAAAGCTCGCTGATATTAATATTCAGCAAGCTTCGATACAACGAGAGTCGACATCGAGTTTAATCAGTCCCATCGATGGTCGTGCTACTTCAATGAACATAAAACTGCACCAAGAAGTTAAACGAGGTGACCTACTGTTTACAGTTTATCCGTTAGAGCCAAAATATGAAGCGTCTATTCTTGTGCCTAGCCGGCTTTATGGTGACCTTAAATTGAATCAAGAAATAATGATTAAATACTCAGCATTTCCCTTTAGGCGTTATGGCATTTATAAAGGCCGTATCAAAGAACTGCCTAAGACTATAACTCATCACCAAGACAACAGCAGCCCGGTTTATATTTCAGAGCCGTTTTACCGCGTTAAAGTGGCTATCAATGATCAGTCGTTAAGTTACAACAATGAAACATACCATTTAACCTCAGGGTTGGTTTTTAACGCCGACATTGTTTTATCTAAACAACCATTAATAGAAGCTTTGTTGTTTCCAATATTCGAATCTTTGGACCAATCATGAACGCTCATTTGCCATCCCTCGCCTTTAAGAGAAAGAAGCAAGTATCACTTATTTTGCAGTCTGAAATGTCAGAGTGCTCCCTCGCTTGCTTAGCTATGGTTGCAGGATATTATGGGCACCAGGTTGATCTCAATAGCATGCGATTAAAGTTTCAAGTCACTTCGCGAGGCGCTACATTAGAAAGCCTGATCAGTAATGCTCAAACCCTCAACTTTGCCACTCGAGCGTTGCGACTTGAACCTGAGTTATTTGATCAACTCACGCTGCCCGCTATATTGCATTGGAACTTCAACCATTTTGTGGTTTTATCTGAGTGCAAAGATAATCAATTTACAATTTACGACCCTGCCGTCGGTAAGCGTCAGATTACATTTGAAACCTTGTCTAAAAGTTTTACCGGAATAGCTCTGGAGTTAACTCCACTGCAAAACTTCGAGCAAATAAAAGATACGACTGAACTCAAAGTTTGGCAGCTTTGGTCTAAGGCCAATGGGCTCAAACGGTCTATAGCACAAATACTACTGCTTTCAGTGATCATACAACTCTGTTCAATGATTCTACCATTATTTATGCAGTTCTCGGTCGACAGCATTGTAATTTCAGAAGATATTAAATTGCTTTACGCGCTGGCGCTCGGCTTTTCCCTCTTTGCAGCTATTAAAGTCGGAACCGATTTACTCAGATCACATATCATTATCTATTTATCAAGTCATCTGTCCGTTCAGGTTGGTAATAATATTCTTAGCCATTTAATGTCATTGCCGCTTAAATGGTTTGAAAGTCGACACGTGGGTGATATTGTCTCTCGATTTTCATCTATTTATCCCATCAGAGACTTTATTTCTAAAGGTTTTGTCGAAGCCCTTGTCGATGGCACCATGGTTATCATTTCTTTAATTCTCATGTTTATGTACAGCACAACTTTGGCCACCATTGTTCTTTCTGTAATTACTATTTATGCCATCGTTCGTTCAATCTTTTACACCCCGCTTAAAATCGCTCAAGAAGAGGAGCTTAGCGCAAAAGCAAAAGAAAATAGTAACTTTATGGAGACCATTAGAGCGGCTAAGACCATTAAGGCTTTCAGTAAAGAGGCGCAAAGACAATCATTATGGCAAAGCTATTTTGTGTCAGCGACTAACTCACAAGTAAGATTATTAAAAGTCGATGTTGGCTTTAAAGCGGTGGTCGACGCTCTGCTATCTTTAGAAAGTATTATTATTGTCGTAGTGGGAACACTGTTAGTCATTAATAACCAATTATCGATTGGGATGTTCTTTGCATTCTTTATTTACAAACAACAATTTACGGATAAGTCTGTCACCTTAATTGAGAAATTTATTGAATTTAAGATGCTTAGACTGCACCTAGAAAGATTAAGCGACATTATTCTTTCAAAGCCCGAAAATATCGGTACCAAGGATTTATCCCGCGATCAATTCATACTGGGTCGAATTACAGTTAACGATCTTTCCTTTCAATTTAGTAAAAATGAACCTTTTGTATTCGCTCGTCTTAATTTCGATATTACCCCCGGTGAGTCTGTTGCGATCGTTGGGCCTTCGGGAGCAGGTAAGTCGACGCTGATGAAAATATTGATGGGTTTATTGGAACCTGTTAGTGGTGAAGTACTTTTAGATGGCATGAATGTGAAGACCATTGGAATCACTAATTATCGTCGTCAAATAGCGGCTGTTCAACAAGACGATGAACTGCTTTCTGGATCGTTAGCGGAGAACATTGCGTTTTTCTCAGACAAGATTGACTTTGAGCGAGTTCATCAATGCGCACAAATGGCTGCAATTCATGATGACATCATGCAGATGCCAATGGGTTATAACACACTCGTAGGTGACATGGGTGCCGCATTGTCAGGCGGCCAGAAACAGCGCATTTTAATTGCGCGAGCGCTGTATCAACAGCCGAAAATATTATTGCTTGATGAGGCGACGTCGCATCTCGATGCTAAAACTGAGCGACTAGTGAACGAAGCAATAAAATCTCTCGCGATTACTCGAGTTTCTATCGCTCATCGCAAAGAAACCATTGAGTCAGCGGATCGCATTATTGATATTTCTCGCATTAACAATCCCTCGGCTCACTAATGTACTACAAACCAATGATTTTTAGTTGCCCTGCACTTGCTTAGGCGTCTTTCCAAACTTTGCTTTAAAACAGCTAGAAAAATGTGGCACTGTTGAAAAACCACACTCAAAGGCAACAACTTTAATAAGATCGCCTTGCTCCAATCTTGAATGTGCTTTATTCAAACGAAAATGTCTAAGGTACTCATTCGGAGAATAATCGATTAAACTTTTCAGCTTCCGTTGTAATTGTCTTTCGGAATAACCTAGCGTTAAAGCGAGTTTCGCCGCATTAAACTTGTTATCGCTGTAATGCTCGTCAATCGTTTCATCCAACTTACTCAAAAACCGTTGGTCAATTGAACTGATCTCAAATACATTGTCATCCGTGCCTTGAACATCAACATTTTGCTCAAGCGATTCAACACCTTCGCTAGACAGCCCCACTTGAACGGTTTGTTGGGCAAATCGGTGCCTTAGTATTTCTCGTATCGACAGCAGGTTATCTATCCGGAGTAACAACTCATCTTCATCGAAAGGCTTAGTCAGGTATTCATCGACATTCTTTTGCCAACCTGTCACACGACTTTCTTTATCTCCTCTCGCGGTCAAGAGTATGATCGGAATATGACTGGTTTTTTCATTGTTTTTTAAACTTTCACTGACGGCGAAACCATCCTGCTTAGGCATCATAACATCACTGATAATTAGGTCCGGTATGTGCTCGCAAGCGAGTTCGATTCCTTCTGCCCCATTTTTTGCTGTGATACAGCGATAATTAGTGTTGACGGTTTCTTTTATGTACTCTCGCATATCAGCATTGTCTTCAATCACCAGAATCAATGCGCGATTATCATCATTTTCATCGACCGAAAAGTCGTTGAGGTTAGCGGCAACTTGAGAGCTTTGACCTTTAAGGGACTCTAGCTCTAACTCCACCGCTTCCGAACTCAATATTTCGCTTATCGCTCCTTCAATAGGCGCTTCGATTCTCGGCCAGGTCACTGTAAAAGTGCTACCTTCGCCTAATTGGCTGGATAGTTCAATTGTGGCGTTATGTTGATCGAGTAACTCTTTGACCAAGGACAGGCCGATACCCGCACCGGTAATTGACTCGCTATTTTCATCATTGACACGCTCAAAGCGTTCAAAGATTAGCGACTGTTGTTCGCTTGGGATCCCAAGACCTGTATCTTCAACTAAAAATTCAAAAGATTCTCCTTTTCGGCAAAGTACCGTTCTTATCTCACCGTATTCAGGAGTGTATTTCAGAGCATTTGACAGTAGATTAAGAATTACTTTTTCGACTGACTCTTTTGTCGATAAGCACCAAATGTCATTTTCAAACTCGACTCGAAATTTTATATTTCTTAATAGACAAAGATCTTCAAAGGAGTCGGTAATAAATTTATACAACTGGCTAACCGGAACTGGCTTTCGCTTCATCGCTTTATTTACACGCAGCTTTTCTAAATAAATGAGCTGATCAACCATGCGCATCAAACGAAATGTATTTTTCTTAACTAAGGTTAATTTATTTTTTTTCTCGTTGTCAGGCTCTTGTTCCAGCAGTCTGGTAACTGGACCCAAAACTAACGTGAGTGGCGTTCTAAACTCGTGAGATACATTGGCGAACTCTCGATTTTTTGTTTGCAATAAATGCTCTACATTCTGCTTTTCTTCGGCTAGCTCTCTAGTTCGTAAATCTACCGCTTTTGCCAGCTGATTCGCGCGCATTTGTAGTCTTCTCGTTTTAAAATAATAAAATACCAAGACTATGATGATTGCTGAAAGTAAGTAACTAATTTTTGCGATATTACTTAAATACCATGGAGGCAGTACTTCAATTGAAACTTGATTAAAGTCATTTAACCATCTTCCGCTAAGTGATGATGCATTCATTTGAAGTTGGTAATGGCCAATAGGCAATCGATTCAATACAATAGGTTCTCCAGTTTCAACTTCAACCCATTCATCAATGACGCCTGGTATTCGGTAACGCATTTTAAATGTGTTTGAAAATACATACTCATAACTTGAAAGGTTTATTTTTAATAAGGAATGAGAGTGATTTAGCTGTATTGATTTAAGCTCATCTAACTGAACACCCTGATAAGATCCAATATAATCATAGCGATTGAGCTCTTCATGAAAGCTCAACCCCGAGACCGTTGGATTATTAATTTCTTTGGATATATCGAGGTTTTCAGGATAAAACCAATATAGTCCGTCTGCTCCCGAAAAAACGATGAGCTCACCAGACTGAGAAATGCTCGCTCCCACTTCATAGCTAACATCCTCTAAACCAAAGTCTTCACCAATTTTAAAAAAAGAGTGATCTGCCCAAAGATAAATGCCTTTTTCTGTGCCAGCCCAAATGCGACCTTGATTATCTTTTACAAAACTGTAAGACGATATTGACGAGATCTTCTTGATATTTTCTAGTTCATATCGTTTATTGATAGTTGCAATATAGGTCCCTTTACCAATAATACTGAATAGGTAGTTTCGATTTTCTAATTCAGCAAAGGCATAAACGGTTCCTACATCACCGAGCTCACTGAATGACTGGAATGAACCATTTCTGCGATCAAATTTTACTAGCCCGAAATCGGTGCCTAGAATAAAAAAATCATCTAACGGAGTTATCGTTTGTATTCGATTGATTAATGCAGAGTTAGTACTTGAGTCTCTAAATACGTTAAACGCTCTACTTTTAGGATAAAACTCAATCAGACCTAACATTGAGGCTAGGTAGAGCTTTTCTCCCTCGAGATAAATATTATTAATATTGTTGAAGGCATAATCCTCTAACTTATTACTATTAACGAGTGTAAGCTTTTTACCATTCCATTGATAAAGCCCCACACCAGCGGAGCCGACAAAAACATTGTCGCCATCACCTAATGCCAATGAATATACATTTTGAAACGATTTACGATAGCGTTCTGTTGTTAACAATGAACAAACACCTGATGCAACATCAATTTTGAATACACCGTCATTGAACGCACTAATGAAAACCTGTTTATCTTTTTGCTTGGTAGCATAAATCCCTCGAGTCTTTACGCAAGATAGACTGTCGCTCTCGTAACTCAGGTGTTTGAAAATGGCTTGCTGTCGTTGAACCAACAACATTCCGTCACCTTGAGTGTGAATTCGCAGGGTAAATTCGTCCGCAATTTCGATTCGTTCAATTTTTGGTGGAGGGTCATTCCAAGTTTTTAGTTTAAGTTTTTCGCTAGGGTTTAGATTCTGAGCCTCAATGATTTTGCCTTGAAAGGTGCCAGCGTATAAATTCGACTGATCAATGGCGAAGGTGACAAATCGGTCATCTGCATCGCCAATATCGGATATGCTTAACTTTGCCTTATCTACTCCTAGCAAATAAATTTTTTCATTGGTAGCCACCCAGAGCGATTCTTGCTCGCATTGAATATCAACAATAACCTCTTTCCCAAACTGCTCAACTCTTTCAGCAACATGGCTTTGACTTGTCTTATTAATCTTGAGTAGCCCTTCTGATGTTGCAATAAATAATTGATCACTGTGGCAAGAAAGGACTCGATAAGCATATCCGGTAAAGCCTTTAGGAGGCGCGATGGTTTTGGTCAAAGACAGTTGTTGTGTAAATACACGCGTTTCACCTAGACGATTAGTCACCCACCAGAGATCGCGATTAAAATGACTTCCGATAAAGTAATTGCCGAGCGCATTACTATTCACTTTGTCGGTATAGGCTTGAGATGTTTGATCGGGTAAGTTAACTAAATTGATGCCCGCTTGCGTTGAAACTAACAATTGATGTTGATTAATTGTCAGGTCAGTGATTCGTAAATCGGTAAGATTATTATTTAAGCTATTCAGCGGTTTTAGTTGAACACCGTCGTAATAGTAAAGACCAGAATTCGCACCTAACCAAAGCGCACCAACATCGTCGGACACGGCAGAAGTCGTAAATTCGGGACCGTGAGTAAATGATTGATTAATTCTTTTTGAAATTTCTCCATAGCCATTGCAACAGAACAATACTAGAGAAAACGCCAAATACTTAATTCTATGTAACAAAAACGCAATCCCTTATTTACTGAACATCGACTGAGCCTAACGTAAATTAGGCTCAGAAAAGATGTTTAATCTACAGCTCTGGGTCGATTCCCTGTGGCGGATTCGAACGACAATTTCCAACAGTACATTGAGGTGGAATTCGCGGATCTCTTATCCATTCATCTTCTTTTGCTGAACTAGTCCGATAAAAACCGGCTAATATATTTCCGCTTGAGTCAGTTTGACGACAAAATACGTATTGAACACTTTTCGCACAAACAAAAAAGTCATCATAGGCTACTGTCGGAGATATTGAACTTCCTGTCACGGTCACCAAATTATCACTGCCTAATTGCGTTGTGTAAAGGACATCCCACTGATAGCTATTGTCTGGTTTCTGAATGAGGGTCACGGCATAACCATCGTTAGTATTCACTCGAACGATCAACGACTTGTCGACGAAGAAAAACGGATCAAAGCTTGCGTTACCAACGGCTTGATTAATCGCACCTTGATAAGTACTCGCAAAGTTACTGCTATTCAACCATGTAATATTAGTGGTCGAGGTATCTAAAGTGACTTCAATGACATTCCTAGTAAACATGGTGTAGTCATTTGTGCTCATACTGCTTAGCTGAGAGATGTAATTGGAATAGGCCGTTTGGAAAGCAAGATCGACTGACTCAAGGGAGAAGGAGACCTCTTCAATGAACATAGGCTCATTCGGATTAGAGAAATCCATTCGACGTTGCACGGTTTTGCGAATTTGGCGAATTGAGCCAGCCGTAACATCACCAATGATACTTGAAGGATTAGCATCAACAACAATCATCAAGTTTGGGCTGCCAAAATAGTAGTGGTGCTGCTGTGCTAACTCGATGTAATCTGCATCAGAAACGCAGTCATAGCATGATGCATAGCGAACATTATCTTTAGTCACGAACGCTGATCCACTGCATGCACCAAACACAGCAACCATTAGCACCAGAGAACGAAATAAAATTTTCATAAATTAATCCTTAATATAGCTTTCCGCTGCACAAAATATCTCAGGCAGCGGTACATTAACACAGTTATCCAGCGTAAATATTTACGCGATCACAAAACAACAAACTAACTCGCTTTTGTCGCAGTGAGTTGCGTAAAAATCATACGCCTTCACTAATAGGAAAATTCTCAGGCCGAACGCCTGATTGGAGCAGAAAAATGGAATGATTTTAGGTGAAAAACAGCAGCCCCATCCTTAGACATCAATTCACAATTCGCCGCTATCCTTAGCGTAAAAATCATGGCTGCTGAACTCGGAATGCACTCTACCATCGCAAATTGAATTATCCACCTACTGCGCGTTATCAATATGCGCCATTTCCTTATTAATTTCCGACATTTATTGGTTTTTTCTTTTTTATTCAAAAGGTTATAAATCTCTGTAAATTATACATTCGGCATTCGATAAGCCCTTCTGGGGACTAAAAAAAATAAAAAAGCCGGGTTTTCACCCGGCCTCTTAAGGTACTTATTGAACTTAAGTAAGGGGGTTACTCATTGTCATCATAAGAACCTGTCAGGGAAACGCCACTAAAGGCATTGTAAGCTCGCACCATGACGAACCATTGACCCGCTTGTGGCCCAGCCACGGTAACCGTCTCTTCATTTCCATAACGGTATGGTCGATAGTCGTACTCTGATTGAGTTGGCTTGGCACCATAACGAACATAAACATCGGCATCACCACTTCCACCGGTGATTACAAATTGCGCATTGAGAGCATTGGCCGGAACATTCAATACAAAGTGCAGCTCTTGTCCGGTATCGGCGGCTAAATCGGTACGCGCCTGGCCATTTTGCAATTCATCGTCGGAAGCGTCAGTCACGACAACGGACTGGCTAACACTATCCGAGGCATTGTCGTCATCTGATACGGCGAGGGTTACGGTGTAGGTCCCAGCTTGCGAGTAGCGATGAGACGGATTCGCGTCCGTTGACTGGCTGCCATCACCGAAGCTCCATAGCCGTGACACAATACTGCCATCACTATCGCTCGATTCATCAGTAAAACTCACTGACAAACCGCTTGCACTCGAACTAAAGGCGGCGCGTGGTGCCATGTTATCGCCCGGTGTTTTGTAGGAGGCATTAAATTTCAGGCCACTGTAAGCACGGTAGCCACGGATCATGATGTACCAAGTACCAGCTTGTGGGGTCGCAATATCAACGACTTCGTCATTACCATTTTTATACGGACGGTAATCATACTGACTGGTCGTTGGTGCCGTGCCAAAGCGAATGTAAATGTCTGCATCACCACTGCCACCACTAATCGTGAAGTTTAGATCCGCCGCACCAGCCGGAACGTCCATAAAATAATTCAAGGCTTGATTTTGCGCTGCGGCTAAGTCGGTTAGCTCAGTTGGATTGGCTAACCCGCCTCCAGAAGTCATGGTAACCGCTTGCGTGACGCTATCGGTTAAACCATCATCGTCGGTTACCGTTAAAGTTACGTTGTAGGTTCCAGGTGAGCCGTAAGTGTGCATCGGATTGGTCGCATTAGATCCATTGCCATCGCCAAAGTCCCAACTCCATTGCACGATAGAACCATCGCTATCGCTACTCGTATCGGTAAAAGCCGCGATAAATTGGTCAACTGAAAAGCTAAACGCGGCATTGGGCGCGATACCACCGTTAACGACAGTGACGCTTTTGTTGATGCTGCCCGTTAAGCCATCGTTATCGGTGACGGTCAAAGATACGTTATAAGTACCCGCACTTGAGTAGGTATGGCTCGGGCTAGCTAAAGCAGAACTGCTGCCATCACCAAAATCCCAAGCGTAACTATCAATTGAGCCATCAGCGTCTTGGCTTTGGTCGCTAAATTGCACAGACAACTCATTGGCACTGAACGCAAAGTCAGCTTGCGGAGGATAAGTAACCGCGCCTTGTTTGATCAATTCGCCATCTTCTGCAGCGATTAATGCGGCGATTTTACTCCCGCCTGGGTAATAATCTGGGTTAATCGTTCCCGCGCTCATGTCCAGCGCCCAGTTGAGCGCAAAATCTTGTAGATACACGACGTTGTAATCTTTTGGAGAGCCACATAGCCAGGTAATAATGCCACCGGTTGAGTCACCCTCGGCGTCGGTGTGCTTAGAATTATTGGTCAACTTGATTCCGACAAATGCGCTGGTCAAATCATTTAACGGACCCACCGCATTATTGCTTGAATTGCAAGAGCTGGCGTTGGCCAAAATCGAATAAACCGGACGACCCGCATTCACCATCGCTTGCATTGCATCGCCCATTCCATCATTGGCATCAACAGGATCGAGTAGAATTGCGCCAACTAACTGCTGATCACCTCGCTCCATCAAACGCGCGCCTAAATGCGTCACAAACAATGCACCAGCAGAATGGCCCGACAAGATTAATTGACTAGGTAATGGGTAATTATTGGGCGGCAAAGGCATCGAATCGATCACCGCATCGGCCATGTCACTTGCTAAAGAAGGATTCCCACCCGTCACACTTGTATTCAACGTCAAGACTAAAAAGCCATTGTTCATTAACGTTGTCGCGAAGTGATCCATGTTGCTCTTATTACGTTGAAACCCATGCTGAAGGATTACCCAGGTGTCTGCTTGGCCATCTGGAATATACCAAGTTGCTTGCCGGTTTCCGGCCAGGTTAATCGATTGATTAATTTTCTCTGCTGCATATAAATGATTCTGGACAAACCCTGTAAAGAGTATGCCGAGCACAAATAGGTAACGTGCTGTATTTTTCATTATGTTGGTCCCCATGTTGCTTATTGTTATTTACACCTCAGTTGTCATGTTCAAGTAACCACAAGGGTGATTGGCTTGATTGATTTACCTGAGCTGTATTTGAAATTAACGAGCTTGGGGAAAACTTAACCGTTTATCGAGCAAATGGTTTGCTTAAAAGTCGCAATTAATTAGCGAAAAATCCTCTTACTTAAAATATCTCTAACTGCATTAAATAGAAACGCAATGCTATTTTTACCACTAAAAAATCCTTGAGCTTGTATAGCGAATCCGCAATAAATAGTGATATGCGATCTTTTGCTAAATAATTGCCACTTTTTAGCAAACACCGTGTGTCGCTTTACGTGATATTAGCGCCTACAACAACGAAAGATTTCAAAAACGAAATTTTAAAACAATAATGCATCCCCAGTTGTATAGCCAACTGAAAGGAATCATTTAATACCAATGAGTCATTCATGGCAGCGAAGAAAATAGCTCTGAAAATATCAAACCTTCTAATATGGATGAGTTTCTCACTATCTGCGAAGTTATTCGCCTATACTTCATTTAATGAGACCATTGCCATTGCTCAAAAACTGCAATATCAAGATCCTCATCAGGCGTTATTTTTACTCGAATCAACCCTTGCAAAGTCAAAAGAAGAGACGCTACACGATCGCTTCAATGCTCAATTTCTCATTGCCCAATTACAATTCAAAACTGGCCAATATTTGGCAGCAGAGTCCACCATCGACCAACTCATTGCTGAATATCAACGGCACAAAGATCTCGCACCCTGGATCGCACTATTGGCCATTCAGAAAAAGCTTCACTTACAAAAGCTTGAAGGGGTTGAGCAACTATTAGCATCTCATAGTGCTCGCTATAATCACCCAGAAGCATCACAGCTAAAGCTTTGGTACTTGTATATTGCCGGAAGTGTGAGTGTACGTAAAAACGATTATGACATAGCACTCAAAAGACTAATGCACGCCCTTGAACTGGCACAATCGTTAGGCGACGTGAGTGTCGAACTTGGTATTTACCACCAACTGGTACAACTCTACTATCACATGGGTAATTACGATCATGCGCTGGAGTACAGCAATCAAATGATCACGATTGCAAATGATAATGATGATGCCATGACCGAAGCGGCTGCATTGGCAAATAAAATGAATATTTACTACATGCTGGCGAATAAACAGTGGCATAAGGTTCAAAATGCAGACCCGGCCATTCAAGCTAAGGAACAACAAAAACTAGAGCACTATCGTCAACAAGGTGCTGTATTACAGCAGCAAGTCTTAACCCTTGCTCGGCGTGTTGGAGCTTATCGTGCGGAAGCTTGGGCTTTAGTTGTGCAGCAAAACCTAAGACTCAATGAAGACGATTTTCAAGGTACGGTTGATCTCGCTCTAAAAACCATCGAGTTAGCTGAAAAAAGAAATCTCGAGTATGAGAAAGCTGTTTCATACAACAATATGGCAATTGCCTATCGCTATCTAAACCAACACCAACAAGGCATCGACGCTTTAAAGAATGCTGAAAAGTTCTTTACAAAAACAGATAATCAACAATCGTTGCTTTGGATCTATGAAGACTACGCCATCGCCTATCAACTGAATGGACAACCAGAAAAGGCGTTAGAGTATTACCAGCAATATCATAAAGCCTCTCTCGACCTCGTGAAGAAGACCAACAGTCAAGAAGTTTTAAAACTTCAAGAAGAATTTGCAACCAAAGAAAAAGCGCAAGAAATTGAACATTTGCATCAGAAGTCAGTACTTGCAGCCGAACGTTTAGAAACGGAAAGACTTGGCCGATGGCTACTCACCGTAATACTTATTGCCACCTTTGCGATCTTACTTATGCAATGGCATAAACGTAAGAAACTTAATCGATTGCTACAAAATGAAGCGGCCATGCGAAAAAAGATTAGTGAACTGAGCCAAGCGAAACAACGATTTTTCAATAATATTTCTCATGAGTTTAGAACCGCATTGACCCTATCGATTGGTCCACTCAAACAAATTCAATCGGCCAACGAAAATCTACCCGCATTTGAAAGAGAAGCCATCGAGTGCGCATTAGAAAACAATTTACATATGATGACTTTGCTAGGTGATGTGGTTAACATTGAGCAACTTGATCATGCCCAGCTGCCACAAAATGCAACATGGTTAAACCTACATTCTGAAATCAATCAGTGCTTGCATCGATTTCAATTAAGACTCAAAGATAACTGCATTCAGGTCGATCAACTGCAACTCTCTAAAGACTATGAAGTTTTTTTTGACCGAGGGCACTTAGAGAAAATCATAGCGAATGTCTTATCGAATGCTGTAAAGTTTGCTTATACGAATTCATGCTTACGAATTTCAAGTTATCTTTCAGATAACTTTTTAACGCTCTCGATTGAAGACCAAGGCGCTGGAATTTCAGAAGCCGAGCTGCCCCATATATTTGAACGATTTTATCAAGGAAAGTCTTCCGAAAGCCAAAGTACACCTGGCACTGGCGTTGGGCTATCGCTCGTTAAAGAGCTTATGGACGCACATCAATGCCTTGTCAATATATCGAGCCGAGAAGAGCATGGTACTCGAGTTAATTTGGCATTCCCATTAACCATTGCTCGACCAATCAATCAACAACATTTATCAAAAATCACTTCGGTTCCAGCGCAAAAATCTGTTGCAATAGAATCATTGGTCACGCAGGATGCTTCACAAGCTAGCTCTTCAAATTTCAATAATCTGGCGAAGGATACACATCGACAAAAACCGCCTCTACAAAACTTATCAGAACGAGACTTGCCAGAACGAGACTTGCCAGAACGAGACTTACTAGAACAAGACCTACCAAAACAAGATTTGTTCGAGAGAAATCTACTCGAGAAAAGCCATAATTCAAATAATGACCAACAACAAAAGGTTATTTTAGTCATTGATGACCACCATAAAATAAGAGCCTATATCAAAACAATACTTCAAGATACTTATCACATTATCGAAGCAGAAAATGGCGCTATAGGCTTAGAGCTTGCTGAAAAAATGCAGCCCGACCTAATCATCTCAGATATTATGATGCCAGAGATGAATGGCTTTGAAATGCTTAAAAACCTCCGTTCAAACAAACAGCTTGCCCATCTTTCGCTCATCTTGCTCACGGCATTGGGAGACAAAGAAAATATAATTGCCGGCTTGGAGCAAGGCGCTGACGATTACCTAACCAAGCCATTTGATAGCGACCAGCTCAAAGCGAAAGTATTCAGTATTCTAAATCAGAAACAACGACTATCAGAAGCTTTATTGCAACAGTTTCGCTCAAGCTCTAAATTACAAGCGAAAGATCAGTCACTGGTTAAACACGTTTCATCTCAGGAATCTGAACGATGTAAGAAATTAGAACGTTTAATTTCTCAAAATTTGGGACAATGGGAATTCGATGTTGAACAGATGTTTACTGAGCTAAACATGACTCGAAGCACCTTGTTTCGATACACGAAACGAGTATACGGATGTTCTCCAAAAAGCTTATTGAGAAAGAGACGACTAGAAACTGCGTATGAAATGTTGCAAGAAAACAATGGCACAGTAAGTGAGGTAGCCTATGCGGTTGGCTTTCAAAGCCTTTCAACTTTTAGTAGAGCGTTTAGAGAGCGTTATCAAATCCCGCCGACAAAAATACAAAAAGAAGTAAGCGCAACGGAAATTTAACCACAACATGCGCTTGTTAAATGGCATAACCACCGAATGTACTGATTGTAAATGCAACGTACTTTGCGCCCGTTGACTGCATAGTAAGCAAAGCCATTGAATTTTTCTTCAATAAAAACAAAAAGATAACATTTGGCTCGCTTTCTATGTGGAAAGTATATACTCCAATAATGTCATCTCCGATGTACAGAAGCACCTAAATTAAAACTTCAAGCACCTATGTCAAAATTTAATGCGCCTGCCACGTTCAAAATTATTGATGCACAATAGGGTTTTAACTCATCCACATTAATGTCTAAACATAATCACCGGGCGACTTCCCTGTGTATTTTTTAAACTCTTGACTAAAGTATGAGTGTGATGAAAAACCAACTTCAAAAGAAACAACGGAAGGTTTTTCGCCATTTCTCAACATGACCATGGCCTTTTCAATTCTAAATTGTTTAATCAGCTCGTTTGGGGTAATCCCCATAAGAGCTTTCAATTTACGGCGAAGCTGTCGGTCACTCATAAATAACTGTTGCGCTAACCAATCAACATTTAGCTTATCGTCACTGAATGATTCTGCCAAGAGCGATTTGATTTTTTCAATAAACTGAGAGTCTCTCTCAGAGACGGCTGACGCTTCATCAATGGATGAATCGGTGGATGACTCTATAGTTGAATCACTGACTTGAAGAGCGGGACTAAAAGCGGCTTTCGTATAATAACTTTGAAGTTTGGCTCTTAAATTTAAGAGACTTTTGATTCGTACGATAATTTCGTCATCATCAAACGGCTTAGTTAAATACTCATCTGCAAGTAATTCCCAGCTCTGAATTCGACTATCTTTGTCCACTCGAGCGGTTAACATCAACACCGGTATATGACTGGTGGTTTCTTCTGACTTTAACGTTTTACAAACTTGATGACCACTCAAACCGGGCATCATGACATCACTCACAATAATATCAGGCACCAAATTCTTAGCGATCTTTATCCCTTCTTCGCCATTCGTGGCCGTTACACATTGAAATTGCTCGCCAATAACTTGAGCAATGTAGTATCGCATGCCAGGATCGTCTTCAATAACCAACACAACGGGAGAGTCATCATCAAGTGTTGACGTATCAAACTGAAAGCTTTCGCCGACAACTTGTCGCTCAGGGTTAAGGTCTTCCCCTAAAGAGAATACCTCACTTTTAGAATGATGCTGTTCATCAGGCGATCTTTGTAAATTTGACGCTTCCGATAAGTTTGACCAAGTCTGCTTTTGCTTATTCTCGATCACACATGGTATCGATAGACTGAATTTTGTCCCTTCACCCAGTTTACTCTGTAGCTTAACAGTCCCGCCATGAGCGTTAACAATTTCTTGTACGACCGATAGCCCTACACCACTCCCTTGAGCAATTAAACTTCCATTTTCAGCTCGCTTAAACTTTTCGAAGACACGATTCAAAATTTCTTTCGGCATTCCAATACCAGTGTCTGATACTTGAATGTTTAACACGTCTCCAGACGCCGTAATACTTAGATCGATACTACCGCCTTCTCGATTGTACTTGATCGCATTAGACAATAGATTTGATATGATTTTTTCTATCGAATCGTGCAAAACATTGACACATATTCCAGTTTCAACATGTGAGCGGAACACTAATCCTGCAGATTGCGCCGCATACTCATAAGCATAAACAATATCTTCTACGATGCCATCGAGTAAATAAAACTGTTTAGGCAAAGCTTTATTGACCTTTAGCTTTTCAATTTCAAGAAGCTCGTCGACTAATTTCAATAAGCGTTCTGCATTGGTTTGAATTAGCTTTAAAGACGTTTTTTGCTCTTCACTAACGTGCGTTAAAAGCCTTTTAACCGGGCCAAGAATCAAAGTTAACGGTGTTCGAAACTCATGCGAAATATTAATAAACTCATTGTTCTTTTGTTGCAATAGCTTCTCGACAATCGACTTTTGTACCGCGAGCTCTTTTGTGCGAAGCCTCACGGCCACTTCAAGATCTGCCGCTCGCTTAAGTAACGATCTTGAACGATAGCGGAATATAACGAGAGGCGTAACAACAATTAGTAGAATGTAAGCGATCTTTGCCCAGAAACTCAGCCACCAAGGAGGCGCAACATTTAAAGTAATCGAAGTCACTTTATTACTCCACTGTCCTGAAGCGTCTGTTGCATTGATAATTAACTGAAAACTGCCCGAAGGCAAATTGGAAAAACTCGCGGTTCGAGAGCCCCTGGGTGTTTCTAGCCACTGCTCATGATAGCCACTTAATTTATATCGATAGCGAGTGTTATTTCCAGATAGATAATTTAAAGCAGAGAATTCAAAACCAACGAATTTATCTAAATAACTTAGTTCAATGTTGTTTGACAACCCAATCGACAGGCCTTGAGTATATCGAGAAACCTCTTGGGTGTTGACAATGCTGTTATCAATAAAAAATTCCGTTATGACTGGAGAGTAAGATAATAGCGCTCGCTCTTCTGGCTTACTCGTTATTACATTAAATCCATTCAATCCTGCAAAGTAGATTTTATTCTTGAGCAAATTAACCGTACTGGTTGTCGAAAACTCATTGGCTTGAAGCCCTTGCTCTACGGAATAGTTAGTGATCAATTGAGAGTTTAAGCTTAAATTAAAGACACCTTGATTAGTGCTCGCCCAAATGTTCTGCAAATAATCCTGTTCGATGGCATATACGGTGTTATTTGGCAGGCCTTGTTGTTGCGTATAATGTTGTACATTATCTTGATTGTAATCATACAAACCATCTCCGCCAGTACCAATCAATAAGTGACTCGAGTCAGTGTAATAAAATCGATAAATCGGCGAAGTAATTTCCAAAAGTGCCTTTGGTATTTTTTCTAAATCGACTTTACCTGTGTGTGTATTAAGCCGAGTTAGTCCATGCTGAGTACCTATCCAGAGATACGGACTGTTCGGTTGTTTTAGTAAATTGAAAATCTGAGGTATACGTTCACTTCCGGCTATCATCAACTTACTGAAATGCGTAAATTTATGTGAACGCATATCAAACTTTGCCAAACCACCCTGCGTTCCTAACCATAAGCTTTCCCCTTCTTTTTCAATCGAGAATACATCCAGGTTGAGCAAGCCATCCTCTGGTAAATTCGCATTAGCAAATAGATTAAACTTAACTCCGTCAAAATGAAGCAAGCCTAAACCAGCCGTGCCAAACCACCATTCATGGTCACTTCCTTGTTGCATACTGACAATAGATTTCAAAGCTTGATTGACCAATGGCAGAGTATGCCGATCAAAGACTTCACAGTGTTGAGTCTTTAAGTTGATTTTGTGAAGTCCCTTGCCCCAAACCGCAACCCATAAGTTATCATTCGCATCTCTTGTTAATGAATAGATAGCATTACCCGATAGGCACTCAGGTAAGTTATTGTCGGCGATATAATGCTCGACCATTTGTTCATTAAATTGAGTAAACGAAGCACCCGCACGATCGGTTCCCACCCACAAGATACCTTGAGCATCCACGTAGGAAAAATTCACCGTACTATCAGGCAAATGGTACTGAGAATTCTTCAAAAATCCAGTTTTCGATATTTGTCGGCTCGGAAAGTCTAGCTCGATTAATCCATCAAAGGTCGAAAGTAGAACTTGATTTTTTTCGGTTACGGTTATCGATCGCACTCGTTCGTCTTTTACTTGTGGGTATAAAGCTTCGGAAAAAACTCGCTCACTCTCGTTGCGTTTGACGTTGTGCGAATAAAGTCCTTCGTAAGTAGCGATCAATATATTTGACCGATACAACGCAATACTTTCAACAGGATGACGATCTTTTTCTTTATCTCCCGCGGCCCAACCAGAGACCAACTGAAAATTCTCTTCAGAGTCATCTAATACCCATAACCCTGTTCGAGACGCTAGCCAAATCGTATGTTCATTTCCTACTATCACCTGATTAATATGAACGATACCCGACTCATCATTAACAGGAAATTCAGAAAGCGTCTTAGTTTCTTGATTCAGCAGAAGTACTTTGCCAACATTAGTCGCAAACCATAGGTTTCCACGTCCATCTTCAGTTACCGATGTCACATGCTGACGGTTTTGATGGTCTTCTAGCGTTTCAATGTAGGTAAAACTATCTGTTTTAGCGGAGTAAGTTAGCGGTCCAGCACTAGAGATAGCGATAAGTTCACCGCTGCTTGTCGTCAGCAAATCTTTGATCAAATTGCCAACAGCACCATCACTTTGCGGCTGCTGAAGATAAGTTCGAACCTGATGGCCATCAAAGCGGTTTAAACCATCTTTCGTTCCCAGCCAAATAAAACCCTGCGAGTCTTGAGAAATATCAGTCACAGAAACTTGCGACAACTGGGTGTGTAAATGGCGAAAATGCATGACCGGCTCTAGACCACTGACCAATGGCCAGTAGCTAACTAGAAGCAATAGAATTAATCGAGTGATCAGCCGCAAAAGATTCGATTCTTAAGGTTGACTGCCATTACCAGCCTGACACGTCGTTGAGCCTGCGGGGCAACCTCCTGTCGGTGGCGGACAATTTATTTTACACCCGTCGGAATAAATAACCTCTGCAACTGCCCTAGCAAATATTCCTCCATAAGCTTGATTATCCGAATCTACAGCACGACAGGTCTCTCCATAACCAGTCGCTAAACACAAGTGATTGGCGTTAACTAAATTTAAAAGGTTGAGCTGGTTGCCACTCTCATCCAAGTAGGCATTGTCATCCTTTATATAAAATACTTGCCACGTACGAGACTCGTCTAAGTTCGTATCCGCAATCATCACAACAAAGTAATCATCGTTAGACTCCAACTCTACCGCTAAAGGTGTGTTAACAAAATGAAACGGGTTGATATAACTAAGGCCTAGTCGAGCTTCAATCAATGTACTTGCTTGTTCGTAAAAGCTACCATTGCCCGACCAATCAACGTTGGTTTTTCCTAGATAAAGTTTGTTCCATGTTCCCGTAATCGACTCCGTAAAACCCAGGTAAGGATCAAACACATACATGTCTTCAAATTTTTGATTATTGTTTAAAAACATCGAATAGGCTTCTTCCGTATATAGGCTATTCGGACGCACCACAGCGGACATTACCGTTTCGGTACCTCTCTGTCTCCCCCGTGGTCCATTAATCACTCGCGACTGCCAACTAACACGTACCGTTTTAACACGATTGATGACCGAGTTTACCAAGACGTAATTTTTATGAATTCCGCTGATTGGAATATCTTCAGAATAGGGGTAGTTATTTTCAAAATGTAGCCGCGCCTTGTTAATAAAGTCACCATCATTACTGCAACCGCTGCACTGCATATAATAAGTATCATCAAGGTAAACATCGGCTTGCAAACAGGCTACCCAAGCCAATAGAAGTAAAATTAAAATCTTTTTCATAGCATCCCTCTGCAAAAACTTTCCATAGCAATTAATTCTTCAATCGCGATTTAAGCGCAAATATAACACTTTGAAATAGTGACTTCATGATCAACTGTTCAGTCTGTGAAATAGTTACATTCGAAGGGAAGTTTCTGAGGGCTAAGCTTTCACAAAACCCTCAGAAGGGGCGTCACGATCCATCGCGACAAAAACAACCTAAGTGGAAGTTGATTCGGTCGATGCTGGATGTCCTTACCTAAAAATTAAATGCGTTCCTTCGTTAAATGATTGCGCATCAACCGTCGAGATGCAGTCTAGTGTGTTTCGTCAAATAACCCTATCAATTGCCGGCCAAGCGTTATCAATAAACGGACAATAAAAATTAAAGCTAAATATATCAACATGTTAGAAACAACCAAAAGTCGTCTGTGAACCAAAACACATTGTTAACCGATCGCTTTCTTGCCGTTTCTTCGTTGATCACTGACAAACCATCTGTTTATTTTTTGTACGAACAATAATACATAAATCTCTATTCCTTATATTTAGTTCACCTTCTTTATTTTCCATATTGCCTAACACTAACGCCGACGTTAATCTGCCGCCGCTAATAATTTAATTTGGATAAAGAGTTAGCGTTCATCATGATTAATTTTAATTTAAGGAGAAAACACCATGACACTTCGCGCCTTTATAAGCGGGATTTTTCTGTGCTCTATAAGCTTTTTTAACCCAGCATTTGCTGACATAGTTGCAAATGGTTCTGAGCAACAAGTGAACCAGAACAGTTCAGGAAACCAATATTTTCCCAAATCATCGGCGGATGCCAATGGCAACTATATCGTCAGCTATAATGAGTCGCTTGGCGGCTTAAACAACGCTTACATCAATTTGTATAACAGCAGCGGAACCCTACTGACTCAAATGACCTTTAACGGTGGCAGCTCTTCATTTGGCGTCAATGATGTCGCTATGAATCAGTATGGCCAATTTGCAGCCGTTTTCACCGACGCTGATAACGCCTATGTGCAACTTTTCAATGCGGATACAAGCCCTCGATTTGGCCAGTTTATTCGACTCAACAGTGACCAAAACTTACGCTACTTTGGTGACAGCATTGCAATTAATGACAGCGGTGATGTCACCGTGACTTGGCGTGGACAGAACCGAACACAATACAAAATTGATTTGTTCGCCCGCCAACTGCAATTTGCTGGCTACTGGGTAAGCCCTCAATTGAAACTTAGTAACGAGCCTTCCACAGGAATCATTTATCAGCTATCGGACGTCGCGATGCAAAATAACGGTGATTTTGTATTGGCTTGGAGTGGTTTAGCGAGCAATAAAATGCGCGTATACAAAAAAGACTTTTATCGTGGGGGTGCGGTAAAGCGAAGCTCTCGAAAAGTCTATGACACGACCAGTGTTCATGTTCAAGGCAGCGTTGAAGTCGCCATGAACCAAGCTAACGGTGATTATTATTTAACCTGGTCACAACTCAATACAGGTTACGGAGCAGGTAACTATTGGCGCGTTTTTACTCGCAAATATCGCGCAAGTGGCTCATCAACCGGTGGACTTATTCAAGTGAATCAGGCGACCTCTATGTGGCAACCTAACTTCAACTCATTGTTTGATGATAATGGCTTGCTAGTCACATGGAGTAGCTACTTAACCAGTGATTACGACATCTATGCTCGCGCATTTAATCTTGATGGCAGTGAACAGTCTTCGACCATTCAGTTAAATAACTACACCAATCGCAATCAAGACTTTCCACAAGTCATTCGACTCAATGGCAACAACATAGTCGTTTCTTGGGTCAGTTATGAACAAGATGGTGATAGCAACGGTATTTTCAGTCGTGCCTTTATTGATTAGTAACGATCTTCCTATAGTAACGATCAAGTAAATGCACGACGACCAACCTAGTGACTGACGAAAAAATACGATTGGAATATTTTTCGAAGGTGACAGCAAGGCGAGTTTAACTCGCCTTTTTTATTTATCTGGCTTTTTTTTTAACTGGCTTTTTTGTTTATCTCGACCTAGAGCCTCTCTAACTCTTCCGTGGTTGTGATGAACTTATCCTGTTCACTGACAGTCGGTACCCGACAAACATCCCTACGCCCAAAAATCGCGTAGCGACGCTTGGCAACCCACGAGTAGATAGCATCTCGCAAGAAACGTGGAATAATGTTAAGTACTCCCATCAAAAACCACAGTCCAGATAAGTCTTTGCAGATTTCAAGCGCAGCGTTGGTTCGGTAAAAAGCTTCACCATTTTTAATTAAAAGGAAAGTATCGACTCCAACATTAGCAGCGTCATAACTTTGGATAATGGCCTGCCCAACCTCACTTTGCATCGACGCAAATTTAAATCGATTATGATGATCACGTTTGATAATAAAGTTAACGGAACCATTACAAAGATTACATAGGCCGTCAAAGACAATGATCTGGGTTACTGTTTTTGAGTTTTCTTCTTTCAAAATCAATCGATTCACGTTCGGTGCAGTACATTTAAAAAAAGCGCGGTCAATAACCAACGCTTTTTAATCATACTCTTGAGTTCACCAACAACCGCTAAAGAATTTGGCCACTGAGTGACTAGCCAATAGTTACCTTGGCAATTTTCTTTTTACCGGCTTGGATTAAATAACTGCCCGCGCTCAACATTAATGATGGTTCGACTACCTGCCAATCGACTTTAACGCGACCGTTTTTCAGCATATCTTTCGCCTGCGCTGAATTATTAGCTAAGTCAGCTTGGTTAATCACTCTTCCAATCGGCAGTTGAGCGGCACCTTCAAGATCGATTGTAACCTCTGGGCAGTCTGCTGGTACTTCGCCTTCTTTTATTATGTTCCCAGCACCTTTATGTGCATTTGCTGCCGCTTCTTCACCATGAAAACGTTCGACGATCTCTTTTGCGAGTTCAATTTTAACATCGCGAGGATTAGCTCCTTGCTCAACATTTTTCTTCAAGGTTTCTATCTCACCAAGCGGCCGGAAAGATAACAACTCAAAGTAGCGCCACATTAGACTATCTGGAATCGAAACCAACTTTTGATACATTTCTCCCGGTGCATCAGTGATCCCAATATAGTTACCCAGTGATTTGGACATTTTCTGAACGCCATCGAGCCCTTCAAGCAACGGCATGGTAATGACGACTTGAGGTTTCTGACCATAATCTTTTTGTAACTCACGACCCATCAATAGGTTAAATTTTTGGTCCGTACCGCCAAGCTCAATATCACATTCGAGAGCGACCGAGTCATAACCTTGAACCAATGGGTACATAAACTCATGAATCGCGATAGACTGATTGGCTGAATAACGCTTTTTAAAATCATCACGTTCTAGCATGCGAGCAACCGTCTGGTGAGAAGCCAGCTTGAGCATTCCTGCAGCGCCCAACTTCTCACACCACTCGGAGTTAAACGCGACTCGGGTTTTTTCTGGATCCAAAATTTTGAAAATTTGTTCTTTGTAGGTTTTAGCATTGTCAGCAATTTGCTCGGGTGTTAGCGGCGGTCGGGTCGCGCTTTTTCCTGTTGGATCACCTATCATGCCGGTGAAATCGCCGATCAAAAAGACAACTTCGTGACCGAGCAACTGAAACTGGCGCATTTTGTTAATTAAAACGGTATGCCCCAAGTGCAAATCCGGCGCCGTCGGATCAAAACCCGCTTTAATACGTAGCGTTTTGCCCGATTCCACCAAAGCATTCAGTTCTTCTTCAACGAGAACTTCGTCAGCCCCGCGCTTAATCTCTTCAAGAGCGTTAATACTTGCGCTCATTGTGCTCTCCTAACTAGCTTTCTCGCCAACCTACTTACCTTCTTTCGCTGTCATGTTCGCCAATCATCAAAATTTTTACGAATGATTTTGCAATCTTTCCTGACAATTCAGGTCTAGACTCCACATAGCGAGATAATTTAGGTTAAACTGTTATCTAAAATGGTTAATTGACTTCACGACGTTACTTGGCAGCTCATTGATGACAAATTAAACACGATTGTCAATAATTAACAATGATCGCCTCGAACAAACATTGCCCAATTAATTCTGGTGCGACATTTTAGCCGGAAGTCAGTAAAAGTTGTATGCCCTTTGGGACAGTATTTATAAAAATATATGATTAAGCAGGACTATAAAGCCAAATCTTCTAGAGCCAGTCGGGCTGGAATATCGATTCTTCATCGAATAAGACTCCGATGGGGCGAAATCACCGCGGTTTCGGTGGGTGTATTTTTGCTAGCGTTAGCACTCTCGTCAGGTGATGAAGACGTCGTGCCGCCGGTCAAACCTATTCAAGGCGAAATCAACCTGAATACGCCTGAACCATCAGAAACCGTCGTTAGCTCAGAGCCCTCCAGTAAACAAGCTCGCTATGAATTACCACTGCAATGGCAAGAGCCGAAAGGCGATGTGGAAGCACTCAGCCCGAGTGACGAAACCACCCCTGAAACCTTATCAAAACAACGCTCTGTCGATATTAAATCTGGCGATACTCTATCCGCTATTTTTCAATCGCAAGGGTTTAGTGCGCGAGATGTATACCGGGTAACCCAAGATCCCTTGGCAGAGAAAACCTTGCGCAGCATTCGGCCAGGAAAAACTCTCTTATTTGAAACCGATCATCAGCAACAATTGATCGGCCTTTACTACGAAATCGCCGTTAATGAAACGCTTCAAATAAAGAAGCAAGGAGAGAACTTTGTCGCTGAAATCAAAAAGCGACCAATCGAGATTCGCCAAGCCTTTGCTTCTGGCGTCATCAATGACTCATTATTTGCTGCAGGTAAAGATGCCGGATTAAGTGACAGTCTGATCGTTAAACTAGCGAATATTTTTGGATGGGACATCGACTTTGTATTAGATGTGCGAAAAAACGACAGCTTTGCCATGATTTACGAAACCAAATTCCTTGATGGTGAGTATATTGGTGAAGGTGAAATCGTCGCCGCGCAGTTCATTAATCAAGGTGAGGTCTTTCAAGCCGTTCGCTACGTCGATAGCCAAGGCAATGATAATTTCTTTACCCCAGAAGGTAAAAGCATGCGTAAAGCATTTTTGCGCGCCCCGGTTAACTTTCTTTACATCAGCTCTAATTTTAAACCTCGTCGTTTCCACCCCATTTTAAAGCGCTGGAAGGCACACCGAGGTATTGACTATCGAGCCCCAACCGGCACGCCTATTTTAGCAGCGGGTGACGGTAAGGTCATTGCTTCATCGAGCAATAAATACAATGGTAAATACGTTTTTATTCAGCACGGCAATAACATCGTCACTAAATACCTTCATATGTCACGGCGCGCGGTTAGTAATGGTAAGCGCGTTAAGCAAGGACAAGTGATAGGGTATGTCGGTGCGACCGGATTAGCGGAAGCCCCGCATCTGCATTACGAGTTTCTAGTGGGCGGTGTCCATCGGAATCCACGGACCGTCAAGCTACCCGAGGCCTTGCCTGTAGCTAAATCGGAACGTGAACGGTTTAAACAACAAACCCAGTCGCTCTTAGCAAGTTTAGAGTCGTATCAAAAATTTCAAACCACTGCGGTGGGTCAATAAACGGGACATAAGCATGCAGGATATTTATATAGGGTTGATTTCTGGAACATCTGCCGATGGAATCGACGCTATCGTTCTCGCCTTTGAAGATGACAAAACAACGGCTTTAGCAGCCAATACTTTCGAGTATCCCGATACGGTCCGAGAAGAAATACTACACTTGTCACAGCCGGCAGCCGATCACGCAGCCCAGAGGATCGATCGACTTGGGCATTTAGACAATCAGATCGGCCAACTTTTTGCCGCCGCTGCAACGGCTATCTGTCAGCACGCCGACATAGACATCGCTCAAGTCTCCGGCATTGGAAGTCATGGGCAAACTTTACGACACCGCCCACAAGGGCTCAACCGCTTCTCATTACAAGTCGGAGACCCTAACATTATCGCATTGAATACTGGTCGCCCTGTCGTCGCCGACTTTCGCCGCATGGACATGGCAGCAAAAGGACAAGGAGCGCCGCTGGTTCCTTTATTTCATCAATGGCTAATGCCCTCCGATAAAGACAACCAAGTCATCTTAAATCTCGGTGGAATAGCTAACATCACTTGGTTACCCAAAAACCGAGGAGCCGTTCAAGGATTCGATACAGGTCCTGCATCCGCTTTAATGGATTACTGGATACAACATCACCAAGAACAAAAGTTTGATGAAAACGGTCAATGGGCTCAAAGCGGTAAAGTGCATGAAGAACTGTTAAAGCACATGCTCGCCGACCCTTACTTTAAGATGGGAGCCCCGAAAAGTACTGGGCGTGAATATTTTGATGCCAAATGGCTACAACAAAAGCTTAAAGGCGCAGATCCGGTAAGCGCGGTGGACGTTCAAGCCAGTTTGTGTGAGTTAACGGCCATAACCATTGTTGAAGGCATTTCACGACTCCCTGGCAGCTGTGACAACTTATTAGTGTGCGGAGGAGGCTTTCACAATGAGTATTTGATGGCGCGTATTAAACATCATTTGCCCAAACAAACCAAAATCGGTGGCTTGAGTCACCAAGGCATCGACAGCGACTTTATTGAAGCTGCGACCTTTGCTTGGCTAGCTAGACAACGTATCAAAGGCGAAAGACTTGACTATACGAGCGTGACTGGTGCCGACCGACCTTTACTCTTAGGCGGTATTTACCAAGCTTAAAACGTTTAACTCTCAAATAATGAAGGTGTAACGGACCCTTAAATCGAGAAGGAAGCACCGCATCCACAGGTTGCGGTTGCATTGGGGTTATTCACAACAAATCGTGCACCCTCAAGACCATCAATGTAGTCTACGGTCGACCCGGCCAAATACTGAATAGATAAAGGATCGACCAAGAGTACCATACCGTCTTTTTCTATTTGGGTGTCTTCATCCGACAGGTAATCATCGAATTTAAATCCATATTGAAACCCAGAACAGCCACCACCGGTCACATACACCCTAAGTCGCAATGACTGATTATCTTCATCTTCAAGCAACTCTTTGACTTTTGAGCTGGCTGCAGAGGTAACCTCTAGCAAAGCAGGAATAGCCTCACTTACGTCAGCATTACTTGTGTTTATGGAATCAGTTGGTTCAGACATCGAATCACTCAATTTTAAGATAGTCTTATTTCAAGACAGTGCGGTTTCAAGATAGTACCTTTTCAAAACAGTACCTTTTTAAAACAGTACCTTTTCAAAACAATATCATTTTAATAAAAATATTACGGATATTCCGAAGAGAGACGTACCCAGATCTACTCGGTACGTCGATTCACCCATTATCTCAAGCTTTATTGGTGCCCTTCAAGCCCTTTTCAAGCCTTGAAACCAATGATTCTAAGAAACACTCGATGGTGTTTTTACCGCTTCACTTGCATCGCTGGCCTCAGAAGAGGTTGCTGACCGCTCTGAAGGCTTGGCTTTCGTCGTCGAAGCCGCTTTGTCTCGTGGTTTATCATGGTTGAGTAGCTTTTGTTCACGATGCACCAGCTTACCGTTAACTTCGGCACCCATCGACATTTCAATCAGCTTGTAATAAACATCGCCTTCAACATGCGCAGAGCTTTCTAGCTCGACATGCTCACTGGCGTATACGTCGCCTTTAACACGGCCAAGAATAACCACATGCGGAACATCCACTTGCCCTTCGACAACGCCGTGCTTACCAATGGTTAACAACGACATTTCACTTTCGTCGGCAGCAATATCTCCAACCACATGACCATCGATGTACAACACGCCTTTAAACTGGATATTTCCAGTAATTTTCGTATCACGGGTAATTAAAGTATCTGCTGCCCCAGCTTTTGCTCGAACCTTGCTGTTATTTTTCTTACTTTTGCCAAACATAGCGTCGTTTACCTTTTAAAAGTAGCCTCGAAAATGGCGCCACTGTAACACTGATTAACACCGACTCTCATGGAGCTACATCACACTTCATACGTAATTTAAATTGTCCAATCAAATTCGCGCGTAACTTCTTGCGCGTTGCGGCCTGAGGTTTTAGCTAATACCACCACTTTGCGCGGTGTGAAACCATTTGGCAAGGAGAACTCACCAGAAAGATTCTGAAAATACTTAAACGTAAAGCGTAAGTCACTGTCCGATAGCTCACTTAGCTCGGTAATATCATACGTTTTAGCTTCACCATTTAACGTGCCCGATACGGTTATTTTGGTGTCGCCTTTCAGAAAAATGGTGTGAGTCTTTACTTGCGTCAAAGCCAGCTGAAAAGAGACTTTATCGGTAGTTTGAAGCGGCTTTAACGTGAGAGAAGCAATTTGCAATCCTTTCAAATCTAGCTCTGGTGCCATAATACCGCGATAAAAAGACAGCTCCGTCTCTAGTTCATCGATGGTTTGTTGTAAGCGACTGATGGTATCCATAATTTCTTCGCTCGCTTGCGCGTCGACTTGTGCTGCACTTTGCAGAACAATATTCGTTTGCTCTAACTCCCCTATTCGCTCTTCGTACTCTTCGACTTGCCGTAACAACACGCTGCGCTCTTCTTCAAGTTCAAGCCTAGCTTGTCGACTGTCAGCACGACCGATAAAAAATACCGCGATCACCACCGCCAAGAAAACCAGCGCCCACAAAATATACCAAGTAGCACCACGCCGTTTGGTTACGATCAGTTCAGAGGTCATAATCTAGATACATCTTTCCATTACTTTTCCCGTCTAAGATCCGGGAATAACATATTAAACTTCTGTCGATTTGCGAAATTCTACTCTACAAATCAATGCGTTACCTACTATAATGAATCGCAGAAGCATTCCTCAAGTAAAACTTGTGATTGCCACAAAATAATACCAAAAGGGCATTGGCTAACGCATGTCATTCATTGACTCTTTAAGACTTCGGCTCGGTTCTGTAGATTCACTGCTATTGCTAGCGCTGGTGGGACTTGCCAGTGGTATTTTGGCAGGCGCATCGAATATTTTATTTCGATTATTTACCGAGAGTGGCATCGTCTTGTGGCATCCTAAAACCGAGGCCGGAGACTTTGAAGGGTTACCCTGGGAGCTTCGTCTTGGTATGCCAATCATCGGTGGTCTGTTAGTCGGCGTTTTCTTACAAAAATTATCCAAGCATCGTCGTTCCGTGGGCGTGGGTCACGTTCTCGAGCGTATGGCTTTTCACCAAGGCTACCTGTCGCTAAAAAATGCCTTTGTGCAGTTCTTTGTTGGTGGCTTGTCACTGGCGTCTGGTATGTCGGTTGGTCGTGAAGGCCCAGGCGTACATTTAGGCGCCGCAAGTGCCAGTTGGCTTGGCCAAAAACTAAAATTACCCAATAACAGCATTCGAACATTGGTGGGTTGTGGCTCTGCCGCGGCAATCAGTGCCAGCTTCAACACACCCTTAGCGGGCGTTATTTTCGCGATGGAAGTAATCATGATGGAGTACACCATCAGCAGCTTCATCCCGATCATACTGGCATCGGTTATGGGTGCCGTTCTCTCGCGCATGGTCTTCGGTCATGCTGTCGCCTTTGATGTTCCTTCACTTGAGCTCACATCATTGTGGGAAATGCCCTACTTTTTGCTCATGGGTGTGATCATTGGTTGCTTCGCATCGTTGTTCATTGCTTCAACCACTGCCGTTACGCGTAAGACTTTCCATTGGCCAGTCTGGATAAAATGCAGTTTATCGGGCGTTGCGGTTGGCCTTATTGCCATTGGAATACCCCAAGTCATGGGCATCGGTTACGACTCGGTGAATGCTAGTTTGCACGGTGAGTATGGGCTAATGCTGCTGGTCTTGTGTTTGGTTGCGAAGTTTTTTGCGACGGTTGCCTGTTCTGGCATGTCGATGCCTGGAGGGGTCATTGGACCATCGTTTTTTATGGGGGCGATGGCCGGAGCAATCATTGGCTTTATTGGTAACTTATTTTTTCCAGAGCATGCCTCTTCCTATCCGTTTTACGCCATGGTCGGCATGGCCACCATGATGAGTGCGGTACTGCAAGCTCCGCTGGCAGCGCTCATGGCTTTACTCGAATTAACCTCGAACCCTGGCATTATCTTACCAGGGATGTTCTCGGTGGTTGTCGCCAACCTCATGGTCTCACAAGTGTTCAAGCAACAGTCGATCTTTCATAGCTTAATGAAAGCGAAAGGTATGGAGTTTAAATTTAACCCGCTTACCCAGTTCTTGCGTCGAGTAGCCGTCGCCGGGGCAATGGACCGATCCGTCGCTGTGCATGACCGCAATATTCGATTGTTAGATGTCGCGCAAATATTAGAAAACCAACCTCGCTGGATTCTAATTCGAGAAGATAATGTTCCCGTGTACTTAATGTCGGGTAATGATCTTGCTCGTTTTATGGTGGAGCTCGAAAGCCGAGAAGAGCCGATGCCCGATAGCCTCGATCTCCTCAAAATACCGGCGGAACGGCAAAACGTTTCAGCCGTCTATTTACAAGCAACACTCGAAGAAGTTCTCGACAGCCTTGAGCGCGATAATACCGACGCGGCTTATGTGTTTCGAACAACGGCTCCGCTCACCGAAAAAATCTACGGTGTCGTAACACGCAAACGATTAGAGTCTTATTACACTTACAAACCTATAAAAAAATCGAGCTAAACATGTATTTTTGGGCAAAAGCGCTCCACATAATTTTTATGGTCTGCTGGTTTGCAGGGCTGTTTTATCTACCTCGAATTTTCGTCAATATTCAATTAACTGAGTCCGATGAGGTGAAGCGGCATTTGAATGTGATGGCACGAAAACTGTACCGCTTTACCACGCCATTTATGATCCTAACGATCATCTTCGGCGGGTGGATGACCTATCTCAATTGGGATTACCTTGCTACAGCGGGCTGGTTTCACGCCAAAATGACGTTAGTATTGCTGCTGATTGGATACCACTTCAGCTGCGGCTTTTACCGCCAGCAGCTAGCCGCAGGCACTTGCAATAAGTCTCATGTGTTTTTTCGGTTCTATAACGAGGCTCCAGTACTGGTGCTTTTTGCAGCGGTCATACTGGCCGTTGTTAAACCGTTTTAACAGCAGCAGACATTGCTAAGAAAACAGCTTAAAATAGCGGTGTTTTTAAACGCTCTGCACTTTGTTTAAGGAATACCAGTGATTCTAAAAGGCCAACACGTACTTTCGGTTAAAGATTTCAACCTCGAATTAATTAACGACTTGTTTCAAGTAGCTGACCAAATGCGTCCCTACGCTGGGCGACAAAAGGTGACCCGCGTATTAGAGGGAGCTATTTTGGGCAACATGTTCTTCGAGCCTAGCACGCGTACGCGCGTGAGCTTTGGCTGCGCATTTAACCTGCTGGGTGGCGAAGTACGCGAGACCACCGGCCTTTCTTCCTCTGCGCTGGCCAAGGGCGAATCACTTTACGACACCGCACAAGTGCTGTCTGGCTACTCCGACATCATCTGCATGCGCCACCCAGATGCGGGTTCTGCCGCAGAGTTTGCCATTGGGAGTCGTGTTCCGGTGATTAATGGTGGTGATGGCCCAAATGAGCATCCTACGCAAGCGCTACTCGACCTTTACACGATTCAAAAAGAGCTCGCCACGCAAGGTAAAAGCATCCAAGATCTGAGCCTAACCATGCTCGGTGACTTGAAACATGGTCGTACCGTTCATTCCTTGTGCCAATTATTATCGCTCTACCGAGGCTTAAAAATTCAATTGGTTTCGCCGCAAGCGTTAGCCATGCCAACCGAATACGTTGATATGCTTGAAAATGCGGGTCATCAAGTACAAATAAGCGACAAGTTAGACGACGGCTTGCCATCGGCTAATGTTATTTATCAAACTCGAATTCAAGAAGAACGCTTCGCAACCCAAGCCGAAGCCAATCGATATCGCGGATATTTTCGACTCAATAAACAAGTCTACTTTGAGCACTGCCAGCCGAAGGCTGTCATTATGCATCCTCTTCCTAGAGACTCTCGCAACGACGCCAACGAACTCGACAACGACTTAAATTTCGAACCAGGTCTGGCGATATTTCGCCAAACTGACAACGGCATTTTAGTCCGAATGGCTTTGTTTGCGTGTATCTTGGGCGTTGAAGACCAACTGTCTAAATACGAACGAGCGGTCAATTGGTTCCCGGGCTTGAATTCAGTAAAATCTTAAAACAACGTTTTACACCCCGACATTAACACTCAACAAAAGCAAACAATTATGACTGAATCTCTTATTGCACAAGCCGCTCACTATATCCCTGGTGGCGTTAACTCTCCTGTTCGCGCATTCAATGGTGTTGGTGGCGATCCGGTATTTATCGCACGCGCCGACGGAGCTAAGGTTTTCGACACTGAGCAGAAAGCTTACGTCGATTATGTGCTGTCGTGGGGACCAATGATTCACGGGCATAATCATCCTGAAATCCGTCAAGCCGTCATTGATGCTGCAGCCAATGGGTTGAGTTTTGGCGCACCCACGGAAATTGAAATTGCGATGGCTCAAGCGGTTTGCGACTTGATCCCGAGTATTGAGCAAGTCAGAATGGTCAATTCGGGTACCGAAGCGACCATGTCGGCCATCCGCCTCGCACGAGGATTCACAGGTAAAGATAAAATTATTAAGTTTGAAGGATGCTACCACGGTCATGCCGACTGCTTATTGGTCAAAGCCGGAAGCGGCATGCTGACGTTAGGTGAGCCGACATCGCCTGGCGTGCCTGCTGACTTTGCAAAGCATACATTAACGGCGACCTTCAATGACCTAGACAGTGTTCATCAATTGCTAGCGCAGTATGGAGACGATGTCGCCGCCATAATCCTAGAGCCGATCGCTGGCAACATGAACTGCATTCCTCCTGCCGAAGGCTTCTTACAAGGCTTACGAGAGTTATGCAATAACCATAAAGCACTGCTCATTTTTGATGAAGTGATGTGTGGTTTTCGAGTCGGTCCAGGATCGGCACAACAGCTCTACAATGTAACGCCAGACTTAACCACGCTAGGAAAAGTCATTGGTGGTGGAATGCCGGTGGGCGCTTTCGGTGGGCGCCGCGATGTCATGCAGCATTTAGCCCCAGCAGGCCCCGTCTATCAAGCAGGAACACTCTCGGGTAATCCGGTTGCGATGAGCGCTGGACTAGCCTCTTTAAAACTTATGCAGCAGCCAAGCTTCTTCGATTCAATTTATCAGTACACCGACAACTTGGTACAAGGTCTTCAGTCACTCGCCGATCAAGCCGGGATTCCTTTTACGACCAACCATGTGGGCAGTATGTTCGGCCTGTTTTTTACTCAAGAGAAAAAAGTCGAACGTTTTAGTCAGGTGGCAGAGGGCGATCTTGAGCGGTTTAAACGCTTCTTCCATCTCATGCTCGATGCAGGAGTCTACTTAGCCCCATCCGCTTTTGAAGCGGGATTCATCTCAAAAGCTCATAATGAAGACGACTTAAGCTTTACATTAGACGCCGCAAAACGCGCTTTTCAACAATTGTAATTAGCGCTCTTTTAGCGATATCGGCCTACGCAGCCTACTCACTCTAAGTGGGCTGCGACTTATTTAAGGTACTCATTGATGACTCAGATCAATTGTGAATCTTAGCGAGTTGAGCTATACCTATTAGACCGATAAAACTAATAACCATGGCACTGAATGAATTTCAAAGCCCGTATCTATCTTGCTGTTGCGCTGCTTCTTATTAACAATATTGCACTGTTCAGTGGCCTGATTTTCTATTCTGACAACACACCTTGGTTACTGCTCATTGGCAGCGCTATTTTGTTGATTGCCATGCTGGGCTTAGCTTTTTATTACTTTCGCACTAAGTACTCACACTTTGAACGTATCGCGACCATTCTCGATAACATCACATCGGGCAAGTCATCACTCACAGAACGAGTCACTATTTCAGGTATCAACGAATTCAGCGCCTTAGCCGTACACCTCAATAAAATGTTAAACAATATGCAAAACCTGCTCATGGATGTCGGTCAAGTTGCTCAATTGGTTAACAACAAAATTAAAGACGCCGAGAAGGAAATTTCTGGTCTTACTGGCAATACCCAAACCAGCTACCACCTGAGCCGCTTAACAATCAAATCGGTAAAAGAAGTTTCATTGATGAGTGCCGAAATTGCACAAAACTCTGACTCCGCGGCTAGCGCGGTGAGTGTTGCCCATCAAGCAAGTACCAATGGGCATAAACTGATGACCAACACGTCAGAAATTGCCGTTGAAATGGGTCAACAGATGAATGCGTTGAAAGAGCAAATGAGTGGCTTCAGCGAAAAGAGCCAATCCATGCTTAATATGGTCGACATGATTAAGACCATAACCGATCAAACCAACTTACTGGCACTCAATGCAGCCATTGAAGCGGCACGGGCAGGTGAAGCTGGGCGAGGTTTCGCAGTCGTTGCCGACGAGGTCAGAAATTTAGCCGCAAAAACCCAACAATCGGCTGAGGCCATTACTCGCGAGCTTAGTGAAAATCGCGACTTGAATGCTCGGCTGATGCAGCAAATCGATCAGGCAGCCACGACTACTTTTACCATGCTCGACAGCCTCAAAGATACTCAAGACTCGATGAAACAAGTGGTCACGAGCATTGACACCATCAATGAAATGGCTCGCGAAATAGCCAATGCATCGCAACATCAAGCCGACGCGACGCAAAATATTACGACCATCGGCGAGACAATTGAACGTCTCTCTGGTGATACCAACAGCAAAATTCGCCAGTTAATTGAGCATATGCAGGGCTTAATGGTTTACTCTGGCTCGCTGGACGAGCAAGTTCAACAATTTCGCAAAGTCACCAATGAACTCGAAAATAAAGAGACCCCGGCAACGGACTCATCAAACTCCAGTGCCGATATCGAGCTGTTCTAGCCTGAACTTACCAATCAACAATTAGAAACGAGCATCTCCGCGGATCAGCGACCATCCTCTTTACATTGTCCGTACAACTCATTCACAATGCCGCATCACTTTAATTCGCGATTGCTTAGTTTTTTCGTTGCTTCAGTCAACAACTAGGTAAAAGCAGTTAAACCATTCAAATTTTGAATATAAATCTGCAACTTTAAACAATGGATCCAAGCTCATGATGAATTTACAGCTTACCGGAAAACATGCACTTGTCTGTGGTAGCAGCCAAGGTATTGGTCGCGCTATCGCTTTGCAGCTCGCTCAGCAGGGAGCCAGCATTACCTTACTTGCGCGAAATAAAGACAAACTTGAGCAGGTATTGAGTGAATTAGACTCCGCTGCAGGACAACAACATCAACTATTGGTCGCTGACTTTTCTGACACAAACCAAGTTAAACGGGTCATTGACGAGCACATTCATCAAGGCAATCAGTATCAAATTTTGATCAACAATACTGGCGGACCCGCGCCTGGACCTGCTCATTTAGCAGAAAGCGATGCCTTCGTAGCGGCATTTTCACAGCACTTAATTAATAATCACAATCTATTACAAGCGTGTTTACCTGGAATGCGGCAAGCCCAATACGGCCGCATCATTAATGTGATTTCGACCTCGGTTAAACAACCCTTAACCAACTTAGGTGTCTCTAACACCGTTCGTGGAGCCGTGGCTAATTGGGCTAAAACGTTAGCCAATGAACTAGGCCCTGATAACATCACCGTTAACAATGTATTGCCCGGCGCGACCAATACCGTACGTTTAGAGGCCATCATCGAGAACAAAGCTAAAAAGCTGAATAAAAGCATCGACGAAGTTACCGCAATGGAGCAATCGATCATTCCTCTACGTCGCTTCGGAGAAGCAAGCGAGTTTGCCAACGCCGTCGGTTTTCTTGCCTCGCCGGCTGCGGCTTACATCAGCGGTGTCAATCTTCCCGTCGACGGTGGCCGTACGACCTGCTTATAAAAGAGAACTGGTTATGGAAATGCTACAAAATTATATTAATGGCGAATTGCTTCCGCCAGCCTCTGGTGCTTATTTAGATAACCCAGAGCCGGCCACGGGAAAAGTTTATTCGAGCATCCCAGATTCTGACCAACGCGATCTTGATGCTGCCATTAAAGCAGCGCAAAAGGCGCTGCCTCAATGGCGTGATATGCCACTCGAGGAGCGTGCTCAATGGCTATTAAAGTTGGCCGACGCCGTTGCGGAAGCCAGTGAAACCTTGGCTCGGGCAGAAGCCATTGATAATGGAAAGCCCATCGCCTTTGCTCGCACGGTCGACAGTTATCGAGCAGCAGCCAATTTACGCTTTTTCGCGAATGCCTGTACTCAGTTTTCTAGCGAAAGTCACAGCATGGGCAATGAAGCGATTAATTATACGTTGCGCGATCCTATCGGTGTGGTTGCGACCATTTCTCCTTGGAACTTACCTCTGTATTTGTTCACTTGGAAAATAGCACCAGCATTAGCCGCAGGGAATACGGTGATCGCTAAGCCATCAGAGATTACGCCAATGACGGCTTACCTATTCGCTAAGTTGTGCCAAGAGATAGAATTTCCTGCCGGTGTCATCAATATATTGCATGGACGTGGCCCAAGCATCGGCCAAGCAATCGTCGAGCATCCAGCGATTAAAGCGATTAGCTTTACTGGCGGCACTGCCACAGGCAAACACCTCGCTGCAACGGCAGCGCCCATGTTTAAAAAGCTCTCGCTAGAGCTTGGCGGAAAAAATCCTACATTGGTTTTTGCCGACTGCGACTTTGAAACGACCCTCGATAATGTGGTGCGCGCGGCTTTTGCCAATCAAGGTCAAATTTGTTTGTGCGGCTCAAGAATTTATATTGAACGACCCATTTACGATCGCTTTAAAAAAGCCTTTGTCGAGCGTGTCAAAGCGATGCAGCTTGGTGACCCGTTAGAAGAATCGACGCAACTCGGGGCGTTAGTCTCTAAGGCTCATATGGAAAAAGTATTGGGATACATCGATCTCGCCAAGCAAGAAGGTGGAAATATCTTGTGTGGTGGCAACCGTCATCAACTGTCTGGTCGCTGCGCCGATGGCTACTTTGTTGAACCGACGGTCATCGAAAACTTACCTTTGAATTGTCGCACCAATCAAGAAGAAATTTTTGGTCCCATATGCACCCTTCAACCGTTTGATACAGATGCCGAAGCGCTATCTTTCGCCAATGGTACAGAGTATGGCTTGGCGACATCTGTCTGGAGCCAGAACATTAACCGCTGCCATCAACTTGCCAAACAACTCGACTTTGGCATCGTTTGGATCAACACCTGGTTAATGCGTGATTTACGAACACCGTTTGGGGGAATGAAAGCCTCGGGTGTCGGCCGTGAAGGCGGCTTAGAAGCCCTGCGCTTTTTTACTGAACCGAAAAACGTCTGCATTAAGTACTCGATTTAAAAAGCATATTCTTCATCAATAAAGAGAGAGCCTCTCATCGATAAAAAACGTTTTCCCCATCGAATGAAACAATCGATGGGGAAACTCTAATAGCCTGCCGCGAAGCCTATGTTGGATTTATTGGCTTTTCTCAGCCACCCAGCGTTGCACTTTATCTTCAAGTACCAACATAGGTACCGCGCCGCCTAGTAATACTAAGTCATGAAACTCAGCCAAATCGAACTTGTCTCCTAACTCTTTCTTAGCCTGATCGCGAAGTTCAAGAATTTTTAACATGCCCATTTTGTAACCCAGCGCTTGTCCCGGCCAAGCCATGTAGCGCTCAATCTCGGCAACCACATCTGAACGGGCGGTGCCGGTTGTTTCTGCCATGTATTCAATGGCTTGTTCACGAGTCCAACGTTTGTGATGCAAGCCAGTATCAACAACTAAGCGCACGGCTCGAAACAGCTCTGCTTGTAATCGTCCTAAGTCACTAAACGGATCTTGCTCATACAAACCAATCTCTTTCGCTACCAACTCGGAGTACAATGCCCAACCTTCAACATAAGCATTGTACGGAGCGATTCGACGTAAAAATGGGAGATCGTCTTGCGCTAGGTTGAGTGCCACTTGCCAATGATGGCCAGGGTTCGCTTCATGGTAAGTGAGCGTTTTCAAGCTGAATTTTGGATTGGCTTTCATATCTCGCAAGTTGATCCAATAGATGCCTGGTTTTGAGCCATCAACCGCTGGGGGAGTGTATTGTCCGCCAGGAGCACCGTCTTGGATGTCTTTAGGAAACGCTCGAACCTCTACTTCGTAGGGTGGTTTGGTACGGAATAATGGCGCCATTTTTTCGTTGATTTCGGCGATGTAGCCATTCAAATCAGCGAGTAATTGAGCACGCCCTTGTTCAGAGTCTTCGTATAAAAATCGCGACTCTTCATTCAACTGGGCCATTCGAGCACCGACACTGCCTTTCTTGTAGCCGAGAGGACGTAAAATTGCATCCATTTCTTTACTGATACGAGCGACTTCGTCGAGCCCTTTCTGGTGAATCACTTCGGCGCTCAATTCACTGTCACCCAGTTGTTGAATAGCATCTTGGTAGTAAGCAGCTCCATTCGGCTGCGCCCAAATACCAGCGTCGTCTCGCGCGCTATCAAGTTGCTTCCGCGTGAGTTCGGCGATGGACTGATAGGCAGGATAAACCACCTCTTCGACTTGTCGCTTGGCTTCGGCAATCAACGCGTCGCGCTTGTCTTGAGGAATCGATTCAATGCGACTAACTTTGGCGATAAAATTTTCTACCAATGGATGCTCCGAGGGTACCGGTGCTAAAAAGTTATCGAAGTAGCGAACCGCGCCTTTCAAAACAACTTTAGGCGGAACCCAGTCTCTCGCAATATCCGCTTTAAATTTCGCTTCAACACTCCCAACAAACTCATCAAAATTGGCTAATCGTGCAATGTAATCAAGTGCTTGTTGCTCGTCGGTGATCGCTTGATCACTTTGCATGGTTCTTGGCGTATCGATTAGAGGACCATTGATTTGGTTAACAATAAAAGGGGACAGCCCCATCCAAACATCAATGTAACCTACTGGAAAATCTTGATGTCCCGCGTAGTAACGAATGATATTCGCCATCACTCGCTGATCATCACGTTGCTCGGGTGACATACCCTCGCTACTTGCCTGCTTGATATCCATCGACAGCTTTCGTAATTTTTCACGTAACTGCTGCTCAGCCTCTGGAGTAAAGCTCTCTAGCTGATTATTGTGGTAATACCCGGTGTCTTCTTGTTGCAACCCATACAGAGTTGCTGACAAAGGACGGTGCTCAAACAATACTTGTTTTGCTTGCGCGTATAACTGAGGTAATTGTTCGTTGGAAACTGTCGGCACTGTCGCAGCCGAGGCCTGAGCCTCCGACGATTTCGCTGCTTGCTGTGCATCTGTTTTATCGGAATCAGAGTCGCCACAAGCGGTTAGAATTAAACCCGCCATGACCATGGCTAACGGGGCAACCGATTTTCTTCCTAACATGTCAAGTTCCTTGCTATTAGTTGTCTACTTTTCGAGTGCTTTTATGCATTCAAAGTTCATCCATAATGTGACTCACCAGACTAAACTTCGAATAGGTTATGCGCACACTCTAACACTGGTTGAGATAACAGAAAACTTGATTATTGCGGTGGTTAGCCAAATTAGCAAAGGCTGTTAAGTTTTGCTCGGCTCAATTTACTCATGGTAAACTCATGTAAAGTATAAAAAATTAGACAACAGGATTGCTTATGCCCTCTTTCGATATAATCACTGAAATCGAAGCTACTGAAATTCGTAATGCGGTTGAAAACTCAAATAGAGAACTTGATACGCGATACGATTTTAAAAATGTCGAGGCAAAATTTGAATTCAAAGACGACTCGGTCAAAGTCGTGTGTGAAAGCGACTTTCAAGTACAACAAATGATGGAAATTTTAAGAAATAATTGTACCAAACGAAAAATCGACCCACGCAGTTTAAAAAGTGGCGATATTCAACATGTAGGCAAATCTTATTTCAAAGAAGTCTCTTTTATTCAAGGCATTGATAAAGACGTGGCCAAAAAGCTCGTCAAACTCATCAAAGACTCAAAAATTAAAGTACAGCCTTCCATTCAAGGCGACAAAGTTCGCGTCACGGGAAAGAAACGCGACGATTTACAAGCCGCCATGGCGGTGGTGCGTGAAGCCGAGCTGGACCAACCTTTCCAATTTGACAACTTTCGTGACTAGGTGCCACGCTTAATAGGCATTTTTAATTAAGCATTGAGCTACTAACAACCATACGGTTTAGGACTAACTTATGCGAATTGCTATTTTATCGCGCAATGAAAAACTCTACTCCACACGACGTTTGAAAGAAGCCGGTGAAGCGCTCGGACATACGGTAGACATCATTGACACATTGCACTGCTACATGGATATAACCAGTAGCCGACCCGCCGTGCGCTATTACGGTGAAGCTTTACCGAAATACGACGCAATCATTCCGCGTATTGGCGCATCAGTAACCTTTTACGGCACGGCCGTGGTACGCCAATTTGAAATGATGGGAACCTTCTCCATCAATGAATCGGTGGCCATCAGTCGTTCACGAGACAAATTGCGCTCTTTGCAGCTGTTGTCTCGCAAGGGGATTGGCTTGCCTCGAACAGGCTTTGCTCGCTACCCTGACAAAATTGACGACTTATTAAAAAATGTCGGTGGAGCACCTGTGGTGATTAAATTACTCGAAGGTACTCAAGGTATCGGCGTCGTACTCGCTGAAACTCGAAAAGCGGCCGAGAGTATTATCGAAGCCTTTATGGGATTGAAAGCGAATATTCTCGTTCAAGAGTACATTAAAGAAGCCGGAGGTGCTGATATACGCTGTCTGGTCATCGGAGATAAAGTCGTCGCGGCCATGAAGCGTCAAGCGGCACCAGGAGAGTTCCGCTCCAACCTACACCGAGGAGGCAGCGCAGAGCTCATCAAGTTGACGCCAACTGAGCGAAAAACCGCAGTTCAAGCAGCACGAGCCATGGGATTGAATGTCTGTGGTGTCGATATTTTACGTGCCAATAGTGGTCCCGTGGTTATGGAAGTCAACTCATCCCCTGGCTTAGAAGGGATAGAAACGGCTACAGGCAAAGACGTGGCCAAGTTAATTTTCGAGTTCATCGAAAAGTCAGCGAAACCAAACAGCACCCGAACGAAAGGGAAAGGTTAGTCAACTTTTCAGAGTAGATATTAAATATGAGCCGAGACGCTTTGGTCATAGCCGAACAACGGATACTTCCGGGTGAAACTCGAAAGCTAGAGATTCCCATTGTTCGTTTATACACAGATACGAGTATGTTTTTACCTGTGTACATTAAACACGGTAAAAAACCTGGGCCAACTTTGTTTGTTAGTGCAGCCATTCACGGCGATGAGCTCAATGGCATCGAAATCATTAGCCGGCTAATTAACAGTAAAAGTGTCAAAAATTTGCGCGGTACACTGATCGCAGTGCCTCTGGTCAATGCTTACGGCGTACTGAATCTTGATCGCTACCTTCCTGACCGACGGGATTTAAACCGAAGCTTTCCGGGCAGTAAAAAGGGTTCACTGGCCAGCCGACTCGCTCATATATTCATGACGGAAATCGTCCAGCAGTGTGACTACGGAATTGACTTACACACGGGTGCCATCCATCGCAGCAACTTACCGCAAATTCGCGCGAATTTAGACGATAAAGAAACGCTTTCTATGGCACAAGCGTTCGGCGCTCCAGTATTAATTAATTCCAACCTTCGCGATGGCTCGTTGCGCGAAAGTGCCAATGAACTGGGCATTCCTATTTTATTGTATGAAGCCGGTGAAGCGTTACGCTTCGATGAAGTCAGTATTCGAGCAGGGTACCGAGGGATTATTAATGTCATGCGTCATCTCGAAATGCTAAGTAAACGAAGCAGCAAAAAACCACCCATAAAGCCATTTATTGCCCGAGAAAGTGGATGGGTCCGAGCACCCGATAGCGGATTTGTTATGCATCAACGGGAACTTGGCGATTTCGTCAACAAAGGTGATGTGCTTGCCGTTATCAAGGACCCGTTTGGTGACGTCATTGATAACATTAAGTCACACACCGCCGGAATTATTATTGGCAAGCAGAATATTCCGCTGGTACACGAAGGTGAGGCGGTATACCACATTGCTTATGTTAATAAGGCTCAAGAGTCGGTGGTCGAACACATCGAACGCTTTCATAACAACCTAGGTTCAACGGACCTACCTAGCGAGCCATTGCTTGATCGATAGAGGAAACGTGTTATGCCGAAACAGACTGTTGGTGTTATTGAGCGCTGTCACTTACCAGAACTAGAAATTACCGACCTTCATGTGCGTGTCGATACGGGGGCCAAAACCTCATCGTTGCATGTCGACAACATTCAAGAATTCGATAAAGGCAAAGATTTATGGGTGAGCTTTGACATACATCCAGATTATCATCACGTCGATGTTATTGTGCGCCGTCAGGCTAAAGTAAAAGCCATTCGAACCATCAAAAGTTCAAATGCGACGAAAGAAAACCGCTACGTTATCGATACTGACATCGTTATGGGAACCGAGCGTTGGACCATTGAGTTAACATTGACCGATCGCTCAGGAATGACATACTTAATGCTACTGGGTCGCGAGGCCATGATCGGCCGCTTAGTTGTCGACCCAGAGCTAGAGTATGTTCTTAAACCGCAATCGCTGAGTTAAGCTTCGACGGCTTCTTCGAAGTCGTCATCAACTTCGTCGTCATCGGCTTCAAACTCAATATCAGCTTCGTCGGCTAAACGCCTTGTGGTCAACCACACAGGAGCGCGATTACACCGCTGTAAATATTTTAACCAAGCTTTCTCAGCTAAACTACTTGCAGGGGTTTTTCCCGCCATCACATCTAAAAAGTGCTGATCGTCGTCATTTGCATCACCGACCATACCGGCCGACAGGGCACGAAATAATACCCCATGACTCTCTAACACCTTCACTTCATCAAATGTGAAGTCTCCAGACCTTGAAAAGCCGTAAGGGAAGTGCTTGTCATCAAAAAATCGACGATTTACAAAAAATTCTCGTGATTGCATTGCCAAGTTCTCCGTGTGGTCATTTCTGCGCTTTGTAACAAAATTAACGACAAATGTTTAACAAATACTTTCTATCGTTAAGATAAATTAATTTAATGACTACTGAGCCAAGCCCTGCAACGCAGCAATCGCTTCACGACTGGCACAACGATCGAACATTGCATCAAACTGTTCTTCTCCGGCTTCTTGAGCTTCGTCGATACAGCGACTTTCAATCGCTTCGGCATCTTCATCACTCAAAGGACTGTCTGAGTCGAACATTTTGCCTGCTAAAGCTTGACCGCACTGCTCAACCATTTTGGTTAAGCCGCTGCTCTCTAGTCCAACTTTACTGCCCGTATTTTGACAAACAATTTTGACCAAATCATGACCATCATCATTTGCTTCAACCATGCTGGTCACTGACGACGCAGACAATAACGCAAATGTAGATAATGCACTGATTACTAAGGCTTTCATGGAAACTCTCCAAATGATTAATTTGCGTTGGAATATAGGAGCAAAGCTAGGTAAGATAAAACGAAATAAATTGCTCTTATCGAGAAATAAAATTGTACAATCTCGACATTAGTCTGCTGCGCACTTTTTTAGAAGTGAACAAAACGCGTCATTTCGGCAAAACCGCTGAAAACCTATACCTAACGCAATCGGCGGTCAGTGCGCGGATAAAGCAACTTGAAGACCTACTGGGCGTGCCATTGTTTCGGCGTTTTCGTAACAATATTCAATTAACGCCACAAGGCGAACGATTAATTCATCATGCTGAGCAAATACTGAATGCTTGGACCCAAGCCGTTCAAGAGGTTTCATTACCCGAGTCTTCCTCGCAACTTGTATTAGGCGCGCCGCAATCACTTTGGGAAGCAAAATTATCAATACTGCCAATACGACTGTTTGAGGCCATCGAAGATATACACACACGAACGGAATCTCTCGACACCAAAACCATTTTGCGTCGCTTACAAGAGAGAACCATCGATTTTGGCTTTATATTTGATCACTCGAAAGTCGATGAATTGGTCACCGAGCAATTAACCTCAATTGATTTACGACTTTACTCTTCATTTAACGATAAGTCGTTTGCAGATATCGAAGAAAATCAGTACGTCATGGTTGACTGGGGACAAAGCTTTTCTGCTTTACACGCAAAACATCTGCCGCATATTCGCTCCCCAAAGCTGCATGCCAGTGATTGGTTGATGGCTGTTGAGTACCTAAATCAAATTGGAGGCTATGCGTTTTTGCCAACGAGTTTAGTTGAGTGTAATGAATACCCCTTATATCCGGTTAAAGAGGCTCCTTCAATGCAACGTGAAGTCTATTTGTGTTACCACACAAGTTTAAGCCGACTGGATGATTTTTCAGATATTTTAGCCGTCATTAAAGCGTCGTTAAATTAACGTTTACGAGTTTCCGTTACAAACGCTCTAGTTCTCGCTTCACTTTAATGATGGCATTTTCAATCGTTTCTAGCTTATTGGTGAGTCTTTGCCCACGGCTAGACTCGCCACCCTCTTTTGCCAATAACGACTCTATTCTTTGACGCTTTTGTTGTAAAACTTCTAGCGTATCGGAGTAATTTGCTTTATCAAAAAGCAAATCATCAATGTTATCGGCAATCGCTTCTTCGATGTCTTGATTTTCACGCTTCGCTTGCGGGATGACGGCGGCATCACCTATCGCACGAGTATTCATAAAATTGGGTGATACGATTTCAATCTTTTGTAAGTGCAATTGGTCGATAACATCTGCGTGCAATTTAGATTTAACCGTGACATAACTGTCTAAGTTAGTAACCAACGCATTCAATGAATAAAGAACGCTGAAGTCGAGCAACTTTTTTACTTCTAGGTAGGCACTGTCAATATCATTTAATTTTGCCGCCGCTAAGGTGGCTTGCTCAACTAAATGTCGCGGAACATCATAACCTAGCGACACTTCAACACTGACAAATACACCGCTTTTCGGGAAGACTTTGACCGGGTGTGTTACTAAGTAAATATTTGGTAAAAAAATCAGACCACGATCAAAGGTCTGAACTTCAATATTTAACAAGGTTCGACTGGCTACTTTACCGGTAATGTCATTCACAGAAATAAAATCACCGCTTTTAAAGTTTCGCGTGATCTTCAACATGATCCCCGCAAGCGTATTACCCAATAACGACGTCGACGACAGAGCAATGGCACCGGATATAACAATACCGATGAGCCCAAGAATTTGCCCTTTAAGTTCTCCACTGATTGGCGATGCGGCGATGAGAGCAATAACCACTAACACAATAAATAAGTTTATGGTTAACTGCCGATAATATTTATTGGAAGGATCCTTGGCAATTTTACGGCGAAACGTCCACTCTAAGATACTCAATAAGAGTAACGAAATACCAGTAACACTGATTAACGGATAAAACTCAACAATCGACATGCCCGCGTCTCATTCCTTGGTTCCACTAAAAGAGAATATAAACTTATTTCAAAAAGCGGATTTAGTAGTAAAAGCCCATCACCAGACGATTTCACGCAAAGTTCATCGGCTAGGCTTTAATATCATAAAGGTAACTGAAAGCTTTGTCGAAAATGTCTATCAGCGTGGGCGATGCAGAGCAGCAAAGCCCACCTAAGCAAAGGTTACTTCGTTAACTTTACGGCGGTACCATAAGCCAGCAATTCCGCCGCGCCTTGCGCCATAAGACTGGTTGAAAAGCGAACACCGACGATGGCGTCAGCGCCCATACTGCGCGCCTCTTCTACCATTCGATCCAGTGCTTGTTCTCGACTCTCAGCCAATAGTTTGGTGTATTCATGCACTTCACCACCAACAATTCCACGTAGGCCCGCTAGGATATCTCGCCCAATATGACGCGCCCGAATAGTATTACCTCGAACTAACCCTAGGGTACTCTCAATAGTGTAACCAGGAACTTCATCCGAAGTTGCAATCAATATATGACTCATTATAAATCGACTCCTTTGTAACGATCTGTTTTACGCGCAATCCACCGTTGTCGCAATACACTCAAAAATAAAAACGCAATGCCTCCATAAAACGCACTGACCAATAATTTAATCCATAAACTCGTTTGATCATTCATAAAAAATTGATAAACAACAATGGCCAGAACGACCGATAGGCTGCCAATTAAAAGTAGCCAACCGATCCAAGCGCTACTGGTAGCGGTTTTATCCGTCATTAGTCTTTGCAGTTCTTTTTCACTCATGGTTTGTTTCTCCATTGATGCAATACCTTGCTTCATTGTCTTTAAGTCATCGTACATAGCTCGACACGATAAGCAGTTTTGAATGTGCAAGTGAACTCTTTGCGATTGTTGTTGAGTCAACTCGCCATCAAGATACCCAGACAGTAGTTCTTGCATTTCATCACAAGTTTGATTCATTGAATTACCTACTCTATTTTCAACTATTGGTCTTCATCTAGCGCTAACATAGTTTCTCGCAGAGCCAGCCTCGCTCGATGCAAACGCGACATTACCGTTCCTGCTTCTATGTCTAATATGTTCGCGATTTCCGCATAGCTAAACCCTTGCCAATCTTTTAACAGTAAAATATCTCTGTGTTCTGCAGAAATCGAACCAAGCGCTGTATGCAATAAAACGTATTGTTGCTGCTGTATCATTGATTGTTGAGGATCAGCAAAGTCACTGGTTAACTCGGGAATAACTTTACCTGAGAGCTCAATATCACTCAGCGATTCGCTTGCGCGAATTTTCAACGCTCTAAGACGATCAATGGCTTTATTTCGAACCACTCTAAACAGCAGCAATCGAAACTCATGCGAGTCACTGGGTAAACGAGCTTGCTTTAGCAACGAATAACAGGCATCTTGCATAACGTCACTGGCATCATCTCGATTACGTAACATGTGCATGGCCATGGCAAATGCCCCTGGTGAATGTTGTTGAATATATTGGTTAAACAACGCCTTTCTCATTTTCCACTCTGTTTAATAGGTACAACGACATAAAACTAAAAATATTCCATCATCAAACACGTTTTTTTAAGATTATGCTAGTATAACGCGCTTAAACGACGGGGAATTCCGGCAATCATACGGTTTCGATACCTAACCTTAGGAACTAAAACTTCAATGACGATCTATTTATTAGGCAGCTTGCTTTTGATTCCTGTGCTGCTGTTAGCAGCCCCACCCGCAATATTTGAACAAAAAGGTCGCCGCGATATCGCTTTCTATTACCTATTGGCGATGGAGGCTGTTCAATTAACTATCGTGATTATGTACTGGAGCAAGCCTTCAGTAGCGGCTTTTTGGGTACAAGCATTGGTTGGACTTTCATTAAGTCTCAGCGCGCTTTATTTAGGTTTGGCAAAGAAACTACCCACTTGGAGTTTAACTTTACTCATCCTACTCGCTTTCAACGGTGGGCTAATCTATTTAACCTTGCCTTGGTTAGACTCAGTGACAACATAACGAGTTAAAGCGGTATTACGCTTCAATCGTTCCTTCGCTTGTCGGACTATAAATAAAGATATCTCGATAAGCTGCGTATATTGACGCTAGGTAAATGGGTAATATGGCAAGCAGTGCTATACCAAACGTAAATACCACCAGGACCCCTAAGCTCATCAAAATCAGCGCATAAAATAATAGTGTAGGCACATTGCGAAGGCACGCTATAGCGCTAAGTTGCACCGCTTGAGTAACGGAAAGCCCGTGAACAATGATCAAGCCCGGCGCAAACATCAATAATATTTTCACCGGCATAAGTATCAGTAATACTTGCATCATTAAACTGACCAATTGAGTTTGATCATTTAATAACGATTGGGCTTCAGCTGACGGTTCGCTACGCGGAATGAGTAGCTCCCAATACACATCACTAAACACGAATAAACTCGCTAGCAAGTCGATAACCATAACCAATATAGAAAGAAAAACCAGCGACCTAAGTTGCCGAGAAAATCCGGCAAAAAGAAAATTCTGATTAAATTTAGCACCTAGGTGCTGAGCGTGACACCCTAAAAACAGCCCAGCTACAAACACTTGTGACAAAAAGGCATCCATCACAAGGCCGACCACCGGCACCAAGCGCGACAACAAGATAATGACAAACCACAACACCATGGTCATTGCCCAAGGACCAGGCGCGAGACGAAACAGCTCCGTACCTCGATTAACCCACTGCAGCGCATTCCCAATTCCGACCTGTCTAGGAAACTGCAACTTAGTCGGCGAATGATTACTTGGTGAAGATGAGCTTGATGGTTGTTCAGTCATAGTTTGATTTAATGGGTTTGCGTTCAGTTATGTCGAAGTAACAACAATTAAGCCTAGCTAGGCGTCATATCTAGGTAACACGAGTTATATCAAGATAACATCAGGCTTTCACAACTGTCTTGAGTTACTTACGACGATTCGACGCACATTGTCCCACAAAAAAAGCATAGGGCTCAATCTTGAAATGCCATCGAGCCCTCTTCGCTCAAAACCTAGATCGATAATTCTCACATGAAAAGCGAATATAGCTCTAAAACATTGCTGAGCTAAAAACCACACTTATAATGCATAATAGTCATGTACAGATTCTTTTTAAGCAGCCCGAGGCTGTGCAAACGGAAGTTGTTCGCAACGTCGAATACACAATGGAATCGTTAACTTAGCAAATGAGCCAAGGACCTTCTATGCATACTCTACTCGTCGAGAAAGAGGCCCAAATTGAACAGGCGGCCGATTTACTCCTGCACTTACGAACCGACTACAATCGCTCACAGCTTATTCAACAGATTAAACAACAACAAACGAAAGGTTATCAACTAGCCATAACTTATGATGCGTTAAACGCAGTTTGCGTCGCGGGTTTCGTTATCAGTGAAAAGCTTGCATGGAAGAAGCACTTATACGTGGATGACCTTGTCAGTGAACCAACTCATAGAAGTAAAGGCGCGGGAGCCGCAATGATCCAATGGTTGAAAGACTATGCTAGCGCACAGGGCTGCCAACAACTTCATTTAGACTCTGGTGTTGTGAAGTTTGCAGCCCATAAGTTCTATCTTCGAGAGGGCTTTCGCATTGCCAGTCATCACTTTTCAATCATCGAGTTGTAATGCCGCGCACGGGTTGCAAGCGGGTACTTTCAATGATGAATCACTGCAACGATGAGTCTCAACAACGATCAGTCTCAACAACGATCAGTCCCAACAACAAAGAATCTCTGCATCGATTAAAAACGGCTTCTGTGAGTTATTGCAATGGCGAGGTAGAAATACCCGCACGCTGCCACTTTTGCCAGCGCAATTCTTGACGAGTCACCAATCGCTTAATACTTCGGCACAATGCTTGAAACTCAACGACATCAACCAAATAAAACATCAGCCAAGAAACAGGCGCTAGCGCCAATAAGTTGAGGTGAAACTTTGCTTTGCTATCCAGCATGACTTGAATGGTTACCAGAGAGGTCAAAAACAAGACCACAAAAACCAAAGGTAAAAAGTCAAAGGCATAAATGGTGTAACCGTAGAAGAAGGCCAATAAGGGACCTTCTAATAACAACAGAAACTCCGAATAAACCGCTAGCGGTAATACGAAAAAGCTTAAGTAGCGATTATGGTGGCTTTGTACACTGTAAAACAGTTCAGAGTGCTTGAAAAAGGTTAATATGCGACCGAATTTCCAACGCAAGCGCTGTCGGCATAAGCCTTTGAAGTCTGCAGGACCTTCTGTATAAACCACTGCGTCAGCAGCATATCGCGTCGCATATCCGTGGTTCAATAAACGAACAGACAGTTCTATATCTTCCGTAATAATCGATTCATCAAACCCACCAACCGCTTCAATGGCCGTTTTTCGGTAAGCGGCCGCAGCTCCACCGATAATGTAGACTGATTTGAAAACATCATCGGTACGCTTGAAGAAAAAGCCATACAAATATTCAAGCTGTTGCATCAACTCAAGGGGTTTATTGCGGTTTCCTACGATCACATTTCCCGCGACCGCGGCCACTGAATCATCAGTAAACCGGTCAACCATACGTCGGATTGCGTAGGCATCCATGACGCTGTCTGCGTCTATTGTCATAATGATTTCGCCATTGGCCACTTGCAAAGCTTGATTCATTGCTCGAGCTTTACCACCGTTTTTCAATTTCAAATATTGTATCGGTGGATGTCCTTTGGTCTTCGCGCACACTTTGTGGTTAGCAATAAAACGAGTGACTAATTGATGCGTTGAGTCGGTAGAACCGTCGTTGACGACAACGACTTCAAAATTGGCGTACTTAGCCGCGATGACAGACTCGATGGTTTTGATAATTCCAACTTCTTCATTCCATGCAGGAATAATGACCGATACGCGAGGTAATATTTTCGACGTCCGTCTCTGATACCGTAAACGATCGACAATGCCGTACCAAGGCGCTACCAACAACTGAACCGCCATCTTTAAGAAGAGTGGGATCAGTAAACAGAAGATAAACAATCGCAAATTACCCAAAGCCTCAAACTCTCGGTAGGCATAATTTAACGCGGCATAGAACACAGCACCCGTCAGTGTATAGAGCACTAACAGGACCAATGCACTTTGCAGGTGCGATGCGCCTTTTTGTTGTAGATATACCTTCCAGTCGCGTTTCACGGCTTTCCTCAAGGGTTAACTGTTTAAAATTAATACAGTCATTAATCTTGGTGCCGATTATACCTTTAAGGTTATTTTAAAGAAGATAGCTTTAAGACCTTTTTGAACTAGCTCACACTAATTCGTGTTTTTTTCCTGCCGTCCATTAAATACTTCGCAATTTTGACTATTTACAAATATCCCAATTTCATCGTATAACTGCGTATTATGAGCACTTTTACCAAACACACATCCTCCGGAGCGATATTTGCTAGCCGCAATGGCTGCAAAAGCGTATTACTCTGACTTCCGCAATCAGGCAATGACCTGTGCCAGGCTCTATACTAGCCTCTCTATTCTTAAGTATTTGCACCAAAATTGAACAATTCAGTCAAGCGAGGAGCTTACTATGACATCTGAAAACCATCGCGAGCGCTTTGATTCCAACAAAGCCCCTGAGCCTGTTGGGTTATATCCGCACGCTCGACGTGTCGGCAATCTACTCTTTCTTTCCGGCGTTGGTCCAAGACAACGAGGAAGTAAAGACATTCCAGGCGTGACATTGGATGATGCAGGAAACATTGTCGATTATGATATCGCAACTCAATGTCGTAGCGTTTTCGATAATGTTCGTTGGATTCTAGAAGAGTCTGGATCGAGCTGGGATCGACTCGTCGATGTTCAAGTATTTCTTACCAATATGAAAGATGACTTTAAAGCTTACAATGAAGTCTATGCCGACTACTTTAAAGATGTTCAACCTTGTCGGACAACTGTCGAAATCAACGCCTTACCTACCCCAATCGCCATAGAATTAAAATGCATTGCAACGATAGGCGATGAATATACTTACTAACTTATTTAATTAAGGAGAATCCAATGAGCGCTCCTATGCAAGTCATCAATTTTCAACAGTGGATTGATGATAACCGCGATAAATTAAAGCCGCCCGTTTGTAACAAAGAAGTTTATCGTCATGGTGATATGATCATTATGGTCGTGGGTGGTCCAAACGGACGCAAAGACTTTCACTATAATGAAGGTCCCGAGTTCTTTTACCAACTCGAAGGTGAGATGTTATTACGCACGCAACAAGATGGTAAAGTTGTTGAATATCCGATCAAAGCTGGCGAAGTATTTTTATTGCCGCCGAAAGTTCCCCATTCACCCGTTCGCTTTGCGAACTCGATTGGGTTAGTGGTTGAGCAAGTTCGTCGCCCAGAAGATACCGATGGACTGATGTGGTTTTGTGAAAACTGTAACCACAAACTATACCAAGAATATTTTCCATTACGTGACATTGAAAATGATTTCGGTGCTGTATTTAATCGTTTTTTAAGTAGTGAAGAATTACGTACTTGCGATCAATGCAAAACCACTATGCCACATAATAAATATGAGTTTGAATAATGAAAATGCGCTTGTCGGTGGAAGGTCATGACTATCGCGTTGATATGTCTGCCGCAATTAACATAGCTATTCCGCTTAGTTTTGACCAAGCTCAACCAAACCACTTTGGTGCGGAGTACGCATCAGCTGAGGTTCTTCAAGACGGTGAATTTATTGGCGATACCACACTAGGTGGAAGCTGCAATGTGCGACGACTGCATATAACACCACACTGCAATGGCACTCATACCGAGTCAGTTTCACATATTGTGAATCAACCCATTGCCGTTGGACAGTTAGCACAATCTTTATTGCCAGCTACCCTAATAACAGTAATACCATCGTTAGCCAAAGATACTTTCGATTCATACACTCATGCTCTAACAGATAACGATAAAGTGATTTCGAAAAGTGCGCTAGTCACTGAGCTTTCGAGCATTGACTCACCTTGGGTTGAGGCACTCATCGTAAGAACGTTACCGAATGAAGAAGTAAAAAAGACGTTAACTTACAATAACGATAATCAGCCGCCATTCTTTACTCATGACGCTATCGACTACTTAATTGAAAAAGGCGTTAAACATTTAATCGTCGATTTTCCCTCTATCGATAAAATGTATGATCACGGATTACTGAGTAATCATCGTCGATTTTGGAATGTCGCAATTGGCATACATGCAATCACTGAACACACGCGTATTGACCAAACCATTACCGAACTCGCATTTATAGCCAATGACGTTAACGATGGTCACTACTTGTTAAGCTTGAACATTGCACCCTTTGAAACCGATGCCGCACCGAGCCGGCCAGTGCTTTACCCAATGGAGTTATTAAATGACTGACCAACCTTCTCCTCTAGCTAATTTCGAAAACTCGCTTGCTTTTGCAAAGACGCTAGATAAGCATGATCCTTTGGCAGACATGCGCAATCAATTTCATATCCCTCAGCATCAAGGTAAAGATGAAATTTACTTTTGTGGAAACTCTCTCGGGTTACAACCTAAAAGAACAGCAGAATATTTAAATTATGAATTGTCGCAATGGCAGAAGTTGGGAGTAAAAGGTCACTTTTCAGGCGACTTTCCGTGGATGCCTTATCATGAGTTCTTAACCGAAGGCTTTTCTGAGTTGGTTGGCGCGGTACCCAGCGAAGTGGTTGCAATGAACTCTTTAACCGCTAACTTACATTTTATGATGGTTAGTTTTTATCGCCCCGATCAAAAACGAAATAAAATTCTGATCGAAGATCACGCATTCCCATCGGACCATTATGCCGTTGAATCACAAATAAAGTTTCATGGCTTTGATCCCAAAGAGTCGATGCTACTCGTTAAGCCGAGAAACGGTGAACATGTACTTCGAACGGAAGATATAATTGCAACGATAGAAGCTCACGCTGATGAACTGGCGTTAATTTTATTGCCGGGTGTTCAATACTACACGGGGCAAGTACTCGATATGGCAGCCATTACCGCAGCCGGTCACAAAGCTGGTTGCAAGGTTGGCTTCGATTTGGCGCACGCTTGCGGCAATGTTCCCATGCAACTGCACCAATGGGGCGTGGATTTTGCCTGTTGGTGTACTTACAAATACCTGAATTCTGGCGCTGGTTCAGTGGCCGGATGTTTTGTCCATGAGCGGCATCACACTGACAAAACGATTCCACGTTTTGCCGGTTGGTGGGGACACAACAAAGAAACACGTTTTAAAATGGATAATCAATTTGATCCAATCGAGAGTGTAGAAGCTTGGCAATTATCAAACCCTCCCATTTTATCCCTTGCAGCTATTCGAGCATCACTAGATACCATAAAAAGTGCTGGTGGCATTGACGCTCTCCATCAGAAGTCACTTCGCTTAACTGGTTACTTACGCTACTTACTCAATGACCAGCTAAAAGATGATGTCGACATTCTTACTCCTGAAGAACCTGGCGCACATGGCTGTCAATTGAGCCTCGCAGTTAACACTCATGGTCTCGACGGTAAAATGGTTTTCAATCGTATAGAGGAAGCCGGTGTTACTGGTGACTGGCGTTACCCCAATGTTATAAGAGTTGCACCTGTTCCTTTGTATAATCGTTACGAAGACTGTTATCGCTTTGTTCAAATTTTAAAGCAAAGTTTGCAACAAGAAGGAGACGCCAGTGAACAATAATATCACTCCCTCTATCACCCTGGTCGGTGGTGGCTTGGTTGGAAGTTTATCGGCTCTTCTTTTAGCCCAGAGAGGGTTTCAAGTTGACGTTTATGAGCGTCGCGCTGACATGCGTTTAGCCGATATTTCGGCCGGACGTTCGATCAACTTAGCACTCGCCAACCGAGGCATTTTTCCATTACAGCAAGCGGGCTTAATGGAGCAGGTAAAACCTTTGTTAACCGAGATGAAAGGACGGATGATTCACGATACCAATGGCGATTGTCACCTTCATCCTTATGGACAAAAAGCGCATGAAGTCATCTATTCTGTTTCACGCGGCGACCTCAATAAATTATGCCTAGACGCTGCCGAGGCGACCGGAAAAGTTCGTTTCTTCTTTAATCAAAGATGCACCAAAGTCGACTTCGCAACCAACACTATCGAATTAGAACACAGCGAAACGGGTTCCATCAGTGAAACAACATTTACTCGGATACTCGGTACAGATGGTAGTGCATCGGCGGTTCGCGAAGCGATACACCAAAACACCTCGAATTATCACAAGATAGAACCTCTCGGGCACAGTTATAAAGAGCTTACCATTCCTCCATCAACCAACGGCGACTTTCAAATGGAGCCTTACGCATTACATATATGGCCGCGCGGTGGTTTTATGGTTATAGCATTACCTAACCGAGACAAAAGTTTTACCGTCACTTTATTTATGCCCAATACTGGCCCTGTAAGCTTCGAGTCCATTGATAGTGAGAGCAAAGTAAAGAGCTTTTTCGAAAAAGAGTTTCCCGATGCCATTCCTTTACTTCCTAATTTGATGGAAGAGTTTTTTCAAAATCCAACCGGGCACTTAGCGACGGTTCGTTGCAGCCCATGGCATTATAAAGATCGAGCTTTGTTGCTTGGTGATGCAGCACATGCCATCGTACCCTTTCATGGACAAGGTATGAACTGCGGTTTTGAAGACGCATGGGAATTGATTGAGCAAATCGATAAACATGAGAATGACTGGGAAGCCATATTCAAAGATACGGCTGAAGCGCGTTTTGACAATGGCAATGCTATCGCAGATATGGCCATTGAAAATTACATAGAAATGCGAGACTCGGTTAATGATCCCGTTTTTATTCTAAAGAAGAGTTTATCTTTCGAACTAGAAAAGCGTTTTCCAAACCACTTTGTACCGCGCTACTCGATGGTTATGTTTCATCGTTTGCCTTATGCCGAGGCTTATCGACGAGGAAAAATTCAAAGTATTATTTTAGATGAATTAGTTTCAAATATTTCTACTCTTGAAGACGTTGATATGAGTCTTGCAGAAACCTTAGTGAAAGCGAAACTCAACCCGATTGCTCTTTAACAAGAACAATCAAAATGGGGACATGCTTTTCTGTCCCTTTTAAACGCTCATACTAAACACTTGAAATATTCCGAAGCACGCGACTGCGTATTTCGACGAGTTCATCTTCGGAATAAGGCTTTGCAGGTGCAGCGCCCCAAACAGGCCCTGGCCATGCAACGTCTTGTTTATTTCTTGCTACAACATGCACATGCAACTGCCGCACAATATTTCCAAGTGCCCCAATGTTTATTTTTTCTGGTTTAAACTCTTCATTCAGTAGCTTAGAAACCATCGCTACTTCTTTCCACAATTCACCTTGCTGTTGATTAGAGAGTTCAAAAACCTCTTGAATATCAGCAACTCTTGGAACCAAAATTAGCCAAGGGTATTGCTGATCGTTCATCAACAATAGCTGACTTAATGCCAAATCGGTTAAGAGTACACAGTCATTTTTCAGTCGTTGGTCCAATGAAAACATCGAGTTCTTCCACGTATTTTTCTTATTGATTATATTTTTATTTCTTGTTTTGTTTCTTGTTTTCTTACTATTTTATTGTCAACTGAATAGATATTTCGAGCGACTCCAGTAAAAATACAATGCCTTCACAACCAGGTCAATACGCTAATCACACAAGGAATAGTCTTGTGGTACAGCGCCAGCGATAAAGGGTAAACAATCGCCAAACCATCCTTCTTTAGCCAGTACAATCCCAGCTGGCGGCTGCAGATTTAAAGACGTAGTTTCAACTTGACGAATAAAGTCGCCCCAGACTCGCATCGCACCGGTTGACCCAGTCAATAACATAGACTCGTTTGAGTCCATGCCAAGCCAACTGACTGCAACATAATTAGCACTGAAGCCAGCAAACCAACTATCTTTCAAATCATCCGTGGTTCCTGTTTTACCAGCAACGTTAAGCCCCTGAAGTTGCGTATTTAATTGTTCTGCAGTCCCTTCACTAACAACCTTTTGTAGCGATTGGTTAACTAAGTAAATCGCTTCGGGAGCAATCACTTGTTCCGCAGTATTACCATAACGATCAAGTAGACTTCCATCAGGAGCGGTGACACTCGAGATAACGCTCGACTCAACTTTTAGTCCTTGTGTGGCTAAGACTTGATAAAGTTTTAGTAGCTCATAGGGCGACATCTCTTGAGCTCCCAATGCTAGCGAAGGAAAGGCTTTCAATTGCCGGCGAAAGCCAGCATCGTAAAGAAGACTAATAATGCTTTCTAACCCAACGTCGAGCGCTAGGCGTGCGGTTGATAAGTTGTAAGAGTTAACCAATGCTTCTTGCAAGGAGACATCGCCATGCTCTTTTTTATCATAGTTCTGTGGTTTCCACAGCGATCCATCACTCGCCGTTAATGAAAAAGCACGATCATTGATTTTTGATGTTAAGGAATATTTCGACGCGCGTTGAAGAGCAGTCAGATAGACAAAAGGTTTGATGGCCGATCCCGTCTGCCGATAAGCGTCAATGGCACGATTAAAGCCATCATAGTTCGGATTTCTATCGCCTACTATAGCTAAAATATCACCACTAAAACGGCTACTGACAATCATTGCGCCTTGCAGTTCATCTGGCACTGAAGGATATTCTCGAGTGATCCATGCGACTCGGTTTTTAAGCGCTTGCTCTGCTGCATTTTGCACTTGTGGATCGATCGTCGTATAGACTGATAAGTCATCATGATTTAACTGATCAACCGTATAATGTTGCTTTAACTGACGACCGACCATACCAATCACCGCTGGCATACTCGATGTTTGACTCGACGCTTTCGCCACGACTTGCAAACTGCGCTGTTTAGCGCTAGACAGTTCTTCTTCGGTTATGTGATTATGCGCTTGTAGTTGCTCAAGAATTAAATTTCGACGAGCCAGTGCTCTTTCGCCATGTCGACGAGGGTCATAATAACTAGGTCCTCGCACTAAAGCGACCAAGGTGGCAACTTGAGAAAGGTTGAGCTGACTAATATCACGATCAAAATAAAACCGACTCGCTTTAGCAAACCCATGTATTGCTCTTCCACCATCTTGACCTAAATACACTTCATTGATGTAGGCTTGTAAAATTTCATCTTTCGAATAACGCCATTCAAGGGTTAGCGCCATTATTGCCTCACGTCCTTTGCGCCACAACGTTCGTTCGTTGGTGAGAAAGTAGTTTTTGACGAGCTGTTGAGTTAACGTACTACCACCTTGTGTAATCTTTCCGGCACTGACATTTTGAGTAAGTGCTCGAGCAATACCTTTGAACGAAATACCAATATGGTCAAAAAACTCTCTATCTTCAGAAACCAGTAAGGCTTCTACTAAGTTCAAGGGTAACTTATCTAAAGTCACTAACTCCCTATCTTCATTGACTAAAGGATTCACTCGCCCGATAAACTTTGGCTCAAGTCGAATACTATTTATGCCTTTCTCGCCGTCCAACACTCTTGATTTAATAACCTGACCATTGTCAATTTTCAAACTGATTTTGCGAGCCGGATAAAAGCCATCAGAATAATTAAATCCTCGAATATAGATAATAAAATCACTACCATAGTGTTCGAACTGTCCTGGCTCTAACGCTTTTATCGCGGTTCGATAATTCAATAATTTCAGTTCCATCAAGAGTTGCTTTTGGGTGATCGAAGAACCCTCAATCAAAGATAAGGAGCGAGAAAATACTTTCGCAGGAACTAACCATCGATTATTATCGAATTTCTCTTTTATTTCTGCGTCGCTATAAATGACTAGGCCGATAAAAAATACCAAGCCAACTAAGAATAGACGTAATATTATTTTCTTTATCATTTATTATAAAAATCTCTTTTGTTAATTCTTAGTGTATCGAGAAATTAAGTTTAGATTCTCAATAGTTAGAATTAGAGTCATTGCCATTTACAACTCTATTCGCTAATCTAAAAAATGTTTTTCATTAACGTGTTAGTTTTCTATAGACTAAAACCCGATTAAATCGTTTCACTTAAATTAATAAAATTATAACGACTCAAAACGGAGCCTCCTCTATGAAACTTGCCAATCGAGGGCATCACCGGTTATTTTTCGCACTCGACTTCGAGGACGACTTTAAACAACAATTGCATAGCTGGAGCATTAATCAGCCCATCGATGGCCGTAGAGTTGAACTTAACAACTTGCATTTAACGTTATTATTTTTGGGTAGCATCAAAAACCATCAAGTCTATGACATCATTGACAACGTCGAACTTCCTGAAATACCCACCTTTGACATCAGTGTACAAAAAACTGGTTATTTTCCAAAGCAAGAAATATTATTTTGTGAAATTTCTGAAGGAGAACAAGAAGTAATGCATATTTCTAGAGTTTTGAGCAACTCCATGCAACAGCTCAAAAGCCATCGAGAGAAGAAGCGCTTTGTTCCTCATATAACCCTTGCTCGAGATGCAAAACCTCCGGTTGACTTTCCTATCACCCCTACCCTGAGCACTCGCATCGACCGTTTTTGTTTGATGGAGTCAATTCAAGTTAAAAGCGGCATGCATTACGAAACGGTAGAGTCATGGCCACTAAAAACCATGAGCGAAAAAGAGATTATTCTAGGACGCTCTCTCGACGGTTAACGTCACCTTTTCAAGACAAAAAAAAGGAGAGCCTAAGCTCTCCTTTTTAATCGCAATCGCGTTACATTCCTGGCATACCTTGCATTGGTTTACCATTTACGAGAGGCTGACCGTTTTGAAAGGTTGCTTCTACTCGTAAGGTTCCATTGTCTCGTACCACAAAGTTCATTTGCTCATACTGTTGAACCATTGGGCTCAAACCACGATTGGCAAAAAATGCTTCCGGTGCTTCAGCATTTAATTTGGCATCAACGGCAGCAATCATCGCCATAGGCATTTGAGGATCAACTTTGTCTTTATCTACATTCACTGCTAATTGTGCTTTGATTGGACCATCGGTAGTAACAACTTGCGTATCTTTTAGCTCAATGCTCGGACCTTTTTGTACCAAAGTCATCATTAAAGCAGATAGCTCAGCGTTGTAGCCTGACGTGTCTAACCCTTCCATCACGGCTGCTTGCATTTTCTGAGTGACGGCTGAAATCTGTTGCAATGTATCTAGATCTAGATTTCTAAAATACAGATTCATAGTTGTATCGGTAAAGGTTTCATTCGCCACAGCGACTTTACCTGTTTTCATTTCCATAGAGATATCCATGGCTTGCTTGTCACTTCCGGTAAGTGCTGTAGCTGCTTTCATGTACATATCTTCAAATAAGAAGGCTTCTGGTCCTTTATTCATTTCTACTTTACCAAGTTTGTAAACGCCGTATCCTTCATACAAACCTGTTCCCGCTAACAAATCACCTGAAATAAGGGTTTGTTTCGAGTCAAACTCCATATTGTCAATCATGAAATTACCACGGCCGTCATTGAAACTCATGCCAGGCCAGTTTCCACTCGCATCAAGTTGCTTGAATCCTAAGTCAGTATCAACATGCATTTCGGCTTTAGCAATGTTTATCGAGTTGCCTTCCATCGCAAGTTCAAACCCTTTGAAGTAAAAGTCACCTTCAACTGATCCAGAAAAACCTGACATAAAATAAATATCAAACAAATCATCAATATTGATTTCTGGAGGTAATTCGGTTTTTAACTTATCACTTGGTAGGATATCTGTAGAAAGGAAAAACCAGCCGAACTTGACTCCTTCTTCAGTGAACATAACCGGACCATAACTTAAGGTTTGCTGCAAATGAAATATCACCTCTGGTGACGACTGATCACGAACATCGATAGTCGCAGACTTAGACAACAAGCCTGAGCTTTGCTCATTAACGACCGCAACAACAGGAAAAGTGCTATTAATTTTAGCCACTTCATCCTCAAAGACGGTTGCTGCATTGTTCTTAGCTACAAACAAAACACCAACGTATGCAACCAATAAAATTACAACCCCAATTAACAACTTTTTCATTTTTCTTCCTTTCTATTTCTCGCAAAAAATAACGTTAATGTCTGCGCATTACTATCAATGCACTGATTAAATACAGAGACATACAACTTAAAAATGATGGCTTAACATCACATTGCATCTTCTTCTCAGTCAATGACTGCTGAGAAAACTTACCCAAAATGACTCGAGTTACTCTTCTGTGATGACTTTCGCCAAAGTTCGAATACCTTTGCCAGTACCACCCGCCGATAAAAAGGCGGTCTCGGATCCATTCATACAGGCGGCCAAATCAAAGTGTACCCACCGGCGCCCTTTGCTAATAAACCGTGAAAGAAATCCGGCAGCATTACTTGCGCCACCAGGACCACCACCTTTCACCGCTTTACTATTAGCCGTATCTGCGTAACTTGATGGCGTTGCGGCCACATGAAACGGCTCTAGTGGTAATCGCCAATGTTTCTCTTGCACCTGTTGCGACGCTTGCAATACTTTTTGCGCAAGACCATCATCGAAACTGAATACCGCAATATAATGTTCACCAACCGCGGTTACCGCTGCGCCAGTCAGTGTGGCGGCATCTAAAATTAACTCAGCACCTGACTCACTCGCCAATATTAGCCCATCAGCGAGCACCAGCCTTCCTTCTGCGTCGGTATTAACAACTTCAACAGACACACCATTTTTGTAGGTTAATATGTCGCCAAGTTTGTAAGCGTGACCTGAAACTAGGTTCTCTGCGCAACAAAGATAGAGTTTAACTCGCCGATCCAGTCCTTGAGTAATGGCTAAAGCTAATGCTCCCGCCACGGTCGCTGCACCACCCATATCGCACTTCATATGCAACATCGACTCACTGGCTTTGAGGCTATAACCACCGGAATCAAAAGTGATCCCTTTCCCCACTAAAGCCACGGCAGGCGCGGCATCACCCCAGCCATCGGGGATAAAGTCTAATTCCAGTAATGCCGCTTCTCGATCACTGCCACGCCCAACACCATGAATCCCAATAAGGCCTTCATCAACTAAAGCTTGGCCGCTCACAATTCTAAAGTGCACATTGTCTGGTGCCAATGCCGCGATATAATCAGCCGCATCTTGTGCCAACCTCAAAGGGCTTAGATCTTCAGGCGTTCGATTGACTAACTCTCGAGTCCAATAACTAATTTGGGTTAAGTAGTTCAATTGCTCCAGAGACGAGGCCTCTAGCTCAGCAAACTCGACTTCGGCTGTACTTTTTGGTGAATAAGCCGCTTGAGCGAAAGCAAACTGACGCTCAAATGTCCAATGTTCGCCTGACAGCTTAAAGCTCTTAAAACCTAACGCCTGCAGATGACGACAACCCGATTGGATGGTTTCAAGCGGCAAATAGCTTGTCACGTGAATACAAGCCTGTTCTCCATCAAACGATAAAGGCGCTTTGGTGTTCCAAATACCTTGTGCTGGTTGTTCTGATAGCGTCACCAATAGACTAGCGGTCATTTCTACCCCTTGTTCGAAGTCAAAAAATTTGATGTATACACTAGCATGAATTGGTTTGCATTGCTGCTTTCTCGGCCAGCAAAAAAGTCCTTTTTATCAGTCGATTAGTGTCTTTTAAAATAGATGACCTAACTTTCCATGCTTGGTCGATAAATACTTTTCATTGTGCGGGTTCTTGCCGTATTTCATCGGCACACGTTCAACCACGTCTATTCCGGCTTCTTCAAGTGCTGCCACTTTGCGAGGATTATTGGTCATCAGTTTGATTTTGCTCACTTGCAACGCCTGCAACGTTCGACCTGCCAGAGTGAAATCTCGGGCATCGGCAGCAAAGCCTAATGACTCATTGGCTTCTACCGTATCCATTCCTTGGTCTTGAAGCGCATAGGCGCGAATTTTATTGACTAATCCTATGCCGCGACCTTCTTGTCGCAAATAAAGCAATACGCCACGACCAGCCTCAGAGATTTTTTGTAACGCTGCTTCTAACTGTGGACCGCAATCACAGCGCATACTAAACAGAGCGTCACCCGTTAGGCACTCCGAATGCACCCGTACCAACACAGGCTCATCACCCGACAGATCGCCCATGGTTAAGGCGACATGCTCTTTTTGGCTATCTTTGTCTTCTAATGCGTGAATTTCAAACTCACCCCATTGGGTGGGTAACTTCGCTTTTGCGGCATCGACTAACGACATAATTTAGATCCAGCAAATGGTGCTTTACCTGACTATCAATCCGACTATTTTACATCATTGCAGGTAAAAGCTGAATTTTGATCACGAAATAATAATAGATTCAGTTGATCAAACGCTTAATTGACGATGAAAATGACAGGCCATTGACCAATATTCATCCCAATCTTGCGGCGTCGTATCATGATCGCCATTCTCTAATACTAGCTCTATTCGAGGATTGACTGCGGCCAAGTCACGAGCATGCTGTACCGGAATGACATTGTCAGCGTAACCATGCACCAACAAGGTTGGCAACTGTAGCTGGCGCAACCGCTTGCGGTTGTCTAGAGGACTGTGCAATAAGAACCCTGGAATTCCGCGGCGAGCAAAAAATGGTCGAACACTGGTGAACGTAGATAGCAACCACAAACATTGTAGCGAGCGTTGGGTAGCCAACAATGAAATGACCCCACCGCCCATCGAACGCCCCAACCCAATCATTTGTGTTGCATCGACATCATCCCGCTGAACCAAGTAATCGTAGGCTGCGACAAATACTTCACTGAGTGTTCGCTCGTTCGCTTTGCCTTCACTGCGACCATAACCCGGAAACTCAACCAAACAATAATGGTATCCTTGCTCGAGCAATCCTTGCATTCGAGCGTGCCAGCTATCAATCAGTCCCACTTGGCCGTGTGCAACCAAGACCGTTGGTGCGGGCTGATTTGAACAGCGTACAAAGTGAATTTCAGTGTGACCGAAGCTGTGCTCTAAATGGATAACGTCGGTTTGTTTCGGCAACTCCAGTTGAGCAACGTCTACAGAGTAGTCTTGAACTTTATGGGTTGGAAAAAGAAATCGATTCTGAAACAACCAAAAAATTGACCAATAAATACCCACTGACATTAAAAGAATAACGAAAAGATAAAGCACAGGGCTGTTTCCCACGACACCTATTTTTCAACTATGCTAACACTGTTCGTTTCTAATGAGCATCAGTGATGACAATAATTTGTTCCATTGCAGACCTTAGCGAAGGCCAGCCTAAGATTATCGAGGTCGCTGGCATGGGCAGTCTTATCGTACTGTTAAAACGTGGACAAACGCAGGTTTTTAAAAATCGTTGCCCGCACGCAAACGCACGCTTAAACGCGGACTCTGACAACATTCTCGCCTACGATGAATACCATATCTACTGCCAGTTACACGGCGCTCAATTTGATCCCTACACAGGTCAATGCGTTCTGGGACCCTGCCGAGGTCAAGGGCTCACTCGACTATCAAGCGCCGTTGAAAAGGGGCTGGTTGTATTGAAAGATTTTGATCAACCAGACATTGTTTAAAAGCTTAATTGGCGGCGGAACAAGCGAGCAGCTAATTGATTTTGCGATGATTTCACATGCCTCAGTGAAAAGGTTAACATGCCTGCTTTAGCCACTAGACGATCCAAGTGAATGAAATTCGAACCACCCCTGCACTCAGCCACGTTAATTAAACGATACAAACGATTTTTAGCCGACGTAAGACTACCTAACGGCCAAGAAATTACCGTTCATTGCCCCAATACCGGGTCAATGAAAAACTGCTGGGCTGAGGGATGGACGGTATATTTGCAAGACTCGCAAAATCCCAAACGAAAATATCAATATACCTGGGTTATCTCTGAAACCCCAGCGGGCGATAGAATTGGAGTAAATACTCACTTTGCCAATAAGCTTGTTGAAGAAGCATTATTAGACGGGCGCTTAACAGAGTTCTCTGCACCCTTAAGCGTACGCAGAGAAGTTCCTTATGGGCAAGAAAACAGTCGAATTGACTTGTTGCTGGAGCAATCGTCAGGCCTGACCTATATTGAAGTTAAGAGCGTTACGTTATTAGAGCAAGACGGGAGTGGTTACTTTCCTGACGCAGTGAGCCAACGAGGTCAAAAGCATCTCAGAGAGTTGATAGAATTAGCTGAGCAGGGTGAGCATTCTGCGGCCTTAATTTTTTGTGTTCAGCATACCGGCATTCACCAAGTCAGTGCCGCGGAACACATAGATCCTGAATATGCGCACTTGTTACAAAAGGCACATCAGGCAGGCGTCGTGATTTGCGCTTATGGCATTGAGATAACCGATGACGAAATGCTGCTCAAGCATCCCATCAAAGTTGTTATAAGTGAATCTGTCGAATAGCCTTTTGCTGAATGATAATACTTGAACTTCTGGGATTAATCCCCATAATGCGTGTTTGCCTTAATGAATCTCCCTTAGCTTGGCGGCTCGGATAGGCGATGGCGATGTGATGAGTCGTTGAATTTTCTGTGTTTTTATCTTCTGCTCACCAACCGTCGCATTTAAACAAGCAGTATTAACCATTACTTTAGTTGGAGCAGTCAATGGCTCGAAAAACTCAAAAAGCAGCGACGTCGACTACCTTAGGTAACTTAGGTATAGCACCTTACAAAGAGAAGAAAGGTGAAGAATATATGAATGCGGATCAAAAAGCGCATTTCAGAAATATTCTTGAAACTTGGAAGAAACAGTTGATGGAAGAAGTCGATCGCACTGTGAACCACATGCAAGATGAGGCAGCGAACTTTCCCGATCCTGTCGATCGCGCTAGCCAAGAAGAAGAATTCAGCTTGGAACTGCGTACTCGAGATCGAGAGCGCAAGTTATTAAAGAAAATCTCAGGATCAATTCAAGAGATTGATGATGACGAATACGGTTACTGCGAATCATGCGGCGTTGAAATCGGCATACGCCGTCTAGAAGCCCGACCAACAGCTAACTTGTGCATCGATTGCAAAACCCTAGCTGAGATAAAAGAAAAACAGCTTGGTAAATAAACGCTACCGCTCAAGATGCCAGTCTTGAGCGGGTAACTTCTCTGCTCATCCTGTGATCTACCGCGGACGTTTTGCACCATCACCTACGGGCCAACTGCACTTTGGTTCTCTTGTCGCTGCGCTTGCTAGCTATTTAGATGCGAAGTCTCAGCAGGGTCAATGGTTAGTTAGAATAGAGGATCTCGACCCACCAAGAGAAATAGCAGGAGCCAGTGACGATATTCTTCGTGCCCTTGAAGTGTTTCAATTAGAGTGGGACGAATCGGTTCTCTATCAAAGTCGGCGTCATGGGCGTTACCAAGACATTTTAGATTCGTTAGAGCAGCGACAGCTTACCTACCACTGCCAATGCACCCGAAAAACCTTGGCCGAGCATTCGGGACACTACCCCAATCTGTGTCGCGATAAAAACTTACAGTTATCTGAGCCTGCCATACGTTTAAAACACCTCTTTCCCGTGCATCATTTCGACGATCGACTTCAAGGTCGAATACACCTTCCGACCCAAGGCGAGGCGGAAGATTTTATTTTACGCCGGCGAGATGGATTGTATGCTTATCAGCTTGCGGTGGTCGTTGATGATATTGATCAAGGCATTACTCATATCGTACGAGGAGCCGATTTAATTGATTCAACGTTTAAGCAAGCCCAGCTCTACCACTATTTAAACCATTTAGTCCCGCACTATTTGCATTTACCCTTGGCGGTTAATTCGGCTGGCCATAAGTTAAGTAAGCAAAATTACGCACCAGCCGTCTTAGAGCAGTCCGCTCCCCAAGCCATGAGCAATGCCTTAATGTTTCTTGGCCAACCGCTTCCGAAAGAATTACACCTAGCACCCTGCCAAGAACAATTAGTCTGGGCCACCCAACACTGGAGCCTCGATAAACTGCCTAAAAAGCGAGCTATCCCTCTTCCCTCAGCTGAATAAGCATGGTTAAAAAAGCGGCAAATACTTCCAATCTTTGGGTTTGCTGGTATGATCCGCACCTCATTTTAAGTATAGACTTAGTCATTGATGATTAATCAGATAATAAAAAAGTGGTTTAAGCGCCCTCATAATGCTCCTTCTGCACACGCGGTTACTCTGCCTCGTGCTGAGCATAATGTGTCGCGCAAGCTGATTAGCGTCAATGCATTGAAAGTGCTCAACCGCTTGCACAGCGCCAACTATCAAGCCTATTTAGTCGGTGGAGGAGTGCGCGATATTCTGCTCGGACTACAGCCTAAAGATTTTGACATCGCGACCAATGCGACCCCAGAAGAAATCAAGCGGCTTTTTAGAAACTGTCGAATCATCGGACGCCGCTTTCGGCTCGCGCACATTATGTTTGGCCGTGAAACCATTGAAGTTGCAACGTTTCGCGCCTCGCATAGTCAAGAGAATCCGCATGGACAACAGCACGAGTCCGGTATGCTGGTGCGCGACAATGTGTACGGCTCGCTTGAAGACGACGCATTGCGCCGCGACTTCACCATTAATGCGCTCTATTATTCCAGTGACGACTTCACCGTTCGAGATTTCACCGGTGGACTAGACGACCTGAAATTGCGTCAATTAAGGCTGATTGGCGATCCCGAAACTCGCTACAGAGAAGATCCGGTGAGAATGCTTAGAGCCGTTCGACTCAGTGCTAAATTAGGGCTATCCATAGAGGCGAACACCGCTCGGCCAATCACGTCTCTCGCCAGTCTGCTAAATAATGTCTCGGCTGCCCGGCTTTGGGATGAAAGCCATAAGCTATTACTCGCTGGATACGCCAAAGAAACCTTCACTCAGTTGCGAGCAATGAGTTTATTCGCGCCGTTATTTCCAGCCACAGCTAAATCGCTCGAAAATGACGACGGAACCTTTTTGAATTTTATTCAGGCCGCATTAGACAGTACGGATTTGCGTGCTCGCCAAGAAAAACCCATCACACCGGCATTTTTATACGCGGTTTTCTTATGGCAACCAGTGCAACAGCGTCAAGCTCAATTGCTTGAGCAAGGTATGAGCCACAACGATGCCTACCACAAAGCCATGGGCCATGTGATTGCTGAACAAAACCAGTTCATATCGATTCCTAAACGATTTAGTTTAGTGATGCGTGATATTTGGGCGATGCAACCACGTTTAGAGAACCGAACACATAAATCTTACCGGCTGTTAGAACATCCAAAGTTTCGTGCCGCCTATGACTTTCTGGTCTTAAGGGCACAAGCCGATGAGGCCCTCGCTTCAACGGCCAGTTGGTGGACACGCTACCAAGAGGCGTCGCCTGAAGGGCAAAGAAGTATGACGCAGGCCTTGGGCAAAAAACGTTCGGGCAAGCGTCGAAACTACAAGAAAAGGCGCTCGCAGTCTAAGCCTCAAAATTCATGAACGATACGCTCGTTTATCTTGGCTTAGGCAGTAACCTAAGCAGCCCTAGACAGCAATTAGAGAGTGCTTTATCGGCACTCAAGCCATTGTCGACAGACCAACAAATAGACTGCTCTTCGTTCTACTTAAGCCGCCCTCTTGGACCACAAGACCAAAATGATTTTGTGAATGCCGTCGCTGCTTTTCGAACATTCCTAGCGCCTCTAGACCTACTCGATCAGTTGCAAACCATTGAGTTACAACAAGGTCGAGTTCGAAAAGAACATCGTTGGGGTCCAAGAACCCTAGATTTGGATATCTTATTGTTTGGCGACAAAGCCATTGACCTGCCACGATTGAAAGTGCCACACTATCATATGATGCAACGGAACTTCGTCATTTTGCCGTTGTTTGAATTAGCGCCAAATCTAGTCTTTCCCGATGGACAAAACATCGCGCAAGTCGTGGCCACGTTGCCCCAAGATGGGATTGAAAAATTGAACTAAACTCTCAGGATCCTAGAGTGAGTCTTACAGAGCCTAGCCAAAAAAAATTTATTGCAATTGAAGGTCCGATTGGCGTCGGAAAAACTACCCTCGCGCGCAAACTTGCTGAGTATTATCAAGCAGAATTGTTGCTTGAAGGTGCCGACGAAAATCCATTTTTACCGCGCTTTTACCAAGATCCTAAAGCTGGCGCATTGCCGACTCAGTTGTACTTTTTGTTCCAACGCGCCCGGCAGCTTAAAGAACTCCGTCAGGGAGACATGTTTATTCCGACGTATGTTTCCGACTTTTTAATGGATAAAGATCGACTGTTTGCTCAAGTGACGCTAGATAGCGATGAATTAAGTTTGTATCAGCAGGTTTATGACAATTTAACCATTGATACGCCGCAACCAGATTTGGTTATTTATTTGCAAGCGCCGGTTAATGTATTGCTCGATCGAATACGCAAACGTGCCACTCCTCATGAAGCGATTATTCAAAAAGAATACTTAGAAAAAATATCCGACGCTTACATGGAGTTTTTTCATTACTATCAAGGCAGCCCTTTATTAATTGTAAATGCTTCGGGCATTGATTTGGTTGAAAATCAACACGACTATCAGCAATTGCTTGAGCGCATTCAAGAAACCAATAGTGGTCGTCATTATTTCAACCCTAAACCCATAAACATTTAAAAAATATGATGAAAAAAGTAACGCTATCTACCTTGCAACAGTTAAAGAAAAGCGGCGAACCGATTACCGTTCTAACCGCTTATGATGCTACCTTTGCTAAGCTACAAGAACGCGCAGGGGTTGAAGTCATTTTAATCGGCGACTCATTGGGGAATGTTATACAAGGACACCAAACAACGGTGCCTGTAACTATCGAAGACATGTGTTACCACATCGCAAATGTTGCTCGAGGCTGTAACGTCCCTCTGCTAATCGGTGACTACTCTTATATGAGTTATGCGACACCTGAACAGGCTTACTTTAATGCCACTAAGTTGATGCAAGCTGGCGCCAATATGGTCAAGCTTGAAGGTGGAGCCTGGTTAAGTGAAACTATTCAAGGCTTAACAGAGCGCGGAATTCCCGTCTGTGCCCACCTTGGGTTAACACCTCAATCGGTCGATGCTTTAGGCGGTTTTAAAGTGCAAGGTAAAGAGCAAGCGAGTGCCGATAAGTTGCTCGCCGACGCTTTAGCGGTAGAACAAGCTGGAGCCAAGTTACTCGTGCTTGAGTGCGTGCCAGCGGCTCTTGCAAAATCAATCAGTGAGCAGTTATCCATTCCTACCATTGGTATTGGCGCTGGTGTCAACTGTGATGGTCAAGTATTAGTTATGCACGACATGCTTGGGCTAAATGAACAGTTCTCTCCCAAATTCGTAAAAAACTTTTTAACGGATTCTGATGGCGATATTCGAGGCGCCTTTGAGGCTTTTGTGAAACAAGTAAAGGCTCGAGAATTTCCCACTGAGCAACACAGTTTTTAACTTAAACCGCTTCTAAAAAAGGAAGAGTCTGTGGAGTCGTTTAGTCAACAGTCTGAGCTGCAAGAAGCCCTCAAAGCAGCTCGTCGTGAAGGTAAAACCATTGCCTTTGTGCCTACGATGGGCAATTTGCACGAAGGTCATCTAAGCTTGATGCACCAAGCCAAACAACATGCTGATATTTGCGTTGCGAGTATTTTTGTTAACCCATTGCAGTTCGGCCCAAATGAAGACTTTGATGCCTACCCTAGAACACTGCAACAAGACCAAGAAAAACTGCAGTCAGAGCGCGTTGACTTTTTATACTTACCCACCATTGACGATATTTATCCGCGTGGCATGGATAAGCATACTCAAGTAAAAGCTATCGACCAGTTAACCAATAAATTATGCGGCGCCAGTCGGCCCAATCATTTTCTTGGCGTGACGACCATCGTCAACATCCTCTTCAACATTGTGCAACCCGATATTGCAATTTTCGGCAAGAAAGATTTTCAACAGTTGCAAGTGATTAAACGAATGGTTGACGACTTGTGCATGCCCATCGACATTATTGGCGGTAAGATTGTACGAGAAAAAAATGGCCTGGCCATGAGTTCAAGAAATGGCTATCTAAGTGATTTAGAGAAAGACCAAGCATCGCATCTACGCGCCACCATTATTGCTACTCAAAAACAAATTGAAGCTGGTGATCGAGACTATTCTTCTCTTATTCGAGATGCACAGAAGCATTTGAAGCAAGATGGCTTTAAGGTCGATTACTTTGAAATTGTGAACCGAGCAACGTTAGAGCCGGCAAAAGAACAAGATAGAGAGTTACTCATAGCAGCCGCGGCTTGGCTAGGTCAACCACGTCTTATTGATAATCAAGAAGTGGATATTTAATTAAGACTTCACTAATAATTAAGACTTCACTAAAAAGACTCAATTAAAAGTCCCCCTGAGTTTAGAACTTCAATCCTTGATGAGTAGTGTGCATTTAACGGAGTTGCACCATCAACCCACTACTCATCAAAATCAACTCTAACAATCAAACCCAATAATCAAGTCTATAAATCAATTACACGTCAGGTTAACTTTTTTCACGTAACCGTCACCCATCTGTTTTTTTCGAAAGCCAAGCGTTTTGTCAAAGACCTTGAAGAAACCATCATCACCGGTCCATTTACGACGTCGGTCATGACTAACGGCATAATAGTAGAAGTAGGGAGAACTCACCGTTCGTCTAACACGACTTTGCTTATCAGTGTCGTAGAAACCATCGTTAATCCACTGATTTTTTGAGTTTTTGTAACGCAAAATAAACCACACTCGATCATGACAGCCAACTGAAATTTCAACCTGCTTCAAGTTATTCGCTGACGATAACTTTTTATGATACGTCTGTTCGTCCACCTGATCGCGCTTCCAACGACTCACCATTTGTTTAACATTTGAGTTCAATGCAACAGCGACATTCGTGACCGACTCAACATCCCCAACAAAATTCCCGGAGCTTTTACCCGAGCTATCGCGTACCATCGACTGGCGGTTACCACCTGTCCATGAAATAACGCCACGAACATAACGTCCTTTATCAAAATACGCGCTTCCACTGGCACCGCGCTGATAGTCACAATAGGTTCCAACCTGTTGGTACTTTTCATTTGAAAAGCGATCAATTTCATAGGTCAAGCAAGAGTCACCCCAAACTTGATTTTTAGTGTCTCCAGAGTAACCAAAATATTGCAGCGCATAATTAGGATATTGGCGTCCCAAATTCTCCATATAAAGTGTCGCTTCTTTCACGTAATTGTCATAATTTCCTAAGTTTTTTGACCACAAAGCTTGTCGTTGATCGGCAATCTCTTGTTTTAGATCGGCGGGTATCGGTTGGTAAACACCAAACCCCAAATAACCTAAACGCTCGCCCACGGGCTCGGTTAATTTTACAACAGCGATATCGGCATTGTTTCGTCGCATGGTCGAGTTAGGGTAGTCCTTAGGCATATAGATATCGGTTACGCCATAACGGCCATAGGGAATGTAATCGCCATCTCGGCCAGGCGTAAAGTACATACGCTTATGAAACTTTTTAGCGTCCATATCGAAGACACAATGGGCAGCAGTAATAACATGTTGCGGCGATATTAACGCTCCGCTACAACTGCTCCACTTGCCGTTGTATTTTTCAGACGTAAACTGCCCAATAGCACGGTAAGGGTACACGGTGGTTTTACCAGGACGAAAACGACTGTCTTTTCCAATGACGCCAAACTCAGATGAATTTTCATCGGGCAAAGGTTGTGCTGGAGGTAAAGGATCTAATCCTTCACTCATGCTCGGAATAAATGGCTCAGCGCTTTCATCGAGTTCTTCTTGTTGTGCTTGAGCGGTCATTGCGATCGAAAACAAACTCAATGCAACCGTTGCAGCAGTTAGAGTGAATGACGTTTTTTTATGTCCCATACCATCAACCTCTTATTATTATTGATAACTCTGGTTATAAACCTATGACTCGTTAGCCGACTCGGCTTGATGCGCAATGTAGGCTTTGATCAACTCTACAAAGTTTAGCATGTTGGCATCGGCATCCAATTCCGCTAAGAAGAAGTGAGATTCGCCTTCCCAAGTACAAAACGCAAAACCACTGCCACCGTCTTCTCGCTCCATTAACTCAAGGGTGTAGTAACTTATTTTATGCTCTTTACCCTCCATGTTTTGCAATTCGGAGAATTCATGTTGGCTGACGACGGCCAAGTACAAGCATTCAATGTACGCCTGCGGTAAAGGCAGCTGAATAATCACGGTTGGACGCTGCTCGACTTGGGTCAACTGAACCTTAAAGTCATTTAAATCGTAGTCTATGCCATCGTTAGCAATCGACTTTACGCGCTCTACCAGTTGCGCCACTGCGTTCGCTTGCTGTTCTGATCCCATCATATGAAAGAAAAACTCAGGATCTTGCTCCGCGGCTTGTCGAAAGGCTTCGTGGCCTAGTAAGTAATGGCTATGCCGTGGCTCTTCATTGATTGGCGCTTGTGTCATTTTGATTTACCTATTTAACATTTCGTATTTCGAGCATTGCTCGACATTATTCAATGGATACTTATTGCGATCAGTACTGCTATTTCGATCGGTACGACTATTCGATCGGTACAACTATTCGAGCAGTACGACTACTCGATCGATACCACAATTCGATTGAGGCGGTTAATTTATCCCTTCCTCGGTGTCGAATAGCGAATCAGCGTTATAGCACAAACTGACTCTATCGAATCGCCAGGAAAACTATTGACGATGGTCAATTCGTTATGGGGTTAAGCCTACCACGAAAATTTCTCTAGTGATCCAAAGAATATTCGACAATGTACTCGACGTGGGCTGAAAGTGAGTCAATCAATGGTGTCGAGGTAAGTGATTGATTCAAAAGCATGCCTATTTCCGTACACCCAAGAACGACGGCTTCTGCCCCGGCCTGCTCGAGCCAATCGACTTGTGCCAAGTAATAGTCGCGCGAACTTTTCAATACCTGCCCAGTCACTAACTCTTCAAAAATAATTCGATTCACTTCTTTACGAGCGATAGGTTCGGGAACCAGCATTTCAATATGTCGTTGCAGTAAAGCATCGCGATAAAACGGCATTTCCATGGTAAATTCGGTGCCTAGCACACCCAGTTTAGTGGCTGAGCGCTCGACCATTGTATTCTGCTTACCCGCTGCTGGCGTCGGTAACTTTCGAGCTAACGCATCGGCGATGTGTAACACCGGAAGCTGAACGCCTTGTTCAACGTCGGCGGCGACTTGATGCATGGTGTTAGCGCAAATAACCAAGGCCTCTACGCCAGCAGATTTCATCGCTAATGCATCGGCAATAAATTGTTCGGCAATTTTGTCCCATTGGTGGGTTACTTGAAATTCATGAAAGGGCGCAAAATTAACGCTACGAATCATCAAGTCGGCTGAGGTTAATCCACCCTCTTGATCTTGAACGGCCTGGTTGATCAAGCGGTAATAATCTAAAGTAGAATGCCAACTGGTGCCGCCGAGTAGCCCGAGTTTTTTCACTTTAAAATCCTATTTTTATATGACCATGCGCCTAACTTATAGGCTTTGCGTTAATTGTTCAAAAGTTTCTGCGTTGTGCTTGAGTTCTCCGAGTAAAGGCGCAGCTAATAATCGCTCTAACGTTGCCAAGTTCTCGGCGTAACAAGACATCATCGGGTCGATTTGATTCGCTACCCAACCAACAACGTCTAAGCCCCTACTCTGAATCGCTTCGAAGGTTAATAAAGCGTGACTAATGCACCCTAAACGCATTCCGACAACCAGAATAACTTTCGCGTTCAAAGGCTTGATTAAATCTGCGAAACTTTCGCTTTCATTGAGAGGAACTAAAAACCCGCCGGCGCCTTCGATTAACGCCACTTGAATATCTTGTTGCTGCGCTAATGAGCGATTTACCGTCTCAACAACCTCAATAACGCTCGGTGGTCGCTCCGCCGCTAGGTGTGGCGCGATTGGCTGTTCAAAACAAAATGGATTGATAGAGGCATATTCTTGTTGAACTGGATTGACGGCCATAATTGCTCGAGCATCATCATTCTGCCATTGTTGATCAATCCATTCTGCACCGGCCGCAATGGGTTTAAAGCCCATCGCCACGGTTCCATGTTGATTCAAATACTTTATTAATCGAGTAGTTACAAAAGTTTTACCGACTTCTGTATCGGTACCAGTAATAAAATAACGACGTAACATGTGGCTAGACTCTTTTTATTTTGCTTTTCCGAATGTTTTGCTTTACCGAAACTAAGACAGAGAAATGGGATAAGTATCACTCGCTACCGTCGCCGAGGCTTGTGCCCCCCAGGCGTGCCCAAACAAAGCTTCATAAGTTACCGGATAACTCGATTGCGAAGCTTTTATCGCGTCATAAGCTTTGACTAATGATTGCCATTGCCCCTTGCTCATCAATCCCGTAGAGCGTCCACCGTTTAGGCTATTAGCACCAATACCTTTCAAGTCTTTGAGAATGCCTTTGACCGTTTCATACTCGAACGTCAACGCTTCTCGATCCATGACCGGCTGGTAGAGACCACTCGATAACATAGCATCGCCGACATGGTGCATATCAAGAAAGTCATTCACATGTTGCCGTTGATCAACCCTAGAAAACGCGAGCTTTAACTCTTGCAAAGTGTCTGGACCTAGCGTCGAAAATAATAAGAGCCCGCTCGGTTTTAACACGCGAGAAAATTCCGTCATGGTCTTTTTTAGATCGAAACTCCATTGAAGCGACAAATTCGAAAAAAGTAAATCAACCGACTGATCAGAAAAAGGCAGCCTATCCATATCAGCTAATTCATACTGACACTTGCCAAACCAGCCATTATGATTTTTTGCCTGTGTTAACATGCCTGGAGCAATATCAACACCGCATACTCGCGCCCGTGAAAATCGTTTTTTCAACTTACGAGTAAACCAACCTGTGCCACATCCGATATCAACAATACACTCAGGTTTGATCTTCATCAGATCCAATCGCTCAAAAAGACGATCACCTATCTCTCGTTGCACAAAAGCGTACTCATCGTAAGTGCTCGCTGCCTTTGAAAAATTAGCTGCAATTTGATGCTTATCGATCATTCATCTGCTCACCGTGTTGCAAAAACACTTTCAGTTCGTGACAAAAATCTGTCGGGTGCGATAGAAATGGCGCGTGACTCGCTTTTCGGAAAACGGATTCTTCGCTACTCGGACTTAATTGCCCAATCTGTTGTGCCGCTTTGACGGGAACAAGTCCGTCTAAACGCCCATAAACTCTCAACCAAGGATGCGATATATCAGCGGCTTTATCACGCAAATCCGTTTGGTTAAGAATATTCAAACCGCCTCGCAACGCTTTAAGAGACGGCTGGCCATGAATAAACACGGACTCTTTCAAGCGCTGAATATCTTCTTTTTGTGTTGGACTGCCCATCGTTTGAATGGCCAAAAAACAATACACTCAGGTTTGATCTTCATCAGATCCAATCGCTCAAAAAGACGATCACCTATCTCTCGTTGCACAAAAGCGTACTCATCGTAAGTGCTCGCTGCCTTTGAAAAATTAGCTGCAATTTGATGCTTATCGATCATTCATCAGCCTCGCCGTGTTGCAAAAACACTTTCAGTTGGTGACAAAAATCTGTCGGGTGCGATAGAAATGGCGCGTGACTCGCTTTTCGGAAAACGGATTCTTCGCTACTCGGACTTAATTGCCCAATCTGTTGTGCCGCTTTGACGGGAACAAGTCCGTCTAAACGCCCATAAACTCTCAACCAAGGATGCGATATATCAGCGGCTTTATCACGCAAATCCGTTTGGTTAAGAATATTCAAACCGCCTCGCAGCGCTTTAAGAGACGGCTGGCCATGAATAAACACGGACTCTTTCAAGCGCTGAATATCTTCTTTTTGTGTTGGACTGCCCATCGTTTGAATGGCCAAAAATCGGATTAGCGTACTCTCATAATCTTCATCTAACATTGTCATAAAATTATTCATGACCTCAGATTTCATGGCAAAAGGCCAATCATCGGCTTGCGTAAAGCGCAAGTTGCTGGCGACCGTCACTAGTTTATCGACTCGATGCGGAGCATGCAGAGAAATTGCCGACGCAATTAGACCTCCTAGAGACCATCCTAAGTAATGGGCATTATCTGGGGCGACAGACAGCACTTGTTCGATAACTCGCTCTAAAGAATATTCACCATTGGGTAATGGGCTGCGGCCAAAACCAGGTAAATCAATATTCGTGATTCGAAAGTGCTCACTCAGCTCTGGATATAACGACTCAAAAATTCCACCGTGAATCCCCCAACCATGAAGTAACACAAGATTAGGGCCTTGACCCAGCTGTTCAAAAAACGGTTGCATTGGTAAGAAGGTTACCTCTCTAGTCTTTGTTCTTTGCGATCAGTTTTGCCAGCGTCGTCACTAGCTGCTTGATTTGCGGCTCTGTGTGCTCGCGCGTAATGGTGATACGTAGCCGACATTGATTTTGAGGTACGGTTGGAGGACGAATAACGCCGACCCAAAAGCCTTGTTGTCGCAACTTTTCACCCAAGGTCAAGCAACTGGATTCATCGCCTACCAACAGGGGTTGTATCGCAGAGGTTGATGGCATCAACGGCAACCCTTCACTCTCGGCAGCATAACGAAAGTAAGCTATATTTTGCTGCAACTGCGTCAACCATTGCGGATGATCACTCAAGCTCTCGATCGCAACGAGCGTCGTCAGTGCAGCCACAGGTGACAGCGCGGTGGTATAGACATAAGGCCGTGCGAACTGCTGTAACGCATCGATAACCACAGCGGAACCCGCTACAAATGCCCCAGCGCTACCAAGCGCTTTGCCAAACGTCCCCATTAATATCAATTGCTCAGAATGGTCTTGCCACAATCCTTCGGTTACCCCAACACCACGATGACCGACAACACCAAAGCCATGAGCATCGTCAACAATTAACGTTTTATTGTTCATTTCCGGCATTGCTAAATATTGAGCAACATTTGCACTGTCGCCATCCATACTGAAAACACCATCGGTTACCACGCCGGTAAGCCGAAACTCGCCGCGTAATTGTTGTCGTAATGACTCATTGTCAAGGTGTCGAAAGCGACGATGCGTGGCGTCAGAAAATCGCCCAGCATCGATCAATGACGCATGGTTTAATTTGTCTTGTACGATGAGGTCAGCGCGTTCGAACAGCGTCGTCAACAAAGCTAGATTGGCCATGTATCCACAAGAAAAAAGCATGACTCTGGGAGCACCAATAAAGTTCTGTAATCTTTCGCACAGTGCTTCATGCTCTTCACTGTGGCCACAGATTAAATGCGAAGCCCCCGATCCCAACCCAGTGTACGAAAGTTGTTGCTGCACTTTCGCAATCAAAGACGGGTTACCGGCTAAATTTAAGTAGTCGTTGCTACTAAAATTTAGTAATGCTTGCCCGGCAACGGTAACTTGAGTTCCTTGCAAGCCACTGCGCGTTGCTACTTGCCGATATTGTTGCTGTGCGTGCCTTTGTTGTAAGCGCTGCTGTAATACCTGAGATAATGAATGACTCACTCAATGCTCTCTTTAACACGGTTTAATGACCGATCTGACATCACACCGAAGCATGCTATACAGCAGCGTTGGTGAAGCGAACACCACCGATCTGATCGCTCTCTGGTAATACGGATGGAACCGGCTCTTGCTCAACCTCACTACGCTGCTCAGGACGAATGCCCAAACGCTCAAACAAGGCGACATCGTCATTTTGTTGAGGATTGGCGGTTGTCAGTAATTTTTCGCCATAAAAAATAGAGTTTGCACCAGCCATAAAACACAAGGCTTGCGTTTCATCACTCATGTCTTCACGACCCGCCGATAATCGAACATAAGAATGCGGGAGCATGATTCTAGCGGTAGCGATCATTCGCACAAACTCAATTTCATCGAGCTTCTCCACATCCGCTAGCGGCGTTCCAGCAACCGCAACAAGCATATTAATCGGCACACTTTGCGGGTGCTCTGGCATATTCGCCAACTCCATGAGTAGCCCATATCGATCAGAAGCTTGTTCACCCATACCGATAATGCCGCCACTGCATACATTGATACCAGCGTCTCTTACATTTTGTAGGGTATCTAGACGATCTCGATAGCTTCGCGTCGTAATGATTTTATCGTAGTATTCCTGCGACGTATCGAGGTTGTGATTGTAATAATCTAAGCCGGCATCTTTTAATTGCTGAGCTTGATCCTCATCGAGCATGCCAAGCGTAACGCAGGTTTCGAGACCAAGCGCTTTCACGCCTTTGATCATTTCAAGCACCACAGGAAAGTCTTTACCACGTGGCGAACGCCAAGCCGCGCCCATGCAAAAACGTGTTGCGCCGGTTTCTTTCGCCTTCTTGGCATTACTCAAAACTTCTTCAAGAGCCATTAACTGCTCTTTACTGAGACCCGTATTGTAATGACCACTTTGCGGACAATAGGCGCAGTCTTCAGGACAAGCACCGGTTTTAATACTGAGCAGTGTTGACGTTTGCACTTCGTTCGGATTAAAGAAACGGCGATGAACCGATTGAGCATAAAAAATTAAGTCATTGAAAGGTAAGTTAAATATCTCTTTAACCTCAGCGAGGCTCCAATCGTGACGAATCACAGGTTGTTGTACATACTGTTCGATGTTCATCGGTAAATTTCCCAATCTAGATATCCCTCGAAGTTTAAAACCTCAATCGCTTGAGTCAATCGTGATAACCGTCAATGCATTATAATCGAGAAGAAAGGTTAACAAGTGAGCATTTATTGACCATCTTAAACTTTTCAGAACAAGCTATTCAGAAATTAACGCGTTAAAACAGCCATTGCGCGAGAAAGAAAATACCCAACGAGAAAAAGGACACAATGGTCAGCTTAACTCCATTTTTGAGCTGCCGCTGTTGCCAAAAAATACACATCAGAGCAGCAAAAAAGAATGACAGGCTGGTTAAGCATAGCAACACCAATACCCACCAAAGTTCCAAAAGTCCGCTCGCGACCCAATTATTTAGCCAAACTGGCGGTTTCCCAATGATCACTATGATCAGTCGATAAGCAACCGCGAGAAGAGTAAAGAGCAACAAGGTGATTCCCACCAAGTTGCCCAGCTGTTTTATTCGATACTCCACACTCGATCCTTTCCCATTACTCGACTCAATCGGTGGCGTTAGCTGACACCGAGATCGTCTATTAGCCATTGTTAGACGTTGGCCAATTTTTAACACTAAGACACCTAACCACTTTACCATAGACTTTGTATGTCGCTGAGAAGTTATCCATTTATGCAGGCGCTGCTGCCGCCAAGCAGTTGTGCGCTATGTCATCAAGCAATAACCAGCCGACGTTGGCTCTGCACGGCTTGCCATTCGTCACTTCCACAAGATAGGAGACACTGCTTATCTTGCTCGGCTCCAATAATAAACCGACATCAACAAACGCAGGAGTCACGGTGTGGGCAATGCCTGATCAGCCCACCTTCGATTGACCGGTTGATAAGCGTGTTTGAATACGACTACCCTATTGATTGGTGGATAACTCAGTTTAAATTTCAACAAAATACTCGACTGGCCTCTTGGTTCGGTTTTCAAATTTTTCAAAAAATCATCTGCGACTCAGGGGTTAATGTCGACTGCTTGATTCCTATTCCCTTGCATTCAAAACGCTTAAAAATGCGCGGATTCAATCAATCTCAATTACTTGCCCGAAATTTGGCGAAACGTTTAAACCTGCCGTATCGCTTAACTTCAGTAAAACGAATTAAACCTACTCAAGCTCAATCAGGTTTATCTGAAAATGCTCGCCGACGTAATCTAAATCAAGCCTTCTCGATCGTCGAGGCGGTCGCCCCGCGCATTGCACTAATCGACGACGTTTATACCACAGGAAGTACCGTCAACTCCTTGGCCAAAGCATTTAAAGCAGCAGGATGCCGCTATGTTGAAGCCTGGGTAATTGCTCAAGCTCCGCGCAAGCGCTAGCAGCAAAGACTTAGGGATCGACGGGTTATCTGTTACCATAGCGCCAGATTTTTCTGTTGAGAATTCACGTGACCCAAAGCGAACGCTACCGACATATTTGGTCCATTGCCCTACCCATCATCGGTGGCATGATGTCGCAGAACATTTTAAATTTAGTTGATGCTGCAATGGTTGGCCACTTGGGGACCGCGCAGCTTGCAGCCGTGGGCCTTGCGAGTTTTATTAATTTTGTCGCTGCGGCTGCATTTATGGGTCTCTCTGCGGGAGTCCAAGCAATGGTTTCGCGCCGCATGGGAGAAGGACGAAAACAGGAGGCCGCCAATCCGCTCAATGGTGCACTAATTACCATCTTAGTGATTGCAACGCCGGTATCGATTGCATTGATACTGAGTGCCGAAACGCTTCTGCAATGGCTAAACTCAGACCCAGAAGTTGTAGCCTATGGCAGTGAATATCTGCAAGTCCGTTTAGCAGCAATCATGTTCGTTGGCATGAACTTCTGTTTTCGCGGTTACTGGAGCGCCATAAAACGCACGGGCTTCTATTTGCGCACGCTACTTATCGTACACACGCTAAACATCCTCTTGAATTATGTGTTGATCTTCGGACGTTGGGGAATGCCTGAGCTGGGAGTGCAAGGCGCAGGGTTAGGGACTGCGATTGCGATGATGACTGGCACGCTCATTTATACGTACCTCGCGCTCAAACATACCCGAGACTTTGGCTTTGGATTGCATTTACCAAAACGTGAAACCTTAGCCACCGTCATTCGAATCTCGATACCGTCTTCAATACAACAGCTGTTCTTTGCACTCGGATTTACCACGTTATTTTGGATCGTCGGTCAGGTCGGAACTCAAGAACTGGCAGCAGCCAACGTCTTAACGAACCTCACCCTCGTTGCCATTCTCCCCTGCATTGCATTTGGAATTTCTTCTGCGACACTTGTTGGCCATGCATTGGGTGAAGAAAAACCACAAGACGCTTATCGTTGGGCTTGGGATACCGTTAAGATTGCCATGTTGGTGGTGTTTGTTATCGGCTTGCCAATGATATTTGTTCCTCACGCCATCCTAAGCTTATTTTTACACCAACCAGAGGCATTAAATGTGGCCGTCTTGCCTCTAAGATTGGTGGGACTCGGCATTATGATTGATGCTATTGGCTTGGTTTTAATGAACTCATTACAAGGTGCCGGCGCCACTAAAACGACCTTGTCTGTGTCACTGATTATGCAATGGCTTATATTTTTGCCCCTCGCTTATCTTGCGGGCCCCGTCGCTGGTTGGGGCCTTACTGCCATTTGGGTGATACAGTTTGTATACCGCGCTATTCAAGCCGCCATATACGCTTGGATTTGGAATAAACGCCAGTGGACGCTTATAAAACTATGACGCAATCAGCTAATGACTCGGCAACCAATGCCGCATTTTATCAACTGGATCCCGATACTCTGCTGGATGCTTTAGAGAGTATTGGCGTCATGGCAGAAGCAGCGCTATTACCGTTAAACAGCTATGAAAACCGGGTCTATCAATGCCGTACGGAAGATGGTGAAAAATTTGTGGTAAAGTTCTATCGTCCACAGCGCTGGAGTGAGCAACAGATCCTTGAAGAACATCAGTTTAGTCTCGAGCTGGCTGACGACGATATCCCTGTGGTGGCTCCCTCTCTCATCAATGGAACAACGCTACATCGTTATCACGGCTTTCGGTTTGCTATTTTCGCTAATCGGGGTGGTCGAACACCAAATTTAGACGACTTCGATACCTTAACTTGGCTTGGTCGATTTATCGCGCGTATTCACACCCGTGGCAGTGCACAGCCTTACCAACATCGACTGAGCATTTCAGTGGACAGTTACTGCCGCGAGCCCTATCAATTTTTGGTCGATCAACAATTCATTCCTGACAGTCTTAAGGTTTCAATGGACAGTGTATGTCAGCCCTTGATCGATCTTTGCGAGCAACGTATGAGCTGCTGGTCAGATATCGAGTGGTTACGTATTCATGGTGATTGCCATCCTTCGAATGTCATGTGGACACCTGATGGTCCACATTTTGTCGATTTAGATGACTCGAGAATGGGGCCTGCGGTACAAGACCTATGGATGCTCATTACCGGCGATGAAGAAACTCGAACTCAACAGCGCAATGCCTTGCTCGACGGCTATGAAGAGTTTCGAGAGTTCGACGACCGTGAACTCCATTTAATTGAACCCCTGCGCGCCTTACGCATGATTCATTACATGGGATGGTTGGCCAATCGCTGGGATGATCCAAGTTTTAAACACAACTTTCCTTGGTTCAACACTCAGCGCTACTGGGAAGATCAGCTGCTTAACCTAAAAGAGCAACTAGGAACTCTACAAAATGAGCCAACGCCACAACCTTGGAATTAAATTTTTTGAGTCACCCATGTTCGTTAAGATTGATTATGAGAACCATCACACATGGGCTGCTTTTTTGACGACTTACAACCACAAAAAAAGACTTTGCGGCTGGCTTCAGCAACAAACTTCACCGGGGTAATTCCGGTGTCTTTATGTGAGCCATCACAAAATGGTTGTCGGCTGCTTTTTCCGCAAGCACACCAAAAATAACTTTTTCCCTCTTCAACTTCTACTGCAAACGGGCCATCACTTGCTCTGACTGGATCCACCATAGCTTTTTCTGCCTCTTGATATTTTGAACGATATTTTATCGACGTAAAAGGTGTATCTGCAGTATGGCAGTCGCCATGAATAAACTCAAAAAAAAGCCCCTCGAAAGGGGCAACACAGTCAGACTCGTTATATTATTATCGTTATAAAATTAGCGTTATAAAGACCACTGTTAAGCGTTTTAAAATCTCTTACTAAACTATTTACTGTCCACTAGAAGCATTACTGGGAGCAAACTCAGGGTAGGCTTCTAATCCACAGTCCACCACATCTAAACCAACATACTCTTCTTCTTCAGTCACTCGAATGCCCATGGTGATCTTAAGTAGGAACCAAACGATAAATGACGTGATAAACACCCAAGCGAAAATCACCGCCAAACCAATTAACTGAGTCCAAAAACTGACTCCTTCACCGTCATTGGTTAAAGGCACCGCCAGTACACCAAAGATCCCAACGGTTCCGTGAACCGATATGGCTCCAACCGGGTCATCGATTTTTACTTTATCAAGCAACGAGACAGATACGCTTGCAATCACACCACCAGCTGCACCAATCAAAGTCGCGATTTCTGGCGTTGGCGTTAGAGGCTCTGCCGTAATCGCCACTAATCCTGCAAGTGCACCATTTAATATCAGCGTTAGATCGGCCTTTTTGTATAAGATTTTTGTGTAAATAAATACCGCAATAACTCCACCGGTGGCAGCGGCATTGGTATTAACAAATATTCGAGCAACCGCATTTGCATTTTCAACGTCCGATAAAAGAAGTTGCGATCCACCATTGAAGCCAAACCATCCGAGCCAAAGAATAAAGGTACCTAAGGTCGCCATTGGCAAGTTCGCTCCTGGAATACCTTTCGCATTTCCTTTAGCGTCGTATTTTCCGCGACGCGGGCCAAGTAAAATGACACCCGCCAACGCCGCTGCTGCGCCAGCCATATGCACCACCGCAGAGCCGGCAAAATCTTGGAAGCCCATTTTATGTAGAAAACCGCTTCCCCATTTCCAGTAACCTTCAACCGGATAAATAAAACCCGTCAGAACAATACAAAACACCAGAAAAGCCGTTAATTTCATGCGCTCAGCAACGGCACCAGAAACAATGGACATTGCCGTCGCGACAAACACAACTTGGAAGAAAAAGTCAGAGTATAACGAGTGGTTCGCTTTACCCGCCGCGACATCGTCAGCACTGTTTTCTAACCCAAGCAAAGCGCCGAAATTCGGCATGATTCCACCTTCAGGACTTGAGTACATAATCGCGTATCCGAATAACAAATACATCGTACAAGCGATAGCAAACAGCGCCACATTCTTCGCTAAAATTTCAGTGGTATTCTTTGATCGAACCAACCCAGCCTCGAGCATTGCAAAGCCAGCAGCCATCCACATAACTAAGGCACCTGATACCAGAAAATAAAAGGTGTCTAACGCATACTTTAATTCATTCATTATTATTATCCCCTATGCTAAATCGCTTCTTCGCCGACTTCTCCAGTTCTTATTCTCACGACATTTTCTAAGTTATAAACAAAGACTTTGCCGTCGCCTATTTTGCCGGTTTTGGAGTGCTCTAAGATTGCTTCAACGATCTCATCGACTTTGTCATCGGGTACTGCAACTTCGATTTTTACTTTAGGTAAAAAATCAACGGTGTACTCCGCGCCACGGTACAACTCGGTATGCCCGCGTTGACGACCAAATCCTTTCACTTCGGTTACCGTTAAACCCGATATACCCGCATCGTTTAAAGCGATACGGACACTATCGAGCTTGAACGGCTTAACGATTGCCGCCACTAGTTTCATATCAGTCCCCTTTAATTTAATTGTTTCATTATTTGTCTATCGGGGTCTTTGCAGGCATTGTGCCAACTTCACTTTCCGCTAACTTTCGCCGAAGATTGTTAATTTTCGAGCATAAATGCACCCTATTTGTGCAAAAGTAACCGTTGGTTGGTAGGGTAAGATTCAAAAAAGTGCAGGATTTAGGTTTCGACATTCTATGGCATAATGCGCGCCTTTCTTTTTCAATCATGACGGCGAATTTCAATGGCGAAAGTTCTACTAGCAGGATTTGGTAAATTAGCGCGTGCACTGGCGCCGGTGTTAATTGAGCAAGGCCATCATGTTATTGGATTAGCACGCAGCAACATTACCGTCTCTGGTGTCGCTAGCATTCAATGGGATTTAGCAGAGCCACCACAAAGCTTCCTAGACTCAGAAAGGGCAACCGAACTCTCTCATTTAGATTATGTTGTGGTCACCCTATCACCGGATGAAATATCTGATGATGCATATCGACGTGCCTATGTCGATGCGACAAGCAATCTGTTAGCTATTTTACAAGCGCAAGAATTATCCCCGAAAATTATTTATGTCTCTTCGACCCGCGTCTATGCTCATAATGACGGTGAATGGGTTGATGAGTCATCACCTACCTTACCGACGACAAGCAAAGGTCAAAGTTTGTTAGAGGCTGAGCAACTGATACGTCAACAAAGCAGCGACAATATTGTGGTTCGTTTTTCCGGTATTTACGGTAGCGAGCGTAACTACTTTAAAAAACGCGTCGAAGCAGGCATTAAAATTCAAAAACGACCCGCTCAATTCAGCAATCGCATTCACCAAGAAGACTGTATTGGTGTACTCAATTTTCTAATCGCTCAATTTGAGAAAGGTGCTAGGTTGGATCCTTTGTTACTGGCCAGTGACGATGATCCGGCGCCCTTATTGGAGGTTGCTAATCATATTGCGCAAAACTTCAATTACCCAAAGCCAACAATCATCATTAACGATGGCGACTTGGCTCCGGTGGGAAAACGTTGTCGCAACGATAAACTGAAGTCTCTCGGATATCGCTTTCGATACCCGAGTTTTCGCGATGGCTACCAGGCGTAATCTAATTACGCCTCGAGTTTCTAATCCGGCCTATCTCCATTGAGCCACACTTGCTCGATCCATTGCCAAAGAGATTCCCACTCTTGTTCAGCAATTTCGCCATCGAGCCAATACTGAACTTCTCCTTCTTGAGTCACGGCAAAGTAGCCGCCTCGATATTCACAGACGGGTATTAAATAGCGAGGTAAACCTAGATCCCAAGCGGTTGCAGCAACCTCAGGCAGATAAGTATGAAGCTGCGGATCACTCACTGTCACCGGTTCAAGGCTTCCATAAACCACATCACTCAGCGACAGTAAATACTCTTTGAATTCGACTGGAAGCGGAATCAGAATTTGCTCTTCAATCTCAACCAATAGATCTAGATCGGGCAAACTGACTGAGCCAAATCGATCTTCATTGCGACTGCGCAAATCATCGACAATATCATTCATTACTAGCACACTCCTGCGTCAGTTCACTGACGGCTTTCTGTAATTGTTCAGTTAACGACTTTTGACCATTTACGCCAAATTCTACTGCTAGTTCTTCCAAAGACTTCACTTGCCAATAATAAGCGATCAATAGCGATAGCGCGTGACGTTGAGGACCACTTAATTGCTTTTTTAGAAGTGTTCGAGTGAGTAACCCTTCAATATCGCTGACCACTTCAGCACTCCCTAACACTCCTTGGCTAAACTGCTCTAAACGTTGCCAATCAACGAGCTTTTGCAGTGTTTGGTTATGCCCTACTTCAGGTTTTACAGCACTCGTATCGAGGCACTCTGTAGAAATCACTGAGTCATCGTTCCCTCGTCGATGTAATAGAAAAACACACTCCATCGCAGATAAACCTCGCAGCTGTCGCCGCAATAATAGCTGCGTATGTGAATAAAACTCAGATACGACTTGATCGATCGCACTAACCCTTTGCACTGAGCGCAGCATAATTAAGCTGTGACACCCACTGACTTTATCTTTTTTCAGGCCGACACGAGCGGCAGTAAATTGGGCTCGGCTCCAGAACTTAAACACATCGATAGACATTGCAAAACTGGTGCTGACAAACGCTTGATGCAATTGCGAGGCGTGATCACAAATGGATTCAATAAGCTGTGAACCTAAGCCTTGTCGTCGACGCTCTTCTAATACTGCGATGCGTTGAATTCGCCAGCTCGCCGCTTCCGCTAGCGCTCTCTGCTGGCAATGAAAGGCCAAAGACTGAGCGACCAAATGTCCGCGCACTCTCCGTTGTCCATTAATGATTCCTTGAATCAATGAAGGCTCCAAAGCGCCTTCTTGTAAAACCACCGCAACCGCTTGTACCTGATTGTTGGCTCCAAGAATACAAAAGCAGTGCCGCGATGGATGATCCATTAATTGACGTAAATCATCGGGCGTTGTTTGGTAATGTGAGTCGACCAATAATGCAAAAGCCGAATGGAGTAAGTTGTCTGGAAGCGTTTCGCCTGGCTTAAACCAGCATAGTTCTTGCGACTCTCGTTGCGAAGTATGGTTAATTTCTTCTGCTGCCGCGGAGCTATCATTAGCCTCGAGACATGCTGCCTCAACTTTAGCCAAAGATTCAGAACCCAAAACATCACCACTGGTCGAGGTTATGGCATGGCTTCGCAGCATTAATAATTCATCGATCCAAGACTCTAAAATATCTCCTGCGTGCCAGCGTATCGGTTGCTCTAGATGAAGTAACCGGCTTTGCGGTGCTGCTTGTTTGAGGTGAGGTAAAAAACGCAGTTTAAATCCTCGGCCATTGCCCTCATAACCATGAATGGTGGTTGCAAATACCAGTCGATTGCTCCGCTCGAGCAACTGCGCAAGCATTGAGGTCGGTATCGCCGCCGCTTCATCAATTAAGATTCCGTCGGCCGGCTTTCCAGCAACGGTTAAACTTCCTGACCGCAAACGCTTCACAACCTCATCGACGGGATAGAAACACAGATGCGAATGCCATTGCGATGTCGCCGTTTTCTGAAACCAAGACTCTACTTGTGCAACACTAGCACGACTCGGCCCTGTTACGACCAGTCGTTTTCCGGTATCCGAAATTAGCTCGGCAGCCGCCAACCCCATTGCCGAGCTTTTTCCTCGTCCTCGATCAGCGGTTAATACCAGATGACGCTTCGCATGTCCGCGAAAAACCTGAGCGACCGCCGCTACGGCATCTGCTTGAGATGGCTGATTAATGACGTTTCGCGAGGTCGGGCTATGAGACTGTCCTTTCGCCTTAAAAGCATCGGTCAATTGTTGCAGTAATAACTGTGAGCGCTTAATTTCCGTTAACGCGGCACTCTCTTGTATCCCACTCTTTGCCAGCATCAACTTTAACACCTCAGGCCGACCACAAAAGGATTCGACACGTCGCATGAAATGACTGCCTGTCTGCAAAGATTGGCCAAAAAGACGATGTTCTTCTCGTTGAGTCAACTGACTCCACATGCCAGAGGGTGGCGCTATCAACATCAAAAAGCCGCCGGCAGTGACCATTCCGGCAACGGCTGCAAGTAGATTCGCTCGGAGCGACTCTCGCCCATCGAGAATCACAAAGTCGTACTCTTTACCCAATAACGAAAAAGCCTCTTTGGGCGACTCAAGAGTTAACTTTGATTCAAAATATTGATCAGCATTGTCAATAACATTGGGTGTCACCAACAAGCCTCTAGCATTCGCATCAAAAATCGATAATACGGGTTCTAGTTCAGTAAGCAGCTGGCTAAGGTCTAAAGGCTGCCCCTCAGCACACCGTTCATCAATGACCAAGATCGGTAAACGAAAACCTAGCTCGGTCAGCTGTTCTCGTAATAATGTGAGTGATTCGAACAATGCCATTTAAAAATCATACGGATGTAGGTCAGCGCTTTATAGCATATTTTTATCAGGTCGTATTGGCTAGAAAGGCGGTAGTTCGTTTAAAATAGTGACTATCATCGCCCGTGTCGCTTGCCAACAGTGCTTAGCTAGGCCTAAACCAAGGATAATTTAATTTATGAATGACGCCGTTGAGGTGCATCGCGCTACCTTAAATGATATTGAGATCTTAGCTCCCATGTTCAGCGAATATCGTCAGTTTTACCGTCAGCCGGCTGATATTGATGCCTGCGCACAGTTTTTAAGCGAACGCTTTAAACACGAAGAGTCTTTAGCTTTTATCGCGACAATAAACCATCAAGCGGTTGGGTTCATTCACTTATACCCTGGCTTTTCATCGGTTTACCTAAAGCCGATATGGACGATGAATGATTTATTTGTACGATCAATTGCGCGCCGTAAAGGTGTCGGTTTCGCATTGCTCGATGCAGCCAAAAAAATGGCATTAGACTCTGGTGCCATCTTGCTTAAGTTGTCCACCGAGCAGCGTAACATGGCCGCGCAAAAAGTGTATGAATCGAAAGGCTACCGGCGCGACAATACATTCCATCACTACATTTTGCCGTTGAAAGAAAATTTGTGACAGAAGCCTCTTATCTTCGAGGCTTCTGTATCCTGTTGAACGAACAGCCTTGCTAAGCAGGTGGTCCTTTTTGCAAAGCTCGCTTAATGCCTTTGATCGCCTGACGGGTTCTATGTTCGTTCTCAATCAAAGCGATGCGCACATGTTCATCGCCATACTCACCAAATCCGACACCCGGAGATACCGCCACTTTAGCTTCTTGCAACAACCACTTAGAAAACTCAAGTGACCCCATATGGCGAAAGGCTTCAGGAATTTTAGCCCAAACAAACATGGTGGCCTTGGGCTTTTCAACAGGCCAACCAATGCGCGTTAACCCGTCACACAGAACGTCTCGGCGACCTTGGTAGCGTAGTCGAATCTCTTCAACACAATCTTGCGGGCCTTCAAGCGCGTGTATTGCGGCCACCTGCATCGGTGTAAATATTCCATAATCTAAATAGGATTTTAGCCTCGCAAGTGCATGAATAAGTGTTGGATTGCCGCAACAGAACCCAAGTCGCCATCCTGGCATATTGTAAGCTTTCGACAAGGAATAGAACTCCACCGCCACATCTTTTGCGCCAGGAACTTGAAATATTGATGGAGCCTTGTAGCCATCGAAAACGATGTCGGCATACGCTAAGTCTTGCACCACCCAAATATTGTGTTCTTTGGCCAGAGCAACGACTCGTTCAAAAAAGGACAAGTCGACCGTATCGGTTGTAGGATTCGCAGGAAAATTCAGCAATAACATCTTGGGTTTTGGCCAGGTCATCCGCAACGTTTGTTCCACCGCGGCAAAGAACTCTTCGCGATTCGTCGCGGGTACATGCAAAATATCGGCACCTGCGATCACAAAACCGTAGGGATGAATCGGATAAGCGGGGTTAGGCACAATCACCGAATCGCCTCGCTCCATCGTTGCGAGTGCTAAATGCGCGAGGCCTTCTTTTGAGCCAATGGTAACAATGGCTTCTGTTTCTGGGTCTAACTCAACCTGATAGTTGCGCTGATACCAATGACAAATAGCTTGACGCAGCCGAGGGATGCCTTTTGACTGTGAATAACGATGCGTTCTTGGATCTTGGGCTGCTTCGACCATTTTATCAACAATATGCTGCGGTGTAGGTTGATCAGGATTGCCCATACTCAGGTCAATAATATCCTCTCCGCGGGCTCGTGCAGCCTGCTTAAGCTCCCCAATAACATTAAATACATAGGGTGGTAAGCGCTTGATTCGGCTGAATTCTTCCGTCATGAGTCGTTTCCATTAAGTTAAATTGAATAGGATTTGGCATGGTCACCAAGAATTAACCATTATCTCGGCTTCAGGCCGTTTAATTAAATAGCTTTTGGTTACAAGTAAACCTTTTTACCCCTCAATCGTTGTATTTTTTATGGGTTCAGTCAAGGTTCAGTTTACTTTTCTTAAACTGTGCTCAACACTGAAAAAACGAGGACAAGCCGATGAAATATTCAGCACTGATACTCACCAGCTTATTGAGCATAATAATGCTGCAGCCAGCAGCGGAAGCTCGTGACAATGACCGAAGAGACAGCAATGCTCGCTCATCTCACAGCTCATCAAAGGCAGACCGATCGTCGCAGCGCCGCGAAGCGACTCATCAACGTGGAGGCCGAGAAGCCCGCCACAGTAACAACCGAGCTAACACGACTCCGAGAAATCATCGTGACAGTCGCTCTAATGTAACTCGAGACAATCGACGTTCGAACCATGTCGACTCGAATAATCGAAGTGGTCCAAAAAACCAGATTCATACGACTGCGCGCGATAACCGCAACACCAGCCATGGTCGCGACAGCTCGGTTAAAAACCGTCATAACCGAGACAACCAAGTGCGTGATAGCCACTCTCGTAATCGCCACGCAACCAATCAACACCGACGCGAATGGCGCAGAGATCACCAAACTAATTTGCGTGATAAATACCGACATTACGATAACCGACGCCACAGCTGGCATCGTCAACACTTAACCGACTGGCGTAAAAAGTATCGACATGCGAGTCATTATCGAAACTACCATCGACATGGCTATTACTATCGCCCATATCGCAACCACTATGTGCGAATTTACAATCAATATCCAGTGTGGGTGTATGACTATTACTACGATTATTTAGATGTTCATTACCATGACCACTACTGTCCACATTGGCATTATCGTGCAGACTGGGAAGACATCGCATTTGGAATTATCGTCGGTGCACTGTTATTTGATTAACAAAAGTTAACGGGTACCATACCAGCTCTTCGAACGGTCAAGTCCTAGAAGAGCGGTTGGTCGTCGACAAACCCACTTGCAAAGGATGATCACTAACATCGTCAAAGTTACATCCAGTACAACCGAAGTTGTTAGATTGAGACATTTTTTAAAAGAGTATTGGTAGCCCCAGCCCCTTGGCCGTTCTCGTTGGTTTTCCAGCTTGACGGCCCTTTTATTTCTTTGTCGCTTTTACGGTTGTGGCTACTCTCTGTTTCACGTTCACCCGTGAAAAAAGTAACAACCAAGACCAGAGAGTAGCCCACTTTCAAGAGCGGTCAATACGCTTCCAAGCTATCGATTCAAAGTTACCGCTTCTAAGTCAGTCCTTTAGCGCCAAACAAACTGAGTATTACACACGCGTTGATAAAGCTCTGCTAGTAGTTCATCTGCCTGTTGTTGGTCTAAAAATCGAATAGACACCGTATGACGTGAGAGATCCAACCCCGCCACATCCACTTGAATCTTCGCCATACGATTTCGGCGATCAAAGAAAGTTTCAATCCTTTGAATATTCTGAATTTTATTCAACGGGATAAATGAGTGATAACGCGTAAGCCAACCACTTTTATAGACCAGAGTATCCTTAGTAAAACCGTAACGCATTGCCGCTACCGTTTTTCGCGAGTATAAGATGATGAACGGTAGCAAAGCGAAACCTAATAAAGACCAATATTGGAATTTAAACCAAGACAGACCGATTAAAATAATCAAGATACCGCTGTACAGACGCAATAAACGTAACCATCCCCGCTGGGCCACACCATGCCATTGATCCGTCGTTTGTGAGATGTGCGGTTGAACATCGGCGATGAAAGATTCGGTGTCTTCTGTTGCCAAAATAGGTGCGAGCCAACGAGCTGAATTTTCTTGTTGCTGTTGATGATTAACGTTACCTCCCGCGGTTGCAATTCTAATAGCTACGCGATTAAACCAGCGGTGCAACACGCCTTCTACAATGGATAACATTTGAATACGTTGTAAAGGAATGGTTGCATGACGTTGTGTTAATAAGCCAAATTTTAATTTCAATTGACCCGTTTGACGTTGTAAATCAAAACCAAAATAAGTCACGATCATAAAGATGATTGAAAGCACTCGAATCGCCACAAAAAAGGCGATGGCACCAAAGAATATCATTAACGTAACCATCACCGGATGATCAAGTCCCCAACTGATTTGCTCCATCCAAGGATTAAGCCAGTCTTCGACTTTGTTAAAAAACTTCTCCAGTGTACGAGTTTGCCCAAGAATACCAAACGCGAAAGCGACCACCACCATTCCTTTGTTTGAAATAATGCCCGCCTTGACTAGCTCTAAAATATCCAACTGCAATATGCTATGTCCCAGTGACTCGTCATGATTTGTCTGAGGCTCTTCTTTTTTACTCGCGGCGGATGAAAGCGATGTCTCCTTTTGCTTCGCGGCTCGGATATATTCATTCATTTCCTCCACCGCGCTCATCGCTACAACTCGCATGGTTGCTTCAGGCTTTCCACCGCTCGCAGACTCCAGCTCCAATTCAGCGACCCCTAACAAACGATGTAAAGGATTTCGAGACAAGTTAACATTTTGGATGCGGTCGTACTTAACGTGCCTAATATTTTTAAATAAAACACCTTCACGTATAACAATTTCGTTCGGTTGCAAGTGGTAGCGATAAACAACATATTGAACGATGGCAAATAAAATGGCAGGAACAACAACGATGCCACCGATGAGTTCGTAGGAATCACTTCCACCAGCAACTAAAGCAATCAACACGGGTACGAAAAAGCTCTTCACCATCGCAATGACAATGAACAGCCACGACATTGGATGCAACTTTCTCTCAGCAGTCGGTAAATCACTGCTGGTTTTCTCAGACTCATGCGTAGGGCCCTCAAATGAATCAGGGCGCTGATCGGTAGAATTATTCGGAGTTGGTTGATTCATATCGACACCTAGACCGCGTCTGATTCATCTTGATTGAGCAGTTGGTCGCGAATAAATTCTGCTGTTTTCGGAGGAAGACCAATAAGATGGACAGAAGCATTGATCGTCCCTGCCGTATGAACAATTAATTCTGATATATTAAAGTTTCGCTGCAATGGGCCTTGCGCTACATCAATATGTTGAACTCGACTGCGCGGTACTGCGTATTGTTTTCGAATAAAAATACCTCGGTAAATAAACAAACCTTGTTCTTCAAATCGCCACCATGAGTGTTGATATGCGCGCTTTGGTAAATAAAATACAAACCAAAACACAACAATCGCCACGCCAAGAATAAATACAAGAAACATCCACCAACTTGGCCAAGTCTTGTTTGCAATCAAAGCGATACTTGTCCCTATCAACGCTAAAATAACAAGAAACACACTACGGATAATCCCAACAACCTTAAAATAAGATAACGTCTTTTCCGCTAGAGGCTGGTCATCACGAAACATCGCCTCAGTTAAAATGGTTTCATTTGTCTCATTCATCAGTGTGCTATCCTAAAAAAATCTCTGGTTTTCCGTTGCTTACCCTCGATTTGCGATCATCCAAACTAAATCTAGAAAACGGCGCAATATTCAAGTGTAAATCAAAAAAGGGGCATACAGCCCCAGTCTTATCTTTAGTGCAATTATTACAACGATTTTTACATTCCAATCGGTGAACCTGGCGGTAACTGCGGTTCATGCCATGAATCAACTTGCGTTGTATCCTTCATTAGCTCAACCAATGCAACTAAGAATCCATATTGCTCATCGCTCTGCCGCGTACGGCCAATCGTATGGTCAAGCCAACGACTAATGGTCGCTCGCTCGGCCGTGATCGCTGCCTTGGTTTCCATGGGTAATTGCGGATCGGCGACCAAGCCATTCAGTCGCATTAAGTAGCTTTGTGCAACTCGCATTTGAATCATTTGCTCCATTGACTCATCATAAGTTGACTCAAGCACCTGTTTAGAAATTTCTCTCAACACAGTTTTAGCCGTTAAGTTCTCGGTCATGCTTTGTTGAGCTAAACGTGTCAGTCGAGCGTCATTCAGCAAATAATTCAAAGTGTGAGCCGCACTCGCTTGAGCCGCAGACAAGGGATCGAACGCTGGGCCAGTCTTCCCCTGAAAGCTTTCTCTAGTTCGATAATAGCCATAGGCTTTTGGAGGGATTAAAGCGAGAATATGCGGCTCTAGCTTTAATTGGTGCGGGCTTAACGTTTGCAGTAGCTGCGTCAGCGCAGCCTTTTGTTCACCCGCTGGAACACTGGTATACACCAAACTTTGCTCACCTTTGACCGCATAATTGTAGTATCGACCACCCAGTAACTTAGCGGTGGCTTCAACTTGATAACGATGCAAGTTATAGATAGGAACAAGTACCTCTTCAATCTGAGAAAATGGTGTACCGTCAGGAATGACGTTCTGATTAAAGTTAGCTAACGCAATGCTTCGAACTTCGAGAATTCTCTTTAACTCTTCTGCGGCATTGTTTCCGTTATCCCAAAGATGGGCGGTTGCATGCAGTCCCGACACCGGGCGCGCATCTTGATCACTAATAAAATCTAATTTCAACTCGCGAGACGTTTGCAAAATTTTTGATAGCTCAGTTGCTTCGTCTTGCAAAAATTCCGAGTAACCATAGCGCACAACCTGCTTGTCCCATACACCAATACCCTCGGCATAGGCGTCTTTCAGCGACAAGGATTTTTGCTCAACCGAAATCATCGGATGCGGGTAATCCATCACCGATGCTCGCTCATTAGCGCTTGCAGCAAAGTTATGAGCAATGCCTAACGTATGGCCAATCTCATGAGCCGACAGCTGACGAATTCTCGCCAATGCCATGGCTTGCTGCTCAACTTGATCTTGGTCTTTTCCAAAAGGCGCCGTGAGCCCCTGAGCAATCATCAAATCTTGACGAACTCGTAGCGACCCTAGAGTAACATGACCTTTTAAAATCTCTTGCGTTCGCGGATCAGTTATCGCAGCGCCATAAGACCAACCACGCGTCGCTCGATGCACCCAAAGAATAACATTGTAACGAATATCCATTGGGTCTATGTCGGCTGGCAATTCCTTTACTTGAAAAGCATTTTTATACCCCGCCGCAGTAAAGGCATCATTCCACCAGATTGCACCATCAATCAACGCTTGTTTAATCGGCTGCGGCGCACCTGAATCGACGTAATAAATAATCGGTTCAACCGGCTCACTTAGAGCTTGCTCCGGATGCTTTTTCTGGAGCCGATGGCGAGGGATATAACGCTGCTCTATGCTCTCCGTGATCGGAACAGAATAATCACTAAACTGACGAGACCAAAAACCAGAATAAGGATGGAATTTTCTCGGCTGATATCCTTGTTCAGGTAAGGCAATCCAAGACGTTCTTTGGCGAAGAGTAAATGCTCGTTCATCAGGAACAACACTTTGTAAATGAGATCCGGCTTCGCCTCCTTGAAAGGTGATTATGGCTTGCAACTCTGTGTTGCGAGGAAACGCTTTTTGCACGTTGGGATCAATACTCGATAGCTCTTTCGATAATTGATAACGTCCCTGCTTTCGTTCTGCCAAACGTTCAGCAACGCCCATATGATCTTGCAATAAAAATGGAGTTGCATCGATTAGAAAGGCTTTAGAGTTTGTCGCAACAATATCAAAACCAGCTAAGGTTGACTCAGCAAAGGCTTCTTGCATGGCTTGCTGCTCAGCCGGATTGTCTGAGCTTGCACGGTAAGCTAAGTTCTTCTCAACTAGAAAAACTCGAGTGCCGACCTTGCGAAAAAAAACCAGTTTTGATCCACCTTGCAAGCCCCGGTCGAGACCTATATCGTTTGATCCCAACCCAAACGGCAAACTGGTTGCGAAAATAAAATCACCGAGTTGCTTGGGTACCGCTAAAAAGCTCTTGCCTTGCTCTTTGTCGATATAAACATCAATAAAGCCAGGTTGATGTTGCATTTTTTGTGTGAACGACGAAATGTCTTGTGCCGTTGTCCAACAAGAAAACAGCAGCAAGCTCCAACAAACCAGTTGTTTCATTCTTTAACCCTAATCAATTAGTTGGCTGACGACCAGTAAGCGTACGAAAAATACAGACTATTGATAAACACCTTGCTGGTGCCCCACCAAAACGCTCGAAAGTTCATATTGTCAGCGTAATAAGTAATTCCACCTTTACCTTTTCGAACGGCGACAATAGCAGGTGCTTTAGCCAAAGCTTTTTGATTATCAGACGATGCATAACCTGACAATAAAGGCGATTCTAAAAAGTGTGCGACCGTCGCAAAAGGTTCTTCTTGATCGACTTCATAAACATCCGTTCCGCGACGGAACATTGGTAACATCGATCGTTCGATACCGTAGGCCAGTGGATGGGAGAGGTCAAGACGAGTTTGGAATATCGCGCCACCAATCACTTTTTCTGCGTGGAACTGCTCTCGCTCAGAATAATTCATCATGGCCTCCGGTTCATCTGAAGCAACCTTCAAATGAATCGGTCCCCACAATTGTTTTGCCAACCAGCGACCGGCTGTACGACTAGCAATTAACTGCCCACCTTGGTCAATCCAAGCAGAAAGTTTTTCACTGTCTTCTTCGGTCAAAGAATAGCGGCCCGATACCATAATAATATGCGTATAAGCGTGCAGAGGAATTTTTTGCAGTTGTTGCTGAGTAATTTTTACTAAAGGTATTTCTAAACGTTGGTCCAGTAGATGCCAAACTTCCCCCGCTTCGTAACTACTGACGCCATCTCCAACAATCAAAAGCGGCTTTGGTGTCACGAGTGACATAACAGTTGGGCTACCAATATCCACTCCCGATTTTGCTAAACCCGAGGTTATTTGTTGAGTTGCAACAGGAAGCGCTTTTAATTCATCGCCTAACAAATAAGCTAGCCGTTCGCGTGATATAACCTGTTCGCCAAGCGGCAAGATAATGCTTCCAGCAGCAACCTTTAAGTTGCCATTGACGCCTTCGAAAACACTGTCTTTGGTCATTACTTTTAACGTCACATTTTGCTTTTGCAAACGAGTTACTAAAGGTGCTGTATTAAAGTCTCGCCAGTCAAAGGCCACCGCAATGGTGTTTTCACGTAATGTAAATAGTTGGTCAGCTAACTCTCTTCTGCCTTCTTTACCACGTAATCGAGAGGAATAATCTGAGCTGTTTAAACTGGAAAAATCTAAATTAAACGACAAGGCTAACGTCCAAGAAGATACGTCATAGAAAGTGTTATCTTTGAACTGTGTTTCTGTTTCAAATAAATTACGTATCAAACGAAACTGAGGCTGTTCTAAGGGTACAATATAGGCTTCCGATTTTTCATAGTTTCTTTCAGAGACTTTGATGTCTCTCGCTAATTGAAAGTAATCGACTTGATGAGTATCAAGAATATCTAAAAATTCATTGAGTCTTCGCTTATCACCGTCGGCATCGAAAACATAAGCTTTGACCTTATGGTCATCGGCGAGTTTATTCACTTGTTGATAAAACGACTTTTGATAACGCTTCAAGGCCGACGCTTCATCTAAAACTGCTTTTAAGGTCGAGAATGACGTCGCTAATTGGTTGCGTATCGCAAACGGAAAAGAAACCGGTCCATTCACTGAATTTTGAATATGACCTCTCGCCGATGCTTGTTCAAATAAAATACCGACAGCACCGTTAATATCTGGATAAGTCGAGCCCTTTCCATAATAAAAGTCATCGAATCCCTCTTTGCTGTAATAACGGGACCCAATGGAATCTAAAGCGCGAGCATGGTATTCAGCGATTCTTGCCGTCAAATCAAAATTCTGCTGTGGGGTTTTCGGATTTTGTCGACTCGGTACGCCAGGTTGAAAAAAATAACTACTGTTAGTGCCCATCTCATGAAAATCGGTCACGACCAAGGGTTTCCATTGATGAAAAGACTTTAACCGCGCCTGTGACTCTGGATGCTGAACCAACAGCCAGTCTCGATTGAGATCAAACCAATAATGGTTTGTTCGGCCTTGCGGCCAAGCTTCATCATGTTCTACATCATTGGGGTCGGCTATCCACTGCTGACTTTTCCGAGAGTTAACCCAGTGGGCAAAACGAGCAATGCCGTCTGGATTAATCATCGGTTCCATCAAGATAACGGTGTTGTTCAATAACTTCTCGACTTGCTCTCCTTGAGCTGCCGCTAGGTAATAGGCTAACAACAATGCAGCATTAGCCCCCGAAGCTTCATTGCCATGAACAGAGTAACCCATCCATACAATGGAAGGTGCTGACTCTTTGCTTGTTAAGAAGGCCTTACGTTGCGCTTTGATTGCATCGATCTTCTTTATGTTGTTCGAGCTTGAGAAAGACACCAATAGTAATGGACGTTGCTCATAACTCCGGCCCATTTCTTCGACCCATACGCGATCACTGGTTTGTGCCAGAGCATACATGTACTCCGCTATTTGCTCAGGGCGAACATGCCAATCTCCTACCGAATATCCCAATACCGATTGTGGCGTTGGTATATCGGGATTAAACGAAGCCTGTGGATCTAAAGTTAAACTGGGTTGGAAGTAATATTCAAACGAGGTATCTGGCTTGGAGAGTGCTCCAAGAGAGAAAAAGGCAACAATTAATAGCGATAGATATTTCATATTGGATTTTTTCTGCATGATTATGTGATGTTTTATACATTGGTTATAACAAAATTATGCTTTACACGCACCTTTAAACAAGTCTAGCTCGACCCGAGCAACGATCAATAAATAGAAAAACTCTTTACCGAATCTTTATTCACTTACCCTGGGTATGGTTATTGATTCTTTCTCATCGAATCATGCGAAAGCTTCGCGTTTAAGCTCAATTCTTGATAAAATCGCCGTCAAGTTTTTCAACAATGGTTGACACATGATACAAATCACCGAATCAGCGCAAGAGCATTTTCGCAAACTTCTTGCGCAACAAGACGACGAAGGTACCAACATCCGAGTATTTGTGGTTAATCCCGGAACACCTCACGCAGAATGTGGCGTTTCTTACTGTCCGGCAGATGCCGTTGAAGCATCCGATATTGAGTACCCATTTGAAGGCTTTTCCGCCTACGTTGATGAAGAGTCGAGCCCCTACTTAGATGACGCTCTAATCGACTATCAAACCGATAAGATGGGTGGGCAACTTACCTTAAAGGCGCCCAACGCCAAAGTTCGCAAAGTAGCGGACGATGCCCCGGTAGAAGAACGTTTAACCTATGTCATCGAAGCCGAGATCAACCCTCAACTGGCCAATCATGGCGGCAAGGTTAATCTCGTAGAGTTCACAAAAGATGGCTACGCGGTGCTTCAGTTTGGAGGCGGTTGTCAAGGTTGTGGAATGGTCGACGTGACTTTAAAAGAAGGTATCGAGAAGACTCTACTCGAGAAAATTCCTGAGTGTAAAGGGGTAAAAGACGTTACCGAACATGCCGAAGGCGACAATCCTTACTACTAAAATCGTCTTTTCGACTGAAACCTCCTCCAACGAAATCCCCTTCGTCGAAGATATAGCAGGAGAGAAGGCAAAATCATCCTTCTCTTCTGCTGCTTAACTTTACTCGACGGCCTGAGCTAAAGCTTCGGGTAATTCGGGGTAAATAAATTCAAAACCGCTCGCAAGAAGCTTCTCTGGGTAGGCAGCTTGGCCCGTCAATAGCAAGTCAGCCATTTCTCCAAACATAAGCCTTAGTACCCAAGCGGGCATCGGTAATCGCGCAGGCCGATTCAGAGCTTGTCCCAAACTATCACTGAACACACCATTGCTAACGGCACCGGGTGCGGTCAAATTAAACGGACCGGATAATTGCGGGTCTGCCATCAAAAATTCGATGGCTGCAACCACATCGGCAATGTGTACCCAGCTCATCATTTGCTGGCCATCACCAAGACGACCGCCTAGGCCAAGTCGAAATGGCGGTAACATTTTGGCCAAAAAGCCGCCTTGAGACGCGACGACCAATCCCGTACGAATAACACACACTCGCGTACAATCACTGGCTTGATTGGCACTAGACTCCCAAGCCTGACAAAGTTGATAAGTAAACTCATCGTGAATTGGGCCATCTTCAGTTAGGCGCTCATCTAAATGTCGGCCGTAATAACCCACGGCTGAACCTGATATAAAACAATCGGGGGCATGCTTAAGCTGCTTGATCCACTCTACCAGGCGATCCGTTAAAGCCACTCGAGAATCAAACAACTCTGCTTTTCGTCGCTGACTCCAACGTTTATCCGCAATCGGAGCGCCAGCTAAATTGACCACAACATCGGGTAGAAAATCATTCGCACTCGACAAGTCGTCAACTAACGAAACGGCACTGGGTAATTTCTTTGCCGCTGCATCGCAGTCTCTTGTTAAACCGAGTACCGTCACTTTACGGTCGACCAAAGATTTCGCCAAGGCTTGTCCGATTAATCCGCTGATTCCTGTAATAAAGACTTTCATTTCAGCTCCGTCGATTGTTCCTTGATGAATAAATACGCCAGATTATTAAGGCTAGATACGCTGGCAACGCATAAAGCACTGCGAGCCCCATAACGCCCGCGCCGATATAAAACAACCATTGCCACTCAAACGTGGCCGCTAGATAAACGATCAAAACCCCAATAAAAAACGCACCAATGGCCCATTGTAATTGCCGCCATCGTTGTTTTGGTTGCTGTGTAAAGTACTGAATAAGAGAGACCATTATCCGACTCTTAGGCGCTCCGCTAGGCTGGTGCATAACAGCTTAAAATCCTTAATGAATTCAGGTGGCAATATTGCTTTCGAGTACGGCATGTCACCATAAATCAGTGCGCGAACTTTATTACGATAAAACAGTGAGTTTAAAATAAAGTGCGTTATGTGTTCATTTTGAATCGAATCTGGCAACTGCGACCAATAAGCTTGATGCTTCATTTGATCGAATTGTAAGAACGCTTGATGCGCAAGAAACTTTTGCCAAACTTTATTTTTCGCAAAATCGACAGAGATGACCAAATTTTCGTGCTCAGTTTGCTTAGCTTTCGTTAACAACGACTTAGCTTTTGTGCCCGCCTGATTTATCACAATAAAGACGACTCTCTCTAGAGGAGAGTGTTCGATTAACGTCTCTGCAAACTGCGTTATTGCACTTTTAGCGTCTGAGATTCCATCAACTCCGCTCATTAACTTACGGTATAAACCTTTTAAATAAGTTCTTTGTGTAGCGGTATAAGCTAAGGTTTTTTCTCGTTGCTTTTTCTCTAACAGGTGGTTTGAATTAACCTGTTTGTCACGCTTTGACGCATTAGCATTGATCGCGACAGGGGAATTCGTCGTCGCCGTTGTAGTGATGGATAAATACTGAGCGTAAGGCGAAGGCGACGGCGGATCAATTAAAGCCGAGGCCAGTTGAAACTGTGGAAACTGAACATGCAAAGTGTCCACTTCTCGACAAGACTGAATAACCGCCTGTGTTACTTGGCTGTCTTTTTGATGACAATGAATCGCTGCGATGTCTTTCCAACGAGACCAAGCATTTCTTAGCCAAGGAGAGCACACAATTTGCGCTAAGCGATTGGCAATTATCGGCGTCATTTCTGGCGCTCCTAAATGTAACCTTAATGCTCGGCTGCATTCCTCTAAACGCAGATCATTTTGACGATGAAGGGTCACTGCCTGCAATAGCTCTCGGCTAACCGGCACCAAACTAAAATTTGCAAGACGCTGATTTAAGTGCGGTAGAAAGAAGGATTCACTGACCAATTTTTGCAGCTCACCAAATTGGAATCCGAACAAGACTTCGCTGGCCTGTTCATATGACATTGGTTTGCGGTAAAACATTCTTCTCAGTTGCCAACTACGTTTTGGATGCATCCAATACATCAACCATTCAGTTGCTCTTGCAAATAAGGCCGCGGCTTCAATATCTTTGGTGTATCCCGTTTTCATTTTTGCCAAATGCTTTGCAATATGACTGGCCAATACACTTTCGGCCAACACTTGTCGCATTTCGGGCTGATGCTCTTTTTCAAAGTTCTTTAGCTGACCTGCTATCGCGCGAATACCTTCAATACCGATCATACTGAGCGCATGCTCAAGTCCATTGACTTCACCATTACGCTGAGCTTGGATCTCTCCGGCTAACTTTTGCATATACAAGCAAAAAATTGGGTCTGTCGCTGTTAATCTGGCAATATCGGCTGCCGCACAATCATGATTGGCCAAACACGTCTGTAAGGCTTCCAAAGGTGTCAGAATAGGTATTTCAAATTGACAGAATTTCTCAATCAACTGCGGTGCAGTGTAAGAAAGCGCTTGTGCCATGAATTTAGGTCCACTAAAACGGTTACATTCCCAATACCGTTGGTCAACAGCTCACCAAGGTTCTCGGTTGAAAACAAATACGTCCGTAACGATTCCAATCTTATTCATTATCATTGTTCAACCCAATCCATTATCGTTAAACTATAGCTAATTTTGGTCCAGTTTTCCGCTAGTTATGCTTTGTCCTCTTTGTTCGTCAACATCCATCAACCAATATGCTAAAGACCAACGTCGTCTTTACTATCAATGTGCACGCTGCAAACTGGTCATTGCCGACTCAACTAGCCATTTATCTTTAGCCGCAGAAAAAGCCGAATATGACAAACATGAAAACACACTAGATGACTCAGGGTACCTTAATTTTCTATCTCGCGCCTATGAGCCTTTAATGGCTCAAGTACCGGCTCCAGCTGACGGACTGGACTTCGGGTGCGGTCCGGCACCAGCACTGGCCCATTACTTAAAAAGTCAAAACTACCAAATGGCGTGCTACGATAAGTTTTATTTTTCTGACCCATCCCCCCTGAAACAGCGATATGACTTTGTTACCTGTACTGAGGTCATCGAGCATATTGCCGATCCAGCGGTAGAACTCACTAAAATCGTCAGCCTTCTGAAGCCTGGCGGCTGGCTAGTCATCATGACCAAGCGAGTCATTGATCAATCTCGATTTAGCCAATGGCACTATAAAAATGATCCCACCCATATTTGCTTCTATAGTGATGCCACTTTCGAGTGGATGGCGAAGTTTTTTGATATGACACTCAATATCGTTGGGCCCGACGTTGTCATGCTACAGAAATTACGCGCAACAGACGCTCGTTGAAAGATTGGCCACAAAATCGCCTTTTGCTATACTTCTCAGCGATAGGAGGCGTTTTATGATCCAGATTTTTCAGTTTTCTAACTTCACTATTCGTATCCCCGCTCTGCTACTTGCTATGGCATCTACTCTCGTGCTGGCAGGTTGCTCAAGTGAGTTTTTACGAGCCCTTGATGATGCGAATGCCAGCATGGGTGGCCAACGGACTTGCCAATATTCTCGCAATAAACAAACCGATCAATTCGACGACTTTTCAATTACTTGGGGTGGTTACTGCAATCAATGGGAAGTACAGGTGAGCAGCAGAACCGTTTACACCTTGAAATGTCGCTTTGACAATGGTCAGGGCCGTCTATACCGAAACCTCTATGTTCAGCCGCGTCAACGCACAGAAGAAATCTCGGTTGCCCATATGAGCCAAGGTTTTTATTATGACTGCCAACGTTGGTCGCGGGCAGCATTCGATAAGAAGCGCTCAAAAGGATTGGTACTGCAAGAAAAAATGGAACGCGGTGTCTACTACAATCGCGTGCAAAACTCTGCGGGTGCGAAAAGAAGCTGTTACATCAGAGCAAAACAATCAAGCTACGATATCGTTCGTCAAACCTTGCCGGCCTATGGCTGGACTGACTGGGTAAGGACTGGCGACAAAGGATTTAAGTATGGATGTAAGAGGGTATAAACAAGATACCCTCTCAGTATTTTAGCTCTTGATTAACTGTTCACGAATGATTGTTTCTAGCCTGATTTGATCCTCGGCAAACTTTCGAATGCCTTCAGCGGTCTTCTCTGTTGCCATGGCGTCTTGATTCATCTGCCAGCGAAACTCTGCTTCCGACAATGGCTCAGGCTGTGCTTTAAAGGCCCCGGTAAACTCTAACTTTCGTTGAACGGTCGATGTTTGTTCTGTTAACTGAGCGAGCAACGCCGGACTTATGGTTAAACGGTCGCATCCGGCAAGCGCCAGCACTTGCTCAACTTTTCGAAAGCTGGCACCCATCACAATGGTGTGGTGTTGATGCTGTTTGTAATAGTGATAAATTCGGCTAACTGACTCGACGCCGGGATCATTTTCGATAGCGATATCTTCAAGATTTTGGTCATTCTTATACCAATCATAAATGCGCCCAACGAAGGGTGAAATCAAAAAAGCGCCGGCTTCAGCACAAGCTCGGGCTTGCACAAAATGGAATAATAAGGTGAGGTTGCATCGAATGCCTTGTTTCTCGAGTTCTCGCGCAGCTTGAATACCTTCCCAAGTCGATGCAATCTTAATCAGCACTCGCGAGGGATCAACTTCTAATTTTTTGTATAATTGAATAATGCGGTGTGCTTTATCGATGGTTGCTTGCTTTGAAAACGAGAGTCGAGCATCGACTTCGGTTGAATTAAAACCAGGGATTTGATTCAACAAACGTTTACCGATTTTTACGGCAAACATATCACACGCGTCTTGTACTTGCTGTTGTTCATCGCTCGATTGCTCTCGAGCGAACTCAATCGCCTCCGCGATATCAATTTGATAATCAGCCTGTGCAGCTGCTTTTAACAATAACGACGGATTCGTGGTTGTGTCTTCGGGTTGATAAGCTTCAATTGCAGTAAAGTCACCTGTATCGGCTACCACCTTGGTATATTGCTTCAATTGGTTTAATTGATTCATACTTCATCCATTCCTTGAGTCTTCAAGTTTAATAATTTATAGCGACAACCAAGCAAGGTCAATTGCTCCTCTATACGAAATGGCTATGACCAAGCAAAGGTTGCAAGCCATACATAACCGCGTATTATCCTTTGCATACTTTAAAGTTTAACGACAATCAGCGAGAATTTTATGTCTAACTTCAATAAGAAGATCGTCCTTATTTCCGGAGGAACTCGAGGTATCGGTCGTTGTGCAGCGATTAAATTTGCGCAACAAGGCGCTACGGTTATCGCTTTGTATCGAAGCAATCAAGAGGCTGCCGAAGCATGTTTAGATGAGCTAATAAAAATCAACTCGACGACATCCCACAAAGTACTTCAATGCGATATCACTGATGCCGTCCAATTAGAAACACTGGTCAATCAAATTGCGAGCGACTATCGATGCATCGATGTACTCGTTAATAATGCTGGCATTGGTCCTTATCATCCTTTCGAATCGACTGACTTTGCAACTTGGCAGCACATGTGGAGAGATACCTTAGCCACCAATCTTTTCGCAGCGGCAAACTTAACCTTTTTAGTTGCAAAAATTATGCAGCAGCAAGGTGCAGGCCATATTGTTAATGTTAGCTCTCGAGGAGCATTTCGCGGCGAGCCCGATAAGCCCGCATACGGAGCCAGTAAAGCTGCCATTAACGCGCTAACGCAGTCTTTAGCGGTAAAGTTAGGTGAGTACGGTATCAGCGTCACAGCGGTTGCCCCTGGGTTTGTTGAAACTGAATTGACGGAAAAAAAGTTATCAGGAAAAGAAGGTGAGTCCATTCGTTCGCAAAGTCCTTTTAATCGAGTCGCTCGCACTGAAGATGTTGCAAATGCTATTCTTTACTTCGCTTCAGCGGAAGCCACGTTTTCTTCAGGCGCTATATTAGATGTAAATGGCGCATCTTACTTACGAAGTTAACTGACTCTTACAAAGGTGACTTACAATGCTGAGTGGGCAGTCTAATCACTTGGCGACAAACTGGTTGTTTTCCCCAATGGTTTTTATGCCAATGGTTTTTTTACCCCAAAAGTAAGAAAGCAACCTACCTCTGCGTTAATAAACCAACATGCTTGCTAAAGCCCGATGGCTCGGCCTTTCGAGCGCTTCACAGTCTTCTATGCTGGAGGTTGGCACACTCTTCGCTTCACCAAAAGTGAACTTTAACTTCACGGAGGTAATATGAGTAGTGTGGCAAAAGCAAAATTAACATCGGTTCATAGCGATTCAAACTTAAATAATGGGATCAACAAAGGTGACCGAAAAAGTTTAGCTTTACGTCTTTCAGAAGCGCTGTCTGACAGCTATATGCTGTACTTAAAAACTCAAAATGTGCACTGGAATATTGTCGGGCCTATGTTCTACTCTGTTCATGAATTAACCGAGAAACAATATCTAGACATGGCAGAAGCGATTGACGATATCGCTGAACGAATACGAGCCATCGGTTTCACGGCTCCTGGATCATTCCAAGAATTCAGTCAATACACCATCATTAAGGAGAGCTCTGGAAAAGCCGAATCAGAGTCGATGATTGCGTCGCTCGTTGAAGGCAACGAAATGTGTGCAAGACGGTTGCGTGAAGCCGTTGCTGAAGCAGAAAAGGTCGATGACGTCAAAACCGCTGACTTACTGACTGACCGAATTGGGCAGCATGAGCAAAATGCTTGGATGCTTCGCTCATTAATTTCAAAATCGTAGCAGTCTGTTTGTAACAGCAATCTGTTTGCAATCGTTGTCTATTTTAAGGCTAACCATTGAACTCAAATCAGAAACGGTCTCCGACCGTTTCTGATTTTTTCTATTTAAACTTGAAAAAATCCTATACGCAATTCTAATACCAGAGAAAAGTCATTCTCCTGGCTTAAATTTTTTCTATAACATCACTGACCCATTGTTTAGTTTGCTTTACTGATTAATTGCTCCATAATATGCCCATTAATTCTAACCAGAGCTGCTTATGGCCAATCGCTTGTTACTGATAGAACAGTCGTCTTCGAAAGATGACTCTCTCAAAACGTTTTTCACCCAGAAAAACTGGCAAGTCACTACAGCAGACTCCATTAAGCAAGCGGCCTCGCTATTAATTGAAGATTCGTTTAATCCGCACGTAATCATTGCTGATATTGGCTCGCCCAAAACATCCTTGCTGGATGATTTATCGGAATTGCAAGAGCATGCCGAACACAGCGAGTGGATATTTCTTCACCAACCCACATCCGATGATCACCAAGAGTTCTTAACGGATCTTGCCTTTGATCTTCTAGAAAAGCCATTTGATTTAAATCGTTTAAACACCATCGCTAAACGAGCTCTAAGAACCAGTCTTCTCACAAAAGTTGCCGATAGCTACTCGCTAAAAGAAAAGCAAAGATATCAACCCGAAAGTTTTTTTGGGAGCAGCAGCAAAGCCGATGAACTAAGAGAGTTATTGGTACAACTGAAAGATGTTCCCATCAGCGCTCTAACGATTACCGGTGAAACAGGTACAGGAAAAGGATTAGTTGCAAAAATCATTCACTATTCCGGTTTGCGAAAAGATGGTCCGTTGATTGAGCTTAATTGCGCCGCACTGCCAAAGGATCTATTAGAATCACAGTTGTTTGGTCATGAAGCAGGTGCGTTTACCGGAGCCACTAAGCGTTTAAAAGGTTTATTTGAGCAAGCGGACGGCGGAACTCTTTTTCTTGATGAAATTGGCGATATGGATATCGAGCTACAGTCAAAGTTACTAAAAGCCATAGAAGATCAAAAGATCCGTCGCTTAGGCGGAGAAAAAGAAATTGATATTGATGTACAATTTATTACGGCGACGAGTGTCGATATTGAAGAAGCTATCCAGCAAGGCAATTTTCGCGAAGATCTTTATCATCGTATCAGTGTCTTTACCTTGAAGTTACCAAGTCTTAACGAGCGCAAAGACGATTTAATTGAACTGGTTCCTCGGATCATCGCTGAGTTCAACCAAAAAGCGAACAAATCCGTCTCTGAAATTACCGACGCTTCCTGGGAAAAGCTTCTTTCTTATCAGTGGCCCGGTAACGTTAGGGAATTGCGTAATGTACTAGAACGCTGTGTCCTGCTTTCTAACAACCATCAACTCCCTGACCAATGGTTGCAGCTAAGCGATAACGTAGAGCCTCTGTCTAACCAAGTACTCGATGACAACCAACTGGTGATTCCAATTGATGGAACCCTAGCTTTAGAACAAGTCGAAAAGCTGATGCTTGAGAAAGCACTAGAGATTGAAGAAGGTAATGTTACTGCTGCGGCAAAACGATTACAAATCAGTCGAGAAACGATGCGTTATCGCATGAAAAAATTTGAGCTATCCAACGGTTGAAATCAACCATTGGTCTTAGTTTTGCACCACTATACCGCTATTTAACGCCGAGAACTCCAGCCTCCTCTCGCTAATCTAAGCAAATCAGGCAAGTTTGCGCTGGCATAATTTCTGCTTGTTACTATCTACTTATTAGTAGTCCAATATTTTTGCGGAGGTGATTATGTCTTACAAACGAATACTAGTACATCTAGATAACCACCCTTCTTGCGACGATCGTCTAAAGAGCGGGCTACTATTGGCGAATACCTTCAGTGCTGAGATCAATGGAATTTATATCGAACCTGACCATTCCGCAGAACTGATCTTACAAAGTCAAATGATGCAACAAAATGCGCCTTTGGTTAATGCAAATACTCAAGCCGCACAACAACGCTTAGAGCAGGAAAAAGCCGAACTTCAAAAGCGCATCAGTCAATTTGAAGATGCCGCTTTACAACCCCTCCCTTGGCGCACAGAACGAGGCAACATTCGCGATGTGCTATCGCGCTTTGGGCAGTTTAATGACATAGTGATCATGACCAATATGTTAGATGAAGATCCTCTTCTCAGCATCAAGCCACCGGCAAGTGAAGTTGCAGTGAACACCAAAAGCCCGGTACTGGTGATTCCTGAAGGTCTACCAATGAGCGCACCGCTTAATAACATACTCGTGCTATGGAATGGGCAGCCAGAAGCCTCACGCGCAATTCACAACGCTCTACCGCTGTTTAAAGTCACTCGCCAAGTAACTTTGTTCTGCTTTACTGTTGAGCAGCAAGAAATATCTCACTATCTTGAGGCTAGAAATCAAATTTGCGAGTACCTCCATGCGCATAATATCGAAACAACCATGATCGATCGCGCTCACCATGGTCGTCATGGCCGTATCGAGCAATCGATTTTAGAAACATGGAATCAGGGTGATTATCAGTTGGTTGTCACAGGCACTTACGATCATTCAAAAATAAAAGAACTTCTCTTCAGTAGCATGACCAAACAACTTTTAAATCACGAGAACATGCCATTGATGCTATCTCATTAGCATTGAGCTGTTTAAAAGCAAAAAGCATTTATAGGTAACGAATACCAACACTCATTACCTTTCTAAAATACAAAACCATGGAGCGGTCAGATTTGAATTCAAAGGGTACTATTGCGTAGTTCACTGCAAGCACTAGCTTTGCCAATATAAGGTTTCGCTTTTTTTAAAATCGTATTTGAAAATGAGGTTCTTTCCCAAAAGATACTGTCTAAATTATTTTCATAAACCGCACTGTTACAGTCAATATGAACAATGAGCTTCTTCTTTAGCTCGTCGATTTTACCTTCCTCAATTAGTTCAATAAACCTGACATCATTTGAAATTTGATTTTCTACAGCCATCTGGCTAACGGTTGAAAACGACTTTCCAAGATAAATATACATGGAAACCAAGCCAAAACTGAACGCTGTCAATGTCGTCACTAGCAATTTCATGAACGGTACCTTTTATTTGCTAATACTTAAATAGAGCTGTCCTAAATGGAAGTATTCCGACTTAAACATCTTAAGATATGAGAGAATTATCTTACTCGGTAAAATAAACACTATCACCGACGGCAAGGATTTCACCAACGCCTTGCGACAAACTCGCATTTTGTCCAAAAGCGGCGGCGGCTTTATTCGGCATTGGATTAATTTCCGTCAAAACTTTGAGCGGCTGCATCGACGGATCTTTGAATGCCGTTTCTTGCTCAATGGTGGTCACCACGCAGCGCTCACAAGGGTACTGCAGATGAATTTTAATCTTGTCTGACTCAAGCCAAGTTAGGCGATGCTCAGAAAATGCCGGAATACCCGATACCACAATATTAGGTCGAAATCGGTTCATTCTTAGGGATTTTCCGAGCTGTTGATTTAAAGCATCTAAAGACGCTTGATTAGCAACGAGAAAAGGAAAACCATCGGCAAATGCCGTTGAGACTTGCGCCCCTGGTTTCATCAGTTTATCGCTTTGATCGACCCACCGGGTAAATTCCGGATGCATTCTCACCAACCGAACCGGCCAGGGCGTTTTTAAATGCTGAGTAAGCCACTCACTCACAGCATTGCCTTCATCGAGGACCTTACATTGGTTTTTCCAAACGACCGCTTCTTGAATATGCGATGAGTCTCCTTGATAAAGCATAGGTATTTCAAATTGGTCGCCGTTCCAACTTAAAATCAAACGGTCATCTTCTAATTGAGTTTCCATTAGCGCCATTTGTGGAAACTGTCTTTGCGTCACAAATTGATACTTTGGGTTAACGATCATCCACTGACGATCGTTCTTTATCCCAAGATGCGTCAACTCCGCTTGCTCAATAGCAATTCCTTTAAATCCTTTCACTGGATAAATCGCCAGCCCCTCAACTGTGGCTTTAAACATGGAGTATCCTTGACCCTTAACTCTTGACCGTTATTAAAGCGAGAAAGTTACCATAACCACAAAAAAAAAGCATGCCAACCTTAATGGTTCGACATGCTTTTTAAATGACATCAACTATCGTTGAATGGGAGAGTCGTTCTTCACCTGTGGATACGGTTGAGAAACGAAGAGTCGTCGCATTGCGCCCTTAAAATCTTCTAAAATGGTGTAAAGCGCAGGAATTAAAACCAAAGTAATGACGGTAGCAAACATGATTCCAAAGGCCAATGATATAGCCATAGGAATAATTATTTGCGCCTGCATACTGGTCTCGAACATGATTGGGAAGAGTCCAAAAAAGGTGGTTAGCGAGGTCAACATAATCGCCCGGAATCGCTTAACTCCAGCTGATAGAATGGCCTCTCTCAATGACATGCCCTCTTTACGCGCCCGGTTCACAAACTCAACCATAATCAAGCTGTCGTTTACCACGACCCCCGACAAAGCAATAATTCCAAACGCCGACATCATACTGAAACTTTTTCCAAAAATTAAATGTCCTGCAATCGCTCCGATCAGACCAAATGGAATAACGGACATCACCATTAACGGCTGAGAATAAGATTTCAGTGGAATAGCGATCAATATATAAATAAGAACTAATGCTACCAGCATCGATAATCCGAGCTCTTTCATCATATCGCCAACTTCTTTGCTCTGTCCGCTTAATTCTGAATTGACACCTGGATACTTTGCGAGTAACTCTGGAATAAACTCTTTGTTAATTTCTTCGGTCACTAAACCCGACTGAACTTTATTCGGATCAAAGTCGGCCATAACCGATATCGCTCGCTTACGATCTTCACGTTGTATTGCCGAATAACCTTCTCCCATCTTGATTTTCGCCACAGATGAAAAAGGAACCCAGTCACCGGTTGACGTACGGACACGCATCGATTCTAAATTGGCAATCGAACGCCGCTCCGACAAGGGGTAACGTACCATCACCTTAATTTCGTCTTTGCCGCGTTGAATTCGCTGAGCTTCTTCACCGTAAAAAGCTTGACGAACTTGACGTCCCAAATTGGCTAAGGAAATGCCTAAGGTTTCAGCGCCGGGCAACAACTCTAGTTCAATTTCTTTATTACCCGAGCTGTAAGATGTACGAATATCAAACACGCCATCATATTCTTCGAGTTTCTTTTGCAATGCTTCAGAGGCTTTTTCTAAATTGTGGTAATTGCTACCAACCAAGCGGAAGCTGATGCTAGCATCGCCACCAGCGCCCATATCAGACATAATGCGTAATTCTTTCACGCCTGCTACGCTACCAATTTGTCGGCGCAACTCTTTCTCAAAGTCAGGAGCAGTGACCAATCGCGATTCATCTTTCACCAGCTCGATAAACATACCTCCGCCGACTTCGCCATTCGTCCACGAGAGCACATGTTCAAGAACTGGATTACCAAAGTTTTTCTCTTCGATTAACACTTTGTTCGCTTCTTGAACGGCTTTTTCCATGCGCTCAACCATGGCATCTCGTTGGCTGATCGGGCTGCCTTCGTTTAAGGAAAAATTCGCTTGAACAAAATCACCGGAAACTTTTGGAAAAGCCTCTACCTTTAGCCAACCAGTGGCTAACAGCGCGATTGAAAAGATTAAAATCGAAAAGAAGCTAACCAAGGTTAAGTATCTGTGTTTAACCACTCCATGTAAAAATGGTTGGTACACATTGTTCGCAAAATTTTCCATCGATTGACGAACCGCGTGCTGCACCTTGGCAAAACCTGAGGCCTTTTTCTCATCATAAGTGTCGTATCGCATATGGGCTAGATGAGCAGGCAGTATCCACTTTGACTCAATCAATGAGAAAATCAAACATAAAATAACCACCACGGCAATGGCTTCAAAAAACGGCGCAAACATAAAGTCTAACGTTAATAGAGGTAAGAATGCCGCTATTGTCGTTAGAACACCAAAGGTCGCCGGCACGGCAACTTTCTTAGCACCCCGTATAACATTTTCTTTTGAATGACCGTGCTCTTTAATTTCGCTATAAACACTTTCACCGATAATAATGGCGTCATCGACCACAATACCGAGCACCAAAATCAATCCAAATAAACTTAAAAAGTTTATATTGGTCGATAAAGGACCCACCTTGTCCATGAGTAAAAATGCGCCACAAAAACAGATGGGAATTCCAACCAATACCCACAGTGCAACTTTAACCCTTAAGAAAAGCGCCAACAGAACGAAAACCAAAATGACACCCATGATCATGTTCCAAAACATCATGTCGAGTCGTTGTTGCAGATAGATAGAGCCGTCGCCCCAAATTTCGATCTTAGCGCCATCAGGAAGAGACTCTTGTTTGCTCTTCATATATTCACGCACAGCTTTCGATATTTCTAAATCATTTTGCTCACCTAATGATTTAACTCGAATAACCGTTGCAGGCTCTCCATTAAATCGAGCAAAACCGTCGGATTCAACGAAACCATCATTAATGTTTGCAATATCACTTAACAGCAGTCGCGTGCCATCAGGATTAGTGCGCAATACAATTTGCGCAAACTCTAAGCCAGTGTAAGCCTGACCTTTAGTACGCAAACGAATATCGCCACCATGCGTTTTAATGGTACCTCCGGGTAAATCTAAAGAGTAATTACGTACTGCCTGAGCAATTTCGCTCATAGTTAAGTCGTATTTTCTAAGCTGACTATCAGAGATTTCAATCGCAATTTCATAAGGACGATTGCCCATTACTTCGGCTTTGTTGACCTCAGATAATGTCATGACCTCATCGCGGACTTCTTGGGCAATGGTTTGTCGAGTACGACGGTCCATATTGCCATAAATACTTAACCAGAGAACGTCAGCAGAAAATTCAACTTTGGAGACTAATGGCTTTTCCGTTTCTCCTGGAAAGGTCACTATCGAATCGACTTGAATCTTTATTTCGTTCAAGGCTTCATCTAAATCTGTATCATTATATAAAGTCGCGGTTACCACCCCAACGCCTTCTCGAGCAGTCGAATTAATGCGCTTGATGCCTTTTACATCTTGTATGGCTTCTTCGATTTTAATAATAACGCCATTCTCAACTTCTTGAGGCGCAGCACCCAAATACGCAACGGATACTTGAACCATGTTTGGTTGAATATCCGGTTGCATACGTTTGGTCATCATAAAGTAAGACGCGATTCCGCCTATGAACAAGAAGATCATCAACAAGTTGGCAGCGACAGAGTTGTGTACAAACCAAGCGATTAAACCTGTTTCTCGCGGATGTGATGTTTGATTAGAAGTCATGAACTATCCTCGACATTAAGGTTGCGGCTGCTCAGAGGCTTCAGACTTAGCCACTTCAGTTTTCTCGGGTGTGACTGGCTCTGGTGACTTATTGTCGACCTCTTGCCCCTCAATACGCAGTTTCATGCCTTCAATTGGTGACTCAATAGACGTCAATACGATTTGATCGCCATCTTGCAAACCTTCTTTTACATAAACAAAGTCATTCTCTGCACGAACGATCGATAACGATCGAATATGTAATTCATTTTTAGTATCACTCACTAACACCTTTTCTAAGTCGCGAAATGCCTCTCGAGGAATCTTAACGACATTGTCGTACTCGATGCCATTAATGTGCGCTGTCACAAAAGTACCCACTTTTAACGGCACTGGGTGCTGTGTTTGTTGCTGCATGGCATAGGGATCATCCACTCTTACGACGGCATAATGCACACGCGATGTTTGATCTACAACTCCTTCCATACGGACTAAACGTCCTTGCCAATGCCGCTCTTGACCGGCATAGGTTGTACTCAAGTCAACCAAAGGATACTGAGAGCTATTATTATGACTCCAACTCGGAAGGTTAACGAATGCTAAGTCTTCATCGGTTAGGGGTAAACGAACTTCAGCGTAATCGGTTGCAAAAGTCACTCCGAGTGAGGTACCGACCGAAACATACTGACCAACATCGGCACGTTTCTCTTTAACCATTCCTGCATAAGGTGCGCGAATGGTCGTTCGCGCCAGTTTTTGCTGAGCCTTCTTCAAATCGGCTTCGGCCGATTGAACGTTCGCTTCGGCTTCAAGCAAAAAAGGCTCTCTTAAAGCGAGAGCAGGTGCTTTGCTACGACTACGACCAGAGAGATCCCATTCTTTTTGAGCTTGCTCGGCCCGCGCTTTCTCTTGCGCATACTGAGCTTGGGCACTAATCAGTCGCGCCTTTGCTTGTTCTACGCCCACCTGGTAGTCGGTGGGATCAATTTGCAACAAGACTTCCCCTTTCTCGAAATAACCTCCTGCGAAGAACTTATCAGAGACGCTTTCTACTTGACCAGACACTTCAGAAACTAGTGAGGTTTCAGTACGCGGCATAACGACACCATGGCTTTCGACCATAAATTGATGGGCTTCGGCTTGAGGTGCTAGCACTTCCACTAATGGCATTTTTACCTGCACCGGCTTTTTTGGCGGTTGAGGCTTGCTCGCGAACATTAAAATAATGCCAACAATCATAACCACGACTATGACGATTCCCGTGAGCGTTGAACTTGCTTTGGTCATAAGATCCCCGATATATCAAAACAATAAGTAATTCGATGGCAACAGACAGATTGCTCCTTCCCAGCCGTCTATTATGCGTCAGACAGATTTAAATGGATGTGAGCAAATGTATCTGATTGTAAACTGATAGGTATTTTAGCTAACACTCGAGACGAATGCTCGAAAGTCTTGATCGCGACCCACTAATACCAAGACATCTTCAGATTGAATGCGGTAATCCAAATGCCCCGCAGCAAACATAAATTGATGAGAATGCGACGACATAAGAATCCCTAGCAACACTAATTTATGCGCATTAAAACTTTCCACCTCGCCCAACCGCTCAGTGACCAGCGCGGAGTCGGCTGGCACAAGAAATTCAACCAGCTCTATATCTTGTTGCGATAAAAAGGCCTGTTCAATAATCTCTACAACTTGCGGTCTTGTGATCATTTGAAAAATACGGCGAGCCGAAAGTTCATAGGGGTCAACAACCTCACTCGCGCCTGCCGCGTACAACCGGTGGTAAGAGTCTGAGTACTCAGCAATCGTCAAAATCCGCAAACCTTGATCAATGGCACGAGCCGATAGAATTAAAAAAACATTCTCGGAATCTTTATCGAGTAGCGTGAATAGCAACGAAATCTTACCTCCGATGCCTGCCTCGCGCAAAGCTTCATCGCTTTGAAAGTCAGCAACGAAAGCGGTAAACCCAAGCGTACGAGCTCGCTCGACTCTACTTTGAACATGATCCAACAAAACAACTTTTTGCCCGTCACCGAGCGTTCGGGCCAGCTCATAGCCCATATCATGACATCCAAAAATGGCAATCCAATGGCTCATAGTGCCCTCTTCGCAAACTGGCGCGCGTTTTGATAATCACCGACAACGATAATGGAATCTTTATCTTGCAGAACATAGTCTCTTTCAAGATTAAAATAGAAGAACTCTTTACCAACGGCATACGCTTGTTCATCGGCTAGTGGTGCTGCTCGCAAAACGCCTAAAAAAATGAGACGAGCTGTCGTAAAATCAAGTTCACTGAGAGAATGGCCAAGCCAGCTGTGCTCTTTGCTGACTCTTATGGCTTCAATTCCGAGATTATTTTGACTGGTTAGAATATCCATTACCGCTTTAAACGCCACCGGTTGCTGAACGTATTCTCGACCAACTTCCGCTACAATGGCATAGGGGTTAATCGCATAGGTTGCACCGGCCATTTTCATTTTATGAGCGTTCGCAGGACTATTCACTCGGCAGTAAATCGGAACCTCGGCATTACTTTGTCGAATACTTAAAGTGACGAATAAGTTAGTCACGTCGTTGCTGGTTAGGCAGAGTACAAAGGTCGCTTTTTTACCCATGCCTATGGCATCGAGCATGGCTTCGTCAGAAGCATCACCGTGTAATGCGATAGTCCCATTTCTTCGGGCCAGTTCTACCCGCTCAAGATCTTGTTCGATAACCACCACTCGTTGATCTTTGGTAAATTGCGAAGCAAGGGCTTGACCAATCCGCCCATACCCACAGATTAATACGAACTCGGTGGTCCGCTCTACTTCACTGAGTAAACGACTGTGGGTAAATTCATGACGCCGAGCATTAAACCCTGATACTAACATCGAGGTGAAAAACGAAACCAAAGCTATACCAAAGACAATAAGCACCATAGTAACGGCTTTTCCTTCAACCGAAGACGGTGTTATATCACCATATCCCACCGTACTAATGGTTACTAAGGACCAATAAATGGCATCAAAAAAACTGTTAACATTTGATTCTGGATGCCCCGATTCAAATTCATATAAAATCGTGGCAGAAATAAAAATGACGGATAAGAAAACAAACAACAACATCCGTAATTCAACTTTTTTCTCCTGAAAAATTGTTGAGAAATAGGTCAGTACTCTGGAGTAGCGAAACAACTTAAAAATTCGAAAAAGAAGTAATAGGCGAAACAATCGTAAGGGACGATAAACCGGTAAAATGGCGAGCAGATCAATGATCGACAAAGGGGACGTAAGAAATTGCCACTTCTGTTGAAAGATACCATTCCAAATTTGCGACCAGCGCATTGGAAGATTGTGATAATTTGCGTACTCTCTTTCTTGCGCAACGATATTATGAACATCACTGCAAGTCCAAAAGCGCATAAGGTATTCAACAATAAAAATGCTCAGTACCGTCCATTCAAATGGCTCTACCCACGCGCCTAAAGAAATGCGGGTATTCAGCACCAGTACGCCAACACTGGAGAGAACCAGAAGTATCATAAAACTATCGAACCACAAGCGACCTAAAGCATGTTGATCAGTCAAAATTCTCTTGAGTGCTCTTTTTAATGCCTGATACGTCTGATTATCGCAGGCCCAATCACTCCATAAATTTAAAGCCGTATTAAGCATTAATTGCCTTCACCAGTATCGAGGCGATATTGTGCTCCACAATAGGGACAATGAGCTTCATTATTTTGGTCAAGCTGCAAGTACACTCTCGGATGCTTGTTCCATACTTCATCCTTTGGTCTCGGACACGAAAGAGGTAGGTCGGATGAAGTAATTATCATTGGCTCGCCAAGGGTCGTTTTCGTAGTAGTACTCATTGATTACTCCATTAAAAATGCTTTTCGCTTTAAGCATCATTCGACAGACTCGCTAACAGAATGATTACTCCAAAGTCTTATATGGTGCTAGATTTTAAAAAGTATAGACCAAGCATTACAGACTTGATCGATGTGATCTTTTAATTGCACTTCTGGTAAACATTTATCTTGTCCAGTTAGCACCAAGTAATTACTGCATTCTCGATAATAACGATAAGCTTCGATTAATAATGCTGCCGTTTTTGCACTGATTAAGTCAAGTTTGGCGGCTTGCTCAAGTTGATGTGTCGTACGCGTTGACCAACTTTGTAACTCCGTCAAATGAGCCGATGATAAAACTAAATATTGAGCAATAAACTCAATATCTACCATTGTACCCACGCCTTGCTTGATATCGATCAATGAATCTTTTGATTTATCTAGATTCCGTCGCATTTTGTCACGCATGTCTACCACATCACGCATAAGTTGTTGCGACTCTCTTTGACGCCCAATAATGTCATTTCGAAACTGTGAAAACCATTTGCCTATGTTCGGATCGCCACAAATCACTCGTGCACGAGTCAGCGCTTGATGCTCCCACGTCCAAGCTTCGTTTTCTTGGTAGTCTTTGAATGCGTTTATATGACTCACTAATAACCCTGAGTTACCTGATGGACGAAGACGCGTATCTACCTCATAAAGCACACCAGATATTGTGCGCATATTTAACGAAGAAATAATCCGTTGTGCCAAACGCGTAAAAAATTGAGCATTGGAGATAGGATGAGAGCCGAGTGTTTTCGACTCAGGATCGGCATCGTATAAAAAGACAATATCAAGATCAGAACCAAAACCAAGTTCTTCGCCACCAAACTTACCATACCCAATGATTGCGAACTGCTCTGGTGTTAACTCAGCTGAATGAGAGGACTGAGGCGCACCAAATTTTGCCACAAGCTTGTGCCAAGATAAGTAAAGTACCGTGTCAACAACCGCCTCAGCAATGTGACTTAAATAGCGACTCGCTTTTCGCACATTGATCGTTTGATTTAACACTGCGGCAGCCACTCTTAGCTCATGGGTTTGCTTAAATATACGCAGATGTTCTTGCTGCTGTTCTTCGTCATCAGGTTCGACACGCAACATGTGCACACGCAATTCATCTTTTAATTCATGGCTAGTCAAGGGCGTATACAGAGCATTTGGATAGAGAAGTTCATCTAACAAAATTGGATACTCCGTTAAACGCTCACTTATCCACGCACTTTGCGAACACAGTCGAACTAAATGCTCCAACACCGGAGGGTTCTCTTCGAGCAAAACCAAATAGGCGGTTCTTCGGTTTATTGATTTTAATAATTGAAGTATACGCTCCAAAGATACCTGTGCATTGTTAACTTTCGAAATACTAGACAGTAGCCCAGGAAAAAATGAACTCAAGCGATTACGCCCTGTTTCGGTCAGTTGTTGATAGGCATTTGATGCGACAAACAGTCGAATCGACTTAGCAATTTGCTGCACTTGTTCTGAAGACTGCTCCGCAAACACCTCGCTTAACTCTGAGTCATCAAAACTGGCCACTTTAAAGTTGCTCTTCGACGGCCCCTCGCTATCATCGTTCTCGAGTCGAAAAGCCTCCGAAAATTCTTGATGTACAATTGAAAGAGCCTGTTGTAAACGTTGATAAAATGCCGTGTAGTTATCAAAGTCTAAAACGGCAATGAGTCGCGCTTGGTCACACTCATTTTCGGGCAATTGCTGTGTTTGTTCGTCATATTGCATCTGCAGAATGTGCTCAACCTTTCTCAAAAAAGAATACTCTTGTTTTAAAGTATTGGCTTTATCTTGAGGAATAACCTCGTGTTCTTGCAATGCTTCTAACGCCCGGTAAAAACTTTTAGCTCGGAGCTGCGGTATTCTTCCACCCCGAATCAGCTGCAAAGACTGCACAATAAACTCAGCCTCGCGAATACCGCCTGAGCCTAACTTTATATTGTCTTGTAGTTTTCTACGACGAACTTCATTGGCTATCATCGATTTCATTGATCGTATCGACTCGAGTACACCAAAATCGATATACCTACGAAAAACAAACGGCGTGATCATTTTGTAGAAAACCTGATGAACTAAGCTTTCTTCGCCAATGACTCTCGCTTTAATCATTGCGAAGCGCTCCCACTCTCGCCCTTGCTCTTGATAATAATCTTCAGCAGCATCTAGACTCATTGCTAAAGGACCACTTTCACCGTAAGGCCTCAAGCGCATATCTACTCGAAATACCCTACCGTCACGGGTGGTATCATTTAATAAATTGATTAACTGCTGGCCGAGTCGAATAAAAAAAGTATGATGCTCTAGACTTCGGTTTGCACCCTGAGTTTCTCCTTCTTCTGCATAGAAAAATATCAGGTCGACGTCCGATGAAAAGTTAAGCTCTAATCCCCCATACTTCCCCATCGCCAAAATCATCAAGTCCATGGAATTTCCGGAAGAGTCGAGTGGCGTTCCCCATTGTTCAGTCATCTGCTTGAAACACCATTGGTAAGCCGTGGTAATAAGATGATCGGCAAAGCAAGAAAGGGTTGCCATTTCTTGCTCAATGGTCTGAGTATTCAGAAGTCGCTGTAGCGCTATTTGCGCCATGATTCGATTACGCCAGACTCTCAAAGAACGCTTAGCGCCATCGAGGCTGGCCTGCTGACTCACTTCTGCACGCATTTCAAGAGCCACTGATTCCAGATTAAGAGGATGTTGATAAGCTCCTGAGGATAAAAAAGCATCAAATAGAGGCGGTTCTTTCGACATCACTTGTCCGACAAATGGACTCGCCTGTGCCAAACTGGTCATACTCGAGCAACTTGCACAGTCACTAAAGCTTGGCTGATAATCAAAGTGATCATTACTTGTCGAGATGACTTGAGTAAGATTTTGATATTTTTCGAGACTCATTCAATTATCCTGGGGTGGACTCGCGGCATTACACGGTTTCCAGCCGCAATATCTAGACATGACCGCTATACTATAACGTCATCATAGTGAGAGCTCCAGTAATACACTATGTTGGAGGCGAATATGGAAGTATTTAAGTGGATTTCGGTGATTGTATTAATAGTTGTTGGTGCCGAAGTCATCAAGATGTATATTAAGTCGAAAGCAACGACTAAGTCAGACGAAGAATTGCTAAACAAACAGCAAGCACAAATTGATGAGCTCAATCGACGTGTTGCCGTGTTAGAGAAAATTGTCACTGACCCCAGCGAGTCGTTAAAACGAGAAATAAACCAACTGAATGATTAGTCATTCAAATGCTCTTAATCGAGACGTTTGAATGGCTTTAAATAGTTTAGAAAAAGTTAAAGAGGGTTTGAAATGGAATGGATCATTCTTGCCGTTGTAGCGGTTATTATTTTTTATGTCATTGGCATTTATAACAAATTAGTTTCCCTTCGTAATCGATTCAAGAATGCGTTTTCTCAAATCGACGTGCAACTTACACGCCGCTATGACTTAATTCCAAATCTTGTCGAAACAGCTAAAGCTTACATGTCACATGAGCGAGAGACTCTCGAAGCGGTCATTGCGGCGCGTTCTCAAGCCGTTAGCGCAAATCAAAAGGCCGCTGACGATCCGAGCGATGCAGGTTCTATACAGGCGCTTATGGGTGCAGAATCCGTATTAACCGGTGCCATGGGGCGATTATTTGCGGTCATGGAGAGCTACCCTGATTTAAAAGCCAATGAAACCATGTCGAATGTCATGGAAGAGTTAACGACGACCGAAAATAAAATTGCTTTCGCTCGACAAGCCTTTAACGATTCTGTCATGTTCTATAACACTTATAGAGAGCAGTTTCCAAACAACATTGTTGCGAATAACTTTTCCTTCCAGGAAGCTCAACTATTTGAGGTAGAAGAACCCGAAGCACGCAAAGCGGTGAAAGTTAACTTTAGTTAATACGATTAATTCATGAATTTCTTCGAAAACCAGCAACAAGCCAAAGCGCAAACTAAAAAGTTAGTGGCGCTTTTCGCTTTCGCCGTCATTGCTATTGTATTACTGGTGAACATTGCCGTTTACTTTAGTGCTTGTGCCTCTAATATCCATTGCACCAACTTTACTAGCTATTGGCAACAGCCGATCAGTTGGATGATCACGTTTATGATTATCATGATTATTTCAGTCACCAGCCTATTTCGTTGGTGGCAAATGAAGTCAGGTGGTGGATACAAAGCGGTGACCATGGTTGGCGCAACAGCCGTGAAGTTTAGTACCACCGATCCACTTGAGCGACGACTGATCAACGTTGTCGAAGAGATGTCAATTGCGTCCGGCGTTCCCATGCCCGCTTTATACGTGATGCATCAAGAGAAAGGTATCAATGCTTTTGTTGCTGGAACCAAACCTGAAAATACTTGCCTCGCTGTGACTAAGGGTTGTTTAGAGCAATTAACCCGACAAGAATTGCAAGGCGTCATCGCTCATGAATACAGTCATGTATTCAATGGCGATATGAAAATCAATATTCACCTCATTGGTATTCTTGCAGGCATCCTTGTTCTTGGGCAACTCGGAGAATTTCTCGCTCGAAGCAGCTCTCATTCAACCTCGAGTCGCAGGAGCGAAGGTGGACAAATTGCTATTGTCGGAATAGCTTTAATGATTGTTGGCTACGTCGGATTGTTTTTTGGCCGTTGGATCAAAGCGGCTATTTCACGCCAACGTGAATATTTAGCCGATGCCTCTGCGGTTCAGTACACAAGAGACAATCAAGGTATCGCGAACGCTTTGTTTAAAATACAAAGCTCTTATGAAGGATCAACGCTCTCTTCTAAAAAGGCAGAAGAAGTCAGTCACATGTGTTTTGAAAAAAGTAGTCGGATAAAACTTTTTTCAAATTTATTAGCAACTCACCCAAAAATAGACGACCGTATCAAGCGCGTTGCACCGAACTTCACTCCCACGTTGGCCAAACCTAAAACGAGTGATGAGAGTTCAAATAAAGAGTCCACATCAACCGACTCAATATCGAGAGAAGAAGTCTTCACTTCGGCGATGACCACAGCAACCGCAGCATCACTCTCACCGCAATCGCTGGTTCAAAAAATTGGAACCCTTGATTCTGAACAAGTCAGTAAAGCCAAGAGTTTACTCGAGTCTATTCCAGATTCACTGAAAGATATTGCCCACGGTCAGAATGAACAACTTAGCGCGTCTGATTTATTACTATCCGTACTTGTGTTTGTGAATACACAACCTAGAGTGACTTGCCTCGAAAGTGTAAGTGACTTAATCAGTTCAGAGCAAATGGATAACATCACTCAAATCGTTCCGCTACTAAAAGGATTAAACAATCAACAGGTGCTTGCGCTGACCGACATCTCCGTGCCAGCGTTAGCTCAGCAAGCGAGCGAACTCAATGAAGCCTTCATTCGTGTTGCGAAACAACTGATCAGTTGCGATAAGTCAGTCTCATTAATGGAGTACATTGTTTTTGCCATTTGTCTTCGCACGACTAATTTGAATCATACGATTGAAAAAACTTTTTCCAGTTTTAAACCTGTGGTGAAAGATATTCATTATATTCTTTCGCTACTTTTGCAAGAATCGAAAACATCTGAAGAACGCCGCGCAAAATTACTCGCAGAACTAATGAAAAGCTTTGGAGACACTTCAGAAACGGGCGCTTCTGACAATCATCAAAGTGTTAATTTCAATGCCAATCAATTTCATCAATCGATAAGAAACTTAGATCGACTTAGTCCCATATTAAAAGCCCCCTTTATCGAGGCGATGGTCAACTGCATTCAAGACGATCATCACATCACCGATCAAGAGTGGGTTCTATTGCGTGGAATTAGCAATCTAATTGATTGCCCAGCCCCTCAGATATAGTCGAAAACAGGGTTCAAGCTGTCAATTTTCTGTCATTTATTTGCTAACTAGCGGTCACATTCAGATTTTAAACTCCATTTTAACAATGGAGCTAACTAGCAATGCCGACCAAATCAAGCAAACCTACCCAACTAACTTTGGCCGATCAAGACTTGATCGCAACGCTGCAAAGTCTGATTCAAAAACCGTCGGTTACACCTGACGATGCAGGATGCATTCCATACCTCATTGAACGTCTAACGCGACTAGGATTTGAATGTCAAAGCTTTACGCTTAATGGCGTTACCAATTTAATTGCCGTTAAAGACGCTTCAGCTGACGAGCTAAGCCAACGAACGACTCAATCCGGAAAAGTAGACATAAACCACGAGTTAACGTCTCACAAAAACTCAAAACCTAGACTTGCCTTTATAGGACATACGGATGTCGTTCCCCCTGGAAATGATGCAGACTGGTGTTACCCACCATTTGCAGCGCACATTGATGGACAGAGTATTTACGGCCGCGGAGCAGTTGACATGAAAAGCGGCATTGCCTGCATGTTAAATGCATTGGAACAACTCTCTCCGTCAGCGTACAGCAATGGTTCAATGATGCTGCTTATTACTTCTGATGAAGAAGGCGTAGCTGAATACGGTACACGATCAATTATTGAATACCTTAAACAGCAAGACTTACTACCTGATGCATGCTTAGTCGGGGAACCAACCGCAAGAAAAAGTTGTGGCGATACCATAAAAATAGGACGCAGAGGATCAATATCAGGTTCAATTCAATTGTCAGGCATTGCGGGCCACGTTGCCTATCCGCAACAAATAGAAAACCCAATTCATCAAATGGGTGAAGTTATCGCTCGTTTGAACGCAATCGCCTGGGATGAAGGTAGCTTAGACTTTCCTGGAACCAGTTTACAAATCACCCGAATTGAATCCGGTGAGTTCACAGACAATATCAGCCCTGCCAAATGCAAAATTTCTTTTAATATTCGCTACAGCCACTTATGGTGTGAGCAATCATTAGATGCATTAATTCATCAGCAATTGATGGATATTTCCAAAAACTTCGAGATAACATGGGAGCGACCATGTACGCCGTATTTTTCTGCGCCCGATCAATGCCGCTCGCAACTCCTTCCCGTTCTCGAGCAAGCGATCATTCAATCGACTGGACGATATCCAGTTTTGTCGACATCTGGAGGAACCTCCGATGGACGATTCGCCGCACAGATCTGTAATGATGTTTTTGAGTTTGGTATTCCTAACAAGACGATCCACCAAGTGAATGAAAGAGCAAGGCTTGACGATATTTTTGCTCTTCGTGATATTTACCTAAAAACACTAGAACTATTTTTTAACGTAGAAACTGTTTTCAGCGTGAATAATGTTCGCAATGAACAGGAGCCCATCCTATCTAGGAACACGCTAAATGAAGCACCCGCTAGCTAGTTATTCGTTTTTGCGGGCGGTCAGTCGCATACGGACAATTAGCCTTTCGAATAAGTAATCTTAAGAAGCGACCAATACCCTGTCCTATTAATACTTTACCCTATTTATACCTTACCCTTCTTATACCAGCGCAAATTCATGCCCCGCCCTATTCATTGAGAGAGCAGAGCACGGCAACTCAATAAAGAAATCTTCGTTCAATCAACGAAATATAAATCGCGAGAGTAATTAAGCATCGCGTTGTAAATAACGTTTTCGCTTTTTCTCTTTCAACTGAGCCAAATCAACCATGACTAGGCCATCAACGCAATCCGCGAACTCAGGATCAACCCCGAAGTCAAGGAACCTAACGCCGCCAGGCGAACAAAGTTCAGAGTATTGTTTATAAAGAGTAGGTATTGAAACGCCCATATTCGCTAACAAACTTTTCAATTGCGTAAAATCTTCTTTATAGTCATTTCCTTTAAAGGTTTCTCTCAGCTTTTCAGAAACTTCATCTTCGATACTATAAGGATGTCTAGATGCAGCATCGTGATGACCATCTGAAAAATAGCAACGATAAAAGTGAATCATAAGATCTTTCGCTGCTTTAGGCATCTGATTGCTCATACTTACGGGGCCAAAAAGGTAACGAAACTGTGGATTTTCTTTGATAAAAGCGCCGATACCAAACCACAAGTAGTCTAACGATCGCTTACCCCAAAACTTGGGTTGAACAAAGCTTCGCCCTAACTCTAGTCCTTGCTGTAAGTAACCATTCATTGAACGGTTAAATTGAAACAATGAGTGCGTATACAGATGCTCAATTCCCTTTTCTGCAATCACTTTCTTTGTATCACAAAAACGATAAGCACCGACGACTTCCATTAACTCTTTGTCCCATAGAACTAAGTGATAATAGTGGCGGTCATAGGTATCGGTATCACGCTTAAGGCCCGTACCTTCTCCCACCGCTCGAAAGGAAAGTTCTCTAAGTCTGCCAATCTCTCTTAATAATATGGAGTCCTTAAGCGACTCACACAGAAACATAAGTTTTCCATCCGGTGTTTCACCCAGTTTACGATGGCTGCGTAATTCTTCATACACAGCGACCGGATTTTCCGGATGGGCAATTGGAGTAATCGATTCAAATACAGCTTTTCGATTAGACGCCAAAGCGTATAAATGTTTCCTAAATAACTTGGCGGTTTGCTTATTGTCAAAAGGTAACTTCTCAAACTGCTCAAACGGTATTGGATTACCTGCTTTAATCGTGACCGTTTTCTGCGATTGTTTAAACATTTCTTTAACGAGCATTAAAGTCGCCATCGGCTTATAAATCGCCGATGCTAAATAAAACGCCATCGAGTTTCGGGCGTCAACAAATAGCGGCAAAACCGGTGCTTTTGCTGAACGAGCCATTCGTAAGAAACCCGAACGCCATAAACCATCTTTCACGCCCGACAAGCGCATTCGACTCACTTCACCCGCTGGGAAAATAATCACGGCTCCTTCGCTTGCAAGAAACTCTTGGATTGCGCTGAAGTTTTCCTTGGGTGTTTTGCCATTCATATTGTTAACGGGCAGCAGAACATCATGTAGGGGATTTAGAGCCATAAGTAATTCATTGGCTACAATCTTCACGTCGGGGCGAATATCATAGATCAATTTAATAAGAGCAAGGCCGTCGAGTGAACCGATAGGATGGTTAGAAACGATCACCACTCTGCCTTGCGAAGGAATTCGCTCTCGATCACGATGAGAAATTTGATAACTAAAATTAAAGTACTCTAGAACTTTCTCGACAAAACTAATGCCACTGAGATTGGGGTAATCTTGCTCGAACTGCTTGAATTCTGATTCGTGTAATAGATATTTCAATACACCACTAATTGCTTTATAGACAAGTGGACGATTAGAAATTGTTGGGTATTTTTCACTGAGAAATTGATCAACCGTAAACATAATAAAGTCTCTGATACTTTTTACAGAAGACTAGATAATGTCAATGACAGCTCCTTTGCAAAAAGATGTCACTTTAGTGACAAATTAAGCGGCCTTTTGGTCACTCTGCTTACTCGAAGTATCTAACGCGCTTTCAGAGTCAAGACTCGTGAGCGTTTCTTTGTCAGCCGCAGGCCAGTACTGCAAACTAAATTTGCCATGAAAATCTTCGCAGATATAGCTGCAATTCTCAATCCAATCTCCGCAGTTGAAGTAACAACCCGTTGGCTCTTCTAGTAAGGCAGGCTGATGGATATGCCCGCAGAAAATGCCGGAAAAACCGCGTTTATTTGCGTATTCGAGAGCGGCGGATTGATATCGTGAAATATAGGCTTGAGCCCCTCCGACCCGACTTTTAATAAATTTTGTCAGAGACCAATAAGGCTTGCCAAATATTGCTCGTATACGGTTATACCAACGATTAAGAAATAACAGCGCATCATAAAGTTTATCGCCTATCCAAGCCAGCAACCTCGGGCAAGCGACTAATCCATCAAACAAATCTCCATGAATCAGTAAATAACGCGTACCGTCGACGCCATGATGAACTGACTCATCACAGCACTCAATTTGATTAATAACCAACGGCAGTAAACTTCGAACGGCGGCATCATGGTTGCCAGGAATATAGATAACCTTTGTTCCTTGTTCTGCAAGCTGAAGAATCCTTGCGATGACTTGATGATGCTCTTTAGGCCAAAAGTGCCTTCGCTGAATGGACCAGAGATCAACGATATCTCCGAGTAAATACAAGGTGTCACATCGACAAGTATTTAAAAACTGCAACAATTGATTAGCTTTGCAATCTTTGTAACCTAAGTGAATGTCCGACAAAAATACTGAGCGGTATCGCCTAAACGCCAAACTTCCATTACTCATAACGCTTCGCCTCTGGTATTGATCGCATACCTTAGGCACACTTTAAAAAACCATCACGACAGATTTATGACGAACGCGCAAAACTTTTATTGCAATAAGACAGTTAGCGATACTAAGACTCAGAAACGATTGAGCTCCAAGAGAGTCCGAATTCATTACTCAGTTCATTCTCTTCGATTAAACCTCGATGTAATTGCTGAGTAATTTCAGCACTGCAATTAGGATTCACCAGAATGCTCATGATACCGAGTTCTTTATTAGTGAAGCAGGCTAAGGTTCGTTCTTTCCATTGAGAGCTCATATGCGCTTTTACGTCTTCGATCCATTGGCCATCATGAGTGCTTCCAAGCAAAGTAATTAGTGTGTAACAACTTTCTAACATAACGCCATATTTCTGCGATAACTGATCATCTTCAGGTTGATGCTTTTCCGTGTGCCGATACAGCAATAAACACTGATTCGCATTTGAAAGGTCCAACTCTATTCGGTCAAACCCAAGCGCTAACAGTTGCTCGACTGTAGTCTGACTCAGATGGTTTGCACGAATCCAGGTAACAGACTCTTCAATCGCGATGCCCATAACTGACGCGGCACAATCGTCCAAATAAATATAAGTGCCCGGATTTTCTGGTAATCGCGTTGATTTGACACGTACCGGAATCGAAAACTCTTTCACCGGTGCCATAGCACGAGGGTGGAGTACTTTCGCGCCAGATTGAGAAAACAGTTCGGCTTGCCGATAAGACATAACTGACAATTGACGAGCCTCGGAAATGTCTCTTGGATTAATCGAAAAGACACCAGGAACATCGGTCCAAATTTCTAACTGATTCGCTCGAAGTTTTGCCGCAAAATAACTAGCAGATGTGTCAGATCCTTCACGCCCGAGTAAAACCGTATCACCAAATTCATCAGCAGCAATAAAGCCCTGGGTAATAACAACTTGATCCGATTGGCAGCCCATTTGTTTGGCATCGAGTGGCTCAGAATAATCACATTGATTACTGGTATAGTGATGCCACTCATCTAAATCACGATTATTGTGAGCAATCAAATGCGCTCGGCAATCCATCCAAAAGACGTTAATGCCTTGATTTTGCAAATAGCTCGCTCCAATGACGGTGGAGAATAACTCGCCGCAAGCTAGCACTTGCGCATGTTGTTTAGGAGTCACTGTTTGCTGCCGATATATTTCATCACAAAAATCGGTCAAGTCGTCAAAGTACGATTGCAAAGCAGTCTCGCCATTAACGCCTAACTCCGCAGCAAATCTCAAGTGTAATTCCTTCAACTGAAAGATCGCTTTAATGTGCACTCCAGCTAATGCTTGATGCAAAAGAGCTTCAAGTAAGTTCGAAACATTTTTTAATGCTGACAAAACGAGAAAAGGTTGATGACCTTGATCGAGTTTTACTTGAACCTCTCGCTGAATCGTCTTCCATAGATTCGCGTCGGCAACACTGCTACCGCCAAATTTTAATACAGACCAAGTCATAAATTTTGTACCGTTATAACAACCAGTAAGGACGCGATTTAAACATCGCTTTGCGTGTGTGTTCCATTGCTTCTTTTACCGACTCATTGCGCTTATCTATCCATTGATGAATTTCTTCGTCATTACGAATCTGGTAAGTTTTAAAACAACGAGCAACGTATTGAAAGTAAGAGAGCTCACGAGTACCTGCTAACAAATCGAGCCAAGGTTGTCGATATTTTTGCCTTTTTTTCGAGTCAAACAAGCCGCCGAAAAACAACCCTAAATCGAGTGCCTTTCGTAATCTCGGTACTTGTTCTAGATAATCGTTAATGTCCATCTCTATCTTAGGACCGACTTCTCGTTTTAATTCGCGCAGTGTGTGTTCTAGCTGAGCTTTCGCAAAGTCGATGATTGGACTTTTTAATTTTTCTAAGTCGGCGTCCGTTATGAACTGTCGCCACTGCTTGAAAAACAGCCACTCAGAAATTCCTAACATGACTAAATTATAGCGTTCTGAAGATTTCAGTTGTTTAAAGTCGATCAAAGCTTGACTCATTGCACCATGATTAACCGCTAACGCTTGCTCAATATCTTCTTCGGTTACAAGAGACTCATTGAGCATCTGTTGCAAGTGATTACGTTCACGTGCAACGTCGACTATTTTCGACATGAATTCTGCAATATATTCCCAATTCGCTCTCAAGTCACTGGTCGCATGCCGAGGAATTAGACTGCCAAATATTTGATAAACATGTTGTACGTACAATAAGGCACGATACATTTGCAATATGGCTTCAGGCGCCAAAGAAGAATCTAAAAACTGCTCATAATATTGCCAATGTTTTAAGCCAGAATAACAAATCACTTCAAAGGCCATCTCGGCTTCTGTGCCTTGACTCATTTCAAGCGTCGACATTCGACGATGCGTTGGCTCTAATGAAGAGCACAAAGAATATCCGCGACGGGCTTTGCTTGCATTACTGATCGCAAAACCTTGTTGTGAAATAAGCTGACGACTTAGCGTGAATAAGTAGGCAGGATTACCTTTGACTAATTCTAATTCTACCTCTGATATCGGAGACGAATCATCTTCATAAAATATATGGCCGACATCTAATGCGATTTCAATTTCAGTGCCGTCTTCGAAATGAAGCGATGTTTTATGTCGGGTGAAATTTGTAGTGAACACTTTGTCTAACTCACCGTCTTCTTCGATCGCTTCTTCGAGCAAGATTTTCAAATAGGGATCTTCGACTTTATCAACGTCTATTGCAAACTGTTGTAACTGTGTTTCAGATTCATTTCGCTCATGCAAACCACCGATTGCACGACCAGACGCTTTCACGGTTTGAATCAACTTGTCGCCATCAACCCGAATCCTTAAACCAATTTTTAATTCTCTCAGTTTAAAATTCTCGGTATCGAAATAGGTATTTTTAAGATCAGAAGATACCCAAGGATCCACTGCTACAACATCTTGGAACGAGAAATCCAACAGTGATTTTACTTGTCGTTGTTCGGCAATGAGCTTAACTTCGAGTTCGTTAGCCATCCAGCAGTCTAATTGGGGTGAATTAATATCAATTTTCAGTTTAGCGGGGTAATTTTGCACTGTCACCTATAATTTTATCCCAGATCAAAACCCCTCGTCCTACCCTTTGCCTAGACAATGCATGCGACTATCTCTACAATCGCGGCATCAATTACCTGATACCAACCAGTAATGAGATAGCTATGAATTTAATCAGCGATTTATTTGCAGCATCCCCCTTCCGCCCCATGCAAGATCACATCAGCAAAGTTCATGAGTGTGTTAGTGAGCTCAAGCCCTTTCTTGAAGCCGTGTGCAAGAAAGACTGGGATACCGTTGATGCATTACAACAAAAGATCAGTGGGCTTGAGAATGATGCCGACGACCTAAAGAAAGACATTCGATTAAAACTTCCTGGAGGCATTTTTCTTCCTGTTGCGCGCACCGATTTGCTTGGCTTAGTCACCGCTCAAGACAAATTGGCTAACCGGGCCAAAGACATTGCTGGCTTAATGACAGGGCGCCATATGGAGATTCCAGAAGCCTTACAACCGAGTTTTATGGCGTATTTGGAACGCTGCATTGATGCTTCAGCGCAGGCACATAAAGCGATTCATGAACTCGATGAGTTAGTTGAAACCGGCTTTCGTGGCCGTGAAGCCTTGCTAGTTGAAAAAATGATCTCTGAACTTGATGCCATCGAAAACGATACCGACGTATTGCAACGTCAACTGCGTAAAGAATTGTTCAAGATCGAGAATGACCTGCCAGCGGTTCATGTCATTTTCTTATACAAAGTCATCGATTGGATTGGCGATCTTGGGGATCGCGCAGAGAAAGTCGGTTCAGATTTAGAACTTATGTTAGCGCGCAAGTAAGTACTTGCTCAGTCAGCTCAGTGAACGCATTAATAATAAATTAGATAAACAAAGGTTTAACAATGGATATCTTCGACCATTACACCCTGACCCTGCTCATTTTCGCCGGGATCGTCGGTTTCTTCATGGCTTGGGGCATCGGGGCCAATGATGTAGCGAATGCGATGGGCACCTCTGTGGGCTCAAAAGCATTAACCGTCAAACAAGCCATTTTTATTGCCGCTATTTTCGAATTCGCCGGCGCTTACCTTGCGGGTGGCGAAGTCACCTCGACCATTCGGAAAGGCATTATTTCATCCGAGCCGTTTATCCCGCATCCCGAACTGCTGGTTCTGGGCATGATCTCAGCATTACTGGCAGCCGGAACTTGGTTAGCCATTGCGTCTGCTCGCGGCTGGCCCGTCTCAACCACTCACTCCATCGTTGGTGCTATCATCGGTTTTGCAGTGGTTGCGGTAGGTATGGAAGCGGTTAGTTGGGGCAAAGTCGGCGGCATCGTAGGTAGCTGGATCGTCACCCCCTTAATTTCCGGTATCATCGCCTACCTCATATTTATGAGTGCACAGAAGCTTATTTTCGATACCGATCATCCAGTCAACAATGCTAAGAAATACGTGCCATTGTATATGGGTTTCGCGGGTTTCGTGTTGGCCTTAGTCACCATTAAAAAGGGCTTAAAGCACATTGTGAAATCAGGCGACCTAAATATTTCCAATGGAGAAGCTTACCTCTACGCTGGATTGGTCGCTGTTTTGATCGCCATTGTAGGCGCTTTCTTTGTGCGCCGCGTTAAAATCGAGCCAAGTGCAGACAAAGATATGCACTTCAATAATGTTGAAAAAATATTCGCCATTTTGATGGTAGTAACCGCATGTTGTATGGCCTTCGCTCATGGTTCAAACGATGTCGCTAACGCCATCGGCCCTCTTGCAGCGGTTCAAAGCGTCATTGCTAATGACGGACAAATCGTGGCTAAAACGCCGCTTGCATGGTGGATTCTGCCACTCGGCGGCATCGGAATTGTGTGTGGTTTAGCATTATTCGGAAGTCGCGTAATGACCACCATTGGCAAAGGCATCACCCATTTAACACCAAGCCGGGGCTTTGCAGCAGAGCTAGCGGCCGCGACTACGGTGGTTATCGCTTCGGGCACTGGCTTACCGATTTCGACCACACAGACCTTGGTGGGCGCGGTATTAGGTGTTGGTATGGCGCGCGGTATCGCCGCTTTAAACCTTGGTGTTGTGCGTAGCATTGTGATTAGCTGGGTGGTCACCTTGCCCATCGGAGCAGCGCTTGCGATTATATTCTTCTTGATTTTAAAAATGATATTTTTATAGCCTTCAGATCTTCCCAATGCCTGTTTCAGCTTCCTCGCGACTCAGGCATTGGCGCTTTAATTGCTAAGCCAGTCACAATTTCAAACCTGACGCCCTCTGTTCAGCCTCTTTTCAATCTTTTACAATGTCGCTCCACTTATATCGCAGGAACGCATTGTGAAACGGTTACTTTTACTCATTTTGGTCAGCATTAGCCCTTGGCTTGCCGCTGAAAAAACCGCTTATGTCACCGACAACTTAAGCACGGCCGTTCGATCGGGTGCAACCAATGAATATCGAATATTGTTCTATGTCCCCGCCGGCTCTCAAGTGACCGTACTCGACGATGCCGCCGATAATGGGTTTATTAAAGTGCGCGATGACCGCGGACGAGAAGGCTGGACGTTAGAGCGTTTTATTGTTGATACCAAAGGCGCTCGTATTCGCTTGCAAGAAGTCGAAGCACAACTCGCTGAAGCTTTAAAAACCATCGAGACGATGAAAAAACAGCATGAAGGCGAAATGAGTGCGGTTCAAGATCGCCTTAATAATGCGAATGAAATTGTACGGAAAAGCGCTTCGTTCCAGCAACAAATCAGCGAGCTGCAAACAGAAAATACAACACTAGAGCAACAAAACCGCATGATGGCAGACCGCTTTCAACAAGAGGTCCTTTTTGCAGGTGCGATTGTGGTTCTTGGCGGTATGGTTATTGGGGCCTTTTTAGGTCGTATGTCTCGAAAAAAACGTTCTAACTGGAACTAATGCGAACCCCTTGTCGAAGTACCTGCAAACTCAACCCACAAGATATCTGTGTGGGTTGCTTTCGGCATATGGCTGAAATAGCCAATTGGAATCGTCTCTCGCCGCGAAACAAACACATCGCGGTAATTCGTGCACAACAACGGCGGGCAGCCAAGCCTTACGAACAACAACCACTCGACGTTTTACAGCCCATCACATCAATCAAATTTCGACAATATAAAAGCTAAGTTCACTTTTATATTTCTATCCCTTCAGTAATGGAACTTTTATCCATTGTAAACGTATGCTCAACCGTCCCAAAGCGCGGTTAAAAACTCAAATAATTTTTCTCTTCGCAGCGGCTTAGTTAAAAACTCAACCGCGCCCAAGGCTTCCGCCTGATCGAAGGTTTCTTGCGAGACATCACCGGATAAAAAAGCTTTTGGCACTTTTTGTAAGTCACTTTGTTGATTTAATTGTTCGATCACTTCAAAGCCGGTCATATCCGGTAGACGAATATCTATAAGTATTAAATCAGGCATCTTCGCCAGAGCCATGGGTAGAGCATGATTTCCAATTTGCGCTATTTGCAAGTCTATTCCGGTATCTCTGAGATAACCCTTTATGACCATTTGGTTAACTCGATTATCTTCAATAAGCAGGATTTTTTTATCTTTAAACTGCGTCATGGATTTAAATTTTGGTCGTTCGTTGGCCGTCACTTTCGATGCTTTCAATGGCAAAGTAACGGTAAAAGTAGAGCCATGATTAAGTTCACTCTGCACACACACATCACCGCCTAAAAACACGCATAACTCTTTTACTATGGTTAGACCTAAACCGGAACCTTGCGTCAAATGACTTAAAGAATTAGATACCTGATGAAACGGTTTGAAAATATTCTTAAGATCAGCTTGCGCAATCCCCACGCCGCTATCAATCACTTGAATTTTCAGTTGTTGTTGCTCTTGCGTAACCTTTACCGTCACAGCCTCATGTTCAGGAGTGAACTTTATTGCATTACCCAACAAGTTAATTAATATTTGCATGACTTTAATTTTGTCGAGCTCCACATACCGTGGCAGTTCTTGAGAAATTTCTTTACGTAACGTTATCGTGCGAGTTTTCGCTCGTTGTTGATTAATAATAAACAATTCATCAATCATTTTTTCGAGGCCAACAGACATAAGCTCTCGCTTCATATTTCCCGACTCTATTCGAGAAATATCTAACACGTGATTGACCGTATCATGCAAACTTTCGGCCGAACAATGAATTACATGTAACGACTTTTCTAAAGAATCCTCACTATGCTGGCTAGTTACCGGGAAGCGTTCACACAATTGCTCAGACAAACCTAGAATGCCATTGATGGGGGTTCGAATTTCATGACTGAGATGGTTTAAAAATTTAGTTTTAAGTTCAGCCAAAGAACGTAACTTTTGATTCAGAACCAATAATTCTTCTTGGGCTTTGCTTTGCCGCTTCACCGCTAGGCGTAACTCGAGCTGCGCCATGACTTGACGACTCAAAGCCGAAAGTGCGTTCTTTTGATCTTTGGTTAATTTGCGTGGCTTTTGATCAATGATACATAAGGTGCCTAAAGGCAAGCCTTGCTGACTCTTTAGTGGCATTCCAGCGTAAAATCGGATATTTGGTTCGCCAATAACTAAAGGATTATCGTTGAAGCGACGATCGTCGAGAGTATCTTCAACGATCATAACATCATCTTGTAAAATGGCATGGGCACAAAAAGCGAGATCTCGAGGCGTCTCTGTGACATCTAAGCCTTGCTTAGATTTGAACCATTGGCGATGTTGATCGACGAGACTCACCAAGGCAATCGGCACATCACACAGTTGTGATGCTAATAATGTAAGGTCATCAAAATCTTGTTCGGGCAGAGTATCGAGTATCTCGTATTCATACAACGCCTCGAGTCGTAGATCTTCTTGACTATGTTGTTCTGCTTTTTTCATGCAAACCCTGATCTTGAAGCTGGGCTTACGCGACGCTCTCTAAGAAGTAATGATCACGACTGTTCTACTCGCCCAGCGAACATTCGATGTCATTTAGTGTAGACCTTATTTGCTCAGCAAACCATGTTCTAATGCAAGTAACACGGCCCGAGTGCGATCTCGAACACCCATTTTTGAAAGAATGTTAGACACATGATTTTTTATGGTGCCTTCCGATTTATGCAATGCACTGGCAATCTCTTTGTTTGAATAGCCGCCCGCAATCAGACGCAACACGTCCAGCTCTCTCGCACTTAGCGCTTCGATTCCCTCCACCGAGGCTTTGTTAAGCTCGCTGCCACCCGATTGCTCAAGCAGTTTCTCGGTAACAGCCGGTAATAAAAACCGACCACCTTGATGCACTTGAGTAATTGCATCAATCAAGGTTTCTAATGAAACATCTTTCAACAAAAAGCCTTTCGCACCAGCGCTAATACTTTGCAAAATTAGCTCGTGATCATCGAAGGTTGTTAGCACCAGAACAGGAATGTCGATCTGCTGTCTCTGTAACTCTTTCAATACATCAACCCCACCCATTTTCGGCATTGAAAGATCAAGCATAATGACATCGGGAGGCGTATTCTCGATGCTTTGAAGCACTTCAACGCCGTCGCTACATTCAGCAATGACTTCGATCTCATCCGTCAGACTAAAAAGACTTTTGATTCCTTCTCGAATCAAAGTTTGATCATCAACTAACGTAATTTTTATACTCATATAAACTCAGGTTGATTAGGTTTGCTTATCATATTAAATACCGTTTATGTAACTGTTTTTATGGCTACTGCAATCACTCGTATTAACGATTAATTCAGTTAGTCCATTGGTAAAGTTATTTGATAACGTAAAGCACCATGATTTTCATGCACATCAAGCGTACCATTGACCAAAGAAACACGCTCTAACATTCCCGATAGCCCGTTACCCTCTTTCCAATCAGCCGCCACTTTGCCATTGTCATAGTAGGTAGCAACCAGCTCTTTTTCGAGCTGTTGCACTTGAATCCATGCTTTCGAAGCGCCGCTATGCTTTAACGTATTGGTAATCGCCTCTTGCAAACACCGCATAAGTGTTTCGGCAATCGATATATCTTCAATCGATAGATGATTGGGCAGCTGGCTCTCAAAGTTAATGGTAGGAATATTTTTCGTCAACAGATGCAACGACTGCGCAATATCAATCGACTCATTATGGCGCAATGTATCTACGGCATCTCTGACATCATTCAATAATAGTTTGGCGATTCCATGACACTCATCAACCTGACGTTTAGCTTCTCCGTCACATACACGAGAGGCCACTTGGAGTTTAATTGTCAAGGCTGTTAAGTGATGGCCAACCAAATCATGCAGATCTCTAGCAATGCGGGTTCGCTCAGTTTGTCTTGATACCTGAGCGAGCAAGTCTTGCGTTGCTATCAATTGATCATTCTTTGCTTGTAACTGTTGTGCGGTACTTCGCTCTCGCTGATTAGACACTGACAATACCAGCGCAAACATATGAAAAGTGCCGTATAACAAAGCTTGAATCCAAGTATTTCGATCGTGAACAAAGTAGGTAATCGAAAACCAAGAAGCGATCACCAAAATACTGACGACAACCGCCACCGGTAAAGTAACGAAGTGGCACATTACCGCCACCCAAATAATGGTTAAGATAGAAAGAAAGTCTACTCGTAAGATCCAGTGTAAATAAAACGCCATCGCCAACATTACGATTAACGCAACAATCCGCCAACGCTTCGATAGTGGAGACAAATGCCAGTCATGTACTGCGACTAAATAAGCCGTTATATACCCGAGAAACCCGATAGCATAGCTCCAAAAAGGCGGCGCCGTGGTCGAGTTTCTTAGCAAATAAGTAACGATGCCGAATATCAATGCCCAAGTAACGATGGCCGTTAAATCGCCAGCATCAAATTGCCGTTTTAGTCGGTTTGTGAGGTTAGCCATTGAGTAGCCTTCTAGAAGAACTAAGCCTGAGTATAACAAGTCTGATTGATTGGCCAATAGGCCAAAAGTCATGATCACAACTGATGACTAATGGCACATGTACCCAAGGTTAAGCTTTTATAGACTAAGAGCGTAACTTAACAGGAGGTTCATTATGCACCAGGCTCATCAAATACTTTTATATATTCATGTCTTTATCGGTGCCCTTGCGCTGATCATATTTTGGGTACCGATAGCAACACGCAAAGGTGGTCGCTGGCATGTTCAGTCTGGGAAGGCATTCGTATGGGGAATGTGGGCGGTGGGTATCAGCGGTGTCATTATGAGCGTGATCGTTTGGATGGATCCATTAGCCATTCGTTTTCCTGACAAAGAGGTTGACCCTGCCAAAGCCGTGCGTTTTATCGCTCATCAAAAAATGATCTCAGAATTTTTGTTTATGCTTTCTTTACTGGTACTGCATGGCGTAAAACACAGTATTCTTGTTCTTAAAGTGAAAGCAGACCGACAAGCTTTAAAAAGCTGGCATCATTTAGGTTTAATGATATTCCTGTTGGTGACCGCTTTGTTCGTCGGCATTAAAGGATTAGTACAGAACCAAATACTGTTGCTAATTTTTGCTCCGATTGCGCTACTCAATGCAATCAATGGTTTGCGTTACACGTTTAAAGCCCAAGTGAAACAGAGAGAATGGATCATTGAGCACTTCTCTAACATTCTTGGTTGTGGCATCGCAGTATACACCGCATTCTTTGCTTTTGGTGGTCGAACTTACTTTGAGCAGCTTTTACCGGGCATGTGGCAGGTTTTGCCTTGGGTGTTACCCGGAGTTATCGGCGTCGCAATGACATTCTTGTACAAGCCTCGGTATCAAAAAAAGTACCGAGTAACCGCAGACTCCTAGTTTTTAAAACGCTCAAATGAACTGAATATCAATAGCATCGATCGCCGATGCTATTGAAAGAACAACAACGGCGGCATCTAAACTCTGATGTCGCCTATATCTTCTCTCGTTGATAGCTGACTGAGTGAATGACGAAACGAAACATCGGCCGATTTGATTAAGCTTGGCCATTGAGAAACATTCGCCATTCGATAGTTCACCGCAAATAACTGCTCAGGAGCTGTTTCGCTGGACTCAAAATGCGTTAAACATCCACATCGCATGCAATGGTAAAACACCCGATCTTTGCCTGCAGCATAGCCTTGCGGTGCAAAATGATAACTTAAGGTTATCTGATCTGGCGCATACAGTCCCCAAAACGCTGCATAACGACGACACATAGAGCAATCACACTCCGATAATCGTAATGGTTTGTCTGGCAACACCATCTGGATATTTTGACAATGACAGGTTAATTCAAGCATGACCCTACCTCCTTTGCAGACTCTACAAGAGAAGGCTAGACGATGAATTTGATCAATTCATGACAGAACCAAGATCAATCGATGATTGCCACGACGGCTCAATGGTCAAGTTCCAGCGGTTGCTGGACTTGTAAATGCTGAAAGTCTTCGGGGGTATTTACGTTCACCAGCTTTTCGGGTTGACTGCAAGCAATCGGCAAAGCGCCTATCGCTTGATAAAAAGTAAACATTGAACGATCTTCTGCATCAAACGAGAGTACCCGACTCAAATAGCTTTTTACCTGATCGTTAACTCTAATTAGCGCTGGCAAACGAGTCTCTTCGAAATAAACACTTTCACCTATTTCAGCAGCACTGACTAATTCTTGCAATAGATAGGGATCCAACAAAGGCATATCAACGGGAACAAATAAAAAATACTCCTCAGCAATGGCATCACTGACACTAAAAATGCCTGCAAGCGGTCCTTTGTCATTAAATTGATCCGCAATACCGTCCCATTTTTCTCCGCTGATCACTACTTTACGGCAACCACAATTGATCAATATTTCCATCGCGTGGTCTAGTAAGGTTTGTTTTTCATTTAGTGGATGCGGTAACTCCGCTTTATCTAGCCCCATACGTGACGACTCTCCGCCCGCTAGGACCACACCAATAATGGAATCCATCCAATCTCCCAACTCTACTTTTTAGACGATAGTTTATTGCCTCAAAGCCTTCGCCATTCGGTGTATCGCCGATACCTTAGAAGGCTACTGCCTTTTCCTATTACAGAGTACAATATTGGCATTCTCAAACACAAGGCTACAAAACCCTATGAATCGTTGTTGGTGGCTAATTACTCTGCTCTGCTGCAGCAATCTCAGTTGGGCAATCAATCCATTTAACAGTGATGGTTGCAGTCTATTTCCGGACGGGACTTTGCGTCAGCAAACCTTGTGGCTGAGCTGCTGTGAGGCGCACGATCGAGCTTACTGGCAAGGTGGAACCTATCAACAACGCATTGCCGCCGACTTAGCGTTGCAACAATGTGTCGACCAAGTCGGCGAGCCGGAAATCGCGCAAATTATGCTTGCTGGCGTTCGTGTAGGGGGCAGCCCATACTGGCCAACGTCTTTTCGCTGGGGTTATGGTTGGCCTTTCGGAAGAGGCTATCAGCCTCTTTCGGCAGCAGAACTTGAATTAATTGCTGCTCGCTGGAAAGACTACATAGCCAGCCAATCGAACAACGCTGTTCAAACGTCTGAGGTTGTTTCAACGCCTCCTACCAGCGACCTTTGATAGCCAAACGAGTGGCTACTGAGCTAACCCGGCTTTCACTTCGTCTAAAATAGCTGGATCATCGATGGTCGAAGGAACCGTATAGGGTTCATGCTGATAGATTTGTCGCAACGTACGTCGCAGTATTTTACCGGAGCGAGTTTTGGGTAATCGAGCCACAATCAGTATCTCTTTTAAACAAGCAATGGCACCTATTTGATCGCGAATTCGTTGCACCAATTGCTGCTTCACCAAGCTCTGATCAGCCTCCGCTTGCAGGACCACAAAAGCAATGGGGAGCTCCCCTTTGAGGGTGTCTTGAACGCCAAGAACCGCACACTCAGCCACCTGGGGATGAGCGGCAACCACCTCTTCCATTTCTCCTGTTGACAGTCGATGGCCGGCCACGTTGATCACATCATCAATTCGCCCCATCACGAACACATAGCCATCGTCATCAATAAAGCCGCCGTCACCGCTCAGATAATAACCCGGGTAAGCCGAAAAATAGCTACTGCAATAACGCTCATCATCCTGCCACAGAGTCGTAAAGCATCCTGGAGGCAATGGCAGTTGAATGGCTATATTGCCTTGCTCCTGGGCATTAGCTTCGCTGCCATCATCGCGCAAAATTTTAATTTGATAACCTGGCGTGGCGACCGTCGCACACCCTTCTTTAACAGGCATCGCAGTTAAACCAATCGGATTGCAAGCGATGGCCCATCCGGTTTCGGTTTGCCACCAATGATCATACACGGGCAGACCGCTCACTTGATTCAACCATTGATACGTTGGAGGATCCAAACGTTCTCCTGCTAAAAAGAACTTTTTAAGCGCCGAAAGATCGTGCGACTTTAACCCTTCGCCTTGCGGATCTTCTTTGCGAATGGCTCGAAACGCTGTTGGAGCCGCGAACAGTGCATTCACTTTGTAATCTTGGCAAACTCGCCAAAAGGCTTCAGCATTGGGGGTCCGAATTGGCTTGCCTTCGTAAAGTACCGTCGAACAACCTAGTATGAGCGGCGCATAAACAATGTAGCTGTGCCCGACCACCCATCCAACATCACTGGCCGCCCAGAATACGTCGCCAGGACTCATTCCATAGACCGTTCGCATGCTGTAGTGCATAGCAACCGCATGACCGCCATTGTCGCGCACCACGCCTTTAGGTTTTCCAGTCGTGCCAGAGGTATATAAGATGTACAGAGGATCGGTCGCGGCAACAGCAACAGCACCATGCGGCTGTGCCTTATCAACGGCCGTTTGCCAATCGACTTGGTTTTCGAGTTGTTCACTGCTCTGATACTGTTCACGATCAACAATCACGCAATGGTTCGGCTGATGGTTGGCCAGCGCTAACGCTTTAGCAAGCAGAGGCGTGTAAGGTATTATTTTCTCAATTTCAATGCCGCAGGTCGCGCTGATCACAACCTTAGGCTGGGCATCGTCAATGCGGATCGCCAGCTCATTAGCGGCAAAGCCACCAAATACCACGGAATGAATGGCCCCTAATCGCGCGCAAGCCAGCATGGCAACCGCGGCTTGGGGAATCATCGGCAAATAAATTAATACTCGATCCCCTTTGGTTACTCCTAACGCCGATAGCATCCCGGCGGCTTGTTCCACTTCTTGCAGCAACTCGGAGTAAGTCCATTGCTGCTTGGTGTCGGTCACCGGAGAGTCGTAGTACAAAGCGATTTGTTCTCCCCGTCCCGACACTACATGGTGATCCAGTGCCATAAAGCAGGTGTTCATCAAGCCATCGGGAAACCATTGGCTGTGAATCTCATCGGGTCGTTCTAGCGCCGTGCTTGGCGTTTCAAACCAGGGTAGAGCAGCGGCTTGCTGCAACCAAAATTCTTCGGGGTGTTGCTTAGCTTGATTGGCTTGTTGCTGGTAGGCTGAAAGGGCTACTGCTTCGTTAGAATTCGTCATCTCGAGTAAAACACTATTATGATCCGGTGTATCAAGATAGCGAATTTTTACTCAAGGTAACATTCGACGATCGGCTAATAGCCCTTTATTTATTATGGTTAATAAGTTTCAATATCTCGTGTATTCACTACAACTCTGGTTATCGCAACAGTAGTAAGGGCTTGTGCGTTTGCGCTAACATTTGCGCAGTAAAACTGCCCAGCAAAAAGTCGCGAATCCGATTGTGACTAAACGCTCCCATAATCGTTAGATCAATATCTTGTTGTTGTTGATAATCCGTTAACACTTGCTGCAAATTTCCATTCAGTAGCACGGCTTCGACTTTTCGTTCGGCCGACGATAGCTTGGCTTTCGCTGTGGCCAATAAATGCTGTGAACTTTCGTTATCATCGCCAACATACACTAAATGAATGGGTGTATTTTCAAATAGAGGACTTGATGCCACCATACCCAAGGCTTTTTCGGCGGCTTCACTGCCATCGTAAGCCAGCATGGCGTTTTTAGGTAAACGGAAAGCTTCGTTCACCACCAAAATTGGTTTGTGAAGCGATCGAATAATGCTTTCTAATTGCGTACCCGTTCCAGAACTTTGTTCATCGTGCATTTCCCCACGAATTCCAACCACCAACACCCGAATCTGCTCTTCCATTTCAACTAAGGCTTCACTCAAAAGGCCGTGGCGTTGGCGAATCTCAATCGCTTCGACGTTCTGTGACGCTGCACGTTCTTTTGCCGCCTTAAGCATGCGATTGCCTTTCTCGATCAGCAGCTTACTTCGGCTTTGCTCAACCTCGGTTAATTCTCGAAGCAAGTCTTCTGAAGCTCCCAGCCCAATCGTGCCGGTTAAATCAGCAACCGCAGCGCCCGCTGTATGCTCAATGGTATGCAAGAACTTTAGTGGCGCCCCAACCTGCTTGGCGATCCATGCTGAATAATCGCAGACCGCCTCGCCCAAACTCGACCCATCGATACATGACAATACAAAACGTGCTTGTTGTTCTTTTTGTTCTGATGACGCAGTCATGATTAATGTCCTCCTAACACTTTTTCGAGTTCTTCGGGTTTGTCGTGAACTCCGAATCTATCGACAATGGTTTCACTCGCCTGATTTAGGCCAATGACCTCAACTTCAGCACCTTCTCGACGAAACTTTACCACAGCCATGTCCAAAGCATAAACCGCTGATATATCCCAAAAATGAGCGCGATTTAAATCAATCGTAATTCGGCTAACCGCTTCCTTAAAATTGAATTGTCCAATGAATTTATCCGCTGAATTAAAAAAGACTTGGCCAATCACTTTATAGGTTCGATGACTGTTTTCTTCGTCCAATTCTTTCTCTACGTACATAAAATGACTGACTTTATTGGCAAAGAATAGAGCCGCTAATAACACGCCGACTAAGACACCATAAGCGAGATTATGTGTGTAAACCACCACCACAACGGTCGCCACCATCACAATATTTGTTGAAAGCGGATGAACTTTTAAATTACGAATCGACTGCCAATCAAAGGTACCAATCGACACCATAATCATTACGGCAACTAACGCAGCCATAGGAATTTGCGCGACCCAATCACTTAAAAAGACCACTAATATTAAAAGAACTGAGCCTGCAATTAACGTCGATAAACGACCTCGACCACCAGATTTTACATTGATCACTGACTGACCGATCATCGCACACCCAGCCATTCCACCTAAAAAACCCGCGCCGATATTGGCAATACCTTGGCCTTTACACTCACGGTTTTTATCACTCGACGTATCGGTTAGGTCATCAACGATTGTGGCGGTCATCAATGATTCGAGCAGCCCCACTACAGCCAACGCAGCAGAATAAGGAAAGATAATTTTTAAGGTTTCAAACGTCCACTCGACTTCTGGCCACATAAAAATAGGCAAAGTGTCGGGCAGCTCGCCCATGTCACCAACCGTTCGAATTTCGAGACCCACAATCATCGCAAATGCTGTGCAGCTTAAAATACAGACCAAAGGCGATGGAATAACCTTGCCCACCACCGGTATGTGAGGAAATAGGTAAATGATTCCTAAACCAACGGCAGTCATCGCATAAACATGCCAAGTGACATTGGTAAGCTCAGGCAACTGTGCCATGAAAATCAAAATCGCTAGCGCATTCACAAAGCCGGTGACTACCGAGCGCGAAACAAAACTCATCAAGCTACCTAACTTCAAATAACCCGCGATGATCTGTAACACACCGGTTAACAGAGTCGCAGCCAACAGATACTCTAGACCATGGTTCTTGACTAACGTCACCATCAAAAGCGCCATGGCACCGGTGGCGGCAGAAATCATGCCGGGTCGGCCACCAACAAAAGCGATGATCACGGCAATACAAAAAGAGGCATACAGACCCACTTTCGGGTCAACCCCTGCAATAATCGAGAAGGCTATCGCCTCGGGTATCAGTGCTAACGCGACGACCAACCCAGCGAGAATGTCTCCGCGAATATTGCCCAACCAATCGTGTTTGGTCGAATGTAAAATCATAATAAGTCCTAGCTAAATAGTTGCTGATGCCGCACTTTTTCAAGTGCTGCCTACCGTCAGTTGTCTAATGGCCCAAATAGTATAGATAACACCGGAGAACCCGGCTGCGCGATGTGAATTAGTATTTTACGCGTTTAAGTGGCGGCGGATTGTACAGCAGTTACCCTCACCTATCAACGCGAAGGGAAGCGAGGAGATAAAGAGATGAAGAGTAATTTAGCTTGGCTTGCTAGGGCTAAAGCGGCCTATCAAAGACCGCTAGCTAAAACTTTGAACAAACTTAAATAATCGCCAGCAACAGGAAACTGGCTAGACCGATGCCGGTAATCACCCAAGACTTTTTCTTTAAAACCGGGGAAGTAACCCCCAACAAAAAGCCGGAAACTAATATGATCACCAACCCAACGGCCATAATTTGTTGGAAAACTCGAAACCATGATGGGCCATGGCCTTTATGCAGCTCGATAATACTGGCAATCAGACTTGGAGAGCGCTCAGTAACAGTGACATTATTGCTCTCAACACTAATAAGATAATGAGCGCCTGAGGTTGGTCTTGTCACCGCACGAGTTTTCGAACCTCGCAAATAATCAAAATCTGCGTCTAAATTTAAACGAGTCAGCAAGGCTTCAACTTGTTCTTTAGCATCCGTAGCTTTTAAATCAATCGATTCAGCTTGGCCTTGATAAACGACGGACTCGCCCACTTCTCCTTTGATATCCATCAAATAAAATAAACCCGACAGTGCCATGATTAAAATCGCAGGTGCGAAAAAAGAGGCTAAGTACAGGTGGATAGATATCAATGTGCGACGATTCACGACAAACTCCTTCAGTTAAATTCCACGATACTGGTTTAAAATCAATTATTTGATCTAAACGACCTATCTCTAAGTCGCAGGTTATTATCTCAACAATAAAAAGGCAATAGACATTTGTTCTATTGCAATGATGATAATTAAATTACCGCGACAACAAGTTTTTTAACTCCAACCCTTTTTATGCAGAGCCTTATTCGTATACTCCGCGCTCTTTTACTAAAGAAGTGAGGATAATCTTTGAGTGGTCTTGCTTTGCAAGTTCAAAGAGTCCTCCCTGCTTTGAAAGCTGCAAAGCGGTTAATGATTCCTGCTTAAGCGTATCAAACCAATAGGGAGCAATCGAACAATGCGCAGAGCCAGTCGCTATATCTTCTAAAATTCCTATATTGGTGCAAAATAACGTAACACATAACTGTTAGTAGAACTCATCGCCGTAAGGATCACTGCATGAAATTGGTTAAGCTTACGAATCTTTTTAAAATTCGGATTGTAATCCTTGACCGCACCTTCTGACTCTAATACGACCACCAAGTCTCTCGTAGAAAAAATGTCCAAGGGCTCAATAGTCAATCCTAATTGTTCTTTCGCAATTGAGCAGTTATTTCGCTTCCAGCTAGGAAGTTCGAGTTGATATCGATTGGCATTCTTTACAATGGTAACTGGACCATATCGACTGGATAAGGTGACTCTTTTCTGACGACTCTGCTCGAGCAATGCAGCACCGGCTGCTAAGCTTCCGTGCCCGCATAAATTAATTTCACCCGCAGCAGAAAACCACCGAATATGATGTTCAAGACCATGGCTGACAATAAACGACGTAACCGGCACTTTAAGACGTCTTGCCGATTGAGCAAGCTCATGTTCCGGAGGCCAACCAGTGAGCATTATCACGGCGCATGGATTTCCTTGAATTCCTTCCCCGCAAAATACATCAAATATCTTCACTTCAAGCAGTCCTAAAATTAGCTCAATCTTCAGCGATACTGACAAATCTTCCAGGTGATACTTCTATCGGTTTCGGAAAGCCTTTCCCTAACACTTTGTATCCATCGCTATTCTGCCCCGCATCGTTATTAAAGCCTTGATTAACGACATGGTTAAATGCCTCTAAAGACTCCCACACCACAATATTTACATACTTTAAAATGCCATCGTTTTCTCTTTCAATGGATTTATAAAAGCTAGAAGATACAAAGCCTGGCTGCTTTTTAAAATAGCTGACATATACATCCCTGATTTTTTCAGCCTCTGCTTCCATCCCTTCTGGAACTTTAATGGTATTGATAACACTGATCGACTCCATATTCCCCATACCTTTTTCGCATCTCAAATGTTTAGTTTAATCAGATCTCTCTTCGTAACCAATCAATAGCATGCCATTACTGAGACTCTGGTTCGAGTATTATTTTAAGCATAAAAAAAGCCAGGCGAGCCTGGCTTTTTACTATCGTTAGCAGAACGATTAACTATTGATAATCAGCATCTGAATGAAACTTTGCTAAATCATCAACGGTTTTCTCATTCTTCAGCTTAGCGAATGGCTTTTCATTAAATTTCTGACCACGAAGCTGAATCGATAAACGAGCCGCTTTTGGATTCAACGCCGTTTGCTGATAGAAATTTTTAACATCCGCTAAAGTCACTTTTTCAACCTCGGCAATCAATTGCTCTCGCGTATTGAAGTCGAATTTCTCTTCATACCAATCACTCAACATAGGCGCTTGTTCTTCACCTAAGTTCTTCGGCGCTTCTTTAAGTTCAATTAACACGCTTTCTTTAAGTTTATTAAACTCGTCTGCGGTCATCTTATCTAGAACCTTTGCATACTCCTGTTTAAAGCTATCGAATCGATTTTGCATTGCTTCAACATCTTTGACCGGCGTTTGAATCGCAAAACCAACACCAACAAAGTCTTTAATCGTTGGGGTGATGGCCGTTACGGCATAAGCTAACTGCTCTTCAGTGCGCAAGGTTTCAAACGTTTGAGTACGCAGGTGACTTTGCAACACACGAGCTTCGGCTTGATGTTTCAAGTTTGGCTCAGGGTGTACGTGCATATCTAAAACCGCAACGTCAGATACATCGAGATCTTTCTTAAGGGCCAGCACTTCACCTTCAGAAGGTTTCCAATAGCGAGTCTGTACGTAATTGGTTACCTTATGGTTTTCAGGTAATGACTCGGCGACTTGCTCTACATAATGTTCAATATCGCGTTTGTTGTAGTTACCAAAAGCAAACATACGGATTTGATTATTCGCCATAACTTGCTGCATGAACTCTTTTAAATCAGCAGGCTTTAGCGCTTGCGCAGCCTTTACTAAGTCATCATTACTGTAACCACTGCTTGCAATTAACGAACGCATGTTTCCGAACAATTGATAAATTGGGAATTGCTTCTCTTGATTTTTCAACCCACGAACATAGCGATCAACCGCTTGATTAAATGCATCGGCTTTGACATCAAACACCAAGCTATCAAGGCCTTTTTTCAACAATTCAGGTTGCTTATCAGTGAAGCCGCTCACCGATAATTCTAAACCGTTAGCCGGTTGTAGGTTTAGCTGCATACCGGCTATCGATGCTTCGGTCATCAGAGCGCTTTGATTCAGATCATACATATCGGCCCAAAGTGAGAAGAGAACCTGACCATTGATGTCTTTTTGACGTAAAGGGCTATTGATGTAAACACGTAAAACCCCTTTCGGCTGCTGCTTAAACTGTTGTGACGGGTATTGCCAAACTTTAATACCATCTTTGTCGTGCACCACTGTCGGCTTAGTCATGTCGCCTAAATCGGTTGTCTTTAACACGAACGACTCTGGCAACAAGGTGTTCACTTTAGGTAAGGCAAGTTCAAAGTCAGGCTTACTACTCCAGCTAGCAATTTCTTTTGCTGGAATATCGGTGATCTTATATTTACCATCATAAAAATGCATGCTTTGATCCGATGGCTCCGACTGACTTACGTACCAAATACGTAAACGCTCAGGCGTCAGTTGCTGCAATACTTTGTTGATTGCATCAGCACTGAATGTGTCATAGACATAAGGAGCAGCAATGACTCGATGAGTCGGGTAGTTCTGCATCTGTGCTGTTAAGTTCGACACATAGTTAAACGCGCTTCCTTTTTCTAAGAACTGGAATTGATTATTTAACGAGGTTTTAATCTCTTTAAAGTACTTTTTATCAACGCCTTGCTTTTTAACTTTATCAATGTAAGCCATGATTACTTGAGTAATCTTTTCTCGATGCTTCATACCTTCATCAGTTAATTCTGCGGTAATTGAGAACTGGCCATAATTTCCGTATTGACTTGGGCTCGCGTCGGTTCCAAGTGATGAAATTAAACCGGCTTTCTTCAGAATGTAGGCCGGAGTCCCAGGCATCTCACTACCGATAATATAACTAAGATACTGATTTGGCTTTACGGCATAGTCATCGCTATTATTCTCAATCGTAAAGTCAATCATCAACTGTTTAATATCAGTATTGGGAACGTAATGAATCCGTTTGCCGCCTAGCGCTTTAAAGTCAATTTTTGCAGTAACTTTTGGCTTATCAATTTTCTTATTTTTAATCGTTGAGAAATGCTTCTCTGCCATTTTTCGCATTTCTGCTAATGGTAAGTTGCTGACTAAAGCAACTTTCATAATGTTGGCAGAATAGTATTTGTTATAGAACTCAACGGTTTGAGGATGTAATTTTGCATGCTCTTTATCACTTAACGTTTCTAAGTTTCCGATTAAAAAGCGATTTGCTGGATGCTCACCCATCATAGAACGACTCAGCTTAAACATGCCAAAAAAGTCCATTTCACGGCGCATAGACCATTCGGCATTGACCGCATTTTTCTCTTTATCGGTATACTCAGGATAAAGTTTGGGTGTTTTAAAGAAATCTGAGAACCGGTCTAGTGCTTCGTCATAGGCATCATTGTTTACTTCAAACATATAGTTTGTAATATCAAGCCATGTATAAGCATTCGACGAACCACCATGATTACTCATAAATTCGTTGTAGCCTTTTGGATCAGGAAAACGTTCAGTGCCCATAAAAAGCATATGCTCTAGATAATGCGCCATACCTTGTTGAGTCATCGGATCTTGCAGCAAACCGACGCCCACACTTAACGCAGCCGCTGATTTATCAACGCTCGGATCAGAAACCAGCATAACCGTGATGCCGTTTTTCAAAGTCATGGCTTCATAGCTGCGGGTGTCCGCTGGACTGGCAATAACAGGCTGCGGTGCAACTTTCGATGCAAATGCCGGTTGTAGGGTAGCAGCGCTTAGAGTCGCCGCGATAAGCAAATAACTGAGCTTAAAAGTCTTGGTCATGTACATATCCTTAAAGGTTCAGAAACGTCTTGCGAGTTTTCGATGCGATGAATTATAGAGTGAATCGTTTGTTCAAAGTTCGAACAAATGTTTCTGGATGTAAACATTCTGTATTTCAACCGGGTAATATTACCAAGCTAGCGATGGCAACCCTACTCTCCACCATAGGAGCAAGGTCGCCAAAGATTCAATCGAGATACGGCTAGCCGTCTTTAGACCCAAATTCAACCGGACTGAAAGGAATGTTCGGTCGAGTAGATGATGTGGTTTCAAAGAGATGGTAGATCTTATGTAAGTCTTTGCGATTTCGCTGAGTAACCTTAAGGTCGTTAACTAAGCCATCTGCCACGCCATAAATCCAACCATGTATCGATAATTGCTGACCACGATCCCACGCATATTGAGCAATTTTGGTTTTTGCGACGTTGTACACTTGAGTAATTACATTCAATTCACATAATTTATTCACGCGGTCGCGTTCAGACAAGTGACTTAACTTCGATTCATTATTGAAGTAAATATCTCTGATATTCGTCAGCCAAGCGTCAACCAAGCCAACTTCATTTTCGCCAAGTGCAGCACGTACACCACCACAACCATAGTGGCCGCATACAATAACGTGCTTAACCTTAAGTACTTCAACCGCAAACTGCAGCACTGACATACAGTTAAAATCAGTGTGCACAACTACATTGGCTATGTTTCGATGAACAAACAGCTCACCCGGCGCTAAGCCAACGACTTGATTTGCAGGAACCCGAGAGTCAGAACAACCAATCCATAAATACTCTGGTTGCTGCTGCTCTGACAACCGCTTAAAAAACTCAGGGTCTTCAGCAACCATCGAGTTTGCCCAAGCGATATTATTATCAATTAGATTCTTTACCGACATATTTCTACCAATATTCACTTTAGATCGGCACAGTTTGAACAGTAATCAGGTTTTATTCAAGTAATCTTATACAGGTATAACCATTCTAGAAGCCCCGTTTAATCAAGAATATCGAGAACGAATTAACGCTAAGATTACTATTTAGTGCACAAAAACCTTCCTTTTAAACTGCTATGCTTTAACCTGTGACTGGCGTTTTAATGAATCAAATCAGATAGATTAAGAGGTTTCGTAGCCAAACTCATGAGCCAAACGCAGCAAAACAACACCGATAACAGCAAGACAACTCGATGGGTCCTTGTCATCCTCTTATTATTGCTGTCAGTCGCGTCTTACTTTTGGCTCTATAATCGTCCTATCAATTCAAAAGTAGAGCACAAGACACGTCCACCGGCTTTAGTTGAGAGGCAACCTCTAAAGAAAGAAACCAACGCGAACAGTCCTACATCCATCACAAAAGAAACTGTCCAAACGCTCCCTGTATTACCGATAGACGACGTAAAGCTGACCGATGTATACGATCTACCGATTGATTATTTTAGGGAGTTACGTAGCTTATTTCGACAACTCAACTTACCGCCAGGCGTACAAGTTTATCTCGACAGTGGAGATTTAGTATCGGCCATTCGAATTTTACAGTCGCAACCAGAAAACCCTTATCATTTGCTGGCCAACGAACTGATTCAAATCACCTGCTCAGCCATTGTTTATGATGGACGATATTTGGCCGAGACCCCTAACCTCGAGGAGCATGAAAAAAAGGAACTGAATGAGTCAGAGCTTGAATTCTTTTCGCGATTTCGTACTCGACGGTCGAATGCGTCACTTCGAATGCAACAAAACTGCAACGATCTAGAAATAGCGCTCCCTGATGCCATCGAAAAACAACGAGCACAGTTACTGGCGCGTAATCAGTCGGCATTAGCTCAAGTGTTTGGACAAATGCGCGATCTCAATAAGCAGCAAGCTCAAAACCTCCTCCTTCATGCGTTTCAAGAGTCTCCAAATAACTTCTTAGGCAATAGTCTAACCGCCATGCTTTTAATGAGTGATGATCCTTTAGATGTGCAACAGGGTTTAGCACTGTTAGACAATCTTCCACAACCTGATGAGACGGTATTTAATGCCATGGCTTATTGCTTACAGAAACTGTGCCTCGACAATCCGAGCGTGACGCAAAGCTCTCGAGAAATTTGGCTAGAGAAAGCGGCTGAGCTAGGCTCGAATGGAGCTCTTAGACAGTTGTCGCAATTTTATGAAAAAGAAGGTCAATGGCAAAAAGATTACGCGTGGCAAACTTATCATCTAACCATTTTAAAGACCGGTTGCTATGCCTCTCCCGAAAATTACTTGCAAGAGTACAGCTACGTCAAAAAGCGACTCAAACTTTCTCTTGAGCAATTGACTGAAGAACAACTAAGCAATAGTAGAAAAGTCGCTAATCAATTATTTTTGGATCATTTAGAGCAGGCTCAAACTTGGCGCGGCTGCCTTTGAGCAGTACAATAACCGCTAAATTTATCTCTTTGGTCAAGAGTCATGTCGGTTCTCACTCCTGAATATCTCGCACATATTCAACAACAACAGCAATTTGATTCGCAGCAAATGGAAAGGTTTGAAGCGATTTCAAATCAAAGTTTACGTAAATCCATCCGAGTCAACCGACTTAAAATCACCACCACTGAGCTTCGTCAACGGCTCGAACAAAAGGGATTCGAGTTAGAGCCCATACCTTGGTGTAACGATGGATTCTGGATAACTCAAGACCGTGTCGAAGAACTTCAACTTGGCAATTTAGTCGAGCATTTACAGGGTCTCTTCTACATTCAAGAAGCTAGCTCTATGCTTCCAGCGCAAGCGTTATACTTTCTTGAACCTGAAGCCAAAGAAGTTCTTGATATGGCAGCAGCCCCGGGATCAAAAACAACCCAACTTGCTGCTCTGTTAGGTAAAGGCAGCAGTATTGTCGCTAACGAACTTTCAGCGAGCCGAATTAAAGTATTGCATGCCAACCTCCAACGGTGTGGCGCTAGCAATACGATTCTAACTAACCTCGACGGACGAAGCTTTGGTGAGCAAGCACCTGAGTTCTTCGACGCAATTTTACTCGACGCACCTTGTGGTGGAGAAGGTACCGTTAGGAAAGATCCAAATGCTTTGCAAAATTGGTCACCACAAGCCTTACAGAAAATTTCACACTTACAAAAACAACTTATTGACAGTGCCTATGCAGCATTAAAACCTGGCGGTACATTAATTTATTCTACCTGCACCTTGTCGTTCGAAGAAAATCAACAGGTGTGTGAACATCTACTCCAAACCTACGACGATATCAAATTACAACCACTTGATGGACTGTTTGAGTCCGCAGGGCAATGCGCTACCAAAGAAGGGTATCTACATGTTTTTCCTCACCTATTTGATTCTGAGGGATTTTTTGTAGCGGCCTTTAAAAAATCCGGAACGCTATCAGCATCGCCATCGGTTTCACCTCCCAAAAAGTGGCCATTTACACGCCCCAATAAAAAAACGCTACACGATCTAGAGCAACTACTTCTAAACCTCTCGTCGTTCGACGTACAAGCGAATCAACCCTATATTTGGCAAAGAGAGAATACGCTTTGGCTATTCCCTCCTTTGACCTTTAAGGTAGCAAAATCTATGCGAATTTCTCGTGCAGGAATAAAGCTTGTGGAGCTTCATAAAAATGGAGACCGTTTGAATCATGATTTTGTAATGGCTTTCGGCGAAACTTTTCAAAAGAAAGGAATGTCACTAGATGACGATACAACTCGAGACTTCTATCGCGGTATAGACTTAATCACTAGCGGCGAGAAAGCAAGTAAAAGTGAAGCAGTTGCATTTTACAATGATTTTCCTTTAGGCGTCGTAAAGCCCATCCAAAACAAACTTAAAAACCGCTTGCCAAGAAATCTCGTTCGAGACAATCCAATCGTTGGATAATGGAGTTTTTTCGCCACACTGAAGCTTTTAAACGAACACTCATAAGCCTAATTTTCAATTTATAGTAACTCTTCTATACTTAACTCTCCTAAAGTTGATATTGCGACAAATAGTTGGTTAATTACATGTTTGTGTCACGAGGGTCTTTGCTTGGTGTATTCTTATTCATAACGATTGCAGGAGTCGCTCTCTCGTATAAGATCTATTACCAAGGTCAACAAGTCGATACCAACAATACGGCTTTACTATCCGAAAAACTGCCCGTTTTACATGCTGTATCTGAAATAGAGCAAGCATTGAGTGAGCATGAACGAATTAATTATGAGTTTTATGCAACCCAAGATGCTCAAACTTTCACTCGCAACCAATCACAAAATCAAAACCTTGTTGATAAACAGCTCTCAGCATTAGCTTTGCACTCTGTTGATGCGTCGGTTCTATCGAAAATTAAGGATTACATCCACCAACAACGACAACTGTCTGAAGATTTGCTGTTTCAGTTAACACGAGGTACTTACCCCGAGCAGTGGGACAAATCTAGAGCTCTTCTTTCTGATATGACCAACTTAGGAAACATGATACGACCTCAACTCATGGAGCTATCGTTGCAAGTCGAAGAAGATTTGAAGGTGACTCAAACGCTTAGTTCAGAGCAGCTTCATACTATGTCGAATCTCGTTATCATTTATTCAATGATTATCATCGGAATCGCTATTTTTGGAGGCTATCAGCTGTCCATCTTTTTTAAGGAAGCGATTGAGAAAAAAAAGCTCGCTCATTTTGTTGAGCGTAACCCTAATGCCGTACTCAGTTTAGACTGGAATGGCCATATTACTTACTTAAATCCTGCGGCAGAATTACTCGAAGACGCGATTAATTTCCCTTCAATATTTCAGCAGGTTGAAATAAAAATCAATGAATTGAAAAGCATCAGTCAATCCCATTTAAGTTGGCAGTTTAATCGGCACGATTTGGACTTCTTAGCAACAATCCACAAACACAACGACATTCAAACATTTACCTTATACTTAGAAAACATTACACAAAGAAGAAAGGCTGAGCGAGAACTCGAATTTCTAGCTTTTAATGATCCTCTAACGTCATTACCCAACCGGCGACGAATGGAGCTCGATGGCATAGAGTGGCTACAGCAAGCGGAAAGCCACCTGCTAGCACTCGTCGTCATCGGAATTGATCGATTTAGTCAAATAACGACAACCCATGGATATCAAGTTGGCGATGAAATTCTTAATTCAGTTAAAGAACGCATTCAAACTTCATTAAGCATGCTCCCAGAGCGAGATATTCAAGCGAAGCTATATCGCTTTACTGGAGCTAAATTCACTCTATTATTGAAATCAACAACAAAAGAAGCGATTGACGACTGGACTCCTAGGCTCATTCAAGAAGTGCAATCAAGCCTTTTAAGCTTTATTGCTAACAGTCATGGACATTTCTATCTTCATTTATCCTTTGGCGTTTCAAATAACCTACAAAGTCGACATCAATTTTCACAGCTTTTGCAAAATGCAGATGCCGCCTATACCACAGCTCGAAAAACAGGAAGCAATCAAATTTGCTTTTTCAGTGACGACATGCAAAATCGTGAACGTCAGCGATTACAAATGGAAACAGATTTACGTATTGCAAAAGACAGCCAGCAGTTTAACTTGGTTTACCAACCAAAAATAAATACTAAAACTTTAAAAATAATGGGCGTTGAAGCGCTTATCCGTTGGCAACATCCTACCTCGGGATTTGTATCTCCGGCTGAATTTATTCCTGTTGCTGAGCAGAGCGGATTAATAATAGAAATTGGCAGTTGGATTATTGATCAAGTTTGTCAACAAATTGCGATTTGGCGTCAACAAAAGTTGAGTCAAATAACCTGCGCGATTAATATTTCTCCATTCCAGTTCTTGCATCATGATTTCATCGAACAGTTAGATGTAGCGATTGCTAAGCATCAAGTTCCATCATCAAGTGTCGAACTAGAAATTACCGAAGGTCTACTCATGCATGATCTTCAACGATCAGTGGAAATACTTAAGCAATTACATCGTCGTGGTTTTAAAATATCAATAGATGACTTTGGAACAGGATACTCATCCTTGGCCTATTTAAAATTATTCCCATTAGACAAGTTAAAAATTGATAAGTCGTTCATTGATAATATTAGTAGCAACGGTGCTGACCGTTCCATTGTGCGTACGATTATCGATCTAGCAAAACACTTAAACTTAAAAGTCGTTGCAGAGGGCGTTGAAACGCTAGAACAATTCGAACTGCTTAACGAGTACCAGTGCGACGAAATTCAAGGTTACTACTTTAGTAAACCAATCAGTGCTCAAGCCATCATTGAATTTAGCCATGAGCACTAACGCTAAAGTTACCTAGGCATTGACTTCTTCGATTACCCTTCTTTTTTCTCGGTCAGTACTTTCAAATTAGTAAGGCCTTGCTCAAAGTCAGGTCCCATTAACTCATCGATAAATAATACAAAGTAACGACTAACAATATCAGTACCGACATCACCTTCATCACTCCACACTACTAAAGTTTCGGCTTCACCGTTTTCGCCGCGCAACTCTGTTAGTGACATTCGGCCAATAGACTGCATTCCCATATCGGGAAAGAGTAAATCATAGGTAAGTTCTTCATTGTTGATGGCAGTTAAAATCATCTGGCCATTGCCTTGAGTTTCACTCGACCATTTAGAAGAATGACCAACCATTCCAGCATCGCCAGTAATGGTTATTTTCATTTTTGGATCTCGCTCGAACCAAACGCCCCATTTCTGCCAGCGAGAGAAGTCACTGATCTCCTGCATAACTTTTTCAGCTGGAGCTGCGATCTTAATTTCGCGAGAAACTTTATACGTAGGCTCTAAAAAGTACCCGCCGCCCCAAATAACAACCACTAGAACGACCAAAGCAATGATAGCAACTTTTAAAAACTTCATTATTCGCTCCTTCTTATCACCTATAAATTAGCGATTTACTCTTATTATGTTTAAATTTCCGACTATTGATTGAGTCTTACTCTTAAAACGCCATTATTAATTATCACCCCTTTGGGCTCAATTGATTCGAGAAACCAACTATTAACTATTTGGTCACCCTCGGTTTTCATTTCCCCACCGACAAAAACAAACCGCTGAGAAGGATCTTCTGAGTAAATATGAGCATCTATCACAACTTCATTGACCATTAATAATTGAACTTGTGTTAATTCGTCTTTTTCTCTAACCGGAAGATCTTGTCGCAAATTCGAAGTGTACTCGCGGCTAGGAGGAGTATTTCTATTTTCAACTTCCGTTGAATAGGTTCTGGAGTTAGACGATGACTCAATAGTATCTGAACGAGTTTGACTCGATGTATTTTCAGAGGCATAACGCTTCGGTCGATAGCTTTCAATATATTGTTCTGATTCATCGCTACTAGCAGTGCCACGCTCAACATTCGTCCGCTTATCATTGCTCGTTGATGGATTAAGCACGACGGTTTCTTGCTCATTGCCTACAGATTCTGATTGAGAGGTTTCATTCACCTCTTTCATCAATTGAGTGGAGGCAGTATTTGTAACGTTAGTTTTATTATCTAAATTACTGTTTATCGATGAAGTTTCTAAATTGCTTTGCGTTGAACTGGATGGAACGTTTACAACAGTAGATCTCGCACTTTCTGATTCAGACAGCAGTTTGAATAACAGATAACAAATCACCACAAGAATTAACGCGATAGCAAGTAGTAATCCATGCAGCACATTAAATCTAGTGCCTTGACTCGATCGCTCTGGCGTTTCTTCTAAAGGACTTGCGATCAACTCATCTATATCGTCTGATGATTGGTCATCTGTTCCTTTATTTAGTGCATTCAATAAGATTGACATAAACGGACTACCTCAGAGTTGGCATGCCAGCAGTGGTTGATGTATTTAATTTTATTAACGTGTTCATGCCCGCAATACCGTCAGACGTTAACCCATAACGTAATTGAAAATCTTTAAGTTTTATTTCAACTATTTGAGTAAATTGTTGTTCAGTTGAAGAAACTTCTCCTGGATATAAAAACGCTAAGCGCTCAGATAGCCAACGAACATCGTCTCCTACGTCGCCTTTTTTAATTGGCTTTGAATATCCGGGCGGCGCTTGCCATAACATTTGGTACTGGCGAGTCCAAATAGATAACAATAAGTCTTCTTTAATCCAACGTCGTCCAGTTTGAGTTTCTATCTCAACTTGATTGCCTTTAACCCGATGCAAAGTCAACCAACTCGTATCCCCCTCATTATTTTCAACCAATAGATTCGCTGGCCTGTTCATTTCAAGCAGAGTTTTCCAGTTTTCATACCCAGTTTCGCATTTCAGTTGAAAGTCATCTGCAAACTGACAAAAGTCGCCCTGTGATACTCTTTTGTAATTCAGTTGCCAACGCTGCGCTAAAAACTCTTCAGACCAACCACCAGTTTGATCATCTCGTCCACTAAAAATGGTGTTGTATATTTCATTGCGATCCATTAACGAAGGTTCGATACCACCTGCTCGAATGCTCTCTTGATGATTATTCTTAGAAACTGAGCGAATGGTCGGTTGCTCAATAGGCCGTTGACTATTGCTGCTGCTTTCGCTGCTACTCAGCCAATAGCCGACGGCAACACCCATACTAACCAGCACCAAAACGCCGGCAGCAATCCCGCCAAAGACGAGACCTCGTCGACTACGACTCGCTTCAACAACATCCAAAGGCATCGCTTCTTTTGCGGCAGCTAGAACATGCTTTTCAGCAACTATCTTTTTTTCTTCACTATAAGCAGCCATCAATGCGCGGTCACAAAGGTTGTTAATCAATCTCGGTATGCCTTCAGAAAATCGAAAGGCGCTTTTCAACGCTTGCTTGCTAAAGAGTGCTTGCGTTGTTCCACCGATGCGCAATCGATGTTGCACGTATAATGCGGTTTCTTGTTGATTCAGCGGTCGCAAGTGATATCGAGCGGTTACTCGCTGAGCCAATTGACGGAGTTGTTTACGCGCGAGAAGCTCTTGAAGTTCAGGCTGCCCAACTAAAATAATTTGTAAAAGCTTTTTTTGGTCGGTTTCTAGGTTGGTCAATAACCGAATTTGTTCTAAAACTTCCGGTTGCAAATTTTGCGCTTCATCGATCATCAACACCACATTAATATTATCTTGATGACACTGCAGCAAAAAGCGCGTCAGATTATCCGTTAGATCTTTCAGGCTGTACTCTGCCTTTTCATAATCGATACCCAACTCATCACATAAGGTTGCGAGCAACTCTTTGGCGTTGAGCATTGGGTTCAAAATAAAAGCCAACCGAGTATTTTCGGGTAATTTGCGCAGAATTTGTCGGCAAATCGTGGTTTTTCCGGTGCCTACCTCTCCGGTTAACAATACAAATCCAGCACCGTGGCGAATACCATAGGCCAAGTGCGCGAGCGCTTCTTTGTGCCGCGGGCTCATAAACAGAAATCGCGGGTCTGGCGCGATAGAAAATGGACGATCCTTCAATCCAAAAAAACTTTCGTACATAAAAACTCTTTATTATCTCTTTCTACGCCTAATTGGCGTTAACGCACCATACTAATCAACGTGGCAACAATTGAAAAGGGGATAATTATACTGACTCGTCGGATAAGTTTGGTTAAACTGAGTCCATCTTACATTGGAGAGTATAAAATGACTGAACAAAACGATCATCAAGCTCAGCCGCAAGAAGAAGCTCAAGCGGAAGCTCCACAACAACCGACGGCTACGCCAGCCAATGAAGGCCCAACAGCCGATGAGCGTCAATATGCAATGTTTTGCCACCTTGCAGCCTTTGCTGGATTAATCATTCCATTTGGAAGCATCGTCGGACCGCTAGTAATGTGGTTAATCAAAAAGGACGAGTCTGCCTACATCAATTACCATGGCCGAGAAGCGTTAAATTTTAACATCACCATGGCTCTGCTCGGCTTATTGTGCTTTTTGCTTATGTTTGTGGTTATTGGCGTATTTTTGCTGCCTCTGTTAGCCGTCGTCTGGTTAATCATGATTATCGTCGCCTGTATCAAAGCCAATGATGGCGTTGAATATCGTTATCCCTTTGCTTTGCGACTTATTAGCTAAACCATGAACACTTATTTAGTTGGCGGAGCGGTACGTGACCAACTACTAAATCGCCCAGTCGTTGATCGCGACTGGGTTGTTGTCGGCGCCACCCCTGATGAACTGATACAACGCGGTTTCAAACCGGTGGGAAAAGACTTTCCCGTTTTCCTAAACCCGCAAACTCATGAAGAATATGCTCTGGCACGCACAGAGAAGAAGCAAGGAAAAGGCTATCATGGCTTTTCTTGCTACTTTGCTCCAGATGTAACACTGGAACAAGACCTCGAACGACGAGACTTAACGATCAACGCCATCGCTCAATCGGAGGATGGAACACTTGTCGACCCTTTCAATGGCGTTGCCGATCTTCAAGCCAAGGTTCTGCGCCATGTTTCAGCGGCCTTTATTGAAGATCCCTTGCGCGTGTTGCGCGTGGCAAGGTTTGCCGCTCGTTACCATTCATTAGGGTTTACCATAGCCGAAGAAACCTTGCAGCTCATGCGACAACTAGCGGCGAGTGGCGAACTGAACCATTTAACGCCGGAGCGAGTTTGGAAAGAAACCGAAAAGGCATTATCAGAAAATTCACCTCAGGTGTATTTTCAAACCCTTCATCAAGTAGACGCATTAGCTTGTATTTTTCCTGAGTTAGACCGCCTTTGGGGCATTCCAAACCCACCACAATGGCATCCAGAAATAGACTCTGGTATTCATACCATGATGGTTTTAGAGCAAGCCGCTAAATTGTCTTCATCCATTGACGTTCGATTTGCTGCACTTTGTCATGACCTAGGCAAAGGACTCACACCCGAACATGAGTGGCCCAGTCACAAGGGTCATGAAGTCGCAGGAATAAAAGTGATCGAAAAGATGTGTCAGCGTCTGCGTATTCCTAATAAATTGAAACAACTGGCCTGTGTAACATCAGAGTACCACTTGCATTGCCATCGAGCGTTTGAACTAAACCCCAAGACTTTGATAAAAACGCTTGAATCAACCGGTGCGTACCGTCAAGAAAACGCTTTTGAGCAATTTTTGCTGGCTTGTAAAGCAGACTTTCTGGGTCGTACCGGATTTGAAGACAAGCCTTACCCGCAACTAGAATTTCTGAGTCAGCTAAGAGAGAAAACCGCAACCATCGATGCAAAGCCTTTTATTGACGAAGGGTATACTGGAAAAAAAATTGGCGAACAAATTTATCGAAAGAGAGTCGATATTGCGACATCTTTTCGCGCAAGCTTTTCTGATGAGACGAGAGCATAAGGGAGATTAATATGAGCCGTGTAATTGGTGACTCTAAGAAGCTAAAACAATCTACGATTAATCTTCCCGTTTTGATACTTGGACTGGCGTTAATTGTACTTTCCTTGCTTACTCAATTTGCTCCGCAGCTTATTTCCGAATGGCTTCCCAGCCCGGTGTTAACCTTTATTCAAGAGCAATTTATTCTGTGTCTATTTATTGGGTTTTCAATAACCTCTATTGCCAGAATTATTCCTAAATTGATGACGGCAAAAGCGGCCTCAATGAGGCAACCTAACTCTGTAGAATCGATGTCGACAAACGACTATTCAAACCGTCATTCAACAGACACTTCAAACGTCGACTCTCGCCATGAACTTGAAGCCAGCAGCTTTGCACATCGCGAGTCGAGTGATGAGAAGTTATTCGACTTGGACGAAACGCCCGCCTGGTCATCTCAACCAACGCCCAATATTGATTGGTCGCCATTAAAAGGGGGCGGCGCGAACTTTCAGACCCATCAGCTACGTCAAGTCAATGCTGATTTAGTACGGGTTGAGATAAGCTGGCAGATGAAGTTATTCGCTTTGGTCTTTGCTGGTTTTGGTGGTGTTTTTTCAGTGGCATTTTTTGTCTCTTCAGGAGAAATCATTCCGAGTCTTATCGGTTCTGTGTTTTTGGTTATTGGTATTGCTATCTATTACTTTTCAAGTACACCGCGCATATTTGATCGACAGCTTGGTTATTACTGGAAAGGACGACTAAAAGACGTGTCATTAAGCAATATTCGTGAGCTCGATGATCATTGCGCACTCGATGATATTTACGGCATACAAATTGTGACTGAATACGTCCGTGGAAACAAAAGCAGTTACCACAGCTACGAGCTGAATTTAGTGTTAAATAATGGTTCGCGACTGTGTGTGACCGATCATGGAAGTAAACGTAAAGTTAATGAACAAGCTTTAGCTTTATCGACGTTTCTTAATAAGCCTCTGCTATCTCGCTAAAGACAGCCGAGGCGGTTTTAAACTCTTAAAGAACTCAAATAAAAATAATGGTTAGTAGAACAGCACCGAGCGCTAGTCGATACCAGACAAATGGCATCATTCCAATTTTATCGATCAATTTAAGAAAAAAGTGAATACAGGTGAAAGCGCTAACCGCAGCAATTGAAAAGCCGGCGAATAACTCGCCCCAATGAACCGCTTGAGGCTGCTGAATAAGTTTTAGGGTGGTTAAGCCACCGGACAAAACGATCACCGGAATAGAAAGTAAGAAGGAAAATCTAGCCGCCGCACTACGCGACAACCCTAACCATAAACCAGCCATCATCGTTGCGCCACTGCGACTGGTTCCTGGTACTAATGCCATTGCCTGAGCAATTCCAACAACCATGATGTCTTTGATTCCGATATCGTATTCGTCTCTGCGTGCGACGGCACGCTTCTCAATCCACCATAACAACAGTGCAAATACAATGGTCGTCGTTGCAATCACCGGTATTGAACGCAAATACAAGTCAACAATATCAAAAGCACTGAATATCAAACCAACCAGCCCGACCGGGACGGTGCCCCAAATAACCGCCCAGGCTAACTTGGCGTCGCGCTCCATATTCTTTGAAAAACCACTTCGAAAAAAGGACTGAGTCATTGCCATGACTTCATGTCGAAAATAAACCACGACCGCGGTTAAGGTTCCAACATGCAAGGCGACATCGAAGGAATTTCCTTGATCTTGCCAACCTAAAAGTTGCGCAGGCAAAATTAAATGCGCGGAACTAGAGATAGGAAGAAACTCGGTGAGCCCTTGTATAAGAGCCAGTATAATAATTTGAAGCCAGTCCATATGTTCGTCTTTTGCTAAGATTTAAGTCGGATTAATTAGCGGAACATTCCATAGTACACGCCGTATAAAATAGCTTGTGCGAAGATGATCAACCAAAAATAAATACCAAACACCATGATTTTAGCGGTTTTGCTATCAAGGCGTTGGTTACGCATCACTAAAAACACCGAAATGACCACAGCGATGGTGAGCGCAATGAGGCCATGGGTTTTCCAATCAAGAGGTTCTTGTTTCGCCCAAGCCCATTGAGGGAGGATCAAAAGCCCCATCGAAATTACGAGTAAATGCCATGAGCGCATCATAAACGAGCCACCAAATTGCACGGAATCATTGGTGCGGCATTCTCTCTAAACTGCTTGGTAAAAGCAATGGCTTTGACAAGATCACCCATCTCTCCGGGCATCATTAATTGTTGCAATTGCTGAGACTGAATGATTCGCTGCGTCAGGTCGCCAACATCGGGGAGCGATTCAACACAACCTGACTGTAAAATAAAGTCACGTTGATTGCAGAATCCACTTAATGTGTACCCAGCTGACTCGATCACGCCGCACAATTCAGAAAAGTTGACATGACTGGTAATGTCTTGAGCGCCCGGTATTAAAGTAAACTCACCGTGACGATGATGTCTAAAATAACATTGCAACGAGCCGGAGCGTCTTATCAAACTAAAAAACTCCCTCGCCTCGTGGCCGTAATCTAAGAAGATACAGCCGCCTTTTATGAGTCGCTCCAACCAACTCAACAACCATTGTCCCCGCTGCGGTGCTGCTTCTATCACGAACTCTTCGACGTCGGGCAATTTATCTTCATGCTGTTGAATCCAACGTATTAAAGGCTCGCTGGTGACGGAACACCAAACACTCTCCCATCCCTGGCCGCTTGAAATAACTCGGTTTTCTAGCCACTCTCCATTTCGTTTTTTAACTTGAAAAAACGGAAGTGCATCTAACACTTCATTACCAATCAAAATGGCTTGTTCAGGACACTGTTCAGGGCTTTGAATCCAGTGACAACGTTCTAGATCAATCCCTGCTGAGCGTAATGAGAGACGTTGCTGCTCGCGGAGTATAGGCGACGGTTCAACTATCCAATAATGCTCAATTTCCGGTACTGTCCGCCAAAGATCGACCGCTAGCGCACCTCTTCCAGCACCAAATTCTAATAGGTGCCCTTTCACTTCTATCAACTGCGGTGCTAAGTAACTTGCTAGCGCCCTTGCTAATATCGATGATATTTCAGGCGCAGTGACAAAGTCACCATCATGACCGATGGGTGACCGACCCGCCATATAGTAGCCATAACTTGATTCATATAACGCCAGGCTCATAAAGTCAGGCAGACTAAAAGAAACTGCATGAGTGCCATCGAGCGTTTCTTTCATGAGCTGATTAAGTGCCCATGACTGTTGCAGACTAGCTTCATCAATTGCGGGTAAGCCAATCGCCTTTAGGGCCTGCTGTTGGTGGTCGAAATAATGCTTTTTTTCGGCAGTCACAGTCAGCTCAATTACAAAAATTCGCCGCCGTCTAGGCTAAGTACTTGCCCAGTCACGAAGGGTTGCTGAACCAAATAGCGTACCGCTCTGGCCACTGCGTCGGTGTCACCTGTTTGCTGCAAGGGAATCGACTTTTCAAGCCGACTTAAATAGGTTTCATCCGCGCCTGGAGGGGGTAATATTGCGCCAAGAGCCACCGCATTAACTCGAACCTTCGGAGCCATAACTAAAGCGAGATCTTTGGTTGCTTGCGCCAATACCAGCTTTGACCAACGGTAAGATAAGCGCTGTGTTTGATTTCGATAGACTCGAGCATCGACAATATTGATCACTTGCTGCAGTGAGGCGCATCTCTTAAACACAGCTTCTGCCAGCAAAATTGGTGCACGAGCATTTAAATTCATGACGCTATCCCAATGCTCAGATAATTGACCAATGTGATCATCGTCAGGAAAAATAGCGGCCGAATTTACCAATAGATTAATGTCTTTGAATGCCGGAGGGATTTGCTCAAGCAAGCATTCAATGCCTCCGCGATCACTAAGATCGGCCGTAACAAGACAATGCTCGGCTCCCATCGTTTGAAGCTCTCGAGACAGCGACTCCGCCGGCTCACTTGAGCTATGATAATGCACAATGAGTCGATAACCTTGTTCTGCTAGCTCACGGCAAATTGCGCGCCCAACACGAATCGCGCCACCAGTTACCAGAGCGACATTTTTATTCATCGATAGGCATCCATATTAATTGGATCGGCAATTTGACTCAGTCGCTGGGCACTCGCATCAAACTTGGAAGCAATCTCAGAAATTGGTGCCGCCGCGACCGGATGCTGCCAATCAGAAGCAATGTCGGCTAACGGAAAAAGCACAAATGCATGATAAAGAATTTCGTCTCGCGGTAAGACCACGGGCTCATTGATGACTTCATCGCCGTAGTTTAAAAGATCGATGTCTAGTGTTCGATCGCTGAACTTTGGCGCACTATGATCACGGCCTGACAATCGCTCAATGTCTTTAAAGCGCTGAGTTAACGCCAAGACGTCTAAGTCACTGTAAAATCCAGCGACCAAGTTATAAAAATCATTCCCGTCAAAACCAACGGCCGCACTTTGATAAACCGGAGATATCAGTAACTGACCAAAATTCTGGTACAGCTGCTCCATCGCCATGGTTAAATGTTTATTGTGCTCAACATTGGTGCCAATACTGACGTAAATCTGCGGCATATCAGTTGGCTCCATGTCCTTCAGCCGTCCGCATGATAGTAACACCGACCGCTCGGCTACCACGAACAGCACCGGGCTTGGCTAATTTAATTTTTACCCAAGCAACAGCAAACTGATTTAAAACTAATTCAGCACTCTGTTCGACCAGTGTTTCGACCAGTTTAAACTCAGTGCTTTCGATGAACTGTGTTAAAGCCGTTGCAACAGCGCTGTAGTCCAACGCCTTTGAGAGATCGTCAGAGGCAGCAGCAGCTTTAATGTCAAAGCCCATTTCTACATCCAAGATCAGCTTTTGACGAATTTTTCGCTCCCAATCGTAAACCCCGATCACCGTATCTACAGTTAATTGTTCGATGAAAACCGTATCCATAATGCCTCTTATTGGTATTTGTGCGACTTGCTTTTGCTGTTCAAGGGTGTAATGCTAAGCGCATTATAGCGTGAATCGACGTCTATTAAATGGAGCTGAACGCAATTTCTTTTCTGAGTCTTACCTTAGTGCTTGCCAGTTATGGTTTAGGCTCGATTTCCAGTGCCATTTTAATTTGTCGTTTGGCTGGTTACGGCGATCCTCGAAGCGCCGGTTCCGGAAACCCCGGAGCAACCAACGTAATGAGAATAGGCGGCAAAAAGCTTGCTTTTCTGACACTGTTAGGAGACAGCCTTAAGGGAGTCATTCCCGTATCCGTCGCACTGTCACTCAATCAACCACAAAGCATTATCAATGCTGTCGCTGTCGCCGCATTTCTTGGGCATTTATTTCCGATCTTTTTTCATTTCAAAGGCGGCAAAGGTGTGGCTACTTTTTTTGGAGTAATTTTTGTCTTGAACTGGCAATTAGCAACCTTCGCCGCTATTTGCTGGCTCACCGGTATTTGGGCGTTCAAAATTTCTTCTCTTTCAGCGTTAATTACTGCGATTACTGTACCTGTGTATTCATGGCACTTTTTTCCCGAATTATTTTTTCCGCTGTTGATCATATGCATTTTGATGGTTATTCGACACCACCAAAATATACGAAATTTAGTCTCTGGAGCGGAACCTCCAGTTAAACGGGCCTCTTCAACGTAAACAGCCCGAAAAAACACACCCTTCGACTTGAGCAAGCAATGAAGACCTAATCTTACCGAGTCGAAAAAATTGAGAAACATTCATATGGTAAACATTCACTGGAAACTGGGGCTACTCTTTCTTTTGCTAGCGAGCGGAACTCTCTCGGCTTTAACTCAAGAAGACGCAAAACTAGCACGAGCAGCACGATTGGGTGATCTCGCCGCCACCGAGTATTTCGATGCAGCGAAGAATGCCTTAACTGAAATGGTACGATTCAAAACCGTATCAGACTCTCATACGCCGAATCATCAGAATCCTGAGTTTATACGCTTTAAACAGTGGCTAAAACAACATTGTCAGCGACTGGGGCTACGTTATGAAGATCACCAACAAGTTATTCTCGTCTCTATTGGTGAAGGTGAAAAGAAACTTGGACTCATCACGCATGCCGACGTGCAACCTGCGAATCCAGCAATGTGGAAAAACAATCCATTTGAACTCGACCAAACTCAGCGAGTTGACTATTGGATCGGACGGGGTACGGAAGATGATAAGGGACCTATCGCAGCAACTTTGTATGCTCTAAAAACGTTAAACGATGAAAATTCCAAACGACCCAAAATTGAATTATTGATTTATCTGTCAGAAGAGTCAGACTGGGAACCTCTAAGAGAGTTCGTAAAATCCTATTCACCAGCCCCGGTTAACCTAGCATTCGATTCTGAATTTCCAGTGGTCACCGCAGAAAAGGGTTGGGGATTAGTTAAACTAAAATTTCCAGTATTAGCCGACAACCTAACCGATCAATCCTCAATTAATGATCGACCACAAATACTAACCTTTAAAGGCGGAGCCTTTAGTAGCCAGATTCCGCAACAAGCCATTGCGATTACTCGCGGCCTGACCGACCAACAAGTCATTGAACTCAATACACAACTCTCTCGTCTAGCGCACGAGAGAAAAGTTAAGTTTGAGATTACTCGAGTACGAGACAAAACCTTTCTCTCTCTAGAAGGCCGATCAGCCCATTCGTCAAAACCTGAAGAAGGTATTAATGCGGTAAGTCATTTAGCCTATGTACTTGGTAGTCTCGAGTGGAGCCCTAGCCCTGAATCGACTGCCGTTCACTTTCTCGGTGACAATATTGGACTTTCATACACCGCAAAACACTTCGGAAACGTCGCTTATCAAGACAACTTTATGGGACCGCTCACCGTTTCTCCAACGCTACTAGAATACAACCAACTTCACCTAGAGCTTTCAATTAATCTGCGTCGCCCATCGGGGAAATCTCGCTCTCAGCTTCAACAAGATATTGAGAAAGCGTTAAATGACTGGCAAAACCAGCGTCAATTAAAGATAGAAACGCTAGGCATTACCCTCAGTGATCCCTATCGAATGGATAATGCGCCTCAGGTAGCCGACTTACTTAAAGTCTATGGTCATATTATGCAAGTTAAAGCACCGCAACCCGTTTCTATTGGAGGATCAACCAATGGGCAATTGTTCCCCAATACCGTCGGGTTCGGTCCCTCATTTCCTGGAAACGAGTATACCGGGCATTCAGAGCACGAATTTATTCGGGCGAACGATTTTAGACAGCTATTGCGTCTATACACGGCAACACTTGTTTACCTAACAGAAGATTAAAAAAGATGGTTCGTTATATACTATTGGTTTCACTGTCTGCGTTTCTCGGACTAATTTCCTGTACGTCTCAACCTGTGCAGATCCAGACGCTCAAAGAAAGAGAGAGTCGACTCGACTGGTCATTGCCCAGTGGTTTTGACAACACGACGAAAATACCCGATGAAACACAGTTATTTTCTCTTTCGGATGCTCAAATAAATGAGTTTAAACGTTTTCTAAAAAAGAAAGATATCGCGGTACTGCCTGGCCATCAACAAGTCTCTGAATACCTAAAAACCATGACGGCTAATTTTAATTACTATGGTAAAACCTTTTTAGCCAGCGATGCTTTTCGATTGCAAAAAGGTAATTGTATGGCTCTGGCTATATTAACCACAGCAATCGCAAATGTTCACAATATAGACATTGATTATGAAAAGATTCATGCCGAGCCCGTTTATCAAAAACAAGGAAGTATCGTGATTCGTGGTGATCATGTGCGAAGTAAATTAATTGACCCTAATTTTCAACTCGCCGACAAAGCCTTTGTCATTGAAAAGCCATCCATTGTGGTGGATTACTTTCCTAGCTATGGTGGACAACGCGGTGCAGCCGTCAAGCGGGCAGAGTTTCTTGCCATGATTTACAGTAACCTAGCAGCCGAAGCTTATGTAGAGAAAGACTATAACACCAGCTATTACAGTGCAAAACGATCTTTAAACTACGATCAAAATTATGCACCTTCGATTAATATTCTGGCCTTAACTTTAAAACGAAAAGGTCACTTAGCACGCGCAGAAAAAGTCTTTCAATACGGCTATCAAAAAAGTCCGATTAATGTCGAACTGCTGAGCAACTATAAAGATTTTTTAGTCACGATGGGAAACCAAGCGTTAGCCGATAAGGTTGACCAAAAACTGCGTTCTGTCGACCTTCCGAACCCTTTCGACTACATTAAATTAGGATTTGATTACTTAGATAGAGAGCAACCTAAGTTAGCTGAAGAGATCTTTCGTAAAGCGACGGTTATCGCGCCTTATCTACACCAAAGCTATTTTGGATTAGCTTTGACTTATTTACAAATGGATCAGAGTAAAGACGCGCAGTATTGGTTAGAAAAAGCCATGTCCAGCAGTTTCCAATCAGAAATTCGCGAACAATACCGTGCAAAGATTCAAGCCATTTCGATAGGAAACGGTTAACTCCGCGAATGACGATAAATACGGTTACTGCTTTAATTCATTCAACGGCCAACGCGGACGGGCATTAATTGATAGTGTCTCGCGATCACCATTTTTGAAGCGGCAGTAACCGGCATACGCGATCATGGCACCATTGTCGGTACAAAACTCTGGTCTCGGATAGAATACTTTGCCGCGACGTTTCTTCATGAGTTGAGCCAATCCTGATCGCAATTGTTGATTAGCACTGACGCCACCAGCGACAACCAGTCTTTGATATCCCGTTTGCTCAAGTGCGCGACGACACTTAATCATCAAGGTATCGATGACCGCATCTTGAAAAGCGTGCGCAATATCGGCCAAAGCTTGCTCTGAACCATCACAGCTGCGAAGGGTATTGGCCGCGAAGGTTTTTAGCCCAGAAAAACTAAAGTCCAAACCAGGTCGATCAGTCATAGGTCGTGGAAAACGATGGACTCCTGGTCGCCCCTGCTCGGCTAATTTAGCGAGCCTCGGTCCGCCCGGATAACCAAGCCCCATCAACTTCGCCGTCTTATCGAATGCTTCTCCTGCGGCATCATCAATCGACTCACCCAAAATGGTGTAATCCCCTAGGGCTTTCACATCGACCAACATCGAATGACCACCCGATACTAGTAAAGCCACAAATGGAAAATCCGGTTTATCGTCTTCTAATAATGGCGCTAAAAGATGGCCTTCCATATGGTGAACAGCCACAGCAGGACAACCCCAACTATAAGCTAGGCTTCGCCCAAAGGTCGCCCCGACAAGAAGAGCTCCAATCAACCCTGGACCTTGAGTAAACGCCACCGCGTCTATTTCACGGCTACTCAATCCTGACTGTTGAAGAACCTGATCAGTCAATAAAGCCGTTTTACGAATGTGATCACGAGACGCCAGTTCGGGCACAACGCCACCATATTCTGCATGCAGTTCAATCTGACTATACAAAGCTTGGGCAACGATTCCCTGTTGCTCGTTGTAAATGGCGATGCCTGTTTCGTCACACGACGTTTCAATACCCAGTATATTCATAAAGAAATTGCTTTAACCCTAATCAGTCACCACTGTGTTAAGCGCAAATAATACCACAGCAAGATAAGACTGCTGAAGTGATGTCAACGTCTAGAGATGGCTACCCTTGACTTCAAGTTGACAGGAAACCTAAGAGGCTAATTCAAACCAAGCTCGATTCAACCAATCACTCCATAGAATGAGCTTTTGAATGTCATCAAAGGTGCCTTCAAAGTTTCCTTCGATTTTCGTCCGATCAGAATAATAGTTAAATAGTATCTTTACTTGTGTTTCAGTCAGCCGATTAATCGTAGCAGCGGCAGCGATATCGAACAATGCTGGTGCCTGACGAGCATATTCCCAATCTAACCACTCACCATTAATCAGTAGGTTTTCCCATGAAGGGTCCATATGACATGGCACCAAATTCTCCATCGCACTTTTCGGGAGTTCAGGTAGACCTAAACGTTCGCTAAGCAATGGATGATTAGGATTAAGTTGATTGGCATACCACTCGATTTCTTGAGTTAAATCGATCGAAGAAAAACTCAAATCGCTTTGGTGTGCACGGACCAAAGCTTGCGCTAGCGAGTAAAGTTTCTCCGTGTCAGAAATAGATGACTGAGCGATCGTTCCCGCTGAGCGATAAGGCATTAAAACACATCGATGGCTTGCATCACTTCGTACGATGGGTGGTGTTAATTGTTGAGCAGCGATGCTTGCATTGAGTTTAAGCAAGGATTGAAAATCAAACGAAAGACGGTCAGTGCGAAAGATTTTTAACACCCAATAAAACAAACCATCAGAAGCTTTCGGTGCTTGTTGACCCTGTTCTTTTAAAGACTCTTCAGATGTTGCAGCGACACACTCATTTATTTTCTGCGATATAGCAATGTCTGTAATCAAGTAGCATTGGTTACTTGCACTAGGAAATTGCTTGATCAATCGAGCTTGTTGACTCAAAAAGCCCCGTTCAATAAGCGGAGCAAGTGGACAAGGATTCATCTTGTTGTCGCCATTTAATGTACCAGGTTCTAACACCGTATAACGACATAATAAAATACACAGCCATCAAACCACAGGTAACGTATAACTCTTTATGCCAAAACATGTAAGCAGACAAAGGATTGATCACTAACCAGAAAAGCCAGTTTTCAAATACTTTTCTAGCGACTAGGAAAGTCGTATACACCGCGAACCATACCGTAAAGCCATTTAAGTATGGAAAATCAGCTTTAAAATAAACGTCCGATACAAAACCGGAAATCAAAGCAATGCTTCCGAATATCGCAGCTCCAATCACATGATTTTTAACTGGCCAACGAATAATGGGTAGTTGTTGCTGTTCTGAGGAACCTTGCCAATGCCACCAACCATATATGGCCATTATCAAGTAGTAAATATTTAAAGCACTTTCTTGTAAAAGATTAACGTCAAAGAATAGTACAGAAAAAATAGCGGTGCTCAAAAATGCGCATACCCAACACCAGCGGTTCGCTTGTGCAGCCAATACAATATAACCGACCGATAATAGAACCGCCGTCCATTCCCACAACGACTGAGCCTGCCATTGAGCAATCCACTGTTCCATCATGAGCGCTGCGACTCTGGTCGAATATCTGAATTCAAAAATTTACACGCAAAGATAGCCTTTAATTCTTGTTGGAACGTTTTCTTCATTTGCTCATTTAACACGCTCATCACAAGATCGTAATCGCCACAAATTTGCGTGCTCATATTATTGGTCACGACGTATAAATCGGAATATTCATTAAGTCGATCAATAAAACTTTGAATATCGGGTATATATCCATCTTTCAAAGGATACAAACTGATTTCTACTGCTAATATCATCACGACGCTCCTTAAGTGTGTCGTTTTATCTTGCGGTATTCCATGATCCTTTGAATTATCAAAAGATCATGGTTTAAACAACTGACCGTCAATTAATAATTATATTGAAAGGTGACTCCGCTTTGTCGCGGATCGCCAAATTGATAATAAGGTTTAGCGGTGTAACCGTCTCTAGGATCGTTACCGAATCCACCAAAGCCTCGGGTATAGTAAGTTTCATCGGTTAGGTTATGTACCCACAAGGCTAAACTCCAATCCTTTTGAGTATAGGTTAACCGCCAATGAATTAAATCGGTCGGCAACGATCGTTCATCGTGGGTATCTGAGAAGAAATAATCGTCTTTACCTTCAAAAGTAATTTGGCTACTCCAATTTTCGTTGGGTAACCAACGAGCATTGACGGAATAATTATAGCTTGGCGCTTGAGCAGCATCGCGATTGAAAACTTGTGTATTCCCATCTCGGTTGATCACTGCGAGTTCAGCCTCAAGAAGACCCAAAGCGACGTCCAATTGGAATTCAGGTAATGCCCGCCAATGCCATTCAAGTTCAACACCGCGATTTTTTCCATTATCGACATTTCCGACGTAACCAATAAACCCTTGGGTATTATCAGGTCGCGTATAAATTTGCCACTGTTTAGTATGTTGATCGTCGCGTTCCATTACAAACGCTGCAATTCGAAGAAAACCCGTTGCCAACTGCTGCTTATAACCAATTTCAAGGTTCCAGTTTTTCTCAGCATCGAATTGACGAAGCTCTGGATCAAGCTGAACTTGCGGGTTTACACCACCCGCTTTAAAACCGCGAGCGACCATAAAGTAAGATTGTGTCTGTGGATTCCAAGCGTAATTTAACGCCCACTTGCCTCCCACCATGGTGTCTCTGGTTTCTCGTACCAAAGTAGAGTCACGATAATCCGTGGTACGTTTTTCGACTCTTACTCCGAGATCGGTCGACCAATGTTCCGAATACTCTGTATTCACTTCACCGTATAAAGCGCGCGTATAGGTCGCATATTCCGAAGTAAAGTCTTCTGCTAAATAGGTGTATTGACGCAGTAACTGCTCATCTTCTCTTTTGTAATAAGCTCCGAATACCCAATTCGTTGAACCACCGAGTAATTCTTGTCGATCACGAGAAAGCCAACGCCAATCGATGTACCCTGTTTGACGCTCGCGCAAATACCGATCAAACGAGCTGTATTCGTCTGGATGGAAGCCCACGAAGGTCCAATCTTCATCGTATCCATAATCAAGATCTGAATCTGCAATCGCCACATGCAGTTGCATATCCACTTTGTTTAATCCACTGAAATAAGTCGACAAACTCATTGCATCGGTGGCTTGCCGATCAAATCCGGGCTGGTCTGATCGTGTCGTACGCGTGTTATCGAGAGAAAACGCATCATAGCCGTTATCCACATCAATATGGTGCCACGCCCAATCAAATGTTAACTGCTCTGAAGCTCGATATTGATATTTCAGGCGAGCAGTCAGCTCATCACGATTTTGCGTATCATCGCGATTTAAAAAACTGTTGTCGGTAAACCCATCGCTGTTGAGTTGATGCAAAGCCACCCGTAAGGCCGAGCGTTCGTTAATGCTGCCACTGGTTGCAATTCCAACAGCCGAGGTATTGTATTCAGCCAACATCAGATCAAAGCGACTGCGTTCAGAGTCAGCCGCTTCGGTGGTTAAATACATAGCGCCCGCTAGCGCACTCGCACCAAATCTGGCGCCTTGAGGTCCTCGTAATACTTCTAACTGAGTCGCGTCGTATAAGGTCGCGCCACCGAGTGTTCCAGAAAAGTCGATCCCATCGATAAAAAATCCAACACTCGGATTAATCGGATCTTGAAATTGGCTTCTCTCGCCAATTCCACGAATTTGCACAAATCGACCTCTACTGGCCCCGGTATTAAAGTTTATATTCGCCAGTCGATTCAGCAGATCTTCAACATGTTGGGCATCTCGCTGCTGAATGTCTTCTTGGTGAATAACGGCCAAGCTACCTGTTGTATTTTGGGCAGTTTGCTCTCGCCATTGAGACTTAATAACGATTGTATTTTCTTTAACCTCTGACTCATCAGCGGCCATGGCGCTAACACTGACATTAGCTAACGCCAACATAGCAGAATAAATGATTGTTTGTTTCATTGAGCTCTAATACCAATTAACGATTAGAGATCCGGAGGCGGTAAAAAGGAAGGCAGTGATCGTTATCACTAAACCATGACCATTCCTACGCCGGCATTACCCGGATCAGGTTCATAGGGTTTGCATACACATCTCAGCTGTGACTGACTCACAGCACCCCTTGTCATGTTGAAAAGTCAACCAGATCACTCTGATTCACCTTTCTCGAATTTAAAAGCCTTGATGCGACTAAAGTTCATCAAGGCACGGCGATTATAAACTATTCGCGATACAGATCCCAAGTGCCATTAGAACCTGACGGTAGCCTAACGCACTATTTCACTTCTCCCACCTGACTCAGTAGTTCTTTGTAGTGTGCGCTGACTTTCGACATATCAATTGAATTTAAAAAAGAAGAGTAAGATAAGTAGCAGAGTAAATACCTGAGATCTTTCGCCCAAGGCGCTAAAAATCGCGGACGATGACAGAGACCAAGTGCTCGTAAATAAGAAAGCACCGGTAAATCTTCTAAGTCGAGGCGACCGGCAAACAAAAGTTGAATGGAGTCAGCTCGACCCATGCTAACCGCTGCGCGCATAAAGTTATGAACGCGCAACAAACCATCAAGATAAACGACATCTTTAGTAAACGGAGAACCGCCACTGACGACGCCTCCTCGAAATACTCGCCGCGTATTTTCAAAGGCCTGATCGGCATTGCCAGTCTGTTCAACAAAATAGCGATACACCTCTATGAAGTCGGCACCATCAATCGCTTGTTGAATTGCAACAACCCGATCCGCTAAACGCCGCATCCGATCCAAATCTAAAGTTCCGGTAATAAACTCGGCAAAAACCGCCAGTCCTTCTTGGGTCTTAGTTGCACCTGGGTGAGCTAAAGACAGCAAACTGATATTGCCGTCTGTTTTACCATTTAAAATGGTGGCCACATGAATATAAATTTCATGTTGAATCAATTGCTCAATATCGTTATCAGAAAAGCAAGCGGTTCGTCTAATTCGCACGCGTTCTGAACTGGCCAGCGCATTCGCCGACAAATCATCCACCACCACGACTTCGGGAGCTTCTTGCCCAAACATAGCCACCGTCGCATCGCGCATTTGATCGGCCAAAGTAGACGCTAAGACACACGCATCCGGCGGCTCACCGAGTGCCATGCCTCGAATAGGCTTCAACAATCGCAAATATTGTTGCGCCAAATCGAGTGAGGTCGATTTTTCATCTTTTAAACGGTCAGTGGGTGCACCGTATAATTGCTTAGAGAGTTCATAAAATCGCGGAGTACCACGGGCTTCTAACATTTCAGCGGTAATCATTAAGGTTTTGCGGGTCCGATCGATCCATAAATCAACCGGTGTATCTCCGATATCCGGCGCAATTTTATCTAATTGCGCAATGTACTCGGAGGCTGAGAAGGCCGGATAAGTCACTTTCGGCAACTGTTGCGCCTTATTGGCTAAAAACTGACGCTTGATATCTAACGGCCAAGCCAATTGCGAGAGTACCTGCAAGTTACTCCCCAAGGCGACTACTCGGTCAGATAAGTGGCATAACCGCTCGCGTTCGCGAACTTCCCATTCGCTACCTGTCATCTAAAAACCCTCTAAATTTGACGCTTTTCAGTGCTCTGAATCATACATTATCGACCCAATGGCCGCCTTTGTACTGCAATTGGTCGTAAATTGTCCATTATTTTTGCATTATTACGCAAAACCCATTAAGATCGGCGCCCCCAATTATGGGGTCTTTGTCTGCATTTCGCAGTACAGAGGTTTAATGTTAACAATCCAACTATTTAAGGTGGTGATTTTTCATGCCAAGCGTAAAGGTAAAGGAAAACGAGCCCTTTGACGTAGCCCTACGTCGTTTTAAGCGCTCATGTGAGAAAGCAGGTATTTTGGCTGAAGTTCGTCGACGCGAACATTACGAGAAGCCAACTGCTGTTCGCAAGCGCAAAAAAGCGGCTGCGGTAAAGCGTCATGCTAAAAAGGTGTCTCGTGAATCCATACGTCGCAAGCGTATGTACTAATTGAATCTTGTATTGAATTAGGACCTTTAGCATATGGCCGCATTATTGGATCAAATCAACAATGCGATGAAAGATGCGATGCGTGCCAAGGCGAAAGATCGTCTTGGCACCATTCGGCTTCTCACCGCAGCGATTAAACAGTATCAAGTCGACAACCGAGTTGAAGAGGTAGCAGACGACATCGTTCTAGCTATTCTCGACAAAATGGTTAAACAACGTCGCGAATCTATCAAAGCCTACACTGAAGCTGGTCGAGAAGAGCTCGCTGCCATCGAACAGGCAGAAATCGAAGTTCTCGCTGACTTTATGCCACAGCCTTTAACCGACGACGAAATTGCCGCGCTTATCAAAGCTGCGGTTGCTGAGTCAGGCGCTGAAAATATGCGTGATATGGGTAAAGTGATGGGCATCTTGAAACCCAAATTACAAGGTCGTGCCGACATGGGCGCGGTCAGTGGCAAAATAAAAGCTCGTTTAAGCTAAATTTTGTCTCGAAAACTTGAGTGTTAATCACTCTTTGAAAGCGCGAATTTTCGCGCTTTTTTATTGCCCGATTACAGCGCCCATTCGACTGTTTAACCGCCTAACTTGCAGCCGCATGCTGGGTGGTATCGTCGAATGAAGGCGATACCTTCACGCAGTTGCGCCCCGCATCCTTTGCTTCATACAAAGCTTTATCGGCGCGCTTAAACCACTGTTCGGCCGTTTCATCCGGTTGATGAGCGGCTACGCCAGCAGAAATGGTGATGCTTCGTTCGGCCATCAAGCTCGATTCGGCGACCAGCTGCCTCAGCTCATCGGCAAGACTGTCGGAATGGTAAGGTTGGGTTTCTAACGGCAAAATGGCAAATTCTTCGCCGCCAATCCGATACAACTGGTCGGTTGCCCTCAGTCGTGCTTCGATGATCCGAGTTAATTGTATAAGCACGCGATCGCCTTGGTCATGGCCAAACTCATCGTTAATTGACTTGAAGTGGTCGATATCAAAAATAATCAGTTCGGGAGCCGAGTGGATTCGTTGGTGTACACTCACCAACCAGTTCAGTTGTTCTTCGAAGGCTCGACGATTCAACGCTTGAGTGAGCCCATCGCGTCGAGCTTGTTCGGCTAACAACTTGCGTTGCTTTGCGGTCGATAGAGCAAAGACATACGCAAACGCATTCGTTGCCAATGCACTCAGCAGCAAAGTGAGTCGATCAAGCGGTTCTACTTGATTCCAAATCACCGCCATAACAATCGCGATGGTTATCACATTAACCGTTACACCCCACTTTCTACCCACCAAGAAAAACACGCCAATCATCGATGGGTACAGCCAAGCAATATTCTGGGGTCCCTTTAACACGACGGTTAAGGTTGCGGTGAGTAAGAAGAAAATAGAGATCACAAAGCCTGGAATGGTGGTTTTTTCAGTGTTCCAAACGTAGGCAAAGATTGCAATAAAAACACTACTGACAATGCTATCAACGGCAGCAATCGCCCAATCTTGTTGCCACAGCCGGATAACGGCGAATGGCAATACCGCTAGGGCTCCGACCCCAGCCAATACCAAGATCACTCGTCGCTCAAATAGCATTTTGGTCGACATCGACATTGTATTCTGGCTCCCCTTGCCCGTCGAAAGTATTCACTATTGCTATAATTACCTAAGTGTAGCCCACAAACCTCTGATCGGGGTCAGTAAATGTTCGATTCACCGATTTTTGATGGTGCTTTGCAAAGTGCCAGCACATCGGCATAATAACCCCCCTAATTAACTACCCGAATCATTATGGCCGGACGCATTCCCAAATCTTTTATCGATGACTTAATCAACCGTACCGATATTGTTGAAGTGATCGAGCGCCGTATCACCTTGAAGCGAGCGGGTAAAAACTACCAAGCATGCTGTCCTTTTCATAATGAGAAAACCCCCTCTTTTTCTGTCTCGCCCGATAAACAGTTTTACTACTGCTTTGGATGCGGAGCGACGGGCAATGCGGTTAGCTTTGTCATGGAGTACGACGGATTGGAGTTTGTCGATGCCATTGAAGATCTCGCTCATGCTCAAGGCTTAGAGGTTCCACGCGAAGCATCATCACAGCAGCCTCAACGTCAGTGGGATCATGACTACTACCAGTTAATGGAAAAAACGGCTCAATTTTACCAACAGCAGCTAAAACAACCTAAGTTTCGCGAGCGAGTAGTTACTTACCTAAAAGACCGCGGGGTCAGCGGAGAGATAGCCAGAGATTACGGTCTGGGCTACGCTCCAGACGAATGGCATAGCCTACAAGCCTTATTTGGCCACGATCAATCCATAAACAAAGCACTAGTCGATTGTGGCATGCTGATTGAAAAAGACAGTAACCGCTACGATCGTTTTCGTGATCGTTTAATGTTTCCCATTCGTGATCGCCGAGGGCGTGTCATTGCGTTTGGTGGTCGGGTCATCGACAAAGGTGAACCTAAATACCTTAACTCACCTGAAACTGAAATTTTTCACAAAGGGCAAGAACTCTATGGCCTATATGAAATGCGTCAGTTTCAACGAAAGAGTGAGTGGGCTGTTGTGGTTGAGGGCTATATGGACGTGGTTGCGCTTGCCCAATTTGGTATTCGAAATGCGGTAGCAACCTTAGGCACGGCCACCAGTAGTACGCATATTCAGCAATTGTTTCGGGTATGCCCTAAAATCGTTTTTTGCTTTGATGGCGATCGCGCTGGTCGCGACGCGGCACTGCGAGCCTTGAATCACAGCTTACCGCAGGTTCGTGACAATCGAGATATTCGCTTTATGTTTTTACCCGATGGCGAAGATCCCGACACTCAAGTTCGGCGCATTGGCGCTGAGCAATTCACGCAAGATGCGCTCAAGTCTCCTTCCATATTTGAGTTCTTACTCGACTATTTGCGGGGACAAGTTGATATGGATACCTTTGAAGGCCCCGGTCAATTGGCTAATTTAGCCAAACCATTTTTGGCACTCATTGCCGATGCAATTCATCGCGAGCGGTTTATCCAACAATTAGCCATGCAAGTTGGGCTCAGTGAAACTAAACTCAATCAGCTACTGTTAGGAGCAGACTCTTCCTCCGGCCAAGAGCAATCGACGCAGCATCATGGTCACTCGCAACACTCGTCACCTAAACGCGAGCTTGGAGTGCCGTTGACCAATGTCAGCCAACTTACGCCTATTCGTCGCGCCATTACTCTATTGCTGCACCAGCCACAACTGGTCACCCAACTGCCTCCGAGTGATTGGCTGGCGAATTTAAATCAAGCCGGCAATGAAATTTTACGACAAATGATTGAAATTTTGAGAAATGACCCCAACATTAGCGTCGGCGCAATTATTGAACACTGGCGAGGCAGTTCAATACAACAGCATCTTTTGAAATTGGCCAATGAAGAAATATTGACTCCAGAGTCAGGCCAAGCTCAAGAATTGAGTGACATACTCGCTCGACTCGAAAAATCCTATAAGGAACAACGATTTACTGAGTTACAGCAGCGCAGCCAGCGAGGTCCACTGAGTACAGAAGAGAAGCAGGAGTATCAAAGCTTGTTGCTGGAGTTGTCTCACTGACACTTTTTTACAGCAAAAGGTCTCAGCAAATTTGCCCGCAAGCAGCTACACTGTGTATAATTGCGTGTTTCGTGTGCAACGCGACGGTTTTTTATTGTCTCAACGTCTGTGCGAGCATGCCCGAATACTTGAATCTAACAGTTAAAAGGTCGTTACTGAATGTCGAACGAGATGTCCAGCCAGTCACAAAAGTCCCAACTTAAACTATTAATCGCGCGCGGTAAAGAGCAGGGCTTCTTGACCTATGCCGAAGTGAATGACCACTTGCCGCCCGACATTGTCGATCCGGATCAAGTCGAAGACATCATTCGCATGATCAACGATATGGGTATTCAGGTCTTTGAATCTGCCCCAGATGCCGACGCCTTGTTAATGGCAGACTCAGTTGCCGATGAAGAAGCAGCCGAAGAAGCAGCCGCTGCGCTAGCCAGTGTCGACTCTGACTTTGGCCGCACCACCGACCCAGTGCGTATGTACATGCGTGAAATGGGTACCGTAGAGCTGTTAACTCGCGAAGGTGAGATTGACATTGCGAAACGAATTGAAGAAGGCATTCGAGAAGTTGCCGTCGCAATAGCCGAATACCCTGCGACCGTCGAGACGTTACTTGACGACTACGATCGCTTCTTAGCGGGTGAAATTAAATTATCAGACATCATCACTGGTTTTAGTGATGGCACCGAAGATGACGACATCATTATCGGTGGAACTCACGTTGGCTCAGAAGTCCCTGAAGATGAGCAAGACGACGACGATGATGATGATGATGACAGCGCCGATGAAGATTTAGGACCGGATCCTGAAGAAGCAGCTGAGAAATTCGCTGCCTTGCGCAAGCAACATGAAAAGACCGTTAATGCGATTAAAAAGTACGGTCGAGCTCATAAGTCCGCTCAGAAACAAGTAAGCGAGCTGCAAGAGCAATTCATGCAATTTAAGTTGCTTCCAAAAGAATTCGATCGCTTAACGTCTAAGATGCGTAACAAGATGGATGCTCTTCGCACTCAAGAGCGTTTAATCATGAAGCTCGTCGTCGATCAAGGCAAGATGCCACGCAAAACCTTCATTTCAGAATTTCCTGGCAATGAAACCAATACCAAGTGGTTGAACTCACATCTTAGCAAAGACGTCGCTTATCACGACGCCCTAGAAATGATTGCGGAAGATGTTATTCGTTGCCAAAACAAATTATTACACATCGAAGAAGATACCAACCTTTCAATTGCTGAGTTTAAAGAAACCAACCGCCGCATGAGCATTGGTGAAGCCAAAGCTCGTCGTGCGAAAAAAGAAATGGTTGAAGCAAACTTACGATTGGTAATTTCGATTGCCAAAAAATACACCAATCGCGGCCTACAATTCCTCGACTTAATTCAAGAAGGTAACATTGGCTTGATGAAAGCGGTTGATAAATTCGAATATCGACGCGGCTACAAATTCTCGACTTATGCAACTTGGTGGATCCGTCAAGCGATTACGCGCTCGATTGCCGACCAAGCTCGCACCATTCGTATTCCAGTTCATATGATCGAAACCATCAATAAACTGAATCGAATTTCGCGTCAAATGCTACAAGAAATGGGACGTGAGCCACAGCCCGAAGAATTGGCTGTTCGCATGGAAATGCCCGAAGATAAAATTCGTAAAGTGCTGAAAATTGCAAAAGAGCCAATCTCCATGGAAACACCGATTGGTGATGATGAAGATTCGCATTTAGGTGACTTCATTGAAGACTCAACTCAAGAGTCTCCAGTAGATTCGGCAACGGCTACCAGTTTGGGAGAAGCGACCAAGGATGTTCTTGCAGGATTAACCGCAAGAGAAGCAAAAGTTTTACGTATGCGCTTCGGAATTGATATGAATACCGACCACACGCTTGAAGAAGTGGGTAAGCAGTTCGATGTAACTCGTGAGCGAATTCGACAAATTGAAGCGAAAGCTTTACGTAAACTTCGTCATCCATCTCGCTCTGAAAAATTACGCAGCTTTCTTGACGAGCAGTAATCATTAAAAACTCCGCTCTTGCGGAGTTTTTTTTCGTCTCGATCACACAGACTCGACGCTATGATGCGATTATGGATTTTTTTACTCTGTCTAGGGATTCTCAGCAGCTTTTCAAGCTCGCTGCATGCCACTTATGATTACAAGCCCCTGCCGCCAACGAAAATCCAGTTAAATGATGATACATTAAGAGTTCAACTCAGCGATCCTTTGCCAACTAAAAAGTCGTCGTTAGATATTTCACCACAAGAAGCCTTTTATTCAGACCGCTATTCATTTGAACAGTTTTCTGAATCAACGGGAGCAAGCCCCAATACGTTTTGGCATAAATTGACACTTGCCGGTAGTTTCTCAGACAATCGACCACATACCTTTGTAATTAACTTCGATACTTACTATCTACGTCACCTCGACGTTTTTATTTTTGATGGTGAAGAGTTAGTGGGTCATCATTCGTTAGGTTTATTAGCAACTAAAGAAGCGCAAATAGATTACAAGGGAGTCTCAGCGCCCTTTTCGATTCGCAATGGCCAAGAACTTACCTTACTCATTCGTAAACAGAATGATGGTCCTGGTGTAGCGCCTATAACGATCTACTCTGAAAGCCAATTTGATTTAAATTTAAAACGAAACTTTTTGTTCTGGGGCGGCGCTATCGCTCTTCTCATAGCCCTCGCGCTTTACAATGTTTTTGTTTATTCATTAAACCCCGGACGAACCTATCTTTGGTATCTAGTATTTCACACCCTTACATTTATTTATTTCTCAGCGTTACATGGGTTTGGCTTTCTTATTTGGCCAATCGAAATGCAAGTTTGGTTAGCCCAAAACATTATGCCAATGAATGTATTATTGATCTGGTCGGCGATTCAGTTTGCACGAGTATTTTTAACCACGGAGGTTCACGCACCTCAACTGCATCGCTTTATTATTGTTATTAACATTGTAACGCCCATTGCACTCATACTCACTTATTGGCTGCCCGAGTATTACACCTTGCCACTGTTTTTTGTGTACCAAGTGGCCGCCTCTATTTTTGGGCTTGCATTAGGCGCTTCGGCTTTAATCAATGGTTTCCGACCAGCTCGGTACTTCTTTATCAGTTGGATGTGCGTTATTGTTGGTGCCGCTTTAGGTATTTCAGCGCATAATCATTGGATTCCGGTCAACTTCTTTACTCTCCATGCATTTTTTATTGGCGCGGTTGCTGAGCTTATGTTGTTTTCGGTTGCTATGGCTGATCGACTTCGTTATGCCGAAAAGAAAGCCATTTCAAAAGCCTACATCGACCCGCAACGTAAGTTGCCTAACTATTCATTTTTGGTCAACGAATTTGCTATTCAATTATCACACTTAAAAAGTCAATTTGATAACTTATCACTCGTCGTTGTCCAAACGGTCAACTATCGCGAACTTGTCGCACTGTTAGGACCAAATATCCTAGAGCCAATCTATCGAGCGCATATCGAACGACTGCAACGCTTTGTTAAAAGCCAAGATTGGTCGGTTTACTTTCATCAGCCGTCTGGATTAGAAGAATATTTTATTACCTTGCCTGGCGATCAGTTAATGTTTCTAGTCAAAACAAAAGATCAATCAGAAGAAGAACTAGAAGGGATACTACAGAAAATTATTCAAACGACACTAGAGCCGATCACGCTTAAGAACTTCGAGGTTTCTTTAGAGACGAATGCTGGAGCCACCCCCATTCAAAAAGGCTCTTCATCCTTATTAGAAAACTATCGTAAGATTCAAATTGCCTTGTTGAATTGTAAGAAACACCATAGCCATTGGAATATCTACACCGACGAACAAGAGGAGTCTCTCAAGCAGCAAGCGGGTTTGTTGCATGATATTAAGTATGCGATTAATCAAAATCAGTTTGATATTATGATACAGCCTCAAATGGATTTGTTTACTCAAGAAGTCGTCGGTGGCGAAGTACTCATTCGTTGGCAGCACCCGGTTCGTGGGACAGTTCCACCACAAGAATTTATTGAACTCGCTGAGCAAACAGGGCTCATCAGTCAAATCACTCAACAAGTTATCGATATAGCGTTTCATTGGATAAGCTTACAAAAAGCTATTCCAAATAAATTTTTACTCGCAATCAATTTGTCCGCTCAAGAGCTGTACGATAATGAGTTGCTACCCTTTATCGAGCAACGCATTCAAGTTTACAACGTGCATCCGCATCATATCGCCTTTGAAATTACCGAGTCATCAATGATGCGCAATGCAGAGCAATCGCTTAGAACTATTCATCAGTTGCAACAATATGGGTTTAGTATTGCTATCGATGATTTTGGAACGGGCTATTCGTCTTTATCTTATTTACAAAAGATCAACGCTGATAAGATTAAAATTGATTTATCTTTTGTTAAACACATTCATCAAAACAAAACCAATCAAGCAATTATTCGAACCATTTCTCAATTGGCTAAGTCGATTAATACGAAAACCATCGCCGAAGGAATTGAGTCAGCCGACGAACTCGTGACGATAAAAGAACTCGCTTGTGATTATGGGCAAGGGCACTTTTGGAGCGAGCCGCTTGCTCCAGAGAAATTTGCTCAACAATATTTTAAACGCGAAAGTGTCACTCAAGAAGTTGACGAATAACCTTGTAAATTGAAAGATTTATATCCTGCGTTTTTTATAACACCGAACAGCGGAAATATATTCAATAAAAATATACCGAATAAAAAAGGGAGCCCTAGCTCCCTTTTTTATTTCATTTAAAGACCTCAACGTGTTTCGCTTTCAAACAGTCCCCATACATCATTCGCATAGCGTTTTAAATAACGCTTGATATCAACTAGTATCAAGTAATTGATAGGTACAATAAATAATGTAATAAGCGTCGCAAACAAAATACCAAAACCTAAACTCACCGCCATGGGAATTAGAAATTGAGCTTGTGTGGACTTTTCAAATAGCAGAGGCATCAGTCCAGCAAAAGTCGTCAACGAAGTAAGCAAGACAGGTCTAAAGCGTCGTCCTCCAGCAGAGTAAACAGCATCTAATACCGCCACTCCCTTTTTCCTTTGTGAATTAATATAATCAACAAGCACTAGTGAATCGTTCACCACGACTCCAGATAATGCCAGCATCCCCATAAAACTGAGTAATGTTAAATCCATGCCCATTATCCAATGTCCAATGACCGCACCGATCAAGCCAAATGGAATAACTAGCATAACGATAAGTGGTTGAGTGTAAGACTTGAAAGGAATCGCTAACAAAATGTAAATGACGATCAATAAAGCTAAAGCGCCCACTAATAATCCTCGTGAAGACTCTTCTTGATCGCGAGCTTCACCAGCTAATTCAAAGCTCGCTCCTGGATAACTAGCGACCTGTTCTGCTAAAAATTCAGATACTTCCGATAACGCCGCCGACAAGTTTCCATTCTCTTTATCGAAATCTGCCGTCACAGATAGAGTTCTTTGGCGATCGATACGAAGTATGGATGTAGGAGAGAGCCCCGGAAAAACATTGGCAACTTGCCACAACGGAACTTCTTGATTTGCGCCAACGCGAATCATCATCTGCTCTAACGTTTCTATCGATTGTCGTGCCGACAGTGGGTAGCGAACCATGACTCGAACTTCTTCTCGGCCACGCTGAACTCGTTGAACCTCAAATCCATACACAGCTTGTCGAACTTGACGAGCCACGGTATTTAGGTCGAGTCCGAGTAAGCTTGCTTCTGGCTTTAACTCTAACTGGAGCTCTTCTTTCCCGTCAGACAAGGAGTCCTCGATATCAGAAACCGCTGAGAACTTAGCTAATTTGTCTTTTAACTTCTCGCCTAGCTCAGATAATGCTTGACTATCTTTTCCTCGCAACTCGATATTAATCGGAGGCCGATCCCATCCAATTTCAGCGCGGTAATTCAATTGCTCAGCACCTGCGACTTGTCCTACTCGCTTTCGCCACTCATTTACAATTTCACGCGTTGTTATTTCTGAACTGCGTTGCTCCGGAGGTACAGTTTCAACACGAACTCGACCGGTACTTGAATTACGACCGCCACTGATGGAATAAATATTTCGAATCACAGACTCCCCAGTCTCTGGATCACGATACTTTTCTTTTAAAGCTCGCGCTTGTTCTGTCATAAATGACACAACACGGTCCGTTGTTTCAAATGCCGTACCGGTTGGCATAACTAAGGTCGCGGTTGCGACTTCACTCTGTACTCTCGGGAAAAATACAAATTTAGTTAGTCCACTAAACATCGATCCAGAAACAATTAGGAACATTGCAAGCATTAAAGCCAATGAGATGTAGCGCCACTTCATCGCTCTGGCCAGCACTGGTTGATAAACTCGTTCAATAAAGCGTTCCAATGAATTGGAAATCGCTTGTTGTACTCGAGTTAACATCGAGGTATTTCCTACTCGGCGTTTAACATGTTTAAGATGCGCAGGCAGTACCAGTTTTGATTCTATTAATGAAAAAAGTAAAACCGGTATAACAACATAAGGAATTGCTGCATACCAACTACCTCGACCCGTTTGAAAGGCTAAAGGCAAAAATGCTGCTATCGTCGTTAATATACCAAAGGTAACCGGCACAGCCACTTCTTGCGTGCCTTTAATGGCTGCATCCAATGGGTCTGCGCCATTTTGCAAATGCGAATAAACGTTCTCTCCAGTAACAATCGCGTCGTCGACGACAATTCCTAACACTAGAATAAATGCGAAGAGACTCATTAAATTTAATGTCACGTCGAAGACGGGCATCAACAAAAAAGCCCCCATAAAACTCATTGGGATGCCAACACAAACCCATACGGCAACTGCTGGACGTAAGAATAAAGCCAATAAAATTATTACTAAAAGCGCACCTTGCCATGCACTGGTAGTGAGTGTTTGTAAGCGCGCTTTTATAGGTTCACTGCGGTCTCGCCAAAAATCTAAGCTTAAACCCTGAGGAATTTGTGACTGCTTTTCAACGATGTAATTTTTAACTGCTTGTGTTACCTCAATTATGCTCTCAGCTCCAGTACGAAACACCTCGACTTCTACGGCGGGAACACCATTAAAGCGAGTTCGCAATGGCGTCTCTTCAAATTCATCTCGAATCATCGCGATATCGCCCAGCGTAATCATCGAACCATCACGAGTCGTCACGATCGGAATTGCTGCAAAGTCATTGGCTCGATAAGCCTGACCTCGACTTCGAATAAATATTTCGCCACCTTCAGTTTTCAAATTACCGGCTGAGACATCTCTTGAGTTTTGACTAAGAGCTTGAGCCACTTGCTCCAAGGTTAAATCGTATTTCCGCAACGCCCACTCAGGTACTTCAATTGAAATTTCAAACCGCAAAGTGTTATCCACTTCTGCTTGAGAAACCTCTTTTAAATTCGCTATTTCATCGCGAATATCTTCCGCCATGCGACGTAAGGTTAATGCATCATAGTCTCCGTAAAGCACCACTCCAATCGCATCACGACGCCAGGTAGGGATCTGCACTAGAGGACGCTCAGCGTCAACCGGAAAATTATTGATTGCATCGACTTTAATTTTTGTTTCATCAAGCACTTCACGAACATCGAAACCCTCTTCAACTTCGATGGTTACCGAAGTACTTCCCTCGCTACTGCGAGAGGTCATTTGACGAATGCCTTCAATATCTTGAATCGCTTCTTCGATTTTGATCGTAAGTCCTTCTTCTACCTCTTGCGGAGAAGCGCCGGGTAGTGTCATGGATATTTGAACTTCACGGTTTTCCATTTCTGGAAATAGGTCAACAGGGATTTTCGCTGACAGTGTGTATAGACCTGCTACTATGATGGTGATCATTAGCAAGTTAGCAGCTACGTCATTTTTAGTGAACCACTCGATCATCTTATGCATGATTCGCTCCTACTGATTCGCTGAAGCAGTGCTGGAAGTTGGCTTTGTGGTTTTAGACGAGTCAGACTTGTCGTTTCCTTTGCCCTTGTTATCGTTTTGAGACGGCTTACCAAAGCTTTCTGAAGTTTGCTCAGCAGAATCGCCAAGGGGCTTCACCTTTGTACCGCTCGGCAGATTAGCGGTTGGAGTAAGAATCAACTTGTCGCTGACGGTTAAACTCGAAGCCAACGATAACTCACTGGTCATAGCATCAAGTTTAGAAACAGCCGATATTACTACTGCTTGCTTGTCGGTCCAAAGAGGCTCCACTTTTCGCTTCTTCAATACGCCTTCTTGAGCGATGCTCACTTGAAAATCTTGTGACACCGCGCGTCGAGGAATAACAAAAACATTATCAAGTCGGTCACCAGCAACCTTGGCTCGTAGAAATTGTCCGATTCGAATCGCTGGTCGTTCTTCAGTGGTAACAAAAGGTTGATCCATCTCTGCAACGACATAAAGCATTCGAGTCGCAGTATCGAACGCTCCTTCACTGCGCACTAGCTCGCCATGCCATTGGTAGGTTCGATTACCAATTTCGCCTTCAAAAATTACTTTAGGTGGTTCAATTTGAGCATTCGACTCATCAGGTAGCTGTAGGTGAGTTAAATCAGCCATTTTAACTGGGAGGCGCACTTCAACTTTATCGGTAGAATAAATTTCAGCGATAGTCTGCGAGCGATTAATTACCTGACCAAGGTCAACCGCCTGACTCAATACTTTACCATCGAAAGGCGCTCGAACTTTGGTACGCTCAAGATTTAGTTTAGCCTTTGCCAGTTGTGCTTTAGCAGCCTCTAAAGCGGCTAAAGCAGCCGCTACCTGAGGCTTTCTCAATGCTAACTCACGGGCAGCCTCGTTTTGTGGACGAACATTCCACTCTTTTTCCGCCAACTCCGCTTGCGCCAGCTCTTGTAAATACTTTACTTCTGCATCAGCGACATTGGATGCAGCAATATCGACTTCAATTTTAAAGTCACGATCATCTAATTGAACCAGCACGTCACCCTTTTTAAAACTTCCTCCAGCACGAATGTTCGGAGAAACTTCAATCACTCGACCACTAACATCGGAGACCAACTGCGTTCGAGTTAATGCTTCCACTGTTCCATAGGACTCAATCCACACCTGATAATCAGAGGGAGTCAGATCTGCAACCTCAACAGCAACGCTAGGCGCCGGCCTGCCCCCCCACTTTCGAGCTTCAGGCTTACTACTGAACATTCCTGCTACGATAAAGAACGCCACAATAAGTATTAATAATGTAAACAGCAAATGAGCCACCCAAGGCGTTTTTGATTGGTAGATTTCGCGGTCAGTTACTGGTTCGTTCATAGTCTAAAATCTCAGTCTTTCTGTAAGCCTTAAGGATAATGGATTTAGTGTCATGAGACAGTCTGTTTTACATTTCATTACAAACTAGCGGTAGGGAGACACAAGAGGATTGAATCAAGGGTCGATTTACCGTAAACTTCGCACCTCGCTTGGGCTAGGTATACGTCTCAAAAGCACTGATAGAGCGCCGCCTGAGGCAATAAAGCACTCGCCAAAGCAAAAGATGTAAAAATGGGCCCTTAGCTCAGTTGGTTAGAGCATCCGACTCATAATCAATAGGGCTGGGGTGAGAAAGTTTAAAAAAGTGAAAATGGGCCTTTAGCTCAGTTGGTTAGAGCACCCGACTCATAATCGGTAGGTCCCCAGTTCAAGTCTGGGAAGGCCCACCATTTTCACCTTATATTTCATACATTTAGCAAACTTCCATCGTATTTTCGATAGTCTCTCAGGGTTTCAAAACACGTAACCCCGCCGCCCAGTCTCAGTACTCAACGATAGATTACAGCCATCAGTCGATTTTCTCTTTTTTGCTGGGGTTACACTGGGGTTACATTTTTTGAAATGTCTTTCCACTTCTTTCACAGCACAACTCTTCAGTAGCACCCGAAACCACACCGTTGAGAGAAATGACATTATGTAATTTCAGATCACATAATGTCACTTTGTATGATATCCTTCAGAAGCGATTAAGACCTTAAATAATAAGAGGCAAAAGCAATGATCCGCTGTCATTTAGCCCGACTCATGGGTGAACATAAAATGCGAGTAGCCGATGTTGCCAGAGAAACAGGCTTAAGCAGAGCAACAGTTACTTTGCTTTATAAAGAGACCGCTCAAAAAGTAGATTTGGAAGCACTGGATAAGATCTGTTTACTGTTCGATTGTGAAGTGGGTGAATTATTGGAACGTACTGAGAATAGTCAGATATCTAGATAAGCAAAGGAGTGAGCATGACTAATAAAAAGAACTTATCCGAGCGAGATATCTGCACAAAATTCATCACTCCCGCGTTAGAAAAATCTGGTTGGGATCTGCAAAAGCAAGTGCGCGAAGAGGTCGGCTTTACCGATGGCCGTATCTATGTGAAAGGCAATCTGACGACCCGTGGCAAGCGCAAGCGGGCGGATTACATTCTTTACTACAAGCCGAATATTCCGGTCGCCATCATCGAGGCCAAGGATAATAAGCACTCGGTCATGGCAGGCATTCAGCAAGGGCTGGAATATGCCAGCATTCTAGATATCCCCACGGTATTCAGCAGTAACGGCGACGGCTTTTTTGAGCACGACCGTACCGCCGCCAGTGGTAACATTGAGCGTGAAATCCAACTGCACGAATTTCCCACCCCGGAACAGCTTTGGGAACGCTATAAACGCTACAAAGGCATTACCACGCCGGAAGCCGAGCGCATCAGCGCCCAGGACTATTTCTTTGACGGCACCAGTCGTAGCCCTCGTTATTACCAGCAAATTGCCATTAACCGAACGGTAGAAGCCATTGCCAGTGGCCAGCAACGCATTTTACTGACAATGGCTACCGGCACCGGTAAAACCTACACCGCTTTTCAAATCATTCACCGCTTGTGGAAGGCCGGTGCCAAAAAACGAATCCTGTTTTTGGCTGATCGCAACGCCCTTATCGATCAAACCAGGCGTGGAGATTTTCGTCATTTCAAAGACAAAATGACGGTGATAAAACATAAGAAAATCGATAAGTCCTATGAAATTTATTTGGCGCTGTACCAAGGATTGACCAATTATGACGAAGACAAAGATGCCTACCGTGAGTTCAGTCGGGATTTTTTTGATCTGATCGTCATCGATGAGTGCCATCGAGGCAGCGCATCGGAAGATAGTGCTTGGCGCGAAATTTTGGATTATTTTGGATCTGCGACTCATGTGGGTTTAACAGCAACACCTAAAGAAACCGAAACCGTTTCCAGTACCGAATATTTTGGCGATCCGATTTACACCTACTCACTCAAGCAAGGTATACAAGACGGATTCCTAGCCCCCTATAAAGTGCTGCGTGTCGGCCTTAATGTCGATCTGGAAGGATGGCGGCCAGAGGCGGGAAAAACCGACAAAAATGGCCAGCAAGTGGATGACCGAATCTACAACCGCAGAGATTACGACAAGAACCTGGTAATCGACGAACGCACAGAAGCAGTAGCCAACAAAATCACCGAATACCTGAAAAAAACCAACCGTTTTGACAAAGCGATTGTGTTCTGCGTAGACATAGACCATGCCCAGCGAATGCGCTCTTCACTCGCCAATGCAAACACCGATCTGATGGCACAAAACCCCAAGTACATCATGCAAATCACTGGCGATAATGACGAAGGTAAACGCGAGTTAGATAACTTCATTAATCCAGAAGAAATCTATCCAGTGATTGCTACTACTTCCAAACTGATGACCACAGGCGTTGATGCGCAAACCTGCAAATTGATTGTACTCGACAGTAACATTGGTTCCATGACTGAATTTAAACAGATCATTGGCCGTGGCACACGCATCAACGAAGAGTTCGGCAAAACCTTTTTTACCATTCTCGATTTTCGCAATGTCACCGACTTGTTTGCTGACCCGGATTTCGACGGCGACCCAGTGCGGGTTAAAGTGCTTGGTGAAGACGAAGAATTTGAAACGCCAGAAGAAGAACTAGAAGAAGAAAGCACTATCGCAGGCGATGAAGGCGAAGAAATCATCTTCGAGCCACCCCAGGAAACACCGCCCATTATTGATGGCGGCGAAATCATCAGCGAACCACGCCCCAAGTATTACGTGAATGGCGTCAATGTCGCCGTGCTAAATGAGCGTATTCAGTACATGGATGGCGACGGCAAGCTGATCACTGGAAGCCTGAAAGATTACACCCGACAAAAAGTACGCGAGCAATATCAAACGCTGAACGACTTCCTGAATAAATGGCACAGCACCGATAAAAAGCAGGCCATTATCGACGAGCTAACCGAGCAAGGAATTGTACTTGAGAACTTGAAGGAAGCGATTGGCAAGGAGATGGACATCTTCGACATGATCTGCCACACCGCATTCGATCAGCCGCCGTTAACTCGTGCCGAACGCGCAAAGCAAGTGAAAAAACGTGATGTTTTTACTCAGTATGGTGAACAAGCACGGAAGGTGCTCGAAGCCCTTCTGGATAAATATGCCGACGAAGGCATTGAAAATATTGAAGACATCAAGGTGCTTAAGGTCAACCCCTTCGACCAGTTCGGCACCCCGACTGAAATCATCAAGTTATTCGGCGGAAAGTCTCAATATTTGCAGGCGTTAACCCAATTAGAAAAAGCCTTATATCAAGCGGCTTGAAGCTTTAAAAATTTAAAAAGAGAGAATTAATTTAATGGCAAATGTATCAGGCATCGTAAAATCCGCCCGCAATATCATGCGGCAAGACACAGGCACCGGCAGTGATGAGCTACGCATTCTGCAATTGGGCTGGATGCTGTTCCTGAAAATATTCAGCGACAAAGACAAAGAGCTGGAACTGATGGACGACAACTACACCTCGCCCATCCCCGCTGAATTGCACTGGGATGAATGGGCCGGTGACGACGAAGGTATGACCGGCGATGAACTATTACTGTTTGTGGATCGCAAGTTATTCCCGACTTTGTCCGAGATAGACCTGTCTACAGCCAAGCGTCGTGCCGTATTGGTACATGAAGTGTTCGCCAATAACTACAATTACATGAAATCCGGCATTCACCTGCGCCAGGTGATTAACAAGCTTAACGAGATTGATTTCAATAACAGTAAAGACCTTCACTTATTCGGGCAGATCTACGAAACTTTTTTGAGTGAGCTGCAAAGTGCCGGTACCTTGGGTGAGTTCTATACCCCGCGAGCCATTACCCAGTTTATGACTGAGATGGTCAACCCTGCACACGGTGAAACCGTGCTTGATCCCGCTTGCGGCACCGGCGGCTTCTTAACGGCGGTGATCGAACACCTAAAAGCCACGGCCAGTAATGTGGCTGAACGTGAAGCCATTGGCCACAATGTGCGTGGCTGGGAATACAAACCACTGCCCTATATGCTGGCGAATACTAATCTAGTGTTGCATGACATTACCACGCCCGATATCCAGTTTGGCGACTCCCTGCAACGGCCCTTGAGCGAATACACACGTAAAGATCGAGTGGATGTGATCGTCGCCAACCCACCTTTTGGCGGCGTGGTTTCCAATAATAACGAGAACAACTTTCCGCAAACCTACCGCACTAAGGAATCGGCAGACCTGTTTTTGATATTGATGATCCACCTGCTAAAAGAGGGTGGCCGCGCCGCAATCGTATTGCCCGACGGATCACTTACTGGCGATGGTGTGAAGCAACGTGTTCGTCAAAAACTTCTAGAAGACTGCAACCTGCACACCATCGTGCGCCTGCCCAATTCGGTGTTCCAGCCCTATGCCTCAGTGGCGACAAACCTGCTGTTCTTTACCAAGGGCAAGCCAACGCAAAGCATATGGTATTACGAACAAAAACTACCAGAAGGCTACAAGGCTTATTCTAAAACCAAGCCCATCCAGTTGGCTGAGTTCGATACGCTAAAAAATTGGTGGGAGAGTCGCGAAGCCACCGAGCAGGCCTGGCAAGTTGATATCGATTCCATCAGAGCCAACAGTTACAACCTTGACATCAAAAACCCGCACCGTGCCGAGGAAGAAAAGCAGCACAGTAGCACCGAATTGCTGGATCTGTTGCATCAATCTTTTGCCAAGGGTGATCAACTGCTGGAACAACTGCGTAGGGAGTTGGTGTAGTGGCAATTTGGAAGAGAGTAAAAGTTGGCGACTTTCTATTTGAGCGCGAAGGGCGCTATAAGCCTGATGCACAAGAAATCGAGGGGTTACAACGAATCGACAAGATCGACTTTTCAGGCAATTTTCACATTGCAAATAAGCCCAGTAAAACCGACATGATATTAATTAAATCCGGCGATCTCGTTATATCCGGCATCAACGTTGCCAAGGGTGCGTTAGGCGTTTATCACGGACAGAATGATGTTACGGCTACAATTCACTATTCGTCGTACACCTTCGATGAAAGCAAAGTCAGTGTTGAGTATTTCAAGCGGTTCCTAAAATCTCCGCTGTTTATCCAATTACTTAAAGAACAGGTAAAAGGCGGTATTAAAACAGAGATAAAACCAAAGCATCTTTTACCGCTTGAAATATTGATGCCGGAAAAGGAAGAGCAATTAACTATCCTCAAACAATTTCAATGCATCGAGAATGAAGATTCTGAACTTAAATCCGAACTCACTCATCAACAAAGCCTCCTGAAGAAGCTGCGTCAGCAGATATTACAGGAAGCCATCGAAGGGAAACTCACGGCAAACTGGCGAGCGAAAAATCCCGACGCAGAGCCAGCCCGCGAACTGCTGAAACGAATTTTTGACGAAAAAGAAAAATTGTTCAACGCTAATCAAATAAAAGCACAAAAACGACTACCGCCAATTAGCGAAGAAGAAAAGCCTTTTGAGCTTCCGCATGGGTGGGAGTGGTGTCAACTAAATGATGTTATCTACGAAAACCCTAGAAATGGATACTCGCCAAAAACGGTAGATTTTCCAACACAAACAAAGACATTAAAATTAGGAGCTACTACAACCGGAAAATTTATTGACTCAGAAATAAAATATATCAATGAAGAAATCCCGAAAGATTCATTTTTGTGGCTCAAGGATAGAGATATTTTAATTCAAAGAGGAAACTCCATGGATTTTGTTGGTGTTTCAGCGATTTACCATGGTGAAGAATCCAGCTTTATTTATCCAGATTTAATGATGAAGTTAAAACCGGTCTCCTCAATTTCGGAAGTTTATTTGCACCATGTGCTTATGAGCATCTATTGTCGTGAGTATTTTCGCAAGAATGCTACTGGTGCTCAGAAGAGTATGCCAAAAATAAATCAAGCAACTGTATCTGGTGCAAAGATTCCATTATGTAGCAAGGCAGAGCAGGACGTTATTGTGGGTAAAGTTAAAAACCTGTTAGCGCTTTGCGATCAACTAGAAAATCAGATTCGCCAAAATCAGAGCCATGCCGAGCAATTTATGCAGGCGGTGTTAAAAGAAGCTTTCAGCCAAAGAACCGAGACACCACCGGCCAGCGAACTGAAGAAGGCAGCCCATGCTTAACAAGGCTGCCAAACTCGCACTGGTGGCCACCTCGCTGGCACCGATTTTCCTCACCCTCTGGTTTGTTGAGCTGAGCGGCGTTTGGGAAGCGGCATTGCCCTGGTCACACAATCTCACTAATCACTGGCAGACAGGCAGCGTCTATCTACTTACTGCATTGATACTGAGCGGCCTGTGTTTTGCGCTGGTATGGCTTTCAGCCTCGCGCCACGGGCTGGAGCGCCTGCCGGTGAGAATCAAGGCGGTAAAAACAGTGGATAAGGAGATTGTCGGCTTTCTGTTGGTCTACTTGCTACCGCTGATCAACCAGAGCCAAAGCACCATCAGCGTACCGGTGCTAGTGTTTATCGCGGTGATTTTCTTTTTTATCGTCTACAACTCCCATGCCTACCACTTCAACCCTTTGTTGGGGTTTTTCGGTTACCACTTTTATGAGGTAACTATCGAGGGCGATATCACTTATGTGCTGATCACTCGCCAGAATATTACCGACTGCAAGAATGTTTCGCAGGTGGTGCAATTGACTGAATACATGATCCTGGATGCCAACCATGCCTGATAACAATAATAACCAAGCCGCCAACCTGTTCGCCTTAGTCGATGATACCAATACCCCAGTGCGACGCATCCCGCTGACTAATACACTCAGCACCGAACTTGCAAAACTGTTCGAGGAACAACAACAGAGCCTGCTAAGTGACAAACAGGCCATTGAATTTACCGGTAGCTACAACGTCGATGGCGGTGAGATTTTCACTATTACCAACTACCCGCTACCCGAAGCGATCAGCCAGGCGCTCGGAAATCCGCTAACTTGTCAAATGCTCAACCTCAATACAGAAACTCACAGGATAAAGTCGCTATTCAGCGGCCAATGGAATGCTGCCAATCAAGTCGTGGACTTTCAGGTTTTCGACACAGGAAAACTGCTCAGCCGTGGCTTCACCCTAATCGGTTCTGGAGACACCTACAAAAAATTGGAAGAGCCTGGCTTGATCTTACAAGATAAGCTCACGGCTCATTACAACAATGGCACTTTGCATTTCACTTCTTATCACAACACCAAGCGATTTCTAGACTTGGCTGAGTATTATCGTGAAGCCACCGATACCGACCTCGACGCTTTCGCCGACACCGAACTATTTGCCTTTGAGGACGAGGCCAGCTTTAAAGGCCATGCCGATTCCATCATTCGCAAGAAAATCGCCTTGCTGCAAAAAAATGAGGTGTTAAAAGACATTACAGTCGCCGATATACAAACTGTTGCCAACAACTTTAACGCAGAGCTGCCAGAAGAACACCACATCAGCATAACCATCACTGACGACGGCAAACTACTGATACCTGACGATAAGAAACAACTAAAAGAGCTAATCCGGTTTTTAGATGAAGACTATGTCACGGCACCATTGACGAAGCGAAAGTGCCTGACAAATTCAAAAAAATACCTTTGATATTAAAGCGTTGGACACCAACTCTGTGCAAGTTTTAAATTAGGGAAAATCACATATGTCGTATGAAGCAACATTTGAAGGGTGGGATTTGCTAACCATAGAAGATCTGCTCATAGCCTATCGCAAGGCCAAGGCAGACTGCTTCTTTGAAAACACTTTCCCGACCGCCATTAAATTTGCGGAATATGAGCAGGACTTACTGGTCAACTTAAAGAAATTGCTAAAGTGCTTGAAGAGTGACTCGGGCTTTGAATCCAATGATGACTTGCTGGGCGATTATCGCCTGCTTCCGAAGAAGCTCTCTACAGAAAAGAATGCTGACAGCGCAGATAATGGCCACGTACACTTTTCCAGACCCGAACGAGCGGTTGAGAGCTTATTCAAAAACTACAGCATCACGCCAGAATTCAGAATTGTTGGCGACTTCCCGATAGATAGCCATGTGATATCCGCCCTTTGGATCAACATGGTTGGCCACAAATTAGATGCGAAGCTTGATAAATGTTGTTACGGTGCAAGACTAAAGCGAATTAGAAATGACGAGCTTTTCAGTGCTGAAGATGAAAAGCCATTTCATATCAGCTCCATTGGATCATTCGTTCCCTATTTCCAGCCGTACCAAAAGTGGCGCAATGATGGCCTAAAATCCATACGTGATGAATTGGATAAAGACCGCGATATTATTGCCGTCTCATTGGACCTCAAAAGTTATTATCATTTCATTGATCCAACCGCTTTGAATGGCGAAGCCCTACTGAAATCACTTGAGTTGGAACTCGACGAAACTGAAATTGAATTCACAACTCAACTCGCCCGTTTCCTTAATAAATGGGCTGAAGGCGCTTCTGAGTTCGGCAAAGCCGTTGGAGGAAAGAAAGCCAATATCAGTGGTGGCCTGGTTATTGGCTTGACATGTAGTCGAATCGTTTCCAATGCCTTACTCCATAAGTGGGATAGGCTGGTTCTTGAAAACCTCTCACCCATTCATTACGGCCGCTACGTCGATGATATGTTCCTCGTGCTACGCGACACGGGCACCATCACCAGTAGCTTTGACCTAATGCAAATGCTTCAAGCGCGAATGGGCAAAGACTGTGTTTCACAGAACTCCAAAAATGAAAAGGTTTGGGAGATCAATCAGGGAGCTGATATTCAGGGCGATACCAAAATATCGCTACAGTCTGACAAACAGAAGTTGTTTGTATTGCAAGGGCGAGCTGGTCTGGACCTTCTGGATAGCATTGAGAAGGAAATCTACGAACTCTCCAGCGAGCATCGCCTCATGCCATCGCCGGACCAATTAGAGCATTCAACGGCTGCGAAGGTGCTCTCTGCTGCCGGTAGCGTGGGAGAAAGTGCAGACACATTAAGAAGAGCCGATGGCCTGACCATTCGCCGTTTAGGTTGGTCACTTCAACTCCGTCACGTAGAAACACTCGCTAGAGATTTACCACCCAATCAATGGAAAGAACAGCGCGAGGAGTTTTATCAATTTGCGCACAACCATATATTGCGGGCAGATAATCTGTTTGCGCACTTTAACTACCTTCCACGACTGCTGGGTTTTGCGATCAGCATGAACGAATGGGAACAAGCTGAGCGAATCGCGGTGAAGTCCTACCAGGCCATTGATACTTTGGCCTCTGAAGTTGGCAAGGGAAAAAAGGTTAAAATTAACGGGTGTGACGCTAAAGTTCTGAAAGACCTTTGGGGCTATATCAAGGGAACACTGACTTGGTTATTTATTGACGCTGCGACTCGATACTACGATCCGAACAAACTATTTCTGGGTGAGCGTTCAACGAAGAAGAAGCGGCTAGCCGATCTGTTTCTCAATCAAATCGTTGCAAATCTGACCGACTTTGAGGCGTTGCTTGACCTTCGCTTTGACGTGGCAGACTTCGAGACCAAAGCTCCGCTTGTCGCATTGGCTGATCTTGCAAAAGAAGCATACAAATACATAGTTAGCAGCCACTCTGCTGAGAAATTGGTTGGCAAACGTGACACTAAGAAGGAGAAGCAGATACTGAAGCTGCTTGGCAGTTCTGGACTGCTCGACATAGATACATTTGAACAGTTTATCAACTCTACCCGTAACACAAGACTGGGTAAGGTAGTCAAGGGACCTCGAAAGAATGACAGTTACCTACCATATCTCTTTCCCACCCGACCGTTGTCGCCGGCTGAAATATCAGAGTTAGCGCCAGAGTGCGTGGGCTTACCTTCGGCATCTGGGAAGGCTCCGATTTATGGACCAGCAGTAACTTGGGCAAAATACACACAAGTGTTACGTGGGGTTTGGATAAAGCCTACACTGCTCGCTACTGCACAAGATGCCAATGACAAGCCATCGGGAAAAAGAAAGAAATACCTGAATATCGGCACCGACAACAAAGACAAGGTAGTTGTAGCTTTGACTAATCTTCGCACCGAAGACAGCGACTGGGCAGCTACTGCGTGTGATAAACCAAATTTAAGTCGCAAGCGTTATCAAAAGATATCAAATCTGGTTAACGATACCCTGAAACTCAGCCCAAGACCGGATTATGTCCTCTTCCCAGAGCTCTCCATTCCTCTGCGATGGCTCAACAGTATCGCAGCCAGACTGAGTGCTGCGGGTGTTAGTCTAATAGCAGGAACCGAGTATCGGCATAGTGATGGCAACAAAATTCTTAGTGAGGCTGCACTAGTTCTTGCAGATAATCGCCTCGGTTACCCGACTTTTGTAAAGATCTGGCAGCCTAAGCTTGAGCCTGCTGTTGGCGAGGACAAGGACCTCACTGTGAAATACGGCAAGGAGTGGGATAAATCCAAAAAAGCGCTTAAACCGATCTATATTCATAACGGTGTAAATTTTGGTGTCATGGTTTGTTCGGAACTCCAAAACAGCAAAGCGAGAATTCGTTTTCAGGGTGCCGTTGATGCCCTTATGGTTCTGAGTTGGAACAGGGATCTGGATACTTTTGCCTCTTTAATCGAATCAGCTGCATTGGACGTTCACGCTTATACCATCTTGGTTAATAATCGAAAATACGGGGATAGCCGAGTCCGCTCACCAGCAAAAGAATCTTTCCTTCGAGATATCGCCCGCTTAAGGGGTGGTGACAATGACTTCGTTGTGGCAGCCACGTTGGATATTGCAGCACTGCGAGCTTTCCAAAGCCGAGCAAAACGCTGGCCTGAAGAAGGTGATAAATTCAAGCCAGTGCCTGAAGGTTTTAAACTACTGGGTGACCGAAAAAAGCTACCACCCAAATAGCACTCTATACACACCACCATTGCGAAATGTCGGCACTACGATCCGGATTTACCGGATCGATCAACGCCGCAAATTCAGTGGAAAATAAGCCCGATTTCTCTATGAAACCCTGGAACAATTCAATCAATCCACCAAGTCTTGCTATCAATTCATCGGCTTCAACCGAAAACTCCGGAAAACGGTTATAGAATACCTCCCTCACCAGTTCAGCTCCTTTCGCACTAACGTCGGTTTCAGCCAGAAAAAGCCGATGAACGAGCCGGTATAAATCGACCACTAGGCCGCCCGTTTGGAGTTCTGAAGGGTTCCGGTGAAGCATCACAATATAGGCAGCTATTACGCCGCTGATAACATCCAATAGTAGCGCTTGTGCGAGACCATACGGCAGATGCGTTTGATTGTTGGGTTTAACCAAGTACATCAATGACGCACAAAGAGGGCTGACCGAATCATAGGGATTGATTCGTTCTGCAATGAATGGATAAGCCACAGGCCGCTTTTTCGACCACTCTACATAACGGCTGGATTTGCGATTTACTGATGAAGCCAGTGACTTGCTACCTCGGTAGGAAGTGAACTTTGGCCTCTCCAGGTTCGGAATTCTTGGAATGAGGGCACATACAGCGGAGCTAACCGCGCCTAAAATTTCGTCAGCCTCTTTCAGCACTTCCGAACAATTTGGCTGATTGTTACGGCTTATCAAATCCAATGCGCACAGAAACGTTTGTTCTGGAGAATCGACTCCACGACTTCGCCATTTCCCCGTTAAGTCCTCCCCAAATAGACCACCCATCAAATCTGTCGTGGTACTACTGGGCAAAGCTTTACCCTTTCGCCAATTAAAAAACGGATTACGTGGGACATCAAATCGTTTTTTAGCGTCTTTGAAAGTGGATGTGTATTTATTTATATGGTCGTGACGGTTGTATTTTCCTTCAGATAAAGGCGGTCGCGCCTCCAGACACTTCCGCTCGAACTCCCTGGCCAGAATCCGGGCGCGTAGCGGATTGGCGGGAAATTCAGATACTCCTTTGCCCTGGGCTCTCATTAAAAGTACTCTTTTAACTATATTAAAAGGTATTTTAGCAGTGCCCTGCGATAAAACAAATCATTAATCATCATATCTCGTAATCAGTCTTCACGCGGGGTAACGATGAATACTCAAACAAACACCGAACGATATTTAACTTACGAGCAGGCGGCATCCTTGCTTTGTATGTCAACTGGCGGCCTCAGAAACCGAATGTGTCGGGGCGAACCTATGCCGCCATCCGTCAAGATTGGTCGTCGCAGACTGTTTCCTGAATCAGCTCTCCATACCTGGCTTGCGGAAAGACGGGAAAGCGGGGAGGAAATATGAACCATTCCGACTACATCAATATCCGTCACGCTTTTGAGGTAGAGCCCCCTCAACTCGACTACGTAATGCCCAACATGGTCGCAGGAACGGTGGGGTCGCTGGTTTCACCAGGAGGTGCAGGGAAATCCATGCTGGCCCTGCAATTGGCCGCACAAGTTGCTGGCGGTACTGATTTGCTGGACATCGGTGAAATCACTACTGGCAATGTTGCATATCTCCCCGCAGAAGATCCGCCAATAGCAATCCATCATCGTCTCCACGCATTAGGCAAACACATGTCTGCAGAGCTGCAACAGATCGTGGCAGATAGATTGTTGATTCGCCCCTGGATCGGCCATTGCCTCGACATAATGAGCAAAGGACTCCTGGATCAACTACAGCAACTTGCAGAAGGTCGTCGCCTGATGGTGCTGGATACGCTTCGGCGATTCCATATCGAGGAAGAGAATTCCAGCGGCCCTATGAGTCAAGTGATCAGCCGCATGGAATATATCGCGGCTCAAACCGGTTGCTCCGTGGTATTTCTCCATCACACCAATAAAAGCGTTGCCATATCTGGCACTGGTGACCAGCAACAGGCCAGCAGAGGGTCGAGCGTGTTGGTTGATAACATTCGTTGGCAATCCTATCTCACCTGCATGAGTCAGGCAGAAGCCGAAAATTACGGGGTTGACCAGTCACAGCGTGGCTACTTCGTGCGGTTTGGGGTGAGCAAAGCCAACTACGGCGCACCGTTTAAAGAACGTTGGTTTCGTCGAAATGAAGGCGGTGTACTAACACCCGCAGTACTGGAGCCTAGCAAAAACAGAGGGGCTCGCCGTGACGAAATTTGATCTTACACACGCACGGCACGACCCCGCGCATTGCTTAGCCCCAGGTCTGTTCCGTAGCCTAAAAAAGTGCGGCGGACGAAAAAACGGCAAGCTGGACGTTATCTATGAGTTTGGCAAAGGTCAGCGAATTGAATTTAGTGGCCCTGAACCTTTGGGGGTTGATGATCTCCGAGTTCTGCAAGGCTTGGTGGCGATGGCTGGCCCAGCGGGCTTGGTTCTTTCCCCTGAGCCCGTAACTGACACCGGATTGCAACTACGTTTGTTGATGGAACCCAAATGGGAAGCCATGCAGCAAAATGCAATGGTAGTTAAAGGGAGCTACCGATCCCTTGCCAGGGAAATTGGCAAAGCCAACATTGACGACACTTTATCAATACGCGACTGCATAGAACGCCTTTGGAAGGTTTCTATTATCGCTCTTTCTGATGGTAAGCGCCGAGGTTTCAGACTGCTTGCCGAATACGCCAGCGATGATACGGCAGGCAAATTGTTTGTTGCGCTGAATCCTATGATCGCACAAGCAATTATGGGTGGAAACCAGCATGTGCGCATCAACATGTGGGAAGTGCGCTCACTAAAAAGTGATGCGGCCAGGCTCATGCATCAACGCCTTTGCGGCTGGATTGATCCAGGGAAAACACGACGCGTGGAGCTTGACACGCTTTGCTCCTATATTTGGCCCGATATGGCAAGCGCATCAACAATGCGGAAACGCCGTCAACGTGCCAAAGCTAGCCTAGCTGAACTGATGGCGATTCAGTGGACGGTAACCGAATACGCAAAGGGCAAATTCTTAATCACCCGACCAACCCACGATAACGGTCACGCCTCCCACGATATCAGTCACGAATCCCCCCGAAAACGGTCACGCACAGGTAACGTCAACCTCACGGATGACAAAGGCTTGGGAGCAGTTGAAGGATGCCATCCATGATTATCCAAGATAATCCACTAGGCGCAGCAAACTGCCGTGTCCTCGTTTGCCTTACCCAAAAAGGAAACGTTTTTGAAAAAAAAAAATTAAGTGGGAATAGTCCCGCACCCAGTCACTCAAAAGGGAAAATGTTATGACTAAAGACAATATGAAACCCTCAAATGAAAAGGAAATTCCAGCCCGCAGTTTTACAAGAGTCCTATCCCTGGTGATTGCTCTTGAAAAGATCGAAAGGCCAGACTTGAAAAAGCTGATGGACGATACAGGCATACCAGAACGCTCAATTCATGCAATGTTTGGCCGCCTGCATCGCGAATATTTTATGGTAATTGAAAGGGTCGATGGTCGCCGCCACGGTTTTTACAAAGTAGCCAACTGGGGGATGCTCAATAGAGAAAGAATTTTAGATCTGGCTCAGACCGAAACCGCCGAAGCGCCACTTGAAGACGAACCAGAGCTGGATTTCCAGCCAATTTGACGCACCTAAAAATCCCAGTACGTTCAAGAGTCAAACAATAAATGGAGGTCGATATGGTTATTCAACTTGAGCTAACAAATACCGAGGCAATGGCTCTGGCGCAGTTTCTAAAGCGAGCCTGCTTTTCAGATTACCGAAGCAATGCTGTCGATGAAGAAGAGGCATATCAGATCAGAGATGCAGCTTCACACCTACAGGATGCACTGGCTTTAAAGGGCTTTGCGCCCCGCTAATTTCAATGGAGATTTACTATATGACAGTTTATTCAGTACAGCGTTGTAACACCCAAGACGAGCAAATCATTCTCGATGTAGATCATTGGTTGATTCGAATATATGGTCGTCAAACATCCTTAAGCGCGCCACTTCATCACGCAGAACTAACGCACGCTGAAATATGTGATTATGAAGGAGGTTTATTAAGCATCAGTTCAGGCGGTTGTTGTACAAATGTCACATTAACGTTAGCGGAATTTATACAAGTATTTCATTATTTCGGACTGATTAAAGAATTCATAGTGGAGCAAAGCGCATGAGCATTTCAAATCGATATAGCTATGCTCTTTTCTGTGAAAGACTCGATCGCCAGGGAGTATCCAGAAAAGCCGAATACTTGGACAATTTTAAGAAATCTGTGGTTGTTCACGCGTTGCAAAACTGCGCTTTTATTACATTGCTACTTTTACTTTGTGCGGTTTTTATTCCTGAGATCAATAACATCAGCTTCCCAGGGGGGCTATTTCTGATGTTTATTTTTGGGCACACTGCGTGGATTTCTCGGTCATGGGCGGAAAAATTAAAGAAGGAAAGATTTCATGAGTGATCTACTGATGAACCAACGTGAAACCCTTAAATGGGCTGAACGACTTGCCAGTGATGACTGGGGCAGCCAAGTCTGGGAGTCTCTTGGGCTTGGCGTAGGCTGCGGCCTATTGTGGTTGTTTGGGCTGTTCGTTCTAATGACATGCCTCGTGCCACCCATGCGCCGCAAGGTTCATGCTTGGACAAACATCTACTTGCCATGGAATAGTTGTGTTGGCATTTTTCTATTACAAGGAATCGCCGGGATAATGGGGCATCCAGCGCTTTTTTCTGTAGGGGTGTTAGCTTATTGGATCAACAGCGCGATTCCAGTATGGCTACTGGAACCTATCGCTGAGTTTTCTAACCGGTTAACTGTCATTGGCTGGTTAACCTGGGCATGATCATTTTGGACTTAACATCTTACTCATTTTTGACATGCCCGCTTTAGCCGCTCCGGCAGCATTTTTTAATCCGCCTCCAGCAGCGTCAAACATGTTTTTCGCTCCGCTACGAGTCTTATCACGCATAGAGTGACCAGCACCGCTCACGACTTTTGCAGCGCCGCCAACAAATATGGATCGCCCTTGCTGTTCTTGGCTGGCTTCGCCCAGATTCTCTTGACCACCGCCTATATAGCGCAAGACTTTATCAGGGATCTCATGAATAAGGCCAAACGACCGGTGCGCAATCTGCATGAGGACTGTTGTAAAAATGGCCAGCATGGCAAAAAGCGTGACCACTCCACTTAATGAATCTGCAAGCATTCCAGACATCGCCGGTAAAAAGATGAGCATCAGTACCTTGGCCATTACAATAACCAGCAACATGCCTGCAATGAATCCAAAGATCGCTAGGGTTGGCCTCAGAAAAAGACTCAGGGCAACCATGTAACCTGCTTTGGCCCTTTCGCCAACAAACCCATTACCTTCCGGAAAAACATGACTGGCAGCCCAAACCGGAGCCGCTATCACTGCCTCAATAAGTAATACAAACCACCCTGCTACCCCCATGATCCAAAGAATCATCGGTGTTGCTGGAATATAGAATGCGAGCATTAAAGCAATGGGGATCAATAGCATTCCCGCGCCGACGAGAGACCAAAGGGTCTTATTAGTAATTCTGCAGAGTGAACTGGTCACAGGCCGAGCTGCGCCGCCTATCAAACCGCCCACAGCCTCACTCGTATCGTCAGCCACACAGGCCGCCAGATCAGTTAAAAATGCCCCTGCTAATGCGACTTCAAATGAGCCGATGATCATGTGACCAACATTAGCCATACCGGTAATCGGGTCAGGTTCGGACAGCGCGAAGTTGAGAACGCTCTCGGTGCGATTCATAACGAAATTCAGGCTATCATTATTTTCAGCATAGCTGGATCGTTCCATCGCGTTAACAGTGGCACCGTTGCTGTTTGTGACAAGCATATTTTGTCGGTAGCCACTCAAAGCATCGATAAACATTGAATAATCATCATGCTCAATAGCATCTGACGTTGGGCCTGCCAACTCGGCTTTTACCGAGGTCATTTTTTGTGTTTCAGCGTTGATACGCTGAAAATCCCAATACCAAGCACCAACTGTTATCCAGCCAGCATCTCGTGCACCGACTGTAGTACCCGCGACATCAGGATTGCCGTTTGCCCACTTATTGATTCGCAGAGTCGCAATTTCTGACATTGCCTCATTGACGGCTTTTTCATACTCAAACTTAAATTGTTTAACTGCGTCGTTATACGCGAGCGGGTCAGGATCAGGGGCAGAGTCATCAACGGCTTTTTGCACTATTTGACGAGCCAGAGGGTCAAGATCCGCATCAAGATCGGCATAGATACCGACGACCTTGGTTTGAAAATTTACCACTGCTGAGTCAATAGCGGTGCCTTCGTCGATTTCAGCAAATTCTAACTTGACCGAACCGCAGGGATTTGAACCATAGTAGCGAGGTACTCCGGCTGAAAAATCCGACAGCCAGGCTGCAGTATATGCGCCTGCCGCACTGACAAGGTTGTAATAACTATTGTACCTCTGCATCACGATATGCTGAGGGGCAATTTCAATCGACGATGCCACACCAGGTGTACGCAAATCGGTCGATGATACACCTTCAACAATTTCAATGGGTTCATCCACGACATTAACGTGTCTGTCCGCGGTGTTGATGCCGTGCATACATACACGCGAATTGAGCACCTGCATCGCGGTACTTTCATAATTCACACTGATTTGCGCAGGGTATAAAGTACCCGTTCCAGACATATGATCGAGCGCGGCATTCCAGGTAGTATTCGCCAGCCCAATTCCGTGACCCGCTAACCATAAAACGCCAATTTGCATTACCGAGTATCCGCCTGCAAACGGCATCACGAATGACAAGGCAATTACCACTCTAATTGGCACCCACATACTATTGTAAAGTTTGCCAAGTGGTACGCCTTCGTGAGCCGAGTTCAGGAGGCCCGTTAGAAAAATGTAACTAACAATCAGCCCGGTAAATACAAGCATTCCAGTATTCAAAATCAGAGACATTGCACCCAAAATTGAATCTGGACTGGAAGGGCCAGTTCCACCGGTAATAATATCAACCGTACTGCCGAAAATATAACGTAAGTACTCTACGCTTTTGTCGTCAGCGGCAACGTCTGTTATTGATGTTGTTTGAGCGAAAACCCCATCACTCAGGAGTAGCGGGAGAAGTACATACGCTAGCGTTTTCAATATCTTCATTTTCTATAATCTCCCAGCTACGTGAAGCCAAAAATTTTCGGTCGGTTTGTCGAGTTGCGTGTCGGTTAAGTAATTCAGTCAGACCAGCCTTGAAGCGTTCATTGATTTCTGCTTCTGCCCAAATACAAGATCCAATAATCATTAGTTCTCTATTTCTGTTTTTACGACTTTGTGCTTTTTGTTGATGTAAAAAATCGGAGAGTTGTGCAGTCAATTGATCGTGCTTTTTAAGTTGCTCAGCAACTTTAGAATCAATCGATGCTAACGCCCGCAATTTTTTATCGTCGCTTGGTTTGAGTCTCGCCATCGGTATTCCTCCAAATATTTCATCCACTTAATTCTTTCAGTGAAGGCAAAAGATCGAAAGGAAAAAGTGTACTTTTCGGAACTTTTTTGCTGATTGGGTAGTTGACATACCTTAGTCTTAATTGCAGGCGACATCAGTTAAAAGCTATTGCGCAGTTCAAGTGCATGTAGGGGCGCACGTTAGCGAGTATTGCACGTTGGTTAGGGATGGCACGGACTAAGGCCCTCTGCCGATGAAGAGCGCAATTACGAGAAGTGTTCCACTTCTCCTTGCGGCAGGGGAATCCCCTGCACCCCAAAAACACAAAACTGAAAATCAACTGATGTCGATTTTTTATAAAAACATTTAAGCCTAATTGACTGATGGGAGGTGGTTTATTCGATGGCAATTTTCTATCTAAAAACCATTCCTGTGTCGCGCTCAAAAGGCCAATCTGCAACGGCAGGATCTGCCTACAGGGCAGGTGAAAAGATCACAGATCAACGCACAGGTCAGGTGCACGATTACACCAATAAAAGCGGCATTGTAGAAACAATGCTGTTTAACAATTTCGATTTAACCAGAGAAGAACTTTGGAACATGAGTGAGCTATCAAACACTAGAAAAAACTCTCGTGTAGCTCGTGAATTTCAAGTCGCCTTACCACACGAATTGGGGCGTGAAAACCATAAAAAAATACTCGAACAATACGCAAATATGCTTGTACGCCGGTACGGCGTTGCTGTTGACATAGCAATACATTCTCCTGGCAGGGAAGGTGATCACAGGAACGTTCACGCTCACATTTATTGCACGACCAAGGTAATGCAAAACGGCCAACTTAAAACCAAATCCTTACTTGAGTTAAGTGATACAGATTTAAGGAAAATGGGGCATATGGTGGGAAAGAAACAAGTTAAGTTCTGCAGGGCCTATTGGCAACGCTGCGTTAACTCTGAATTTAGAAAATTAGGAATGAGTGAGCGCATTTATCACCGCTCAAATGAAGACAGGAAATTGTCTCGCATTCCACAGGTTCACGTCGGGCCTCACGGTACATTATTGGCCAGACGAGGAAAGGGCCACTTATCAGATGAGTGGCAAATTAACCAAGCGATTATCGCTTACAACAACGTCATCTCGATTGATGACGCGAGGAAAAATACGATGCAAAACACACCAACACAAGCAACAAAAAATACGGCGCAAACAACTAAGGCTGCTGCACAAATTAGCGGTCTAGCGGCCTCACTCGACGCAGCAGAAGAGGCCCGGATTCTGGCCCATAAAAGTGCTGACTTTCAGCAAAAGCAAAAGGCCACTGATGTTGATAGTGCACGCTGGAAACCTGCAAACATAGACCCTCAAAAGGGCGCTGTAATTGACATGTTTCAGCAAGATAGCCAAGGCGTATATCGCTGGACAAAAGGCAAGAGTGAGGGTCAAGAGGCTTTCCGAGATACAGGGAAATCAATCCATAGCCAGACAATCAACTCATGGGCATTAGCGGCAGAATTAGAATTGGCTAAACAGAAAAAAGATGCTGGAGAATGGAAAGAAATCCGAGCGTTTGGATCGGAGGAATACCGCCGTGCAGTATGGATACAGGGTCAGACTATGGGCATTCAAGTAGAAGGTTACAAACCGACTACGCAAGAGTTGGCCAAGTATGCCCTACAGCCATCACAAGGACTGGCAGGCGATCAAAAATCTATTCCGAAAAACACTTTTTCGGCAGAGGCGAAATTCCAGAACAAATTCGATAACCAGGAGCCAGAACAAACAAACAGCAGTATGGCTGAGGCAAATACTCAACGACATTCTCGTTCACCAAAAGTTTAAAATCGGAGCACACCATTATGAGCAGAGATCAAATTGATGAAGTTAAAAATCGAGTAATGCAATTACAGGAAAAGCTTGGCTGTAAAATCCAGGCGTCCATTTATAGTGGGGCAAATTATGACGATGATTTTAAGGCACTGGCTCATTCAAGCCGAATGTCTGTCATCGCCTTTCAGAAGGACGCTGAAGTTAAAGACGCCTATGGTGGAATCCCCGAAGATTTATACGCAGTTCGCATAGCGGCTGAGGACATTGGCGAAATTCCCTTTCCGTTGTTATGTGAGGCTGTCTATGAGCTTGGTAACGGTGAGAATAGCAAACCAGCCTTTAGCGATCACACTCTGGCAATGGCCTCGCTGGTAACGGCAGTTACAAGCAGTCTTGACCCTGACCAACTCTATAATTTCCTAGTGGCCGCTAAGGAGCAAGACAAAATTACTGATGACCAGTTCCTATTGGCAACCAAGCACTTTTTAACTACCGAGGAGGAGTAATCCATGAAACCAAGTGAAAGAGTCGGCGACATGGATGTAGCCGCCTGGCGTGCTTACAGAGAGCAACTGGAGATGGAGCGTTCACTCAATGATGAGGCTGAACAAATCAGCAGAATACTCAATTCAGATAACGACAGCAGGAAAAGTAAGGCGGGCGATCTAGCCCGCTATTTTGATGTCGAAAATCGCACGAATGCGGATTCCGGCACAATACCGCCAGAGATAGAGGATTTATCAAAGCTATTTGATAACTGAAAACGCATTCGTGCGGTTTTCGGCTCTATCGAACGAGGTGGATTCTCGATTTTATGCGTTTTTCGACATTTAGTGTAGAATTATGATCACCGCACACTTCACTTTAGTTCCCAGCTTATGGAGGAAAAGGGTAATCGTGACTTTGGATGACGTAAAACAATTAATAAAAGACGGGCGAATCAAATCGGATACGGCGGTCATAGATGAAGGGGCTTTGACGCTTACCAAAGGAGGCACAAGCCCCTACAAGGTATATCATGGCTGGGATATAGCCTCATCCCTTGAGTGTGATGAACGGTGGGGGCGTTCGAATCTCGAACTTTTTGAATATATAGAACAGCAAAATTTCGATGATAGTAAATTAGAAGAAGTTTTAGCTAGCGTTCAAACGGAAGACCACCATTGGAATTGGTTTAAAAAATCAGTTGGCACTACTGGAGATGAATATGAGTGGTTCTACTTATATGCTGGTAGCGAGCCTCAAGCGGCGTGCTTGATTTATCATCCCAAGGACAGTGCTCTAGGGAATTCAAATATATTTTATGTAGAATTTTTAGCAGTAGCCCCTTGGAACAGAAGTTGTTTAGTGAGGGAACGAAAATATTTGGGAGTAGGGTCGGCTCTTCTTAAAACAGCACTTAGCTTCTCCGTTAATAAACTAGGCCTCTCACCAGGTTTTTCTTTGCACTCTTTACCCCAAGCGAGCGGTTATTATTCAAAATTAAAAATGGTGAATATCGAGAACAGAAACAAGGACACATTGCTGTATTTTGAGCTACCTCAGCTTGAAGCCAACAAATTATTGGGGGTTGCATGAGTAACAAGAATGAAAATGACACCCTTAACGATTGGCGTGATTTTTCAGTTATTGGGGATACCTCAGTCTCTACGGCAGCCGACCTTTATAAAAGCTATAAGGTATATAAAGAGCGTTTCAAATCTCTTCCCAAATCAGAATTGGTAAAACGCGGATGGATATCTTCTAAAGAGGATACATCGTCTTTGGTCAGTTACTTCCGAGATATACATGCGGAACAAGGCTCAGCCTTATATAGGAAGGCCAACACTGCCAATACCTCGTTAATTTCACTGTGGCTATCGAAAGTTAAATCCCAGGCTGAAATGGAAATCATATTGAGACCCGTTCCTCGATTTGAAGGTATAAGCAGAGAAAAACTACGAGAAATAGCCCAATTAAGCGTTGATGTAAATGTCTTAACCGAGTTACCTCGCATACTTTCCGAAATCGGTATCGTTCTTGTTTATATCCGCGCTTTGCCTTCTATGAAGCTAGATGGCGCTGTCTTTAAAGTTGCTTCTGAAAAACCTGTAATTGGATTAAGCCTTAGGTATTCACGCCTTGATTATTTTTGGTTTACATTACTACACGAGCTTTCGCACCTCCATTTACATATGGATATTTTAGATACTCCTATTCTTGAAGATTTTGACTTGGAATCCAATAGTGAAATCGAAGTCTCTGCCAACAGATTGGCCAAGAGTACTTTTGTAGAGCGTAGAGTATGGCGAAATTGCGAACCGAAATACAACAAAAGTTTTGATGCAATAGATAAGTTTGCAGATCAGATCGGCATACATAGAAGCATTATTGCTGGGATGTTGCGAAAAGAATTTGGAAACTATGCTTCTTATAGCAAGATTGTAAATGAATATGATGTCAGGGAGATTATCTTTAATGGAAGTTGAATATGTGCCATTTCTAAAGAGTAAACAAAACGAAATCCATGCTCTTGCTGAACTGGATAAAGATATATTGATCAAGATAGCTCCTTTTTTTGATTACCCCAAAAAGCAGGGAGGAGATTCGGCTCTAGATATTGGTGCTGCCATTGCTCGACTTGCAAAGAAGTTTAAGAAGCACCTTGGCGGCATCAAGGAGTTTTATTTTGATATATATGATCTTGATGATAGTTTAGAAATTGACGGTAGACATTTGTATGGATTCCTTCTGGAACAATTCACAGGATTACCTCTCGTACCGGTAGTCTCCATTGATCGAAGTAACGAACATCAGGAAAGTGTAATTCAATCGAAAGGTTTGAAACATGTATCTTCGAGCACGGTGGCTTTTCGAGTTACACCAGAAGATTTTCAGAGTTTTGGGGTCGTTAGTGAAGATATCAAGGATATGCTCAGACCAGTTTTTTCCGTTTTTGAATCAGTTGACCTAATTTTCGATTGTAGAATCTGCTCTAATTTAGATGCTGAAACAATATCTAAGCAAATAGACGATTTCACGAGAAATTTTACTTCTTCTTACCAGGTTCGAAAAGTTGTGATTGCTGGCTCATCCATTCCCGCTTCTGCCGCAGAAATTCTTTCATCAAATAGCGAAGAGTATGTCGATCGTATTGAAATTGATATTTATGGTAACGCTAGAAGCTTGGGTGCCGTAGATTATGTGTTCGGTGACTACACTACTATTAGCCCCGATTACTCTGATGCTGATATTCCTGGGGAACAGATGCAGGGGCGAATTACAGCTAAATTTATTTATTCTTTCGATGGACAGCACTATTTTATTAGAGGAGGCTCTTTGAAGACGAAAGGCCGAGACCAATACTACGATTTAGCGGCCGTACTTTGTTCCAAAGAGTTTTTTCGAGGACCAAAATATTCTCCTGGTGATGCTTATTTTTATGAAAAAAGTCGTAGAGAGGGGGATCAGTGCTGGGTAAATACTGTAATTCGGCCAGCAATTAATGCACATATAACATATGCAGTTAAAGATCTATTAACAGACAATCTTCTCTAGTTCTCTGCTCACCAATAAGTCACAGATGCTATTGCTTAGCTCAATTTTTTTCTTATTACTCGAAATCAGTTGAGCTAAAAAGTCTCTGGGTTTTCTTTTGTGTTTTTGTTCATCGAGAATTGAGAGCATCTCGCTTTTCCAGAGAGTTAATAAAGCCAATTCCTTACAAAACTCAGGGTTTGTCTTTGCTCCACGAACATGCCTAAGTCTTAGATTGTTTGCACCATCATCGACTGCAACCATAATTCCCCAGAAGATCGGGCAAATAGAAAGTGCTTTCTCTAAGTGGTTTTCAGTTGTTACAAGAGTAATTTTTCTAAAAGAAGAATTGTAGTACCTGCCTTGTGTAAGTACGCGCTCTACTTTGTCTCCACTTCCCTTTATTTCGTAGCAATGAGCCTCTGTGTAAAGTGCAACCACATCAGCTATGGCATTACCATTACATACTTGCAACTCTTCAATAATTGCCTTTGGCTTGGAGGATTGGCCTTGTAATTTTATTTTTAGAGCGGCTCTAATTTCTTGATCGTTTAGTTTCATGCCTCCCCCTTTTCATAATAGTGATATACATAATTCAGTACTGATTATACGTGATCCATCCTGATTTATCGATGTTGCAATTCTGAAAATGCCTCGACTAACCCCGCTCATGCGGTTTTCGGCACCTTCCTGCTCATTTGAAAGCATGCAGCAGATATGCGCGGGCAGAGGAATTGGCCCGTCTTCAACCACGACATAATTGTAACGGCTTCGCTCAGCGGGCAAAGCGGCATCATATTTAGCTTGAGTTACCAAAAAACGTGGAACATACATTTCCATTATTTCCTTGCTGCGCGTTTAATATCCACAATATTCGAATTTTTCATTCTCTGGAATAGGAAGTTTTGAATTTTCTCAGCTGACTGGCGTAATGTCTCAGCAGTTAATATAGTGTAGCCCGCCGTCACATCATCCCGTCCGGTGGAGTGATTCATCAACCGCTTGAGCTTATATGTACCAACGTCTAGGTGCTCTGCAGTGGTTGCGAATGTGCGTCTCAAATCATGGAAATCACAATGGGTCTCAGAGAGGATTTTGACCTTAGCGACTACCTTCTTCGGCTCCCTAACCTGACCATATTCGTTTTCCGCAGCAAAAACGTATTCCGATTGAATGCCCCCTTTCTGCTGTCTAAATAACCCATCGATTTGCTGAGTTATAGGTAGCTCTAAAGGTAGGTCGTTTTTTGTGTCATAAACAGTGAAAATGGCTGCCCGTAGGTTTACATCAGCCCATTTCAGGCCAAATATTTCCCCTCGACGAAGCCCTGTTAAGAGAGCAAACAACATAGCATCGCAGATGGATTTACCTGTTGGCGTTTCTTCCGCTCTTACTTCCAGCAGTTTCTTGTAGAATTCCGGTAGCTCACTGGGCCGTAGATGTGTTTGCCTGCGTCTGACGTTATTCCACTGCTTGCGGTGAGACAATATCTCCACCGGATTTTCAGGAAAAATCGAGGAGCCATCTTGATGGCAGTATTCATACTTGGCGAAATTAAATATGGCGCGCAGTACTCGCATCGTCAGATCAGCCTGTGCTTTGGAAGAAATACCTGCGTGAATTTCAACAATGGCCTTGCGATCTATTAGCTTTAACGATTTATCAGCATATTTTCTCAAGTGGTTTCTAATCACCCCATCGTAGCCTCTCAATGTAGTCACCCTCAGCTTTCGAGAACGCTTATAGGCTTTATACACCTCTGACAGCGTAACGGCAGACATCGCTTCAACGCGCCGCTGCTCATTTGGGTTCACTCCATCGCACAAATCAGCCAGTTGTTTCAACGCCATTGTCCTGGCTCGCACTGGCGACATACCTGGATGCTTACCCAGAGTGATCCGCACTGGACGCCCCCCGGATACCCGCTTGTAAACCGAGAAGCTTTTCGCTCCGGTTGACGCGACTCGTAAACGTAGCTCAGGAAGTTTTAGATCCCGGTACTCAACTCGGGTCTCAGGCAGCGGCAGGTCATCTATCGCCTGCTTGGTGAAGTTAAATTGTCGTTCCACATACTCTCCGGGGTTACACTGGGGTTACATCACAATAAGATTTAATATTACTTAGAGTTATCTATATGTATATAAATATCTTTAGAAACAACAAGTTAGTTATATATTGTGATGTTGTGTGATACCGGATTATATAAATAAAAGAGACTCATAATCGGCAGGTCCCCAGTTCAAGTCTGGGAGGGCCCACCATTTTTACACTTTCACTGTGATCCCTACTGTTATTGTGACTATTAGATGGCCGAATCTGCCAATATATGGTTCCATAGGTTAGCAAATGTAGCCGCAACCTAATCCCCCTAGCGTGATACGAACTTCCGAACTCGACTTTAGTGGATAACCTAGCTAACACTAGGATCAGTCGCTATTTGACAACTGATACCTATCTAGACCATGATTTCGGGATGAAAAGTCCAGAATTCGAAAAACGAAAAGCCAAGAAACGCGCAAAAAGAAAGCGCGAGGAGCAGCTTTGAATTGTTCTAAATTTTGACTGCGATTTTAAAATATTAATCGTCCATAAAATGTTTAATTGAAGAGCTTCTTGAACGGATATAAATAAGAACTTTATTTTGGGAGGATTCAAGTTGGATTTTGACTCATACAAAGCACTTATTATGAGAGTTAAAACTGGAAAACAACTACCAGACTCCGTATATATCCACATTAGCGCAATTAACACAATACCTGAAAATATAGTTAAAGTAATCGAAAGAATCACAAACGCGCTAAAGATTCCTTCAGCAGACTGGAATATTTTGAAGCTCTACAAGCGTGACTTTAAAGTTGCATTTTTACACTATCCAGATTTCGAAACGCATGGTTACCCTGCATTAAGACATAGCTTCACTGTCGACTTGTCAAAGCTATCCGTCAGAAAAGCCTCGTATGAAAAATCTGATAACCCTCCGATTCTTCATCGGAAAGACACCTTTGTTAAATCTGATTTTGAGTTACATTCTTTGTTCAAAGAGATAACCGCTGAAGGAGAAGAGATAGGATTGTATGAAAGTCCCAGATCCATAGGCTTCAAAAAGAACTGGGAGCGGCTTATATCTAATAAAGGGTACTACCTTGATGAAGCTGGACGGCTTCATCCTAAAGCGAACCGCGATAAGAATAAAATTGTAGTAAGCATTACAAATGAAGTTGAGATTGAGAGGCATAAAACAGCCATAGACCGCAACCAACTATCTCAACCAATGCAGATATTGGCTAAACACAATTATTTTAATGGCGACTATTCAGTTTTAGATTACGGTTGTGGCAAAGGTGATGATATGCGTGAGCTGGAAGCTCACGGTATTGATATATCAGGATGGGACCCGGTGCATTGCCTTGATGGGGACTTATTGAATGCCGACATCGTAAATCTTGGGTTTGTCATCAATGTCATTGAAGATAAGGATGAGCGCCTAGAAACACTAAAACGGGCTTGGGAATACGCTGATAAGCTCCTGATAGTTTCAGTTATGATTGCAGGAGAATCGTTAATCCGGCAATTCACTCCTTACAAAGATGGCGTAATAACCAGCAGAAATACTTTTCAACGTTACTTCACCCAGTCAGAATTCAGGTCTTATATTGAATCATCACTAGATGAGTCTGCTATCGCTGTCGGGCAAGGCATATTCATTGTTTTCAAAGATAAAATTGAAGAACAAAACTTCCTATTAGAAAGACAACACGTACGGCGTGACTGGCAACAAAAAACACAAAGACAAATTCAATCTCGCCAACCCTCAATCAGAAAAGATCTTATTGATAAGCATCTTGCTCTGTTCACGGACTTTTGGGAAACATCACTAGAGCTTGGGCGCATTCCCGCAAACAATGAATTTGAGTTTTCAGACCAGATTCGTCGGGTAGCAGGATCTCACATCAAGGCGCATAAGGCGCTTATTGAACATTTTGGCAATGACCTCTTTGAAGAAGCTCAAAGCAAACGTAAAGACGATCTACTGGTCTATTTCGCGCTGGGCTTATTCGGAAAGAGAAAGCCTCAGACAAAAATGCCAGATGGGCTGAAGCGTGACATTAAAACCTTCTACAACAGCTACAATGATGCCATTGAGCAAGCCAGGGAAGTGTTGTTTTCTATGGGAAACTCTGACCTAATCGAAGAGTCGTGCAACAAGGCATTTGACCTTCTGAAAAGTGGATACTTAGAAGACGGCCATAGCTACACTTTCCATACTCGCCACTTGGGCGACTTACCGCCAGAGCTCAGAATTTATATTGGTTGTGCCACGCAGCTCTATGGAGACTTGGATAATTTTCATCTTGTTAAGGCGCACATGACTTCAGGCAAAGTTAGCCTAATGCGCTATGACGATTGGAATAAAGATACACCGCTGTTGGTCGAGCGCATCAAAATCAAAATGAGGGAGCAAGATGTTGATTTCTTTGATTACAGTGGAAAGTTTACCCCTCCACCGCTCGAAAATAAGAAACTATTTATCTAGCCTAGTTAATCCAAGCCAATCGAACTTTTTCTGCAAGATCAAATATTTCATCTTCATGAATGAAAGGAACCTGAGCCAGAATTATTTTGCCTTCGCCGGATAATTTCGCAGCGAGATGTCCTCGACCTAACAGGCGCTCAGCCCCCGGCTCATCGAGAACCAAAATAGAGTTTCGTTTATCAGCAACTTTTAAAACCAACCTGTTGGTCAGATTGGCTCTTAGCTGCATCGGAAGAGCGTCTTTATCAGGTCTTTGGGTTACAAGAATCAAATTAATTCCAGCCGCTCTTGCTTTGACCCCCAAGCGATTAGCATTCAATTCTACTGCATCACGATAGTCACTTATCATCATCCAGTCGGCCAGTTCATCATGAAATAGCCAGATGCGTGGCAGGCGTTCTTCTGGAGGAACTTTTTTATTAAATTGATCTAACTTAGTAACTCCCGCTTCGGCTAGTAAATGGTTTCTTCTTTCCATTTCGGCCACTAGTTCTTCAAGTGCAGTAACCGCCTGATCACGATCAGTAATTAGCTCGCCATCTAAATGAGGCATATTTCTAAGCCAAGGAAAATCAATACCGGCTTTCGGGTCTATCATACGAATTCTCGCGTTCTCTGGTGAATTCGTGGCGCAAATATCAAGAAGCAAAGACTGAACGAGGACGCCTTTACCACTTCCAGTTTCACCAGCAATAAGCGTATGAGGGCCGTGATGTTGAAATCCACCAAAATCATTTCCCACATTAAGATAAAGAATTTGTCCGTCAGACTCACATGCACCCAAGAGTAAACTCATATTGCTGAATGGAGCGGACTCTGGAAGTTCTCGCTGTTTCCATAGATCCTTCAATCCAAGAATTGTACGACGTGGGCGCTTGACCATGATGATGACTTCCATCGGTGCGGCCAGCACATTGATTACATCAATAGCGTGTGAGGTTAGAAGCTCCTGCCGTTTCTTTTCGACTTTAGGAACGGTTAAATCATCAGACCCTCTTAAACGTACAAGAGCAGCATTCGGTGTTAGCCTTGCATCAACAAACTCTGCGGTCATGTCATAACCGCGTAATGCTTTTTGAAGCTGACTAACAGTGTGTTTCAGCCATTGTTGCGACTCTGGATCATTTTCATCTAAATCTCGCCCGGAATTAACCCAGTTAGCTACTGCATCAGAAGGCCATTGATGGTTAGAAATGTTGACTTCAGTAGATTCTTCAGGAGTTTCGGGGTCACCCTGGGCGCTGGTAGTGGTTGTATTATTGCCTAAATCCTCACTAACTTCGGTTTGCCCTGAATTGGACTCTACTACTTCAGGATTAGTATTTGATTTGACATCATCACTTTGGGTTTTTAAATCTGTTTTCTGATTTTCATGCGCCACATTGATTTTGGAAGACAAGTGAACAACAGGATCTTTACTTGAATTTGATTCTCCATTTGTGCCTTGTACTAAAGCACGAAATGCAGCTGCTACTCGCGGTTTATCAAATACTTTTTGTTGGCAATGTTCCATACCTTTCAATGGAACATAGTCACCAGCATCAACGTATTCCAAATCATCATGCACAAACACATGCGAAAATCCGGAAACTCTTATCTGTACGTTATCCTGTCTAACTTCATCAGACCAACGATGAAGATCCCATCCTCCAGTAACATGTGAACTGAATGGCTCCATGCCTTCAAGCATAAAATCACCCAAACGATGTAACCAAATATCTCTGTCTATTCTGTTTCGGTCAGGATCTAAAGCTCGGCTAATACGGGCAACTGTTTCTTCAAGTTGTTTAGCAGACTTCTTAGCATGTGATTTATATCCATTTGATGTGACATACTTAGCTTCTGAAACACACACTAACAAACAGTGTTCGCCATCGATAATTTTCGGCGATATAGCCATTATGTCGGCAATCTGCTCTTCTTTTTGACCAAACCAGGAAGCAAAATCGTCAAGAAAGTACCAGCCAGTAGGAAATTCTGAGTCGCCTAAACTATTTTCTATTTCTCGCATAGACAGGACTATGCCGAGTAATTCATTTGCGTAATGACCATATCTGGCTGCACGCATTACTACCTGACCTGATAATTTGTTCGCACGATTTATTAAGTCATTTAAGACTGTATCAGGATCTGAACCTAGTATATCTGGATCGAGCCGATTTAACCTTTCATTTAGCAATGCACGAAGTAAGCGAGGCTGTGATGTAGTGGAGACAATAATGTTTCGATTAATCGTTCGTTCATGAATATGACGTATAACATGAATATCATTGTTACTAAGTAAACGACGATCTACCAACTCATCAAAATTAACAACCCATTCACCAATTTTATGGGTCTCATCGAATATATTGGCTACTTCCCCATCTCTGAAGTTAACTTCACGAGCTGGTATGACATCACCAGACAACGCATTGTCACCATATAGATAAGAATGAAGAGCGTTGAGATAAAGCTGTCCCGCTCTTGGTTGTGATGGTGCTGCTAAATAAACGGATGTGGATGTGTCAGCAGGCCCTACGGGACGCCTTCTTGACCAGCGTACCGGAGTATTTTCAAGAAAAGTGGGAGATCTATCACCCGGCGCAGGTTTCCATACAAGTTTTGCGTTTCTGGATACTACATCCTGTAAAGCTACGATATCAGTAAGTCTCGCGGTTTCATCCTGATTTTCAACTAGAGCCGCATCCAGAAAGCCAACCCTGAGACGTGACAGGAAGTTTCTGGCTGCTTCACTCGCCATAACCGATCCGGATTCTTCACTTACGGCAACATTTTGTTGTTCATAGATCCTACGCATTTGCTTTGGTCGTGAGTGCGTCAACAATAGATCACACTGTAGTTCGTTTTCTTTTTCTACTTTACTCGATAATTCGGACGCGAGCGCTCCGGGAAGAGCTTTTGACTCAGCGTTATAGAGAACCAGAGAAAAATTACTCCTCTCGTGAGGGAGTAGATTTAAATACTGCTCGCCAACTTTTCCAAATGCTTTGGCGGCAATATCCGGATCTACATCAAGACTAGTATTACCATTATTATCAACACCCGTTACAGGCGATTCACAGAGCGTATAATCAAAAACCGTATCAGCAGATGATAGGAGTATGGATTGCTCATTACAAAATCCAAGACAGACCTCCGGATAGTAATCTTCTGACAGTTCCAGCTGAACCTGACCAAATAGTAAATCTGCGCGTTCAATAGCTGATTCATCTGCTTGCAACACTTGTTTTAACAGGCTACTACATTGATGCGCTTTGACACTGATCTCAGCGAGCCTGAGTGGATGCCAAGGTGTAATAATCGAGGCTGGTGAACCAGCACCTATGTCCGCCACGCCGATTCTAAATAATTCTTTCCACAGCCTTTCACGGGCCATGTCTTTATTAGCTTCTGAAAGTAGCTTATTTAGTAATTCACCAAATGTTTCAGCTTGCGTTACTAGCGATTCCGAGCCAATGCCATCTTCTGATATCCAACTACGTATCGCAGTAGTATATTGCATTCGAAATGTATCAAAGGCTGCGACAATGGAGTCTACTTGCTGCTTTGAAAGCCAAGCATTAAGTGCGTTAATTTCATTTATTATCGTTTCCGCCCGATTGCCACTTTCCCGGTTAGGAGCAACCAGTCTACCATCGTTACTGTTATTGACATCTCTAATAGTATTTATGTCCTCAAGAGAAATTCTTTGCACGTTTCCTTTTGTGCTTACAGTTTGTCTGGTAATGTCAGCGGTCGCGAGCAAACCGGATTCATCATTGTTATTTGCCAGGCTAATTAGATCGTCAGGAAGCGCGGTTGCTATAGCATCTACTGGCATTTCCCAATAAAAAACCAGTTTAGAGGCAATACCATCAGGATCTAGTACAGCTTCGAACTTTAGGGTGCGAGCATCTTTAGAACCTGAAGTGACTTTTGCCAATCCTTCATCGCTAATTTCGGGAAAGTAAAACTGATCAAGTTTCCCAAAGTCCAGTTCGATATTGGGAGCTAATAAGTTAGATAACCCGTGATATCTAAATGCAAAATACCGTGCTACTTTTGGATTCTTTCCTTTCCAAAAACTCTTTTTTTCACTATTTGGGATACTAAGTTTTAAGGTCGGAGCACTAAGTTTGACATCCCGGTTTTTTTCACGTAACCGATGAGTGGTATCTATCAGACCAGTGAGGAAATTCGAATAGGTCTGGGGATTGCGGTATATATATTTTTCCCACGAGCTTGAAAGGTTTTTATCCCGACTTAAATGTTCACGATAGGATTCGTAAAACTCCTGAAGATCATCTGAAGGAATTTTCGGAAATGTAGCAGAAAGAAGATCAATTTCCTCTGCTTGCAAAGGATCATCAAATTCGTCTTCAAAAAACTGTTTCGTTTTATCACCCAGAGGCAAGGCTTGTGTTCGCGTAACACCATCAAATAGATCGGAGATTGAAAGCCAATCTAGAGCAACCAAATTTTGTTGGGTATCAAGCCACTCATCAGGGGTTAAATCAGCTGCGATGAAATCGCTAATAATTTGTTGTTCATCTGGACTAAACCGGTCCTTTATTTCTTCAAAATTCTTTGATAGCTGATCAGAAATTGCTTCCCCTTTTTCGTTTTCATGGACAAGAAGCGGACGGATTCGAGTGTGCAATCTCCTAAATATTTTGTTCCATTCTATTAAATGGTCTCGTTTTGCATCTGAGATACGATCAAAGTAACCAGAGTTGCGGGGCAACTTCAAGCTAGGAAGCGCATTGTCAACGGCTTTTTGTAAAGGAAGTCCCTGATCTAATATCCCGATTGAAATAGATAGGACAAAATCAGCATACGTTTCAATCGTTCTTGCTGCATGTGTTTCATTAGCCGAAATGAGGGCCGTTTTTAAATGTGCTCTTTTACGGTCATTAAGTATTTGGCTTGTAATACCTGATTTTTCAATCCAGGAATCATATTCTGAACGAAGGGTGTCAGTTTCGATTTTGGTAATTTTCTCTACACTCTTATCATTGCGCTGTAACTCCTCTTGTGAAGCTGCAAATAGTACACCTCGTTTCCCGTCAGGTAATTTGCAGTGTCTCCAATGAGTAATAGATTCATTACTTAGTAACTCAGCTGGTAACGTAGAATTACGGTCAAATACCTCAGATACTTTAATTTCAATCAAACTAGCTAATTGTTGATTATTATTAGCTGCTTCAGCAATAGCCGTTACTAGCGAATCCTCCAGTCCAACCATGCAAAATCTAACTGTTCCTTCCGCATCCCTTGAAAGCTGCTCACTTATATAGGACAGGGCAACAGCAGAAATTAAATTATTTCTGTTCATGAGCGTCCCCCAAATGGATTTTCTACATAGGCACAATCATCCGATAGCCTTCGGAGTAATCCGAGTGTTCGTAGCCGTTGCTCTAACCTCTGGGTATTCTGCATAAAAGCATTTTGATCGGATGGCAGATGGCCAAAAGCTTTTTCTGCTTCCGCTACACCCACGATAAGTCGGAATCTCTCATATAGTTTGGACAGAAAACGGTGATACTCCTCGCGGCCATCAGTTACAATGCACATAACTAATGCCTTCAACAGTAAGTCGTCAGGAGAATACCAGGTGCCAGCTCCGCGTCGTGATACGGACAATCCGATCTGTCTTGACCACTCAGAATGAACTTTTGCTACATGTTGCTGATGTCTCTTGTCAGCATAAGATCGAAGAGAGTTGAATATCGTCTCAGGGTCCCCAGAAGGAGCTCCATCATCAGGATTCCAAAAAAAACGTTCAGTTAAGAAGAGCCTCGCTGCTTCCGGAGGAGATACAGCAGAGTGAACGCTAAACCATTCAGGAGCGTTTAGAGCCGATTCAGCGTAAGCCCTAACCGCTCGTGATGATAGAACCCTGTTAGCTGAAAAATTTTCTTTGGATAGCTCGAATATCGACGTCCTTTTAGGCGATGCGATTTCAAGTACGATTTTAGGTTCCGAATCACTACCAATCTCTTCATTTGAACGGCGGAGCATATAAAGGAGCATGTGCAATGATGATAGTCTCATCAAAGGATCTAACAACGCTTCACCAGGGACATCTAAATCAAGTAATTGTAACCAGGTACTAGCCAGCTCGCTATATTCTGGTCTTGTTTCAAAAGGAAGATAACCAATACGGTTGGTTACGGAATTCGAAGATCTATCATAATCCGGTGGCAATAGAGCATTAATGACATTGTTCCATGATTTATCATCACTGAGTAATATGCTCGATATCTTATTTGAAATCTCCGGACCCGATCCACTACGGTTCAGCATTAAATATAGTAATTCGCCTCCACGCGCAAAGAACCTCCTATCTGGACTTCCGTTTATATTTGTTGGCAAGTCTGCATAAAGACAATTCGATCCATAAGGAAAAATAAACTTCGAACTCCAGCGACGCTGGCGATGAGGTTCCACTGAAGTGGTTTGATAAAACTCAACTATGCGTGCAAGCCTGGAAAACGAAACGAACTTCTCTTTAAGAAAACTAAAATCATAATCATCATTGAATTGTTTTAGCCAGGAATTCCACATTTCCGTATCTGAACGGCCAACGCTTTCAATATATTGCAAGTGTGGATTATTAAAGATGAGTTCTCTTAGTGGAATTAATCGTGGAATAGAATATGAAAACTGCTCGTGAGAACCGGTTTGATTATTCTCATTTAATGCGTGACCTGTTGTTTGTCGGGAAACAAAAATGGATAAAAATTCCAGAAGGACTAACCACGGAGTCTGATCGTTATAAAATCTGTGACCCCAGATTGCTTCATCGATCCAAATGTTAACGTCTTTTGTGAATCTGGATGGAGGATCGAGTCTATTCATTGTGCAGATATCCTAATTCTTATGTCCTCTGATTGTGCACGCCCTCTCTCATCAACCGTAATGGCTTCCAGATTAACTTCATCAGCTGAAGCATCCCGACCAAATACGTCATCGAGTCTTTTTATCAGGCGTAATTTAAAATCAAGAAAGTCTTCATGGCATTGCCTTGAGAAACTAGCAGGTAGACTTCCATTTGCCACCCGTACTAAATATTCGAAATGTGTTAGTTGTAGATCCAGGCTGTCAAGATACTCTGAATCTTTATCCGCTGGATCAATGATTCTAATACTGGGTACGGAGTCATCATTAGAAATAGCAAATTTCAGATATGGATCTCTTCTAGACTTATTAACCGGCACGTCATGACAAAGGATGGAGGCAATTCTTCCTCTCCCGTCCCCACCAGATGAAGCTAAATGGAGAACGGTGCTATCATCCATCATCATCCCGCAAAACGTTCTATTGAGTCCTCGAACAAGTATTTCTGACGTTGAAGTTATTTCCGAGTTGTTGCGCAAGCTTTCAGTAAATGCCAGAAAGTCACCGGAGGATCGGTAAACAGTTAAATTCCAGTGGTCTAATCCATGTCCACCGGGTAATGAGAAAAAAAGTCGTTGTCGTTGCCTTGAAAGAGCCTGCATAAACTCATCTGTTTTACTGCGTTCGCCCTCAAGATAATCCGTCAGAAAGTTTTCGTAAGCCCGCGCACCATAATATTGATCACTTGCAACAAAATCTTTGTATTTTCCTGCCCCATCGTACTTTCCATAAATCAGTAAATTGTCAAACTTGTTATCGGTTTCTCGTCCTATCCCAAAAGACTCTAGAACGGTGAAAATCTGGTATTGAAGTCTATGCCTTGGTTTTAGATTTGCTCCAAATACATTGGCGTAGGGATTTGTAAATCTGAATTCGTCGCGGTTAGCTCTATTCTTAGCTGTAGTACATGTAAGTAAAATTCTATTCTGCTTACGGTCTCCTAGAATAATGTTTACACACAGAAGTAAAAGATCTCTGATCGGTAAATGCATCCGATTTGCACTGGCCAGTTTAAGGAGGGCGATAATACGACAACGAAACAATGAATTTCCGTTTGTATTTCTTAGTAGCTGCCTGTTAATTTCAATGGGGCACTTAAGCTCACCATCTTCATTTAATAAATCCTCTCTCTGGCACTGATCCCATAGAGGATGCTCCACAATTTGTTCGATGAGGTCGTCAAAATGTTTTGATGCATCAAGTCTGCTTAAATTGAAGAGATTTACTTGAAGACCTTCACTGGAAGCGATATTTTCAACAAGCATATTTTCAATTGTTTTGAAAATATTGATTGCATTACCACCCATTGCTTCCGCCCAGCCCCGCCAACTCGCAAGCAACTGACCATCATTTGCGGCTATCAGGAAAACTTGTTCAGTATTTTCTCCGGTAAGAGAAGCGGAAACGAGTGGTATCCAGTGAGCCTTCTCATCTTCGGTTAGTTCACTAAGGTCTTTTATGATGACTAGCTGTATGGATGAGTTCTCTAACTCAATTCCAGCAATTTTCTTTCCTTGCTGCCATTCATTTACATCACCGCCAAAGTGTTCCCATACTCTTCGGCAATGGTAAGTTTTTCCATCACCTGCCGTACCCGTTAGTATGATGCTATTGGGTTTGTCTTGCTCAAAGTTTGTAATGACTTCACTGAGTCTTGCAGGCTCGATATGGATAACGGGATCAATACTATGGCGGGCAACTTCAGACTGAATCAATTCGTCATACATATTGTCACTAGCCGGTATTGGCCCATAGTGACGCAGAAAATTTACTAAATCATTCCGATTAGCCACTGACCACACTCTCCACTTTATATTTTTCTCTAGAGGCTACACACTAAACAAGCTTGATCATAAGGATCATCATCCAGCATGTTTTTTAGCGCTTCTTGCCATTTCTCTGAAGAATTTTTATTAGTTACTATGATACCCAACTCTTTTTCTCGCTTCTCAGCGCGCGCCACTAATTCGTCAATAGTACCCTGTGATGACCAAGTGTAACCATGCCCGTTAACTGGAATTTCGCCATCCTTCCAATCGTATTTGGTACGCAGCCGAAGTTCGTATTGTCTAGCCTTCTCAAATAACTCAGGATGATTTCTTTTTAAACCAAGCCACTCATCCTGACGCTGAAAGAAACAGAAATAACAGCCGGAGCGTGAACGCCATTGATAGTATTCAGGAATGCCTACTGAGTCATCAAGAATCTGAAAAATATCATCTCTAACTAGCCCATCTTCGATAAAAGGAAACACAGCTTTAATAGTATCTTTGTGACTGATATAACCCTCACGGTTCTCATCAGCCCTGATTCCTATATAGCTGACAACTAGGTCATTTCCTACAAAGTCTTCAAATGGTTTAATTTTCATAGTTCTTGTACACCAACGCTGTTGAGCCGATGGTAAATAACCGCTATGCATTTTCAACCAATGATCAAAGTCTTTACCACTGCTTAGACGAATGATTTCTTTACCAAGATAAGCTTCAAGCTTATCTAAATAATCATACACTTCTTGCAGCTCAGCACCGGTATCACTGAAGAAATATTCTAATTTTTTGTGAATTTCAGGATATTTATCTTTGATATAAACGGCCAATGCAGCGCTATCCTTTCCACCGGATAACCCTAGCACGTGCCGCGCATTTTCTAGGGAATTAATGGAATCCATTGGAATTCTATTGTTAGCCATTTTTCACCTCTTTAAGTTTGTTTCGCACGTTGGAGGATTGAGGTTTCTTAGAGCTGGAATTTCTTCGCTCCGTAAGAAACTCATCTACAACTTCCGCCAGAGCTGCAAGCTGCAATTCATCCGAATGTTTCTCTAACGCTTCTCTCAGTAATGCTTTACAGTCTTGAATCGCATCTTTTCTTTTTCGATCAATTGCGACAACTTCATCAATAGGTTCACCGCCTTTTTTGAGAGACTTAAGCAGAATGACATCAAATTCACCATCCATGCTTTTGCGCGATCTGTCATAGTGAACCCTTAACGCTTCCAAATCTAGGATTCGTTTTGCGTAGTCACTCAACTTAACATCTACTTCAGAGCGATCCGTATCAGTCCATTTTTTCGTAGGCTTTTGTCCAAGGAACATCAAGACATTCTCAAGCCAGCTATCATCATCGCCCTGACGCTTCGTGAGACGCTTAATGAAAGCTTTTAAGCCATCGACATCTACCGTATGCTGATCTAAACCTTCACAGCGCCCTGTGACCTTCCTGCGAAGTTCCTCAAGTTCATTGTCACTATCCAAATGAAATGCTTCCAGCAGCATTTTGATTTGCTGTTTAAGCATGTTTGGATAGCAATCTTTAAGTTCTTTCAAGCAGCCTTGTAATGATTGAGATAACCCCTCTAAATTAGGATTATCCTTTGCTAGTTCTTTTTCGTAGCCAAGTGCTTTAGGAATATCTTCAAAAATAAGAGTTTCTGGCGACTTAGCAAACTTAAACGCATCTCTTACTTTCTTTGTTTTGTTCGATAAATCAGAAGCCCTGGTTTTCTGTGTATAGTCGGGTAGACCACCAATAAATTGAGCCAATGGTTTAACTAATTGAACAACCGTTTGCTTTGATCCGGTATTGATAATCTTGCAATATTCTTTATAAATCGAAGAGCGTAATCCGGTAATTCTGAAACGCTGAAAAGTGAACTCAAATGGTCGCTTAACAAAACGCTCTAGCATTTCCTGTGTCATCACAGGCTTATATTGTCGGTTCTCGTATAGAGCTAGCTCGTGTTGATACACAATATAGGCGGCAATATACAGAATAGGTAAAACCCCAGCTTTAACCCCATAAGGTGGAGCCATTAATATATTATTGAGTTCTGCCAATGATCTTGGTGACTTTTCTGTTGAATCCAGAAACTGATTGATTTCCTTCCAAACGTGGTAGAAAGGTGATCTTTTATGAGGCTCCTGAAATTCTTTAGTCTCTTTATTGTGAAGACCGGTAGCCGCTAACACTGAACGATATATGGCTTTTTCAGGTGGATATTTATCAATGCCCAGATCTACTGCGTCAGATGGGTTAACCATCATCGCTTCCAGTAGCTTATTCCTCGCCGCATTCGCTTGTGCTGAAGGCCGATCACGGTTAATCAACTCATTGTGTAGTTTTGGCGATTTGCTATAAACCGTTTCCAACACCCAAGATAACAGCTCCTGAAAATCACGCTTGGTGTCTATCTCATATTCGTCTGCTTGGTAATACCAAGCGCATTCCTGTGGCTGCTCCTGTAAGCGTTGCAATAGATTACGTTCAGCTAATTCCGCAGCCGTAAGCCTATCTTCAAATTCTCTTTTGGCAACAGGATCACTATTGAGTTCTTGGCGTTTGTTTTGCACCTGACGCAACGCTAATACTTCAGCAGTCGCTTCACGCAATTGAGAACCGTTAAGACAAAGAGCAACCAAATCTAAATCGGAATAGTGCCGTATAACAGCTTCACTAAACAAAACTTCATCATCCTTTGCCGAAGCAAGGAAGAAAACAATGCGAGGCTCGCTGGATTTCTGTTCAGATAATTTGTATGTCTGAGCATCAACAAATTCAGGCGTAAAATAGCGCAATGCGCCACTGTTAATTGTGTAGCGTCTTGCGACGATAGGCATAAGCGCATTGGCTTTGTTTAACTCATTCGCCAATGAAAACTCGCCTAGATTATTAATCTCTTCTTCTAAAGCTTCTTCAAGATCAAAATCACTGCCTTGCCATACACGATACTCGCCACTGAATCGACGAAAAGTAATAATTGATTTCTCTGAAAGAGCTTTTAAAGAATTGCCAACGGCAGTTTTAGTCCGTCCACATATTTCAAGTAGTGCTTTCGATGGCTTAAATCCGCCCTTAATGCCAATGATATTCAGCAGACCAATAGTTTTAAGCAAATTGAGCTGATCTTCAGGTGCATCCCCAAGGCGCTCAATAGCCGTGACGACTTCGGCCCATCTTCTATGTGTTCTGTAGTCTCCAAGAGCTGCTGGTTGGTTGGTAATAAAGTAATCATAAACATGGTGCGGATAGATAAAGTCTTCCGTTGATTCAAAACGGTCAATCATATCCTGCAATCCGAATTCTTCATGACTTCCCAGATAACTAAACAAAGTCCGTTCGTTCTGCGCAACTTTCTGACAAAGTGCAGGTAACAATATCGCACTGACAGGATGCAATGGATAGCAGTGGGCCATCATATCTGTCATAGCTTTCTTATCTACCACGCCTGGTAAGGCTTCATTTTTCTGTAAAATATCTACGAAGCCTTTGATCGTCGCATTAAGCTGTTTTTTTTCTTTTGGTGCAAAGTTGTAGCTGAACGCAGCACTAACAACACGCAATACCTGTTCAGCAGATTCAAGGAATGGCACATCTTCAAAACGCCCCTGAACTTTAGCCCATTCATTTTTAAGGCTCTCGCCTAAGCCTTTGGCATATTGCTCAAAAGATTGGTGCAGCAATACAAACAAGAACAGGTTGCACTCATAGCCTTTACAGGCATGTTCTGCCAGTGCCTGTAACATATAAATATCATTAGCACCGTAATGCCGAGCTTCAAACTCCAGAAACTTTCCAAGTTCGTCAATAACAATATAAACGCCTTTACAGCCTTTGTTTGCGAGAGCGCTTTGCAGCTCTTTAATAAGGGCAATAACGTCTGAAACAGTAACGGTCTCTACTTGTGATAGCGCCTCTAAATCAGTAACAACATTGGGTTTTCGGCCACTAAAGTTAGAAAAATATTGTGCAGATGCCTTAGCAAGCCCTTGTACAATTTTCTTGCCCATTGGTTCGGGAGAGCCAGTAATTAATACTTTTAAAAAGCCACTACTTTTTGAAATCTCTTTTCGGAAAGCGCCGGTAATTTCTGGTGCTGATTCCTTTAAGTTTTTTAAAGCTGCTTGTGTCGTTGCGGCGTCAGGCGATGAAAGTAAATGCGATAAAAAGACAGAAGCAGAAGATTTGCCTGATCCATAAGGCCCGATAAGCGACCATGCGCGAGGAGCTAGATCACTACTGAATCCCTCTGCAACTCTGCTAAACAGTTTTAAGGCTCTTGATGTAGGAATATAGGCTTTGACTACATCAAGTGAATCAGCATCACGTTCCAGATTAATTGAACGAGTGTAATGAGTATTAATATGTACTTTATGTTTTATACTCATGCAGCGATTTCCTTACTTGGATTTTCATAATGTTCAATAATGAAAGTCATCGCATCCGTTTCTTCTGATAAATAAAGTTGATGCTGGCCGGCAGTATCACGAATGTCAAAGACACCCGGAATGTAGTTCACAAGCCGTTCAAGTTTTGCGACAAGATCACTTTCCGTTAACCTGAAAACTGAACCGATAGCGGGGTAGTTATCTTTACTATACATAAAATCTTCTATCGGAATCGCACGGGTGTTTTTCATTTCAAACATTTCACACACGGCAAAGCCCAAGATGCCTAATGGCAAATCTGGTCGAGCCATAGGACGAGATTGATAGCTTCTCCCTCCGGCACTTTGAGTAACAAGCTTCAATAAAGAGAATGGAGAGTCTAATGCATCCTCTATTGGGGTGCGGGTATTTCCAGTGGATAAAGTGTACATACGCGGAATAAGTCCGGCATCATTTGATAAGGTTGCCAAAGCCGGTTTTTTCCTATTAATAACTTTGTCATTTACAAAATCAGCAAGTGCAGTTCCGAGTTCCTGGCCGGTAAAGTCTGGCTTATGGAAGCGGTTGAAAAACCAGAACCACGATGTTGCCAGCTCTGCATTAGTTGCTAACAACCAATGCAACAACCAGATGGTTGCCTCATCTTCGAGATAAGGATCATAACCATCTTCAGAAGAGAGAATGTTATCTCCGAGATCAGTCGATTTGTTTTCAACCGGATCGATCATGCGACATGCACGAAGCCAATATTTGATGGCAGAAACCATATTCTTACCAACTCCAAGCTCAACAGTCGCTTCATCAGACTCAAAGATGCCGCTATCCTTCGTCATTGCTTGAAAACCTTTGGATAACCAGCCATAACGCAAAGCAAAGGTTTCATGGCGGCCAAACGCCATTCTTTCTGGATTAAATATCATCATTGGAGCTCCCGGTCTTGAGTGCCATGTTCTAGCGGTAAAGACTTCTGAACTTTCTCAGCGAGTAACTCTTCTACTTGAACAAGAAACCAAGTTTTCAGGTTTGTTCCTTCCAATCGAAGAACTGAATGTAACTCTCTTTTTAACTCAGGCTCAATCTCAATGACAATTCGCCCGCTATTTCCAATACTCATAACCACAACCTGCCTATAACTTAATCATCAACACTATGGGACATAGCGCTTGTTATGTCACATAAGTAATGTTATGTAATATACTAGCATATGTGATCTCAACTCCAACAATATAATCGTTTAATGTATGTTATCTACTATTCGCAAATGTTTCTTCAGTTGTAGAGTCCATTTGAGTCGGCACTTGCTCCAAATGTTTCCGCACTGAGCCAATATAAATCGGTAGTAGCGGCGTTGACAAGCCCCCTAGGAAATGGTTAAACATAGATACATGGATTGACAACTATCTTAACGAGAAGCTCACAAACGCGCTGTTCGTAAACGCGAAATCTGGTTACTTATTGTCTGAAGAAAGAGTGTCAGCAATAGAGCTTGGAGAAATGGACTTCTGCTTGAGCGGCATCAGACTCTCTGGTAATCGAAAGCCTGGTGGTAGTTTTGCTCTCTTCTATTTGAGCTTATTCAGCTAGTAAAAACTGGTTTCAACAAGCCTCTAGTTAACTTAAATGAGGCACCACTCCTGGTTAGAAGAGTCTTTAAATTTTACGTCCATTCAAACAGTTTAATGCCCAAAACAGCCCGATTACGTGGAGTTGCCGAATGAAATCTGCAGAAGAACCGTGTTGAATCCGTCCAATTAGGTCTTCAACATCTCTGCTACCGAATTCAGTTTGGGCATGTTCCAAGGTCACACCCTTCAAGTCTGGAAGGGCCACCATTTTTACACTTTCTCTGTGATCCCTACCGAATAAAAACGCGGGCTACAAATATTTGAGCTTTATCGTCAGAACAATGAACCGATTTTAGCTGATTTGTTCTATTGATCAGGGTATGTTTAGCAGTAAGTCTCTTAACTCTGCTATCACCATCAAGGGTTTGATATTCGAGGTCACACTCGCCAGAAATAATATAAATTAGATCAATGCATTGAGTTTGATCTTTACTGCTGAAAAAATCTGGCCATAAAAGGGTTTGATTTTGGAGCGTCAGCACATCAACCACGAAGTCAGCAAGGCGCTGATCAACCATTAAATTAAAATCCTTGATAGTACCCTTTATTAGCTCACAATCTGTTTGCCATTGACCAGAAAAGATCTGTCTCTGCAAAGGCGCATCAACGGAAATCCACTCCTGCTGATTAAACCGCAGTCGCATACCAGCGCCTTCGAGTAACATGATGCAACGCTGATAATGTTCAAATAATGAAAATGGCCCATCTTGAGACACCGTTGCAATGGATAATCGCCACAGTGGTAATTGGTCGTCTGGATGACACTGCTCCGACACAGCTAGTTGACAGGTCTCTCCACCGCCATTCTTCCATGGCATAGTGATGTAATCGACAGGAGAATAAATAAGCATCTGTAAATTCCTTCCGATGAATCTTTCAGCTCGTGACCATCCTTAACGTAAGTATAGCCACTGGAAAAGTACGACCAAAACTAAAATCACATGAGGAAAAGCGACGGTTGGTCGTATTGCTTGAACAGCGTACTCTTTGATCTTTGCCATACCTTTGGATTCAAGCCTTTGATATTCGCTATTGAATTGAAAACCAGCAGCGTCGGGCCCTTCTCTCATATACTTTTCAATATCTAACAACCTTGGCTCTAAACGAGATTGAAAGGTCTTCCAAATTGAATCCTGTAGCCATAACACCGCTAAAATAAAAATGCATGACACCGAGTCAACCCTCATCATTTCAGAAAGAAAAAGTACAAAAATACTCAGCAGTTTTATGTACAACGAGTGTTGTTCATAACTTTCGAATTGATTTTGAAGTAGACACCATTCCGTTTCGTGCTTCTCATTACTCATAAGATTTCCTAATAATTCTTGTTAATTAAGTCCTTTGTGTTCTGCCAGGCATTTACACTCGTTGCGATAAGATTGAACAAGATTTCTATCGTTCAGTTAATTATGTTCATCATTCTTATCATTGCTCGAATTCCATTTAAAGATAACGATTGCTAAAAATATCAGGCCAAAGGGTGTTCCAAACGGAAAGACTAAAGTCCATAAAATAGAGACTATTATAAGGTAAATATTAAGATACTTAGAACGATAATATGAAATAAATAATGCAATCGAATTTAAAATAATTCCAGGAGTTGAAATAATCATACATAGATATAGATACGCAAGCGCAGAACTTAAAGCTCCAGCCATATGTGAATCATCACCTCCGTGAAGAGTAATCGTTTGAAAGGTATCGTAAAGCCTTAAAACAAATATGGTCCAACCAAAAATGATGCCTAAATGAAAAATAGCGCCGATAATCGAAAGTACTTTCCCGACTTTTAGACGCTTTTTGATTGGTGTGGACATATCGCTTTCTGGCGACTGATAGATATTTTGTTCCATATCTTTAATAATTTATATCCTGTTTATAACTCTCATTCTATTCAACGCTGCTCGTCAGCATTATGCCAGTTCGGTTCATTGTAAAATTGACTCTTTCTCTCAAGCCAAAACTCACTAGTTATACATTAAGTCAGAGCTTTAAAACTACCTAAAGGCATATCTACCAAGAACTCAAAGCGCTAATTTGAATCCTTCATGAGTTGCTTTAAATCCTAGCTTTTCATAAAAGCGAATGGCGTCGGGTCGCAGTTTGTCACTGGTCAATTGAACAATCTTACATCCTTTTTCCTTAGCCATTTCGAAAGCATGAAGAAACATTTTTTCTCCTATTCCTTGACCGCGAAAAGAGTCATCAATACGCACGCCTTCAATCAAACAGCGTCAAGTGCCGACATGGGTTACATAAGGAATGAACGTCAATTGCATCATACCGATGACTTGATTCGATATCTCTACAACTAATAGTTGATTGTTTACATCATTAGAGATCGCATGAAACGCATCGACATAGGCTGAGTTTAATGGCCTCGATATATCTTCGCGCTGACTTCCTAGCTTATCTCTGGCGAGTAATGAAACCATGGTTTCTAAGTCGGCAATTTTGGCTGTACGAAAATGTATATTCAAAGATAACTCCCGCTAAACCGCGTCATTTCGAAATACTTTATTCACCTCAGAAACACTGTACCCCATGGTCTTTTTAAAGGCTCTTCGAAACGCAGATTCAGATTGATAACCTAAACTCTCAGACAATGCGTAGTCCACTTTCGCACCCTCGCGAATTTTCATGGCGGCCAAATTCATTCTCCAATGGGTCAAGTAATTCAGTACCGTGTCACCCACCAGTTGACTAAAGCGATTAGAAAAGGCGGTTCTCGATAACCCAACTTCTTTGCCGAGCATTTCAACCGTCCATGCGACTTGTGGTTGCGAGTGCATTTTAGAAAGTGCTTTACCAATTTTTTCATCTCTTATTGCACTCAACCAAGAGCCTTTGATATCAATGTCTCTTTCAACCCAAGTGCGAATGGCTTGAATTAGCAAAACATCAGCCAACCGCGTAATAACCGTCTCGCCGCCAATAAATTCTCCCGATGCTTCGCGAATGACCAAGCGAACAATCTCACCTATTACATTGCTAAATACATGTTCTTCTCGACCAATATGAATAATATCTGGCATTTCTTTTATCAGTCGTTCACCAGCCGGATGACTGATCCTAACGATGCCACAGAGAATATTCGTTTGTGGCGCTTGCTCGGTATTTATCGCAATGGTGTCATAATGCTTACTGATTTGCTTAATCGGCAAATCAAAGAGGAATTCAGCTTCATTCTCAGGGTTAGCTTTTAGCTCATGACCACAGGCTCTACTGATAAACACTAAGTCACCCGTTTCCATTCGAATGCTCTCACCATTCACCAAAACAAAGCAGCGACCACTGGTGACAATATGAAACATGCTAGTATTTTCAAAGGGCGGTAACGCAATGCCCCACCGCTCACCACCTAACGTGGACCGGCTGTAGTACATGCTGTCTAACTTTAAGTAATGAAGAATCTGTTGGTAGCTACTCTCACCGCTCAAAGACGTCTCCCATTTAAATTTGTACGATCTGCACAATATTAAGCACTGACTGCCATAGATAGTACACCACCTTATGTTCAATAATCTAGCTTCACACCAAGGGTAGGTGAGATTTCACCATCAAATAGCGCAACCAAGAGGGCATATCATGAAGACGATTAAAAAAGTATTAGTTATTGGTGCCACAGGAGGTTCAGGGCGCAGCACCGTTAAGGCGCTAGTAAAGAGCGGATACCAAGTTACCGCACTGTCTCGGCAGGCATCTTTAGAATTTAAACGACCAGTACTGACCATCGATGGCTCTGTATTAGATTCTGTAACATTAAAGTCAGCGATAGCGGGACAAGATGCTGTTATTGTTACGCTCGGGATCAGCGAGAACCCTTTTCGCGTGCGCCTAAAAGGACCACAACATACGCCAATGAATATTCGCAGTGCAGGCACCAGAAATATTATTGAGTTAATGAAGGAACACAAGATTAATCGCTTGATTGTTCAAACATCGTATGGCTCAGGACCAAGCAAAGATTTACTGCGGCTTCGAGATAAGCTGCTATTTAACTTATTATTGAAGCCACAAATTGCAGATACCGATACCCAAGACCGTTATGTGCGAGAAAGCGGTCTTAATTGGACCATCGTGCAACCCGTGCATTTAAGTAGTGAACCGAAAGCAAACAACAAGCTCTTTGCTTCACCAGAACTTGTCGTTTCAAAATGGTCAATTTCAAGGGAATTGGTCGGTGAATTTAATGCAACTTCGCTTTTTGATTCATCAACTTATAATCAAACGATGGCGCTTTCATCGATATAGAAGCAGAGGAAAAATGAATGTTTTCAACCAACAATAAGTTCTGTGTATTAATCGTTAGTTTTATATTCTACTCAACCATTGCAGAGGCTAATGATAAAGATGAAGAGCTAAAAAATCTCATTAACGCTGCAAATGAGATTTCCTCAAATTACTATGATCTCGGTTGGTTTTCCGGGAGTATCTTAATTGCTAAAAACAACCAAACGGTATTTGAGCGTTCACTCGGATTACAAAACCAAGAAAGCAAAACAGCTAACCAATCAGCGACACGCTACAATCTTGGTTCAATTATGAAAGACTTTACTCGAGTATTAGTGTTGCAACATATTCAGTCTAAAGAACTAAGCCTCGAGTCTACACTTGACGAGTTTGAGCTTGGGTTTCCAGTGGAGACCGCTAGAAAGATTACGGTTGAACATCTGCTAACACATCGTTCAGGCTTTGCAGATATTTTCAATGCAGAATATCGAGAAAATCCTTTAAAGTTTGATAGCTTACAGAAAAAGCTCAATCTACTTTTAAAACAGCCTCTACTATTTGAGCCAGGCACAGATTATCGTTACACCAATTACGGCTATATTGTTCTTGGAAGCATTCTTGAGAAAATCACACAAAAATCCTTCTCACAATTGCTCAGAGAGAGAATTTTATCTCCATTAGAACTCGTTCACTCCACACTTGATCCCAACCAAACACATTCAATGCAGTCTACGCGCTACACCTACTTATACGACAACTCACTTAAAGAAGTTGGAGTCACTGAGCACCCAGGACCCGATGGTGGTCTCGAGTCTACAACGTCTGATGTACAAACGTTTTATCACTCACTCTTTCATAGTAAAAAACTACTTAACACAGACTCACCAATCTTTAAGCAAGTTTTTGGATCACAAGAAGACCATTGGGGTTCTTACGGTGGCGGTCTAGGGATCAGTGCCGCAGTAGAAGTCGATTTAAAAAATAATGTTGAGATTATTGTTCTCGCCAACACTGACAATTTGGTTGCAGAAAGAATCTCGGGGCGAATTTTAAACTACCTTCGCGAGAAAACCTATCAGCCAGTGAAACCTCGGGCACAAAACCTAGCTTATTCGTATTACAAAAAGTTTGGCAAAGAAAAGTTTTTCAGCAATTTTAAGGCTCATTATCAAGAGCAAGGCTATCAACAATTTATTGGTCGCCCCATAAATGATTTAGGTATGCAATTAATTAAAACTCAGTCGTGGTCAGAAGCACTTGATGTATTTAACTACCTTGTGCATTTATTCCCCAAAGCTCCGCAAGCTTACGATAGTTTAGCGTACGGCTATTTTAAACAAGGTAAGTTTGAGAAAGCTAAAGCCACATTTTTAACGGCTCTTAACATTAGCCCTGACTTTAAAAGCGACTACTCTAGCAATAACTATGGTGTCGAGAATTATTACTTAGGACAAAGACCGCCGGGTAATACGCCAATCGTATTTGCTCCTGGCATCGTAACGACCGACAACTACACTTACGGACCTACTTTCACTCCAAGTATGAAAGAGTTTCATTTTTTAAGAATTAAAGGCGATAACGATCACATTGAACACGTAACCTATCGGTACAATGACTTCCGCTGGGAGCTCGAGTCCGAGTCTAAACGCTCTGGTCAACCTATGATTTCACCCAGCGGCACCACAATGCATTTAGGAAGCCGATACCGAGACAAGCAGGATAACGGTTGGTCCGATGTTAAAGAGCATGGCTTACCCTTTAGCGAAATTAGTATTATGCGAATGACCAGTTCGCTTAACGGATTGCATGTATTTGATGAAATTGGTTCTGCAAAGGGTGATGGGAAAATTCGTTATTCTCAATTGAATAAAGGAACACTCGACGCTCCTAATGTGTTTGGAAAAGAAATCAATGCAGGAACGTTTAATGCGCATCCCTTTATCGCGCCTGACGAAACCTATATGATTTGGGACAGTCGCCGAGAAAGTGGTTTTGGTCATTCCGATCTGTATATTAGCTTTCGACAAGCTGACGGTTCGTGGGGCAAAGCAATCAATATGGGCGACGATATTAATAGTGAAGGATGGGATGCTGCCGCCAGTGTAACACCCGATGGAAAATACATTTTCTTTCATCGGCTCAATGATTCTGGGAATGCCAATATATATTGGGTCAAAGCGGATATCATTGAACAATTGAAAGCATCCAATAAATAGTAAAGCCTTTTCAACCATAAGTGCATAAACAATAAGGGCTTCAACAATAACTGCATTAACGACATGGGCTTACAAGCTACAGTTAAGCTTAAAAAGGATGGAGAGTTACTCAACCAACTCCATCCTTAGCTAGCGACAAACAGATTAAAGAAGCTAGGTAATCTTTCTGGTAGCTACTTAAATCGTTTGACTGCACGAAGTAAACTTTCGTCGCTAGAGTCACTAATTAACGCTAAATGAGCACTGGTTTTCTCTTTATTATTTGCGAGTCTATATAACTGAGCGATTCTAAAGTTAGCCCACTCATTCGAAGGAACCTTCGAAGAATTTGATGAGTTGTCAATAAAGTATTGTAACGCAGCAATTCCTTTCTCAAGATTTGTTTCGCTAAATAATGCGGTTCGACCGACCTGATACCAAGCGTTTAATTTGAACTCGAGATCATCATCAATGCCAGCTTTAATGGACAGCTGAAATTGTTGACTGGCCTCTTCATATTGTTTGTTTTCTTGCAGAAAAAGACCTAATCGATAATAAAACTCGGCATGATTAGGAAAGGCTTCAACACCTTTTCTCAATACCACTTCAAAAGATTTTAAGTCTTCTATCTCGCGAAAAAAACGTAACTTTGCTCGAGCGCCTCTGAGTGCATCGAGCTTTTCAATTGCTTGAACCTGCTCGAACGCTAACTCTTCGTCTCCCCCTGCAATCGACGGAGCGCCTAAGTAAAAAGACATTAATCCGCTGCGATATTCAATATTAGTTGGCGCTAATGCAACCGCACTTTTAAAACAGTCTAAAGACTTATTCGCGTAACTAAGAGCCGAAAATATGGCATCACTTGCCTGCTTACTCATAATTTGGCCACACGCAAATTGGATCTCCGCGCTTTGTGGTGCTAGGTCTAAAGCTTGTTCAATATATTTCTCAGCGTTATCGAGATCAGCGTTAATGAAGCTAACGGCCTTGTCTAACGCATGCAAAGCTTCAGGCGAAACATTCCTTTTAAGCAAAGCCTCTGAAGCAGGAATGAATCCCGATATTCCGATTAATATGAGTAAACCGCTCGTAAAATGTTTCATTGTAAGTCCTCCCTAATATTACTTTAAGCAAGTCTAACGAGAGGAATTACTAGAAAAGAGTGCCAAAAGTCACTTATTCAAAAAAATAAACGAGCAGCGTTGCTAAATAGTCAAAGTTAATCTTACTAAAATCGGCACTACCTAAATTTAAATCGCTGTAAACTAAGCTTGTTATCATTCACTATTCTTGCTAACTCAGAACCGACATTCGCTAACGAGCGGACTTTATCAACACTCTGGTTCGCACTGGCTTGTAAATCATTGGTTTGCTTAGCGATTTCTTGAGTTGCAGAGTGCTGTTGTCGAACAGTCTCAGAGGTTTCCTGAATTTCTGCAGCGATACTCCTCACTCGGTCAGCTAATTCAATCAAAGAAGTAAGCGCTTCTTCCGATTTACTGGCACTTTGCTGCGCTTGTTCACGACTACGATTCATCGACTCAGATGAGGCAGCACTACCCACTTGTAAACGCTCAATCATTCCTTGAATTTCGTCGGTCGATTGTTGTGTTTTACTCGCCAAATTTCGAACTTCATCCGCTACTACCGCAAAACCTCGCCCTTGTTCTCCGGCTCTTGCCGCCTCTATGGCTGCATTTAACGCTAAGAGATTGGTTTGCTCAGCAATACTTTTAATAACGTCGAGTACAGATTCAATTTGTTTGTGGTCGGAAACAAGCTTATCAATTTCTCGAGAAAGCGACTCCATATCAGACGATAGCATTTCCATATTCTCTCGATTTTTCTGAACGATTATCCGAGAAGTTTCCGCATGACGGTTTGTCTCTTGCACCGCACTTTCTGTTGACTCCATTCCATTATTGATAACGCCAATTGAACCGGAAAGCTGTTCCGTTGCCGTTGAGATCAGCTCCACTCGTTGTTGCTGTTCGACTGCCGAATTTCCGGAAAACTCTGATAACTCGGCTAAATGAGAACTTTGCTCAGATATCATATTGATATCTGAATGAACTTTACTTAGAACACCACTAAGGGATTCCAGTAACTCATTAAACTCGCGCGTTGTTGTATTGAGATCGTCACATCGATGTCTTAGGTCAAAGCTGTCGCCGTCGCCTATTATTTGTTGAATCACACTTTCTAATTGATCACCCGCCGCAACATCTCGATTCATTCGACTCGCAAAGAACAACAAGAATATTGCTTCAACAATCACATACAATGCATGAATGATCACCAGTTCCCAAGATGGACTCACAAATACGTAAACCCCAGCTTGTTGTGTCTGTAAATAATTGAACAGAAAGTGATGAGCGGCTATGACAACAACAGCGACAATTATCGGTAGAAAATCTCGATAGGCCAGCAATACGGCGAGAAGAGAAAAGATAATAAAATGTGATTCGATAATACCCTGACTTTGATGAATGTGTAGCGCTGATAAAACCATTAAGGCAGCACCAAAGGTGACTTGACTGGTTCTCGTTTCAGGAGCTGTTTTCGCTACAAGCGTGCAAACCACCGCGGTAATAATACTTACGGTAATACCTGAGCCCCAGGTGTCAAAGCGCGCGGAATAGAAAATGGAAAATAACGCTATAGCGTAAACAAGATACAATAATAGTTGCGTTGTTTCTCGGCAAACTTTCGCATTGAACTCCAACGTCATCTTATTGCTCCTTAGGATAACAAAAACACCCATTGACGGATGTATTTAACCAAAACTGTTTTAAACTCTGATTCGCTTGTTGCTCGGTCCAGTTGACTAGTCCATTGTTGATACAAGCTTGACCGAACCCGAACGCACCAAAGTAAATCAACTCTCCTTCACTAACCATTACCAACGTTGGTATCGCAGGCATTGGAACCGGCAAATCATTAGCTTGAATTCGATAAAGTTTCGCACCGTCTATCTTAACCAGTGACATCAAGTGTCGTTGAACAACTTGATTACATGAGCAATCATCCTCAGTAATGTAGACTATCGAGAGACGCTCGCTAATGCTTCGGTCTCGAATGATCGGCTGCCAAAGTTCTTGAACATATTGCTCATCAAGAAAGTCTACAAATTGCTGTCGAAGCAAATACTCATCGCTCTCTAGTGTGGAAAATACCCAAAGCGCGAATAAACTTGTCGGTAGCCAAGCTATAACGAGTAATTTGATATGCCATGGTGCCTTCATCATGTAAATATAGGTCAACCCAGCCGAATTTCAATGCTTCAAGTGATTATCAATTATTGCAGTGCAATGTAATGAGTGAGGGTAATAAAGAAGGGAAGTTGTCAGTCTAAAACAAGAAGTGTTGGTGATTAATCAAAAAACTATGCGATTCTCCACCGAGTTTCTCGACAGTGTTTTCTTACACGATTAGCGACCATTCCAAAGTCGGTTACTCGCATTTCTTTGACATTTGATCTTTGACGACTAACAGCTTTGTGAAATACATGCTGACTATCATATTCAAGTAATTTCAATCTGTATTAAGGGAAATAGGAGCACGAGAGTCGATAAGAGCAACTATTGCCCTTATCGATGTAATTACTATCGTCTAGAAAATATTCAAATGCTTATTCAATCGAGAATAGTAACGCCTGTTGGATTCAACTGATAGAGAGTCAAAGCTTCGGTGATCGAGTTAGGGTCGAAAGTCGTACCTTGCTCTTCGGCAATATGTTCGTAGTACTGTCGAGTTTGCTCAAGATCCATTTTTCGTTCAACTAACACGCCAGTTGCAAGACCTTTCTTGCCCTTCGCAGCGACGGGAAAAACCATATCACCGTCTTTCACTTTTATCTTTAGTGATTGGTTTTCTACATCACTTTTAAAGGTCATCCAACAACCACGCTTTTTACATACAGCAGTAATTTCACCACTGACAGTAATGGTTTTATCTTTGAAGTCTGACGCATTACTGAGTAGCTTCGATATAGATACTAGCTTGGTTTTATCGGCCCCTTCGCCGTAGGTAACATCAGCGTATGAAAGAATCGGTAAAAGTAACAAAAGGACCAAAACACGCATAAAAATCTCCAATTTTTTTATTTAAATGTAGTAACTCAATTTAGCTAGATTAACTAAGCCCTTAAACGTCTAAGTTTTATCATGACATTGACCGACAGGTCTATAGTCTTAAAGTCTATAGGTTATATAGTCTATAGCTTTAAACCTAAAGAGAACCCAATAGACACCATGCCTATCTTAAATCTCAAATCTCGAATACATTCATTTGACAATCATCTAGTAAAAATTTTAGAGTTCTTTTGATTTAATTAAATCAAGAAGCTCCTCTATGCAAACAATCCTTGGTGCTAATGGTCAAATCGGTACGGAATTGGCGAGAACACTGCATAATAATTATACCGAGCAAGTTCGTGTCGTCAGTCGCTCTCCGATTAAAATCAATGATAATGATCAAGTAGTCAGTGCCGATCTGCGGAACCCGATTGATACTTTAAACGCGATAAAGGGTTCAGAGGTGGCCTATCTTACTGCGGGGCTCCCATTGAATACCAGAATGTGGCAAGAGCAGTGGCCCATAATTATGCAAAATGTAATTGGTGCCTGCATTACTGAACAAGTCAAGCTTGTGTTTTTCGATAACACTTACATGTACCCGCAAACCAATGAACCTCAAGACGAGACCATGCGTTTTGAGCCTAGTGGTCCTAAAGGAAAGGTAAGAGCTCAGATCGCCACAATGCTGTTAGAGGCTATGCACACCCAGCGACTATCAGCGATGATTTGCCGTGCACCAGAGTTTTATGGTCCCGGTAGAACACAAAGCATTACCAATGTGTCTATTTTAGAAAAACTAAAAGCGAGACAAAGAGCTAACGTGTTTTTACGAGACGATACGTTTCGCACCCTCATATTTACACCCGATGCTAGCCGAGCGATGGCTCTTTTAGGCAATACAGAAGATGCTTATCAACAAACTTGGCACCTACCTTGTGATGATAATCGGCAAACCTATCGACAATTAATTAAAACATCGGAAGAGATTTTAGGGTTGACGAGTGACTATAGAATCTTAAGCCAATGGCAACTAAAGCTTGTTGGACTTTTTAATCAAACAATTAAAGAAACCATTGAGTTACTTCCGCGCTACTCCGTCGACAACATTTTTCTTTCAAGTAAATTCAAAGAACGCTTTCCTGACTTTGCCGTAACGACTTATCAACGTGGGCTGGAACAGTACTTTAATGACGATATTTAATCTAGATAATCAATCAATAAAAAACACGAATGAAAAAGAAGTCAAAACGGTTAATGCAATAGAGAATAGAAGACCCAGATAAAACAGCCATTTAAAAATTATCATTTGACGATTCAAGTAGACGATATACCAGACATTAAAATAAGGGCCTAAGGAATAAAAAATATTCGCAAAAATCCCATAAATTAATCCGCCAACCAGAAATTGCTTTAAGTTAGTACCCGGTATAACTGGAAAAGTTATCAATGGTATACTTCCAGCCAAAAGCAAAAGTACATTAAATAATATCCGTTTTTTCTCCCAGTACTTCACGATAGTCGATGCTCGGCAATCTATTTGAGAGTCCGTTGCTACTTCAGAATATTGATACGGGTTGCTCACCACTTAATAGTCTCCGCGGTCGGTTACTGTTTAAAAGATCTAAGTCTTAAATTGAGAAACTAAGGCCGATAATCGACCAGAAAGCCTAGTTAAATTATCACTCACTGATTGAGCACTGCTGACGCCTTCAGCTGATTTATCGGCTAACACTGCAATTGAGCTCACATTTTTATTAATATCATTAGCCACCGCGCTTTGTTCCTGTGCCGCAGTTGCAATTTGTGTGTTCATACTAGAAATGGACGCTATAGCCTGAGTAATAGTAACCAAAGAATCTTCGGCCTCACTTGCTTTGCTGAGAGTAACATCGGCTTCTTTTCTTCCAGACTGCATGGCTTCCACGGCTGAGTTAGCGCCAGCTTGCAATGACTCAATGATGTCTTGAATTTCTCGAGTTGACTCTTGCGTCCTGCTCGCGAGTGTTCGTACTTCGTCGGCAACAACTGCAAATCCACGGCCTTGCTCCCCGGCTCTCGCGGCCTCAATCGCAGCGTTAAGTGCCAGCAAATTTGTTTGCTCTGCAATGCCTTTAATTACATCTAACACCGTATCGATATTTTGTGTTTGCTTTTGCAGCTCTCCGGTTACATTACCAATTTGTTGAACTTCACCTGCGAGCTTAGACACTGACTGCACAGTTTCATCAACAATGACGTTGATTTGCTTAGCTTGCCTATCTGCTTCTAACGCAAAGTCCGCAGCTTCCGTAGTATTGGTTGCAACTTCATGAACCGATGCTGACATTTCATTAATTGCCGCAGCAACTTGCTCAACGCCAAGCTTTTGCTCATCAACCGTTGCTCGGGTCGATTGAGCGATCTGTAACATTTCGCTTGCTGAACCACTCAGCGTCTTTGTCGAATCAGCAACATCAACAATAAGGTTTCGAATTTTTTCAGCAAACTTATTAAACGCTTTTCCGAGCCTAGCAAGTTCGTTATTGCCTTGCTCTTCAAGTCTTTGAGTTAAATCACCATCGCCAGCGGCAATATCGTTTAAGGCACTAACAACCTCCTCAATGGGTTTACTGATGGTTCTTGTTAAAAAGAAAGAGAAAGCTATTCCGGCGATGAGCGCGAACAGGCCAATCATAAAGACTTCGTTTTGCTGGCTTTGAATCGCCTCGGCATAGTAAGAACGGTCCATTGCTACTTCTAAGACACCGATAATGTTTCCACTATAATCCCTAACTGGGCCGGCAATATGACCGGCTTCTCTACCATTAACTTTGTGCTGTTGTACCGGAGTTAACCCTTTCAATGCATCCATCAAAGTATTTGAGTCCAGCCGAGAAGCTGCATCAATGGTTCCCGCGAAATACGCCATGCCACCGCTTTCTACTAGGTGTAATGCAATGTCGATGTTATTTTGCTGCTTAAAATTATCGAAGAATGTTTGTCCAAAGGACATCCCAAACTCCAAAGACCCAATGTGCTTACCTTGAAATTTTACCGGAACCATTCCGCGTGAACCTAAACCAGCCACACCTTTCTCAAGGCCGCGAATTGCTTTCACTGATGTGTTCGTAGACACCACGGTGCTTCGAAAGGATGAGAGATCGTCTCCGAACTTCTCTGGCTTGTGAACACGCAAGAAAGACGTTGCAGGAGGTAAATGAAATTGAAATTGTCGCACCGCATAATCAGGATTCGACTTTAATACGTTAAATGAAGGAACGAGCATTTGCGCAAGTGCGTCTCTTTCTTTGTTCGCTAACCGCTGTTGAACCTCTGGAATATTACCCACCAGAGCACTCATCATTTCAGCCACTCGCCCTTCTTCTTCAATCTGCGAGAGCACTTGTCGATAGTAGGTCTCAAGCTCCCTCGCTTCGGCTTGCATCAATACCGACTTCATATTACTAATGCTTAGAATGGACACCAGTAGAATGGTTACAATAACGCTCAGAATAACTCCAAGGCCAATTTTCATATTGATATTAAGATTCTTAAACATAGCAATGAGACTCTTTCAAGACGATAGCAATACTTAGTACATAGACTAAAATATAGTCTACTTTTCAACTTCTTAGAAAATTAAGTAATGGACTATCTAAGAGTCAGGTTTTGAGCCGATCTTTAAGATTTAATGTCTTATTGCTTTTCTAGCCGACTTGATTTTAGGAAAGCTAGTACCTGCTTAAGTCTCTTCTCACGAGTGAGTCGCGCCTGGTAGTTTGGAATGATAACGTCTGGCGTCACACCGTCTGGTTGTGCCTCTCCATTCGGACGAATAATTAACGCCTTAGGATATCCTACCTGAATGCCCGTGTGAGTCAGCTTAAAATGTTCCATCGCTCCATAAGTTGTCGCTAAATCACTGGTTTTTTCACCGATGACCGTAGCAAATTGATAATCTTGAGCGATCGCAGCAACAGAGACGGCATTACTGTAAGAAAAGCGGTCAATCCACACGAATACATTTATATTTTTATCGACTATTGAGTGTGGCTTTGCATTCGGTAAGCTGTTGTCTAAAGGAAACGAAATAACATCACCTTCTTGATGACGACTATAGAAATCTTCAAGCTTGGTAGTGATATCATCGGCCGACCCGCTTTTTGGAAATCGAGCCTGATTAGCGGCACGAGAAAGTGCAGAGACTTTAATTCGAAAGTCGGATGCGAACCGAAAGGGTTTATCGGCAAACCATGCCAGCATCAAATCACTAAAGCTATTGGTACCTCCGGGATTACCGGTGATATCGATAACAATGGTCGATACATTAGCTTCAATAAAATGCTTGAAAGCGTCGTCAATAAAGGTTTTAAATTCCGTGTTATCCCATGTTTCAATCTCATTTGTCGCGTATACGTTATAAAACGGCCCAGGTTTCAAATAGCCTATTGCGCCATCGATGACTTTATATTCTCGAGGTTTTGAATCAGTTTGCGTTTGACTTTCTGATGTCTGTTGAGACTGCTTGTCTTGGGTCAGTGTGACTTGAACAATTTCAAAGACATTATTAGAGATCGGGTCTTTCAGTTTAAGATGGTAGCTTTCTTTTTGACCTTGATCTAACCACAACAAAGGCGCCACCATTTGTTCTAATAACTCATTGCGCAACTGAGCGTTATCTGCTGATAGGTAACCTCGAAGTGGTTTTAACCAATCATTCACAGAGATGCCATCAACCGATAGCACTTGATGACCATGTTTAATCTTATCCGATAAGCCAAAATACTGGTCAACTCGAACCTCGTTATCATCGATCGAAAAGGACAAGGGTAACGTTTTACCGCCTTGATCAATAAACGACATAAAATCAGCCATCGGGAAATCGATTCGCGTATGAGCTATATTCGCATGTGCTGCGAACTTCATAAAACGTTTCTGCGCTTCGAAAACCGTTAAAGGTTCATCCAACTCGGTGAGTCCTCGCGCAAACATAGAGTCAAACTCGGCTTTTGACCGGTGTGCATAGAGGTCATAACTACCTAGCTGTAATCCTGCGTAGAGTTGTTGAAAATCTTCCTTTAATTGCTCTGTTGAAATCAGCTTACTTGAATTCAATTGATCAGCATGACCAGATATAGACATAACAACGGGTATAACAATGGACAACCATCGGGTAACTATTCGCATGAAAAACACTCTTTTAAGTCTTTTGGAGTTTCAAGGTTATGTTTACTGAAAGAATAAGTCCTGACAAGATACTATGATTGCTCGGACAAAAAGCTGACAATAGCTATCTTATTGATAAATCGAAGTTTCTCAAACTCTTTAGAGGGTGCTATTTTTCTTCGAGCGGAAAGAGTTGGCGACATGCATACGCCGTCTTGAGTCTCTGGTTGATGGTTTCGCACAGATCTAAAGCCCCCGGAGAGTCGCCCGTCACATGAAATACTTTCGCTAACCCAATGCTCGCCTTCTCGTGTAATGGTGCGTATTTAATGGCTCGTCGATACCAGGTTTCAGCGACTTGATATTCTCCTAGTTCTCGATAATGCTCCCCCATCAAAGCCGCTAAACTTGCGATCCATGGCCGAATTTGCACTTCTTGTTCCGAGTACTGCTGCTCCATGGAAAAAAAGGCGCGCTCATACAATGTTAGCGCGACCTTCGGCTCACCAGTTGCCTTTTTTAACTCACCTAAGTTGATCAATACTGGCCAAGCCTTGCCTTCGACATCCAGCTCTAACGCACCTTGATAAATTTTAATGGCCCCGTCAAAGTCTCCTTGCGCTGACAGTACAAAACCTAAAGCTTTTAAAGCAACAATGCTATTGGGTCGAAGTGCAACTGCCTTTTCGGCCAATGTGCGTGCCCTCTTTAGCTGCGCTTGGGCTGCTTGGTTATTGAGCGCACCAGAGATGACTTTAGCGGTTAACGTATTAACGTCTGCTTGCTTGATTTCTGAATGAGCATCACCGCTCCAACGTAACGCGCGTTGTACCAATGCATTTGCAAGACCGGCATAGGCTTCTGCCGAATTTGGATGCAAGGTTAATTGCTGCTGATACAAGGTGATGGCCATTTCATTATCTGCTAGACGCATTTGATGATAGTAATCGTCTGCTTGTGCTAACAGATCATCTTTTGGACCACTAGGTGAATTAGAACTCTGAGAAAACCAGATGACGAAAGCGAGCAAAAGAAACATTATAAAAAAGACGATTATGATTAACGTTTTATATCTTAAGGCGACACTTTCTTCTTTCGGAAACTCTACCGGAGCGATTAATCGATACCCTCGTTTAGGAAGCGTCTCGATAAACGCAGGGTCTTTAGGGTCATCATTCAAACTTGCTCGCAAGCGAGAGATAGTTCTTAGCAAGGTGTCATCAGATACATACTGATTGGGCCATACTTTTTGAATCAGAGAATCTTTAGAAACAAGGCGACCATTGTTTAAGGCGAGGCACTGTAATACTTGGCTACTTTTAGGCTCTAATCGAATAGATTCTTCGGGATTGATGTCTCTGGACTGTTGCGCTTTTGTCGAAGGACTGTATTGCCAAGGTGTTATGAGGCCGCTATCAAAATCGACCATATAATCCCCAATACGTACTTTTGAAAAAACATTATCTTTCATAATTACAATATTTCGACAACTCAAGTAAATTAGAGAATGCTTAGAATCACAGACTACTACGCACAGCACAGATTATTATGCTCAAGCACAGAATATTAAAATCAAGCGTAGAGTATTAGATCAAGAATATACCACCATATTTACCCTATAAACAGTCTAGCGGCTTGCGCGATTTTAAACTTATTGAAACGTCTATCTCGACTCATAGAATGACTGACTTGTTTTTTCAATTATTGGTCTTAAGCGTCTATAGTTAATAAAGAGACTTTTAGTGAGGCTCTAAGCCGCTTTCTTTAAACGGGATTCTCTAAGTGAAACGTTGAGGGACTTAGCTAAATTAGTAAACTTTGTTAGAGGTCAACTTAGATTGAATATCAAAATGCTACTGGCTAAATTCGCTTTAGTAGCTTATGTAATAATTAAATCATTGAGTGCTTTTGCCAGCACAGAGAAACTGTTGTTAACCTCAGAGTCGCCAGTTTCTACTCTGCCTGCTCCATTCCAACTATTAGAACCATGGTTTATTGTTTCAGTATGCTTAATGTTAGTCATTATATACCTACTAAGAGTGAATCGTCGTATTAAGCGCCAACTCAATAAATATACGGATAAAAATAGTCAACTTGAATCCCCCAATAGGAAGCAGATATTAGATACGGCAAAACTCGAGTTCAACTCAGCGCAGCGCTATAAATACCCATTAACTATTACAATTATCGAAATTGACCACTTTAAGCAAGAGTTGGAGAAATCAAATAATTCTTCAGCGAAGAGTTCATCAGAAGAAACAGCGGAAGTATTTATGGAAAACTTTTCTAGTATTTGTCAGAAAATTATCAGAGAACAAGATTCATTTGGTAGATACAGCATTGAAGAGTGGCTTCTGGTCTTCCCACACACCAATATCACTGAGGCAGACACTATTTTACAAAGGATAAGAGCTGACATTTCCAATCTTTGTATTTCTAATGAAAAAGCAGCGACATTTAGCGCTGGATTAACTGAATTGGATGAACAGGATATTACGCTTAAAGATCTTATAAAACGTGCTGACGATGCTCTATTTATTGCTAAAGAACAAGGTAGAAATCGCAGTATAGTGTCTTAAGAATGTTTCTGCTGGGTTAATCTTCTTCGCATTGCTCATGCGCATCGTCTTGGCTCTTTACGTAGTCATACACTAGCGTTGAAAGCATACTCAAAAAAACCAATGCAAAGAAAAATTCAAAGGCAGTAATTAGTTTATAAAATCCCCAGCACAATAGAATAAGCACCTCTATTAATGCTAAAACAAAAGCCCATTTAAAATTCCGTTTTAGCCCTAAGGTAACCACCAAGTTAAAAATAAAAAATGGTAACACAATACTATAAAATGTAGTTGCGCTGCCCATAGCAACTTCGTTCACGGAATAACCAGCAATAACCGCAGCAGATGACACCGCTATTGCCAATAAAACAAACAGGGTGAAGAAGCTAAATCCAACTGCTGACCGCTGAAGATTCATCGAGGTATCCTTCCAAAAGAAAATTGAGTCAATCATAAAAAGAGCGAGTATACACACTGATATTTCACTACCACCAATCGGCTTACGAGGGCTTGACTAGAGTTAATTTGTGCTCACTCGTCGGTCAGAGTATGCTTTACTCGCTCGATAATAGCACTAATCTCGTGCATAAAATCAATAGTTAAGGATACATCAATGCCCTTTACCCCAATACATATGGGCCCGGGAATTCTCATTAAGTCAGTATTGCAAGGCAGCTTCAGTTTAATGGTTTTCGGCTGGGCACAAATTGTGATGGATATTCAACCTTTATTCGTCATGATTACGGGTGAAGGTCATTTACATGGCTTTACACATACTTACTTGGGTGCTTTGATTATCGCAGCCATCGCAGCGCTCAGTGGCAAGTACCTCTCAGAGATAGGGTTGTTTCTACTTAAACTTCCTCTGAGTCAAAGAAAGGTCAAGTGGTCCATTGCCATAATTAGTGCATTAATCGGCAGTGCAAGTCATGTCTGGTTAGACAGTATTATGCATTCTGATCTAGAACCTTTTTATCCTTGGGCCAAGGATAACCCCATGTTGGGTTGGCTCAGTATTTCAGCTCTTCATCAATGGTGCTTATATTCTGGATTGCTAGGGAGTGTTATTTACTTTGCGGTTCAATGGCGACTGAAAAACAGCCGCCATGAATAGATAACTCATGCAATAATTTATAGATTAATGCTCAAGATTCTATATTGATACATTATCCTGCACAGCTATTTTCTGCTTCGCTGTACATTCGCTTCGCTGCACGAAGATTATTTTTAGAATCAACAAAGTTAACCTTAGCCGTTTCGTATTCACCTTTCGCGGCTTCATAAACCGGCACGTAGTTATCGAACTCTGTTTGTGCCGGCGCTACTAATGGAGCCACTGCATCGCGATTAATCACAGCTTGCTCATACAAAGCCTTAAACCTAAGATACTTTTTATACAACGAATTTCGTACACGGTCTGATTCGCCCACACTGTTATTGTACTCATCAAGAAATTGATCTCGCTTTGCTAAGTTAGTGTCTGCTTGTTTAATGTATTTGGCGTGATCTCGTGCCAGCTTTAAAGCCGTACGTTTTAACAATGAGTGCTGCTTACGAACATCTCGGTATTCCAACTTTTCAGTATCATAAATGACTTTTGCAGAGTCATAGTCAGTTTGAGCATCATCCAACAACTGCTGAGCGGTCGCTAAGCAACTTCCAACACCACCATTACCATTATTGGTCTCACCAAAATAATTAGCAATTTGCGGAGCTGTGATACCAATGGTGTATACCGCATCGGCACCATCGCTGGCATTACCTCGATTAACCCCACAAGGTTGGCCATTGCAAGTCAAGTTAGGGGAAGAAAATTTATAAATTTTTCCGTTAACGTAATCGACATTAAACGCACTTTGATACGCCATGATGGTGGTAAAGTCGTTCACGATTCCATGACCTAATGCATACGGAAAAGTGCCGCCAGAACCATCTTGTAATCTTGAATGACGTAGCCCCATATTATGACCCAGCTCATGAGCGGTCACATAGTCGCCACAGGTTGTCGCTGAAACATGCGACATCATATAATTGTCCCATGACGCCATATTGCCGTTACTGTTGTACCCACCAATCCAAGCAATACCACAACTGTTGTGCGAATCATCATAAGGTCGCATAAAAATGACCATATCGGCGCCGTAGGTGGTGCGCATGTCAGCAATACTTTGAAACGGAGAGTCGCCATTGGTCATTCGATTTAACGCGACCTCTGAATCTCCCACCGTATTGTATGAAACTAGTTGCGAGTGCACTAAGCGCAACTCAATATCAATATTACTGTCTAAATAAATTTGATTAGAGACATTAATCAAATGTTGAATTCTAGTATTCGCGTCGCCACTGTATTGAGCCGCCAGATCAGAATTATAAAGAACGAGCACATCGATGGTCGTCGATGCCGCTTTTGAAGTGACTGAATAACTCGAAACGATTAAGAGAAAACTAAATACACGAATGTATCTTGCAAACATGTTATACCTCGCCTTTACTGAAAACCATCCTGGTTAGCAACGAACTGATCGTCGCGCGCATCCGTTAAAGCGCAAAGTGTTGATAATAATTTTACTCAGCTTTTCCTGGGTCTAGCTGAGGAATCTTTGAATCATTGTAACCTGGTGCACTTAGCTCATGTTCATTTGGATTTTTATAAATCCAACCAATACCGTTCACGGTTTCGACACTGTAACTGCCACTTGGATTAGTCACCATTGCAAAAGTCGACTGTTCACTGTAGGTGATGACAAATGGATATCGGTCGCCAAACCCATCAAGATACCCACTCACGGTTACATTACCCAAACGGTCGATTTTGGATTGCTTAACGGTCACTTGAGCAACTTGATTACTTGGTAATGGAAGTCGCAGAGATTGACCGGGTTCGGCCAGTAGCACAGCCTCTGCATCAATTCCCACGGCGTCGAACTCAAGAACTTTAGTATGCGGAAATGTGGTGTAGTCCAATCCATATTGCCGCCCTGTCTGCCATAATTCTGGTGTCTCAGCAGTATCCACTAAGTCGGTCTCTGTAGGATAGGTATCAACTAAATTTTTCGCCCGTGAACCTGCACTAACATCTTGATTTAAAACACGACTATGACTTGCTCGTGACGAATCAAGGTCTCTTTTTGGGGAATGGGTCGTGGATTGATCGGCGTTAGTAGGCGATGGAACCGACGCTTTTTCGGCGTCGACGATCAAGGGCAGCACATCGTTTTCTGGCGTATCGTTAACACTATCAACAATAAAGAACGAAGCTAGACCAAAACACAATCCAGCGGTTATCCAGCTTTTCAATCTACTCACCTATTCGCCCCCTAGGTTCATCATGAGCAGTCTGAATAACCCCGCAGTCTGAATAAGCCTTCAGTCTGAATAAGCATCGTTATCTCACGCTCGATATTCCCAAATCGGCCAGTTTTGAGATTTATTTAAGTCTTTTTTAATCTTTAAAATTTCCTTTTATAACCAATAATAAATTAGACGATCCGACAAGCGGTCGGTCAAACGAGCTCAACAAACTTAACCAGACGCAGTTTATTCTTTCTACCTAACTGATAACCTTGCCACAAGAGCGAGAATATTTAAGGGTAAAAAATGGATTTCCAGACGTTGTGAAAATTTATCAAGAACAGGTATTTAATGCTCAATGATTCAATTCCATGATAAAAGAGACTGACGATCAGACTCCTTTACTTCTATCCATGATTCACCACTCTCGGTTATTTCTTTTTTCCAAAAAGGTGTGCAGCTCTTCAAATGGTCCATTAAATAATCAGCCGCTTGAAAGCTTTCTTTGCGATGCAAAGAACTGACTCCGACAACGACGATGGCTTCACCCGGCAAAATGACACCTACTCGATGTACTACTTTACACCCTTCGATACACCACCTTAGTCGAGCATTTTCTATGTGTTGATGAATCGATGTTTCAGTCATTCCAGGATAATGCTCTAAATAAAGCTGATTCACTTTTTCAGAGTCACTGTTTGGCCTTACTCGACCAACAAACCACACTTCGGCACCGTGGGATAAATGTGGATCATGACCAAAGCCCATAATTGCTTGAGTATCGAGAGGTAACTCAGAAATTAAAATAGAGTTGTGTTCCTCTTTTTTATTATTCATATTTCGAGCTCGCTTACCCACCGCTCATCGGAGGAAAAAAGGCAACCTCTGCCTGTTCTGGAATTTCTGATTCGAGTTCACACATGGTTTGATTAATAGCGATGAGTGTTGTCTGAGAGAATGCCTCTTCTAGCTCTGGAAATCTTTGGCATAATAGCGATTGCAACTGAGCGATGGTCGATCTTGGTTCGACAGTAATCGAAAGCTCTTTGGTGTTAATTAATTCACTCAATGAGGCAAAAAACAGTACTTTAATCTCGTTGCCATGAACCATGTTTGCCACCTTCTTTTTGAACCACTTTAATACCTTCTATAACCATCAATGGGTCGACCGCTTTACACATATCAAATAGCGTGAGACAGGCAACGCTTACACCGGTTAAAGCTTCCATTTCAACTCCGGTTTTACCGTCCAATTTGCATAAACAGGTGATTCGAACACGGCGTCGTTCTTTATCAATCGAAAGATCTATGCTCACCTTGGTTAATGCTAACGGGTGACAAAGGGGTATCAACTGGCTGCATTGCTTTGCTCCTTGAATGCCAGCAATTCTCGCGACTGCGAAAACATCGCCTTTTTGATGATCTCCTCGTTCGATTAATTCCAGCGTTTGCTCTGACATACACACAAAACCTTCTGCGAGTGCCGAGCGAGAAGTTATCGCTTTATCAGAGACATCGACCATATTGGCATAACCTTGTCGATTAATGTGTGTTAATTCTGACTGTGTCATTCTGCTATTCAGCTCCGTGAGTATCTAAATGGCTTACAAAGTTACATGGCCTATGAGTCGAATCGAGTTGTTGCATAAGAATTTCATCCCAAGCGGTTGCGCAAGCATTCGAAGATCCCGGCAAACAAAAAATAAGTGTGCGATTAGCCATTCCGGCAAACGCGCGCGATTGAATGGTCGACGAGCCAATCTGTCGATAAGAAATCTGACGAAACAATTCGCCAAACCCATCTATCTGCTTATCGAGTAAAACCGAGACGGCTTCAGGGGTTGAATCTCGACCTGAAAATCCGGTACCACCCGTAGTAATAACGACCTGAATTTTGGGATCGGCGATCCATCGAGAGATTTCGCGACGAGTTAAATAAACATCGTCTTTGATAAGAATACGATCAAGCACTTGATGTCCGGCAGTCTCAATTCGTTGTTGTAATAAATCACCCGAACGATCTTCTTTGAGACTTCGAGTATCTGACAAGGTTAATATTGCAAACGCTAATGACGCTGATTTCGGCTTATCCATATTAACCTCCTATTTTCGACAAATTTATAATCGCACCCGTCTTGTGCTGATGAAGGCTATGACTTACCGCTTTACCTTGAATTGTATTTTTAATACATTCAACCAGTTCTTTATCTGCACTTTCTTTTAATAGCGAACGAAGAGACACACCCTCATCACTAAACAAACATCGATGAAGTTTTCCTTGCGCAGTGATGCGTATGCGATTACAGCTTTGGCAAAAGTTTTTACTATAGGGCATGATAAAGCCAATCTTTCCTACATACTCAGAATGCGATAGTTCAACGGCCGGGCCTGCATGGCGATCACGTTTAAGTTCACTCCACCCCTGGCTCTTCAAAGATTCCAAAATAGGTTCAGCAGAAATATGTTGTTTTGAAAAGAATTGCCGATGCTCTCCTGTCTCCATAAGCTCGATGAAGCGGAGCGTTACGTTTCTTTTTTTAATCCAGTCTAAGAATAGGTTCAATTGATTCTGGTGATAATCTTTTAATAACACACTGTTTATTTTTATATCATTGAGTGAACTTGCAGCGGCGATTTCTATACCCTGTAAAATATCATTAAGTCGACTGTAGCCCGTGATCATCTGAAACTCTTGATGATTAATGCTATCGACACTGACATTTAACTGAGTGAGTCCTGCCTCTATCCAACCAGGAAGCTCTTGCATTAAGCGATAGCCATTGGTCGTTAATGCAACCTGCTCAATACCCTGTGTATTTCGACAAAGATGAATAATATCGACTAAGTCTTTTCTCAATACTGGCTCACCACCAGTAATACGGACTTTTTTAGTTCCTAACGTAGCAAAAGTACTGACCAGTCGCTCGATTTCTGTTAAAGACAATTCTTTTGCGTCACCTGTTTCATTCGATTTACGGTATCCTTGAGGCAGACAATATTGGCATTTAAAATTACAGACATCGGTAATCGATAGACGTAAATAAGTCATGCGACGAGCAAATGCATCGGTCAATGGGTCAGCTTCGAAAGAGCCCTTCGTTTTCCTTAAGAGCTCAATGCTATTTGCTGCCTCAGAACGTCCACCTATTGACTCCAAAATCACTCCTCTAGGATATATGCTTAAAGATCGAGCAGTTAAAATTCACCCGTCTTATCGTCATGAGTAGGCCCACTTAGCCAATGATAACGATACTTACCAGTCATTGCTTAACGATAACTGTTTAATGATAACTGTTTAACGATAGCTATTTAACGATAGCTATTTAACGATAGTAACGTGATTAGATTCCACACGCCAATTCACCTAACGATTTTTTCGCTATCTTCATGCATTAACTCAATGCCTACATTATACGTCTTAATCGCTGTATAGACGCGCTAGTCGTTGAATTGTTACGATAGCTTTGCGCAATGACTACCTCAAGGACTCTCATCACATGGCTGCCGACTTTTGCTACAGTCCAGGATTAATGCCTTTCGAACAAGCTCGACGTCTGCTACTCGACTCGGTAAAAACCATCAATAGAATAGATAGTATTAACACTCGAAAGGCTATCAGCCGAATTTTGGCCGGACCTATAATGGCGCCAATGGATGTGCCTGCGAATGATAATTCAGCGATGGACGGATTCGCCTTTGCTCATCAAAGTCTGTTAAACGATCGTCCTCTTGAACTGGTTGGAGAGGCGTTAGCCGGTCACCCTTATTCAACTGAGATATTACTTGGAGAGTGCGTGAGAATCACCACTGGCGCTGTGTTACCGAAAGGCGCAGATACTATTGAGATGAAAGAAAAATCGGTATTAGAAAACGCCTATGTTCGAATGAAGCACAATGTCTCTAAAGGCCAGTTTGTTCGTAAAAAAGGTGAAGATGTTCGCGCTGGCACTCCAATCTTTGAACAAGGGCACAAAATTACCGCTGCCGATATAGGCTTACTCAGCGCTTGTGGAATAGATAGGGTCGATGTTTACGATCGGATTAAGGTCGCTGTGTTATCCAGTGGTGATGAGTTAGTTGAACCCGGAGAACCGCTCAAGCCTGGACAACTTTACGACAGCAATCGTCACATGCTCATTGCGGCACTTAGCCGCAGTCACTGTGAGGTAATTGACTTAGGCATTGCCAGAGATACCATCCACGACACTCGCCGAGCGTTAGAGAAGGCCTGCGAAGATGCTGATTTAATCATCAGTTCTGGAGGCGTCTCTGTTGGTGAAGCTGATCTGCTGAAACAAGTGGTCGACGACATAGGGACACTCAGCTTATGGAGAATCGCAGTGAAACCAGGGAAACCGTTTGCGTTCGGAACGATCGGTTCAGCGAGCTATGTCGGCCTGCCCGGAAACCCTGTTTCATCGTTGGTTACTTTCGCGCAACTCACTCTGCCAATACTGCATAAGCTGCAAGGACTAACAGCCAAACCTTCAACCTCATTACTTGCCAAACTTAAATTTCCAATAACCCGACAAACGGGACGCAAAGAATTTATTCGAGCAAAAATAGCCTTTGATCAACAAGGCCAAGCATGGGTCGAGCCAACGGGAGCACAAGGTTCAGGAATTCTCAGCAGTATGGTAGCCGCTGATGGGTTTATTGTGGTCGAGCCAGACATTGAAACCATCGCCGCCAATAGTTATGTATGTTTTGAGTGGTTCCCCGAAGAACTTCAATAACTACTCAGTTCCAACCCTCTCGGCTTCGGCTTTCATCATTTCATTGTGCTCAACGACCTGACGCATAAACTTTCGATTAAAAGTTAGCGTCACTACAACCAGAATGATATCAATGAAAATGCTAGTGAGCGCCCCGGGAATTTGCATCTTTAATAAAAAGTTTCCGCTGCCTGCAAGCACCACAATTAATATTGAGTTGCTCGCAATGGATGATATTGTCGCTAGTAGAAAGGCTTTTATTCGCCAAACACTCAGTCTCAAAAGCAATACACCCGATAAGATATAAAACAATGAGACGGTCATAGTTATCGAACCAATTAAGGGGAGGCTATCAATATACCATTGGGGTGGAACGATATCGTTAGACAGACCATGAATAAACTCTTTAATGATCGGAAAGTTCTCAAGATCTTTTTCCGCGTCTTTTGAGCCTTCTGTCGTGATTTCAGACTCTTGCTCTAACGATTCATCAGAAACGGGGTTTCGCTGTTCCGCCCTCTCTTTCTCACTATCAATTCTTCTTTGCTCAAGGTCTTCTAGCGCTTCATGCTGAATATCATAGAGTTCTGGCATGATCAAATTGCTAACCCCAGAGAAAAACCCTAATGCTCCGAAAATAAGCATAAACACAGCGATCACGGTCATCCATGTTGGTCGCGGTAAATGTATTTCATCAAGCTTTTTCTTTTCAAGCTTCGTTTTTTCAGGGATATCTCTTTCACTCACAGCCAAGATCTCATTGTTACTTCTTGTTCATTTATAGCGGCTTTTTAACACACCTAAGATCAAACTACTAGGACGAATATCGACCCAAGTTCAGGATAAAATCACCGAGACTGTTAATCACTAATATAAATAATTGACTAACATAAATTTTAATTCGTCATGACTTAAATATTCATTTCTGGCATTTGTACCATATAAAATGTGAGAAAGAACTGAGTCAGTCTAAATATTGAATGGGCAACTTGAAAAGCGAACATTAATGCAACCACACGAATCGCTACGCTCCACCAATTAAACCGCCAAAAGCGTCGAAGTGCAGCCGCCATATAGGCGATTAAACCAATCGGTAACAGTAAAAAATAGATCCCTGCAACACTCTCTCGAAAACCGAACAAATCAGCGAATGTAAGAATTACCCACTCAGGCACTTGAGCAGCGACAATCCAAATAAGAAGCCACGCATGGAGGTTTAATGAAAAAATTAGGTGGTCGGCAAAATAATAGCTCTTTCGATAACAAATAAAATAACTAAAAACAGCGAAAATGGGCACCTGAAGAATAATCAGTGAACGAGCGAGTACTTTAACCAACTGATCATAGTGAACTTTAAATTCATTGGGCGTTGCTCCCATCGCTGCTATCTTATTCAGAGTCCACTCTTTGATCCAACCACTGTAGGGTTGCAAGGTAAGTTGATCGACAAATGTCACATAAAAGTCGGTTATTGGAGACAAAAATACGAACAACACGTTAATCAGCAGGAAAAAAGTAATCGGACGTAAAAAATCTACTCGACGTCCCTGATAGAAATTTAATTCAAATTGCCCGGGCTTCAATAGCATTAATTGCAACGTCGAACCTATTTTTCCGTCAACCGATGTAATGTCTTCTAAAAACTGTTTTAACAAATAGAAAACTGAACGAAGCTCAGGCCGTAATCGCTCTTCACCACAACGACTGCAATAGCGTAAACTTATCGGATAGCCACAACTAGGACACGATATGGGTAAAGAAGTATCTTCCGATAGATTATGGCTCAATGTTTTTCCCTCACTGCTCACCTTTATTGATTCTCGATATGAAACAAGACATCACTTGCTCATCTCTTTAGACGCTAGGCTCGATTGAATGGTTTAACCTTGATTAAGTTCGGTTTTCAGTCCAGAATTTTAACTGGTAGACAAGAACTTTAACTGACCGACAAGAGTTTTAACTGACCGATCCGCTAATGGGTTTTAGTCAACACTTCTCCAAGCAATACAAAGCAGAACCCCACTACCGCACCAAGGGGAGGTCCCCAATGCCTCTCTAGGCGAGCTTGCGGCGCGATATCTTGAAAGATCAAATACAAAATACCTCCAGCAGAAAACAACATAATCGCGCCTAATATTGCAGGTTCTGCCGATAAAAAGAAATAGCCCGAAAGGCCTGCGACGGGACCTAAAGCAGTTAAAGCCGTCATGGTCAAAAGCGTTCGCCGCACACTTTGTCCGTTTTGTTCACACAACTCTCGAAACGCATTAAAGCCTTCAGGTAAGTTTTGCAGCCCAATGAGTACGGCAAGTAACCAAGCCGACTGCGGGTCAACAACGACCATCCCACCCAATGCAATGGCCTCAGGAAAATAATCCAATACCATTCCCATCAACTGAGGCGATTGACGTCGCTTTAATCCTAATCGCCACTCCATAGCAAAAAAGGTTAGTCCGCCCAATAATACTAAGGCAACCGACCAGCCAGGGTAAGCAAACTGATGTTTGCCCTCAGGAACCAATACCAATGCGACAGCCCCTAACAACACGCCGCCACCCAGAGCAATCAAAAAGTGTCGAAGCTCTTGCTCCAACCAGCGCGGACGAATACTCTCTACCGACGCGAGCAGCCCACCAATCAGCATACAACCGCCGGATCCGATGGTAAGTAAAATGATCAAACTGATTTCCGACATGGATAACCCTAACGTATTGAATTTTATCTAGATAATTAAAATCTCTTGCTTAACTTCATGAAACCGCGTATTTCAACTAAGCGCAACAAAAATCTTGAATTCTATTCTATACAATTGCTTGGTAAGTTTGGTGTTCCATTAGATCTTGCCTAAACTTAAATAAAACAAAATAAATTTCGGACGCAATGCCTAAACAATTTCTGATCGGCTTTTTAACACTCCTTATCTTGCTTCTATGTCAGGCAACGGCCGCTCTAGACCCGACAAAGCGCTTTGATCAATATGTCATTGATACTTGGTCAATTGAGCAAGGTTTACCACAAATTACCGTCAGCGCGATTCTTCAAGATCGTGATCATTACCTATGGGTCGCCACGCAAGCTGGGCTGGCACGCTTCGACGGCGTGCAATTTAGGACCTACAGTGCCGACAATACCCCCGCCATTCGTGGCAACTTCATCCAAGATCTTTTACTCGACCGGCAAGGTCAACTATGGATTGCAACCTACAAGGGGTTAACTCGCAAGTCGGGCGAAACCTTCTTTGCAGTCGATATTGCCAATGCTGAAAAAAGTGCTCAAATAAACATTAATGCTCTAAGCGAAGGTCAATCAGGTGAAATTTGGGTTGCCGCAAACGAAGGCATCTATGTCGTCAAAGAGCATAAGCTCCACTTAGTTCAATCGACTGATCAACCGAACCATGACATTTTGACTTTCGAAAATAAGGTTTATGTGGGGACGGTCGGTAAATTATGGCTTTACGAAGGCTCATCGCTCAACGAAATAGAGTTACCTGACTATTATCAGCAAGCAACTATCAATGAATCGATTTATTACCAAGACAAAATCTGGTTAGGGACCAACAAAGGTTTATTAATCTTGGATCCAAAAACTCAGAAGATTGTAGAGTTTAAAACCCAGTCAAAACTGTTTCATTATCCGGTCGATGCTTTAGGTGCTGACTCCGAAGGCAATCTATGGGTTGGTACCATCAGTGGATTCTATCGAATTCATGGAATGCAGGTGACTGACTTCACTACCGAAAAACAAAACCAAGACTTCAAACAAGTCCAAGCGATTTTCGAAGATCATGAAGGCAATTTGTGGCTAGGGAGCTACACCGATGGTATCGCTCGCGTGTGGAGTGGCAGAACATTGCGATTTTCAGCGGATGCTGGTTTACAAGATCCTTTAGTCTGGAGTGTCGCCCCCTCTCTCAGTGGTGACGCTGTTTGGGTAGGTACCAATCGAGGCCTAGCCTTACTACAAGACGGCAAATTCAGTACCTGGGCAACGCCTAACCAACTTCCTCACCCAACCGTCTATACGCTTTTACCCGAAAACAATCAGCTCTGGATCGGAACGCGCAAAGGGCTCACACGATTGGTTAATGGTGAGATCAATACCCCTGCTCACAATGAAATCTTTTCGAGTCTTCAAATCAACTCCATTTTTAGAGATCAACAAAAGCAACTTTGGGTGGGTACTTCTGATGGTTTATACCAATATAGCGAGCAAGAAGTTACCAAAATCCCAACCAACTCACAGCAAAATATCTTAGTTCGACCAGTTACACAGCTTAGGGATGGACGAATTTGGGTTGGCACACAAAAAGGTTTGTTTGAAGTCTCTAATGAAAGGCTTTCACCGATAGGTTTAGAGAATGGACTAAATGACACGTTAGACGTCACCGCGATTCTTGAGCTATACAATGGCGATATTATCATTGCAACTTTAAGCCAAGGTCTATTCATTAAGCACAATGGGTTATGGCATCAACTAACCGAGCGCGATGGTTTGCCTGTCAATGAGAGTTTTACGTTAGTCAAAGATCAAAACGAAGTGCTTTGGGTGAGTGGCTTTAAAGGACTCTATCAGGTACCGATTGAACAACTCATCGAATATTTAGAAAAGCGACGCACCTCTTTTTCTGCTTATATGCTACTCAGTGAAAGTGGCGGGATTATTGGCAGCCAAAAGTCGTTTTGTTGCAATGGTGCAGGAAACGCAAAAGGATTTTTTAAAGAAGGGCTTTTATGGTATCCCAGCCGTGATGGTGTAGTACTTCTCGACACTCGACAAATACAATTAAATCCTATTCCACCACAATTAAAAATTGAACGCTTCTTCTTCGATGGTACTTGGCACTCGATCAGTCAAGATCGAGTTCAACTTCAACAAGATCAACGTGACATAGCAATTGATTTTACCGCATTGAGTTTCCGAGATCCGAAAAGTGTGCAGTTTCAATACCGATTAATTGGTTACCAAGATGGCTGGAAAATGCTAGACAGCAAATCACAAAGACGCGTTAACTACACCAACCTTCCTCCAGGAAATTATACCTTTGCCGTTAAAGCGTCAAATAATGCGGGTGTATGGAATTCGGAGCCTGCGGAATTTCAGTTTTCGATTAAACCTTACTATTATGAATCTTTATGGTTTTATATCGTGTGCATCATTATCGCTGGAATGCTCGTTTCTCTCTGGCACAAATTAAGATTGAGAGCGCTTAAAGAAAAGAAAATTGAATTAGAAGAAAAAATTAAGCAGCACACGGCACAGTTAGAAGTTTCCAACCAAAAACTCCAAGAAGCTGTTTCTGCATTAAAAGAAGCAAGTCATACCGATCAGTTATCAGGGCTGCGCAATCGCCGCTATCTAAACAGTCAGTTACCCAGTGATCTCTCTCATTTTGAACGCGAGTTTGAGCGCTTAAAGACAACCGGCCCCATGATTTTCATGCTGGCTGATATTGATCACTTTAAACAAATAAATGATCAATACGGTCATAATGCCGGCGATAATATTATCAAAGTATTCTCGGATGAAATCCGTAAAAACATTCGCGAAGGTGACTATGCCGTTCGTTGGGGAGGCGAAGAGTTTTTGGTTGTTTTCAGACCCATGCCCTCTGCCAAAAGTTGCGAGCTAGTGGAACGCATAAGACACGCTATCGAATGTCAATCTTTTGCAATCGATGAGAAAACATCGATAAAAGTCACTTGCTCTATCGGCTTTTCAGCTTATCCATTCTTTGAACAAGAAGCGCACGCTTTAACTTGGGAGCAGACGGTTGAGTTAGCCGATCATGCGCTTTATTTTGTAAAGCAAAATGGGCGAAATGGCTGGGCGTGTTTTCAGCCGACAGAAAAAACCCAAGTTAACTCAACTATCATCAGCCAAATCAAAGAAAATCTTGGGCAGCTCGTTGCCAACGAACAAATACAGATAAAAACATCTATTCCCTCGTAGAGTCTGACAGCTTGTCTGATACGGGTGTTTGATGATGAGGAGGAATCCAATAGGGCTCCTCATCATCTAAATCGTCTTCTACTTCCCAGTCATACTGCTTAACGTGCGGCTTTGGTTGTCGCTGTTGAAATAAAAAAGCACTCAACACGCCACCAATAGCACCAAATAGATGCCCTTCAAAAGAGATTTTTGGATCCCAAGGCAATACGCCTAATACCATAGAGCCATACATGAGCACCGCCACCAGCATAATTGCAATGGATGTTTTATCGCGGCGAATAATAGCCGCAGCAAAGAGAAAGTAAAAAAGACCATGGGTTAGTCCACTGGCGCCGATATGATAACTTTCACGTCCAAAGAACCAAACACCAGCCCCAGAGACTAACCAGATAACCAAAACACTGGGCCACAATGCACGAGAAAAGCCATAGATTGTTAAAGCGCCAAGTACGATTAACGAAACCGTATTATTGCCTAGATGTCCCCAATCGCCGTGAATCAAAGGCGAGGTCACAATTCCAAAAAGACCACTGAATGCTTGCGGATAAACTCCTAACCAATTTAGGTGGTAATGAAATAATGCTTGTGTTGCATGAATCACCCACAGTGCTATTACGAAGTAACCCAAGGCTCGGTAGCCTTTGCGTCGCAATGATTGGTCTGATTGAAGTCTACCCATTGTACGCCGATGTTTCGACGCACTCATGTGACTTGTGTGGTTAAATTTTTCAGTCATTCAACCATTATGGGGTTAAATGACTGATTTTAAAGTGGGCGATGAGCTGCTATATCTTTATCGTTCATCTGAAGAATGGGTCTTTGCTCTATGCCACTGCACGATCTTCTGAATAGCCAATCGATGAGAAAGGATTGGATCTTCGGCATTAAATACTTCGAAAGGAACATCCGCTGGAATTCCGCGGCCTTCAAAAAGCTCAGAGTTCATTGATAAAAACAACTCATTTGAAAGCTCTAAGTACCAATCATTAGGTAGAGGTTTTGCTAAAGGCGTCGAAAAGGAACCTCGCGTAGTACTTCCGAAATGAGTAACTTGAGGCAAATTTTTTAAGGTTAACGTAGCCAACTCTCCACCTGACACCGTCACATCACTCGTTAACAAATACAAGGGTCCTGTAAAACGGTGCTGAGTATTTTTTTCATCTTTGAATGGCTCGACACGGTATACACGTTCAATGCGACTAGGTGAACGATAAGCGACTCGATAGGCAGCAAATTCACTATCGGTGAAATGCGCTGCAATTTGCCGAGCAATGACATCATATCCCCCTCGATTATTGGATAAATCAATAATCACCGCCGATGCATCCTTAAATGATGCAATGGCCTTTTGCAAGGTGATATTCAAGTAGTCAACTTCAGCTTTAGCCCAACTTTCGCTGCCAGGTTCAGCAGTATCGGTAAAGCCACCCATAGTAAAAATTTGGATATAACCGATACTCTCGTTCGATTTTTCACCCAGCAAATGCTCTAGATTAACCTTGCCATAAATTATTCGCTGTTGACCTAGATGTTTTGCACCTGACTGAAGCGTTTCATTGAGAGTTTGCTCAATCAATCCTCCAAGCCATTGAGCTTCGCCTAGACGACTACGTATCATCGATAAAGTATCGCCTTGGCCGTATTGCACTTTTTCAGTCTTGCCTTCAATCGTCGCGAAAAGCTTGGTGTGAGAGTCGTTTAACTGAGCGATGACTTTCTTCATCGAATCGAATACCGCGTCAAATTCAGCTGCATCTTTTTCATTGAGAGATTCACCTCTCGTGGACTCAAGTTCTTTCGTCAATGAATCTCGTAAGTCTTGCCAGTCGACCCCTCGCTCTTTAAAGAATGCATAGTGATGCTCGAAAAAGCTAGCAAAGGCTTTCCAAACACCATGACTACTGCGATCGACACGGTGCAAACATCGCTCTGGCAGCGCTGCTAATCGCTCGAAATACGCCTGGCCATCACCTGGCAGATATTCGAGTTTTATACGATCGTCAGAGAGAACTCGCACATAGCGATACTCCAGAGATGACATGAACGTTGGACCAGTATTAGGCGAAAGGTAACAGACTTCCGGAGTGATTTGGTAACGCAAAATCGCCTGCTCTTGGATTTCAATAATCCAACCATTTTCTTGTGAAAACCAAATGCCGCGAGCGGACGCCAGTGTTTCGGCTTGACTGGATAGGTTTGGTTGGGAACTCTTATCTGACTTCCAGAGACTTTGTGCCTCAGGTAAATCCAGCGTTGCCGCCGGAGTGTGCTGACAGCCACTTAGAATCAAAATCAATGTGGTTGTCCAAAACAGATTTATCTTACCCAGCAACCCTGATTGTCGAACATATACTAGCAAGCGACTTAACACTGATGTTTGATTCGGCGTAATCAACTGTCTCACTAATACTCTCCAAAGCAAATAATGACCATGGTCATTATTTGCTTTATTTGACGCTCATGCAAGTGACTTTGGAGGGATAAGTGTTAACAAATTTTTCAATCGATCTTGAACCAGCTTTTCGATGTCATTCGACGCGCCATAAGTCGCACACTCTTGCACGGTACCTGTGAGCACACAAACGACTAGATCGGCTATCTCTCTTGCTGATAAGGCGCATACTCGATCTTTAAAAAGTTCAGAAAAAAACTCTCTGAGCTTTTCATCCATTCTGCTTTCTGCTGTCTGTAACGCCACATTGGTTGCGACGAGTTGTCGTTTGGCATTCCAGAGTTCCGGTTCGGCGAGAGTGGCATTAATGCAATACAAGCCTATGTCTAAAATGGTGTCTAGATCTGACGAGAGGGGTTGCTTAGCATTTTCTGCGATGGCTTTCTCTACGATCGCATCGTACCAATGTGCGATCAAATCACCTTTACTGGCAAAATAATTAAAGAAAGTTCCTTTCGCGAGACCCGCGGCATCGGTTATTTGTTTTACCGACACTTCATCAAAACCGTGTGTACGTATGAGTTGTAACCCGTGAGTGACTATTGCATCGTGTCGTTGTTGTTTTTTTTGTTCTCGTGTCATTCTGCGACCCTGCATCATGTTTATTTAGATTACGATTTTTAATATTTTTATTGTTATTACTTGCAATCTATTTATTATTTCCGCGGCTGCTCCGTATACTCGCGGTTCGAATCGAAATCGATAATAGCAACCCTTCGCGATTGCTCAAAGTATTAACTGACATTTTTGCATTGCTCAGACCTGTTGTTGCTTCGACATAGACTGAACAAAAAAAAGACAATATAAAAAAGGCCGCTTTGTTAGCGGCCTTCAAGTCTAGTTCAGAACAGTTACTGACGAACTTGTCCCTGTCCCTTTACTACAAATTTTTCGGTCGTTAACGACTCTAACCCCATCGGGCCATACGCATGCAACTTAGTCGTAGCGATACCAATTTCAGCACCTAATCCAAGTTGTCCTCCATCAGAAAAGCGTGATGATGCATTGGCCATAACCACAGAAGCATCAACACGTTTCTGAAAGTGTTCTGCCGTTTGTTCATTTGCGGTGCAAATGACTTCAGTATGTTGGCTGCCAAACTGATCAATGTGAGCAATCGCAGCATCAAAATCATCGACCACTCTCACCGCCAACTCTAGACTGAGGTACTCTTCACCAAACTCATCATCTCGTAACTCGGTAGCCCCATCGAAATACTTAACCGCATTTTTACATGCATTAATTTTTACCTGCTTATCAGCCGCCATTTGGGCGACTTTGGGTAAAAATTCCTCTGCCACATCTTTATGTACCAACACGCACTCTAATGCATTGCACACACCCGTGCGCTGCGTTTTCCCATTAATGAGTAATTGTTCAGCCATGTTTAGATCAGCATCTTTATCAACATAAAGATGACAGACACCTTTAAAATGTTGAATGACTGGAATCTTGCTGTTATCAGTTACAAAACGAATTAATCCTTCTCCACCACGAGGAATAACCAAATCGATTAAATCGTCTTGATGAATCAGCTCCATCATAAGTTCACGGTCTGGGTCAGGTATTACCGTGACCGCCGCGCTAGGCAGATCTAGGCTAGCTAACTCTTCTTGCAACACCTTAGCAATGACTAAACTTGTATCTAAGGCTTCTTTTCCGCCGCGTAAAATAATCGCATTACCGGACTTAAAACATAACGCTGAAGCATCAGCAGTAACATTGGGTCGCGCCTCATAGATCATACAAATCACTCCGAGCGGAACTCGTACTTTCTTTACTTCAATACCGCTAGGAGGGTTATCTAACGTACGACTAGAGCCAACAGGATCGGGCAATTGAGCAATCTGTCGAATGCCATCGACCATTTCTTGAATACGTTGCTCGGTTAAGGTCAATCGATCAATAAATGAGGCTTCTAAGCCTGTTTTTTCGGCTCGAGCCACTTCATCTCGATTAACCGCTAATATCTGCTCTTGGCTGTTTAAAAGAGCATCAGCCATTTTTTCAAGCGCTTGATTTTTCTGCTCTGTCGTTAGCATGGATAAAACTTTCGCTGCTTCCGCAGCATCTCGTGCTAATGCTTTTATATCGGTCATTTGTTCTCCAATATTGCTAATGAATTCTCTTCGATAATGGTATTTTCGTTATCATCGTTTTCTATCGCCGACTCGTCTATGTCATCACGAACAATCAGATTTAACATGCAACTGCTGTGTTGACTGGCCGCCTTAGCCAACTTTTTACCTTTCTCGGTTCGCACCAAAATCGTATCGCCAGTGGCGAACTCTCCGACCACATTGACGATGTCAGTGTGGTCAAAGTTAAGCTGGCTTCCATCGGATTTATCTTCGACATCGTTTTTAACGATGACTTCTCCTTTAGCTTTCGAGGTATGCGTAATCCAATGTATTCTATCGTCTAGCGGTTGCTTAAAGGGAACAAACTCAGTCCCTGGATTCTTTCCCTCGAATAGCTGGTTAAAACTCGCCGTATTCAAGCCATTCACGATGTAGGTGAGAATGCCGTTCGACGTCGCCTTTTCTGCAGCTTCAAGTTTGGTTCTCATGCCTCCAGTCCCAACCGCGCTATCTGGACCGCCAGCCATATCGAAAATACGCTGATCAATCTTCTCAACGCGTTTAACTAACTCAGCATGAGGGTTGGTGTTCGGGTTATCGGTATACAATCCGTTAACATCGGAACAAATTATCAGACAGTCGGCGTCTACGGCTGCTGCAATCATCGCTGACAGATTATCGTTATCACCCACTTTCTGCTCATCACTGGTCACGGCATCGTTCTCATTCACCACTGGAAGCACATCATTATTGAGTAGTTCAAAAGCGGTTTCTCGAATACTGTGGTAACGCTCGTGAATTTGCAAATCACCTTGAGTTAGAAGCAATTGAGCAATCGGAAAATCGAACAGGCGATCCCAAGATGCCATCATGTCCATTTGCCCTTTTGCAGCCATGGCTTTTTTTACCGCTATCGACCGCTCTTTACTGTTATCAAAGGCATGCGCTCCAGCGGCAACACTGCCTGAAGACACGAGTACCACTTGAACTCCGCGCATGCGGCATTTGATAATAAATTCAGCAATACCGAGTAGGTAACGCGAACTGCAACCGTTATTGTCGGGCGCAATTAAAGCACTGCCCACTTTCAAAACGATTCTGCGCCAATGAAACTCTTGCTGTTGGTCACTCATAGTTAAGAACTAGCCTCCAATACCTGCTTGCGAGCAATGTGAAAAGTTTCGGTGGTTTTTTCACATGGCTGTTCGGTCATTCGACTCACCACAAGAGTCACAACTGTACTTACAATAAATCCAGGAACTATTTCATAGAGCACTGAACTTAACGCTTTACCATCGTCTAGAACGGGAGCGTAGATCCAAAACAATACGGTAACAACGCCGGCTACGATTCCCGCTACAGCCCCCGCATGGGTCATTCGCGACCAGAATAAGCTGAGTAAAACTAACGGACCAAATGCTGCGCCGAAACCCGCCCAAGCATTACTCACTAACGACAAGATACTGTTTGAACGATCAAGTGCCAGCAGCGTTGCAACCAGAGCTACCGCAAATACACCGATACGTCCAATGGTGACCATGGTTTTCTGATCGACCTCTTTCTTTGCAAAAGCTCGATACATATCTTCCGTCAATGAACTAGACGACACCAACAACTGCGAAGAAATCGTACTCATGATTGCAGCTAGAATCGCTGCCATTAAGAAACCACTGATTAACGGATTAAATAAAATTTCTGAAAACACGATAAAAATGGTCTCGGGATCTTCGAGCTGCAATCCAGTCTTATTAACGTAGGCAACGCCAACCAACCCTGTTGCTAAAGCACCAATGATGGTGACGGTCATCCAACTCATGCCAATATTACGAGCAATTGAAATGTCTTTAATTGACCGAATCGCCATAAACCGAACGATAATGTGAGGCTGCCCAAAATAGCCAAGCCCCCAAGCTAACGAAGAGACGACACCTAAGACGGTAAGCTCCCCTAACATCTCTGAGATAGGGTCAATGGTCTGAGCGGCGGTGTTGAGCAGTTCAGTTCCATTGTTAAACGTTTGGTAGGCTACGATCGGCACTAGAATAAGCGCTACGAACATAATGCAGCCCTGTACAAAGTCCGTCATGCTCACGGCAAGAAACCCACCTAACAAAGTATAGGCAACAACCACTCCCACGGTCACGACAAGACCTATCTCGTAGCTTAAACCAAAGGCCGACTCAAATAATTTTCCACCGGCAACAATTCCAGCGGAGGTATATAACGTGAAAAACAAAATAATCACGGTCGCCGTTACGATTCGAACTGGCGAATTTTTACGATTAAAACGTTTATCGAAGAAATCGGGTAACGTTAGCGCATCGTCCGCCACTTCGGTGTAAGCGCGCAAACGAGGGGCAACGAAGAGATAGTTACACAGTGCACCGATCAATAGACCAAGCGCTATCCACATAGTGTCGTAACCCATTACAAACATTGCGCCTGGTAATCCCATCAGCATCCATCCACTCATATCTGAAGCACCCGCAGACAAAGCGGTTACCTGTGGACTCACTGCTCGCCCTCCCAAAATGAAACCAGACAAATCAGAAGTCGAATTACGATAGGCAAACAATCCTATCGCAAGCATAGCGAGGAAATAAATCGCGAGAGAAATATAACTTTCAGTCGGCATATTTAAACATTTCCTTTTTTATCGTTTGAATTTAAACCCAAAACTTTTCGCTTGAGCCATGGAAAAACATACAAAGACAAAATCAGCATCAGGCACAACCAGCCGATCAGGTCACTCAATCGACGCCGCCACGATTTACCAAGAATGACCCTTCTCCACCAATTAGGAAAAGTCTCACGCGTTGGAATTGGCTTATTTTGCATTGAACTATCGGGCTTCAATCTCAGTTGACGAGGGCGTTTGAGGCCCTCTCGCTAACCAAAAATGTTGCACCGCCTTAATTAGTTTGACCTAGAATGGTTTGAATACTAATTAATTTTCGTGTATTTTTCAACCTATAGCGCTATAAACTTAGCTTTAATTAGTGTTTTTACATCAATCAAGGCGCAATAAAGACAATATTATCATTTGATGTCTAACTATATTCTTAAAGTAAAATAGATTATAGGCAGGCTTTTCGATCAATCTACGGGAGTTGTGAATGCAAGAATCAGGCAGTCGATTGAACAATGAGACCTCTGATAAAACCGTTTCTAAGCCTCAGTCCGCGCCGAACGCTTTCGGAAATCGCCGTTACTTGGATTTATTGATCGCTCTAAGAAAGATTATTCGCGCAATCGATCTTTATTCGAAAAAGATCAGCAAAGACACCGGGCTCACCGGCCCTCAACTGATGGTACTTAACGAAATCCAACTGCATGACAGCATTATGGTAAAGCAGCTCGCCGACAATATTAATTTAAGTCCAGCCACGGTAACCAGTATCTTAGATCGACTTGAAGATAAGTCATTAGTAGAAAGGCAGCGTTCTAAGTCGGACAAGCGTCGGCTAAAGCTGCACCTCACACCGACTGGCGAAGCAATCTTAGAGAAGGCGCCACAGCTTCTGCAACACCACTTTATTCAACGTTTTGAAGCCCTTGAACAGTGGGAGCAAAGTCAAATGCTGGCGAATGTTCAGCATATTGCAACCATGATGGATGCCGAGAACATTGATGCATCGCCACTACTCGACCTTTCCGAGCTACCCTATTCAGCAAAATGAGACTCAATGTTCGATCAACATCACCGTTCTAACGCTTTAGAAATCACTGAATTGCAACCTTTCAAAAGGTTATAACGCACCAATTTACTGCATAAAAACGTGTTGCATTGCGCGAAATAAGTGCAGTTAAAATCCTTTTCGAAAACTGGACCAGCGTTTGAATTCTATATATGAGATTACACTTAACCCTCTGTTTTTTAGTTACTTTCATATGGTATGAGGACAGACCAGAGGCACCCTCCAGCGTTTAAATCTCATCTTTTTGTGAATATTCACAATATTTAAAGAATTTCTTAGCGTGCTATTCCCCTTCTTGTCATTTGACGCGTGTCTCGGCCCAAATTGTTTGATCATCGAGAGCTGTTTGTCATGAACTGACAGGGAGTCAGATAGGGTTTAAGGATCAGTAACCGTTCGTGATTTAAATCATGAAAATTCGATTCGTGCGAGTCACCCAATGAACAATCAAAAGGGGGATTTATGCGAAGAACTTTATCGCTTGCAGCGCTATTGTGTGCGCTTACTTGGGGCGTCGTCAGTGCCAATACTGGCGTAGCTTTAGTTCACGGTACCGGACAACAGTCCGACGCCTACAACGACTACTGGAAATCAGGTTTTGTTGAATCGGTTCGACAAGGTCTGAGTAACTCATCCAATCTTCTTGTCGTTAATTGCAACTTTGAAAAATACATGTGGGACGACGCAGCAGCTGGCTGCTTGACAGGACAGTTACACAACTTCATCACCAGTAAAAATATCGACGATCTCGTGGTAATCACCCACTCAAATGGTGGTAACGTGATGCGCTGGATCTTGTCTAACCCAACTTGGGATTCTCGATACCCAACCATCATCAACAATATTCGCTGGGTGAATGCCGTTGCAGCATCAAGCAAAGGTACACCGCTAGCCGATGCCGTTATGCAAGGTAACGTGTTCGAACAATCACTTGGTTGGTTACTTGGTTATAAATCTGACGCCGTACGCCAACAACAAGTCAGTTGGATGGAATACTACAACGGCAGTTGGTTACTCGGTACATCGGGTCGTCCAGCGCTTCCAACCGGATTCTGGAATATCGTAGGAACGGACGTTGAATCAGCGATATGGGACTCTGACAGTTACTGCGGTGGCTACCTCGAAAATGTTGGATTAGAAACCACCCAAAACTGGTTAAATAGCTGCTCTGATGGCTTTTTGAATTGTAGCTCGCAAAATGGCGCTGGCACCTTATGGTTTAACGATACCGATCGTACTCGCGGAGACGAACCATTGAGTCACAATCAAAGTCGACGTCAGTGTTTCAACCTTGATGTTATTTTAAGAAACGACCTATAAGGAGCGAGCAGATGAAATTAACTACCTTAACACTTCTCATCGCCACGAGTCTTAGCGGTTCGTTAATGGCTGATACCAGTAAAAAAGCCATTCCGACCAAGGCGACCACTCACAAAGTTTCCGCTCCGTCGATGGCCAACAAAAGCACCGAAGCGGTGAGCTTTACACAACAGCTCGATCCAGACTTAGACGTAGCACTCGGCGTTAAAGGGCTATCGGTCGTCAGTAAAAGTTACTATCAAGAAGTCTCTGGACGCGAATTAAAACAAGGTGTTTCACTCAACACCGCAGGCACGGCAGCGGTTATTCGTGTAACGCCGGTGAAAACTTTGGTTCAAGGTAAAGCCATTACACCGGCAGTTATTGAGCCAGATGATCTTGAGTTAACCGGTGCAAGTGGCAACTTCAATGTGAACAAGTCGGGTATGGCAATCAAAGCGAACAGCGATCAACTGAGTAATACCCATCCAGGCATCTTTAAAAACACTGCCGCTTTTGTCATCGATGAAGGTATGGGCAAGGGCAACTTTGCGCTAAAAACCAACCGAGGCGTTGCAGATAACGATCGCTATTTAATTCATGTTTTCGATAAGAATAGTGATGTGAATTTATCTTTAAAAACTGACCGCCCAGCTTTTGCGGATCAAGACACGTTAGTCGTCAGTGTCAACTTAGCGGGAGCCTCATTCAAAACTGGCTCAAACAACGCAACATTAATTTCACCAGATGGTCGTCAATTTCCAATGTCGCTTGCCAATGGAAAACAAGGCGTGGAAGCAAAAATTGCACTGACCATGGATACTTCACGTGAACCCGGTGAATTATGGAAAGTCGTCTTAAACAGTGAAAGCAAAGAAGGTATTCCACGCACTGCTGAACTTGCGGTTGATATTCACCAAAAAACGGCCAGTATATCGAACCACAAATTCGCTAAGGGTAATCTGAGCGTTACTATCAATGTAAACGAAGCGGGCCGCTATGAGTTACGGGGTTGGATGTTTTCGCAACTCGGAAAGCGAACCGAGCCGAAAGCCGTTCAGTACTATGCGAAGTGGTTTGAGCCAGGGCAACATCAAATCAATATTCCGATTGGCGCAAAAAACGCCACCGGTATTGTACTCAAACAATTGCAGTTATTAGATCAGTCTCGTTTGGCAGTGTTAGAGACTCAGTAGTTAGATACTTTAACTATCTAAATAAAAAGAGCGCATATGCGCTCTTTTTTTTATTTTTCCTCTCAGTTACAAAGGTCCAGAAATAAAGACTGGATACTGATCATCTGACAATACTTAACCACTCAATATATTTCATTTTAAGCCCTATACTATTTAAACGTTCTTCTATTTAAGGAATCTCTTTTTAGAAATCTTTCTTAAGACATATTTTGTTAAGAATACTGCGCAAACACTTCTTCCCCGGTCATATTCTTGGTTTGATTAGCAAACTCATAGTAGGTTGGCTTTTCATCAATAAATATCTGATGATCAAATTCGAGGTTAGCTATATTGTTAAACAAACCCACCGGCATGATAAATTGACCCGTTTGAAGCAATTTATAAAACAAGTGAGTGCCACATTGCCCACAAAACCCTCGCTCAGCCCACTCGGAAGAGGCAAAACTTTTTACATGCTGCTCTCCGCTAAACTCGACCTCTGTGTGACAGTCAACAGCGAGTAAAGGACCACCGCCCCACCGACGACACATTGAGCAGTGGCAAGCGCCCACCTTTGTATCCACTTGCTGAACCGATACCGTGACTGCGCCACAAAGACAATGTCCTTTGATTGATTGTGTCATTTTGAGCCTCCGAGTTGTTAATACATTACGACCTACTCTTCTACACGAACAAGAATTATTTAGAAAAGTCCTTCAAATGATTCAAATCACCTTAGAGTAAGAAAGCTAATTTATAATGGGAACTCGCAAATACCTCAACAGAAATCTATAAGACAATCTCGAACTGATAATAAAATTGCGACAAAAAATGTCTAAACCAATGTGCTTCGAGTCATTAGTCTTCTCACCTTCTGTGTAAATTAAAACTTTTTTTGCAGTTTTAACGACCAAAGAGGCAGGTATCGCGGTTTGGCAATGTAAATTTGAGCCTGCTCTTTCAAATCATCGCGGAATTTTACACTGCAGATTCATACCAATGTTTAATAAAACACCCCTTGCGAGGCATTAATGCGACTTATCAGTTAGGCCGATTTCCAGTTTATGAATAAGTTCGATCGTTAAACCACTAAGGGACCATAAATCGAAAGTAATTATGTTTCGCTCACGTACAAAAAAACAAACAAGGAACACAATGAAAAAACATAACGTTACAGAATTTCCGTTCAGTCATACCTCATTCATCAAGCGCTTAAAAAATGGTGCTTTTTGGAAAACATTTCTTATTGGAACGCTTCTGCATATTCCACTTATACTTTCCGGCTGCTCGGAACCCGAGTCCTCGAACCGAATTGAAAGCAAGGAAACGTTATCAGAGGAACAAATCAACAATCCAAAGCTGCCAACTGAAAACTCGGTCGAAATGCAGTCGCTTGTTGAACGACTGAATAAAGTCGTTACCTTGGCAAAGTCAAAAAAAGACTTTATGGGAAATATTGCCATTATGGCGAATGGGAACGTAATTTATCAGCAGTCAATTGGTCTCGATAGTATTGAGCAGAAAAAAGTATCGACCGTAAATTCGCGCTATCGCATTGGTTCAGTCTCAAAAACTTACACGGCAGTTTTGATATTACTCGCGGTCGAAGAAGGAAAGTTATCGCTAGACGATACTCTAGAGAAATATTATCCGATGATTCACAATGCCAGTAAAATTACCATTCGAGATCTGCTTCAGCATAGCAGTGGTATTCCTAGCTACAGTAAAGATGAAGACTTTTTCCAATACTATACAAAAGCACATACTCGAGAAGAGATGCTTGATAAATTTAGTTTTTATCGTAGCGATTTTACTCCACAGTCAAAAGGCGAGTACAGCAACACTAACTACTATTTGCTTGGGTTAATACTAGAGAGTATTTATCAGCAGCCTTACTCTGAACTAATTTCAGATAAAATCGCCAAGCCACTTAAGCTTTTCAATACTTATGAAGGCAATCAAATGCAAATTTCCAACAATGAAAGTTTACCTTACCATTTTTCTGACAAAGGCTGGGAGCAAACACCTCAAGCACATTCTTCGGTTACACTAGGTGCAGGCTCGCTTGTATCAACTGCTATCGATGTTGCCTCTTTTTATCACGCCTTGTTTAATGGGCAGTTACTCGATGACGACAACCTTCAGAACATGCTGACAGTAAAAAATAACTTTGGACTGGGTCTTGTGCCTTATACATTATCGAATCGCCAAGGGTATGGTCATCGTGGGACCATTGATGCTTACAAAGTCACCGCCATTCACTTTCCTGCGGATAATGTTACCTTGGTGGTCACTTCAAATGCCTCAAATGACAATATTAATAGCTTATATCAACAGCTACTCAAAGCCTACTTTAACGATTCAAAGATAGACATCACCGTTGCAACTCTTGAAAAGTTTGTTGGACGATATGTCGACATTAAAGATCCATCAAGCGAAGCGCACTTTGAACGGTCAGGATCAACATTAGTGCACGTTATTCAAAATGAGTTTCGTACCGATTTAACCTATCAAGGCAATGGTAAATTCTTGTTTGAACAAATGTATGGGCCGTCCATTCTTTTTACATTTTCAGAAGATGGTAGCCGCTTGCTCTTTGAGCAGGGGGACTACAAGGGCACCTATAAAAAAATAAAATAGTTCTAAACCAATAAGCGCGGGTGAAAAATACCTCAATCGATGGTGCTGGTGCTGTTTATGTATTTGAGTCAAATTAGCAATCGAAATTATAGTTGGTAATCACAAAATGGTGCGGGTTGCTTTTCGCTCCCGCATACAACTAGAATAATTTTCAACTAATCTTTTACTCGCGGTTAACTTAATTCGCCCCTTCTTCTAGCCAAGTTGAACGACAGGAAATAGGATATGACTCATTTACGCAAGCACTCACAGAAAAGCTCGATAAGCTATCGAACGACTTTTGCGTTTTGCATTACCTTATCACTCGTTGGTTGCGATATACTAAATCCCAAAGTCACTGCTAAGGAGATAAAATCTAACTTGATTAAAACTTGCGGTAAAACTGATTCTAGTTGCATTTCTGACGTCGAAAACCAGTTTCCATTTTGTAACCAACGATACCAAAATGATTGGCGACTTTATCTAAAGGCAAACATTCAAAATCAAGAACGATTTCTTCAAAGTTACTTAGATAATCTCTATAGCTGTATTGTTGATGAAAAAGGTAACGCTTATTTTAGTACTGTTGAATTACCTTAACTTTGGAATAAATAATTTAGGTGACATCATTTACAACCCATAAAGCCATAGACCTTTGTGGCTCATCGGTAAGCTTGCGTTAAATAACCTTGTTCATTGACGACTTATTTTAGAAGCAGCCATAATTGAATCAGCATAAACAGCTGAACAAGTACCTCGAAGGTCTTAATGTTCAAATTCAACTATTTCTAATATCTTACTGGCCTTCTCGAAGTGATCCAACTGATGTGTTTCTATCCACCAGCGGGCTGCTTCCATTAAAACTTCAGGCTGATCATTCTTATTTTAAAAAAAAGCATAGAAAGACACATCCACATCCTTCCCTTTTTTTGCTAATTTTTTGCTCACATACTTCAATAATCTTCGCTCGTATCTCTTTACGCAAAATATAATTCCTTGATCGGCAGATAGCTATCACTTGCTCATTAAGCGATGTATTGTAAACGCGAAAAGTAATGAACTCATAAAACTGAATTAACCAAGAATATTTATCTTAGTTACGCCTGAAACCTTACAAATCCTTTGGCTAGATAATCCATTTGGTCAGCTAAAATATTGCGGTTTGCCAAAGCCATATACTCAAATTTATTCGGCTTAAAAGGCACAGCCAGTAACGGCATGTTGGCTTGCTCTGGAGTTCTACACCCTTTGTGATGATTGCAGCTTTTACACGCCGACACGCAGTTAGTCCAAGTATCGTGTCCACCATGTCCTTTCGGGATCACATGATCGCGAGTCAGCAAGTTTTTCGGAAATAAATTCCCACAGTAAATGCAATGGAACTTATCACGGGCGAACAAAGCTGAATTGGTAAGTTTTGGTACTCTGTGCGCTTGTTCATGCAAAGCTCCATCAATGGCGATAACGGGAGCTATGGGTAACAAAGACTGCTCACCTGTTAGGCGGCTATGCCCTCCATGCAAGGTGACACAGAATTTACCTAAACTCCATAACACCATATTCTTCGCGTAGTAGCATGCGGCTTCTTCAACACCAATCCATTGCATTGGAAATCCTGATTTATCGAGCCTCAATACCTGTGCTGCCATCACATTCTCCCAATTATTAATCAAACTTTAAACCAAACCATGCTTCCTTATCTTGCCCAAGTTTTATGACGTTTTATCGCACTTGGCTAAAAAACGCCCGCTGCTTATAGCACCATACGCTTAAAAAACACGCACGACAATAGTGCAACCGATTCGCGATACCGCACCAATCGTGATTCATTTTGATTAACGTTTACGTAAAAGGAATATTAGATAAGCGCTTCAGAGCTTAAAGGTGCGACACTCAAAGAGATTTTGAGCGCCGCGGGAGAATTAAACAAAAATTATACAGGACTCAACGATCATTCAAATCATTACTAATTGAAATCGCTGCCTCCAAGATGGTCGCTTGCTGAATCAAGCATTGCAATCATCTGTTCGACGGTGTCGAGCCGCTGTGGCAAACACCGCCCCATAATACGCAAATCGCCTTGGGCAATCTGCGTGGCTCCTAGCAGCTGCATCATCCATTCAGGATAGCCTGCCAGCGTTGTGTTTCGTTTTAAGTGATCACGATCAGTCAGCGATGGTTCAATCAAATCCTGACGCGATAATACCAGTGACGCTTGTTCAAGTTGACTCATATTGCTCACCCTTAATGTTGGGGTTGCGACAAACTTTCTATCACAACGCATTGTTTTGGCAATACCTAGCGCGCTACTTGCTGATGCACTGTTCATTAAGTGTAGTTCGCATCTGCCGGTCTGCCTATACCACTTTAGTGGCGATTACTTTGTTATTGTTTTGTGCTTACCTCTGTTTTCGGTAAAAACAGATTCTCATACTAACGATTAATGGGCGCTGAACGGTCTTTTTCAAGGCTTCATCATAAAATAACGAGATAATAAGACCTTTCTTGAGGCAAAATAGAGTTATTTTCTGCGGTTAGCAACAAAAAGCGATAGCGTCCCCGAAAATACCAATTAAAGGGTTATTTGCGGTCGGCATCAAACAGCCGCTCTAGGTCGGCTCGTCCTTGGCGGCCAATTTCAATCAACCTGTCAATATCATCACGATGGGCATAAGTGTCGTTTAAGACTTGTGTGTCGTGATGCGCAAAGGCATCGACTCGTCGCATCGACTCCCCTGAACTAAATCCAATTGACATGAGAGCTTGGCTCGCCGCTTTTAAACTTGCCTCAAAGACTTCGCGAATCACCTCATCGGCCCCAGCTGCTTTAAGCGACCAATAAGCACTTCGATTGCGCGCACGAGCAATAATTCTTACTTGCGGATAATGCTGCCGAATCAGGCGCACTATCGACTCCATTTGGGCAGTATTATCGATCGCAAGTAATACAACTTTCACTTGCTCAATGCCCGCAGCTTGCAGTACATCTAAACGTTCTGCGTCACCAAAGAACACTTTATTTCCGAAGCGCCTGACAAACTCTATGTGCTCAGCATCTTTATCGATGGCAATAAAAGGTATTCGGTCGGCCGCTAAAATACGCCCTGTGGTTTGGCCGAAACGGCCAAAGCCAAGAATAAGAACTTCTGGTGTACTCTCAAAACTTGGTTCCTCGTCGTTCAAAGTAACGCTGGTCACCCTTGGGCGATACATCCACTCGAAGAATCCAACCAGCGGAGCCGTGAACGCCATCGACAGTCCCACGACTAAGTTCACCATATCCGCCGTTTGAGTCGCAATAACGCCACCACTGCTCGCTTGGGCCATAATAACAAAAGCAAACTCTCCGCCTTGTGACAACATCAGAGCAACTGAAATACCGTTACGCCATTCGATGTTAGCCATTCGCAATAACGATGCGATGACTATTGATTTAAAAATCATCAATGACACAGCAAATACCAAAACCAGCCACAACTTTTGCCAAAGTAACTGCAAATCAAGAGTCATACCTATGGCAATAAAAAACAGCCCTAGGGTCATTCCCTTAAACGGTTCAATATCACTTTCTAATTGGTGCTTGAAGCTTGAGTTTGCGAGTAAAATACCCGCAATAAACGCGCCCATTCCCATCGATAATCCGGCCACATTTAGAAAATACGCAGCGCCAACAACAATCAACAGGCTGGCAGCCGTCATCGTCTCTCGACTGCCATAACGAGAAACCAATGCAAGTACTGGAATGGCTAAAAACTTTCCGATAATTAATAACGCAATAACCGCGGCGACACTCCAGATAATGCTGACAGACTCGCCGTGTTCTGTATTAACCGATAAAGCCCCAACCACAAACAAAATGGGTATCACCGCTAAATCTTGAAATAATAAAATGGCAAAACCGCGACGACCTTGTTGGCGCGCCATTACACCACGCTCAGCCATCAGTTGTATGGCAAATGCCGTTGAAGAAAGTGCCAGTGCGAGTCCGATAACAATCGCACTGGCCTGCTCTTGTGTCACCATCCAAACCACGAGAGCTATGATTGCAGCACAAATGACGAGTTGAAAACTGCCCAAGAAAACAATGTGTCGACGCATTGACCAAAGTTTGTCTGGGTCGAGCTCTAGACCAATCACAAACAGCAACAACACCACACCAATTTCCGCAAAATGCAGAACCGCATCTGGGTCAGCGACTGAGCCAACCCCAAAAGGGCCAAGTAAAATCCCAGCCACAAGATAGCCTAAAATAGCGCCGAGCTTAATTTTTCTAAATAATGGAACCGCGATAACCGCTGCTATAAGGAATAGCAAAAAGGTAGTAAGTATATTATTGTCTGCCATGATTGCTGCGGTCCTTTTGTTGTCTAGAAAGAGTAGAGTTGCCTTTTCAATAAGGCAGTAAAAAGATCCCTGCGATAACGCCATTTTAGATAGCCTATCGATTGACTATCGATTTTTCATTTATGCTGCAAAAGCCATACCTTAAATAGCCGAGTTAAAAGTCTAGCCGATTGACTCCAAAACTCGAAATAATTTAAGGTACGTGATTGATTTTATCGTATAACAGTAAAGGCTTAACGAAACGCTGTAAATTATTATGGATTCTGTGACACAAATAGTCCTCGGTGCTGCCGTAGGCCACGCTACTGCAAAGAAAACGCTCGGACGAAAAGCAGCACTGTGGGGTGCAGTATTTGGTACCCTTCCTGATCTCGATGTCTTTTATAGCTATGGAGACCCGGTCAGCGACTTTACGTTCCATCGCTCGGCTACCCATTCTCTAGTATTGATGAGTATTGCTGCGCCAGTAATCGCCGCCCTAATCAGTTATTGGAGAACGCGCCTTCGTAAAGAATCTTTTCAAGAGGTATTTTGGCCATGGCTGCGACTTATTTTTCTATGTTTGACAACACACGCATTGCTTGATGCTTTTACTGTTTATGGCACTCAACTTCTTTGGCCAATAACTGATTATCCTTTCGCAATTGGTAGCATTTTTATTATTGATCCGCTCTACACGATTCCCCTATTGATCGGCCTGCTGATCACTTTGATTCGTCAACCGAACACGTCGTTTTCTCGCTCTGCAAATGCTATTGGCATGGTACTTTCAAGTGCCTATTTGCTGTGGAGTGTTATCGCGCAATCTTGGGTCGGTAATTCGTTACGTTCGACTTTACAACAAGAACACATCGCTTACGACAAGACACTGATCACGCCGGCACCGTTTACAACCTTTTTATGGCGCGTGGTGGCGATCAATGAGCACAGCTATTACGATGGCTACCGTTCAATATTCGATGACCGAACCAATATTCAGCTAAAACGTTTTTCTCGCAACACTCACTTGGCCAGCGAGCTCCCCGATAATTGGTATCGAAATCGTCTGGACTGGTTTAGTAAAGGTTTCAATAAGTATTGGTTGCATAACTCTCAGGTCGTCATGAGCGATCTACGAATGGGCATGGAGCCAAGTTATGTATTTACTTTCGCCATTGGGAAGGTTTCAATGACAGACCAACAACTTCCTGAAGAACGACAAATTCTGCCACCCATTCAAGTTCAACAAGACCGAGATATGACATTATTAAATTCAGTCTGGCGGCGCATTTGGGATGAGCAGGTTAATATGCACGACATGACCAAAACAGAATGTGTTGACAAGCTAACTAGCTGTTAAAAACCGTTACTTTTCAGCTAGCCAAGCTTTAGCCTCGCCAACAGAAGAGAAACATTCGATATCATTGAACCCATAGGGTCTACTGGCGCTTTTATACAGTTCAGCGAGTTGGCGAACAAAAGGGTCTAACGCGACAAAAGCGGCTTTATAGATAACACCACGTACCTTAAACAACTTTTGAGCGTGCGACAAAATACGATCAAACTCTTGTACCGACACATCTATGTCTATTTCTGAAAAATCGTACAAACGCGAATACACTTGATTTTCAGGTTGCGCAGCTTTGATTTGTTCTAACAAATGAATAACGTCATCACTTTTTAAAACACCGGCCACTTGAATTTCAATGCACCGAGTTTGTTCATTTGTTTTGACCGATAAAATCTCATTGATTAGCGGCGAAACCGATTTTGTCATTGCTTACCCTCAGTTTTAAAGCAGCGCGCACATTAATGATCTAAAACCTAAAGATCAAGCGATTTGCGTGTATTTTAAGTATAGACTGCATCAACAATCTCGAAAGAGAGATAATCTGATTCGTGAACTCTATCGAGTTACTATAACTAGACGATCCTTATAGCCATTTTTTTAATTTGGACCATAACTAAGTGGTTTAAATGTTATTTTTATTTTAACTATTAGTAATAAAAAATTAGGTCTCATTTAACCAACCATTAAATATCTTTTAGCTGTTGAACTAAATAACGAAATCCAGAACTCTTTGGATGAACCCAATCGAAATGTCCTGCTTTGTCATCCACAAAAAGACTCACTGGCCAAGGTAATACATCCGGAAAACCTACAATTGGATCTTGCTTCCCTTGAAATAAATAAATCGGAATTTGCATTGAGCGATGAATCGGGTTGGCTTCCCGGTACGACGTTAACTGATTTGGCCATGGTGCTCCAATAAAATATTGAGTCGCACTCTCACAACTATTATTTCCCTGAGCATACTGCTCAATGTCGATAATAGCCGCCAAGCCAACCATGGCTTTCAACCTTGGAAGTTGAGCAACCAGCGACTTATCAGAGGCCGCTAATAATCCTAAATGACCGCCGGCAGAATGCCCGAGCAGCACGATTCTGTTGAAATCAACCGCGAGTTGATCCATTGCCACCAGCGCACGTCTTATATCTTGATAGCTTTGCGGCCAGCTGGCATTTAATTGATCACTGCGACGATATTCGATGTTCCAAACGTGAAATCCTTGGTTTGATAATTCAGTTGCCAAAGCATAGGTATGAGAAACGTCGTAAGCTTTTAACCAACATCCACCATGAATTAAAGCGATGATGGGCGCTCGCTTTTTAGCATCGCCTTCAGCGTACCAAAGTAATCCAAATTGCGATGGCTCACTACCATAATCAATACGTTGATCAAATTGCCTAAACGGCAACGCCAATACAGACGAGTACTGGAGATTAGTCAGCATTTCGGGAGACGATGCGGTGATATCAATGGCTGAACTCATATTCATTTGCCATGGTACTTGCGAGTGCTTGAGACCAATAGAGCTCGATGTAGAACAGCCGTTCAAAGTGCTCAGTGAGAGTATCAATAACATCAGGACTATTTTTAACGTTACTTCGAATTTAAGTGTGCTCATCAAATTGCTCAACTCACCTTAACTATCTTTAATAGACTCAAAAAACACTAAACAACTTTCGCACCATTCATTCAGTGGTTACATATATCAATTAGATGAAACCTATTGAAAGGTTCGATAAATACTCCAAGTAGAGTCACTTATACTATACCTATCAGCAAATGCAATGCATGACCAAAGAGAGGATTAACGTGGGATTATTAGTCGAAGGTAGTTGGCAAGATAAGTGGTACGATACTGAGACAACGGGCGGTCGCTTCGAGCGTCAATCGTCAACTTTTCGCGACACCATCGTTGCAACCTTACCCGAGACCGCGAATACAAATAGTGGCACTGCAACATTTTTAGCGGAGCCTAATCGTTATCATCTTTATGTTTCTCTAGCCTGTCCATGGGCACATCGAACACTCATATTTCGAAAATTGAAAGGTCTTGAAGATCTCGTAAGCGTATCGGTTGTCAATCCTTACATGCGCGAACATGGTTGGACATTTGAAGACTATTCTGGAGTCGTGCATGACCCGATTTTAAACGCTCGCTATTTGCATCAAATCTATACTCATGCCGACAAAAACTACACCGGTCGAGTAACCGTGCCTGTTTTATGGGACAAGAAAACAAACACACTCGTCAACAATGAGTCCGCCGACATCATTAGAATGTTCAATCATGCATTTGACCACATTACCGGAAACAGTCTCGACTTCTACCCGCAAGAATTACGCGACAATATCGACCAAATAAATACCATGGTTTACGACAAAATCAATAATGGTGTCTACAAGGCCGGTTTTGCGACTGACCAGAACGTGTATCAAGAAGCCGTCAAAAATCTTTTTGAGGCGCTCGAAGAAATAGAGCAACGATTGAATACGCAACGATATTTAGTCGGCTCTCAGCTAACAGAAGCTGATTGGCGCCTTTTTACCACATTGATTCGTTTCGATGCGGTCTATGTTGGGCATTTTAAATGCAATCTCAAACGCATAGCGGATTACCCAAACCTGACTAACTACCTACGCGAGCTGTATCAGGTTCCGGGTGTCGCTGAAACCGTTAACTTACACCACATTAAACATCATTATTACGGATCTCACGACACCATCAATCCGACCTTTATTGTGCCGCTAGGCCCACTTCAAGATTTCAATGTGCCTCATAACCGAAATCGATTGAAGTAAAGCAATAAATCTCAGAATAATCCGTTAGAGCTACCAATTTACCGCTAGGCTGTTATATTTATAAACAAATAAATAGAATAGCGGTCTATTGCATTGCATCCTGTCCAACACCCTTTAGTTAAGCTGTTTATTGGATGTGCGGCCTACTTTGGCTTTGCACAGCTTGGCTTATTGTTTGCCATTCCTCCGGGCTTTGCGAGTGCTATTTGGCCAGCGGCAGGCATCGCATTAGGATTATATCTAATGCTAGGCCGCTGGGTGGTGCCTGGGATTTTTCTAGGCAGTTTATTAGCAAATTTACAGGTCTCTTTTTCGAGTGCGTCCTTCGACGGGCAGTTACTCATTATTCCCTCTTTAATTGCTTTGGCCAGTTGTTTACAACTATACGTTGCCAAGTCTTTGCTGTTTAAGTTTTTAACGCCCCCCATTGCGCTTCACTCTGGACACTTTATTTTTCGATTTTTCGTTATTATTGGGCCTATGGCCTGTTTAACAGCCTCGTCAATTGCTGCGATAGGTATTAGTTTGATAAATCAATTTGACCTATCACAAGGATTGTTTCTTTGGTTCACTTGGTGGATTGGAGACATACTAGGCGTATTATTTTTTACCCCCATTGTGCTGCTCTTATTCAATTCACCTTTACTCAGTGCTGTTTCTAAACGCTTTCGAATTATTTTGCCAGCCATCACTTTATTTGCCTTAATGAGTAGCGTATTCATCTATTCTAGAAGTAGTTATCTCAATGAAAGACAAAATCAATTCAATGAATCAACAGCCGCATTTAGCGATCAAATAAAGATTTTCGAAAATACGGTCAACCAATACTTGTATGCGATTGCGGCACATATTGGGCTCAATAAAAACTTGTCTCAAGAACAATTTAAACAATTTGTTTATTCGATTCAAAATCAGAACATCAACATTAGAGCGATCGCATGGGCGCCAAAAATTAAGGCGTCAGAGAGAAAAACTTATGAACAGTTCCTCAGACAAAGAGGTTTAGAGAAACATAAAATTCGTACAATTGATCGCAACCAAAAGGTAACCATTGCTCCACGCCAAGATTATTATTTACCAATCACCTATTCTGAACCCTTTCAAAAAAATGTTGACGCCATTGGCTTAGATCTAAAATCACATCCGTTTATTGCAACAAGCATTAGTAAAGCGATCCACAATCGCCAGGTCGTATTAACACCAAAGATCCATCTTGTTCAATCGCTTGAAAAACTCAATGGTATGATTGCTTACTACCCAGTGTTCGATCCTGTAGAGGCGAACCAGCTTCTCGGGCTGGTTGAGATCGTATTTGAAACCGATCAAGTTTTCGACGCAATATATAAGGCAAGTGAAAACGACTTTAACTATCAAACGGTTTATTTTGTTGACGACAAAGAGTCGATCGCTTTTCAAAACAACACGCATAAAGATGACGCTCAATTTAGCTACTCTATTTCTTTTGATTTCTTTGATAAACACTATCGAACCTACTTTCAAAGCAGTTCAAGATTTGATGCTCAATCAACCGATTGGTTTAGTTGGATCGTTCTAATTCTTGGGAGCCTACTCAGTGTACTGAGCTTTATATTTGTTGTACTGATCACTAGTTTTAATAGTCAACTAGCTCTCGAAGTAAAATCTCGCACCAATGATCTCGAGAAGGCAAACGTTAATTTAATGAATGCCAATCATGCAAAGAGCCAGTTTCTGTCTAACATGAGTCACGAATACCGAACCCCACTTAATGCTATTATTGGCTTCTGCCAAATAGCCAAAGATGAACTAACCGATCCAGTCGCACTTGGCTATTTTAGAAAGATTGAAAACACCTCTTATCTATTACTCGATATTATTAATACGGTTCTCGATTATTCAAAAATTAACGAGGGTCGATTTGCACTCAATGTCGCTCCTTTTACCATAGAAAATACCATCGACCGATTAGAAACCTTGTTCGCCCATCGAGCAAGCCGCAAAGGTTTGGACTTTAATATCATCACCCCATCGACTCCTACTCCGGAGCTGAGCGGCGATCGAATACGATTCGAGCAAATTCTAGTTTACCTCACTGAAAACGCACTGAAATTCACTGAACAAGGCGAAGTACAAGTCGCTTTTGAAACAAAGACAATCAATTCCCAACGCATTCGATTAATAATCACAATATCAGATCAAGGTATTGGCATCAGTCGCGATAAATTAAACCGTTTGTTTGATGCGTTTAGTCAAGAAGACGAGTCCGATACTCGACCTTACAGTGGTACCGGACTAGGATTATCCATTACTAAAAAGCTTATTGATATGATGGGAGGAACCATCTCTGTCGAAAGCGTGAAACATCACGGTACCGAATTCCGCGTTATCATTCCCTTTGACATCATCAACAACTCTAAAGACCTTGGCATCGAGAATGAAAGTACACCACAATATTTGCTTCCAAGCAGTGAGAGTAACGCTATAAGCTTTACTGGAAAGCGAGCGTTAGTAGTAGAGGACAACCATGTTAACCAAATTGTTGCTTCAAAACTTCTCGAACAGCTTGGGCTTACCGTATCTATTGCAGACGATGGTCAACAAGCCATAGAAACTTTAAATAAGAAGCCTTTTGACATCGTTTTCATGGATCTCCAAATGCCAATTATGGATGGCTTTTCAGCGATTGAAGCAATACGAAAATCAGAGCATCATCGTACAATTCCTGTTGTGATTCTTAGCGCCAGTGTTACAAAAGAACAACAACAACGTGCAGAGTCTTTAGGGATTAAGCACTACATTACTAAGCCTTATCGAAAGAGTCAGCTGTATGAAGTACTTTGTGAATACCTTACAGAAAATAATCAATAGCGCTTTTAATTTACTCGGCAATCATGTTGCTTCAACCATTGGTCACTGCTCATACTTATCTTTTGGCGCACTGTCTTCGAATGCGCGCTTCTTCATCGAGTGGAAATAGATAATAATTTGCTCGCTGCTCGTCACTTAGGCAACGCTCGTTTAACGTAAGAATTGCCTTAGTTTTTTCAATTAAATCATCATCTTTAATGGTTAATGACACAATCGCTGGGCGACTAAACACTTTGCCATCGACAAACCGATGAAGTGCTTGGCTTTTCATCATAAAAAAGTTATTTAATTCTCTCGAATAGACAATCCCATTTCCAACATCAGAAGGAATACGAAAGAATGGCTGCCGATCATGGGTTTTATAAATTGCGGTTCCTAATTGTTCAATAAAATAGAAAGCGCCGTCATTAGAAAAATAAACATCCGGAGATGACTCATAAGTCGTTGGCGTACCTAGTTTTTCCATCGTTTCAACGTTCAAAGAATACAAGCGCTTATTTTCCGAAACCGCAAAGGCAACCTTAGATAAACTATGAGTTACCACTTTTCTCACTCGACTATCTAAATCTATTATTTGCAATTCACCAGGCTTGCTCCAACTTAATTTCAAAAGTTGATTACTACGACAAGCTAACCACACATAGTCACGATCATTTTCTTTCAGTATTTCACAGCCTTGAGTGTTCTTCGGATAATCCAACACTTTATTGCTCGATAGGTTTACCAACTTCAATGGTAACTGATCACTTTGAATTAATAGCTGAGTGTGATCTGGAGATAGCTCATAGTCATCAACATCCAGCTCGAGAGTATTTTCCCAAGCTATATCAGACTTAACTTCTAGAACAGGAGACGACGGTTCAGCAGTTTGTTTAACGGTTACTATTTTAAGCTTATCTAACTCCTGCCATTTTGACGTTAGGTAAAGAAATTCTTTCTGGTTAAATTTAGATTTAATCCGCATTGAATCTTCTTCGCTGACAAGCGCTAAGTGTTGTTGTGTCGGAATATCGATAACATAACCGTCGCCTTCCCAGCAGCGGTAGCTAATTCGATCAAACGCTGAGTTCCATACAAACTCACCATCACGACGACATTTTAATGTGAACTCAAATAAACTTTCGCCTGTCGATGCATTGACTAAATCGTATCGGCTTCGATCACCCAAAAGGCCGACGATCGCGTACTGCCCATTCTCACTCAGTTGACTCCCATAGTTTTCATAGTCTTTATCGAGTGGCAAAATGTTATGACTTGCTTTTGTTGACCATACGCCTAATTTTTTACCATATTTTGAGTAAGATGAAACAAAGTTGCCATCATCACTTAATAAAAAGTTTGTATCACTGATTACTTTTAATTTATTTTCTAATAATCCCGTTTGTGTGTTCCAAACAAATAATGTACCAAAGTGAACCGTGATCAGTTTACTGCCATCATTTGAAAACTGAAACCGAGACATTTCCCCTAATGCTTTTAACATGACCATGTTTTGGGAGGGCTGATGAAAGAGCCCTAGTTCCGTTCGTTGATTTGGCTCTATTGCAAAAAATAAGAAGTGCTCTAAATTGGGGCTAAGACTAACAAATTGTTGTTCATTTTTATTGACTAAGGCCCCATCTTTTAAATTAAAAACCGAGAAACCCGTCGGCTGATATACCATTATTGTATCATTGGGCAAAACTCGACTATGAAACCCCGTAATCGCCCCATTATTCATCGAGGGATGCTTAAATATTTGACGGCCAGTGTTCGACTCGTAAACGACGACATTCGCCTGGTATTGGTCATTATTTGATGTAACGGTTTCATAATAAATATACTTACTGTCTTTCGACAACACAGGCATCGCCGAGAAAGAAAGCTCATCAATAGCCACTTGATAATCAAAGCTCCGATTTTCAAAGGACCAACGGTAGAGTTGGTTGTCGGCACCAAAGGCAAATATAGACGAGACATCTTCAGAAACTATGACATGTTTAAAGCCAACTTTCGCTGGTACCACAATAGAATCTTTACCTGACAGATTGAGTAACTGTATTCCTCCATATGACGTTGCCACAGCTAACCATTCTTTATCACTTGATAAACTCGCAGCCAGTATTTTTTCTGCGCCAGTTAATGAAACCTTTAGAGCTTTACTTTCTGCAGCGGTTTTAAAGTTCTCTATAAAAACCTGTCTTTCGGTTACCACCAATAAATTCGTGTCTGAAAGAAAATACTGTTCAACAATATTTTCAGAATAATTAAACTGTGCTTTCTTACGATGCCAAAAATAGGCTTCTCGCATCGCAGAAAGATCATCGACCAATGGACGTTCACCCCCATAGTCACCGGGTAGAGCATTAAGCCCTAGCAATAATGCATGATTGTATCTTTGAGATTCATTCGCTTGCTTGGCTTGATCGAGTAAGAAGCGCGATTGACCAATCAATGATTGATCTCGTTGCTCTTTTGCAAGGCGTTCATTTTCTTGAGCTATGACGGTTTGCTGTTGAGCACGATGCTCATTTTTAATCGCTTCTTGTTGTTTAAAATAAGCAAATATCCCTGCGGCGACAGCAACAACGGCCAACATCGCAACGGCGCTTAACCACTGCCGTAAACGCTTGGCTTTCTGCCGTGCCAAGGCCAACTGATACTCTTTATCTCGTTGCGTCAAAGCGCCGAGAGGTACTCCAAGAATTCCAGCGACAATTTTAAGCAGCATAAGATGTTGCTGCTCATCATACTTTTTTGCCACTTCTTCGAGTTGTTCTTTGGTAAAGCTTTCTGATTCACGCAAGTGCTGTTTTAAAGCTTCTGTCGATGTCCAACCTTGCTGAGGCTTTCCATTCAAATTTAATCGAAAATCGGCCGCAATCGGTTCAGCTCGTTGCTCAGTACGTTGTCCTTGATCATCATAGGCAAACTGTAATGGCAGGGGAAAACATTCATCGCTTGCTGCAAATCCTAATTCCGCTTTACTGGAATCCCAGCTGCAATTGGGCTCACCATCGATCAATGCGGCAATGATTCGATCTGAGCGGCCCAGCGATTTAAAGTAGTCAATTTCATCAGCTACATAAGTCGAAGCAACGGCATTCGGTGAGCATAAGACAATCAGCGTTCCGGTGTTATCTAACGCTTTAGTGATCGAGTTTGCAAGGTCAGCGTCAGCTGGCAATTCATCTTCATCGCGAAAAACAGGGAAAATTTGCGAGGGAATGGTTTCTCCCCGATCATTGGTTTGTCCAACCAAATCGGCTGGTATTTGATACGTCTCGAGAGCTTGATGCAGCCACGTTGCCCACTGACGACCTGATAGTTTGTTGTCAGCGTGGCGGTAGGATATAAAGGCTAGGTAGTCGGTCGAGCGATTCATTTTATTATCTTAATCTTTTTGAATTCAAAGGCTTAAGTTTAGACTATCGGTCAGACTTTGATAACCAAGATGCTCAATAAAGTCAAAAGAAAAAGCCCTCAGTTGAGGGCTCTAAAGGGGGCAACATCCATGTTAGCGCGAGAAAAACAAACTGGAATACCTATCAATATTAACTACTACGCTGCTTTTTCTGCTTTGGATTCTTCGCTGGTCACTTTTGGTTCTAAACGCATTAAATAATCGAACGCGCTCAGAGATGCTTTGGCGCCTTCGCCCATCGCAATAATGATTTGCTTGTACGGAACCGTGGTTACATCCCCTGCAGCGTAAATGCCTGGTACGCTGGTCTCACCACGTTCATCAATAACAATCTCACCACGAGGCGACAGCTCTACGACACCTTTTAGAAAATCACTATTGGGCACCAAGCCAATTTGTACAAAAATACCCGCCAACTCAATTTGATGTTCAGCATTGTTTGTTCTATCCATGTATTTTATTCCGGTGACGGACTTGCCATCGCCGACTACTTCCGTAGTTTGAGCTTGCATAATAATGTCAATGTTCGACATCGAACGAGCCTTTCGTTGCAGCACTTCATCTGCACGGAGTTGATCGCTAAACTCTAATACCGTTACGTGTTCTACAATATTAGCGAGGTCAATGGCCGCTTCAATCCCAGAGTTACCACCACCAATAACCGCCACCTTTTTACCCTTGAATAAAGGCCCATCGCAATGTGGACAGTAGGCGACACCTTTACCTGAGTATTCTTGTTCGCCAGGAACGTTCATTTTTCTCCAGCGCGCACCTGTCGCCAACACCAATGATTTAGCTTTCAACACAGCGCCGGATTCAGTGGTTATCGAGAAGAGCTCACTCTGCTCAATGCTTTTAACTTTCTGCCCGGCCATTACATCGACTGGATACTCGGTAACATGTTGTTCCAAACTGGCAACCAACTTTGGACCTTCGGTGTAGGGAACTGAAATGAAATTTTCAATACCAACCGTGTCCGCTACTTGGCCACCGAACCGCTCGGCAACCACGCCCGTATTCAATCCTTTTCGCGCGCTGTAAATGGCCGCCGAAGCACCTGCGGGGCCTCCACCAACAACCAACATATCGAAGACGTCTTTACTAGATAATTTTTCCGCTTCACGTTTTGCTGCATTGACATCGAGTTTGCTAACCAACTCTTTCAGAGTGGTTCGCCCTTGCAGCAGCAATTCCCCGTTCAAGTACACAGAAGGAACCGCTTTAATGTTGCGGCTTTCCACTTCGTCTTGGAACAATGCTCCATCGACCATCGTATGCTTAATGGCAGGATTTAATGCCGCCATCATATTGAGCGCTTGAACCACATCGGGACAATTTTGACACGACAATGAAATGTACGACTCGAAGTTAAACGATCCATCGAGATCTTTGATCTGTTCGATCAGGTCTTGCTCGACCTTTAGCGGGTGTCCGCCACTGTGTAACAAGGCCAGTACCAAAGAGGTAAACTCGTGACCAAGCGGGATACCAGAAAAAGCAAGCTGCGTGCCTTTCTCAAGTGAAACCACTTCCATGGTTGGTGCGCGCTCTGCCACGCCATTATCTGCAACCGATACCAATGACGAAAGCTCTGCAATATCGTTTGCAAGCTGTGCCATTTGCTGCGACTCGGGCCGCTGATCAAGAGTTAAACGTAACTCGATCGGCTGGCGTAAATTCTCTAAGTAAGCTTTGAGTTGTACTTTTAAATCAGCGTCTAACATGTTAACTCCTGATCTGAATTTAATAAGGAGGGGCTTAACTCAAACAATTGGAGGGTGTCGATTGCCTGCAAAAAGCGATTGCAACAATCACTGAGTAAGCCCCGATTCGTTTTCTAAGCGCGAATTGACGCGCTTAGATTACTTTGACTGACTCGTTAGCGTTAGATTTTACCGACAAGATCTAACGATGGTTTCAAGGTTTCTGAGCCAGGTTTCCATGCCGCCGGACAGACTTCACCGTCGTGGCTTGCTACGTATTGTGCCGCTTGAATTTTACGGACAAGTTCAGCAGCTGAACGACCGATACCTAAGTCATGAATTTCTGCGACTTTGATTTCACCTTCTGGGTTAATCACAAAAGTACCGCGCAACGCTAAACCGTCTTCTTCAATCATTACACCAAAGTTGCGTGAGATAGTTCCGGTCGGATCACCTAACATCGGGAAGTTAATTTTATTAATGGTGTCTGAGCTGCTGTGCCACGCTTTATGAGTAAAATGCGTATCCGTTGAAACTGAGTAGACTTCGACGCCCATCTCTTGAAGTTGCGCGTAATGATCCGCCATATCGCCCAGCTCGGTCGGACAAACAAAGGTAAAGTCCGCTGGGTAGAAGAAAAATACGCTCCATTTTCCTAACACGTCTTTCTCTGTTACATCTTTAAATTCACCATTGTGGAACGCCGTCGCTTTGAATGGCTTAAGTTCAGTATTGATAATTGATTGAGTCATAATTAGTCCTCGCTTATTGAGTATTCACTTGAAGGATGCCTGAACGGTTGCCAGAGCATCTTTCGCTTAATTCGAGGACTATGTTAACGAGAAGGAATTAATCTGTATAATTGATTGAAAGAATCATAACAATCGATTTATACGATAACCATACCAAAAGCCACCACAGCCTTTACTGGCAGGCGATGCCGAGCAAAGATGTGGTCAGAACGGGGGTTTTTGGCATTAAAATGACGCAGCCAAGAAGTATTGAAAACTATCGATTAGCCAGGTCTAAGCGCAACCAGTTCAGAATATTGTCAGACATGATGGTGTGCTTCTGTTGTTCATCAATAATATCGGCTGTCACAGCATCATCAAGAAGCTTTCCAGGGTAACAGTTGGCGACCGTCGCCATTTCTCCAAGAGGATAGGGATCATCAACCCCCCAAACGATTTGACGGGTACCACAGCGCTTAATCAACAAGTTGAGCGTATCGACGTCATGCACCAAGGTGTCGAAAAACACATTGGGTTGGGCGAGGGTTTGGCTAGGATGATGAGTATCTGGAAACAAATCCGGACGCCCCTCTACCCCTTGAACGACCCGACCATAGTTTGCATGACCCAGCATGTTTCCATGCGCAAAACAGGTTCTAACATTGGGGTAACGCTGTGCAAATCCCTGCAAGGTGAACATCAAGTAAGTATCAGCGGTCTGAGCCATCATCCAAACTAAGTGATTGCGCCAAAATCGATCCTTTAAATTAACCATTCTGCCCGCATCGTATGGATGAATCTCTAGTGCAAGATTAAGCTCGTTGGCGAGCTCCCAAATCGGCGCGACCGACTCATCGGCAACCGATAACCACTCGCCACTTTGGTGCAGGTAGTGGGTGCTCAAGCACAGCATTTTCATATTCAGTTGATTAACGCAGCGCTCTATTTCTTGCAGAGCCTGATCAATAAATGCGGGCTGTACAACAAATCCGGTGGTAAATCGACTCGGATGCGAACGTTGTACTTCAGCATTGAAGTCATTTTGAAAACGAATAACATCAAAACAATCTTGTTCAGAGAAGCCATTGCAATAAAGTTGAGATAGGCTCAATACCACTTCATGATCAATATTATTAGCGTCCATCCACTGCAGTTTCTCTTCTAAAAAGAAACTTGGATCGGTTATCGGACGCTTCCATTCACCCTGACACATATGTTTTCGCGCATCATCGACCCAAAAGAACTTCTTCTCACGCATAAAAGTGGGAATCTGATCGGGTGTTGGCAACAGGTGCCCATGTCCATTAATTCGTAATGTCATAAAAACAGTCTCTAAAACTTACGGTTGGGTAGAACCAGTCTTTTCGTTTAAATCTAACTGACTATTATACTGATCATCTGTTACTTCTCACTCTTTACGCAATAAAAACAGCTCCGAGCAGCGACACTCTCATTAGTCAATTACTTCATCAAACCAAAAATCACAAATGGCAGCACTAAAATAGCGATAACTCCGAGAATCAGTAAAAACGCGAGAATAATTGCGAAAAATGCTCGCCATTTACTGATCACGTGAACTTCAGCGACCCCAATAATATGGAGCGCTATCGACCAAATCGCGAGAATCATTTGAATAATCGAGCTAGACCAAAATAACACTTGGTTTAGTAATGATGAATCAACGATAGGCATATCGCTACTGAATACATCGTTGCGGAACACTAAAATTTGTAAAATAAGAATCGACACCCCGACCAATCCAGGAACAGTAGACCAAGCATAAACGAGCCTAACCTGCTCACTATTCGCTACGCCTCCTAACCAACGGCCGGTTACTGATTGCAACCATGAGAATAAGAATAAGCCGATCATGCCACCCATGGCACCGCCGACCAAACTCGAGCCCAAGATCATACCCAGTGAAGAAGTATCTCCCTTAGATTGAGTGGCTGCTTGATCCAATGATTGATAGATACCCGAAATTATGGCCAGAAGAACCACCATGTAGGTAGGATCTTTGGATAACAAATAGCGAATGGTCAAGCGCGGTTGCAACCACATACTTTTCCAAGGATTCAATGACTCTGGAATATTTACTTCGACAGTCGCTTGCGGAATTTCAACTTCCGGTGCTTGGTATAGGTTTTCGGACATAATTTCCCTTAGGTAAAAAGAATAACATTTATTTTAAATATCACTTTCGAGCAAACAGCCATTCTAGACAGAAAATAGAAGGACACTGACCTCAAACGGGAGTTAGGCTTAAAGAATCTGACTAATTTTTTGGTTTTAAATATACAGTTTGCCACTCATCTTGCGCTGACATTCTTACGGAATGAACGTTTTCATCGATTTCAAAATTGATATGATTAACTTGTTTCGGCCATACCTCTTGAAGGCTTTTCGCTCGCACACTGAAAGCCGACAAATTCTCAGGCACACTGGCTTCTTGGTAAATCCATAAATACTTTCCTTCAACTTCAAAGCCAACATACTGCAAGGTTATCGCTCTACCAGAACCATCTTTCAGAGAAAAACGTTTGGCAACATAGTCAGAAAATTGTTGCTGAGATTGCGGTTCTGTTGAAAGGTCAATTTTACGATCAAGAATGGTGGCTAGCGCATGCTCTGCATCGTGCAAATAGAATCGATGCATAACTTCGAGCGATTGAGTTCGCTCGTTCATAACGACTCGAGTGTAGCTTTCTTTTTGTTGATGCCCCAAGACTGGGGCAATCAACATGGCTAGATACATTGATAAAACTATTTTTAGCTTATTCATATTTTTCAACTGCGCTGTTCAATCAAAACTATTTCTTCTTGATTTTTTGTTCCGGTTTTTTCAGTGGCTGCTTAATGTCATGCATAATATCTTTATGCTCCCAGCCCTCACGCTTTTTAGACTTAAAAGTCTCAATTCGAGACGGAATTATCCGACGTGGGTAATGATTATTTTCGATATCCACATCGGCCGTTTCCCAACCGGGATCCACGACCACAGACTCGAGCTCTTTCCCCTTGTTAGTAACAATCAACTTACTGACTTGATGAGGCGAGCGACGCCAAATCTCAGCGGGAATGTAGCGCATTTCTTCCGTGCCGTCGGCATAATTAAGTTGCAGCAGAATAGGCATAACCAATCCGCCCACGTTTGAGAAATTAAATACATAATAGTTCTTATCTTCTTTAATTGCTCGCTCAAATACTTGTCTCTCCCAAGGTTCTAACTCAGCTAGAAACTTTTGATATTCATTGCGGTCTTCATTAGTGACGGTAAAGCGATCATTGTCATCATGAAAATCTCGAACGTCCGTATTTCTCTCTACCCAAGTTTTTTTGCCTTCCGCACGATTGCGCTCGACAAACAAAGAAGATGGCTTGTCCTTTTCTTCTTGTCGTCTGCGCTCAAAGTCAATATCAGGGTTCTTAGTGTCTAATTGCAACTTAAACACTTTATCAATCGATATGTCGACATGATCGGTCGTGTAAAACCAGCCATGCCAGAACCAATCTAGATCAACACCCGATGCTTCTTCCATAGTGCGGAAAAAATCAGACGGTGTTGGACGTTTGTTTTTCCATCGATTAGCGTACTCTTGAAAAGCAAAATCGAATAACTCTCGACCTAAAATCACTTCTCGTAAAATGTTTAAAGCGACAGCGGGTTTGGTATAGGCATTCGGACCTAGCTTCAAAACACTGTCTGACTGAGTCATGACTGGAACTTGAACATTAGACTTCATGTAGTCAACAACATCTCTTGGTTCAACGCCCCAAGGAATGTTTGGATCCCATTCACGGCCAGCCACACCGTCCAAAAAGCTGTTTAAGCCTTCATCCATCCAAGTCCACTGTCGTTCATCTGAATTAACGATCATTGGAAAGTAATTGTGCCCGACTTCATGTATCACCACGCCAATCAAGAAGCGCTTCTCTGCTAAGGTATAAGTCCGAGTTCCATCTTCATGCCAAATGGTTCGTGGCCCATTAAAGGTGATCATCGGATATTCCATACCACCGACCGGACCATTGACGCTCAACGAAGTAGGATACGGATAATCAAAGGTATAACGAGAATAAACTTCCATGGTGTGAATAACCGATTCCGTCGAGTATTTCTCCCAAAGCTCTCCTCCTTCTTTAGGATAAAACGACATCGCCATTACCAAAGGCTGCACATCGCCACCTTGATGATATCCCTTAGCATCCCAAATAAATTTTCGCGAGCTCGCCCAAGCAAAGTCTCTGACATTCTCGGCTTTAAACTGCCAAGTTTTGGTCGCAGACTCTGATGCTTTTTCGTTTTCTAAGGCTTCTTCAGGAGTTACGATAAATACTGGTCGTTTCGCATTTTTGGCGCGCTCTAAGCGCTCGATTTGACGTGTAGAGAGCACCTCTTGAGGATTTTCAAGAACTCCGGTTGCGGCAACTAAATGATCAGCAGGCACGGTCATTTTTACATCGTAGTTACCAAACTCCAAGGTAAACTCACCCCGGCCTAAAAATGCTTTGTTATGCCATGCTTCATAATCAGAATAGGCCGCGACTCTAGGGAACCATTGAGCCAATAAGAAGATGTCATTGCCACCTTTGCGTGCATCATCAGGAAAATGCTCATAGCCGGAGCGTGCACCTACTGCATCTTCTTCTAAAATATTAAATGCAAAATTTATCTGCACTTGGGTACTTTGTTGCGGAGCCAAAGGTTGTGGTAAATCAATCCGCATTTGTTCACCGACAACCGTGAATGATAGAGGTTCGCCTTGAGGGTTTTGCACCGTCAGAGTCTGATAACCCAATTCAACATCGTCCATAAACTGTTGACGCCGAAGTTCACCAAGACTGATTTTCGCAGGTGAGTTACCAGAAGGTAATGCATTGGTAGGACCGCGCCGCCCCAAACCACCAAACTCTTCTGTCAGCTCCGCCAAAGAGTCCGACTTAAAACGATTTTGTTCTAGCTGCACCCATAAATACCGCAGAGTATCTGGCGAGCGATTAGTGTAGGTGATTAATTGACTCGCACTCAGTCGACGCTTTTTTTCATCTAGCGTTACTTCAATTTGATAGTCAACTTGCTGTTGCCAATAACTCTTACCCGGCGCTCCCGCTGCGTTTCGATAGTCATTTGGGGTCGGTAAAATCTCATCGAGTTGGCGGAACTTATCGACAAAATCTCCTTTCGACTGAACGACAGCAGCCGAGCTCGCAATGGCGGTACTTAGTAGAAGCGCGCCAACGGCGAACAAAGTTGCAGAACCAAAAGGCTGTGCTTTAGGCATAAAATTCCCCTTAGAGGTCTTAATTTAGCGATGCGCTCGAATATTAGAAAGGCGCCTTAATTTTTATCGAATGGTCAGCTAATCTGGGAGCTAGCTAATTCGTTACCGCCTGATTATCCACAGATTGGCTAGAATGGCTATGCTTGTTCAATAAATGTTAAATTTTTTTACAATTTTATTCACAAGCTTGAATAATGATGTGCATGGCCATCACTCGGCAGTCAAGTTTAGCGTACTGCGCTTTGATCGCTCGGAATTCATCACACAATTCATCTTGTTCTTTTTGCTCAACTCCAGTTAATAGCTGACGCTTTACATTGATCATCTTCCCAAGCGACCAACGACAATCCGACGATGCATCTTCTTTTTGCATAGCCTCAAGAATTTTCAACTCTCTGTCAGAAACAACCTTTATTTTTGGTTTCGATCGTTCAGCGGTCGATTTTGCAGGCGCTTGGTCCGCCGAGGACTCGGCCATTCCCGGCGAGCCTTTAAACTGATGAAAAGGAATGCCAGAGGGGGGCGGCTCAGTCGTAATTCGTACTCGACCACTTCGATCCTCCCATTGATAATAGGTCTCTAACGAACCTGAAGTCGAGGTAAGCGATGACCAGTCAATGGATTGTAAAACCCCGCTACGCTGCAAGAAAATGATCGTTATCCCGACCAAAGCAACCACCACCACGGCTTTAAGTAACCAACGAACCAGCCCATTCATGATATTATCCTCTACTGAATTCACCGATAATGCCGCAAATGATGAGTAAGGATCTAGAAAAGCTTCTCAAATCACACCAAAACTTAATTCAATCGGACTTTAAGAAAGTCGTCTCCCATGTGCAACGGGAAAATGATGGGTGGATACTCAACACCATTATGCTTGAAGGCTATGAAGTGCCATTTCAATATAAACGCCAAAAACGCTATAGAAATTTAACCGGACAAAGAGTCAACCTGACCTATTACCCTGCACAACAGCAGGTCGCCGGATTTGAAATGGAAATAATGAAGGTTGTACGAGTTAAAGTCTCGTAAATGAATCAACTTAAAATCAATGCTTGTTAAATGACCTTCTGAATCTTAGCAAAAGGCAAGTTAATTCCCTGCTGCTTCACATCCTTATAGATTCGTACCGCGCGCATGGTGGTGTCTTTACTGTCGAACGGACCAAACGCATCTCCTTCCGCACTTTCAAAGAACCACTGGTCTTGAGTTTTGTAGACACGACTCGAGCGATAAAAAATGGAATATTGATGTTCGTTTTTTAGCGAATCCAATGTTTTCATTTCCCGCTCCCTTGGTTTTCGTGATTTATAACTATTAGTCGAACTTGCTCGAAAAATCGATAAGAAGGTCAGAAAATATCACCTTATTCAATATTTCTTTAAAAGCAGCCGTTATTTACGACAATAACTGCCTGTTTTTTATGGAGTTAAATATTTAAGGGAAAATTCGAAATATGACGCGTTATGAAAGCTTTAGTTGTTATGCAGCAATCTCAGATACTCTTTTTAATGATAAAAAGATGTCATTTATTACAGAAATCAAATATCCAGTGCTTTTTGGGATATTTAAATGGGCAGCGAACGAAACACTGCCCAGATAGATTAGTTCTTGTCGTTCTCAATTAACCAATATTCGGTTTCTTCTCGAGACTTTGACAAGTCTTCGTCGCCCGGTAGTGGTTGGCCTGTGTAAGCGTGTAAAAATGCTTCGCAGAGTAACTCACTGTTGGTCGCATGACGCAGATTGTTAACTTGCCGCCGGGTCCGCTCATCAGTAAGAATTTTCAATACTTTCAAAGGAATTGAAACCGTAATTTTCTTAACTTCCTGACTCTTCTTACCGTGTTCAGCGTAAGGACAGATACCTTCCCCTTTTCGCTCAGCCATTGGACACCTCAAATTGTATTCGACGCGCTGATCTTACCGAGCTGGTCTTATCTGTCAATTAACTCCGCATTTTTTTCATCTTTAGACGTCTACACATCTTGACATCCAATTGAGTCAACTTTATATTTAGCCATCTAAACGTCTAGACGGTAATTTTCCATGCACTCTCTTGAATCTATTGCACAAGGCTCACAGACTCGCATTTTGCGGGCGTGCTGTGATCTACCCTCTAGATTCGACCTTCACCACGGCGGATATATTCAAGATGGACGGGTTGCCTTTACCCTATATGGACAGCCAGAAGCCCCATGTGTGTTGGTGCTCGGTGGAATATCGGCCGGCCGAGACATTGCCCACCAGACCGATCAGTTCGCCTCAGGATGGTGGAGATATCATCTTGGTGAAGGCAATAGCATCGATTTAACGAAGTACTGCGTGCTAGGAATTGACTACCTCGGTGGCAATGGTGAAAGCAGTGCGCCAGAGCGCGACTCCGACCAAACGCGTCAAGCCATTTCGACATTTGATCAGGCCAATGCCATTGGCGTTGTGTTGAGCCATCTAGGTATCGAGCGCTTAGCCGCCGCTATAGGAAGCTCTTACGGTGGCATGGTGACGCTGGCTCTTTCTTGTCAATCGACGATTACTTTAGGCAAAGCCTTAGTGATCAGTGCAGCCGATCAACCAGATCCTGTCAGTACCGCTCTGCGTGAAATTCAACGACAAATTGTTCTGCTCGGACACCACTCAGCTCAACCAAAACAAGCATTAAAACTGGCTAGAGCGTTAGCCATGATTACCTATCGCTCAGCCGATGAATTTAGACAACGATTTGCTAATGACAACGCCATTTTAGAACATGGCTTTCATGCCGATGTCATCGATTACTTAAATAACCGCGGCGAATTATTCAGCCAGCGCTTCAGCGCCAAAGCGTTTTACCGTCTTTCGCAATCCATCGATCTGCATCGAGTTGAGCTCTCGCAACTGAGTTGTCCTTTAACTTGTGTGTCCGTTCTCGAAGATAAACTGATTCCGCACGACTCAATGCAACGAATGGCCGCCAAGGCCAACGCAGAACTTCAAACTTTACAATCAATTTACGGTCACGATGCTTTTTTAAAAGAACAACAGAGCATTGCATGGATCATTAAAAAATTTTTAACGAATTAAGCAGAGAATATTATGACTTTACAACACGACCGATTTGCCAGCGCTACCATCGCTGTAAAAGCAGGCATAGAAGCAGACTCAGCCCACGGTGCTGTGACACCACCATTGTACTTATCCAGTAACTACACATTTAAAGATTTTGCGGAGCCACGTCAATATGACTATTCACGTTCCGGAAATCCAACTCGTGATTTACTGGCAGATGCCATTAATGAACTAGAAGGGGGTGCGGGAGCGGTCATCACTTCAACGGGAATGTCGGCGGTTTTTTTGATCACTCAATTATTGCAAGCAAATGATTTAGTGATTGCTCCTCATGATTGCTACGGCGGTACTTATCGACTGTTCAAAAGCTTATCTGATAAAGGACAATTTCGCGTATTATTTGTCGATCAAAATGACCCCATAGCGATTAATGATGCGCTTTCACACAATCCGCGCTTACTTTGGATTGAAACACCCAGTAATCCGCTACTACGCATTGTTGACGTCGAGACTTTAGTCACCCAAGCTCATCAACACAATTGCTTGGTTGCCGTCGACAATACGTTTTTAACTCCAGTGTATCAAAAACCTTTTGAACTGGGTGCTGACTTAGTTGTGCATTCAACCACTAAATACATCAATGGCCACAGTGATGTTGTCGGTGGAGCCGCCATTGCTAGAACCCCTGAGCTTGCTGAAAAGTTACGCTGGTGGGCAAACTGCGTTGGGATTACCGCGAGTCCTTTCGATAGCTTTTTAACCCTTCGCGGATTACGAACGCTCAATGCGCGCCTAAAGCAACATGAAATCAATACTCAAATCATTCTTGATTATTTAGTGGCGCATCCTCAAGTGAGTAACGTTTATCATCCTTCGTTACCCACTCATCCTGGTCATGAGATTGCTAAGAAACAACAAAAAGGCTTTGGCATTATGCTCAGTTTTGAGCTGCAAGGCGGTGAAAGCGAAGTTCGAGCGTTCGTTAGCGTGTTGCAACAATTCTCGCTTGCCGAATCACTCGGTGGTGTTGAATCGCTAGTTTGTCACCCTGCAACCATGACTCACGCAGCCATGGATCCGGCCGCTCGTGAAACGGCTGGCATTGGTAACACATTGCTACGGCTTTCCATTGGAATTGAAGACAGTGACGATTTGCTCAATGATCTTAAACGAGGCTTTTTTGCAGCGTCTCAATGTCGCGTGAATCAAAAGGTAGGGTGACATGGGCAGCTCCGTTCTTAAAAAACAGCAAATACGATTTAAACAACTCGATTTGCCTCACTCCATATATAAATTTGGCGGTAGCTCTTTAGCCAACGCGCGCGGTTTTCGAAAAGCCGCGCGAATTATTTCACAACAACTTAAACCGAATGATCTGGTTGTCGTTTCGGCCTCAGGAAATACCACCGACTGGCTCATTGCTTGTTGCGAGCAAAATAATGAGCAGTTCGATTTCTTACAGAAAATCAGATACCACCATCGTGCAATTATCAATGATTGCTTTATTGCTGACCAACGACAAAAACTCCTCGACACTTTAGAGCAACATCTTAATTGGATAGAACGTCATTTAGCCTATTCCAATCAAGGGAGTTTTAAAAACGATATCATAGCCTTCGGAGAACTTTGGTCTGCACTTATTCTATCTTATCTGCTTGAGCATATTGGTGTGCCCGCTAGCTGGATAGACGCGCGGCGTTGTCTTAAAGTTCTGAATATCAATGAACAAATAAGCATCGATTTTGAACAATCCAAAAAGTATTTAGAAGAACACCTAAAATCACGTCAACAACGAATCACGGTTGTAACTGGTTATATTGCTAGTGATGGTGATAATAAAACATGTTTATTAGGGCGAAATGGTAGTGATTACAGCGCAACCTTATTAGCTAATCTAACCACCGCGAAAGAAGTAAAAATATGGACGGATGTCGCTGGAATCTATAATTTTGATCCTAATTTAAGTAGCCAAGCCAAACCCATTGAGAAATTAAATCTTAGTCTAACCAAAACTCTGGCTCTGCTCGGCTCACCGGTTCTGCATCAAAAAACGCTTGAGCCCATCTGCAACTCTAAAATCCAGCTCTCGATTGGCTCTACCTTTAGCCCTGATCTTCCAGGTTCTAAAATTTGCATCAATGACGGCTTTAACGCAAACAGTGTGGTCACTCATCGCAATGGATTAATCGAATTCTGTTTCACTTTGAAATCAGATATCGACCTTCATCGATTAAACAAACAGTTAATCATTCAACAAAATCTTAACAATGAATTTTCATTATTACTCAAGCATGGGCAGCGCTCGCTTCGCCTGCTTGTAGAAGAAAACAATGTTAAGCAATGGCAGCAAACAATCCAAGCAATTGCACAGAGCACGGCAGAAAATCAGAGTACTTCAACGTTCATATTCGAACAGAAAAGAGTATCCACATTAGCGCTAGCTCGAGAGTGCTCTAGTAACTATGAGTATCATCGGCATTTTTTCAAAACCTTCATTCGAGAGAGAAAACTTGACGCGCAATTACTTGATTTAGAGCATGCTTGCGTCGCCATTCTCCCTCAACCAGAGATCGATGATCTTGCAATACAATGTTTCGATGCTTGGACACAATACACTGAGACGATTGCTGTGTTCTTATTGGGCATTGGTAATGTTGGAGCAACCTGGTTAAAGCAAGTAGAGAGTCGGCAAGGCCACTCGTTTCAAGTTGTTCTAAAATCAAATTCAAAAACTCTTTTTCTACTCGACTCACAGCAATCGTTTGACACTATTGATAACTCTTCGGAGCAACTCGTTGAGCTAATTAGAAACGCGCCTTTCAAGAATAAGGTTGTTATTGACGCGACGGCTAGCAGTAGCATTACTCAATCTTATTCGCGATTTTTCGAACTGGGCATCCACTTGATTTCAGCGAATAAAGAAGCCGCTTCATCAAAACAAGAGTTACTTGATTCATTACACGCATGTGCTCAAGACCATCATTGCTGGTGGCTGCAAAACGCAACCGTTGGTGCAGGCTTGCCGATTAACTATGCCATTAACGATTTATTAAGTTGTGGTGACTCAGTAACATCGATTAGAGGGGTGTTTTCAGGAACACTCTCTTGGTTGTTGCAAACTTACGATGGAACACGAGCTTTATCGGAATTAATTCAAGAAGCTAAGGCTCTGGGTTATGCTGAACCTGATCCTCGTGTTGACTTGTCTGGCCATGATGTCTTAAGAAAATTAATGATTCTAATTCGACTGACCGGACAACAAATTGATCAATCGGATGTCACTATTACTCCTCTTTTGGATGCCAGTTTATTCGAGTTATCTGAGGCAGACTTCTGGCAACAGAAAGAAGACTTCGATCGTGACTTTAATCGACGATGGCAAAAAGCCAAGAATGAAGGTCGGCGCTTGGTCTACCAGGCAGAGTATTCACTAGACAAAGGCGCAAGCTGTGGCCTAGTCGAAGTATCCGAAAGTGACCCACTCGCACAAATTAGCCCGTGTGATAATGTATTTGTTATCCAAACATCCTGGTATCAAGATAATCCTCTCATTATTCGAGGACCTGGAGCAGGAAGAGAAGTGACTGCTGCGGCGGTTCAGTCTGATTTAAATCATATTGTTTCAAGAATTAATGCCGTTTCTCAAAAATAACACAACAATCCTTCCAGAATCATCATTGGTTCTGGAAGGTCATCCAAGTTAATTAAATCAACCGCAATTTAGAAATCGATGGCAAAACTTAATCTTTGCTCTCTTCCTCTGGAGACCCTTCATCAATGGTAAAGGTCGCTCGTCCTTTGGGTGCTTCTTCTGAATCTTCGGTAGCCTCGAGTTCAAGAGTTAAGCCAGATGACGTTGCCATGGACGATTGTGCTTGAGACGGCTGAGCTTGGGGTGCTTCTGTTTCAGGTTCACTATTTTCTTTCGCAGGTTGTGCCGATGGAACCACAGGTTTCGTTGCACCGTTTTCTTTTCCTGCTAGTTTAATCATCAACCGAAGATTGTTCGGCGAATCAGCATTTTTTAATGCTTCATCCAGCGATATTTTTTCATCTTCCCAAAGTCTAAATAAAGCTCGGTCAAACGTTTGCATGCCTAAATTTAGCGATTTCTCCATAATTTCTTTAATCTCATGAACTTCTCCGCGTTTCACGAGTTCTTGCACGGTAGGGCTACCTAATAAAATTTCAATCGCAGCGCATCGTTTTCCATCGATGGTCGGAACTAATCGCTGCGAAACAAACGCTTTTAAATTTAAAGACAAGTCATTCAGTAATTGATTGCGTCGTTCTTCAGGAAAAAAGTTAATAATTCTATCGAGCGCCTGATTGGCATTATTGGCATGTAAAGTTGATATAGCAAGATGACCTGTTTCTGCAAATGCCAGTGCATGCTCCATCGTTTCTCGGTCACGAATTTCACCAATCAAGATAACATCGGGGGCTTGACGCAAGGTGTTTTTTAACGCTTCGTGAAAGCTTAACGTATCTACCCCCACTTCACGTTGATTAACAATGCAACGCTTGTGGCGATGAACAAACTCGACCGGATCCTCAATCGTAATAATATGACCGCCTTCTTTTGCATTGCTATTTCGATAATCAATCAAGGCCGCTAAAGAAGTTGATTTACCGGATCCGGTGCCACCAACAAACAAAATGAGCCCACGTTTTTCCATAATAACTTTGGTGAGAACGTCAGGCAGTCCTAAATTTTTGTAGTTCGGAATATCGGTTTTTATATTACGTATAACAAGCGCAATATCATTTCTTTGTTTAAAAATATTGACTCGAAAACGACCGACGCCTTTTTCAGAAATAGCAAGGTTCATTTCTAGCTGTTGTTCAAAATCTTTTTGCTGATCTTCCGACATTACTTGATAGGCTATTTCCTTAATACGAGCTTGTGTTAATGGATCTCGCTCTAAAGGCTTTAGCACCCCTTGAAATTTCGCACAGGGAGGAGCTCCCGTGCTGAGGTATAGGTCAGAGCCATCTTTGGTGGCTAATATTTTTAAAAAATCCAAAAATTCCATCGCGTTGCCTAAATCGGTTCAGTCTCAGCTTAAAAGCTTAGAACAGAGAGCTGCGATGGCAAGCGAAAAGGAAAAAGAAATGCCTTTTCGCTTGCTGGAAGATTAATCTTCTTTGATATAGACGCTTCCAGAGCTAGTTTGCAACTCCAACTCAGGACCACCACCGTTAATTGGCCCGCGCAACTTGTATTTTGCCTCGGTTTCACCATTCACAGGAAAGTCAGAGTAAACTTTACGTCCACGAGCATATAAGTTAACCGCAATATCTTTGCTCAATCGCGCAGTAATGCTTCCTCCACTGGTCGAAATATCAGAATTTCCCTTTGGTTGTTGCGTGAAAGTCACATCAACACTGCCACCAGAAGTGCGAGCTTTCACTTCGCCACCGGCATTTTTAATACGAATACTACCGCCCGACGTCGCCACATCGGCTGGTCCAGTCACCAATCCCAATGAAATACTGCCGCCACTGGTACGTCCGTGTAACGTTCCTTTGATATCACCTAGAGAAAGCGATCCACCACTGGTTCGCACTCGAACATCGCCTTCAGCGCCATCAACAGAAATAGAGCCTCCCGACGTTCGTCCATCGATATTTCCAATGATGTTGCCGAAAGTTAGACTACCACCCGACGTTCGAACATCGACATTGCCTTGCAAATCGTCAATACTGATTGAACCGCCCGCCGTTTCTAGTTGAACATTGAATTCCTTAGGAACGACCAAGCTAAACTTAACGCGTCGTGAACCCCAGCCCCAATCACTCGATTGTTTGTCACCATCGATACGTAGACCTCCATTTGAAGGATTAAAGCGAACTGAAAACTCATCGTCATCCAGTCCTTCAATTTCGATTTTTGCAGTGATTTGACTGCTGCTATGAGTTTCCACATGTATTGAACCAATATCAGTATCGACAACTAAGTCAGCACCAGCTTTGACATCAAAGGTTTTCTCGACCGTTTGGTCGGCAAAACTTAATTGACTCCAACTCAACATCACACTGAACAATGAAATGCTTAATGTGGAATGCCACTGTTTTTTCATTTTTAGACTCCTCGAATACGGTTACTCAGTAAGACGCTTACGTGGTCATTTTGGTTTAAAATTATTTTTCTACTTAATTCCCTAACAGAGGGTTGCGGCGATAGATCCACTGACAAATCATCCACGCGACGAAAGCGTAGGTCATTAATATCATCATGATCAGTCGAATACTGATCTGCTGGTCAATCATAATACCCAATGCTATTGGGGTGATGGCTGTCGACAGTACCATTATCGCACTAACCAAGGATCGAATAGCGCCTAAATGTCGAGTGCCATACACCTCTGGCCAAAGAGAACCAATAACAGGGCCGCTCGCGCCAACCGAAAAACCGGCTAAAAACATGAACGCCAGCCACCCGATAAATGAGTTGCTCAGTAAACAGACCGTTGCAAGAAATAACGGAAGCAAATAAAACCGGAGAACTTTAAACGCGCCTAAACGATCCACTAAGGTACCGGTAAACAGCGAGCCTAAGGCATGAGTAACGCCATAAAGCACCATGCTACTGGCCAAGGCAGCAAGCGACCAACCTCTCGATTCTGCCCAAAATACTTGATGAAAAAACACACCGGTAATAATCGCCGCTGGGGCTAATATGGCCAATAGCGCGAACCAAAATTGCTGATCTTTAATCACTTGCCCCCGCGTCCAGTGAATAGATTGTCCTTCCGGAGTCTTATCTTGAGAGGGTGACGCGCTTGCAGAAGCCTGCTCAATGGGTTGACGAACGGGGGCGTCTCCTAAACTCCATAAAATCACGGGAACAAAAATACAGACTAATAACGCCGCCAAAATGAGCCAGGTTTCACGCCATCCGAAAGCCGCAATACTGGCGGCTGCAGCAAGGGGAAGGATCAATTCACCGACCGGCATTCCCATGGCCGCTGTGCTAATGGCTTTTCCTCGATTAGCATCATAGTAGCGCGCCATCGAAGTAAAAGCCGTGTGTCCGGTCAGCCCTTGGCCGCAAAATCGAATCATCAAAAAGCCAAGAAATAACATCCAAACACTAACGGCGGTCGCCATCACTAATGTTGCCGCAAGGGTACCGACTAACACCCATATCGTGAACTGGCGAAGAGAACTAGTGTCTAACCGCCCTCCAATCAACATCAAACTAAAACCACTGATCAAAGTCGCCAAAGAATAATAAAAACTGTACTGAGTATGGTCGAGGGAGAAAGCTTGTCGCAGCTCTCCACCAAACACAGAGATGAAAAAGGTTTGGCCATAGTTACCAACAAAAACCAGAAAAAAGCCAAAACAAAGAAAACGTAAATTACTGCGAATGAACGGAATATAGCCCAAAATTGATTCTCAAATATTGAATAAAGGTGATTGGCGGCTCAGCTTAACGCGATCAAATAAGCTGCCCCTTCTTTTCGCAGCAGTATAACGGTTAGGACAAACGCGCACCAAACAAGATTACGATTTTGTAATAAGACTCGCACCCAATATACCTTGATCACACTAAGCGTATTACTCGAGCGTCACTTCAGCAGCGATCGCAACCCCTCGAAAACTTTTCCTGCAGGCTCTGCAATGACCCAGTCAACCTGTGATGTCAATGCCGTCGCTTCGGGATTAATTTCAATTAACTGAGCGCCAGAGGCAGCGGCGATCTGCGCAAAGCCTGCGGCGGGATACACTTGTGCCGAGGTACCAATAGAAACAAAGACGTCGCATTCGGTTGTTGCTGCTTCAGATTGTTGAATTGAGCTCGCACTGAGCGACTCACCAAACCACACCACATCAGGGCGTAAATAGGCGCTTTGACATCTCGGACAAGTAATCAAAGGTGCCGAAAAATCGATGGCGTCTTCACGATAGCCGCAACTTGGATTGAAACACCGATTCATCATTAGCCTGCCATGCAGCTCACAGACTTGCTGACTGCCAGCACGGTGATGCAGCCCATCCACATTTTGCGTAATTAGAAACAAAGGTACGGATTGCGCGAGCTCAGCTAAACCATAGTGGGCGGCATTTGGCTGAGCAGCGCCTACTTGTGAGCGGCGCCATTGGTACCAATCCCAGACTCGCTGCGGCGCTTCAATAAAGCCTTCAGCGCTGGCCAACTGGTAAGGATCAAAGCGCGACCAATAACTGTCTTGATCACCGCGAAAAGTTGCTATGCCGCTTTCGGCAGAAACTCCCGCCCCCGTCATGACGACTAACCTCTTAGCTGTCATAAAAGTGTCATACAAATTCATCAGCATTTTTTCTTGAGTTTTTAGCATTTTACGAGAAATTACCTACACTTAAACTACGAATACAAAGGTTCATAATAACCATTTTCACTGATGAAGCAGGTACGAGATCGTTTAACCCTATCTTCCCCTGAGCTCTCGTCTCCTTGGTATGAGGAATAAACCATGGCATTTTGGAGCAGTAGTTTACGCAACAAGCTTATCATTATTTTCGCCGGTGCTTTGATCATCAACACCATCCTATCAAGCATTTTCTTGCAGTTTGAGCGCAGCAGCGCTGTCCAATTAGAAAATTTAATTGAAAAGCAAGTTGATGAAGAACGACAAGTATCAGCGCTGGTTGCCAACTTTAAAATTCAGGTTCAAGAATGGAAAAACGTGTTAATTCGTGGCCACGATACCCAACAACGTGAAAAATATTGGGGTCGATTTGAAAAAATGCATGATCGCATTCAGCAAGATGCAAAAAAACTGCTCGGCAGCCTCAATGAAGGGCCGGCCAAAAGACTGGTCGACGACTTTCAAAAGCGACACGCTGAACTGAAAGCTTTGTATAAAAAAGGGTTAGATGCGTTTATCGCCTCAAATTTCGATCATAAAGCGGGCGATAAAGCAGTTTCTGGCATTGATCGAGCGCCGACCGAAACGCTCCAAAATGCCGCCGATGTTATCGCTCAAGCGGTTGCCGAATCCAGCACTCAAGCCATTAAAGACGCGCAGCAAATCAGCGCGATAGCGACGCCATCGATTATTATTATATCAATCGTCCTTATCGTATTGGCCTTAATGGTTCTGTCGAGCCAGTTCACCAAACCGGTTGCTTCGTTAATGGAGCATGTTGAGCGTTTCGGTCACGGCGACTTTTCTGTTCCCATCCACGCAAAATCTAGTGATGAACTGGGTAAAATGAGACAACAGCTAAGTAATTCACAGGCGTTTTTGCGTGACATGATGGCTCAAGTCAAAGAAGCCTCTGCTCAACTCAATCAAAATGCCGACACGGTCAATCGAGCATCGTCAGAGATTGCTCATGGCTCGCAAAGCACGGCGTCGCGCCTCGAGCAAACGGCCACCGCCGTCACAGAAATGACATCAACGGTGCAAGAGGTTGCGCAAAACGCTAGTGGTGCTGCAGAATCGGCCTCGAATGCTGATAATGCAGCCCAACAAGGTCTCAGCGTTATGAACCACACCATCGCTACCATTGACGGTCTTTCAAATGAAGTATCACAAGCGTCAGAAGTGATTCGAAAATTAGAAGAAGATACCAACAGTGTCGGCACGGTACTCGATGTTATTCGAGGTATTGCTGAACAAACCAACCTACTCGCGCTCAATGCCGCAATTGAGGCGGCACGTGCTGGCGAACAGGGCCGGGGCTTCGCCGTCGTGGCTGATGAAGTCAGAAATCTAGCGCAACGTACGCAAGAGTCCACCGCCGAAATTCAACAAATTATCGAGAATGTTCAAACCGGCGCTAAAGACGCCGTATCGGCCATGGAAAAAGGACGAGGCTCAACCTCCGCTTGTGTCGAACAAGCCAATCTAGCGGGTGTGTCGCTGAAAGAAATTACAGCGGCGGTTAATCAAATTCACAGTATGAATACTCAAATTGCAACCGCTGCTGAAGAACAAACCACGGTTTCGGAAGATATCAGTCAAAATATCAATGAAATCTCCACAGCAACGGCAGAAATACATAACAACGTACGTCAATTTAATCAGTTGGCCTCCTCGCTGGCAGAAATGGCGGAAGAGTTAGCCACAATCACAGACAAAGTTAAGGTTTAAATTTGCTTCTTTAAATCTGCTTCAATGAGGCTTGTATTACACCCTCATTTAGCGCCCCGTTGCGCCTGGCTCAAGCCAATGATTTAACTTAGCTCAACAAGCCGTACAGCACTCGTGTCATTTGGTTAAAGTCGACGGGCTTGGTTAGAAACTCTTCGACTTGTAACTGCTCTGCTCGTTCTCGACTCACTTCTGAACCATCAGCAGTGAGCGGAATGATTGGCACATCTGGCTGCAACGCCTTAAGCTCACCTATGATCTCGAATCCTGAGCGGTCAGGAAGACCAAGATCCAGTAAAATCAAATCATAACGCTCTGTATTGGCTTTATCTAAACCAGCGGCCGCACAATCGCCATTATCTATCTGAGTAGCGCCTTGCTTCTTCAGCCATGCTTGCACAATCATAAAGTTGGTTCGATTGTCTTCTATGTATAAAATTTTTCGACCGGTCAAATCAAGTTTCAGCTCTTCTTCGACTGCTTTGCTTTCTATATTCGGATGCTTAACCACGGGCATGGTTATCGTAAAATGACTTCCCTCATTTTCTATTGATGAAAAATCAATTTCGCCTCGCATTGCTCGCACCAGTTGGTAAGATAACGACAAGCCTATTCCACTGCCCTCGACTTTACTGTGCTCATGGGCCAGTCGGTTAAAGGGTTGAAAGACCTTATTTTGAAACTGATCAGGAATGCCAAATCCATTGTCGGATATGGTGAGCTTGATTAATCTGTCTTCAATAACGGTCGACTTGACGATAACGCGCCCACCTTCTCGGTTATATTTAATTGCATTACTGATCAAGTTCGAAATAGCTTGCTGCAATCTAAACTCATCGGCATTCACCACTAAGTCTTCTGTTGCTGAAATATCAAACATAAACTGAATGCCTTTATCTTTAATCTTTTGTTCAAACAATTCAGTCGACGCTTCCACTAATGGATTTAAATAACAGTGTTTAAGGGTTAAATTGAACTCTCCTAATTCCGATTTTGAGAGCACCAATAAATCTTCAATTAAAAAAACCAGAAATCGCCCTGCTTGCTCTGCTTTCGCTAATTGCTTACTCACACTTTCATCAAATGACTCCAGTTGCAGTAGTTGAATTTGTCCTAATATAGCGTTTAACGGCGTTCTTAATTCATGGCTAACTTTAGACAGCAACTCAGATTTCGCTTCGTTCTGTTTTTCCGCTGAAATTTTATCAGAGAGCGCTTCTTGTTGCGCAAAATGTGCCGCGACGAGTTTTTCTTGTGCGGCATCGAGTCGATCAAAAATCAATTGAATTTCATCAAACAAATGGTTTTGCGTTTCCGTGTCAACTTGGGCCGTTAAACTTAACGAAGTAAAGCGCTTGACCAACTTATCAATGGGAGAATGTAGCTTTCGAGATAACCATTCCGATAAAGCTAAAATAGCAATAAGGCTGATAATCCCGAGTAAAAGCAGCCACAATAACGCTTGGCTCAACGCTTCAACTTGTTTGCTACGCTGAGCTAAAAAATAAATAGACCAACCATTATCAGCGGTATCAAAACCAACTGTATATAACGTTGGATCTTGATTGAGAGTGACCACTTCTTTATACAAAGGATCCGGCTGAGACTGTATGACCACTTTGTCTAAAAAGTTCTGATGCAATCCTTCACTGGCATAGATAGTTTGCTCGGAATTATCAACAATGAGAATTTCAAATTCAACTGAGTTTGGTAACACAAATAATAAATCGAGGTCGTATAAATTTAAAGAGCCTTCAACAATACCGGCAAATTCTCCTTGTCCATCAATAATCGGCGCGCTAATGGCGACAATAGGGTCGTTACCAAAGCCTCGACCTTGAAACGCTTCTGATATAAACGGATGTAACATTTCTTTTGGAAAAGTAAAATACTCTCGATCGGCAACTCCACGGCTTTTATCGATTAGCTCAGCGGGGCTTGCAACAACCAATTCACCTTGTTGATCGGCAACTAACATCGTAATAAAACCGCTGTAGATAGCGTGGGTTTGAGAAATCAATGCTTGCTTTTGATAATCCGTCAAATCTTTATGCGGCTGATAATGAAGCGCTAAAGTTTGTACCGCCTTTTGATAACCAAATAAAAATTCGTTAACTCTATTTTTGGTTAACTGTACATAAGAATCATTAGAGCGTGCCGTTGAATCAATTAGATTTCTCTCAATGGCGTATTTTGTCAAAAGGAAAATACTGAATAGCGGAATCAGTAATACGGTCACTAAGACATCTTTAATAAAACTACTTAACTGCAAACGCGTTGCGAAAATTCGATGGTCGCGAAATATTGTGATCGCCATGATGATCACGTTCGCAAGCAAAGTATAAAGCACACCGTTTAAAGGTTGTTTTAGTACAATGACACCCGCCAACGCGTTTAATTCAAGGCCAGAGTTTGAGGTCAGAAAGGTTGCTAATGGAATTCCTATGATTAGCCAATACAATAAGTCCGTATAAAATACATTCCAACCTCGTCGCACACCTTTGTAATAAACAACACATTCTAATAAATAAAGAATCGCATTGTTCAGCGACCCCCATAGCCAACTCATATGACCGAGTACTAAGAACGCAACCACCAAGGCGTAGCTAACTGGCAGACGTCGAATCGCAACAAAGATAATGGCAGGTGACAAAATCCACTCGATTGGCGCGATAAATGGAAATGTAATGTAGTTGAGACCTATACCGCAGAGCGCGAGTAGGCACGAGGCAAACAGATTAGACCGTATTAGGTTGTTCAATGGCTAGGTATCATTATTGTAAGGATGTTTTAAGCATAGCAAAAAACATCCTTTTTCCCAGCTCAATTAACTTACTGGACTTACTCGCTAGGGTAACGTTCGACCAAGCCTTGATACACTTTTTTCTGATAATCGGGATCTGCAATATCTAACGATGCAAGCACCTCAACCAAATGCTCATTATCTTCGCGTCCATCCCAAACTTTTTGATAGTGCCCCTCTTTGTAGCCATAATCTTGGCGAAAGAAGTTCAGCGTATTCTTACCGACGTAACTTCGATAGAGTTCGGCAAAGTCCATATCAATTTTTAGCATGCAGCCAGCGAAAGCATGAGCATCAAATCCTCGTGTGGTTAACGCCGTTGCCGCTAAAATTTCTAGTGTTTCAGGAAAACTATCAGCCGCTTTTGGCTCGGCCATTTCAGCCGCCAATTGCTTTGCGATTTCGGTGGGTGAGTCAACGCCGTTAATGCGGCAGCTCAATCCAAAGTGAAAGATATCGACCAACTCCATTTTTACTTGCTCTAAATCAGGCGTTTGGTGTTTCCACCACTTCCAGCCATAGTGATCGAGCATCTCTCCACACTCTAGCCAAATTGCGCGGAACCATGCAAAATTTTGCTCAAACCACTGCGGATGAACTTTACGATTCATCGCGTCTTGCATTTCGACCATGGTCGCTAATGGTACTGTTATATCGTTTTGTGTCATAAGTTGTCCTATCTAAAATGGTACGACCTAAAATTGGTAGTATAAAGCCAATGAGAGAAAATCAATGCCGGGATTAGGCCGAGCAAGGTAACCATTCGAGTAATGATTATAGCGAAACATCGTTTGCCACTGTCGGTTCTCGCCGAAGCGCCAACCATACCCTAAATGAATAGCAAATTGATAATTACTTGACGTTGTAATCTCTTGATACTGCCGTTCAGAGATTCGTCCTATCCCAACACCCAGCTCGGTCACATGGCTTTTGTCATCTTGCCAGTACCATTGCAGGGTTGGTTTAATTGCCCACATGGTTAAGTCTTCCGACTGCTGCTGAAATTCGCTACTCATTCGGTGCCATTCTGCGTCAATGCTTACATCAAAATGTCCTAGATGAGGAAGCGTTTGATCAAATAGCCATGGGTAGCGAACACCGATGCCTGTTACATTCGATCCTGACGTTGAGCCCGATTGAATCAACTCATCGTCCATGCCCACACCATAACTTGCCATAACCGCTATGTCGGCCCAACTAAATCGTATCGTTACTAAAATTATTGCTGCTAAAAGCTTTGCCTTCACTGGTAATCCTCTGGTTATTCACGGTTATCAACGATGGTTGATAATACGGACCTATTTTGACTTTTTTGCGTCAGCAATTAGCTCATAAGCTGCTTTAATTTCTTGTGTTTTTTCAGTTGCCACTTTGATCATCTCTTCTGGAAGGCCTTTGGCAACTAATTTGTCGGGATGGTGTTGCGCCATTTGTTTTCGATAGGCCTTTTTAACTTCAGCCATGGATGCGTTCTCAGAAACACCAAGAAGCTGATAAGCCTGCTGTAATTTTGCAGCGGGGCTTACCCTTGAAGAGGTACCCGCATGCCCTCGATGTTGTCGTTGTTGATGAAAACTTTGTTGTGCTTTCACCATCAAAATAAGGCGCTCTAACATAAAGTTGGAGAACCCCAATTTAGTCGCAACATCACCGAGCAATGCCCGTTCTTGATGTTTAAGCTGACCGTCAGCAAAGCCAGATTGAATGAGAATTTCCATAAACATCTGCCGAACGGCGGGTTGCTTTGCCGTTGCTTGAGCAAAGAGATCAATTTCACCTTGCCAGTCGAACGATTCTGACTTTCCACGATTGAAATATTCAATGGCCTGCGAGCGCATTTGATTGGACAATCCTAAATGCGCCATAACTTGCTCAGCCGCATTAATTTCTTGTTGAGAGACATGCCCATCTATTTTGGCCAAGCGTCCCATAAAACTAAACGTGGCTGAAAAAAACCTTGCTTGAATTTGCGCTTGCTCATCGCGACTTAACGGCGTGAAATCTTGGTTCAGTCCTTTGTCGAACATGTGCCCAAAGAAGAGTCCTAATATCATTCCTATTGGCCCACCAAGAGTGATAAACCCTAGCACCCCGCCAATAATTTTTCCCCACAATTTCACTTCAATACCTTGTCTTATATGTCGTCTTAAATGTCGTCTTTAATCTCTCAGCCTCACTAGTGCTGTCTGAGATTCTTCTCTAGCGTCGCTAAACGCTTTGGCGTCCCCACATCGTACCATGCCCCGGTATATAACTCAGCCGTCACTCGAGCCGCTAACGCCTGCTCACGAAGTATCGGCCCTAGTGCAATGCTTTCGCCTTTTGGAAATTGCGTAAACCAAACGGGATTGTAAACACCAATCCCGGTGTACGTGAATTGTCTAGGCTCAGACAAGAGCAGGTTGCCTGATAGAGAAAAGTCGCCATCAACAAGGTAATCAGGCTTCTTTGTCAAAACGATGTGAGCAATTTCAGGATCAATCCCCTTCAAAGATTCGAATGAATAGTCGGTAAACACATCACCGTTAACCAAAATAAACGGTTGCTTGCCAAGTAATGGCGCAGCAAAAGCTATCGCACCGGCGGTCTCTAAAGGTTCTCCTTCACGAGAGTATTGAATATTAACCCCAAATTGCTTGCCATTTCCCAGATAAGATTCAAGCTTGTCGGCCAAATAAGCCGTGTTAATCACCACTTCGCTGATCCCTGCGGCTGCCAAACGCAATAGGTGATGCTCGATTAATGGCCGCCCAGCCACTTTCAATAGAGGTTTAGGGCAATCTCGAGTTAACGGCAGCATGCGCTTACCTAAGCCAGCCGCCAAAATCATAGCCTTCATGATGTTTCCTTCACGATAAGGCAGTCCAAGGTTGCTTTTGCCGTTCAAAAACTGGCAAAAGTCGAGACTCGAACCAATCTTTCGCTTCATTCAACTCAGGGATCAACGTCAAAGCCTGATAGATGTAACCTAAGGTTAACGGAATATCTTGCAAATAATTTGCCTTCCCATCACGGTAATTTAGACGACAAAAAATACCCGCCACCTTGATATGCCGCTGCAATCCCATGTAGTCATAATCTTTTATAACCTTGGACAACTCTGGGACGGCAATTCCTCGTTGACCGGCGGCTTGATGATAAAAAGCCACCCAAGACAACTGTTGTTCACGCGGCCAATATATGTAGCAGTCTTTCAGCAAGCTAACTAAATCATAAGTGTAGGGGCCGACGACGGCGTCTTGAAAATCAATCACTCCCGGTCGCTCATCACCATCCACAATCATTAAATTACGCGAATGAAAGTCTCTATGAACGATCACTTGGTTTTGTGACGATACCTGCTGAATCAATTTTGCAAATAACTGTTCTATGACACTTAAATCTTCAGGCGTGAGTGTAAGACCCAAGTGGCGTTCTAAAAACCAGTCTTTAAATAAATCCATTTCCGCTCGCAAACGCTCCGCGTTGTAGGGAGGAAGCGATGTATTTTGAGGATCCAATTGGCCCTGCAATTCAACTAACGCCAACATGGCTCGTTGATATAACTCATCAGCAGAGTCAGCGCTCAAGGCGGGCAGGTAAAGTTGATCACCGAGATCACTCAGCAACATAAAGCCCAGTGTCGGATCGGACGCGATCACTTGTGGAACCAATAAACCTGCGCTTTGAAGTAATGCAGCGGTTACTAAGAACGCTTCGATGGGCTCTTTATCTGGCGGCGAGTCAACGGCAATTAACGAGCGCCCAGAGGAAAGCTCGACTGCTCGAAAATAACGTCGAAAGCTAGCATCACCGCTGACCACCGATAGAGGCTGTTCCGCCTGATCCAGTTGTCGAGCCACCCAAGTTTTTAACTGCACAAACCTTTGATCGGTATTCTGGTTCAATTTAAAATCCCACTTCGAACAATTTTTGTTTTAAACTGCGCTTTTTTACCGCGAAACCGAAGCACATTGAGAAAAGACGAACTTTCATTTTGAATGACTTAACCCAACAAATATCTTCACCTAACAACTCTGGTCGAGGTAAAAAAATTAATCCAATCGCTTTGCTCGTGTCTTTATCGCTTGCCAGTTTAACGGTTAGCCTTCACGCCAGCGATACTGAAGACGCGATTAAAAAGACCTCGGATAATAAACATAGCGACGCCAAAGCGCAAAAAGAAAGCGAATCGCGCGATGCCCAAATATCTTGGTTAAAGCGCGAATTGTTGATTCCTACTAGCTGTTTAGCCAATCCCGATTTTATTGCTTCACTACAAAATGAATATGAAAAACATCAAAACCGAGCTAAAACAATAGAACTGACCGCTGACCAGGGTTCTGGCAGTCCAAATACTGAACAACCCGCAAAGCAAGAATTAACGGGGAATGTGCAATTAATCAGCCCACAACTTACCCTCGCGGCTGGGCAGCTAACGTTTTTCAATGACTCAAAGGACTTTCATGCCGGTGACCGTGTCGTCATAGAGACGGCAACTGGGCAATTTGCAGCCAAAGAAGTTTCAGGTAATGCCGAAACAGGCACCGCCAATTTAAGCGAGAGTCAGTTTCGATTAAAAATTAACGGCGCCAATGGTGATGCCAATACTATATCGGTCGACGAGCAACAAAACGTCGAATTAGACGCCTTATCTTTTTCTACCTGTCCTGCCGGAGACGATAGCTGGCGACTCTATGCCGATAAACTCTCAATCAATCAAGAGGAAGGCTGGGGTGAGGCCGATGATGTCACTTTAAAAGTTGCCAATGTGCCTATTTTATATTTGCCTTGGCTGAAATTTCCTGTCGATGACCGTCGTCATAGCGGTGTGCTGCCGCCTTCTTTCAGTGATAGCGAACGTAATGGCTTCGATGTTCGAGTCCCAATTTATTTTAATCTAGCGTCTAATTACGACTTAACTCTAACGCCTCGCTACATGGTTGAACGAGGTTCGTTACTTGGCTCAGAGTTTCGTTACTTAACTGAAGACTCCAGTGGAGAAGTTGAACTGGAGTATTTAAATGATCAAAAAGTAAGCAACCTAGAAAGCAGCGACCGTTGGCTATACCAGTTACGTCATCGCACTGACTGGAATAACGGTTGGCGAGCACAGATTGATGCCACGGGTGTGAGCGATGTCAATTACCTGACTGACCTTGGCAGTGGCATCGGACAGACCAATCGAGACCAGCTCACTCGAACCGCTGAACTGGGCTACTTTACACCAAACTTTTCTACATCAGTGCGCTGGTTACAATATCAACCACTCGCACTCAGCGACAAACCCATGAGATTATTGCCGCAACTGCAATTATCATGGCGCAATCCGAATTTAGCAGAAGGGTGGCAATGGCACATAACCTCTCAATACAGCCAATTCGAGCCAGACTCAAATCCCATTACCGCCGCTTCTCAATTGCCAGAAACAGAGCGGTTCTTTACTCAAGGTAGCTTCGGGTACCGCTTTGAAGCACCTTGGGGTTATTTAGAACCGAAAGCTAAGGTCAACTTTTTAGAGTATCAGTTTGCCGACGCGGCTGTTCCGCCGCTCAACGAAACCGTTGCGCAATGGATGATTGACGGTGGATTAAGGTTTGAACGTCAATGGAGTGGCGGCACTCAAATACTTGAGCCAAGACTTTTTGTCTTGCACAACCAAGACAATGATCTTGAGCAAGTGGGTTTGTACGACACCTACTTGCCCCAGTATACCTACCAGCAATTGTTCAGAGACAACCGTTTTTCGGGCTATGACCGAATCAACTCTGTCGATCAGGTATCTCTGGGCGTCACCAGTCGTTGGTTAGACACATCTGGACGTGAATTAATCAGCATGGCCGTTGGTCAGGCGTTTTATCAAGATACCCCTGATGATTATTGGCAAACTAGCATTGATCAAACGGTGAAACACTCGAGTATTTTGTCGCAGGTTCGCTGGCAACCCATCTCAGGGCTGTCTTTGACTGGCGATATCGCCTATGATCCTGAACGTAAAGAGACTGAACACGGCCGTTTAAGCCTAGTTTATGAACCCTCTGACAATTTTGTGGTCAATGTTAATCATCGTTTTGTTGATGCAGCAGCAGGCTTTAGAGAGCAAAGCGAAATCGGCTTGGCTCTACCATTGAGTCATCAATGGCAAATGATCGCCCGCTGGCAATACGACTTACTTAGCCGCGAGAGTTTAGAAACGATGCTTGGACTTGAATATCAGTCATGTTGTTGGTCATTACGTGTTGTTTCACGTCGTTATTTGAATACACGATTAGACCAAAATGGCGTTATAATCCCCGACTCAGACGGTCGGTTTAACACTGATATTCGCTTTGAATTTGTTTTGCGCGGATTAGGCGGAGGGAGCCAAAAAAGTTTCCCTGACGTATTGAACAAAGCCCAGTGGAATTACTAAAGCGCAAATTAACATGTATCGGCAATAAGAACCGAACATTCGAATTAAATTTGGAAGTTGTATGAAATTATTGATATCCGTTTTACTTTTGGCAACAACAATGTCGTCAACACTCTCAGCCGCCCAGCCGCTCGATCAGACCATTGCGATTGTAGAGCAAGACATCATCTTAGAGAGTGAGCTGAAGCGACAGATGGCTTCGATTGTTCGCCAATTAAAAGAGCGCAATCAACCTGTTCCTGAAATGAATGTTCTTCAAGAACAAGTACTTGAACGTATGATAGTCAATTCACTGCAACTACAAATGGCACAACGAGCAGGCGTGCGCATCAGTGAACAAGAGTTAAATGCGACCATTCTCGACATTGCCAAAAATAATGGAAAAACACTCGAGCAACTGCGGCAATCGATTACTGAAGATGGGATCAACTGGGAATTATTTCGAGAAGATTTACGCGACGAAATCATGGTCGCACGGGTGCGGCGCGCACAAGTCGCTCGAAGAATTAGTATCAGCGAACGCGAGATCGACAACCTTATCCGTTTGATCGATAACGAAGGTGCGCAAAACGTACAATACCATTTAGGTCATATTTTGATTCCGGTATCTGATGTGTCTGATCAAACAGCCATTCAGCAAGCGCGAGAAAAAGCCCAACAGCTAGTCGAGCAACTGCGTGGTGGTGCGAACTTTGCTGTGTTGGCAATCAATCATTCAAAAGGACAAGAAGCACTTCAAGGCGGTGACTTTGGATGGCGAGCCGGCAATCAACTACCGACCTTATTCGCTGGCCCAGCCAAAAATATGAAAGTCGGCGAAGTCAGCAGCCCATTACGCAGCGGTAGCGGATTCCACATTATCAAATTACTGGATAAAAAAGGCGATCTTCAACACATCGTCAAACAAGTTAATGCTCGTCATATACTCCTGATGCCAAACACCATCCGCGACGACAGTGCCTCAGAAAAACTCATAAACGAGCTGCATAAGCGCATACTCAATGGCGAGTCTTTTGAAGAACTGGCGAAAGAATTCTCCGATGACAAAGGCACCGCTCGTGACGGTGGCGAACTCGGCTGGAGCACACCAGATAAATTTGTTGGACCCTTCAAAAATGCCGTAGAAACTCTGCCAATAGAACAGCTTAGTAAGCCATTTAAAACTCAATTTGGCTGGCACATTGTCGAAGTGCTTGGGCGTCGTGATGCCGACCAAACTCAAGAGTTCAAGCGCGAACAAGCAGCCAGAATGTTGCAGTCACGTAAATTCGACGAAGAAGTCGAGAGTTGGCTTAGAGAACTTCGCGAAGAATCTTATGTAGAAGTGTTAATTGAAAATAAGGCTAAATAAGAGAGTCTAATGCCCGAACAACTTCCAGCCATCGCAATCACCTCCGGTGAGCCTGCGGGCATTGGGCCTGAAGTTACCCTTAAAGCCTTATCCAATGGCACCGCGGCGAGAGTCGCGGTACTTGGTGACGCTAACTGGCTCGACTCATTAATTAAAAAACTGAATTTGTCTCTTAATGTCAAAGTCATTCAAGACATAAGTCAAGCCGAACCCAATGATGGAACAACGGTGTTTGTTCTACATCATCCAGTCGTCAAAACTCCACGGTTAGGGCAACTTGACGCGGACAATTCCAGCTACGTATTGCAATTGCTCGATCAGGCGCATCAACTCGCTATGACTAAGAAGGTTGATGCCATTGTCACGGCTCCGGTGCACAAAGGTATTTTAAATCAAGGAGCACAAACGTTTAGCGGACACACCGAATACTTTGCGGCAGCGGCTGGCGTTGAGCAAGTGGTGATGATGTTGGCTTCGGAACAGATGCGAATGGCATTAGTAACGACTCACTTACCTTTAAGAGACGTCCCATCTGCGATTACACCACAACGGATTAACAGGGTACTTTCAGTGTGTCATCAAGGATTGCAGGCGCTTGGCATTGAGCAACCACGAATTCGCGTGTTAGGACTCAATCCCCACGCTGGTGAGCAAGGTCATTTAGGTCATGAAGACGACGCCATCATCGCGCCTTGTATTCAACAATTTCAACAAATTTTGCCAACGGCAACGGGCCCTTACCCTGCCGACACCGCTTACTCTAAAGAAATGCTAGCAACCACCGACTTGTATTTAGCCATGTATCACGATCAAGGTTTACCCGTCATAAAATTCGCGAGCTTTGGGCAATGTGCGAACGTCACTCTTGGGTTACCTTATGTGAGAACATCCGTTGATCATGGTACCGCACTCAATATTGCAGACCAATTGATCGCCTCGGAGTCGAGCATGAGTTATGCATTGCAATTTGCGGCGCACAGCGCCACAGGCCACCATCACAAGGCAGCAAAATGAAACCAATTCATCACCAAGCACGCAAACGATTTGGGCAAAACTTTCTTCACGACCCTACCGTGATCGGCCGTATCGTTGCGACGATACAGCCACAGCCCGGCGACAATATGGTCGAAATTGGCCCAGGGCCAGGAGCATTAACGCAGCCAATCTTGTCTCAAATCGGCAGCCTCAAAGTTATTGAATTAGACAGAGATGTGATTCCCAAGTTAAAGATGTTTTGCTTAGGCGATGGAGAGCTCGAAGTGATCGAAGCGGATGCGTTGACCGTCGATTTTGCTGGATTAAGTCAAGGTACTCACAATCTCCGCGTCATTGGCAACTTGCCTTACAATATATCCACTCCGCTAATGTTCCACTTGTTTGAGTCCATTGACCAAATCAAAGATATGCACTTTATGTTACAAAAAGAAGTCGTCGAGCGACTCGTTGCAGTTCCAGGCGGTAAGGACTATGGTCGGCTAAGCATTATGGCGCAATACTATGCTAAGGCCGAGCTTATGTTTATCGTCAAGCCAGGTGCTTTTAACCCGCCACCTAAAGTTGATTCAGCTATCGTTCGTCTAACGCCTCGTCCCGCTGAGGAGCGTGCAAATATTGATGTCTCACTCATGAATAAAGTGGTGACCAGTGCGTTCAGTCTACGTCGCAAAACCCTTAGAAATAGCTTAAAAGCCTATTTAAGCGCCGAAGATTTTGAGCATTTAGGGATCGATCCAAAAGCCCGAGCAGAAACCTTGCCACCGAGTGACTTTGTAAGAATAACGGCTTACCTAGAGCAAAAAGGCTAAGCCTTTTTGCTGCCGCAGCACTGCAAGTTACATCGAAAACCGCTATAATTCGCTCATCTACTTGATTTAAAGAAAGAAATTAACATGAGCTCGGCTACAAAAAACGCCTTCTTATCGCTTGCCATAGAGCGTCAAGCACTGAAATTTGGTGCATTCACCCTAAAATCTGGCCGCACCAGCCCTTATTTTTTTAACGCGGGTTTGTTTGCAAGTGGTGGTGATTTGCATCGCTTAGGTGAATGCTACGCCGCGACATTGGTCGAGAATAATGCCGATTTCGATATGTTGTTTGGCCCTGCCTACAAAGGAATACCTCTAGCAACAGCGACCGCTACGTCTTTGTTTACGCAATTCAACAAAGATGTTCCTGTTGCCTATAACCGCAAAGAAGCTAAAGCCCATGGTGAAGGTGGGAACATTGTTGGTGCGCCTTTACAAGGAAAGGTCATGATTGTTGACGATGTGATTACCGCGGGAACCGCGATTCGTGAATCTATAGATTTAATCCAACAACAAGGCGCAGAACCCGCTGGCGTACTGGTAGCACTTGACCGACAAGAACGAGGCTCAGGGGAATTATCGGCCATTCAACAAGTCCAAGCCGATTACAACATCCCAGTATTTGCGATAGCGAATTTGACTGATTTATCAAATTTTATTAAAAATGACGATCAACTCTCTGTTTACAATGAGAAAATAGCTCAATATCGTGCTCAATACGGTATTCAAGCGTAAACCAACTCGGGCGAATTTATGATAGTAACGGCAAAAACATTCAACAAGCCACTGGCGCTGCTCACCGTGCTGCTAGTGACCTTCAGTTTGTCGGTGTCTGCAAAAAGTTACTATCGATACAAGAATGACGAAGGCCAAGTTATCTTGGTGGACCAGCTTACTCCAGAAGCGATCGCTGTCGGTTACGACGTCATCAACGAGCAAGGTCAACTTGTTCAGCGTGTACCGCCTGGCAAAACACTGGCCGAGCTAGAGCAAGACAAACAGCGCATCATCGAAGAAAAGCGTAAAGAAAAAGAGCGTCAACGCCAACTTCGCCGTGACGCAGAATTATTACGTTTATTTTCTTCCGCCGAAGACATTCAGCGAGCTCGAGACGCGGCACTACTCGGCGTTGATCAACGTTTAGAGATCAATAACGGCGAGCAAGCTCTCCTGAAAAACCAGCTTGAAGATTATCAGCGTCGTGCTGCTAACTTTGAACGCATGGGTAAACCCGTTCCAAAAATTTTAAAAGACAGCATTGATGGTGTTCAAAAGCAAATCGTCGATCGCGATCGCACTCGAACGCTTATAGAAACAGAACGCGAGAAAGTGAAGCAAGACTTTGAGAAAGACTTAATTCGATTTAAAGAACTGCACGCTCAACGCATGGCACTCAAATATCAAAATAAAGGGAACAACGGAAGTGCTGACGCTAATTTAATGATTGTTACCTGCACCAGCAATCAGCAATGTAATGATATGTGGAAACTTGCTCAAGTTTATGCGCAGCGCAACGCCAGTGGTCGCCTAGAGATTGTCACCGATACTATTATCTTAACTTCTGCACCAAAGCAAGACAGTGAAGTTGGGTTATCTTTCTCTCGACTTCCCGGCAAAACAGAAACTCAAATTATCTTAGAGATCACTTGTAATAACACAGAAGCAGGAGAATCTCTCTGCAAAAGCAGTGAAGCTCGAAAATTGAGCCAAGGCTTTAAAGATTTTGTCGAAGGTCAATTAAGCAGCTAACGGTTACAATTTCGCTCAAAGCTGCTTTTGCTCGAGTATCGCTATAACTGCCCATCACCAATCGTCGACAGAAACAAAATTATTAACAAGTTTAACCTGCGACTGACCAGTTTTTTATTATTTGATGCAACTGTGCTAAACCATCGGTTAAACATGCTGGACCAGGTTGTAAAATATCGGCAGACTTAATCTCATGGAGTTCTCCAGATCTAACGGCGTTGATGTCTTGCCACCCATCTCTCGAAACTACCTTTTCTTCTTTAAATTTTCGACCACACCAAGATCCAATAATTATATCGGGATTTCTATCTATCACTTCGTTTGGATCAGCAATAATTCTATCTTTGCCTAAACCATTTTTTGCTTGCTCTTGAAAAATGTCATCACCACCAGCTAATTGAATTAATTCTGACACCCAACCAATTCCGCAAATAAGTGGTTCATACCATTCTTCAAAATAAACTTTAGGACGACGCGGCAATAACTTCGCTGACGCCTTTACTTGTTCTACATTTTCACTCAACTTTTTTATCAATGCTTGGGCTTTTTCTGGTTGGCCAATCAAGCTACCGAGGGTTAAAAACATTTGAAATATTTCTGGTATAGTCCGTTGATTAAAAATATGTACTTCAACGCCATTTCGAATTAACTCTGCCGCGATATCAGCCTGCATATCAGAAAATCCAAGTACCAACTGAGGTTCTAGCGCAAGAATTTTATCAATCTTAGCGCTGGTAAATGCTGATATTTTAGGCTTTTCTTTTCGAGCAATACTCGGACGAACCGTGTAACCTGAAATGCCCACGATTCTATGCTGCTCATTCATAAGGTATAGGGCTTCTGTGGTCTCTTCTGTCATGCAAATGATTCGTTCAGGAAAAGAAGGTTCCATGTTGGATTCTCACAATTTAAGGTTCACGTGAGTATATCGAAATAGACCTTTATTTGAAATGTCAGAGGCTAAGATACCTAAAGTTATCCCCTAGGTTGTGTCTTTTTGATCACACTAAAGAAACGGCGATTTAATTCCGCTGAGTCACAAGGCTCCGAGAAGTAATAGCCTTGAAATAGAAAGCAACCTTGTCGACAAAAGAAATCAACTTGCTCTTTGGTTTCAACGCCTTCGGCAACAACTTCTAACCCTAACTCCGATGCCATGCTAATGATGGTACGAGCAATGGTTTCACTATCATGGTCGCCCGGAATATCATTAACGAATGACTTATCGATCTTCAACTTATCTAACGGTAACTTTTTCAAGTATGAGAGCGACGAGTAGCCCGTACCAAAGTCATCTAATGATATTCGAATGCCTTTGTCCTTAAGTCTTTTTAATACTTTTACCGCACGTTCCATATCGACCATTAATAGACTTTCAGTCACCTCTAACTCGAGTTGACTGTAATCAAATGCAGTATCTGAAAGCACGCCATCAATAAAGGGTATAAGCTGTTCGTAAGCAATCTGTCGGGCTGATAAATTAACGGTGATGTAAAATTGGCTTTGAATCATTGTACGCCAACGATCAAGTTGCTTGCACGCTTCGCGAATCACATATTCACCAAGCGCTATAATGGTATCGGTTTCTTCAGCCAAGGGAATAAATTCCATGGGTGTGATTGAATCCTCAACCGGATGGCTCCAGCGTAGTAATGCTTCTGCACCTTCAAAACGATTGGTTTTCATGCTGTATTGTGGTTGATACACCACCGACAATTGATTGTTCTTAAGCGCTTGTTTGAGCTCGCTCTTTAAACGCTCTTTTCGATTGATTCGCTGCTCCATTGAAGGATGAAAAGTCACAATTTTATTTCTTCCCAATAATTTCGCATGATACATGGCTAAATCAGCGCGCTTGATAATCTGCTCCGTATTTTCAGCATCAAATGGAAAGAATACCAATCCCTGACTGATCGAAGTAGAAATTTCATGACCACCAATAGTTATCTCTTTCACCACTTCTTCGCGAATTTTTTCACTAATACTCTTCGCATTCATTTTTGCTAACTCATAGGTATTTCCAATTTCGGGTAAAAGAATCACAAACTCATCACCACCAAACCTTGAGACCGTATCTGACTCTCTACAGTGAGTTTTCAATCGCTTTGAGGTTGCTTGTAAAAGCGCATCACCAATTGAATGACCAAGCGTGTCATTTATATTTTTAAAAAGATCGAGATCGACAAAAATAACGGCACCAAAACGTTTATGTCGCTTGGACAATAGTAGTGATTGTTCAAGGCGGTCCATTAAAAATGCACGATTAGGAAGGTTGGTCAAGTCATCATGTTTTGCCATGTGCTCCATTTGTTCAGCCGTAAATTTTTGTTCGGTGATATCAACCGCCACACTTACCACTGCAGGCGTGTTACTGCGCTTTCGAATAAATGGAACTTTCGATAGCTGGTATATCGCCACTTGTCCGTCGGGCAGCTCTAACTTTACTTCCTGATCAAACTCTCGTTGCTGACGACCCATTATTTTTTCGTCATCGCCTAGTAAGCCATCTAAATAAGGTTGTCGCTGCATAATCTCGGTACGAGTCAGCGTACTCAACTCTTGAAAGGTGCGATTAAACACTCGAGTTGATTCCAAATTTGCTAATACGATTTTGCCACTCGCATCCGATGCAAAAATGGCATGAGGAACAATATCAATGATTTGCTTTAATTGGGCTTCGCTTAATTCAAGTTGCCGAGTTTGTCGCTTTACCTCTCTTCTTAAGACCACAATGATCAAACTGGTTAATAAGACGACTAGGCTGAGTCCAAAAATTGAGAATTTTAACCACTCTGGAAAAACCGCTTGATCTTGCTGAGTCCAGTTTTCTGTGATGGTGTAATACACTGAACCTTCAGTCGCTTTCCAATTTACTAGACTCTGGTCGATTTGCGCTAAAATATCGCCATTGCTGCCCTTTCGAGTGGCAAATAAAACCGGAAAAGGGTTAAACATAATATCTGAACGTAAAACATTAAACTCAGACTCAACGACAAATCCATAGTGACTATTCACCACCCCTGCTTTGATGTCAGCTCTTTCTAACGCCTTAAAAATGTCATCGTAAGAATCGTAATGTTTAATCAAGCAATTTACACCGAACCGATGGCATAGCTCGATGAATCTTAGTCCACTAATGCCGTTGTTCAGCACACCGATCGTTTGTCCATCAACCTGTAGGAAGTTAGACATCTTCGACGACGGTTGCGTGTAAACTTGCCCCCAAACACTTAAAACACTCTGCGAAGAAAAATCAAAAGAGAAAGCACGCTTTTCTGAATAACCAATGGCACTCATAACATCAATAGCACCCTCATCTAGCCGTTCCAATTGATTGGCCCAAGAGTCAATGACCCATTCAATTTGCCAATTGTGCTCTTTCGCCATCTCTTCCATGAGCTGGGGGATAATTCCTGATACTGCCCCTGACGGTTCAACAATAACTAAGGGAGGCATAGGAGCTCCACCCACACGCACTAGACGCTTTGCTTCGGCAGCTTGAGATAAACCTGGCCAGCTCAACAAGAGGGTCAGAAGGGTCGATAAGTAGGCACTGGCAAGGACTCGGGAGCGGTTCATGAGCTCAATCTCATAAGTGGATATTAATACCCTAGTACATTCCGAGCGGGCAGGAAAGACTTTTAAAGCCTAATCATTCTTTCGTATATCCAATGCTATTTTTGAAAGATTTCGTTGTAATAATCTTAACTATAACGCAATTCTGCGATTTTTCTTGCGGAAAGCGAACACTCGTCCTTAGTTGTACAAGGCGATCTAAGAAAAATTTGCTAATTCACTCGCAATGAGCGACTTTGACGATTGACTTACCAAAGATTCGGGTAACAATATAGAGATGATATGAATCTGGAGACCGACGTGACCCCTTTGCCTGATTTGATGTTGCAAGCCTTCGATAAAGCTTTAGACCTAATGTTAATCATGGAAGCCAACTTTGACGATGTAGGTGACTCTAAGATCATTTACGCCAATCAAGCCGTGTCCAAGACATTAGGATACAGTAACGCTGAAATCGTTGGAAATAGTCCGCGTATGTTTCAAGGCAATCAGACCGATAAAATGACACGCATGGAAATCCGCGTATCGCTAAAGCAAAAAAAGCCTCTGCATTCGAAAATATTGAATTTCACAAAAGACGGTGAGCCCATTTGGTTAGAGATTAATATTATTCCGCTAGAAAATGATCAGGGAGAAGTAACACACTTCTTTGCGACTGAGCGAGTGTGTAGCCAAGACTAGTCAATGAGAGACCTGGGTATCAATGAAGTTACCAGACCAAATATTTAAGCAAGCCGCCGATAATGCCCTTGACGTTATCATGATTACCGCCGTTGATTTTGATGATCCGGGTAATAACACCATAGTTTATGTGAACGATGCTTTCGTCGAACTGTTCGGCTATTCCAAACAAGAAATTATTGGGCAAAGCCCTCGAGTGTTACAAGGTCCAAATACCGATCCTGCCACTCGAGACAAAATTCGTGCGGCGTTAACACAGGGTCTACCGGTCACCTCAGAAATTATCAATTATGGTAAGCATGGCCAAGAGTTTTGGATTGACTTAAAAATGGTACCACTGTTCAACAGTGACAATGAAATAACGCACTTTCTATTCATTGAACGTGATTTGTCATCTCGTAAAAATAGAGAACAACAACTTTACCAAGAAGCAACCATTGATGGGTTAACACAAATTTACAATCGCCAACACACCTATCAACTCGCCGCCAAGGCCATAGAAAAAGCCAGTCGTTATAAGAGCCCTCTTTGTGCACTGCTGCTCGACATTGATCACTTTAAACAAGTCAACGATAACTTTGGTCATGTTGTTGGTGACAAAGTTTTAAAGAAACTGGCTCAACTTATCACCCAAGAAGTTCGCTCTTCCGACATTTTTGGTCGTGTCGGCGGCGAAGAATTTTTTATTTTATTGCCAGAAGTACCATTAGAACAAGCACAAGTCTTTGCCGAAAGAGTGAGAGCTCGAGTTCACGCTGCAACCTGGGAAGAAGCAGGATTATCAACGGCACTGTCCATCAGCGTGGGTGTCGCAGAGTTCGACAATGATCACCTCGAGAGTTTGATATCTAAAGCGGACCACGCACTCTACCAAGCCAAAAATCTGGGCAGAAATCGAGTAGAGTCCTTTAAAGAAGCAAAGTAAGCAAACTCACATTCTACTGATGAGCACTCTTAACTAACTATGCTGAACATTCATCGGGGCTTCATTCATTACCATTTGAAAAATTAATTCACTTAAAATTGCCATTAAGGACATCATAAATGATAACACCTAATCATTGGCGAATGCCTGAATCAAGGCACCGCCGTTTCATAAAGGACTACCCGTTTGCGACGCTTTTTGGTCCGAATCAAGTGGTCGATCATTTACCATTGCACCTCGATCACGAAGGGCAACGATTGATTGGACATTGTGCGAAAGTGAATGCACTTTGGCAAACCTGTCATCAGGCCGCAGTAACCGCTGTTTTTCATGGTCCACATGCCTACATTCCGGCCCATGCATATGATACTCAACCAGCGGTTCCGACTTGGAATTATGCGGTATTGCATGTAACCGGACGTTTTAGCGCACTCGATGAGCAGGCAACTTGGTCTATCATTCAAAGTATGCACGCTCAGTTCGAATCAAATATTTCTCAAGAAGAAGAGCAATTCCAGAAAAATATGCTCAATGGTATCGTTGGTTTCGAAATCGCTATCGACGCCATCGTAGGCAAAGAAAAGCTTGGCCAGCACCGCAAAGCGGTCGATCAGCAAGCGGTACTCTCTCACTTAAAAAACTCTAAAGCCACTCAGGCAAAAGATCTGGTAGAGTATATGGACCGTACACTCTAGCGGGCAAAATTAAAAATAGAAGGAAACATTATGTTTGAGAATTACACTTGGGTTTACTGGGGTTTATGGACTATCGGTTTTACAATTTTAGTTCAAGCATTGGTCGCGTCGATTGCTCATCGTCGCCAAAAAAAATACATTCCGGGTATCGTCGATAAAAATTTGAGCCATGAGTCGTTTGTCTTTCGAAGCCACCGAACGTTTCTAAATTCTCACGAAAATGTCGTGATGTTTCTTATTCCAGTCTTTGTTGGACTCTTTAGCAAAATGGATGCGAGCACTCTGGCGGCGATTGTTTGGATATACGCTATCGCTCGATTGATTCATATGGCGCTGTACTACAAAATCGCGACTGAAAAAAACCCCAGTCCTCGCAGCTATTTTTACATCATCGCTTTGTTCGCTAACTTAGTTTTATTCATTTTGCTTGGAATGCATCTAATTAAGTAATCAGCTATAACGGCGATATATGCCTTGTCACTAGTTGGCCATTTCAGTACTCTGGCCACTAGCGAACGTTAAGGTGTATTAACGCTCTTAAGAGCGCTCTAAGGAGAGTAGATTATGAGCCATTCGAAAACTCTGTTTATCAGTTTCATGCTATTGGCATTGCTGCCTGGTTGCAAAGAACTAAAGCCCTATTTAGACACCGCAAAGGACTTAGCTCAATCGACCGCTCCAACCAGCCAAGAAAGTGCACAAGCCATACGCACGACCCTCGATCAAGGTATCGAAAAAGCCGTTGCTGGCTTGGGCAAACAAGGGGGATTTTCAAGCAGTCGTTATCGAGTGCCTTTGCCTCAGTCATTGACTGACTTTGCCTCACGCGCTCGCCAAATTGGGTTGGGGCGTTACGTCGATGACTTTGAAACGTCTATGAATAACGCCGCCGAAAAGGCAGTACCACAAGCACTGACGATCTTTAAGAGCAGCATTCGAAACATGACGCTGACCGACGTGGTATCACTGTTGCGAGGAGGAGACACTGCCATCACTGATTTCTTTCGCAAAAACTCGACATCGCAATTAAAGTCGGCATTTTTGCCCAAAGTACAACAGGCTACCAGCCAAGTAGGTGTCACCCAAGATTACAAGCGATTAACCGACCAAGTCAGCCAGTACGGGAGATTACTCAACATTAAACCACCCGCACAACTTGATCTAGATACCTACGTTACCGATCACGCCATTGCTAGTTTATTCACTGAAATAGAAGGACTGGAAAAGAACTTTCGAGCCAATCCATTGCAGCAAAGCAGCGCATTAATACGTAAAGTTTTTTCCTATTACCAATAAGAACTAAAGCGTCTTCACTTCCATTGAAGACGCTTAGCATTAACTGCTTCGTTGATGCATTAAGTTTTCTACAATGCCAAGCAAAGAGTCGGGGCGATGAGTAGGTGTCACTTTTTGCCCAGTTAGACGCGACACTTCACGAAAGTCAATACAGCCAACGAGCCGCCCCTCTTCGCTCACCAATAGATAATCTAAAGACTGCAAAGACATTGCACTGACCAGTTGCTGAATCGTTAAAGTCGTCAGAACCTCGCGATCAACAACATACAATTTTGCGACGGGAATCATCAGTAAATCAACGGTCAATTCTGCTCGACTTATACCGCGTTGCGACGCAATCGACATTGCATCGCGGCCACTAATGGTCGCCTTGGTAATCAGCCCAACAACGTTACTCGCGTTGTTCACCACAAACGCGGTATTCGATTGAGTTTGTTTAAAAATCAGCTCGGCTTGAGCCAAGGTTGTATTGTCTTTCAAAGACAACGGAGCGGGTAACGATAACCCATGCGCAGCAACGACCGCTTGGCTGTCTGATTGAATGGCCGAGTTTGGCTGTTCAACATGCTCGCGAACAACCAAGGTATAAGGATTAATATCAAGTTTAGTTGCAGTATTCATAACACCACCTATGCAGTTAATTAAGTAATTAAAAAATTAAGACCTAACTAAACTTGCCAAGGCGGCGCTCGGATATGATATCGAGCTTGGGGTGGTAATGGAAAAGGAACGAACTCAACGCTGTTGGGTTTAGACACGACTCCTTTTAAAGGAGTATTCGTTGACACGCGAAGAATGACATCACCATCGAAGTCACTATCGATATCTTGAGAATCCAAAGTCCAATTGCAAACTGAACTTTGCTGTTCAACACCTTCCGCATATACCTGTTGCGAGAACTCTAACGCTCCAAGTATGACGAAAACACTGATGAACGACCAACGAATGAACATCTAACTACCTCAATTCTATGATTACATAGTAGACAATTTTTCTGTTCTTCACTGTTCTAAAATCGTTTCAAAATATTTCTCTGATAAAACAGCTAGTTACAGCTGTTCCTCGCAAGATTCAACGTCTGTCGTGACAGGTAAAACAGCATCACCAAACCACAATGCCATAAAGTCCGCTATCAGTTTCTGCTCAATTTCAACCGCTAACTCGGTAGGACAAAAAATGGTTATGGCAACAACAATATGAGCCAGCTCATTGGTGGTGATTTGAATGTCGGGCTCGGGTCCTGAAATACTCACGTCCAGTCGTTTCTCAATTAGCATACTGTATCGTGTGGCCACGTCATTAAACGGAGCACAGTACTCTTCGGCTTTTTCAACTAAAAACGCTTTAAATGGTACGACATTCTTGGTGGGTTCAAGCGTGATATGAAAGGTGTGCGATGCGTAACGTCGAAGGTAGTTTAAGTTCTTAACGGACTGAGTCACAAAACGATTATTCGGTATCGTCAACGTCTTACCTGTGTAGGTATAGGTTTGATTGTCAACCTCTAACAAAGTCACTTTTAACCAGTCGCGATTGGCCACTTCACCATACTGTCCATCAATCTCGATCCAATCACCGACCGAAAAGGCTCGTGTGCTCGACAAATAAACAAACCCAAGTAAACATTGCACGTACTCTCTGGTAGCTAAAATAATTGCCACCGTAAAAGCCGCAATCGATAAAGCAAAGTCTTTAATGTCGTCTGACCAAAGAATAAAGATTAAAATAAAGACGACGAAATTGGTTAAGTTTCTAATCGTACTAATCGTCGAGCGACGATCAACACCTTTTCTCTTAGAGCGCTTACGCACACCCTTAATAATGGGCTCTCGAACCGCCATAACCAATATAATGAGAATTATTGAGCTCCACAATTTGTGGTTAACAATAAAACCGGTTACCAGTGTAAATAATTCTGAAGGAGACATTTTTTCCCAATTACATCAATCGCAAGACGCGCTACATTAACATCTATCAAATTAATAATAAAACGCTTCTATTAACAATCCGACTTAATTTCCAAGTAAAATTTGCCTCAGTTGAGAAATTTCTTGGCGCGACTCATCCAACACTTTAATGCTTAATTCTGGTGTCGATTCGCCGACATGAATTCGTTTAAACGCTTCCAATTGATGAAACTTTGGAAGGTCATGATAATGGTGTTTCTTAATACTCTCATGGAGCAGAGCAATATTCAGTAAATCACTATAATCCGGTGTCATTACTTCAGGTTTTTCCCAATGCCTTAAATACTTCATGCACAAAAAGTAAACATGACCTAACTGCCAATTGGTAATGATGTCGCATGCAACCTGTATTTCGTAGTCACGCACCAGCGATTCAATTGACTCCGTTAACTTTAAGAATCCTTGATAGTCGCTTGCAAACGCATAAATCGACATAGCACCGATTTTATGCAACAGACCCGACAACATCGCAACCTCTGGTTCGAAGTTCAGTTGACTGTGCTTCGCGAGTACCGCAGCGATGACGGCAACATCGACACTTTCTTGCCACATTGCACGAAAGGTTTCTTGCAGTTCTGGCTGATCACTTCGAAACAACTCTTGCAAAGAAAATATTTGCACCAACTTTCTAGTCGTATTGATACCAAGACGAATAACCGCTTCGGAACAGGTTTCAACCGGCGACACACCTCGAATAAGAGGGCCATTTGCGTACTTTATCAACTTCACCACCATGGCTGGGTCGACCATTAATACGCTGACGACATCTTCAATTGAATGCTCATCACCTGCTGTGTACTTCTGAATACGCAATGCTACATCGGGTAACGATGGAATACTTAATTCACCACGGCGAATCGCTTGCTGAATTTCCATGGTAATCATACTCGGTGTCAATTCTGCATTTGCAAATTCAATGAGTTTCTCGCGACTTTCTTCAACATTGTGAGCTTCTAGAATATAACTAAGTAAGTCGTGTGGAAGCTTGAGGAATGCACTGTCTTCAATACAGGTTGCAGCGTACTTACGTGGTCGAAGGTTTGCCAGGGGTCGACTCGCATTAGCCGAGGAGTGAGCTAATGTATAGGACTTACCATCAGCCGCCACAAGTTCGACCTTGCCCTGTACAATAAAGTAATCGTGGCTATCAATTTGATTTAACTTGAAAATGTCTGAACCACTCTTGATTTTCACTAATTCAGACTGGCCGGCCACTATGGCTCGCTGTTTCGCATTTAAGAACTCGAACGCAGTAAAACGCTCCATCAACTCGACGATCGTCTCCAAACGGTCCATGTGCTCTCCAAAATTAAAGGGCGATGTCTCCAAGCCATATCGGCCGCTTTAACCAGCGGCTAGTTAAGCTTTAAAACTTGAATAACTCGAAAGATATCGAGCTCCAATACTCCTATAACTCTAGAACACATAATAGGATTGCTCAACCTACTGTTTTTCCGTAAAAACTGTATTTTTTCCATAGACTTAGGCGAATCCGCTGATATGCTTGAGAATGGATGAATTAGAACCGTGACCGGCTCGGCACATTGCAATCATAACGATTGAATTCTAGCCAAATTAACGTAGTATTTCGAGACTACCGAAACTAGGGAAATGAGTATTATGTCGTATCAGGACCAGATATCCTCCGTCAACATGATTGCCGAGCATATACGCGAGAGCATCAAGACGTCGATTAAGGCGCTGGAGAAATATCATTCTGACGAGCAATCGAGTGGTGCACGCAAGGACGCTTGGTCGGGAATTTACCAGTTAAACCGAGTATTTACATTTATCGAGCTGCAAGCAGCTTCATTAATGACTCGCGACATCTGTAACATCGTTAAGAATATGAGCGATCCTTTTAATCCGGAGGATGAACAGCGTCTTGAAGCGGTTATTTATAGCCTTACCTTGCTTGAGCGTTACATAGATTTCATCTGTAATAAGCCCTTCGATCTGCCTCAGCTTCTGTACGTACCCATCAATGATTTGCGCTCGATAGCACACATTGAACAATTCCCAGAATCAAGTTTTTTTAAAGCGAATCATCGAAAGGTTCGCGACTCTGGGCAAGCCAATGACCGTCTTGATGACTATGAAATTGTCAAAACATCGCGTCGATTACGACAAATGTATCAAATGGGCTTAATTGAAATCATTCGGAAGACCAACGTTAGCGGTGGACTGGCGATGATGGGGAGAGCGCTCAGTAAACTCGATCGCCAATGCGGCTGCCCTAGCGCACCCAATCTTTGGTGGATCGCAGGTGGCGCTATCGAAGCCTTTCATTCTGGCGGTCTGTTGATAAACTCAACGCGACTTAAGTTGTTGTCGCGGCTCGACTTGCAAATTAGAGAATTAGGGCAAGTTAACCATAATATTAATTATAAAAACCGCGAAAAAGCTGAGCAACTCGCGTTTGAATTGCTTTATTTAGTCAGTTTGTCTGATGCTGAAGATGAACAAACCGAAACCTTGAGAAAGCACTTTGAGTTACCCAACCTTGGCTTAACCGAGCGCAACCTTGCTCAAGAATTTCAATTATTAAAGGGTTTGAACGAAGGAGATTATGCCTCTCTCTTCGATACCATACTCGACGATATTTTAAAGGTTCAGACGGATTTAATTGCCGAGGACTACAAAAGTGGATCAGAAGAGTTGACGCAATTGTTTCATCAACTTAAACAACTGCACAGTTTATTCTCAGTACTGGAATACAAATCTCTCGAAATTCAATTAAAAGAAGCGGTTGAACGCATTGAACTTACAATCAACAAAGAAATTCATTTGAAAGATCCCGATCGTCAATTCGTATCTGACGTGCTGGCGAAAATTGAAAGCTATTTGGTTGATAAACGACAGCGCGGTCACGGTGGGCAAACGAATTTGAATCGAAACACTTTGAGTCCTGCTCAAATTGAAGCCTGCAACTATGCTAGAAAACAGGTTCATCAAGTCATTAATCAGATTGAAAACTACAGTAAGCAAGATCACGATCCTGAGTTACTGCACTCAATGCCGGCCTCTTTACAAAGAGCGGTCGAGAAAATAGATGTACTCGACGTTAAAGAGTTAATAGCTTTGATCAATGAGCTATCTGATCTTTCAAATCAATACTTCTTGAAGCAGCCGGCTACCATGCAAGCCCTTGAACTGTTAGCTGATATACTTTGCAGTATTGAGTTCTATTTAGAAACCATGGAAAGCAACCACATACCCAGTAATAAGATTTATCAATTTGCGGACGAGAATTTAGCGCGACTCAAGGCTTACTTAAACTTAGATTAACTCGATATGCGTTGGCTAGTTTTTGTTACTTTATTATGGGCCTTCTCGTTCTCTTTGATCGGAGAGTTTCTCGCCGGTCAAGTCGATGGCTATATTGCCGTTGCTACTCGAATGCTGTTGGCTTTTTTAACGTTTCTCCCCTTCTTAAAATGGAACTCAGCAAACAGTAAAGCCGTTTTTGCCTTAATGGGCATTGGTGCTATTCAAATTGGAGTGATGTATCTTTTTTTCTACCACAGCTTTCTATTTCTTACCGTTCCTGAAGTTCTGCTTTTTACTATTCTTACTCCGGTTTATGTGAGTTTGCTTGATGACCTAATTTTCGTAAAACAATTTCGATTAAATTGGCTACTCCCCGCAATCATTGCCGTTGTAGGCGCTGCAATTATACGTTACCAAACGGTTAGTTCAGATTTTTGGACCGGCTTGCTCTTAGTTCAAGCCGCCAATCTTTGTTTTGCTTTCGGTCAAGTTGCCTATAAACGTCTAGCTATTCCTAGTCATTTAACACAGAAAAATATCTTCGCTTTCTTCTTTTTAGGGGCGCTATTAATCAGCTTATTTCCGGCAATATTCATTGCTGACTGGACAAAAGTGCCCGTTACAATCACGCATTATGCGACATTAACTTGGCTCGGCATCGTTGCTTCAGGGCTAGGGTATTATTTTTGGAACTATGGAAGCAAGCAAGTCAATACTGGTCAACTAGCAACAATGAATAACTTACTTATTCCGGCAGGCATTTTAGTAAATGTGGTGTTTTGGGGACGACCAGCCAATTGGCTCTCGTTAACCTTTGGTGCGGTGATTATTTTAGCGTCTATTCTTATTGCAAGTTACTACTCAAAAGCCATGAAAAATAAAAGTGCCGATAATTAAAATAGCGATAAGTTATCACCGGGCTGTAATTCATCGACCGGCTCAGCACAGTCGGCAATATCCTGAGAAACATTCTTAACCGTTTCTGCGACTCGGAAATGATGCATACCCGAGTATTCTCGAGAAGAAAGTAACGGCAACATCGAGTCCTTTGAAGAGTCACTTAGCCACTGCTCCCAAAAGGCTTGAGGAATAATAATTGGCATACGATGGTGAATTGGTGAAACTAATTGGTTTGCTGCGGTTGTTAAAATACAAAAATTTAAAGAACCGCTTTTAGAATTTTCGAATGGTTCATCTTCAACCGACGGTCCTTCAAACGCCGTCCATAGACCAGCCATCATAAACGCCGCTTTATCGTGATGTTCAAACAAATGCCATGGACGATTTCTTTGCGTTGCGCTGCCTTTTGGTTCATAAAAGCCATCAGCAGGAATTAAACATCGCTTCGTATGAGCCGACGTTGCAAACATTTTGCTTTCGAATACAGTTTCAGAACGCGCGTTTATCTTACTAAATGATGCTTTTGACCAGCTGGGGCGAAAACCCCATTGCATAGTGGCTACTCGCGGTGACTGTGCATCCCAATAGATCACGGTTGCTCGTTGAGAAGGTGCAATATTAAACCTTGCAGTAAAGGGCTGAATGTCTTCCCAATAATCTTTCCACTGACTATGAGTTGCCCAGTCTGGTTTCTCTCTTAGTAAATAGCGTCCACACATTTTTGATGCACTTACCTTTCAATCACTTGCTTTTTCCCTTGGTCATCAACGCTAACAAAGGTAACTCGTGTTTCAAACAACAAAGGGCTTGCTGAAGTTCGCTTCCCGGTGACCGCAATATGGTAGGTTAACGAGGTATTACCTTGTCGTTCCAGGCTCACATTAAAACAAATTATCTCGCCGCATTCGATGCGATGTTTAAATTCGACATTATCTAATGCAACCGTGACGAAGCGATGACCTGGAAACTGTAAATTCGCAGAAACATAAGCTACTTCGTCTATCCACATTAATAGATATCCACCGAATAAAGAGCCCTGATGATTCATGTGTTCTGGCAACACCAATTTATGGTGTTGCATAGATGGAGCTAAATTACTTTTGTTACTCATGCTTTGCTCCTTAAAAGCCCCCCGCACAGTCTGCACTAAGAGGCTCTATTCAATACTTAAATATGTTAATAATTAAACTTATTCCCAATTTAACGCAGCACCGGTTTGATACTCTGTCACTCGTGTTTCAAAAAAATTCTTTTCTTTACGAAGGTTTGCTTGCTCATCTAACCACGTTAAGGCTACCTCTGCACCAGGAAAAGGAGTTTCTAACTTCAACTGTTTAGCTCTTCGATTAGCTAGAAATCTAAACTGGGCACTATGTAATTCTGAAGAATAACCCAATATCTGTTGAGGCAATAGAAAGTTTGCATAACCTTCTTCTGCAGCATCAGCTTCTTCCCACATTCTAGCAATTTCCTTTTTATCTAAGACTAAATTCTCTTCCTTTACGATCTCATTAACGACTCGAATTCCAAATGCACAATGTAATACCTCATCTCGCATAATGTACTGTAGCTGCTCTGCAGTTCCTTTCATCAAACCTCTTCTTTGCAACGAAAAAATCGGACTAAAACCATTATAGAACCAGCACCCCTCAAATACAGCAGCAAAAAATATATAAGACAATACAAACTGATGAAGATCGTCTCTATTCGATAGATCTAAACTACTGTCCATAACCGAATTTAGGCGTTTATTAGCAAGTTCTATCTTAAAGTTCAGCTCTGGAATCACTCGATATCGATTGTAAATCTCCTGTTGGTCTAACCCAATTGTTTCAATACAATGTTGGTAAGTCCAAGTATGTAGTGATTCTTCATAAACTTGTCTAGCTTGATAAATTTGCAACTCAGGCGCAGTCATTTTTTCCATGACTGCTAAACCAATATTACGCATCGCCAATATATCAGACGTGGTTAAATAAGAGAGTACATTATCATAAATATGACGCTCCTCAAGAGTTAACTTGTGGTGATAATCATGAACATCTTGAGTCATATTTACATCAAGAGGCGTCCAGTGATTTTTATTCGCATTTAAAAAGAACTCCCAAGCCCATGGGTATTTAAATGGTGCTAGTTGATTTATATCCGCTTGTCCATTAACGATACGTTTATCCAAATAAGTGATCGCTTGATTCGATGACTTCTTATTTGGTTCATTCGATCGCTTCACTATATTATCATTTAAAGGTAGGGCGTGATTCAAAGGATCGTTCCAGTTAAGTTCCATTGTTTAACTCCTATTGACAGACTTCGCATTCTAAGTCGTCTAGACGACATAGCGTTTGTTCAGCTTCCACATCGACTCTATCGCTTGAGTGGGTGTAAACCTCTGTTGCTGCTAAAGAACGTAGGTAATATGTTGTTTTCAACCCTCTCGACCAAGCAGTTTTGTATAGATTATCAAGCTTCATTCCACTAGGCTCTTGCATATATAAGTTCAAACTTTGTGCTTGATCAATCCACTTTTGTCGCCTCGATGCAGCTTCTACCAACCAACGAGGATCAATGGAAAATGCTGTTTTAAAAAGCGCTTTAAGTTTATTCGGAATACGATCGATTCTGCCAACATCACCCTGATAATACTGAATATCATCGATCATCGATGCATCCCAAAGCCCTGCATCCTTCAGCTCTGAGACTAAATATTTGTTGATAACCAAAAACTCACCTGAAAGGTTAGATTTCACAAACAAATTTTGATAGGTCGGCTCTATCGATTGACACACACCTACAATATTCGCAATAGTAGCAGTTGGCGCTATCGCAATGATGTTGGAGTTTCGAATACCCGTTTTTTTCACTTGCTCTTTCAAGAAGCTCCAATCTAATTCACTTTGATAATTAAATGTGCAATAGTCACTACCACGAGATTTCTCTAACTGACGTAAACTATCCAGTGGAAATATTCCTTGTTGCCATAGTGAACCATTAAAACTATCATAGCATCCGCGTTCAACCGCAAGATTAGCCGACGCTTCTATGGCATAGAAACTAAAAGCTTCACTTATACGATCAGATAGCTCCACTGCCTCAATGCTATCAAAACTTATTTTTGCTCGATAAAGTACATCTTGGTAACCCATCATTCCTAAACCAATGGGCCGATGTTTTAGATTTGATACCTTAGCTTTTTTAACTGGATAAAAATTTAAATCAATGACATTGTCCAACATTCTAATAGCAGTCCGGATTGTGTTCTTTAAGTGCTCTTTATCTATCCCTTCTATAGTCCAGTGGTTATTTAAGTTCACTGAGCCTAAATTGCAAACAGCAATCTCGTCGTCGTTTGTATTAAGCGTAATTTCAGTACACAAATTTGATGAATGGACCACTCCGCGATGCTGTTGAGGAGATCGAACATTGCATGGGTCTTTAAATGTTATCCACGGGTGGCCTGTCTCGAATAGCATTGATAACATTTTTTGCCAAAGCTCTTTCGCCCGTATCGATTTATATTGTTTCAAACGTCCAGCCTGAGCCAGTTCTTCATAGTATTCATAGCGCAACTCAAACTCTCGACCATACAGTTGATGGAGGTCCGAAACTTCACTTGGAGAGAATAAGGTCCAATCTTGATCGAGGAAAACACGTTTCATAAATAGGTCGGGGATCCAATTCGCAGTATTCATATCATGCGTTCTTCTACGTTCATCACCGGTATTTTTTCTTAACTCTAAAAAGTCTTCGATATCTAGATGCCATGTTTCTAGATATGCGCATACTGCACCTTTGCGCTTTCCTCCTTGATTAACGGCCACTGCCGTATCATTTGCAACTTTAAGAAAAGGAATAATACCCTGCGAAGTTCCACGCGTTCCGTTGATAAAAGAGCCAAGTGCTCGCACTGGAGTCCAATCATTACCGAGACCTCCCGCCCATTTCGATAACATCGCATTGTCACTTAACCCTTGATAGATTTCACTCAAACTATCTCCTATATGAGTTAAATAGCAGCTCGATAATTGAGGACGAACAGTTCCTGAATTAAATAATGTCGGCGTTGAGCACATAAAATCGAAAGAGCTTAATAATCGATAAAATTCGATCGCTCGTCTATTTTGTTGACTTTCATTGACAGCCAGTCCCATTGCAATACGCATAAACATCACTTGAGGTAATTCGAAAGGTGTTTCATCACTTCTAAGAAAATATCGATCGTATAGTGTTTGAAGTCCTAAATAGTCGAATTGGCGATCTCGCTCTGGTAAGATTGCTTCTGCTAGTTGTTCAAGATCAAATTTTGACAGCTGATTATCTAGAATTCCTTTTTCAATACCAAAATCAATAGATATTCGGAAAGCTTTTCTATATAGATTGTCGTCTTGAGTAATCGTTGGAAATGTAGTTAATACTTCTTGCTTTAACTTGTTTAACAGAAAGTGCGCTGCTACTTTTGAGTAGTTAGGTTCTTCGGCTATTAAGCTACGAGCGTTCATGATCAATAATAACCAAAGCTCATTGAACTTAATACCATCGTACAGGCTGGGCTTGATCAACTTCCAAAGTCTTTCGCTACTAACCTCTCTATACATCTCACACGCACTGGATACTAACGAGTAGATATCTGACTCGACCCACGTTTCAGAGTTATCACGGTGAACGACTGTAAACTCTTGAAGCGTATCTTCGATTTTGATATTTAGATCTTGACGATTTTTACTATGCTCTTCTCGATATATCACATAAGCACGAGCGACTTGTTGCTCTCCCGCTCGCATTAAATAGAGTTCAACATTGTCCTGAATATCTTCAATATGAATAATTCCACCATCAGGCATTGTTCGTTGAACTTTACTTTCAATCTGCTCAACAATACTCTGCGCTAGATGTTGCAAATGTTGACTGCCTTGTGCATGAGAGCCTTTGACAGCGATAACTGCTTTTTTGACTGCACCAATGACTTTTTGTCCATCATAGGGAACAGCTAGGCCATTTCGTTTGGTAACTTGATATTTAGATACTTGCTCTTCTGAAAACATAGATCGCGCCTTGTTAAAATAGAAACACTACCTTGGCGAGACGAGAATCGAAGAAAGTCTAAAGGATCAGGACATTGATACGCTGACAGCGCACGAGAAACAAAGATTCAATAGTCAATCACTCAATACCTCAAAATCGCGAAGGCGTTGATTGGCTATCGGCAGGTATTCGGACTCAAGAGCTCACTTATATAAGTACCTAAAGTAACTGCTTCCCAAACTTGATGTTCAGTGCTTCACGTTACTCTCGTTCTCTATTACCGCTGCGCGTCAGTTCCGGATTTACACCGGATTCCCTCTTAGCAAAACCTATAATTGGAAAGTGACCATCACTAATTAAGCATCTAATTTTTAATCAATCTATGAGAGTTAAACATATTACCAACCTATGCTCATAATGCTTAATCAATAAATCTCAACCTCAAATCAATATATAGGCATTGAACCGTAGCAAGAACACTATATATTGACTCCATAACCCTTTGCAACCAATATCTTTGGTAGATATCTTTTAGCACACCCGTTAAAAATTCACGTAAACTACGTTCTTTTCATTGAGTAACTCAGCATGCGACACGGACAATTTGCAGATTACAACAACGAACAAGTCTCTTGGAAGACTTTAAAACAATTGGTGCCATTTCTCGCTGAGTTCCGATGGCGAGTCTTGGCCGCCTTAGTTTTTCTAATCGCTGCGAAAGTTGCCAGCGTTGGTGTTCCTTATGTATTTGGTATTACGGTTGATCAACTCAACTTATCGTCTGAGCAAGCCGTCGTTGTGCTACCACTCACATTGATCCTCATGTATGGAGCCCTTCGTTTATCGACCGTACTATTCGGAGAGTTTAGAGATCTGTTATTTGGTCGCGTCACTGAAAGAGCGATGCGCCGAATCGGTCTTGCGGTTTTCAAGCACCTACATAGTCTTGATATAGATTTTCATTTATCTCGTCGTACTGGTGGCGTCGCAAGAGATATTGAAAGAGGCGTCTCTGGCATTAATTTCCTGTTGCGCTTTATGGTATTCAATATCGTCCCCGTTTTCTTAGAAATTCTTTTTGTTGTATTGATCTTTCAAGCTAAGTTCTCAACTAATTTCGTTCTAATTATTCTCGGGTGCATAGTTGCCTATATTATTTGGACGGCAAAAGCAACGGAATGGCGAACCAGTTATATTCGAAAGGCCAATGAAGCAGACTCAAAATCAAATACAACGGCTGTCGATAGTTTATTAAATTATGAAACGGTCAAATATTTTAACAATGAAGCATTCGAAGAACGCCGATACGATCATGAACTCGCTGAGTGGGAAAGCGCTCGCAGGAGTAACCGTTTAAGCTTGTTTGCACTGAACGGAGGTCAAGCCTTAATCGTCGCGGTCGCTATGACATCAATGCTAGTGCTGGCCGGACATATGGTGGTTTCAGAGACACTTTCGCTCGGACAATTTACTATGATCAACGGCTATATTATGCAAATATTTATGCCGCTTAATTTCTTCGGCTTTGTCTACCGAGAGATGAAAGGATCAATGGCCAACATAGAGAAGATGTTTGCTCTTCTACGCGAACAACCAAAAATAGTTGACCAAAACAACGCCGACGAACTGCAAGTTAATCAAGGAAGTATTCAGTTTAATAACGTGAACTTCTCATATCATACCGATCGCTCAATACTGAACAACCTTAACTTTAGTATTGCTGCTGGCTCTAAAGTCGCGTTTGTGGGAAGCAGTGGCGCTGGCAAATCAACATTATCTAAGTTGCTTTATCGCTTTTATGATCCAGACAGTGGAGAAATCACCATCGATGGCCAAGATATTAAGCAGGTTACTCAAGACAGTTTGCGCCGAGCCATAGGTATTGTTCCACAAGATACCGTACTTTTTAACACAACCATCGGAGAAAATATTCGTTATGGAGCACCCAATGCCAGTGACGAAGATATCGACAAAGCCGTTGAGAATGCCTACCTCTCTGAATTTATTCGACAACTTCCTGATGGACTGAATACTCTCGTAGGAGAACGGGGCTTAAAACTATCTGGGGGAGAAAAACAACGAGTCGCCATCGCTAGAACCATCTTAAAAAAATCACCCATTCTTATCTTCGATGAGGCAACGTCATCGCTCGATAGTGAAGCCGAGCAAAATATAATGCGAGCCATCAAACAGGTCGCACAAAATCACACCAGTATTATGATTGCACATCGCTTATCGACCATAGTCGATGCAGACACAATTTTCGTTTTACACAAAGGCGAAATCATTGAACAGGGTGATCACTTGAGTCTTCTAAAAGCCGACGGGCATTACGCAAAACTTTGGAATAATCAACAGCAAAATAGCCATGAGTAACACTCGTTTGGGTGAGGACTGATGCAATGGAATCAAATAGAAGCATCAACTGATTAAAATTTAGACTCCTCTAGATATCACTTATTTGTTATAGTTAATGAATAATAACGACAAAATACGGGATTGAATCATGATCTTACGCGCTGTTGGATTGACGCTTCTCGCCATGTTTTCATTATCAGGTTTTGCAAAGGACGTCTTTGAACGAGATACATTTCAGCTCGACCCAACAACCTGTCCTTTCTCAGACGCTATCGCCAGAGAAAAACATAGAATTCACTGTTTCCTACTAGAAGTACCTGAAAACCGAGAAAAGCCTGACTCTCGTTTTATCGAACTGCTCGTTGTCAAACTAGATGCCCAGACTAAAAGTGCCGATAAAATTGAAGCGAGGAAACGGGCGGACGAAAAACGATCCGATCCGGTCATTTATTTAACCGGCGGACCAGGCGCAAAAGTACTCACTTACGTTCAAAGATTTAAGCATCATGGTATTTTAGATCGCCGCGATCTTTACATACTCGAACAGCGAGGCATTGGCTGGTCAGCCGATTTTTGTCCCTTTTATTCACTCAGAAACCCACACCAATTGATTCAGCCTTCTTTTGAAGAGCATTTAGCGGCACAGAACCAACAAGCCCTTGAGTGCGCAGAGAGAGCAAGTCGAACAGGCGTAGACTTAACGGGTTACAACACTATTGAAAATGCCCGAGATGTCAAAGCGCTGAGACAGTCACTGTCACTTGATCAATGGAACGTTTGGGGAATTAGTTACGGTTCGATTTTGGGACAAGCTTACGTTCAACAAGATGAGTCCGCGATTAAAGCCATCGCGCTAGATGCAATTATGCCGTTAAATGCACGTGATGACGCCCTACATTGGCGCGTAGTGAACTGGTACAACCGCGTACTCCTGATACTTGATGAAACCTGTTCTAAGCAAAGTGATTGTGCCAAGCACTATGGCAACAGTTCGAAAAAGCTCAGAGAAGCAATTTCATCGGTCGTGAATAACCCCATTGAAATTAATTTAAAGCAAACGCCGGAGAATCCTAAAGGTAAGAAGTACTATTACAGTGATACGGTAGCGATGGCGCCATTTATGTTTTTTTATGAACAAAAAAACTATCCGGCCATTCCCGCATTAATTCATCATTGGAGTGATGCGGTGATTAACCGAAATGACGATGTTTTCACCCTAATGAGTCATCTGTCTAATAATTTTTTTAGCAGTAGCCCAGGTATGCGTGACGCGATTTTATGCAACGACGGTGGTTTCGACTCTTTAGCTGCCTCGGCCGCTGCCGATGAAAAAGACCACCCAATTTTATCATTAGGTCGCGGAACCGCTGCTGCTGCAAAAGACGAGAGTCTCGGCTGTCGATCAATGGGGCTTTACCCGCGCGATGCAAAGGAATATCAACTGACCAAAACCGAAATACCTGCCTTAATTATTGAGGGTGCTATGGACCCTATTACTCCACCACCACTGGCGCAGGTTATTTTGCCGGGATTTAAAAACGGAACCTATGTTGAATTTCCGTACGCTGGCCATGGCCCCTCACGCTCGGTGGCGTGCGCCGGAGAGATGTTAAATTTGTTTTTCGATAATCCTGATTCAAAACCGGATCTCAGTTGCACCAAACAAATCTCCACGCCTGACTTTGTCGCTCCTTTATTTAAAACCAACTTGGTAGCGAATTTGGGAGCCCGTTTTTTTAACGATCGTTCCAGTATCATTGCACCCGCCTTCTGGGCTGTGAGTAGTTCGGTTCTACTGAGCTTTGCATTTATTTTATTAAGCGTTCAAGCAGCGACCCGTTGGTTCGACAAACGGCAAGCCGTTATCACTGACGGAGTGCGATTGGTTATTTGGACCACCAGCCTCTTCGCTGTGATCAGCCTTTGTTTGTATGCCTATGGAATAAGTCAGACTTATCAATTGACGCCCTTCTTATTGCTGTTCGGGTTTGAGAATACGGCGACATATGGCTATTTGATGTCTTACCTTACATTAATTTTAGGAATTGCTAGCGGCGTACTGCTTTACCGCTCTCAACGTTCATTTGGTTTACCACTAACCACCTTCGTTGGTTTTTTTATAACCGCATTAGCAGCCATTGCTTACGGCTTATTTAATATTATTTGGATTTAATTCTATCGAGTTACTATTTTTAATACTTAGGTAGGCAATATGCTTTAATAAATATGCGAGTGAATTTATGTTGAATAGGGCCGTTTTCTGGATTTTGCTAGCGTGTGCTGCGCTTCTCACAGCAAAGGCTTCCGCAACGCCTTCTTCTTGGTTCAACGACTATAAAAACCACCAACATAGTGATCCTTTCTTAGCCATCGAGTCCTTAGAAAAATGGCTCAATGAAAATGCTCAAAGTGACGTCGCCATTGACGGCGAGGCGTATTTTCGACTCACTCAGCTCTATTTTAAAGTGGGTCGAACAACACAAGCGAAATCAACTATCGAATTGCTAAAGAGCCAAGAAGAACAACTCAGTGAACAAGGAAAGGTATGGCTAGGGTTGGCACAGGTCAGTGGTTTGTTAGCGGAAGTAAAAGTCGACCCTGCGCGCGCTATTCTTATCGATATTAAGTCAGATGCTCTTAACAACAACAAAACAATGGCAGCCTACTTTTATTATCTTGAAGGTCAACAACGATCGTTGAACAGTCTATATGAAGACGCAATATCCGATTTAAATGAAGCCGGTATTATCGCAGAGTCCATTGATGAGACATACATTCAATTAGGGGTGCTTTCTCATCTGGTTAATATCCAATATTACATGGAGCAGTACGAAGAATCGCTAAAAACCAATCAATTACTCGCCGAAAAAGCACTGTCTTTAAATGATAACTTTATTAGAATTTTCACCTACTCAAATGCCATGAATATCTACTATATGATGGCCAATAAAAAAAATATGGAGATAGGGACACTCACCGATCAGTCCGATATCGATAGGGCCGAAGCTATTCATCAGGATTACATTCAAAAATCCACTTTTTATAGAAACAAAATATTCGACGAGGCAAGAGAAGTAGGGGCATTCAAACCCTATTTAAGAGCAAAAATTCAACTTCAAAATGAGTTTCTTCGAGAAGAAGACTTTGATAAAGCAATTCAAACGGCTAAGGAATCTATCGAAACTGCTGAAAAGTATATCAGTCCTTTCGAAAAGGCCGTTTCTTATAATAACCTTTCTATCGCATTACGCGCACAAGAGAAGTATGAAGAAGCGATCGAAGCACTAAAGCAAGCAGAGGTAATCTATCGAGAGATGCAACAAGAGCAATCGATTCTATGGGCACTGGAAGACTATTCGATAATTTACGAATTGAAAGGAGACTTCGAAGCTGCTCTCGACTACCGAAAGCAATTGCACAATGAATCAATGGCATTAGTGCGAAAAACAAATAATGACAAAGTTCTAGAGCTACAAAAAATATTCGAAAGCGAGAAAAAACAAAGGGAAATCGATAGACTTCATCAAATTAATCAACTCAATGAAACAAAGCTTAGTGATCAGCGAGCCATTTTAGCGCTATCAGTCACTTCGGTCATTTTTGTTGTGATCGCACTTTTATTGGCTTATCGTCGTAATAAAGACATCGCCAATAAAAATGCTTTGCTCGACGAACTCAATTCAAAACTGAAAGAGCAAGCGTTACGAGATCCATTAACTAAACTTTATAATCGACGTTTTATAAACGAAGTTCAGCATAAACTTGTAAGTCGAGCATTAAGAGAGAAAAATCGTTCTAAAAGAAAGTTAGGATTAGTCTTGCTAGACATCGATCATTTCAAAGCCGTTAACGATCAATATGGTCATGATACCGGTGACCAAGTTTTGCTATCCGTCGCAAACGATCTAACCCATAGTTTACGTAGCGAAGACATCGCTGTTCGATGGGGAGGAGAAGAATTCTTGGTGATACTCACTGATACCGATAAACATGGTATTACGCAATTTTGTGAGCGTATGTTGAACAGCCGAAGTTCGCAAACAGTGAACTTAAAGGGGCAGTCACTAACCGTTACCACGTCTCTGGGTTACTTATTATTTCCATTCAGTACAGGGGAAGAGAGCAGTTTAACTTGGGATGAATCACTCAAGCTTCTCGACAACCTGCTTTATTTAGCGAAAGAAAACGGACGAAATCAAGGCGCCACTATTAAAAACCACAAATCATCTCTGTCTGAAGAAGACAAAAAGAACCTACTCTCTTTACAGGCGAGTTACGATGGTCGTATTTTCGCTGCGAAAGGGATCGCTGTCGATTGGTTAAAACCACTGTCTCAATAAAACTTAAACCGATGCACCTCTCAACGCCTGAAGAACAATAAAAAGGCCCCTTTCGGGGCCTTTTCGCATTACTGTAGCCAGGTATCTTCAGTAAGCTCTTTTAGACGCTTTCGCTCAAAGTAATTCTCTAAGTCACGTTTGACTTCGTGATGGCTGCGATGAGACTTGTGCGCCTTTTTACCTCGAAAGTCTTCGTCATCCCAATGATGTTTATTGGCTCGACTGCGACTTACACGACCTGAAGATTGCATAAATTTACCTCACTAGATTGAGCACCTTCAATGACAATATAGAACCGCTGGTCTCTAGATGCTAACGAAATCTATTGTTGCTCACGATAAATTTATTTTGTTAATCTTGCGCGACTATCACAAATTTTGATGCCAAGATAAAGGGTTCTAAGATGGGTGCAATTTGGAAGAAACAAGTAACGGCTGAAGCCTTAAATGCTCGTAATAACAACACGTTAGCTAGCCATCTAAAGATGGTCGTCGAAGAAATCGGTGATGATTATGTCGTCGTTTCTATGCCAGTGAATGAAACCACACATCAACCAATGGGATTACTTCACGGTGGAGCATCGGTGGCTCTCGCAGAAACAGTGGGCAGTATCGCCAGCAATATTGCCGTTGATGACCAGCATTTTTGTGTTGGCATGGAAATCAATGCGAATCATATTAAGGCCATGCGTCAAGGGACCGTTTTGGCTACGGCTAAACCTTTGCACCTAGGTAAGGCATCTCATGTCTGGGAAATTCGAATCGTTAACGCTCAAGGTGACCTGGTTTGCATATCCCGCTTAACCATGGCCGTAAGAAAAATTTAACTCAGTAGCGAGGTTATCAAGCAAACGGGTTAGCACATCGCCTAGGGTTTGCTTAATCAGCCTCTCTGTTGGCTTCGTTGAACTGCTTGAAGTTGTTTAATATGGCTTGCCAGCCTTGGCGTTGAAGCTCAATAGAATGTTGAGTTTCTGGTTCAAACACCTGGGTAACCCGTGTACCAGACTCATCTTTCTCAAAGCTTACCCATACCTGCCTGCCGTCTTCGAGGCGATAGTCAATTTGAGCCCCTTCTTTAATGCTTTGATACGAGCCCCTAAGATCAAATCCGACATTGCCATCGACAGACTCCATCCGAAAACAGAAAGCGCCCCCCTCAGATAAGTCAATTTGAGCATCCGGGCAGCACCAGTCGTCACTTGCAAAGTTCCATTGCATAATATCGTCTGGATTAGTCCAGGTACGCCAAACTTGATCAAGTTCGGCATTGATCGTTGCAGTCACAGTGATAGTCGACAAAGTGGTGTCTCCTCGATATTGACCATGGTTTGGAATAGATTAACCATCTCCAACTTAACGTATTTGCTGGCCAGGCTCTATAACCCAACAGCGCGGATGCGCAGTAAACCCCAAATGCTCATAATAACTATGCGCTGCCGGAGCTGCTAATAATATAAGCGTACATTTTGGGCCGAGTTGATCGAGAGTCAACAGTTGAAGTCGGCGACCAACGCCTTGATTTTGAAACCTCTGATCAACGGCGAGATCGGACAAATAACAACAAAAGGAATAATCCGTCACACTCCGCGCCACCCCGACCAGCGTCTCTTCATGCCACGCCGTAATCATCACATCGGCATTAGTGACCATTTGTGTTAAACAATCGTCATCATCGATTGGTCGACGCTCACTGAGCGAAGAACGTTGTAATAGTTCTTTAAATTGCTGGGTATTGATTTCTTTATCACTGAAATACTCAATCATGAGTCAACTCGCTCGCTTAAGACTTGTTTAATATCGATCAGCTCTTGAGTCAAAAGCTCAAGTTGATGCTCTAATGCATTAACTTTCTGCAAAATATCCAGATTGCTCAGGTGCTCTATATCCGCCATTTGCGAACGTTGAGCAGAGTCAATCGCCTGGTCAGATTGCGTTGCCGACCCAAAACAATCTGTCCACTTAGACTCCCGTTTACCCGGTTCTCTTTCAAGCTGAATAACTAGGCGCTTTTGCGCGAGTTGATGCAAGGTTTCATCCACTGAGCCAAGGTCTGAAAACTCATGTAATCGACCACTACGGCTGCGCAACTCACCGGCTGTTTGAGCCCCACGTAATAACAACAAACAAACCACAGCTGTTTCTGCAGCATTTAACTGCAATTGTCCAAATTCACTATTACAGAAGCGGTGTCGATATTTAGTTACCCGACTGCCACGCTCATAAGCAGTAACAACATGACCAAGCTCGATCAACTCATCGACCGCCGCTTGAACTTGTTTTTCGGTTAAAGAAAGGACCGGATCGCGACTGCTTTTTTGGTTACATGCCGCCGTTAAGCTATTCAATGTTAAAGGATAATACTCAGGTGTTGTTTTTTCTTTCTCAATTAAACAACCTATCACTCGAGCTTGGTTTTGCGTCAGTTGAATGTCCATATCTTTCCTAATTATTTCATTTTGATTGGATAAGAATCATTTTCCTTAGCCATTTAAATGTAAAAGTTATTAACTATTACACAACAAACATTCGAATTAGTGTAGAATTTTATCTTATTTTCTTTACTTTCAACTGACAGTTGTTCGCTGAATTAACCAATAGACCCCCCAACGGATATTTTTATGCGAGTGTTAGAATTCATCAGGGAAAAGCGAGAGCAGTTTCAAAAACAAAATGCAGAGTTTATCGCAAAGCTTGAACCGCAATTTAAGAATCTTTCCGATAAAGTCACCCAAACGTTGGCGAACACCCTGAACAACCCTTGGGTTTCATTTTTTAAACCTTCAGATGATGGCGACGATGAGCCACGGCCGCTTGTCTTATCACCTGAAGCTGCAAAGGTTTACCAAGAACTGCAAGAACAATTAGGCGAAGAAACGTTTGTTGGTGAGTGGTTGCTGGTTGATCAAAAATGTATTAATCAGTTCGCTGAAGTAACCGGCGACAAACAATGGATTCATACCGACGCTGAACGAGCGGCTGAAGAGTCTCCATTTAAAACCACCATTGCTCACGGATTCTTGACCTTATCGTTGATTCCCGCTTTGACCGATACAGTTAATTCAGACAACAACCCTTATCCTGACGCAAAAATGGTGGTGAATTACGGATTAAATCAGGTTCGCTTTCCGTTTCCGGTCAAGTCAGGTTCACGAGTGCGAGCAAGAACTCGCCTAATCGGTCTTACCCCAATGAAGCGAAGTATTGAAATAGTGAATGAAGTCAGCATCGAAGTTGAGAATAGCAAGCGCTTAGCCTGTGTGGCAGAGACTGTTCTTCGATTGTACTTTTAATGGCAACTTGGCGATGGCAAATTAGTAATGACCGTTAAGGCGACGTCTCCTCTTCGATTTTTACCACTGTTTGCTGCGATTTTTGCAATCACACCGCTGGCCATCGACATGTATCTACCGGCTATGCCCGGCATGGCGCAGTCATTCCAAGCAGACATCACTCAAATTCAATGGTCACTCAGTATTTTCTTAGCCGGTTATGCGCTCGGAATGTTGAGCTTTGGACCCATGGCCGATCATTATGGGCGCAAGGTCTTTCTTTTAACCGGACTCTCCGGATTCATTATTACAAGCTTTTTAATGAGTTTTGCGTCTACCAGTGAAAGCTTTATTGCTCTTCGCTTTATTCAGGCTCTTTGCGGAGGCGCCGCTACAGTAACCGTTCCGGGTACCATCCGTGACTTATTCGGCTCAAACACGGCCAAAGGTATGGCCTACGTTTCCATGGCAATGATGATTGCACCGATGTTAGCACCAACCATAGGCAGTGTGATTCTGTACTTTTCTGATTGGCCATCAATATTTTTAGTATTAGGTATTTACGGCATTGTAATTTTAGTTTTAACGGTAAAGTTTTTTCCTTTCTTGCCGCCATCAGGACGACAAAATACCGGGCTATTTCTTGGTATATTGCGCAGTTATGGCGTGGTTTTTAGAAAACGAGTTTGTTATCCGTTCTTATTGACTACCATGTTTACGACCTTGTCGTTTTTCACCTACATTACCTCAGTTTCGTTTGTCTATATTTCAATTTACGGGGTGAGCGAACAAACCTTTGGCATTTTATTCGGTGCCAATGTCGTTTCATTAATGCTAGGCAACTTTATCAATGCCCGATCAGTTTCCAAACATGGGCCGCTGAATATGTTGCGTATGGCTTTGATAGGCGCATTCATTTCTGCCGTCGTTCTGACGTTGCTCATTCATTTCGAAAGCTCAGTCGGATGGGTCGTCGCAGCTATATTGATTCTAATGTTGCATTTAATGATCATCTCGACCAACTCTGATGCTATGATCCTTATGAGCTTTCCGCACCAATCGGGAACGGCAACCGCTGTCATCGGAACCCTAAAATTTGGCGCTGGCGCTTTTGCGGGATTGCTTCTATCTTGGATGTATAATGGCACCGCTGAGCCCTTCTCTAATTTAATACTTTTTTGTGTTACTTTATTAGTCATCGTGCAAACGGTTGTTTGGCTGTTTAAACTACCAACACCCGTTCATGAGAACAGTCATCAATAAATTTTTGCGAATCATACTCTTAAGGTTTAAAAAGCTATGGTAAAGCCCGGACAAATAAACTCTCTCACTATCGTAGAGAAAACGCCTTTTGGAGCCTATTTAAATGGTGGCAATCAAACGCTAATTTTCGCTCGAAACGCTTTTTTACCTCAAGGAAGTGACATTGGTGACCAGGTAGATGTTTATGTCTATCAAGACAATGAAGGAGCTTTTCAAGTATCTGATCCTTCAAGCAGTATTAAAGTTGGCGAAATGGCACGGCTAAAAATAGTCGATGTAAACAAGGTGGGCGCCTTTGCCGATTGGGGCATGCCAAAAGATTTACTCATTCCTTTCGCGGAGCAAACACACCCTCTCAAAGAAGGACAAGCACCGGTTGTTTATGTGTATCAAAACAAGGCTGATCAACGCATCGTTGGCTCAACGAAGGTCGATAAGTTTCTAGATAAAGAGCCGCATTCATTTAAAGTCGGTGACCCTGTTTCGATCATTGTTTTAGACAAGTCAGATCTGGGTATTAAGGTGGCGGTGAATAACAAGTTTAGCGGGTTAATTCATCACGATGATTTACATCGCACTATTAAGTATGGCGATCAACTCTCGGCTTTCATTAAAAACATTCGTGCAGATAAAAAGCTGGATATCAGCCTCAACAAACCAGGCATAAGTGGGCGAGATGATCTCGCTGAGAAAATACTCGCTCTGTTAAAACAAAATGATGGCGTACTGGCGATGTCCGATAAATCATCACCGGAACAAATTGAGAAAGTATTTAAGGTGAGCAAAAAGCAATTTAAAACAGCCATCGGCAAATTGTACAAAGACAAATTAATTACTATCGAACCAGACCAAATTAAGTTGCTATAAAGCTTTTACCCAAGTTCGTCGTTGCGTTTTAAGGTTTAACGCAGTGAGTCGATTTCCCCACACCATTCCGGTATCTAGTGCCTGAAAACGTCTATTCGCCAGGCGGCCATTGAGTGCCGCCCAATGTCCGAAAATTATTTGAACTTGTTTTTCGATGGCGAGCGGTAATTCAAACCAAGGTTTAAGTCCAGTAGGTGCTCTACTCGGTGAAGCCTTTGAAAGCATATCTAAGCGACCATCTGAATAACAAAAGCGCATACGAGTAAAAGCATTGGTGATGTATCGCAAACGCTCAATTCCTTGAAGTTTAGTTGACCATTGGTCAGGCATATTGCCGTACATGTGTTTGAAGAAAACCATACGTTGCCCAGGCGAACTGAGGGTTGCCTGCACGGTATCTGAACACGCGAGGGTTTGCTTTAACGTCCACTGCGGAGATACACCAGCATGCACCATCAGTTGACGACGTTTCGCACTATAGCGAGCTAATGGTTGATCAAGTAACCACTCTATAAGATCACCATTACCAGGATGGTCGATGACATCATGAAAATTGTCTTTGCCTTTTAACGATGCTGCACCATGAGCGACAGCCAACAAATGCAAGTCATGATTGCCGAGCACGACTCGAATCCGCTCACGATGTTCAAATAAGTAGCGCAAAGTGTTCAGCGATTGTGGGCCGCGATTGATTAAATCACCACACAGCCATAACTTATCTTTTCGCCAATCGAATTTTATTTTTTCCAAAAGCCGCAACAAGTCAGTAAAACAGCCTTGAATATCTCCCACTGCAAAGGTGGCCATTAATGTAAAATTCCAGGCTGAGTCAAACTGAATAATGGAATGGGTGTCGAGAAAGTTTCACCGCCATCATCCACCATTTCATACTGCCCTTCCATCGTACCTAATGGCGTTTTTAAAATGGCGCCAGAAGTGTATTGAAAAGAGGCTCCCGATTCGATGTAAGGCTGTTCACCTATCACACCATCACCGCGCACTTCTTGTCGTTGACCATTAGCATCGGTAATAATCCAATGGCGCCGCATTAACTGTGCGCCATGCGATCCGCAGTTCGTTATCTTTATGGTGTAGGCGAAAACATACTGCTGCTCTTCGGGTTGCGATTGCTCTGGAAGATATTGGCAATCCACATCAATTTCGAATTGTAATAAAGACGAGTCAGACACCACAAACTCCTATTAAAGCGTGACTATTTTTATTATGATCAATGGAATATATTGTGAAGCTTTCACGCGTCATAGGCAACCAGCGATCAGGAACTCTCATGACAAAAACAGTATTAATAACCGGAGCCAGTTCTGGTTTCGGTGAAGCTTGCGCTCATCAATTTGCTGCTCTCGGCTATCGTCTTATCATTTGTGCTCGTCGCCAACCAAGAATCAAGGCGCTGGCAGAAAAACTCTCTGAGCATACTGACGTTTTAGCAGACGTGCTCGATGTGACTGACCGTCAAGCGGTCGCGGCATTTGTCGAGAATTTACCCGACGATTGGAAAAAAGTGGATATATTAGTCAACAATGCTGGGCTCGCTCTGGGTTTAGATCCGGCGCATAAAGCCAGCTTGGACGATTGGGACACGATGATAGATACCAATATTAAAGGGTTAAATTATTTAACCCGAGCGCTCTTACCGAGCATGGTAGCGAATAACTCAGGGCACGTCGTCAATATTGGCTCTATCGCCGGTAGCTACGCTTATCCGGGTGGTAATGCCTATGGCGCCACCAAAGCCTATGTACAGCAATTCAGTCGCAATCTTCGCGCCGATCTTCTCGGTACCCAAGTGCGCGTGACGAACATTGAACCCGGACTCGCAGAAACCGAGTTCTCTGTCGTACGCTTTCAAGGCGATGTCGACAAAGCCAAGTCGGTTTATCAAGGGACGCACCCATTATTCGCTGACGATATTGCGCGAGCGGTCGTTTGGGCAGCGCAACAGCCCGAGCACGTCAATATTAATAGCATTGAGGTGATGCCGACTTGCCAGGCTTGGGGTCCGTTGAACATCGCTAAGGCAGATTAGGCCTGTCATCGTGAGATTTCCCTCACTGCACCTCTTGAAACTGTTTGAGGCCGCTGCGCGTCACAAAAGTTTTAAATTGGCTGCAGAAGAGTTACATCTAACACCCTCGGCGATCAGTCATCAAGTACGCAGCCTTGAAGACCAACTTGGCTTCGAGTTATTTACCCGATACAACCGTAAAATTGAACTGACTGCTGCTGGTCAAGCTTATTTCGATGTCATCAGCGACGTTTTTAACCGTCTTAACAAAGGCACATTGAATGTAATCAACCGCTTTAGTCATCGTCGCTTAAAAGTAAGCATGATACCGTCGATGGCACGCCAGCTACTGATTCCGCATTTAAGCGATATTCGAACACGGTTAGAACACGTCGATTTAATAATCGATACACGCGCCGAAATAGTCGATTTGAGCCAAACGGATGTTGATATTGGTATCCGCTTTGGCAAAGGACACTGGGACAACCTGGTCAGCGAAAAAATAACTGAGTTCCATGCAACGCCGGTGTGTAGCCCCCAATTTGCTGAGCAACATCAATTGCAAGATATTCGCGACTTGGCAACGGTTCCTCTTATTAGCTTTTCTTTTATGACGGATGCTTGGTTAAAAGTCGCAAATGCTGCTGAACTCAGTACGCTTTCAGCGGAGCAAGGACTCACTTTTGGTAGCTACGATCTGGCTATTCAGGCGGCAGAATATCACCAAGGCGTAGCGTTAGCGTTGCTCGAACTTGAGCGAGAATCTTTGGCCACTAAACGTTTGCTACAGCCCTTTCCTGTCGCTTTTAAAATCCCTCAGTCGCTTTACTTAGTTTATCGACATAGCGACCAAGATCGCGAAGAAATCCAAGTCTTTTCTCAATGGTTCCAAGATCATTTTGCGAAGGCTAACGATAATTTTTCATCGGGCCCCTCTTTGCGCCAATGATGCTCTGCTAATCCGTCGATGTTGACTAAAAAGTCTCGCAAAACCCTCTATAAACACTTTCAGATGAAGAACATTCATCTGACACCATCAATTATTTACGTTTGTCAGAGGCGAGAAAATCCCTTGTAATAGGCTCCATAGTTAACCCAAGGAGCGCATCATGATTAAAGATACTCCCATATTTCGATTGTTGGTCACTTCACCCATAATAGCTTTGGCCTACTATTTCAGCTTAAGCAGCGGTATTTTTGCTCAGTTAGTGATGTTACCCGGCCTAATTCTATTGTGTGGAGCACTGGCAGCGATCAAAGAGGCGTCTTTGGCTGAATCCACCGAGCCAATGACCTGTTGCCCATTGTATTGCCTTTCATCTGAGCGCCAAATGAGGCAAACTACTCGACCATCCCAACCTCCTGTTCAACGCGTTGCGTAAGGTTCTTTATGACAACTGATTGGTTATTGATTCCCGTATTAGCAAATGTATTGCTGGCCTTTGTGGTTCAAATCACTATGTTTCTGCATCGTGTTAAAGCCATTCGTAAACACAAGGTTCAGTTGCGCGAGATAGTCAATCGACATGAGTTGGAGCAGCGCTTGCCTGAGGCGACTGCGGCTTCGAACAGTTACCTTAATCAGTTCGAACTGCCGGTTATCTTCTACGCATTGATGGCCTTTTTTATGATTACACAGTGGGCCGGCTGGGTAGAATGGTTCATCGCTTGTCTTTTTGTTATTTCACGAATGGCGCATGCCTACATCCATTGCACCTCAAATAGGTTAAAATATCGCTTTCGTTACTATGTTCTGGGTAGTTTTTTACTGTACGGACTGTTCGGATGCTTGGTCTTCCGCTGGTTAATGCACTGGATTTACTAACGCCCTGAACTCAAGCCACTAGAGAGATGCGATGAGAATTGAGAAAGGTTGTGTTGTTACCATTGAATACACATTGAAAGATCAAGAAGGCAACGTCTGGGAAACGTCTCAAGGTGATGAACCTTGGATTTATCTTCATGGGTTTGGCGGGATTATTCCAGGTTTAGAGCCCGAGTTAACACAAAAAGCCGCAGGAGATAAGCTTGAAGTAACCCTCTCTGCTGACCTAGCCTATGGGGACTATGAGGCGGACCTTGCCAATAAGGTTCCACGCGAAGCTTTTGCCGATATTGAAGATTTAGCCGTCGGATTACGCCTATCGGCGCAAACAGAAGATGGTAGCACCCACACCGTTACGGTAACCGAAGTAACCGACGAGACTGTTACTGTCGATGCGAACCATCCTATGGCAGGAAAACCGGTCACCGTTGCCGTGTCAGTTCTTGCGGTGCGTCCGGCAACACCCGACGAATTAGAGCATGGTCACCCTCACGTCGATGGGCAGTGTCACTAAACTTGCTCGTCACTGCCACAGATACCATTCAAAACAAAAAACCGGAATGGTATGTGTGGCTGTTTACGCATTAAAAGTACGACTAAATGGCTTGTTGAAGCACATTATACACAGGCCGATAACTTTGCTCGGTTAACAAGTCGACACCGCATTCTAAATTTTCTATCCAATCTAAAAACTGCTGCATTTGCTCGCCTTTGAAAGGTCGACCATGCTGCGGGACAATCATTGAAACTTTCATTTCTCGAACCATACGAGCCCATATCCGACAGGCCCGATTACTGGTCATATAACGACGATGAAATCCAGCCATGGATTGCACATGCGAGTCAAAATCTTCAACGGGTTCCATATCACTACCATCAACTAAAGAAGCGCCCATGTCGCCAGAAAATAGAATTCGACTGGTCATATCAAAAAATTGAAAGTTCCCCACTGAGTGCAAAAAATGCGCGGGCACAGCGACAATTTTAGATTGTCCTAAATTAATAACATCACCTTGATCATCAAGCGCAATCATTCGCTCATCAAGGTTTAAACCGTCTTGTCCGGTCAAATAACCTGGAACCAGATGCGGCAAAAACCGCGACCATAATTTCGAGGTGACCACTTTGGCGGGTGTCTTGATGATCCACTTAGGCAGGCTAGCAATAATATCGGGATCTTGATGCGAGGCAAAAATAAAGTCGACATTATCAAGCGAAGCTTGTTTCGCAATGGCAATGCTTAAGGATGCAAACGTTAGGTCACCGCCCGGATCGATCATGGCGGCTCGCCCGCGGTCTACAATCATAAACTGATTGGCTTGTATGCCACTACCTTTAACCAAGTCAGAAAACATTAAACATTTGTGATAGTCATCTTCATATAAAGTAATTGCATGATTGATCATAATTGATTCGCTCTAGTCGTCGCCAAAAAGGGATGCATTTTGCGCATGATTTAGATGGCAGGTTTTGAGTCAGGTCAATAAAGTGTCCGTTGTTCTCAAATAAAAGTATGTTAAATTGTCGAAGCAACTTTCTAAAATATAGATCAATCTGTCGCAACCACCAGTCGAATCTCAAAATGGTAATTTTCTCAAAAAACGCTACAATAAATGCTCATATAATCAATAGGCTACAGCGAATGCGTTACGTTTTCTGGTTAATCGCAATCAGTTGTTCATGGTGTATCAAGGCAGAGCAAACTCAATCTGAGACGTTATCTCAAAAGTCTGTAACGCAATTACCGATCAAAATTGTTTTTACTCATGAAAATCGCTCGTTTGCCGATCTATTGCTTCCATTTACAAAGCAATCAGGTATCGAACTCGATATCCATTGGATTGATCAAGCGGACCTGAAGAGTCGTTTAATTCGTATCAATCAATTAAGTGATGCAACGGATGTCATCATTTGTCCGTCGGATAATATTGGACTATCGAGTTATGCCAACTTTTCAAAAATTCCTCTACCTTGGTTAGACTCGAATTTTAATCCTGAAGCTTTATCGACGGTCACTCTAGATAAACATATTTATGGTATTCCGCTAGTCAACGGCAATCATTTATTAATGTATTACAACAAATCACTGATTCGTTCCCCAGCCAGTGATTGGTCAGAACTTCTCGCTCAAGCAAATAAGCTACCCAACAACGTTGAATTAATCGGTTGGAGCTTTATGGAAATGTATTGGTTTGTTCCATTTATTACCGCCTTTGGCGAAGCTCCCATGGTCAACAACTGGCCGAATTTAGACACTGAGTCTGTACAACATGCATTACAGTTTGTTTGGCAACTAAGGAACACCAATGTTGTCGATAGCGTTTGTCCGTACGACTGCGTCGAAGAAAAGTTTAGCAATGGTAAGGTTGCTTACACCATTAATGGCGTATGGGCCTATAAAAAGTTCTCATCGGTTCTTGGTGATGATTTAGGCATAGCCGCTTTGCCTCAAATCAAAGGTCAACCAATGCGTGCCTATTATTCGTCGATAGCAGCGACCTTCCCAAATAATTCGTTGCAAGGTGAAAAACGCGAAGCGCTAAAGCTATTGTCGAACTATCTTCAGTCGAAAGAATTTCAGCGCCAACTTTGGTATAACCTTCGCGATATACCCGCAAGACCAGATGTTTATGAAGAAGTAAGAAGTAAAGCCAATAATAACGAAGCGCTACTATTCGACACATTAAAAAATACCTTACCAATGTCAAGTCACAAAAATATGTCGATTGTATGGGAAGCTTTGCTCAAAGGATTTACTCGATTTGGGAGTGGCAAATGGGACGCTCAGAAAACGACTCAATACATGCAAAGCACCGCTGAAAAGGCGATTCGCCCGTTGACCCATCAAAAGGATCAATAAGTGGCTAAACGCTTTGTTTCAATATTAAAGCTAAGAATCAACATTGCTGTTCTTATCGCGCTATTGCTGATTACGAGCTATTTTGTACACACCTATTTCAACTCAGCCATTGATTTTGCGCAAAGTGAAAATCGTGCGAAATCGACTTCGATTTCACTGAGTGCACGAGAATTTCTTTTTCGTCATCAATCCTTGGTCGATAAAGCTATTCGTACCCAACACATTACCCACTTGCCCGTAGATATCGGTTACTCTCAGATGGCCGTTAAAGAACTGCAAAGTTTAGTGGCTCAATCACATTTAAAATACACGTTAGTTATTAATAGCGATGGAAGTGTCAATGAAGCATTTCCGGTAGAGGCGTTTCATCTTGAAGAACACGCCATTATTTCACGAGCGCTAGCCATTTTAAATCAAGCTCAAACCAATGAACTTCCCCGACTCGTTCTGACCAATGCAAACGAATCTAATCCTATGTATATTTGGTTTGTTTCACCACTGGTAACCTCTTCTAATTCAATCACTCAACCGTATCAAAAGACAGGTGTACTATTAGCTGCCTTACCAGTAAATGACTTAATTCAATTCAGTCTCGCAAAAACTAACGTTCACGCGAATAGTCGAATTGATTTATTGTTCAGACAGCAAATTATCGAGAGCGTTTATAATACAAACCAAAGCAGTGTCGAGTATTTAAACAATGTGACCAACGTTAGTGATCTAGAAAAACTAGGCGATGGTGTTGGCACGCTATCTATCCAACTCAATGAACCCAAACATTACTATTTAAATCGAGTATTTAAATCAATTGTCATCATGATTATTATCAGTCTTGGAGGATTACTTTTAGTTTATTGGGTTATCAATAATTTAATAAAGCGCTTAAGTACTCCGTTACAGCAAGTTATCGAAACCGCCGATCATCTAGCGCAAGGAAACTATTCACCACAACAAAAGAAATACAGCTTTTCAGAGTTCCAACAAATCAACAACGCTTTAAATTCAATGCGCGACACCATTGAGACGCAGATTAATACATTAATGGTCGCTAAAGAGAAAGCTGAACAATCAGAAAAAACGAAAAGTCAGTTTTTGGCGAATATGTCACATGAAATACGAACACCAATGAATGGAATTATCGGTCTAATTCAATCGTTGGAGCAAAGCAACCTTGATGAAACACAAAAAGACTATATCAAACATATTAAACAATCCTCTCTTTCATTACTGTCTATCTTAAATGATATATTGGATCTATCGAAGATTGATGCCAATAAAATAGTGTTAGAACATACTCCTAGTAACGTGAAGGCGTTAGTGCAAGAAGTCATTAATATCTTTCAAAGCAACTTTGATCGAAAAGGCATTGTTTTAAATTTTCAATATTCCAATAATGCTCCTGAAGTATTTGAACTCGACTCCTTTAGACTCAAACAGATCATTACCAATCTAATTGGTAACGCTCTAAAATTCACTGAATCTGGGAGCGTATCGATTAACATTCGCGCGACGCCAATCGAAGATGATTATTATAAGTTAGTGCTTATCGTATCAGACTCCGGCATTGGAATTTCATCTGACAACATTGAAAAACTTTTTCAACCATTCGTACAAGCCGACGGCAACGTGACTCGTCGCTTTGGTGGAAGCGGGCTTGGATTATCCATCGTTAGTAATCTCGTTCGGCTGTTCAAAGGAACAATTAGTGTTAAAAGTGAATTAGGTCATGGTTCAACGTTTACCATCGAGTTACCGGTAAAAGTCGCAAAAGGCAATGTAAAGACTGAATTGCCGATGGCTGAGTCGACTCCTGAACTGCACCATTTTAATATTTTAATTGCAGAAGATAATCTAACAAATCAGCTAGTAATGAAGGCACTTATGAAACCAACGGGGGCCAACTTAGTATTTGCTAATAATGGAAAGGAAGCCCTTGAGCTTTTGCAGCAGTCTACTTTTGACTTGATTTTTATGGATATTCAAATGCCGGTGCTTGATGGCTTATCGGCTACTCGACAAGCAAGGCATGAGCTCGGTATAAAATCACCCATCATCGGGTTGAGCGCCAATGCAATGCCAAATGATGTTCGACTTGCTGATGAAGCCGGAATGAATCACTACATTGCAAAACCCATTATTCGAGAAAAGCTTTATCAACTTCTCAGTGACTTAATCACGGTTAATCAAAGCTCATAATTAATTAGTGTTTTTATTGACCGCATAAGTAACGAACCGGCAGTCATGAGGACTTTTCTCATCGGCAATGTGTACTGACTCTTCGATCAAGTTTAGATCTAACTCTGAGAATTCTGGAAAAAATGCGTCACCTTGAGTATTTAAGTCAATAAACGTTAAATATAAACGGTCAGCTAATGGCAATGCTTGAGAGTAAACATTGCCTCCTCCGGTAATCATTATTTCTGGTTCGCTCGACAATAATTCCAAAGCACTTTCTAAGCTATTAACAATCTCAATGCCATCTGCAGCATAATCTTTATTGCGAGTGATAATAATATTCCTTCGGCCAGGTAAAGGGCGGCCAATCGATTCAAACGTTTTTCTTCCCATAACAATGGGTTTACCCATAGTCACTGACTTGAAATGCTGTAAATCAATTGGCAAATGCCAAGGCATTTGGTTTTTAAGTCCTATGACTCGATCATTGGCCATGGCACAGACAAGAGAAATAATGGGTTGTTGCATAAGAGGCGTCCTAGTTACACTGCGACAGGCGCTTTGATGTGTGCATGAGATTGATAATCTAAAATTTCAAAATCTTCAAATTCGTAGGAATAAAGATCATTTGGTTTTCTAGCAATCTTCAATTTAGGCAATGGCAGTGGCTCTCTTGAAAGTTGTAATTTTGCCTGTTCAAAGTGATTGGAATACAAATGCACATCACCACCGGTCCAGATAAACTCACCGACCTCTAAGTCACATTGCTGAGCAATCATATGGGTTAATAAGGCATAAGATGCAATGTTAAAAGGAACACCTAAAAAGATATCGGCACTGCGCTGGTACAACTGACAAGACAAGCGATTGTTCGCAACATAAAACTGGAACAAAGAATGGCAGGGTGGTAACGCCATTTCGTCAGCGACACCGGGGTTGTAGGCGACTACCATGAGTCGTCGAGAATTCGGATTACTTTTTATCTGCGCAACAACGTTACTGATTTGATCGACCGTCGTGCCATCTGGCTTTTTCCAGCTGCGCCATTGCTCACCATATACAGGTCCAAGATTACCATCTTCATCAGCCCACTCATCCCATATAGAAACGCCATTGTCTTTTAAGTACTGAATATTGGTGTCGCCATTTAAGAACCAAAGCAGCTCGTAAATAATTGAGCGTAGATGAAGCTTTTTGGTGGTCACTAATGGGAACCCTTGCTGTAAGTCGAAGCGCATTTGATAAGCAAAAACACTGCGAGTACCCGTGCCCGTACGATCACCTTTATCATTACCATGTTCAAGTACATGGCTCATCATATCTAAATATTGCTTCATCAACGTTCTCCAACCACTGCTTTAGTTGATAATCGAGTTAACTGGCCTTGCTCTTTTTTTGAGTTTTTTGCTTTGACTTTTTAGTGAGTTTTTCTGCTTCTTCATGATCGTAAATGGGATCTCGGTATGCCCATACCAAAAGAACAATTCCCAACAAAATCATTGGAGCACTCAACACCTGCCCCATGGTTAACCATTCGGCCATATGCTTCAAGTGCTCATCGGGCTCGCGGAAGTATTCAACGAAAAAGCGAAAGCTACCATATCCGAGAGAGAATAAACCGGCGACAGCTTTTCTTGGGCGAGGTTTCGCGCTGAACCAAAACAAAATAATAAACAGCACCACGCCTTCCAGTACAAACTCATATAGTTGCGATGGATGACGTAATAGATTTTCAGTGTCACAACCGGTGTACCACGGGGCTTTTTCAAGATTACAGGTAAAGCGAATACCTAATGGAAAATCTGGGTCGCCGACTTCTCGTCCCCACAATTCACCATTAATAAAGTTTCCTAATCGTCCGGCTCCTAACCCTATGGGAGCCAGCGGGGCGATAAAGTCAGCCAGCGACCAAAACGACTTTTTAGTACGCCAAGCAAAGTACCCGAATGCAGCAACCACCCCCAGCATTCCACCATGAAAAGACATACCGCCTTCATGGATTTTGAATAAGTACAACGGATTTTGTAAAAATAAATCGAAGTGATAGAAGAGTACGTAGCCAAATCGCCCACCAATAACCACGCCTAAAAAGCCATAGAAGACAAAGTCTGAAATTTCTTCACTGGTCCACAAACTGCCCGGGCGTTGCGCTCGTTTAACACCAAACCACCAAGCTGCGCCCAAGCCAACTAGATAAGCCAATGCATACCAACGCAAGGCAACAGGCCCTGCAATATGAAAGATCACTGGATCGATGTAGGGAAATTCCATAACACCTCTACCCTAAAAATTTATAAATGATTCGAACCCCTACAAACAATAAGAACAGTGCAAACAGCTTTTTGAGTTTTTGTGCCGGTAACCGGTGAGCCAGTTTTGCGCCAATGGGGGCGGTAACAATCGAAGCCACAATGATACCTAAAAATGCGGGCAAATAGATATAGCCCAGTGAGAATTCTGGCATAGGAGCATGGCTGCCCATAATGGCGTAACTCAGCGCGCCTGCTGCGGCTAAGGGCAATCCACAAGCTGCGGCGGTGCCAATGCAACGGGTAATTTTTTCACCGAGAACATGCAGATAGGGAACGATCAGACTCCCACCACCGATGCCAACCAAGCCAGACGCGGTTCCTATCGCCATAGAAACTCCCGCAACTTGCACCATACCTGGCGTGGTGCGCGCCTGATGTGGTTGTTTTGCCCACCAAATTTGAAACGCCATGCCCAGCGAGCCACACCCAAAAATAATACCAAGCGTGTCGCTGCTCAGAGAATCAGCTACCCAACCCGACAAAAGTCCCCCAATAAAAATGCCTGGCACGAGCCGTTTCACCATCCACCAGTCGACTGATTGTTTACGATGATGCGCCAACAGGCTAGAAAGTGAAGTCACGACTATGGTGGCTAGTGACGTGCCGACGGCGGCTTGCATAACAATACTACTATCGACGCCAAACAAAGGCAGTAAAACCAGTAATGCAGGCACAATAATGAAGCCACCACCAATGCCTAGAAGTCCTGCCATAAGCCCTGCAACCGCACCAATTATCAGGTACACTAACCATTCCATCAGCAATTAACCTTTTGATTGTGTATGTGTCTCATAGCCTTTGCCGTTGCCCAAAGGGCCGATTATCCATTAATCCTGTTAGCGAATCGAGACGAATTTTTTCACCGGCCAACCGCACCACTGCAACAGTGGCATGATCATCCTATGATTTACGGTGGTCGTGATTTGTCGGCAGGCGGAAGTTGGCTAGCGATGCATCAAACGGGTCGATGGGCTGCCGTGACAAATTATCGAAGCGGGCAAGCTCAGCCGGCCAACCGCTCGCGCGGAGAGCTGGTCACTCAATTAATGGATACCCAATACCCACTGAGCAAGCTTTTTAACTCAATTCGCCAAGAACGCCTCGACTATGCCGGATTTAATCTGATCGCTGGTGAAGCAAATCAATCAGACGTACTCTATTATGCCAATACTCAAGATACTTTTATGCGGTTAAAAGCCGGCGTTTACGCAATGAGTAATGGTCATCTGTTTGACAGCTGGCCGAAAATGACACTCTGGCAAAATCGCTTAAAGCCACTCATTAACCAACGTAAAATCCGTGTTTCAGAGCTAATGTCATTGGCCCAAGCGCAACAGCAATTCCCTGTGCAACAGCTGCCCCAAACAGGTGTTCCTAAAAGCCTCGAGCAGCAACTGGCGTCACCATTTATCAAGCCTTTCGAATTAAATAACCAACACTATGGAACCCGCTCAACGGCTCTGATATTGTCACAGGTAGATCAATCCGACTTTTACGAGCAGACGTACTCAGCGGCGGCAGATCAACATAGAGATGATCAAGCCAACGGCTCTATTGAGCATATAAACATTCAATACTCGGGAATATTCGATGACTAAACCGTTTTCTCAAGCGTGCGAAAATAATCGTGATCCAATTCTTAATGTCATTCAAAATTATTTTGATAAAGCGTCTAAAATCTTAGAAGTTGGCAGCGGCACAGGTCAACATGCCGTTCACTTTGCCAAACACCTTCCTCATTTAACATGGCATACCAGTGATCAACGTTCCTATCATGAAGGTATTCAGCAGTGGTTAGCCGAGAGTAATTTATCTAACTTAGTCGCCCCGATTGAGTTAGATGTGACGAAACAATGGCCAGAGACAAAGTTCGATGGTATTTTTAGTGCTAATACCAGTCATATTATGCACTGGCGAATGGTTGAAGATTTTTTTGCTGGGGTCGGCGAGCACCTTGATATCAATGGTTATTTCTGTCTTTACGGTCCGTTTAATTTTTGTGGTGAGTTTACCAGTGAAAGCAATCAAGCATTCGATGAACATTTAAAGTCTCGTGATCCAGAAATGGGTCTAAGAGATTACGTCGATTTAGAAGCGTTAGCTCGACAAGCGGATCTGATGTTTGTGGAAAAACACGATATGCCTGCGAACAACTTTATTTTGGTTTGGCAAAAGGCTATATCAACAAATATTCAGTTCGAGTAATTTATATCACATAAGTCAATCGACTGATTCGCAAGCTTCAATGATACAAATAGTTAAGGAATTTTAACGTGGCTGAACAGACCTCGTTTAATCTAATAAAAGAAATATTAAAACGCCGAGTGATTCAAATCTTAGGCGTTTACTTGGGCGCCACTATTGCTCTCATGGAATTTTCAGGAATGATTACTGAACGTTATGGTTTCAGTGATCGACTTGTCGACTATCTCCTTGCAACCATGTTAACGCTTTTGCCTGCAGTCGTTGTCTTAACTTGGCGTCATGGGGCACCTGGCAAAGATGAGTGGGGAAAAACAGAAAAAGTTGTTTTACCAATTAATGCGATTGCACTAGTCGGAGTGATCGGTTGGTTAGCCACCATGCAACCCAACACAAATACTCAGGTTGTTCAAGCAACCGCCCCCATCTCCCTAAATTCTGAAGTCGTTGCTCAACGAAATATTACTAAGTTAGGCGTCATGTTCGTTACGCCAACGCCAACCGTTCAACAGTCATGGCTTAGTTACGCCATTCCCTATCTTATCGCCACACAATTGGGGCAAGATCCCACAGTGGTTGCTCACTCTTTTTATAATTCTGATTATTTCTGGGAAGTTCAACGAGCAGGCTTTACAGATGGACTTGACGTTCCATTATCTCTGGCCAAATCGGTGGCCCAAGATGCTGATTTACAATACTTTCTTAAAAGCTCTTTAGATAAAGTAAACAACCAGTTTAAGTTGCATCTGAGTTTGTATGAAACGAGTAGTACACAACTAATCGCAGAACAAACGCTACTTTCTGATAGCGTTTTTCAATTAGCCGAGCAAGCCGTCGGCTTTATCACACAACAAGCACCTTTTAATGAGACAACCAACCGTTTGCTCAATCAAATCCCTTTAACCGACTTTATTACTGGCGATATCGACGCACTGAAAGCATTTATTGAAGGAAAAAATGCTAATCTTTTCGATAACGATATTCAAGGGTCAATAAATGCCATCAAACGCGCCGTCGATATTGATAAGAACTTTGCTCTAGCTTATCTAGAGCTGGCCGAGATTTTAATTAGCCAAGGTCAGCTGTTAGAAAGTAATGCCTATTTAAAGAAATCCTTAGCTTTAAATTATAAGCTAACCGAACCTTTACGCTTTACCATCAAGGCAGCAATCTATGCCACTGAGCGAAATATAACTGAACAAAATAATGTTTATCGCACTTGGATTGAACTCTACCCAGATGATTACTTACCGAAAAAACGTCTAGCATTACTACTCAGTTTTAAGTCGAATAACTTTGACGAAGTGATACAACTCTATCAACAATCACTGGAATTGAATCCTGCTCAACCAGATATTTACAATCGCTTAGGCAAACTGTTTGAAGCGAGACGAGAGCTTACGAAAGCTCGAGAAATGTATCAAAAATTACGCGAATTGCGCCCGCGCTCTTATACGCCATTATTGTCACAGGGCAATATCGAATCGCAACTCGGCAATCTTGAAGAAGCACAGCGTCTATACAAACAGGCAGCATTAACTGAAGTTGATAAAGTAACACCCGTACTCGCGCTTGCCGATTTGGCAACTCGACAAGGTGATTTTGAAAAATCGGAACAACGATATCGTGAAGCAGAACTGATCGCACAGGCGCCTCGACAATTCAGCTTATTGCATGGACACAAAGTTAGCTATTATTACCTCCGCGGTGAGTATCAAAAAGCTTATCAAGAACTCATCGAGTTTCAATCTGCAATGCAATCCGTTACTCAATCGATCGATGTGATTTTCGGAACCTTTTTATCTAAAATGCATATTTATGTCGATGCAGGAAAATCACAGGAAGCCGCTGAACTACTAACTAGCTTAGAAGATCAAGTGGACAGTTCAATGAAAAATTTCCCGAAAATTGGGAGCTTATTTTTAAACATTTATCAAGGCAATGTTGACGCTGCAAACAAAGATTTGGTTGAAGTTGAAGCGATACTTGAACGGTTTAAGATGGAAAACCTTGAGTACTTAATTACCTTTAGTAAAGCACGAATAGCTGCGCTCCAAAGTGATCACAATAAAGCACTTCAATTGTATGAAAAGGCACTAGAAGATATTAAAAAGATTGGAGCCTACGATGTAGAAATGCATGCTTTATTAGTTGATTCAATCTTATACGAAAAACGGCATTTACAACAATACCAAGAGGGAATAACTATTGCTGAAGAGTTCTTGGTTCAATGGCCCTATCATCCCAGTATTAATTATCAACTTGCGCTCCTATACCAACTTCAGAAACAAGATGATAAAGCTCTGTCGGCTCTCAAAAAAGCACAGTACGTCTGGCAATTTGCAGATAATAACTGTACCGAGTGCCAAGATACGGAACATTTAATTACGGAGTTAAAAAGCTCAGCGGCTGAATGATACTCGTTGAGCAAGACTTAGTGACCGGCCCTAACTAAGCCGGCTAAATCTTTACTGAGTAAATTTTGAAAAAGGATATCGTGAATATCTTTGGCTTTATCCGTCTGTAATACTTGCTCGGTTATTGCCTTCGCTTCGTCTAATGAAAAGTTTTGCACGATTTTTTTAATTTTAGGGATACTGCGAGCATTCATGCTTAATGCATCATACTGCATACCGAGTAAGACTAAAACAGCCATAGGATCACCCGCCATTTCACCGCATAAATACAGACCCGTTGTGTTTGCATCCACTTGTTGTCGAATAAATGCTAAGGCTCTAATCACTGAAGGATGATAATTACTGTACAGTGAACTAACGCGAGTATTGTTACGATCAACCGCTAGCAAATATTGAGAGAGATCGTTGCTTCCGACCGAAATAAAATTGACTCTCTTTACAATGGCTGGAATTTGATACATCGCCGACGGCACTTCTAAAATAATGCCAACTTCAGGCTTTCTCCAAGTCAATTGTGGTTGCTCTTGCTGAACCTCATAAAATGCCTGATCAATAAGGCATAAGCTTTCGTCAACCTCTTCGACACTCGAAATCATTGGAAGAGAAATCCGGATATTATCAAAGCCCTGCGACGCCTTCAGAATGGCTCTCACTTGTACCAGAAAAATTTCAGGATGATCTAAAGTAACTCGAATTCCTCGCCAACCCAAAAATGGATTGGCCTCTTCGATAGGAAAATAAGAAAGCTGTTTATCGCCACCAATATCGAGGGTGCGAAAAGTAACACTTTTTCCTTGATAAGCTTGCAACGCTGCGCGATAAATTCTAATTTGCTCTTCTTCACTAGGGAACTGCTCGCGCATTAAAAAAGGGATCTCCGTGCGATATAAACCAACACCGTCGGCACCAACGTCCAAGCTTTTTTCGAAGTCCGCAATCAAACCTGCATTCACCATCAATGGCAAGTGAACTCCGTCTTTGGTAATGGCCTTTTGGTTAGTATATTGCTCCAAGTCTTGGCTAATCAGATCGTCTTCTTTGATGAGTTGTTGGTATTGCTTTTTTAACGATTCATTCGGCGACAGATAAATTAATCCTTTGTATCCATCAAGAATAATTTCTTGGCCTTCAAAACGATTGATAGGAACATTGTCGAGTCCGCAAACCGCAGGAATACCCAGCGCCTTTGCTAAAATGGCCGCATGTGAAGTGGGCGAGCCATTCATTGACACCATACCTTTAATTTTCTCCGTAGGGAGCTCCGCCAACAACCCAGCAGTAATTTCTTCAGCGACTAGAATAGCTTGCCGAATTAACTTAGGTCGCGCGGTTTGATCGTCTTCTAAATAAACTAAAACTCGACGCGCTAGATCAATTAAGTCACTGGCTCGCTCGCGAAAATAAGGATCATCCATGGTTTCAAAAATGCGAGTATGTTGCTCGACGGCTCGTCGTAGCGCACCCGGAGCCCAATGACCTAAATCGAGTTGTTCGATAACATCTCTTTGTAAGCCGTTTTCATCCAAAATTCGCGCATAGGCATCAAACAGGCTAAGTTCTTCTTCTCCTAATGCACTTTCCATTCGCGCTTTCATCGCTGCAATTTCTTTTCGTGCTAGGCGAAACGCCTTTTTAATGCGTTTTAACTCCGCACTCTGCGATTTTGCTTGCTTATCGGGAATACTAGACAGGTCAGCTCGAGGATAAAACACCACGGCTTCTCCGATGGCAATACCGGCAGCGGCAGGAAAACCATCGAGTTTACGAATAACATGATACTGCCCACTGTGATCACTTAACTTATCGCGCTTTTTCGACTCAGCAATAATTCCGGCGAGTTGCGCTGCTAAGGTCACTAAAAAGTTTTCTTCGGTCTCAGAAAACTTACGCCGCTGTTTTTGCTGAGCAACTAACACGCCCATGACTTTACGCTGATGAATAATGGGTGCGCCAAGCAAAGCTTGAAACGGTTCTTCTCCGGCTTCAGGAAAATAATGAAAATTAGGATGGCTTGAGGCATCTTCAAGGTTTATTGGCTCTTCTCGTTGCGCGATTAGTCCAACAATTCCTTGATTGAAATTCAATTGAAGTACCCCAGCAGCTTTGGGATTAAGGCCTTCTGTGGCCATTAATACAAGCTGCTGAGTTTGGTAGTCTGCAAGGTAAATAGAAGAAACTTCAATGCCCAGAGTTTCACAAACTTTTCGAACAACGATTTGCAAAGCCTGCTGTGTATCGCTAGCCAAATTAACTTCTTGAGTAATTTGCCGCAATCGCTCTAGCATAGCTTTCCAAATCGGTTATTCATATAAAGTTAATTTTACTCCGATTATCCATTTTGTGGCCTGCGATGATGGTGCCGACGACGACCTCGCTTCTGCCGTTGCAGTCGTTGTTGTTCGTGCACCATAGGCAACAGCTCGAGCAATGCCTGTCGATAAACTTCTCGCTTAAAAGCAACAACTTGGCGCAACGGATACCAATAGCCTACCCACATAAAATCATCAAACTCAGGGTGGTTTGTTGTCGCGAAGTCGAGTCGACTGTCATCTGATGTTAATTTAAGCAAATACCATTTTTGCTTCTGACCAATGCACAATGGAACACTGTCGTGTCGGATGTAACGACTGGGTAGTCGATAGCGCAACCAATTCTTGGTTGAACCCAACACTTTTACATCCTGACGACTGAGACCTATTTCCTCATAGAGTTCACGAAACATGGTTTCGTCCGGTGTCTCGCCCTCATTAACCCCGCCTTGGGGGAACTGCCAGGAGTTTTGTCCAGCACGACGCGTCCAAAGTAACTGACCAGATTCATTACAGACGATTATGCCAACGTTGGCACGAAATCCTTCTGAATCAATCACTTATAATTACCAGTTAAATTTTTGTTAAATTAATTCAACCACAAGTTTTGCATTTCAGCAAACAAAAATGTCCATAATCTCTGAGAAAGGATTGGTTAGAATAGTCGGAAACACCGAAAATGAGGAAACTGAAGTAATGGCGATTGCACTTTTTGATCTCGACCATACCCTGTTGCAAGGAGACAGTGATCCGTTGTGGGGCGATCTTTTATTCGCGCGACATAAAGTGACTCAACAAGATTATCAAAAACCCAAAGATCGCTTTTATCAAGACTATCTCACCGGCTCTCTCGACATTAATGCTTTTTTGCAATTTTGCGCTCAAACGCTCAGCCGACTAAGCACAACAGAACTAACGCAATTGGGTGAAGAGTTTCGAGATACGATGATTCGGCCACGACTGAGCACTGCCGCCATCAAACAAGTTTATTGGCATAAAGACCAAGGCCATTTGCTCGCAATCGTCACCACCACCAATGAATTCTTAGCAAACTGGTCTCTGCAGTGCTTACCAATTGACCACTTAATCGCTAGCCCACTGCAACCCACAGCGGCTTTCCCTGCGGCATTTCGAGATGGCAAGCGGGTCAGATTTCTCAGTTTCTGCAGAGAACAGCAGCGGCTACCAAGTGAGCGAACCTGGTTTTACAGTGATTCCCATAATGACCTCCCCTTGCTAAACTTCGTTTCCGACCCGGTCGCCGTCAATCCCGATCAGAGACTAAACTCAATTGCTAACCAGTGCGGCTGGCCAGTGTTGGATTGGTCATAGTTTACGGAGCGTTTAGAACGAGTTTACCGAGACTCATCGATAGTCCACTCAGAGATTTCAATGACAACAGTAACCCCACCACAATCCATTGAGCAACTGCTTGAGCGTGCTGAAAAGCTAGCTGGTAAAAGTCTGGCCCAGTTGGCAGAAGAGTTTCGAGCGCAGCTTCCCGATCACTTACTACTTGAGAAAGGGTGGATCGGACAGTTTATTGAACATCTTTTAGGTGCGACATCGGGTTCTTTGCCACAACCTGATTTCCCAGAACTGGGAGTAGAGCTAAAGACCATTCCAATCAATCCGTTAGGAAAACCATTAGAATCAACCTTTGTCAGTGTGGTCAACCTTCATCAACCGGCGAGCGAGCAGTGGGAAACGAGCATTGTGAAAAAGAAGTTGGAGCATGTTCTCTGGATGCCCATCATCGTTCACCCCAATTCACCGTTAAACCAACGAATCATTGGCATGCCCCTTTTATGGAGGCCTTCTGCGGATGAGTGGCAAATATTAAAAAATGATTGGGAAGAAACCATGGAGAAGGTTTGCTTAGGTAAGTTTGGGCAATTAAATGCTCGGTTTGGTCAAGCGTTACAAGTTCGGCCCAAGGCCGCTAATTCTAAGGTGCTTACCGATGTGGTTGGGAGTGACGGAGAGATCACCCAAACGTTACCACGGGGCTTTTACTTACGAAGCAGTTTCACTCAAAAGGTTCTGACGCAACTAAGTTATTCATAAATTTTTGCTGCACTTTTTTCTGATACTTTTTCTGGTACGGTAAACGTTCTCCTAAGCGCCTGGCTGTGTGTCACCATTCTTATCCTAGAATGCCTATCTCAAAAGTCTTCCTTCGAAGTAGGCCGCCAATCAGTTAGGCAATGAACAAAAGCCCGCTTACTGCCAAGTGCTACTTGCTATTTTTGGTAAAACCTTCCACCATATTTACACGCAAATTTTAATGACATCATAGACTTATGGATTTACTTCGACGATTGCTTCTATTGAGCACGGTGTTTTGCCAACTGTCGTTTGCGGCAATAAACTACGATGAGCCAATAGATACTGATAATGTAAAGAAGCAACAACAAGCCATTTCAGCTTTAACCACCAAGTTGGGTCAGCAACTAACTGAGCAGCAGTTGCAAGATATTTTATTTCAATTAAATTTAAGTTCTGGGCGTGTCAGTGCTTGCATTCAATCTCACCAAGCCGGAAGCAACGAGTCTATTTCAGAGATAGAAGCGGCTTTACTTGCTCAATGCGAAGACATGGCTGATCAGATTGACACATTAAAGCAAGAATTGAATAGCCAACTGAATCGCTATTCATTCGAACGCTATAAGTCTCGCTTGGGTGGTGTATTTAGTGATCACTCAAGCAATGACTCAACCATCAGCATTCAAAAGATCTTCGCAGATAAATCCCTCACTTTAGCGTTGGCCTCTATTATTTTTTACGCAGTGTTTTGGATTCTACTAAAATTGCTGAGCGATAAGTTTTCTTCGCTCAAATCGCATTGGGTTACTACAGCAATCTTAGGTATTGGGTTCCTTGGGTATTTATTACTTTGGTTTTACGACAATAAGGCCTCGACTACACTCGAGTATTGGTTTGGTATTACTATGGCCAGCTTGCTGTTCTTTAGTTGGCAGGCAAACTTTAAATGGCCTTACTTTATCTCAACAACCATGGTCGTGGGCACACTAACACTTACTCATAATCATTTTTTAGCGGCAAATTCGAACCCTATATTAGTAACGCCCTACCATTTTGATTCGATGATGCTTGTGGCTTGGCTAATTTGTTATCGGTTACTGTTTCGTCACCTTTCTAGTACGGCAAACTACTGGTTTTATTCAGCGACAAGCTTATTGTTACTTCTCGACCTGTTTGGTTATCACGCCATCAGTCACCAAGTTACCTTGTCGCTATTAGTTATTCGTCTTAGCTGGCAAACTGTTCATTTAATTTATCGCGCATTACCGTCATTGGTCGGAAAAGCCTATCAGCTTATGACCTATTTAAAGTGGGTAAAAGTTGCGCAATGCAACCTCGATACGTTACCGGGTCGAAGTTGGGTAAACTGGGGACTCGCAACCTATGTCTTTCTTACAATATTTATTACTCAGTTGCCACTGCTTGGATTACCTTTGTATTATTCAGACCAACTCGCTTTTGCAATTAAAAATGACTTTTCGATTGGCACGATAAATATATCGATCTACTCATTAGTCACTGGCATCGTGATTTTTGGTCTTCTGCTCAGTTTGTCAAAAATACTGCAATCTTTTTTAGAGCATCGCGTCACTCGCAATAATGACAGCAATGCCAACGAAGCTATGGCGGCTATCTTTTGGTACAGTGCAGTCGTGACCTCTGCACTAGTCGCCCTATCCATTGCTGGTTTTAGCGTGCAGAACCTTGCGTTGGTTGCTGGCGCATTTTCAATTGGTATTGGTTTCGGCCTACAGAATATCGTGAGTAATTTCGTATCCGGGCTAATTTTACTGATAGAACGTCCAATCAAAAAAGGCGATTGGGTTGTTATTGGTTCGACGGAAGGTTTGGTTAAAAAAGTCAGTATTCGAGCCACAGAAATTCAAACCTTCGATCGAGCAGACATTATTGTTCCTAACTCTGATTTGATTACCAATCAAGTGACCAACTGGATGTTAAACGATCGAATTGGTCGGATTAAAATTCCGGTTGGCGTCGCTTACGGTAGCCCTACCGACAAAGTCAAAGAGATATTACTTAACATTGCAAGCAATCATTCCGATTTAATTCAAGATCAAGATCGCTACCCAATTCATATTATCTTTAGCAACTTTGGTGACAGTAGCCTTGATTTCGAAATTCGCGCTTTCTTGCACGATATTGCTAACCTTCATAAGGTTCGCAGTGAATTGAACTTTGCAATCGATGCGGCTTTTCGAGAGAACAATATCGAAATACCCTTTCCACAACGCGATCTGCATATTCGCAGCGATGATACACGTAAGGAGTAGTTTATGTCGGCTGGAGAATCATTTTACTTCACTCGAGATTCACAATGGATTTCGTCAGAGTTTTCTCAATTTGATGCTGAGCAAAAAACGCTTTGGGCGGTTGTTAATTATCGCGATAAAATATTAGCCGATCGTATCATCGATACGTTAAGTTTATCGGAAACTCATGGTGCTACATTAACTGACCCAGATGTTCGCCCACGTCTTTGGATAACCAAGAATGAGCAATTATTATTGTTTATTCGCGGTATTAACCTCAACCCAAACTCCGAACCACAAGACATGGTCAGCTTGCGAATATATTTCGATGGCCAAAAGCTAATCTGTTTCCGAAATAGAAAATTGCAAGCCATATCTGAACTTAGACAATCATTAAGCATTGATACAACACTCGATGTTGAAGAACTGTTTGCCAAGCTTCTAAACGAGATCGTTCTTAGAATTGAAAGTCAAATTATTCAACTCGCGAATCAACTTGATGATATCGAAGAGAAAGCGGAGCAAGATCAGGCGATTAACTTTCATAAAGTAGAAGATATTCGCAAAGTCGCAGCGCGACTTTGGCGTTACATCTCTCCGCAGCAAGATGTATTTAAAAAGCTTTCACAAATTAGCTGCAGTTGGGCCTCAGACGATCTAAAAGAGCAGCTTTTTGAGATAGAAGACAACATCACTTATCAAGCTGAAGAGTTAGCCTTGCTGCGTGAGCGCTGTCAGATGTTAGAGACCAGAGAAGACAATCAACTCACTCAAAAGGTTAATCGCAACCTCTATTTAATTTCGATTATAACGGCGGTGTTTTTACCGATATCATTCTTAACCGGCTTGCTAGGTATTAATATTGGCGGAATGCCAGGTGTGGAGTCTGACCGAGCATTTTGGACTTTCTGTTCGATACTGCTGGTAATCGCAGTGATTGAAATAATTTATCTCAAACGTAAGAAATGGTTTTAACGCTCAAGTTTAATTCATTGCGGAATCTATTGGTCGACAAGATTTTGCTCAATGATTTTTTCTTGTCATTAATAAATCATTTTGAACGGTTGGGGCGCCATTTTATGATCAGTATGACTAAAAATATTAAACCAAACAAAGTACCGACCGGTATGGCAAGGCACCAAAATATGCCTGAAATCGTGAAGTAGATGTTTGTGTATTTAGAGCGATAGCTCGAAACAAATAAAGCAATTGAAGCAATAAAAAGACCCGGAAGAGCAACAATCATACCGAGAAGCAAAGGCACTAATGCACCACTGAGACCCATGCTCATTCGTCCAGCATCACCGCTACCGTTCAGTGTGATTGACTGAAACAGCTGTAGCATCAATATTAATGACGTGGTTAACCCGCCGATTATTCCAATTTGTAAAATAACTGCAATAATCGATAAGGTTTTACCCAATTTTTCTCGCTTAACGGCTGGCATGTCTGCTTCAACCGTTGGCGGCAAATAAACTTCAACAGACATTGCTATGTTCACTTTTCGGTATTAACCTTCGAACCTTCTAACTTTTTATTCAACACACGCATTTCTTTGCGCAAATGCATGATTTCTCGATAGAGAATTTCCCGTTCGTCGTGCGCTTCTTCTATGACTTCTCGGTCACTTTTACCTTGCTCCATCTCATGCTTAGTTTGCATTGCGTTAACAACAACGGCGATAAACAAATTAAGCATGGTGAACGTTGCGATTAAAATAAAAGGAACAAAGAACAACCAAGCCATTGGTTGCTTTTCCATCACTGGGCGTACAATACCCATTGACCAGCTTTCTAGCGTCATAATTTGAAACAGCGTATATAAACTATTCCCTAAAGAACCAAACCATTCAGGAAAGTTTTCTCCAAATAATGTTGTTGCCATAACCGCGGCCACATAAAAAATTAAACTAAGTAATGCAACAATTGCTCCCATGCCCGGTAACGACTGAATCAAAGCTGAAACGACCGACCGCATGCTCGGCGCTACTGAAACTAATCGCAGAACTCGCAATACACGGAGTGCTCGTAAAATCGCAAAGGGACCACTCGCTGGGATTAATGAAACGACCACCACAAAAAAATCAAATAAACTCCATGGGTCTCGAAAGAACTTAAATCGGTAAACGTAGAGTCTAAGGGTTATTTCAATAACAAAGATGCCAAGAATGATAGTGTCTATTACGGTGAGTAGACCACCAACCTTAGAGGTTACTTGTGGAGACGTTTCTAACCCTAAAATCACTGCATTAATTACAATGATTGCGATAATAAAATTTTGGAAGCGTACATTTTCGACAAATTGCTTCAACATTGCTTAGCAACTCCTAACAACATCGTTTACTTTTAAACATTAATCTTGGCGTAGAAATAAATCCGTTAAATTAAATCCGGTCCGTTTCGCTTACTTAGGCTATACCCTTTGTTCATTGAAAGTGAGCGGCAGTCGATTTAAGTACCAAGCTAAGCCCGCTGCTCGAACAATCATAAATCCGTAAAACGCCAACCACAGTCCATGATTTGAGATAAATTCTACCGTAAAGGTTAGTGGTATGAACACCAAAAATACGGCCACGAGCATAGAATTTCTCATTGCTTTCATCTCGGTAATTCCGATAAAGATGCCATCGAGCCAATAACTCCAAACGGCAACTATTGGTATAAACACCAAATACACCAAGTATTCTTTCGCCAATTGGTTTACCTCGGGAATCGAAGTCATTAAGTCGATCATTGAATCACCAAACAACGCGTAAACCAATGCAAACAACAGGCTACATAATAATGACCAAAATCCAGACACAGTCACTGACCGCCAAAATCGGCGTCGAAAGCCTTGCCCAAAGGCCCTGCCCGCCATTGCCTCCACAGCATTGGCAAATCCGTCAAGACCGTGAGCCATGATCATGACAAAGTTCATCAATACGGCATTAGCCGCCAAAACCACGTCTCCTAAACTACCTCCAACCGACGTTTGAACATAAAATACGGCTTCTAATGCTAAGGTACGAATAAAGATATCTCGATTAAGCGCTAATACTCGTAAAAACGCTTTACGTTGAAACCAAGACGGCTCATTGGTCGCTGGTTTCAGCCCTCGAATAATGGCCGCTATCACCACCAATCCAACGGCTAAACCTATGTAGTCTGCTATTACGCTCGCCCAAGCCGCCCCTTCTACTCCCCAGCCCCAGTAGACGACAAATAAGATATCTAAAACAATATTGATTAAATTGCTGACCACCAATATTAACAGCGGCAAGCGAGCTCGATGCAGCCCAAGCAGCCAGCCAACAAAAACATATCGCAATAACAGAGCGGGCAACGACCAGACACGAATATCATAATAACTTTTAGCCAAACTTAAGACTTGATCACTTGCTTGCATAAAGGCAATAGCCGCCTGCCAGATCAACGACTGAGTGATTAAAATCACTAATGATAGGGTAATTGCGACAGCGACCGCATTGTATAAAGACTGCTTAATTGCATAAGACTCTGCTTGACCTGCCGCTTGAGCAGCTAAGCCCGTTGTACTCATTCTTAAAAATCCCATCGCCCACATGATCATCGTTATGATCAAGCTGCCGACCGCAGTGGCTCCAAGAAAATGAGCATCACTTAAATGGCCAATGACTGCGGTATCGACCAAACCGGTAATCGGAACGGTTAAGTTCGATAAAATCATCGGAATAGCCAGTGCTAGGGTCTTATGATGCGTCGGCTGGTGATTCAAGTAAGCAATGATGGACGATGCCAAGAACACTCCTTGCGCGTTTAATTGATGTCGTTCGCTGGGCTAAAAAGGGGGTTGATTTAATCACATTTCGCAAACTTCGACTAATATTGTTATTAAAGGTGGCGATTTCTTCGCCGATAGGGCTAATAAGAACACCAAGACAAGGATAGCCTGTGAACTTATCGACTATTTTCGGGATCCTCTTCGGACTTTCAATTGTTGCTGTTGTAATCGCATTTACAGCCATCGACGCACTCGCGTTTTTAAACCTCCCTGGTTTAATTATCGTACTCGGCGGTACACTCGCCGCGACCTTGGTTAGTTACCCTTTCAGAGAGTTTGGCCGACTCTTTAAGCTGCTTGGGATCGTGCTTTATGATAATCACGTCGATGCTCAGGGCCAAGTAGACGAAATTGAACAGCTAGCCCGCAAATGGTTCCGTGATGATATTCGCGGCGTCGAAAATGATTTACAGTCGATCAACAATACCTTTTTAAAAACCGGTGTACAGCTGGTCATCGATAAAACACCCTTGGCCGATGTGATTGATCTATTACATTGGCGAATTACTCGCCTGCGCGCACAAGAGCAAGCAGAAGCACAAATGTTTGTGTCCATGGCAACCTATGCGCCAGCCTTTGGCATGTTGGGAACCTTAATAGGCCTGATCAATATGCTGTCGATTATGGATAACCGCAACTTTTCTGAAATTGGCTTCCATTTAGCCATCGCACTGGTTACAACATTCTACGGCTTACTCCTCGCTAACCTCATTTTCAAACCGGTCGCCACCAAGCTAGAGAGACGTACCGAGAAACGGGTCATGCTCATGACGATGGTGATGGAAGGTATTACCCTCATGAGCCAGAGACGTACGCCGTCATTTATCAAAGCGACTCTCGAGTCTTTTATCGCACAACACGAAGACGAACTTCACCAACCATTAGAGTTAGACGAACTTGACGAGCCCAACATGCGTTCAGCCAGGATGGTGCAAAACGCCGATCGAGAACTCCAGCATCGCGTTGAGCCGACCGATAACCGCTAGGGCGTTCCAATGACCAATCAACCACATAAACTTCACCCCATCGAGCAACTGCTCACGAAAAGCCATAGTCACCATGGTGAAGATAATTGGCTGTTGCCTTATCTTGATGTTTTTATATTGCTAACCATGATGTTTATTGTGTTGTTGGCAATGTCGAGCAATGATTTAGTGACTTCACAGACGCAAGTCAACAAGCAACAGAAGACCATCGCCAAGTTACAAGACGAAATTGAGCCCTTGAGACAGCTCGAAATGGAAGGCCGCAGCAGTATCGTTTTGCAGCACTGGCAAGAACGCATTCATCAAGTACTCGATACTCTAAAACTACGAGACGATATCGCTTTATCGCTCGAAGATGAGTTTGTCGCCCTTGAGATTGACGACCAAATGCTCTTTGACTCAGGTCTTGCAGAGTTAAAACCGGAGGGCCAAGAAGTACTCGATAAGTTGCTACCACTTTTTGAAATGGCGGCGGGAACCATTTTGGTGGAAGGACATACCGATAATCAACCGATAGGCACCAACACCTTTCCTTCAAACTGGGAGCTAGGCGCGGCAAGAGCATCGAGTGTTGTCAAATATTTGGTCGGCAAAGGAATGAAAGGCAATCGTCTACGTGCCATAAGTTATGCCGATACTAAACCGATTGCCAGTAACGAGACCGCTGAAGGTCGTCAGAAAAACCGACGGGTCGCCATGCTATTGCGCATGCCCGATACGGAATAAAGATTATTTCGGCGCTTTACGATTAAACTGCTTCAGAATTCGACTTCTGGCCTTTTGATATTCTTCATCACTCAACCACCCTTGCTCGTTCAACGTTCGATGCCACCGAGTTTCTTCGGCAAAAAAGTGCGAGGAGGCGGGCAATGTATTGGTCTTAATTTTATCTTCTAGTTTGGTAATAAAGTTTCTAAGACTTTTCTTATCTTTACAACGATGATTAAGAATAACCAAGGGTGCTTTGCCAGAACGAGATTGAAACAGGCTCACTTCTCGGTAGCCAAAGTAATAAGCAGAGAACAACAACAGACTGAACAGACCGGTACCCGCTGCTAGAAAGTAATCGGCCAAGGCAAATGCCATAATGCCACTAGCAATGCCAGTAGCAATCGCAGCAATAAAGGTTACCCAAGCCGTACGTTTAATTTTTAACGGCTTGGCTTCAAGAAGCCCAACGTGGAAAGCGACCGATTTACCTAGCCCTTTTGACTTATGTTGCCGATGCACTTCAATAAAGCTTTTATCGAACAACCGAAAGCGATAAGAAAATGGCGAGAACTTGGGCACCAGCTCCAGCTCATATTCAATATGCCGCTCCACCTCTGGTGCAGGTGTTAGCAGATCCACCGCTTGCTGCGGACTTTCTAATACAATATCTTCTACCATTGCTCGATTAGCTTGACTGGCCCATGCTTGATTATCCATCATGCTTTCCTAGTTTCACAAGTTTGCGGCATCGATATAATTGCAGCAACGGATTGGCTACAGTTCTCCAATGTACCGAAATTCGCCAAAAAAGGCTGTGAAACCGGTCAATTTTTAGTCGGATGCTTTCGCCGACTGATCCAATTCAACAAACAACTTATCGCTACCAGCACCGCAAGCGATAATGGATCTCATCATGGCTTCGACGGAGGCTCCCGGGACGACTTCAACCAACTCCGCGGGTACATGATAAATATTCCCAGAAGTAGGATTCGGTCCGGTTGGCATAAATATCGTGACTAAGCCATTTTGGTGCCGCGCCGTCGTAATCGCCGTCACTGTGGTGGGACAATCAACACCAAATAATTTGACTCGTACGACTTCGCCTTTCGAAAATGGAGAAGACTCGGGATCACCCATAAATTGACTGATTATTTCTTTGATTATTCGATAACCCGGAGCCAATTTAACGAGATATTGATCAAACCGACTGTGCAGCCATTTACCAATGGTTGTCGATACCAGTGTTCCAATCATAAAACACGCTAGGGTAATTAAGATCACCACCAAAAAATCAGCGACCAGCTCTGGAACAGGGTAATGCTGGGTCATCCAATCTGTGGCTGGCTGAATCAGATCCGTCACAAAGAAAAACAACCAGCGAAACACGAAAAACAAAATGACTAGCGGCATCACCACTAGCAGTCCACCAATCAATGATTGTTTAAATATAGCTTTTGCTTTCAATCTCAATACTCCGGTTCTAAGACGATCGAATGGTTAGCTCGACCATTAGATCAGCTGCAATCGACTCCAAGGCTTCTTGAATGTCGGCAATATCGATAGATTCAGGCATACCTGCCACAATATTGGCTCGAAAAATATCGCCGCCTGACATAGGCGCGGCTTCAATCTGACTGTCCAGCGCCTCTACATTCACTAAAGAGCGAGATAATGTATCGGTGATTTCATGAATAATGCCTGCTTTATCATTGCCAATGACCTCGATATCAATGCGTTGCTTGTTCGCTGAATCATCAGCCAACAACTCTGCTCGTATGTCGAGTGTCAGCTCACTGAGTGTGTTCAATTGGTTGCAGGCAACATCAATAGCCTCTGCCGGAAACTCGGCTAAGATTAATCCTGAAAACTTTCCACCTAGGTGCGATAAGCGACTCTCTAACCAGTTTCCCCCCTGATTTCGAACCACTTCTGACAAACGTTGGACGATACCCGGTCGATCATCGCCAAAAACGGAAATTAATAACTTCGCAGTCATAGTCTAATCCCTGTATTGATTGTTACAATGTCCAATATATTGATACTGGTTCTGAAGCACCCATGAGTTTAGCGAATCTATACCTAAAAAAGAACGAAGAAAAGCGCATCAAAAATGGGCACCTATGGATTTATAGCAATGAGATAGATACTCAACGCTCTCCCTTGGCTAGTTTTTCAGCCGGAGAACTGGTTAACATCGTTCAATCAACTGGCAAGACTTTAGGCGTAGGCTACATTAACCCAAATAACTTACTGTGCGCTAGATTGTTGAACCGTTCCAGTGACCAACCTATCGACAAATCGTTTTTCGTCCACAAGTTTAATATTGCATTGTCTCTGCGCCAACGTCTTTTTGACAAGCCATTCTACCGTTTAGTCTACGGTGAAAGCGATGAATTACCCGGTCTAATCGTCGATCGTTTTGGCGAGCACCTTGTGGTTCAAGTGACCACTGCAGGTATGGAAAACTTTACTCAAGAAATTTCCGAGGCATTGCAAAAGGTCTGCAAACCAACATCCATTTTGTTCCGTAATGACACCAATGCGCGAACCGCTGAATCACTCGACCGCGAAAATCGACAAGGATTTGGCGAAACACCAAAAGCCATTACCATTGAAGAAAATCAAACAGCATTCACTATTCATCCTCACGATGGTCAAAAAACGGGATGGTTCTACGACCACCGTCAAAGTCGGCAACAAATTAATCGCTATGTTCAGGGTAAACGCGTGCTTGATGTTTTTGCCTACATTGGTGCTTTTGGAATTCAAGCGCTCAAACACGGCGCTGAAGAGTGTTGGTCGGTCGATATATCGGCAAAAGCGCTCGATGAATTAGAACAAAACGCCGAACTCAATCACTGTGCCGAACGACTCACCTGTGTGGAAGGTGACGCACTGACTGCGCTAAAACAACTGAAGCAAAACGACGAGCGGTTTGACGTTATTATTGTCGACCCACCAGCGTTTATAAAACGTAAGAAAGATCATAAAGCAGGCCTAAACGCATATCGAAAAATTAATGAAGCAGCGATGCGCTTACTTAGCCGCGACGGTATATTACTTTCAGCATCGTGTTCAATGCACTTAAAAGAACACGAACTGCAGGATGTATTGCGAGCGGCAGGAAGGCACTTAGATAAGCGAGTGCAAATAATAGAGCAGTGTCATCAAGGCCCTGATCACCCAATTCACCCGGCCATTCAAGAAACTCGTTATATCAAAGGTTTTATATGCCGAGTTCTTTCTGCATAGCTATGATTTATCGAATAATATATAAGTCGATGTCTAGTGCTAATCCATTGGGGCTAAACCAAGATGGCTGAACCAAGAGGGCTAAACCAGTTACATTAGGTCTTTTGTGGTACTAATTTTTCTAATACAGTGACCAACTCATGGTCGCTGTAGGGCTTGTTAATCTGCTCATCCATTCCAGCTTTTTTAATTGTTTCAAAGTGTTCTTCAAATACATTCGCGGTGACAGCGATGATCGGCTTTCGCGGCAACTGTTGTTTCATTTCGAAATCGCGAATCATCTTAGCGGCTTCATAACCATTTAAAACCGGCATTTCACAATCCATTAATATGGCATCAATCGTTGCCGCATGATCCACATAATACTCGAAAGCTTCTTTACCATTCTCGGCATGAAAAAGTTCATGTCCTAATTTCATCGCAATACTTTTTAATACCAAAAAATTAACTTTATTGTCTTCTGCGACTAACAAGTTCAAGTGCTGTCCTGCGGAGGACATTTTACTTTCGATAGTAGATGAAACTTTTTGCTCTGAGAGATAAGGAATACTTAAATACACACAAGTCCCTTTTCCAATTTGTGACTCGACCGCTATTTTACCGCCCAACCGGTTTAAGATTTCACGCGTAATATGTAATCCTAAACCTACCTGCTTCGCACCTTCTTTAGTGGCTAAATAATCTGCATTAAAGGGTTCAAAAAGCCGTGCAATTTGCTCCTGATCCATCCCTTCTCCAGAGTCTTTGACCGCGATTAATAACGCCTTAGGATCGGCATCAAGCATGAGTTTGATTGATCCCGTCGCAGTAAAGCTCAAAGCATTTTCTAAGATATTGGCTAAGACCTGCTTTAACCGCTCAACATCGAGAGCAACAATTGACGGAACATTCTCAGAAATTTCTAACTCTCCAGTCAGCTCGCTCTCGACAAACCTCAATTCGAAAGTTTCCCAAAGCTCGCGTACCACCGATTGAATGTCTACATTTCTTACTTGCAGAGTATAATGCTCAGAATTCAACTTTGACATTTCGAGTAGATCATTAACTAAAGTCAGTAAGCTATTGCCACAGCCTCGAATAATCTGATTCAGCTTTCTACCTTCGCTTGATTGAATATGATCATTAAGAATTTTTGAAACGCCAATAATGCCATTGAGTGGGGTGCGCATTTCATGACTAACTCGTGCGAGTAATTGACTCTTAGCTTGGTTTTGTGCAGATGCCGTTGCATGCTCTCGTTTCAGTTGACTAACACGTAGCGAGAGAAACCAAGACATTACACAAAAGTGACTAACAATCGCAACCTTAAACATCAACCATTTGTTGTCTAAAGAAATACTAAACAAGTCGAAAATTCCTAAGATGACATACACACCCCAAAGACACCAAATTAACCATGCAACAAAAAAGTATTTAGCAAATAAATCACGCTTAATAAAACCTAGGTAAGCACTGAGGCCAAAAATCAATAGACTATGAAGCAACATCAACAACATAGAGCCCTGAATATAATCTTCGGAACTGATAACGCTGCGCGCAACTAGCCACATACCATCAATAGCAAGAAGCAATAGAAGACCTTGGTTCATCGGTTCCGAATAGCGTTCGATAGAGATAAATTGTCGCATGTAAATTAACGCGCACATTGAAGCAAGAACAATCGACATTTGGCCAGCTGCCAAGACTATGTGTATGTCTCGAGGAAATAAAACAAATAGGTAACCATCAAGAAAGAGAAAAAACATCACCACAGAGGAAATAAATGCCATGTAACTTAATTGCAAACGATCCAATCCAGAAATCGACATGAGTAAGTGATAAATAATCAACATACCGAGCAAGCCATAAACAAACATATCTAGCCCAAATAAATAGGCATTGTTGCGTGCCCCTATTGCAACCGGCTCCAAACGAGAACTGACATCGAAGACACCACGATGCGAGGTACTCATAAAAAATTGAACAGATTCGCCGGTAGGAATACGAAGAGAGAAATTTAGGCCAGGCCCCCAATATTCACGATTAACCTTCGCCGGGTAATCGGCTCCTAAAATCTTTTTTTGCTGTCGACCATCACTAAACAGAGCCCAGACCTCGACGCGACGCATGGTCCCATTTTTTAGAGTAAATAACCAATTGATCTCGTTAGATTGATTTTCTATTGTCAATTTCAGCCAATGCTGTTGACTGATAACACCGAGCGATGTGTGCCCGGCTTGGAGTGGTTGCCAAGATAAATTAGGCGAGGCTTGCAACTGCTCAAAGGTTATCGGATTGGGCACTGCCACAATCTCATATTGATCACCGACATCGACTGAATCAGCATTGGTTAACTCAACGGTGTTACCGAAGGCTCCCCCAGAACTAAGCAGCAGGCAAAAAATAATAAAAATTATCGGTTTCAATAGGAAGCTTTATTCGACTAATAATGAATTAATAGTAGTCGAAAAAAAACGAATAAACAGCCCTAAACTGATGGAGCCAGCTTAAACGATTGGAAGAAATAACTCAGCAGTTGACGCCGTGTTAATCGTCTTTCGGATGCTGTAGCAACTGGTCGGCGGTAGCCACGGTACTGTCAACCATGTTTTTCTGGTAAGACGTCGTTTCCGACAACGCCTTTAATTGAACTTTTTGAGCAACCATTCGTGTCTTGAGCAGCATTTCTAAATCAGGCAATTTGTTTTGCTGAGTCAACGTGAGGTATTGAATATGCTCACCCAATTGTTGTGTTTGACGGCTAATATCGAGTTGACTTTGTGTTTCTTGCGCTTTTGCTTGCCCTTGATTAAGACCCCAAAAGTAACCCGCTACTGCAGCGGCAATCGCTAAGATCGAAGAAATCAGGTAGTTCATAACTTATTGCCCTTCTTGTTTTAAATCACGCCCTAGCAACTCATAGGCCTGTTGAACCGGGTCAGCGCCTTCATGAACGATTCGGTAAATAGCTTGTGAAATAGGCATATCGACATTGTATTTCTCAGACAAGAGTACCGCTTGGTGAGCATTCTTGGCCCCTTCGACCACTTGACCAATTTCTTCTATCGCTTGCTCCACCCCGACGCCATGCCCTAAAGCTAGACCAAAACGGCGGTTTCGAGATTGGTTGTCGGTACAGGTTAAGATTAAATCACCCAACCCGGCCATGCCTTGAAAGGTTTCTGGTTTACCACCAAGTTTGAGCCCTAACCGTTGAATTTCAGCGAGGCCTCGAGTAATCAGCGCCGTTCGCGCGTTCGCACCAAACCCCATGCCATCAGCAATACCAGCACCGACGGCAACAACATTCTTTAACGCACCGCCCAACTGAACACCAATCAAATCATCACTGGTATACACACGAAACGCGCTGTTGACCAATCGTTCGGTCATATCGTTGGTAAGCGTCTCATTGTTCGATGCCAAGGTGATAGCGGTCGGCATGGCGGTTGCCAACTCTTTCGCAAACGTTGGCCCAGATAACACCGCCATAGGCGTCGAAGCGCCAAACATTTCAGCAGCCAACTCGTGCAGAAAGCGTCCAGTTCCGGGCTCTAAACCTTTACAAGCCCACACTAAACGAACATCGTTGCCAACCAAAGGTTTAATGTTTTTCAGCGACTCAGAGAAGGCATGACTGGGAGTTGCGATAAGAATGTCACGAACACCATCAAGTGCCTGAGCGAGATCAGACGTCACCTCTAGTGTCGATGGGAAGGGAGCATCAGGAAGATACTTGGCATTGCAACGCTGCTGCTGCATCAGCGCTACTTGCTCAGCGTCACGCGACCAAAGTCGAGTGGGGTTGCCATTTCCGGCCAGTAAAATAGCCAGAGCAGTTCCAAATGAACCGGAACCAAGAACCGCTATCGGTGAAAACTGCTCAGGCTTTGTCATAAAATCGTCTCGTTGCAAACAACAAGATTATTCCGCAGCTGCGTTCTCAGCTCCACCAGCTTGCTGTTGCGCTTGCTGTTGTGCCTGTTCTAATTGTTGTTGGTACAACAAATCAAAGTTTACTGGCGTTAAATACATTGGAGGGAAACCGCCTTTAGTCACCAAATTAGAAATCGTCTCGCGACTGTATGGGAATAAGGTTTCAGGGCAATATGTGCTCAAAATGCGGTGTAACTGCGCGTCATTCAACCCTTTAAGACCAAAAATACCTGCTTGTTGTACTTCAACTAGAAAACCGGTTTTTTCGCCCTGTGCAGCGGTCATGGTTACACTTAAAACAACTTCAAACACATCGTCACTTAACTTTCGTGAACGGCTATTCAATTCCATTTTAACTTCTGGCTTGAAGTCTGGATCTTGGAAAATCTCTGGAACGTTTGGTGCTTCAAAAGAAATATCTTTGGTGTAAATTCGTTGAATGGCAACTTGAATACCCTCAGGAGTTTGAGCCGCGCCCTCAGTGCCTTCTGATTTAATATCTACTTGATCTGTCATAACTTACTCTCTTAATTTTTCTAATGGACTGTGTTTTTACTAGACAATTAATGTCGCAGAACAGGGTTGTTTCTGAACAAAAAGGTCTACTGTTTGTCATCGACTCCGATGACTATCCCTAAATTGGCAACTGGTACCGACTAGCTACGTACCACAGGCAGATTTTCGCCTACCCAAGATTGATACCCGCCGGCAAGTCGAAAAACTTGCTCAAACCCAGCTTTCTTTAGCTTAGAAGCTGCAGGTCCGGCCGTTACACCACTGGCACAAACCATGATAATGGGTGTGTTTTTATACTTTTCAAGCTCTTTTTCGCTTGAGTCGAGTTTTGATTGCGGAATATTTTTTGAGCCCGCGATATGGCCTTTATTAAAATCAGCAATCGCTCGCATATCAATCACCAAAGCATCTTCTTTATTGATTAGGTGGGTGACTTGCTGAGGTACGATGGACTTAACACCGTTTCGCATGTGCTGAAATTGCGCAATTAACAATAAGACTGCGACCACAGTCCAAGCGCCTGATAGATACGGGTGACCGATTAAAAATTCAATTATTGATTCCATGATCTCTTATTTTCGTCGTGTAAAGATAACGCGTTGGGGAGGCATTATGCGCAAAATTTCAGGCAGGTGCAAAGAAAGCTGTAACTACTTGGTTTTCCGAAAGTTATATTGCACAGAGATAATGTAACTTACCCCTGTGCAAGGATTGTTAAACGACCCGATTGGCAGAAACGGCTGTTTAATCGGCAGTCTTAACCACCTGCTCAACGGGCTTTACCAAAAGCGTGGCACCGTCGACACCCGTCACTTGAACCTGCGTACCCGCTGGACAGTCTTCGCCTTCGACTCGCCAATAAGTGTCATCAAGTTGAATGCGACCATGCCCGTTCTGCAAAGCATCGGCTAGCACCGCTTTACGTCCAACCAAAGCGGCCGAACGCTGGTTTAAAGTGGCATATTCATCGTCAGACTTGTCTAACCCTTTGATTCTTGACCAGTAGCGCCAAGCAAAAAAACTGACTAGCGACATGATACCAAACACTAAAAACTGAATCTGCCAGCTCATGTTGGGCATCAACCACTCGAGAAAACTAACAAAAATAGCCGACACCCCCATCCACAAGAACAAGGTGCTTGGTGCTAGCATTTCTAAAATAAGCAACACACAACCGAAACTTAGCCAATGCCAGAACTCAATTTGACTAAACAGCTCTCCCATAATGCCTCCTTAAACCGGATTAAGAACTCAGCTAGTTCGATTTAAATGCGTTTTTAGCTAACTCTGCAATACCACCGATAGAGCCAATCATTGCCGATGCTTCCATTGGCATAAAGACCAGTTTCTCATTCGGAGACTGCGCGAACTGAGCCATCGCTTCAACGTACTTTTGCGCAACGAAATAATTAATCGCATTGATGTCACCTTTCGCGATTGCCACAGAAACGACTTCGGTTGCTTTCGCTTCGGCTTCCGCTAAACGCTCACGAGCTTCTGCTTCTAAAAAGGCGGCTTGTCGTTCACCTTCTGCTCGACGAATTTCCGCTTCCTTCGCACCCTCTGCTTTTAAAATTTCAGATTGTTTTTGCCCTTGCGCCTCTAGAATTTGAGCGCGTTTAATTCGCTCAGCTTTCATTTGTTGTGCCATCGCATCCACTAAATCACGTGGCGGCAGAATATCTTTTATTTCGATACGGGTAACTTTTACGCCCCAAGGATTGGTCGCTTCATCAACAATCGTTAAAATGCGCGCATTAATTTGATCTCGCTTTGAAAGCATTTCGTCTAAGTCCATGCTTCCTAGCACGGTTCGAATATTGGTCATTACCAAGTTTTGCATCGCACGGGTTAAATCATTAACTTCGTAGGTGGCTTTGGCCGAGTTAATCACCTGATAAAAACACACCGCATCGATCGTCACGGTCGCATTGTCTTGCGAAATAACCGATTGCTCTGGAATATCCAACACTTGCTCCATCACATTAACTTTGGCACCCACTTGCTCAATCAATGGCGTGATCCAATGTAATCCAGGACTTAATGAGCGTTTAAACTGTCCAAAGCGTTCAATATTGTACTGATACCCTTGCTTAACCTGCTTTACCCCCATGAGCAATAGCACGATCAATAATCCAAGAATAAATAGAAAAACAGTTTCCATGGCACATCCTCTTATTAGCCAATTTATTATCAAAAGCTTTAGTCGTTCATTTACGTATTTACTTACATTTTTAAATTTCAGAGGCAAAAAAAACCCGGCGAATGCCGGGTTTTAATCATTCTAACGACGTCGTCTTCTCGCCAAGGCTGGCAATAACAACAATAACAGCAACCCTTGTGAGCTTCCTACGTTCACTCCCACTAACAATACAGCCGCCAGTGCATACAAAATTTCACGGGAGTTTTCACGACGCTCGTCGTCTCTGTTTGGAATGTCTTCACAGGTCGAAGGCGATGAGTAGTTAAATCCCCATTCATTTAAAGTGCCCGTTTCAGTGGCAGAACTGTCAATCACGGTTAATGTCCAGTCGCCATTTAAATCTTCTCCTTCAAAAACACTCAAGTCACTTTGAGACTCATAATCAGCTGGAAAAGAGCCTGTTAAATTGCCGGTTCGGTTAGTCGTGTTCGCCGCTTGAAGCACCACTTCTGTTCCTTCTGGAGAGGTTAACAGCAACGTCAATTCCGAAACATTGGTATGAGAAATATCGACAAATACTTGGAAATTATCATCGATTAAGTCGCCCGCATTGCTTATCGCATGAGTTGAACGGACGCCACTCGTATCATTGTCAGGAATGGCGACATTAGGAATTGAACGCCCACTGTTTACGGCTCGAGTACCGGTTATGAATTCAACATCGTAGGTTTCAGAAATTGGCTGTGCAGGATTGGTCGACAATTCTCCAGTGATATCAAAAGTCACCGCAACCCGACTTCCACACGCCACAATTTCATCGAGTGACATGACAAAGTTGTTTGTATTACTCACCGTCGCTGCGGAGTCGATATTGTTGTATTCGCTGGTCGCTTGAGAAACGACTACCGTATTATTTTTCGCCGTCACCGTTGCTGAGATAGCGGTCGCAGAATAGGTGGTTGGATTGGTAATCGGCACTTGAAACTCGACGGTCTCACCAGGATCAGCAGCATTATTGACGCCAGCAGTTACGAACACGATATTTTCTGGGAAAATCGCTGTTTGCTCACATACTGCAGGAGAAGACAACTCAATGCCCCACTCATTCAGCGTTCCAACATCTTCTGCCGCATTATCCGTAATGGCTAGTTGCCATTCTCCATTCAAATTCTCGCCATCGAAAGCATTGAGGTTTTCAGCACTAAGAAAATCCGTCGGGAAATAACCCACTAAATTCGCGACCGCTTCATCACCATCGGGAGCTTTCAAAATAACGGTTGTCCCTTCAGGCGACGTCAAAGAGAGCTGAAGATCGCCGCGATAGGTATGAGTAATATCGACATACACTCGAAAGCGCTGATCGATCACACTCCCTGCGCCAGAAATAGACAGCGTCGAACGAACTCCATTGGCGTCATTATCAGGAATGGCTTGACTCGTCGTTTGATTGTTTGACACCAGCGAGAAAGACCCTACAGGTAACTCTAAATCGTAGTTCTCTGTAATGGTTTGTGCTGGGTCTGTCGCTAACTGGCCCGTGACCGCATAGTTCAACGCCACTTGGCTGCCACACGCAAGAGCATCATCAATGGTTAGAACATAATTGTCGGTACTCGCAACCGTTTCGAATGCACCGATATCCGCAAAGTCACTGGTATTTTGCTGAATCACAACATTGGCGTCTTGCGAAGATAAGGTGCCAGCGACACCCGTCGCTGCGAAAAGATTGGGATTGGCTAAAGGAATTTTTATCTCAATCGTCTCACCTGGGTCAGCGACATCGTTAAACCCGGCATTCTCATAAACAACCTCGGCTACTGACAAAGGCTGTTCTTGTAAGATGTTCATCTGTTTAAACCAATTGAAAAACACACTCGCGTGCGACTCATTGGGAAACATAGCAAACGCGGTACGTACGATGGAGTCAGCCATATCGGGCATGGATATTCCAAAACCTAATCCAAACTGAGCCTCAATAATAATTTGATCAACCTCATCTTTGTTATAGCCAGCATCGGTTAACTCGACCATTGACTGAAACAAAGGTGTTGACCAAAGCTCATCGGCATAATCGGGAATACCGTCGATAGCTTCATGCGCTCCGTAGGTTTCATTGGGATCATAACGATACGAGGTTCGGTTCATCACTCGTCCAGGCCAAATATCATTATGTCCATCCCAAGTGAATACCCACTCAGGAAAGAAGGTCTGGCCATTGGTTTTTGCATAAGTGTAAGAACCAGCCCAATAATCTCCAAAACCTTCGCCAATCGCACCTGTGTCTACGCCACCCCACATCGGATTAATATCGGAATGTATGGCATGACCGTACTCATGAATGATGACATCGGCATCTTCATTATCAGGAACACCTCCATGACCAAACGCTAGCCGATTATTGATCGGGTCATAGTAGGAATTGTCATCACCACTAACGGCATCGGCGTCGACTTCAATAGAGCCATTTTGAATGGCTTTATCACCACTAAAACCGAGCGCCTGTAAATGCCGTTGATTTTCATCAATGTGGTAATAACTCATGGCATCATAGAACTGAGCTTCGCCGCGTTTGCCCGTCCACTGACCATCATTAGTCGTGGTTGGACGAGTCGCTGGCGCTTCAAAGTCAACGATTTGCACCCATGGCCCCACCAGTGAATAAATACCATCGGTATCGTTGAAATCAATGTCTCTTAGAGGGCGGCTAACATAAGCAGGGTCAAACTCTGCTTCGGTGGAACGATTACTTAACGTCTCATCATTCAGCGCGGTTCTTGGGTCCGGATCAAATACCAAGGCGGTGCCATCGACGAGTAAACGCTGGGTCGCTTGCTCTTTGGCAGTTTGAGGTTTTGCTGTCGAAGAAAAGCGAGATAATGCATCCTTTAAATTCGTTACTTTACTCATTGCCGTTCGAGCTTGAACTTTACCGCCGAAACCATAACTGTCTGCCGTAATCTTTTTAGGCGTATCGAGCCTTGTCGTATTCAGTACTTTACCGGTGTTTACGGCGACGAATTGACGCCAACTCCCTTGTGGTTCCGTCAACGACAAGTCGACTTGGTAGGCTAAAGTCAGCTGCTTACCACGGATAACATATACCAGTTTTGAATCAGGGTAGGCCGTCAACTCACCGGTTGGTTGGAAAAAGTCCCAAGACTTTTGCAGTGCAGTTTTAGAATCTAAGTCAGAGGAGGGTACATCGACTTTAAACGCACCAATGTTAATTAGACGATTATGGACTCGCACAACTTTCTGGTGTGACTTGTCTAAAGAAACTACGAGCCCTTGAGCGTAAATCGGTACTTGGTTAACCGTTTGTTGAAAATAATAGTGATGTCCATTCAAGCTGCTACTTTTCTTGAGTAAAGACAAAGATTCATTCTGTGCAATTACTCCTGCATTTTTCAACGTTTGCACAACCATACCGGCTTGCTCTTCGAGTGAACCAGCTTTCATCTGATGTGACTGAAGGGTTACTTCACCAAAACTTTCGGGGTAAAGAACATTGGATTGTTTTTCCTGCAGCTTGGCTTCAATGCCACTACCATGCAAAAGTGCAAACGTTGCCGAAGCAACTGCCGTTAGTCTAATTAATTTATGCATAATAAAGTCTTGTTATCTGTCTATTATTGATGTTCTTATCGATTAAGCATCTTAAACGGGTAGCCCTGCAGAAAGCAAAAAACCGTATGTTATTTGCGCATTATTCACGCAAATAAACCGCCTATTGATGCTTGTTTCCCGTGGTCGAGCTATTCTGAGCGAGTAACTTTTGCTGCCCCAAATAATCAGAGACCGTTAAAAACTGAAATTGATCTCGATAATTTGGCAATAGCCGCTCTAATACTTCCATGGTGTTTTGGTAAGGGTGACCAATCATAATGACCATTCCTTTGCGCTGAGCAATTTGTAAACCACGAGTGAGTTGATTTTCGACACTTACTTGATCACCCACTGGGTCAAGAAACACGTCTCGCCCTAACGCAGCAATACCTTTTGAGGTTGCTTGTTGCAATGCCACAGACTTCGCCGTGGTACGACTGTCGACAAAATACAGATCTTGCTCTGCCGCAACCGTCATTAACCAATTCATTTGATCGGGCATCGCCGTTAACAAGCTTCCCATATGATTATTAAAACCCTGTACATGAGGTATTTCGGCTAAATTCTGTAAGAATTTTTGCTCCAACTCTTGTGTCGTTAAGTCTTGCGTTAACGCTTCGTCACGCAATAAGTCTTTACGCGTGGTCGACTCCATCGGCAAGTGCAGCATGATGTCGTGTCCGTTTTTAAACCCACGATTAGCCAGTTTCGCAGCAAAAGGAGTACGCGGAAGAAACGCTAAATTAACCGCTACCGGTAAATCAGTGGCTCGCTTTCCTAAGCGATAGTTGTCGCCAATATCATCGATGATGATGATGACCACGGGTTTGTTAGTCAAAGACGAACTAACGTTAGGCGATGCCGTCTGTGCTTTAGGCAAACGGGCGTTAATCTTCGGAATCATTGGTTGAATGAACTTCGGCCAAGCATCTTCGACGCTTGCCTCTACTGGTATCATCACCAATGAAACAGCAAGTAAGATTAAACGGAAAATGAGCGTAGACGACATATATTTTTTGGCAACTTCAATTGAGGCGATAAACTTGTATCACAAGCATATCGCCTTCTCGAAATTGATCAACTAGTCTTGTATCGTTTCGTGCGCTGGTTGCACTAAGATGCGCCGTCCATTGTGATCTTTAGTCAATTCACCATCTGGCTTCAAGTAAGCATCCCAATCGGCTTTACCGACAATCACTGGTATCGCAAAGGTGCGTGATAGTTTCTGACCGGCTGTGTCGGTTGTAGCAATAACACTAATATAATAAATTCCGTTTTTAGGAACGGAGATGCCGACAGACATTGCTTCAGAAAGGCCATTTTGAGCAACTTTCAGATGTTTCACGCCAGTCTTTTGAAGAACCGCCTGGTCAGTCCTTTCACTGGTTTCTACCGATAGTTGCTCAACTTCTTGAGCAACTTTAAAGCGCAACTCAAGCTGTGCCCTTTGGCCTGCGACTAATGGCTTTGTGAAAGGCTGATAATCTAACTCTATCGGCGCTTGAGGTTTACCGGGTGACCGATAGTTTTGAGTTTTTCCATCAACTGCCGCCACTCCGAGATGTAAAAAAATAACCGCTAAATAAAATAAAGTTTTCATTTCACGCCGTCCTTAATTTGGAGTTACAGAGAAGTTGAAGCAATTGTTACCGCCACCCGCCTGATTATCGGTATTCAAATAATCATGAGCATCAATAACATAAGTTCCGGCGCTCAAACTTAAGCTGAATGTCTCACTACCAACACCATCGCTGCAACCATTCGAGGTTTGAACACAATTAAGTTGTTGTCCTTGATTAAACACATAAATGTCTGGGTCGCCAGAGTTATTGGTCGAGACCATACTAAAATTATACGCCGCGCTAGCACCAATATTTAACCGAATGTATCTTCGCGCACCTAATCCATTGTACTCGTAGTTTTGCGCAGTACCGAAACTGTTGGTACTACAAATTTGCACACTACTACCCGGCTGCATTTCGGTGTAAACAGGTAACACATAGGTTGCATTGCCAGCATTATTGGTCTCAGTCGAACCGAAAATATCGATGGTATCACCCTCTATTTGCTGCTCGTCTAACAAGGCGCTTATTTGCGCTGCCGCAGCGGCATTGTTATCTTTCAAATATCGAGCAAACGAAAAAATTGAAGTAAAGGCATCTGTCGTTCTCTGAGAGCCCACTAACACCTCATAGATAGGTGCAAACCCTAGAGAGAGGGTATCTTGGCCATCATTTGTGCTGTCAAAAACATCATAAATAATCGACTGAACACTGCTTTCGCTGTACCAACCTGGATTGGTGTTATTGTTACTTTCAACGTTGATTGAAAAACCACTGCCTTGAGAAGCGCCATAGGAGTCTCGGTAGACGGGATCAGCCAAAGCAATTCCAGACCAAGCGTTGCCCCAACCTTCTCCAAACGCAACCCGTGGATCGATTCGTTGACCACCAGAATGCGAGCCACCGATGGAGTCCGAGCGCGCAAGACGATCTTCGAAATAGTGACCCCACTCATGGACAATAACATGATCATCATATTCATCAGTATCTGTGTTTGCCGCGCCTAGAATATAGATATTACCGTTCGAATAATAAGACGTCGAAATTTGACCCTGTGCAACATCTCCCGGCGAAGGCACGTTATTGACACTCCAGTTTAACTCTAGAGTCGGTAAAGTGACATCAGGATCAACAGCAACAATGGTTTGAACGGCTTGATAGACACTGTCTAAAATGGCGAACGGCGCCGCACTTCTGGTACTGGTATAGCTCGAACCACCCCATCCTGAAGCAGCATTTAAGTTACGCGTCTGAGCAGTTGAGTCCACCACAACGAGATCGCCTTGCACAGCGTAGACCGCTTTGTTATTCGTGTTATCGACGACCGTGACATCCCAGCTCGCCGTACTGGACTGTAGTAATTCAGCAAGAACTCGAACTCGGACCGCCACATTGACGTTGGTATTCAGCTGATACTCACCATTGCTATTCGAACGAGCACTGTCAATTACGTTACTGTTGTTATCAAGTAGTTGGACGGTCGCGCCACGAATCGGCTGTTGCACGATTGAGCCATAGTCGAGTGCATTTTGGTTGGTATGAGGAACCAAGTCATAGGTTAAGGTTCCCGATACAACAGCCGCTGCACCTGGAGGACCACCGGGATTAGGGCTAGTGTCGTCATTACTGTTGCTACACCCAGCAAGGAATAAGCCCCCGCCCAAAGCAAGCCATGTCAGCCTGTTCATCTCATTCTCCTAAATGATAACGCTTAGCCACAGTGTAACCCCTTGGGGCTATAAAAACCTGTGAATTATTGCAAACTATGGGATGTTTAAGGCAGCTTAGCTAAACTTTGCGGCAGCTTTTTGACCAGGGTGCGATGTGCCGTCGTCAAAACCCGATCTTCAGCTTCCTTCTCGGCATCCTCAGCAGAGACCGCAATGTCTGGCTGAATACCCTTACCGTGTATAGAGCGGCCAGTGGGTGTTAGATATCGAGAGGTGGTTAGTTTAATCGCTGCGTTTTGCTGAAGTGGCATAATCGACTGCACCACCCCTTTGCCATACGAAGGACTGCCCAATATCACCCCGCGCTTATGATCTTGCAAAGCGCCCGCAACAATCTCTGACGCCGACGCACTATTTTCGTTGATGAGCACAACCAATGGTACCTGTTCTAAAACATCGCCGGGATTCGCAAAATATTTTTGAAAGCTTTCCCGTGTTCGACCTTCTGTTGACACGATAATGCCGCTGTCCAACATTAGATCCACTACATCAACCGCCGCTTTCAACACACCACCAGGATTATTTCGCAAATCTAAAATCATGCCATTGATCGGTTTGTCTCTAGCCGCTGCGAGCAGTTCTTTCTCAAGCTCATAGCCGGTGTCGCGTTGAAACATCTTAATCGACACATGCCAAACACCCTCCGCCATTTCCTCTACGGCGATGCTTTTAAGCTCTAAGGTTTCACGAGTTAAACGATGGATAACTGGCTCACCCTTACCTTGCGCTAAAATTTCCAGCTCAACACTCTCACCGGCGACCCCGCGCATCGAATCAATCACTAATTCAGGGCCTTCTTCATCGACTCGCTTGTGATCGACGGCAACAATGATGTCATCTTTTTGAATGCCAGCTCGCTCCGCCGGAGAATTGGAAATGATGCTCACCACACGAATGCTTTTGTTTTCAGCTACGACTTCAACACCCAAACCATCATAGAAACCTTCCGACGACACCTGTAAGTCTTGCAGGTCTTCTTCGTTCAAATACCCAGAATATGAGTCGAGCGACTTCAACATACCATTAATAGCACCTTCGAGAAGTTGCTTGTCATCCACTTGATCGACGTAGTTGCGCTTAATTTGCCAGTAGGTTTCTGCGAATGCCTTGAGTTGCTCCATCGGAATTCCTGACACTGACGCGTCAGACGATTTTTTTTGTGCCATGGTGGGTGGTAATACCCCAAAGGCCAACACTAAGCTCACTACTCGTAACATTTTCGACATACGCCCATACCTCCGGCAATGCTGACTACTACAGACTTTTCGTCAATCTCATAGCATAACTATAGTTCATGGATCGTCCGGCAGCTTAGAAAATCCGGCCTCTAAGCTTCACAAGTGCCACAAAGTTATAACAACGATAAGTTTACTAACGGAGCGCAATTAGAATGGGAGTTATTGAATTAGAATTTAGCCGCGGATCCACTGCATTGGATTATGGGCTTTGCCTTGAAAGCGGATTTCGAAGTATAAACCGGGTGAAGGTTGACCACCACTTTGACCAACCGTCGCAATCATTTCACCAGCTTCAACCCAGTCGCCCACTTCTTTGAACAACGATTGATTGTTTCCGTACAAGCTCATGTAACCCTTGCCATGATCGATGATTACCAATAAGCCAAATCCGCGTAACCAGTCACTGAACACAACTCTACCGTGAAAAACCGCCGCGACTTCTTTGCCTTCTTGAGCGGCGATGCGAATGCCATTGCTGCGAATATCACGATTGATTCGCTCACCATAGTTGAGCGCCAAACGTCCTTTAAGGGGCCAAGTCAGTTTGCCTTTGTATTTTGCGAGCCCCTCAAGATCTTGCTGTTGAATAATCTCTCGCAGTGCTTGTTCCATACGGCGAATAATGGACTCTAATTCTTCTTCATTTTCGCGCAAACTGGCCAAACGTTTGTCTTGAGATGCAATACTCACCGCTAATGATCGCACTTCTTTTTCACGTTGTGATTTTAGTGACAGCAATCGCTGTTGTTCGCGTTCTTGTGATGCTTCAAGTACGGCAAGTTCCTTTAAACTGTTTTGAATATCTTGCTCGACTTGGCGCAGTTCGATGATGGTGTTGCCAAGTGCTTGAATGCTTTGTGACCGAGCTTGGTTCAAATACTCATAATAGGTTAGCATTCGACCTAGCTTCTCTGGCTGTTCTTGATTGAGTAACAACTTTAAGTATTCTTGCCGTCCACTGGTATAAGCGCTTTTTAACTGTTGCGCTAACAACCGTTGATGATCGCCTTTGTCTTTTTGCAACTTAACTTCTTGTTGTTTATTGCGCTTGAGCTTGCTGTTTTCATTACCGATCTGCGCTCGAGTGGCGCGTAAAATTTTTGCCGCCGAATTAATTTTTTGCTCAGTCTGGCGCAAGGATTTTGCAGCACTGCCATATTCTTTACGTTGCGAAGAAAGGCGTCGTTGCACGTTCTTAATTTGTGACTTTACTTGCTCTAATTGTTGCTTAGTTTGCGCGCTTTTATCAGCGGAATTCAACGACACAGCCCCGAAGCAAAAGCTCAGAACCGTTAACCACAAAACTAAACAACGAATGCTTCTCAAAAGTTATTCACTCTAAGAATGGACACGCATAATTGGTCGCCCCGTCATTTCTTTCGGCACCTCTAATCCCATTAACGTAAGTAAAGTCGGCGCAACGTCAGCTAACACACCATCGTCAATCACGACCTCGGCAGGACGACCAAAGTAGATGAATGGAACTGGCCCACTGGTGTGTGCCGTATGTGCTTGCCCGGTCGTTTCATCCGCCATTTTCTCAGCGTTTCCATGATCCGCCGTTAATAATAATTCGCCTCCGACCTCTTCGAGTGCTGAAATTATTTTTCCTAAACATCGATCAATCGCTTCGATGGCTTTTACTGTCGCATCAAACTTACCCGTATGTCCGACCATATCAGGGTTAGCAAAGTTACCGATGATCACTTGATACTCTTGCGATTTAATAGCACTGACCATTTCATCGGCCATCAAGGGCGCGTTCATCTCAGGTTGCAAGTCATAGGTTGCCACTTGCGGTGAAGGGATCAGCTTTCGCTCTTCACCATCAAAGGGAGTTTCTACACCACCATTAAAGAAAAAGGTCACATGCGCATACTTTTCAGTTTCTGCAATCCGTAACTGCTTCATGCCAAGTGTCTGAAGGTACTCCCCCAAAACATTTTTATGACTGAGCGGCGGGTACGCCGTTGACGTTTGAATATCAGCGGCGTATTGAGTCAACATTACAAAATCATTCAGGGCAATTGTTCGTGGCCGCTCGAAACCATTAAACGATGGATCAACGAAGGCTCTGGTAATTTGACGGGCTCGATCGGCGCGATAGTTCATGAAAATAACGCTATCACCGTCAGCTATCGTGACGGGTTCACCAATCACCGTCGGCTGAACAAACTCATCGTTTTCATCACGAGCGTAGGCCATTTGTAAGCCTTCTAGAGCGGTGGCTGCAGAGAACTCTGCTTCACCTTCAGTCATTAACCGATAGGCCTTTTCGACACGATCCCAACGCTGATCACGATCCATGGCGAAGTAGCGTCCTGAAAGCGATGCTATCTGGCCAATACCTAGCTCGGCTATCGCTTGCTCAGCGGCTTTAATTGACGCTTCTGCTGAACGCGGCGGCATATCTCGGCCATCGAGAAACGCATGCAAGTAAACCTTTTTTGCCCCTTTTAATTTTGCTAATTTTAAAGCAGCAAAAATGTGCTCTTCATGACTATGAACACCCCCAGGTGACAACAAACCCATAATATGAACGGCGTTATCGGTTGCGACCGCTTTCTCAATCGCACGCACGAGAGTGGCGTTATCGTAAAAGCTGCCATCCTCAATGGCTGCGGTGATACGTGTATAGTCTTGATAGACCACGCGACCGGCTCCCAAATTTAGGTGTCCAACCTCTGAATTGCCCATTTGCCCGCTTGGTAGCCCAACGTCTAGACCCGACCCTGAAATCAAGGTGTGCGGACATTCTTGCCACAAGCGGTCAAAATTTGGTGTTTGCGCAGCCATAATGGCATTGTTTTTAGGATCTTCGCTGTATCCCCATCCATCGAGAATAAGTAAGATCATTGGCTTGGGCTTAACATTCATTGATTTGTTAACGTTCCTAAATTGGGTTACTACCGATCGTCTGAGGGCGATTATACATTAACTGTGAACGAGTTCATCTGCCGAAGACTTAGATAGATGACGATTTAACCAAATAAACTCCTTTTGTCAAAATTCCCGCAGATTGCTTTGAGTCGCCTTTAGCAATCCGTTATGCTCTGTGTCTCGACCATCAATGGCTTGTCCTATAATTTTAACAATGCAATCTAAGCCTATTAACCGAAATAATCTGGCACTGTTCTCTAGCGGGTGGTTAGCCCTGTTTATTTTCAGTGCTGCCGCCGTGGTGCTGTTTGATTGGCAATTACAGTTGTTCGATGGCTTGTACCTGCGCTTTACTCATCATCTTGCACCTGAACTGCAGCAACAGTCACTGATCCCCATCTCTCACTATTTTGAACTATCGATACTGGGCACCGCCAGCGGATTACTCTTTTTTATCTTCGGGTTACGCTTACGTCTGAGCTTAAGCCTGATTGTTTTGCTATTAACGGCCATCGCTTTAACCGGTACTTTTATTGCGTACTTCAGTCAAACTCAGCAATTGACACCTTTTTTTGAAACGACGATCGCCTGTTGCATCGGTTGGGCCTGTGGTCTGTTAGAGAGAGTACACCAGGCGCCGTTAAGACAACTGATGATGCATAGCCAACGCTGGGGAGAAAAGGCTGTGCAATGGCACGTTAAAAACCAACAATGGCGAGAAGCTTTCGAGCTAGCACAACAACTTCGTCCTAATAACGAAGTTCTGGAGTTAAGCTATCAAATTGCGCAAAACTGCGAACAAAAACGCGACTTCAATCGGGCGAAAGATATTTATCTTTGGTTGATTAAACGAAATCGTCATTTCAAAGACTGTCAACAACGGCTGCAACAACTGGAGTCGATTCGACCAACCAACCCAGGGCTTGGTGGTACCGTTGTTATGGAGCAGACATTGCTTATGCCCACGGAAGGTCTGCAACCGCCAACACTTGGCCGTTATCGAATTGAGAGTATTTTGGGCAAAGGCGCAATGGGCGTGGTTTACCGCGGAATTGATCCGGCCATCAACCGTGAAGTGGCCATCAAAACCTTGGCTCTGTCTCAAGAAAACATAGATTCAGAACATCAGTTGGCGCGAGAAAGGTTCTTTAGAGAAGCTGAAACGGCAGGAAAATTAAATCATCCAAATATTGTCACGGTCTACGATGTCGGTGAAGAGCAAGACCTCGCATTTATCGCGATGGATTTACTGACTGGAGTTCCGCTCGACAAGCACATCAAAAAAGACCAATTATTACCGGTTGTGCTGGTCTATCAATTAATGACTCAAATTGCCTCAGCTCTAGCCTATGCGCATAGCCAGGGTGTTGTGCACAGAGATATTAAGCCTGCTAATATTATCTATGACGATGATAAACACAAAGTGATCATTACTGATTTTGGAATCGCTCACCTGGTCGATAAGAGTAAGACCCGAACAGGCGCGATACTCGGGAGTCCGTTTTATATGTCACCTGAGCAGGTTCAGGGCAAGCGCATCGATGGCCGCTCAGACATTTTTAGCATGGGCGTCACCTTCTATCAGCTGCTGACTGGCCAGTTACCTTTTAAAGGAGAGTCACTGGCCACTGTGGCACTCAATATAACAACACAAAAGCATGAGCCAGTTCGCAAAATTAGAGCTGACTTACCGGCCAGTGCGAGTAGAATAATCAACAAAGCGTTACAAAAAGATCAAGACAAGCGCTATCAAAGTGTAGAAGAATTGCAGGATGCTTTGGTCAATGCGCTGAAACGTGACTTTAAAACCAACCCACTTTAATAAAGGTGATCGAAAACACATTATGACCCCCTTTACATGGAAGGTAACGGGCGTTTCCGATCAAGGTAAGAAACGCCCCAACAATGAGGACGCTATCGGTTGGCAAACAGACCGAGAGCGCGGTTGGCTGTGCGCAGTGATTGCCGATGGTATGGGAGGTCATGCTGCAGGCGAAGTAGCAAGCAGTATGGCGCGAACCAGGTTTCTCGATTTAATTGAGCATTTATTTACTTCTTCGAATGGCGCTTACCCTAGCGAATTGACCACCAGAACGGCCTTAACTGAATACGTTTTGCAAGTTGATCAACAAATAAAAGCTCACGCAAAGTCACACCCTGAAGATGCTGGTCTTGGCACAACTCTCGTGGCGATTGTTTTATTTCAGGGACAATGTTGGATTGTCAATATTGGCGACTCTCGCTGTTACCGCCAACGAGGTGATGAGTTCAAGCAGTTAACTCGTGACGATACTTTGGTTCAGAGCTGGCTCGATAATGGGCAAATTAGTTACGAGAAAGCAGAACAATCTCCCTACAAAAATGTCTTAACTCAAGCATTGGGCGCGAAAGAGGTACTTAACCCACAAATTCTAACCATCGACATACAGTCAGGTGATAAATTTTTGCTGTGCAGTGATGGCCTCAGTAACTGCATGACCGCAGCATTTATGAGCGATACGTTACAAAGTTACCCTCTCGAAGAGTCTACTCGACAATTACTTGACGAAGCTCTCAGCGCGGGTGCGCCCGATAATGTATCCTTAATTGTAATTGCACAAGATTAACTTTATTCATTGGAGTCGTTATGGCTTATTTAGGTTTAATCATTGACGATGTGATCGTTAATAAATTTCCCCTCGACTCAGGCGTTCTCACTATTGGCCGATCACCTCAAAATGACGTTCCCATCGAAGACAACGCTGTAAGCAGTTTTCATGCACAAATTATTCGCGAAGAAGATCCTTATTTAGAGGGACAAGTTCAATATATGCTCGAAGACTTAAAAAGCACCAACGCAACTAAAGTCAACGGCCTCGCAATTGACCATCATAAGTTAATTAACGGAGATTTAATTCAAATTGGTTACAGTAGTTTTCGCTTTGTGGACAAATCGCAGGTGAACTTAGAGCGAACTGCGGTAATCGTAAATGACTAAAAGCGATCACATTGAAATGTCACAATTCGCCATTTCAATTTTTCGTGACGATGGCAAACTGGATATTGAAGAGCTCGAAGTGTTAGTCAAGATAGCACTTCGAGACTCAACCATGAGTGAAGACGAAAAGCGAGTTTTACGGAGTATTTTAGATCGTCTTAATTTTGACGATCTGAACCGAGAACTGATACTCAAAATAGAGCAGTTGGAACAGCGATTTGATTTTTAAAACCCACTTTACACAAACAATTTATAAAGTGGGTCTAAATCCTAATTAGCTTAATAGCTCACGCCAGTTTTCACTTGCATCGCCTAACACGTAGAAATGAGGATTTAATAAATCTTCTTTAGTATTGTAAAGGAACTCCGAGAAATCAGTTTTAATTAACTCTCCACCGGCTTCTTCTACAATAATTTGTGCCGCAGCAGTATCCCATTCAGAGGTTGGCGCTAAACGAGGATACAAATCGGCTTGACCTTCTGCAACCAAACACATTTTTAACGAACTTCCACGACTTGCTAACTCAAAATGCGGCATCTTTTTGCAGAGCTCTTGAACTTTATCGAGCCCATGGCGACGACTAGCAACGATTGTGTAATGCTTTTCGTTATTAACTACAGGAACGGTACGGACTGAAATTTTTTCAGCGGCATCGGTTCCGACCTGTTTAAAAGCGCCATGATCTTTACTGGCAAAATAATAGGTATCTAAAACGGGCACATAGATTACGCCGAGAATAACTTTGTTGTTATGAACTAAAGCTATGTTCGTTGTGAATTCATCATTTCTTGCTATGAACTCTTTCGTTCCATCGAGAGGATCGACTAACCAAAAAGTATTCCATTGATTGCGCTGCTCAAAGGAGATGCCTTTGCTCTCTTCCGATAACACCGGAATCTCTGGTGTTAAAGCTTTCAATCCATCAACAATGACATGATGGGACTTTAGATCGGCTTCCGTTAAGGGCGAGTTATCAGATTTAATTCGCGCTCCGAAGTCATCTGACTGATAGATTTCTAAGATAGCGTTTCCAGCCTTTTTCGAAATCTCTAAAACAGGTGCTAAGTACTCTTGGTAATTCATTCAAATATCCATTTATTGATCATTTAATAGTCGTTCAACTAGTAGCAACGCTAAAATACTTCTTGCTTCAGTAAAATCTTCCCGACTGATAAGTGCAGAAATCTCACTCATCGGCACAGGTATTACATCAATGGGTTCCGGCTCATCCCCTTCTAACTTTTCTGGATAAAGACCCCGAGCTAGAACAATTGACATGCGATGACTTAAGTAGCCTGGCGCTAAAGAAATTTCTTTTATAACTTGCAAATCTCGCGCACCAAAGCCGACTTCTTCCTTTAGCTCTCGGTTAGCGGCATCCACGATTGATTCACCGGGTTCAACCAAGCCTTTGGGTAAAGCCAACTCATAGCGCTCTATGCCAGCCGCATACTCTCTAATCATTAATACTTGATTGTCGTCCGTAATCGCAATGACCAAGACAGCTCCAGAACCACCAGCCTTAAGCCGCTCATATATACGTTTCTCGCCATTTGAAAACTCTAAGTGAAGCTCCTCCACTCGAAATATACGAGTACGAGCAACTTCTTTCGTTTGCAGAATTTTAGGCGGCTTTGGGGGCATTAGCGAACAATCTCATCAAATGACTCTAATGCGTGGTAGGGTAACATATTTCGCGCTTGTTGTTGGCTATCTGGCTGCGCAATACCAAATAAGTGACGAATACCGAATTCTCTAGCCGAGTTCAATACCGACAAGCTATCGTCAATAAACAATGTCGATTCACAATCAAAGCCGATCCTCTCCTGTAGAGCATGCCAAAATTGTTGGTGTTCTTTAGGAACACCAAATTCATGGGATGAGATGAGATCGTCGAAATAATGATGAAAACTAGAACTTAACAGTTTGATTTCTAACGCTTTAGGATGAGCATTGGTCGCAAGGTATACATCAATGGGTTGTTCTTTCAAAAAGTTCAAAAAATCGACAGCGCCCTCGCGAAACGCGACTCGGTCAGAAATTTCTGCTTTCAACGCAACTATGTCTAACCCTAATGCTTCGCTCCAATAATCAAGGCAATACCAGTTCAAGGTTCCTTGCAATTCGATAAACTGGGGTTTTAATTGAACCATCGCCTCATTAAAACTCATTTCTTGCTTTACGGCATATGCCTGCGGTACGTAGTGAGACCAAAAGTAATTGTCGAACGACAAGTCCAAAATGGTGCCATCCATGTCTAACAGAACCGTTTTAATTTCAGACCAATTAATCATAGAATCTAACGTCTTAGTGGAAGCTCGGCTTGAAATACTCGTCGACCATCATCACCTTTCTTTAAAAACGCAATGGTACTCTTTAGCTGCTCAGGAACATTTTCAGTCAGCGAAAAATCAACGTTAACAGTAGAAGGCCAATTAACGATCAATTGTCCTTTGAGATCAACTAAATTCTTTGAAGGGAGAGCCAACAAGCGCGTTTGATTTGACTCTGTCTGCTCAGCCAAAAATGAAAAGTTACCTAGAGAAATCATGGGGCCCGCGATACTCGCTGCACTGTTATTCCAATTAATTTTTGCATCTAATGCGAGAGGCCCTTGCTCTTGACTAAAGGCTAGCTCATTTATTTCTGCCAATATATTTCCTTGCAACTTCACATTACGCATGGGTAAAAACGCCTCAATGTGTTCCGCGTTCATTTTTACAAATAAGTCGTCAGCGTAAAGCGTGCCGTCGAATCCTGCTTTCCAAGAACCATCAATTTCAGCTCGAGAATCGTCAATAACAACACTACCGCCCACTTTACCAGTAAAAATATGGAAAGGATTAATTGACCACTCAACATTATTAATACTTTGTCCGCGCAAAAATAAACTGGCGGCACTACCATTCCAAACGCTGCCTGAGACACCATTAGCTTTAAGCCCAACCGAGTTAGGAATAAAGCTCAACGCGGTGCGCGCTGGAAGCGTTGAAATCACAAAAAAGATGAACAGTAAAAAATAAAATAAACGTAATTTAGTAAACATTAGTTTTCCGAAATAAGTCTAACATTCGCTCTCACAATACCGGCATCACTGGTTTGGCTAATTGAAATATACGACGAGGTCACGCCGTATTCATTTTCCAATGTCGCTAGCCAACTGAGCATTTTATCGAATGAGATTGAGTCGAACCAAACACTGATTTCGCCATCATTTTTTTCTTCAAAACGATCCAGCTTAAAGTTTGACTGACGGCTTGTATTGGTTACCAAGTTAGTTAATGAACTAAAACTTTTCTTACCTTGTCCAGCTTGCCCCTGTGGAGACTCGGCTTGCAAAATAACGACTGCTTTTTTATTGGCATCAACTTCTTTTTGCAAGTCAGACACTGCCGCATTAATCGGCAGTATTAAACCGAAAACCAAAACCACTAAAGCAGCAATGGGTGCTGCAATTTGAATGACTTTTTTATCTCGCTCAGACAGCTGTCGATACCACTCGTTTAATGCGTTCATGAACCGCTCCTAATAATTAATCGAGTTGAATAGGCATTCCCTTGAGCACTGGCCGAAGACATATCAACCGTCAATCCACTTTTAATCAATTCATCTTTAAACGTATTTAACGATTGATAATCTGGCGCGATGACATCCACTCTTAATTCTCGTTTTCGGCCATCAAAAGTGATTGCCGTAGGTTTGATTTTTTCGAGTGACAAGATTTGCGCTGACGTTGAGTTGAGCAATTTTAAAAACTCACCTTCTTTGCTTGCACCACCTGCCTTATTGAGTAAGCGCTCGGTTTGACCGAGTAAGTCACCTGCACGCGGACGTCGCGAAAACACTCGAGAAAAATATTGTTCACCTTGATTGCGCAATACTTGGTTTTCTTGTGAGAGTACAAAATATCGAGAGCCTTGAAATCCGATAAAAATAATAAAGGCGAAAGACGCTGCCCAAATGGCCGACTTGTATTTACGCCATTGTAAATTTGATTCCTTCTTGGGAGTGTATTCTTGTTGTAACAATGAAACTGTGGACTTTTCTAAGTGCTGTGAAATAGATTCAAAATAATCTTCTTGAGTCATAACTTGCGAGATAATCGCTTCTTTCTCATTCCAATAGGATTCGAGATCACCAAAATAAAAAACTCGAGTCACTTCGTCCGAGGTGACATTTTCTTCCTCAGCACTTTTAGTATCGGCGTGACGCTTGTCCCACAAAAGAGGCAGCAAGTCGCGCTGACAGGACCAAACATTTCCGTCAACTTCAGAGACAACCGCAAACTGCTCTTTTAAAATAATTTCAGTCGTATCTTCAATAGGATGTATTAATGCCAGCTCACAGACCAGCTGATCGACTTTAATCTCCGCTTGGTCAAACCAATCAAGCCATTGCTTCATATGTTCATGAGTCACCCAATAGACTTCTACCATTCCTTCTTTATCGCGCTTTCCAAAAGCAAAATGTAACTGATCGATTGGGTGAGCTAAATGGTCTTCCAAAGTATAGGGCACGGCTCGTTGAATCTGCTTTAGCTGCTTTGCCGGTGTATGAACTTTCTTACGAGCAACCTTAGATGCTGGAACCACAATGATAGTTTCGCATCGAGCAGATTGCTCTGCTAACGCGATAAGATCAACAGTCAGCAAACTGCCTCGCTCTTTCCATTGCTTCTCATCACTGTTCCATACACCCCAATGAAGCTCATCTCGCGCTTCATCGGGTAGTTGAATAAACAACCTATCTTTCATTAAAACTCTCCAAAGTATCGAGTAACTACACGAAACTCAGCTTTATCTTTTTGTCCGCCTGTTCTCTCAACCAAACTGCGCATAACAAACACTGCGCCTTTTAAGTTAACTTGAATTCTTATGACAAAATAATTACTGGTAAACACGATTCGGTCCGTGTTGATTTTGGTGTTATCAGGCAATTGCGCTTTAAAACTGGCATCGTCAAACCCATCTTCTGGACGATTAGCAATAATGGATTGCGCAAGAGAGGCATCAATGCCATCATCCATTGCCGTTAGAAGTATCGCTTGCTCAGGTAATAAGGTATTCACATTAATCGTATTAACATCGTTGCGCGGCAAAACACAAACATAGTCTTTTAATGCTGCATACACTTCTGCTGAATATCCCTTAACCATGCGAAGTTCTGATTTGCTGGCCATTAGCGAGTTGGCGGCACGGTAAGGAACCTCGAAGCCAGTGTAGAGTAAGTCTTCGGCACCATCGATCCCAGTCGGTAAATCGTCCTGATCGATCCAATCAACCACTGGAGCGACTAAGGAGTCAGCGGTCACACCCTGCAAATCCGCTTGTTTTAAAATTTCATTGATTAAGTTGCTGTAGATCTCTTGGCTTCTTGGCTTTTTCGGATTATTTGGATCCGATGAAGGCGTATTGCGTTGAGCATTTTGATCTCGATTAAGCTCTCGTTCGTCGCTTCGAGGCTCATCTCTTGATGAATCATCTTTCGATCCACCGCCACTATTCTGTGCGGCAGTATCTAACGAATTCAAGTTAAAGCACGTCTGCGCATCACGAACCGACCCTTTAATCATCCCTCCCTCTATTGGAAATTCAAAAGGAGTGGTTGCCCATGGTTGATTTAAGTGCACAACGTCATCGCTATCGAACCCCAAGGCCAGCCAGTTCGATGCTAACGACTCACCACCTAAAGCTAATTGATACGCTTGGTCACGTCCAAGCATCAAGGTTGTTCTTCTCTCACTGAAATTAGCTTGCTCAATAAGTTGCGCAGAAATCAAACTGACCAAGGCGACAATGACAATCACAAGAAGCAGCGTAACGCCTCGCTGCTTCGTTGGTACTTTCTTTTGGAAGGCGCTCACTGGCCACCGCCTAGTGGATAGACTTGAGTAACCAACCCAAAGTCTTCAAGTTCTATAATGACTTTTACGGCTTTCGGCTTTAGTGTCGCTAAATCGTTTCGGTTATAATTGGCTAGGTCACTTTGCGGCCAACTGTCTATCCATTGCTCTTCAGTATAAAATTCAACTTCAAACTTGGCAACTTTTGTAATCAATGAGCGTTCTACAATTTGATCCGTTGAAGCAATATCTAACATCAACCATTGCTCGCGAATAAGGTCACCTTCCTTCAACCGATAGGTGACTCGTTCCATTTCAGTTCTTGGCAAATTCGCCGGATTGCGTTTTCCCTGACGAGTAAGACTTAAAAAAGATTCCTCGGCACTTTTATCTCCCATCAACGGGGGTAAAAGGTCGCCAAACTCATTACGAACGGCGCGATCAGCGAGTAGTTGAATATCTAAACTAATTCGCGTCATGGCTCGCTGAAGTTCTGCAAGCCGTTCATCATTTGCCTCTTGATTTTCTTTCGTTTTGATTGCTTGACTTAAAATAGAAAAAGCCGATGCCGCTATAAACGCAGTCACCGCAACTGCAATCAGTACTTCTAATAAACTAAATCCTTTTGTCTGCTTCATTGACGTTTACCTCCTAGGATCTTTCTCAGGAGGACGTCCGACAAAAGCTGTCAGTGTCGCTAAAGTGTATTCTTCATCATCTTTGATGGTGACGCTAACATCCACTCGGCGTAAAGAGTCAACCGTCGTTTTAGATACCACTTGCTTCCAGGTCCACTCACGATTGAGCATCTCTATATTGCCGCGAGTTGTTCCCAATTCAGGCCAAGCATCTTCAACCTTCATCTCACCCAACTGATTATTTGCAACATAATGAGCAAAGGTTTTTTCAATCTGCCGAGTTTGATTTTTAGTACCATTTAAGAGAGAAGAGCTAAGTGCCATAAGTCCAGTCGCCAAAATCGCTAGAGCAATAAGCACTTCTAATAGTGTGAAACCCTTGGTTCTTATAGCATTGAGCTTGTGATTCGCATTACAAGTTGAGGAAATCATCTTCTTTCACCTCCTCTCGTAAGTTGCCGCTCATGGCATCTGATAATTGTACTTCGCCTAGCATAGTACCGGTCACTAAATAATATTGAGGATCATCATCAACCCAACCAATGGCAAATTTAAAATCATTCATTTCGCCAGACGACAATATAAATATTTGCGGAGGTTCAATTGGCTTTTCGTCTTCTTCCTCAAAAATATTGACATCTTTTTCAAAGATATCGACATCATCTTCGTCCTCTGAAAATAATGTGCTCCCATCTACAAGCAATTTCACTTCAAGAGTTTCAGGTATTTCTTTCTCTGTGAAAAACTCATCGTCTTCTATCGGTAGCCACTTTTCATTTTCTGGATCGAAAAGATAAAACCAATACTTCTGCTCTTCGACTCGAATGCCAATATCAATGCCACGCAATAAAGTTTCATCTTGAGCTTGCTTGACCAGCGCATAAAATCGTTTTGCGTTAGTTTCTAACTCAGACTTTCTATCATCCCCAAAACTTAACGCTGCTACAGACACTAAAACACCAGCAATAACCAGAGCTATAAGGATTTCCAACAATGAAAAGCCTCGACTATCAAGTCGAGCGTTAATCTTCATTATTTTGTTGGATTTAGTCATTAGTCACTCTGGCTATAGATAGCTTTATTGCTCTTGGTTCTTTAGCTCTTTGATATGCTCATCGACATTCCAATTGAACACGTCTTTAGCTTTTCCTTCACCGCCTTCTTGCTTATCGTTTCCTAGTGAAACAATTTCAAAATCACCTTCTCCGTATTCAGCTGGAGATAAATATAAGTAATCGTTGCCCCAAGGATCGGTTTGAATTTTCTTCAAGTATCCCCCACGAGGGTAAGAATTCGGCTCTGGATTGGTTTCTGGTTTTTCAACTAATGCGGCAAGACCTTGTTCCGTTGTCGGATAGAATCCATTGTCATTGTAATACCGCATTAAACCAGACTCATAGGCCTCGAAATCGCTCTTTAATTTTAAGTACTGTGACTTCTCAACTTCGCCAAAGAAATTACCCACCACTAGAGAACCTAAGATGCCAATAATTACTAGGGCGATAAGAATCTCCATTAAAGAAAATCCACTATGTCGTTGCATAAAACTTTTCTCCTACTTAAATTAAAAACCGATGTTAACCAGCGAGTAACTGGTTCATCTGGAATATTGGTAATAAAATTGCTAAAACAATGGTTAAGACAAAGCCGCCCATCACCAAAATCATAACCGGCCCCACTAAAGAAGTGAGCGTGTTAACGAAATGTTCAAACTGTCGTTCTTGATTATCGGCAGCCTTTTCTAACATTCTATCGAGTTCTCCCGAAGCTTCACCACTGCCTATCATATGCAACATCATCGGAGGAAAGTGCCCGGTGGCAGTCAATGACGCTTTTAATGAAGCACCTTCTCTCACTTTAAACGTTGCCTCATGCACCGCCTCTTTTAATTCTAAATTAGTCATAACATCGCCAGAGATTTTCAAGGCCTCTAACAAGGGAACCGAACTCGAATTTAGAATTGAAAGCGTTCTAGAAAATCTAGCTGCGTTAATATTCCGGCTGACTCGACCAAATAATGGCAACTTTAGTATCTTACTGTGCCACCCTTTCAAGCGTTTGGGATTACTGAGTAACCACTTAACCAATGAGATCAAAGCAAATATGCCGATGCCTAAATAGATTCCGTAATTAATTATAAAATCACTGGTCGCTATTAATGCTCGCGTTAAACCTGGAAGCTCGCCACCCATATCGCTATACGAACTCACAATTTTGGGTACAACGTATGACAACAAAAATACAATAATGCCTAAACTGACTATCGCCAGAATAATGGGATAGGCTAACGCCGAGAATATCTTTGAGCGCATTTCTTCTCGTCTTTCGGTATAGTCTGCCAATCGATCAAGTACTGCGTCTAAATGACCAGACTTTTCACCCGCAGCAACCATTGAGCAATAAAGACTATCGAATACGCGAGGATATTCGCGAAGGGCGTCGGCCATTGTATGACCTTCGACAACACGCGAGCGAACCCCCATCATCACGGTTTTTTGTTTCGGCTTTTCACATTGGTCCGCCACGGCTTTCAATGTTTCTTCAACAGGAATTGCGGCATTAATAAGTGTTGAAAGTTGTCGCGTGACTAATGAGAGATCGGAAGCGCTCATTCCAGGCGAGGAGAACAAAGGTTTTCGCGACTGTTGTTTACGATGCTTTTCAGTGACCGCTTCAACTTCTAACGGAACTAAACCTTTCTCACGCAGATTTTGACGAATTTGCTTAGGTGTATCGCCCTCAACAATGCCTTTCTTTTGACGACCTTTTTGATCAAGAGCTAAGTATTCAAATGCTGCCATTAGTCTTCTCGCGTCACTCTTAATACTTCCTCAACGGTGGTCATTCCCTCCAGTACACGATTACGTCCATCGGTACGAATCGAAGGGCTAAACTTACGCGCATGACGCTCAATTTTTTGTTCGCTTTCGCCGTTATGAATCATGGTGCGCATTTCTTCGTCAACTAACAACAGTTCGAACAAACCTTGTCGACCTTTATATCCCAATTGACGACAATCTTCGCAACCCACCGCTCGATAAATCGTAGGCGGTTGATTACGATCAAATCCCATTAGTTCACACTCAGTTTCATCAGCGGTGTAAGGCTCTTTACAACTACCGCATAAGGTTCGCACAAGTCGCTGCGCCAGTACCCCAAGCATAGAAGAGGATAGTAAGAAAGGTTCAACACCCATGTCGACCAATCGAGTGACCGCACCAACGGCCGTATTAGTATGCAAGGTCGATAATACTAAGTGTCCGGTTAACGAGGCTTGCACTGCAATTTGTGCGGTTTCTAAATCTCGAATCTCACCAACCATCACCACATCGGGATCTTGTCGTAAAATCGCTCTTAAGCCACGAGCAAAGGTCATGTCGACTTTGCTATTAACTTGAGTCTGTCCAATACCATCGAGCAAATATTCGACGGGATCTTCAACGGTAAGAATGTTTCTTTGTTTGCTATTTAGCATGGTTAGCCCAGCGTACAAGGTGGTGGTTTTACCACTACCTGTCGGGCCCGTGACCAGAATAATTCCATGCGGTTTGTGGAGTATGCTGCTCATTTGTTGCATCAACGCCTTCGGCATACCCAAATGACTAAAGTCTAATCGGCCGGCTTGTTTATCTAAAAGACGCAATACCACTCGCTCGCCATGACTTGACGGCATGGTAGATACCCGCACATCCACCGCTCGGTTGGCAATTCGTAATGCAATTCGCCCATCTTGTGGAACCCGCTTTTCAGCGATGTCGAGCTTCGCCATAACTTTAATACGCGACACAAGTAACGGCGCAAGTTTACGACTCGGAGATAATACTTCGCGTAATACGCCATCGATACGAAAGCGCACCGTTAATTCTTTCTCGAAGGTTTCTATGTGAATATCCGAAGCATTTTCTTTGATGGCTTCAGTTAGCAATGCGTTGATCAATTTAATGATGGGAGCATCGTCTTCATTTTCGAGCAGATCTTCCGTTTCAGGCAACTCTTCGGCCAATCGAAATAAATCCATTTCTTCGCCGATGTCTTCCATTGCTTGCATGGCTTCGGAAGAATCATTTTGATAAACCATGCCCAAGTGCTGCTCAAACTCGGCATCATCAACAAGCTTTAGAGTTAACGACTTATCGAGGAAACGACGAACTTCGATTAACGCGTCTTGAGTAAAACTTTCACGAGCAATGACTTGTGCAGGCTCACTGGCATCATCAACGACCACTATTCCACTACGACGAGCAAACCCAAAAGGCAGTCGAGCTCGAATGATGGCGTCATCGACCAACGCTTCTCCATCGCTAATTGTATCCAGTTCATTTACCGGCTGCATATCAGCATCAACAACGGTCGAGTCTTGTTCGGTAAACTCAGTTGCCATCGTTCTTCTCTTGCTTTTTGTCTATTTTCTTATCTTCTTCCATCGACTTTTCAAACGACGGTGGCAAGGTCAAGCTGTCATCCCATTCTGGCAACATTGGCGTATCATCGTCATCCATTAAGGTTACACCTTGTGCCCGCATTTCTATTTGCTTGCCACGAATATAATTGTATTTTCGCGAACTCAACTCATGAATTGCCGTATCATCTCGTAAAATTTTTGGGCGAATAAAAACCATTAAGTTGCGCTTTGTTTTCGTCGTTCGATTTGAACTGAATAAACTACCCAGCAATGGAATGTCACCTAACACAGGCACTTTTTCTGTGCTCTCTTGAATGTCTTCATCCATCAAGCCACCGAGTACAACCATACCGCCATCATTCACTTGAACGGTGGTTGTGATTTGTCGTTTATTAGTGATGATATCGGCACCGGTTGTTCCAGCGATTGACGACACTTCTTGTTCGATTTGTAAACGAACGGAGTTTCCTTCGTTAATGAGTGGCGTTATTTTTAATTTGATGCCTACGTCTTTGCGATCAACCGTAGTAAACGGATTTGAATTATTGTTACCTAATGCCGAACCAGTAATAATTGGAACTTCTTGACCAACACTAATGGATGCTTCTTCATTATCTAAGGTGGTAATGCTCGGAGTTGAAAGTACATTCGATTCAGTGTCTCGTCCCAGCGCTTGAATAATCGCTCCCCACTCTACATCACCGCTAGAGTTTGTCTCTCCGAAACCAAACACAACTCCTTGAGAGCCTGCCAATGCTTGAGCAAGCGCTTGACCATTGTCGCCTTGACGGCGCACCGGATTCTGATAAACGTTACCATCTTCATCACGTACAAACTCGCCACCGGTTTCTTGGCCACGTAACGCAGCAATGCCCGCGGCAACAGAAACATTCGAAGTACCCGTATTCCCAAAGTTCGTAAATGCCCCGGCAGCCGACAAGAGCTGTACGCCGAGTTGCTTGAGACCAACATCCGATACCTCGGCAATTATGGCTTCGACATGAACTTGCGCGCGACGAATATCCAGTTGACGAATGACCGCTTCAAATGATTTCAACATATCTGGCGCTGCGGTAATAACGAGCGAGTTAGTATCTTCATGGGCACGAATCGAATAAGGCTTTGCAGATGATCGTTTCTGCGCTTGGGCTTTAGGATCTTCTGACTCTATTGATTCCCCAACACCTTCTAATAGCTGGGCAACTTCCGTCGCTTTGGCGTAATTTAGATAGATAACTTTTGTATTTCCATCACTGTTGTTTTCACTATCCAGTCGCGCTATCAATGCTCGTAATCGCAAGCGATCTCTTTTTTCAGCCGACAATAAAATGCTGTTGGTTCGCTCGTCTGCCACGAAGCGAGGTTGTGACGCAGCAACATCTTTCTGGGCATTCTGTTTTTGCAAAGTTTCCATAATGCGCACAACTTCAGAAGCAGCGGCATGTTGTAACTCAATCACTTCTATTTCTTCATTACTTTCATGATCGATTTGTTGAATGACTTTAACAATTCGATCAACGTTCGCTTTTGAGTCATGCAGCAAAAGCACATTGGTTGCACGAATTTGTCCCATATGCATTTTTTGAGGGATTAATTGACGAAGCACTGGAACCAGCTGAGTAACGTCAACATTTTCGACCTTAATAACACGAGTCACTTGCTCATCGGCAGGGGCATCGAGTGATCCTGAGTCGACCCGAGTGGCGTCTTGTTTTACTTCTTGGTCTTGTACGACTTTAACAATATTGCCTTGCTCAATGACACCAAAGTCATTCAATTTAAGAACGCTTAAAAACAGTCCCCAGATTTCATCTTCATTTAAAGGCTGCTGTGAAATTACATTCACTTTTTTACCCTTAACCCGATCGCTTAAGATAATTGTTTTTCCGGTGAGCCGGCTAACCGTCTCTATAAACACTTTGATATCGGTGTCTTTCAGATTAACGGTTGCTTGTCCTGCCCAAGACACCGGAATCATGGCGCACATCAAAAGTCCGGCTAAGCAGCGCTTGATCATGGTTTGGTTCCTTACCTTAAACGTCATAAATAAATACCTGTCTTAAAATTCTTTTTGTTCTTTGCCAATCATCGCTCAGAGCGTTCATCTAATCGGATGACCACTTCTTGTGCCTCGCCATTTCTAAGCAAGCTTAAGCTTACTTCTCGGGCACTCGAGAGCGTTTCTTTTAGCATTAATAGTTGCCCCGGATCATTCAGAGCAATGCCGTTGATATTCGTAACGATATCGTTACGACGAAGCTTCAATTCGTTAAACAAGCGGCGCTCTTTTCCGGGAGATATTTTTACGCCTTGCAACATGCCATTTTCCATAACGGGTTCCCAACGCAGCATATCTTGAATGCTGCTCGGATCGGCTTCGAGCTTCCGCTTTATATCTGAGAGATCTCGTTGAATTCTTGGGTTATCGACCACCACACGTTCAGAGCCTTCACGAGAGTCGGTCTTTAACAATGCCGGTTTACGCTCATCATCCATGGTTATCACGGACGCTTCTTGCTCTAGCTCCAAGCTCTCTAATTTACCCGCACGGTTTAGAATCACTTTGGTCGGTAAGACTTGATGCAAGGTTGCTCCACTACCGCCGGTAATCTTATCGCCAATAAAATACACTTCTTGATCACCGCCACCGGCTTCAATGATCGCCGCTGCTCGTTGCTCATCATCAAAAGCGTAAATACCGCGAAGTTTCAGAGGTAATTGAGTTCTAGCGGCGGCAACTTCGACCACTACGTCTTCTTGGGGTTTGGCATCCGCATCACCAAACAGGTGTTTGCTGACGATGGCATCAACGGATACGCGGGTTGGTTGGCTGGCAGTTTGCGCGCGAGAAACCGGCGCTGCTTGAATTTCATAATCCGCGGTGAAGGCGTCAACCCACAGCCAAATTAACTTGGCCAGTAAAAACAGGCTAATCACTGTTAACACCAACGCGGCAATTTGAGACCAACGCTCTGGCTTATTCAGCTTTTGTACTAAAGATGCATCTAACTGCATGTTGTATGTCCTATGGAGTGGCGATATCTGCGTTCGCCTAATCCTCTTTATAATTGTCTGTCATTCCTGATGCGCACTCGCGCATGCCTATTCTAGCGCTGTTATTCTTGCTTGTTATTACAGTGCCACTTTTATCTAAAGTGATTCACGGTAATAAGTAACCAACTCAACCTAGGTTACGCTGTACATTCCCCTGAAATAAGCGAACCAGACGCAGAATAGACCCCTTAGGATACCAAAAATTCATCTTTGTCGCCCTCATATTCAGGGTAGTATTCACAAATGATATACTGATTCACCATATTTTGTTGAGTTTGCGTACTGTGTCTAGTTTTTAAACACCTTAGTTAACACATTCACCTGCGCAACTTGCTAATTTTAAAGGATAATCAGTTATCCAAGCTAATTCGGTGACATTACTAACGATGAGCGACGAAAAAAAGGTTCGACTCGATAAATGGTTGTGGGCAGCACGCCTGTATAAAACTCGATCAATCGCCAAAGAAGCCATTGATGGTGGCAAAGTACATTATGATAATCATCGGGTCAAACCGGGCAGAATTGTTCAAGTGGGGGCAATCATCAAACTGCGAATTGGCCCAGATGAACGGACGATTGAAGTGCTAGATATTGCCGAAAGACGAGGGCCTGCCTCAGTTGCACAGACGCTTTATCAAGAGACACCCGAGAGCATTGAACAACGGCAACAAGCACAGTCACTCCGTAAAGCCGCTGGCATTACCCATGAAGGAAAGCCCGACAAAAAGCAAAGACGTCAAATTCATCGCTTTAAAAGAATCAACGCAAGCGAGTAAAATAGCACGCAACTTCACTTTGCAGTCACAGGAATTAACATCGAATGTCTAACTCTGAATCTTCAAACGGCTCTTCTGACTTTGTGCAACGATTTCTCTTTGAGGAACACGCCGTTCGTGGTCAATGGATCAAATTGAGCAATAGTGTGCAACAGCTGACCGCAGGACATGACTACCCAGCGGCTGTGCGACAGCAGCTGTTCGCCGCTGCAGCGGCCGCCAACCTGCTGGTCGAGATCCTTAAATTTGAAGGTCGTATGACGCTACAAGTACAAAGTGGTGGAGAGCTAAAACTCTTATTAATTCAAGCAAATCATCAACATGAATATCGCGGAGTCGCTCGATATGGCGAAGCGGTGCCTGACTCGAGCAACCTGAAAACGTTAATGCCTGGCGCTCAAATGGCGCTGACCATCGAGCCCGATCAAGGAAAACGCTATCAAGGTATTGTGCCGATGCACGATGAGTCGTTAGCGGAAAATCTTGAAGCCTACTTCCAACAATCAGAGCAGTTAGATACTCGCTTGTGGTTGTTCAGCGATGAAGACTCCGTTGTCGGCTTACTTCTCCAAGCCATGCCTGAGCATCAGCACAACTCCGGTCTCGATCATCTCGCACAGCTGGCCGCAACATTAACCGCTGAAGAAGCCCTCAATCTCGACGTAGAGACCTTGCTTCATCGACTCTACCACCAAGATCCCTTGCGCTTATTTGAACCAAGCGAGATCCGTTATGTTTGTGGGTGTAGTCGACAAAAATCTTCCGCATCACTCGCGTTAGTGCCAAAAGAAGAACTTTTAGAAATACTCGAGGAAGATGGCCAAGTTGAATTGACCTGCGATTTTTGTCAAACCGTTTACCGCTATGACAGCATCGATGTTGAACAAGTGTTGGCAAATTCAGGTCGAGATATGCAGGATGACTCTTTGCAATAGCGTCGAGTCGCCGGTTTTTTACCTAAGAATGAACAAACTTTCATCGACAACGCTTGGTTACAAACATCGTTATAGCCAAGCGTTATTCCTAAACCGCTAAAAATGCAAAAATCCGATTTGTTAATACCTTTGTGACAGGTATAATTCGCGCTCAAAAATTAAGCACAAATAAAAACCATTAATTTACGTCACTCGCGCTATCGCGAGTGCTCAATGTCAGGAAGGTACAATGGCTGGATTAAAAACTCCGTTTCATCAGCTGCACATAGACGCTGGTGCCCGCATGGTCGACTTTGGTGGCTGGGACATGCCGATTAACTACGGCTCACAAATTGATGAACACCACGCTGTTCGTACCGATGCTGGTATGTTTGATGTTTCTCATATGACCATTGTGGATGTGACTGGAGCTCAAGCGAAAGCCTACCTGCAAAAATTGCTCGCCAATGATGTAGCAAAACTAACGGAATCCGGCAAAGCCCTTTACAGCGGAATGCTCAATGAACAAGGCGGCGTCATCGACGACTTGATCACCTACTACATTAATGACGAGTTTTATCGCGTTGTGGTCAATGCCTCAACTCGCGAGAAAGATTTAAAGTGGATGACTGAGCAAGCGCAAGCCTTCGGTGTGAGCGTCGCGCACAACCCAAACTTCGCTATGTTAGCGGTTCAAGGTCCTAATGCCATTGCCAAAACTCAGCAGGTGATGTCGGAACAGCAGCGCCAAGACTGCGCTGATATAGGCGTGTTCTTCGCCGTTGAGAGTGAAGGCTTCTTTATTGCTCGGACTGGCTATACTGGTGAAGACGGCTACGAAATTATGGTACCACTCAACGCGGTCGATAAATTTTGGCAAGATCTCATCGATGCGGGAGTGAAACCCTGTGGACTTGGCGCTCGAGACACTTTGCGGTTAGAAGCAGGCATGAATTTATATGGCAACGACATGGATGAAACCGTATCGCCTTTGGTCGCGAATATGGGCTGGACCATCAGTTGGGAGCCAGAAGAACGTGATTTTATTGGTCGAGCTGCCTTAACCGCTCAAAAGGCCGCCGGTGTCACTGAGAAGCTTGCGGGTCTGGTGCTCGAAGGCAAAGGTGTACTGCGCTCGCACATGAAGGTAGTAGGAGAAGACGGCTCTGAAGGCGTCATCACCAGTGGCACCATGTCACCCACGTTGAAAAAGAGCATCGCGCTGGCACGCATTTCAAAAACGGCGGGAGAGACCGTTATGGTGGATATTCGTGGTAAGCAAGTACCGGCCAAAGTGGTGAAGCCTAGTTTTGTACGTAAAGGTAAAGCGTTAGTTTAAGACAGGCTATTCCGCCGACTATACAAGATCAGTTAAAATTACAGCAATTACAGTTATGAGGAAAAACAGATGAGCGATATTCCTAGCGAATTAAAGTATGCGTCAAGCCATGAGTGGGCTCGACTAGAAGAAGACGGCAGCGTCGTTATTGGTATTACTGACCATGCACAAGCACTTCTAGGTGACGTCGTCTATGTTGAGCTACCTGAAGTTGACGCTGAAGTTGGCGCCGGTGACGAAATTGCCGTTGTCGAATCAGTAAAAGCGGCTTCTGATATTTATGCTCCGATTTCTGGCACCATCGTAGAAGTGAATGAAACCCTCGAAGATTCACCAGAAACGGTTAACTCTGACAGCTACGGTGATGGTTGGATGTTTCGTATTCAACCGAGCGATGCTGCAGAGCTAGACGCTATGCTCGACGCCGAAGCTTACGCCGAGTCAATCGCTGACGAATAAATCTGAACAGATTGCTGACTTCAGTGCCTCAACCGCTAATCAGTTGAGGCATTTGTTTTTTTAGTGGGTGTAATCCACCCCAGTAAAGCAAAACAGCATTTAGTAACTTTTTACCACCCAGTACCCTTAACTGTCGGAAAAAGTGGCACCGAAACCATGGGAAGATGTCATGACGCAACACAACCAACCTTCTTTAACTGAACTGGAAAATGCCTCCGAGTTTGTCAGTCGCCACCTAGGCCCAAGCCTTGATGAACAAGCCGCCATGTTAGAGGCACTGGGACTTACATCACTCGATGAATTGGTCGAGCAAACGGTTCCTAAGAAAATTCAACTTCCCGAAGCCCTTCCGTTACCGGCCGCTAAAAGCGAGTCGGATGCTTTAGCCTATTTACACAACTTGGCGCGTCAAAATAAAGTCAATAAGTCGTATATTGGAATGGGTTACTACAACGTTAAAACCCCAACCGTCATTCAACGCAACGTGTTAGAAAATCCAGGCTGGTACACCGCTTACACACCTTATCAACCAGAAGTTGCGCAAGGTCGTCTTGAAGCCATCATTAACTTTCAACAAGTTGCTATTGATCTAACCGGATTAGAACTTGCTAGCGCATCATTATTAGATGAGGCGACGGCGGCCGCCGAAGCAATGGCTCTCGCAAAGCGGGTGTCTAAAAATAAAAAGTCGAATCTATTTTTCATCGATGAAAATGCGTTTCCGCAAACCATCGATGTTATGCGTGCTCGTGCCGAGTACTTCGGTTTCGAATTGATTTATGGCCCTGCTGCAGACGCTGCTAATCACGATGTCTTTGGCGCACTTTTACAGTACCCAGACAAACATGGCGAAATCAATAACCTTGAAGCATTGATCACTGAATTACACGATAAGAAAGCCATCGTTTCTGTCGCCGCCGATATCTACAGCTTGGTTCTATTAAAGTCACCTGGCGAAATGGGCGCCGATGTGGTTCTTGGATCAGCACAACGTTTTGGCGTGCCAATGGGCTTTGGTGGTCCACATGCCGCATTCTTTGCCACACGTGATGCCTACAAACGAGCTTTGCCTGGACGCATTATCGGTGTTTCAAAAGATTTGAGAGACAATCAAGCGTTACGTATGGCAATGCAAACTCGCGAGCAACACATTCGCCGTGAGAAAGCGACTTCAAATATTTGTACCGCCCAAGTATTACTCGCCAACATGGCTTCGTTCTATGCGGTTTATCATGGTCCTGACGGTTTAAAGCGAATCGCTCAACGAATTAACCGATTAACCAGCGTTTTAGCCATCGCGTTGCAAAACGTCGGAATTAAACTCGCTAATCAACATTGGTTCGATACCCTAACATTTACCGTATCTGACAGTGCTGCGGTTCTAAAACGTGCTTACGCTGAAGGCGTCAATCTACGCAATGACAGCAACAACCAACTGGGCGTTTCTATTGACGAAACCACCAGCCTTGATGACATTGCTCAATTAGTTACGATTATTACCGGTGAAGCTAGCGCGTTAGATGCGTGCATTGAAAAGGCGCAAACTTATAGCAGCTTCCCGAATGAACTCGCACGTACCAGCACATATTTAACGCATCCAGTCTTTAACAGTTATCACTCTGAGACCGAAATGTTGCGTTATCTTAAGCGTTTAGAAAACAAAGATCTTTCATTGACTCACTCAATGATTGCTTTGGGTTCTTGCACCATGAAGCTCAATGCTACATCAGAAATGATTCCGGTTACTTGGCCTGAATTTGCCAATATGCATCCTTTTGCACCACAAGAGCAAACCCTTGGCTACGACAAAATGATTGCGGAGTTGTCTGACTGGTTAATTACCATCACCGGCTACGACGCTCTGTCGATGCAGCCTAATTCAGGTGCTCAAGGCGAATATGCTGGCTTACTTGCCATTATGAAATACCATGAGAGTCGCGGTGAAGGTCATCGCAATATTTGTTTGATCCCAAGTTCTGCACACGGAACGAACCCAGCCAGTGCTCAAATGGCCAATATGAAAGTGGTTGTGGTTGACTGTGACGACAAAGGTAATGTTGATATGGATGACCTTCGCAGTAAAGCCGAAGCCATGTCAGATAACTTAGCTGCCATCATGGTAACCTATCCATCGACTCACGGTGTCTACGAAGAATCAATCAAAGATATTTGTGAGATTGTTCATCAACATGGTGGCCAAGTCTACTTAGACGGCGCCAACATGAATGCGCAAGTTGCGATCACTGCGCCAGGGTATATTGGCTCCGACGTATCTCACTTAAATCTGCATAAAACATTCTGTATTCCTCACGGTGGCGGTGGCCCAGGCATGGGACCCATCGGCGTTAAGTCGCACCTTGCACCTTTCTTACCAAACCATGCGGTGCGAAAAATTGAAAATACTGGTGCTGACAATGGTGCTGTTGCTGCAGCCCCTTATGGTAGCGCTTCAATATTGCCGATTAGCTGGATGTACATTGCCATGATGGGTGGTGCGGGTTTACGCAACGCGACTGAGATGGCGCTGCTTAATGCCAATTACATGGCAAAACGACTGTCAGAGCATTACCCGATACTATACACAGGCCGTAACGATCGTGTTGCCCACGAATGCATCATCGACTTGCGCCCGATCAAAGCCGAAACCGGTGTCACTGAGGTTGATATTGCCAAACGGCTCATGGACTTTGGCTTTCATGCGCCAACCATGAGTTTCCCTGTTGCAGGAACCTTAATGATCGAGCCGACCGAGTCAGAATCAAAAGCTGAACTCGACCGCTTTATTGATGCCATGATTGCAATCAAAGAAGAGGTGAATCGCATTGCTGCTGGCGATCTTGATCGCGAACACAACCCATTAAAATTTGCACCACACACACCCGTTGATGTTGCAAATTGGGATCGTAAATACAGCATCGCTGAAGCTTGCTTCCCATTCCAAGATCAATTAACCAGTAAGTTCTGGCCAACGGTTAATCGTATTGATGATGTGTTTGGTGATCGTAATCTGATCTGTAGTTGCCCAGCCGTTGACGCTTATCGCGACTGATAACACTCGAATAAAAAAGCCGCGTTTAACGCGGCTTTTTTTATGCCTGAAATAAATAATGCTCGACGCTATTGCCTACTCAACTAAGAACTCATCAACGAGCGAAACTGTTCTTTGTAGCGACGCGATAATAAAAGTTCTTTGCCACTACTCAGCTGGACAACGCTATCACCACTCGGCAGAGGCGTGATCTCACTAACACAATCAAGATTCACCGCATGCGAACGATGAATACGAGCAAATCCCTTATCTGAGATCTTATCGATCAAACTTTTTAATGTGGTTCGCATCGGATAAATGCGCCCTTTGCTATGTAGATTGACATAATTGCCCGACGACTCTAGCCACTCTACATCGTCGACTTTAATGATAAATTCTTTCCCAAGCTTCTTAACCAGAAGGCGGTCAAATTGACCTTCATTATTGGGTTCTTCGTCGTTCACCACTATATTCGCCTCGCCTTGTAATCGAGAAACGATAAATCGATAGCTATGAATCACCGCCAGTAGAAAAATAAATGACCATAGGTCTTTTCGATATTCATACAAAAACTCATAACCCCAATGGCCAAACTGATACCTTTCGTCAACCAACCAATAGGTTGCTTTTCTTAACCCAACCATCATCAGTACATGCGCGGCCGAGTAAACCACAGACGCGGCTAAATACCTTAACGCGGTCACTCTGATCGCCTGCCAATTAAATGGGTATCGATCGATGAATCGAAGCAACAGCGGTAACAACAGAGCGGTCGCTATTGCACTGGTAAACTCCCAAAGAAATGGCTCCCAGAGAGCAAAATTGGGTGGTGATTCTCCGCGTAACGCTTCCATCACAATAGAGGTCGCAAGGATGATCGCATTGATAATAAAAAACGCCGACACCAATCCGATAACGTAATACGTTTGATGCTTTTGAAAGTGTTCGAGTCGTGTCATGGCCTAACTACTTGGTTCATCATAGCTGTCATTATATCGTCCAACGACTTCGATAGTAGATAGTTCAGGTAAATGCTCATCCCACTATACCGCCGCTTGTCCCTTCTTTCTGTTTTATAAGCCTTTTTTATCCACGCCTGGCACGCAAATGCTTAGCATTAATGCTGTTAAAGACTATGTCATCGAGGACCAAAATGGAATCAATCTATCCTAGCCGTCGGCATGATATCGACTGGCTACGCAACCTAGCGTTCATACTGCTTATTTTTTATCACATTGGAATGTACTACGTGGCCGACTGGGGATGGCACATCAAAAGCCAATACCAAAGTGAAGGCCTTCAAGATGTAATGATCCTGTTGAACCAGTGGCGAATGCCGCTTATTTTTATGATTTCTGGTATGGCGCTGAGTTTAGTTGAAGAGCGAATTCGTCCTTTCGCCCTACTGCGCTTGCGGTTTGTGCGCATATTTATACCCCTGGTGATTGGCATGTACTTGATTGTTGCCGTCCAACCCTACTACGAAGCGGTCACTCAGCTGGGTTATTCAGGATCTTTTACTGCCTTCTGGTGGGAATATATCAACCCGAATACGACACTCTACCCCGAGCATCACCATGGCCCACTTGGCCTGCTGACTTGGAATCACTTATGGTATCTCGCCTATTTATGGCACTACACTCTGGTTTATTTAGTGCTTCGTCCATTCTTGCGAGCAATCGCAAAGGCTTTAAGTGCCAGTAACGCTCCGTTGTACTTAATCATACTGTTGCCGCTTGTTCCATTAGTCACTTACATTCTATGGCTTTATCCCAAATTTCCAAGAACCCATGCCCTCGTAGATGATTGGTACACTCATGCCGTGTATTTCACCATTTTTCTGTACGGTTACTTTTTAGTGAAAATGCCCCGAGTATGGGAAACCATCATCGCTCGACGACACTATTTCCTCGCCTTCGCCTTACTCGGCTACGCTCTTATCATTGCCGAACGTCATGACCTCTTCTCTCTCGACGACCAGTCCATTTTCGATGAATGGCTGACCGCCTTTTGGATCTCTTTCAATCGCTGGAGTTGGTTACTGTTGGTAATTGGCTACGCTGGTGCCTACCTCAATAAACCCAGTCGCTGGTCAAGCTATTTGAATGAAGCTGTTTTGCCTTGGTACATTTTGCATCAGAGCGTGATCATGGTGATCGCTATGCAACTGGCACCATTCAAGTTTGGAGGCATCATTGAACCCCTGCTGTTGAGTGTTTTCACATTTTGTCTGTGTGCTGCGCTTTATGCAGTGATTCGGCGAGTTAACCTTTTAAGGTTTTGTTTTGGTATGAAGTTATCTTCAAATCGGGCAAGGTTGGAGAACACTCTCGCATCGTCCACCCGTTAAACCGATTTAATCATCGTTTTGCTACCCCGCCATCAAGCAATTCATGGCGGGAAGCGGCCACTCTCGAGAGCACTTTTTAAAACGCTTTGTTCTAACCAGAGCCGTTCAGATGTCTCACCAACAATTTGTTACGAATTCTCTCGTTACGATACATCTATTAAACAGAAGTTAAAGTCGTTTTGGTCGAGGATCTATTTATTTGCTGCTGCGATAACTCCATGAATATAACTCGCCAATCTTTAAAGAACCCGGCTGCGGTCATCGTGATGACGCTCCTTTTGCTCGTCTTTGGCGGGATCAGCGGACTCAAACTTCCGATTCAGTTAACTCCCGACATTGAACAACCACAAATTACCGTTTCGTCTGGATGGCGTTCGGCAGCACCAGAAGAAATCGAAGCCGTCATCCTTGAACCGCTGGAAAATGCGGTCAAAAATACTCCCGGCGTAATCGACGTCAGCACCAACATCAATCGAGGGTTTGGCAACATCGTACTAACCTTTGATGTCGGAGCCGATATGCAGCAAGCCATGCTGAATGTGTTAAATAACCTTAACCAAGCACCGCCGCTACCGATCGATGCCGCCGAACCTGTCGTCTCAGCAGCCGGCACAGGACAAAATGCGCCGAATGCCGCCTCATTGCTCATTCGACCAATCGAAGGCAGTGACATTGATGATGTGACACAATTTCAAAAGCTCATCGATGATGTTGTCGAACCACGCTTATCTCGAATTCCGGGCGTTGGCATTGTGAATTTAAACTCACGACGACCAAAAGAATTGCGCATTAGCTTCGACCCTTACAAAGCCGCTTCACTCGGCTTATCCATTAATCAAATTAGCTCAACCATTGCCCGTTCAAATGATGCCTCTGGTGGGTTTGCCGATGTTGGTCGCCGCCAATACACCGTCAGGTTTGCCGGACAATATGACGTTGATACCATGGGCGATATGATAGTTGGCTACTCCGCCAACCGCCCGATAGCGCTGAAAGAAGTCGCCACAGTCGCAGTTACTCAACAAGATCGCTTCGGCTTTACGTTGCGCAATGGCATGCCCGGTTATTACATCACCGTCCCTCGCACCAACGGCTCTAACACCGTCGATGTTCTTGATGAAATCAACCAAGCGATCGATGAATTGAATCGAGGTCCACTCCGTGCGGTTGGGCTGACCATTGATTTAAGTTTCGACGCTTCGGTGCACATTCGAAATGCACTAGAGCTGGTTAAAGGCAACTTAGGACTCGGCGTGCTGCTTGCGCTTAGCATCCTTTGGTTGTTTTTACGCGGGTTAAGACCCACCTTGATCATCGCTATTACCATACCCATCGCTGTCGCAGTTTCATTTATCGTGCTTAACCTTCTTGGCCGCAGCCTCAATGTTATTTCATTAGCAGGTTTAGCCTTCTCAGTGGGGCTCGTACTGGATGCGGCCATTATCGTTCAAGAGAACATTGTTCGCCTGCGCAGCCAAGGCCTTGACGATCACAAAGCCGTTCTCAAGGGCAGTCTACAAGTTGCCGGAGCCTTGTTTGCGTCGACGGCTACGACGGTCGCCATCTTCTTACCCATTATGTTTATGCAGGGTATTGAAGGACAGTTATTTTCTGATCTCGCATTGACGCTATCCGTTGCGGTCATTTCTTCTCTGCTTACCGCACTCAGTGTTTTACCAGTGATCAGTCGATTTGGTTTGAAGCAAACTACCAGCCGCGATGCTTGGATGCCCTATTGGGAAAAACTTGCTGAGTGGGTCGCTCGAAAAACCGACACGCAATGGTCTCGGTCACTCTGGATTATCGGCTTATTAGGTGGCTCGGTGATCATCACAGCAACCATGATGCCTCGTACCGACTTTATGCCACGAGCACCCATTGATGGCTTTTTCTTCAACTTAAGCATGCCACCGGGTGGTAATTTACAATTCTTAGAAGAAGAACTTGCCGACCGTGTGAAACAACGATTAAGCCCTTACCTCAGTGGAGAAAAACAACCTAAGATCAAAAGCTATAATTTCTACTCTTTCGGACCTGGCGCCAGTGGTGGTTTCATTTACTCCGATGATCCCACTCGCGTCGAAGAGTTAATGACCATTGTAAGAACAGAAGTCCTTGCCGATCTTCCTGATACTCAAGTATTTTTATTCCGCGGCTCGATGATCAATCTGCGCGGAGGCAACGGGCGTTCGATCAGTCTTGATATTCAAGGCCCAGAAATTGAGACACTGATGGACACCGCCGCTAAAGGAATGTCTTTATTGCAACAGTCATTGCCACAGGCAACTGCTCGACCCATTCCAGGGCTTGCACTATCAGAGCCAGAATTACAATTGCAACCCAACGACCGGCGAATCACCCAAGCCGGTCTCGACCGCGCGACTCTTGCCAATGTACTGCGAGCCTATACCGGTGGACTGTTCGTGAGTGAATATTTTAATGGCAATGAGCGGATGAATGTCATACTGCGGGGAGAACAATGGTATACGCCTGAAGAATTAGCGTCTTTACCAATCTACACTCCCTTAGCTGGCATTCAAACCATTGGTGAATTAACTCGCATAGAGCGCACCGTCGGACCAACACAATTACGCCGTGTTAACGGTCGTCGTACGGTTAGCCTCATTATCAATCCACCCGCCGATATGTCTCTTGAAGAAACGATCGAAATTCTTGAAAGTGATGTGTTACCCAGTTTACGCGCAGATTTGCCCGACGATGTCAGTTTAATTGTGAGTGGTAGCGCAAACCAATTACATTCTGCCATCACTGAAATGGCGACCAACTTTACCTTAGCTATTCTCATTCTTTTAATGTTAATGGCGGCTTTATTTAGAAGCTTAAAAGACAGTATTTTAGTGTTGATGGTCATGCCCCTCGCGGTTGCTGGAGGCGTATTAGCATTATGGTTGCTGAATTTATTTACCTTTCAATCTTTAGACTTGCTCACCATGATTGGTTTCATCATCTTATTAGGACTGGTGGTCAATAACGCCATCTTGCTGGTTGATCAAACACGCCAAGCACAAGCATCTGGAAGCACCTTGCGAGACGCGGTAAGTGAAGCGGTAAAAATCCGCGCACGCCCCGTTTATATGAGCTCATTAACCAGTTTATTTGGCATGCTTCCGCTGATGTTAATTCCCGGCGTAGGCTCAGAAATCTATCGCGGTTTAGCAACGGTTATTGTGGGTGGTATGACCCTAACCACGCTTTTCACATTGATTCTTATGCCGGCGTTATTACGCTTTCAGTTCAACGTTGCCTTCAAGCCAAAGTACTCCAGCATTGCCTCACAAAAGGTTTAAATTATGACTAAACAATTCACATCTGCTTTACTCTCAATCGGTTTACTGTTTAACAGCAGTTTAATGTTGGCTGCAGAAGCGCCTGCCCGACCGGTCAAAGTGCTTGAAGTAAAATCTTCCGATATTTCTCCGACTTTTGATGTTTTAGGTACAGTGCACAGTCGCAATCGCGTGTCTGTTACCGCTGGCGTGAATGGAAAGTTAGAATTTGTCGCTGAGCCCGGTAGCTATGTGTTGCAAGGCGATCCAGTTGCCCGAATCGAGCAATTACCATTGCAGTTACAACTAGCCGAACAGCAGGCGCAATTAAAACGAGCGCAAATTAACTTGGCTTATCTACAACGAGAATTGAACCGGCAAAAAGAATTACGCAAACAAAATAATACGTCGGAATACCAACTCGAACAAACGCAGTCGCAATACGAGTTGGCTAAATCTGATTTAGAAATAGCTCAACTAAAACTCAAACAAATTGATGATCAATTGTCACGAACGGTGATACTTGCGCCATTTAGCGGCGTCGTTACCGAACGGCTTAAAAGAGCGGGCAGTGACGTCAATCGCAGTGAAGAACTTTTGCAACTACTTGATACGACAAAACTCGAAGTCCGCGCCTTTGCTCCGATACGTTATTTAAGCCAAATCAGCCCTCAATCATCAGCCACACTGGTTTCAGTTGAAGACTCAACCGTGCAGCGTCAAGTTGCTCAAACTACGGTTATTCCAGCGGCGGACCCGCGTTCACAAACCTTTGAGATTCGAATTACCTTGCCCAGCGATAGTCACACACTGTGGGCATCTGGCCAGCTGATTAAAGTTCGAGTGCCGTTAGCACAAGAACGCATTTCTTTAAGCGTACACCGCGATGCGTTAATTTTGCGTCGAGACGGCACTTATGTCGTTAAAGTGAATGAGAATAATCAGGTGGAACGAATTAAGGTTACTGTTGGCCAAGGACAGGGAAACTGGGTTAACGTCACCGGCTCGTTAAAAGCCGGTGAGAAAGTCGTGATACGCGGAGGTGAACGATTAAGAGGTGGTGAGACGGTTGTTATTCAGACATCGTGATCACGTTTTACTCATCGACTTTAGGATCTTGTTTTAATTCTTTTACGTAACGTAGCGTCACAAAGTTTATCATCGAAAGAAGCGCAGCAATTTCGTAACGGCTGAATGCTACCGCCACACCAATAATGCCAGTATTCCAAATACTGGCAGCCGTAGCCGTTCCACTCACGCTGCTTTTATTTTTTAGTATCGCTCCGCCACCGATAAAACCGATACCCGTAATAATACCCTGAATTACTTTACCTTCAGCCTCCGTTGAATCAAGAACCGACATACCTATCAAGGCATATCCACACGCAGCAACGGCCACTAAAGGAAACGTTCTCAAGCCAGCGCCATGCTTGCTACCATCGCGATCGAATGCCATTGGGAGTGCTAGTAAATACGCGACCCCTAAGTGGATTAAGTTGAACAACATTTGGTTCCAATCTAGATTAATCGGGTCCATCACTTTCCCTTGTTGTTAGTTTCTTGACGAGCATTGATGACTAGTTATGACACATTCCTATCCACATTAGCAAATTCGTTTACCGCTTTGGCGTCATTGAGTTAGCCGCAAATTCGCTCTACACTGCGCACTTAAGCCATGGAGAATGACTTATGCGTTTAGGACTATTGTTACTGCTCATTGTTAGCGCAGAGTTGAGCTTTGCTCAAGATACAAAAATCGGATTAGCCCTTAGTGGTGGCGGAGCAAGAGGCGCGGCACATATTGGCGTATTAAGAGAACTTGAGCGTCAAAATATTTCCGTCGACTATATTGCTGGAACCAGTATGGGAGCGATTGTCGGCGCTCTCTATGCTAGTGGTTATAGTGTGGATGAGATTGAAGTCATTCTGCATTCTATTGACTGGGAAGCCGCATTTGATGACGAAGTAGCACGAGAGAAGTTTAGTTACCGACGAAAAATAGACAGTCGACGATTTATTTCATCCATACAAATTGGACTGGATGACGAGGGCTTTAAACTTCCAGCAGGCATCGTATCAGGACAGTCTATTGGGCTTATTTTGAATCGGCACTTGGCGCCTGTGTCGCATATTCAAGATTTCGATCAATTGGATATTCCTTTTCGGGCCGTTGCCACTAATTTGGTCGATGGAAAAGAAGAAGTGCTCGATCGAGGCTCTCTGGTTGAGGCCGTTACTGCGAGCATGTCCATTCCAGGTTTTCTGATTCCGATAGAGCGCGGCGATAAACTTCTGGTTGACGGCGGTATTGCCAATAACCTTCCTGTATCGGTTGTTAGAAACATGGGCGCTGATATTGTTATTGCCGTGGATATTAGTACGCCGTTATACCAACGAGATAAAATCAATGATGTCGTTGATGTCGCGGATCAATTAAGCAGTTTATTAACGCGTAAAAATACGTTACTGCAAATACAATCCTTAACCGAGCATGATGTATTAATTGTTCCCCAACTAGACGACATTGCCACCTCAGACTTCGCACGAGTAGCCGATGCAATACCTCGAGGAGAAGAGGCTGCACAAGCGTCAGAGAAATTAACCCGAATTGCTAGCCAATACGCCAAGCCATCTCAGCACAACCGTAAAGAAAACTGGTCTAAAACAACGAATTTAAAAGTAACTAAGATCATCATCAACAATGACTCGAATATTTCGAATGAACGCATTTTAAGTAAAGTCAGTCTCAAAGTTGGCGATACGTTTAACTTAAAGAAGCTTGAGCAAGATATCGATACCATTTATGGAATGGGCTATTTTAATTTAGTTCAATATGCACTTACCCCAACCAATGATGGTTACCAAGTATCGATCAATATAAAAGAAAAAAGCTGGGGGCCAAACTATTTAAGAGTGGGTTTTAATTTCAGCACGTCAGAAGACATTGACAGTCGCTTCAACTTTTCTAGCAACTATTTAATGAGCAACATTAATGACTACAACGGCGAACTGTCCTTTGATTTGACGTTTGGTAACGATAAAAAATTCACACTAGATTGGTATCAACCACTTGATACCATTTGGTCTCCGTTCCTTGAACTAGAAGGTTCCTTTATTTCAAATCAATACAATTTTTATAACGAGAATAATTTCGCCTTTGAACTGTCCACTCAATCTTACGAAACGGATTTATCCCTTGGATTTGAATTTGATAACTGGGGTGAGATGCGGGTTGGTGCTCGCTATATCGATGGTAAAGTTGAGCAAAAGGTAGGCACACCGCTGATCGATGTTCTCGATTACCGAGATGCCCTCGAGTATTTTAAAGTTGAAGTGGACACACTTGATAGTGTTTATTTTCCGCAGAAAGGTTTTTTATGGCGAACCAGCTACACTCGGAGCAATCCTTCTCTTGGTGCTCTAACGGACTATCATAAAAACCAAACACAAATAATTAAAGCATTTGAGTGGAATCATAATTCCATTACGATTGGTATGAACTACCAACGAAATAAGGGAAATCTAATTCCCCTCAACGCTTATTATCGCAGTGGTGGACTTCTTGACTTTAGTGGTTATGAAATTAATCAAATCACCTCGCAAAACAAAGCAAATACTCGAGCTACCTATATGCGAAAATTTATGCCCGCAGACTACCTCGACCTTTATCTGGGTCTCTCTTACGAAGAGGGCGTTATTTGGAATACTGATGAATCTCTTGATTGGGATAACGCTATTGAAGGATTCAGTATTTTCGTTGGAATGGATACACAACTTGGACCATTGTATTTAGGATACGGCCAAAATAACGACGATGCCAAGTCCTATTATTTGATGCTAGATAAATTGTTTTAGTCACGCTTTTAAACCAAACATTCTGAGAAAAACTCAGGCTGAAAAAATGTCAGCCTGAGATCATTTCACTTCACGTTTTCTTTAAGCTCTTTCTCTAACTGACGACTCACGGTAAGTGGCGACTGTGTATTTCCGGCCAATATTCGATAGGCAATCGGTACCACAAATAAAGTAAAGAAAGTTGCTGCGAATACGCCCGATAACATGACCACACCAATCATGATACGGGTTTCTGATCCTGCACCTGAGGCGAGCACTAAAGGAATTGCTCCTGCAACTGTCGTTAAACCGGTCATTACAATGGGTCTAAAACGAGTCTCCGTGGCCATTTTTAAAGCGGTGTCGAAATCATAACCTTTATCTCGCATCTGATTAGCAAACTCGACAATTAAAATACCATTCTTTGCTGCCAAGCCAACCAATATGATCAAACCAATTTGCGAATATATATTCAAAGTACCACCGGTTAAATACAGCCCTAATAATCCACCTCCCATAGCCAATGGAACGGTAAGAACAATGACGAAAGGATGAATGTAGCTTTCAAATTGAGCGGCCAATACTAAAAATACGACGGCCAACCCAAGTAAAAAAACGAACATAATAGAACTACCCGATTGAATAAAGTCTCTACTTTGTCCTTTGTAATCTATCACCGCAGTCTCTGGTAATTTTTCGCCAACTTGTTGCTCGAGATAAGCCAATGCTTCGCCCAAAGAGAAGCCCTCAGCAAGATTTGCTTCCAGTGTGATTGCGCGAATACGATTATACCGACTTAACCGTTCGGCAGCAGCGTACTCTCGTGTTTCAACTAAGTTTGATAATGGAATCAACTGCTGACTTTGTGACGATCGAACATAAATATTCTTTACGTCACTAATAGAACGCTGTTCATCTCGCTCACCTTCAACAATCACATCGTACTCTTCACCTCGATCGAGATAAGTCGTAACATTTCGACCACTCATCATGGTTTCTAAGGTTCGCCCAATCGATTGAATGGTCACTCCTAAGTCGGCCGCTCGCTCATAATTAACTGCAAAATCTATTTGTGGACGAGTTTCTTTGTAGTCGTCGTCAAGCCCAACAAAACCAGGATTATTTTCAGCTATCGATTGCGACAAAGTATCGCGCCATTCTGCGAGCTCTTCATAAGTCGAGCCTCCAATAACAAATTGTACGGGTTTGCCAGTTCCACCACCTAACCCTCGACGCATAATAGGAAAAGCTCTAACACCGGGCAAATCAGAAAGCCTTTGACGTACATCATTCATTATTGACCAAGCATCTCGACGTTGGCCCCAATCGTTTAATAACACGATGACAAACCCGCCGTTGAAGTTTTCAATACGACCAAAACCTCGGGGGGCTCGCACCAGTAATCGCCTAACTTCACCAGTATCCACATAGTGCATCAAACGCTTTTCAACTTCGTCCATGTACTCTTCTAAATATTGATAGCTTGAACCTTCCGGTGCCGAAATGCTGACAAAGAATGCGCCTCTATCTTCTTGCGGCGCAAACTCTTGGTCGATATTAGGATACAACCAAGAAACGAAACCGAGCAAAGACAGGAAGCCCAAAAACATAATTACTCGATGGCGCATGCACTTTTCAAGCAGACTTAGGTAGCCATTTCGCAACCACAATACAAAGTGTTCAAGTGAGAGCACAAAAATATTATGCGGCTTATCTTTTGTTTTTAATAGTTTCGAAGCCAGCATAGGCGATAAGGTCAAAGCAACCAATGACGAAAAAGCCACTGCGGTTGCAATAGTGATGGCAAATTCAGTAAATAATCGCCCTATATCTCCTTCTAAAAAGGTAATCGGAACAAACACTGCAATTAGAACGAGGGTCGTCGCTATTACCGCAAAGCCGACTTGGCGCGTGCCAATAAAAGCGCCCACCAAGGGCGTTTCTTTTTTCTCATGTATTCGCCGAACAATATTTTCTAAAACAACAATTGCATCATCAACGACCAGTCCTATTGCCAAAACTAACGCAAGTAAGGTAAGTAAATTGATGGTAAAGCCAAGCGCATACACCACAATAAACGTTGCAATAATAGAAACGGGTACCGTCACGGCAGGAATGATCATGGCCCGTGCGCTGCCTAAAAATAAATAGATCACCAAGATGACACACACAATCGCGATCAACAGCGTTGTGTAGACCTCATCAATCGCCGACTCAATAAATATTGAAGAGTCGTAGCTCTGTTCAATACTCATTCCTTGCGGCAAATTTTGGTTTAATCGCACAGTTAACTCTTTAACACCACGCGCGACTTCAATAGTATTTGCTGTCGATTGCTTGATAATACCAATACCGACCATGGGAATTTCATTTCCGCGGAAGAATAACCGATTTTCGGTTAGGCCTAACTCAACACGAGCGACATCACCTAAACGAATTAAATAACCGTTTTCACCTTCGGCAATAACCAACCGCGAGAAATCATCCGGATTTCGAAAGTTCCTTTCAATTCTGGCTTTGAAGATGCGTTCTTCTGATTCTAGACTACCCGCTGGCAATTCGATATTTTCACTGCGCAGGGCAGACTCAATATCATTAACCGTTATCCCTCGTGCGGCCATTTCTTGACGATCTAACCAGATACGCATTGCGTAGTTTTGTCCGCCACCGACTCGAACTCGTGCGACACCGTCTAGGGTAGAATATTGATCGACTAAATAACGCCTTGCATAATCCGTTAACTCAGGAACGCTCATTTTATCGCTGGCTAGATTCTGCCAAATAATCACGTCATCATTGCTATCTACCTTTTGAACTTCTGGCGGCTCAGCTTCTTCAGGAAGGTTGTCTTGAATGCCTGAAATGCGGTCTCGAATATCATTTGCTGCTGAATCAATATCTCTACCAACAGAAAACTCGATGGTGACATTTGACTCTCCATCTTGCGACGAAGATTGTATAAACTCGATGCCCTCAACCCCAGCAATTCTCTCTTCAATAAGTTGGGTTATTCGAGTTTCAACGATATTTGCGGGAGCACCAGGATAACGAACTTCGACCGTTACTACGGGCGGGTCAATATCTGGGTACTCGCGCAGCGGTAAGCGTTCAAATGAAAGTAACCCAAAAGCAATGAGCAGTAACGAAATAACCGAGGCAAAAACGGGTCGTCTAATCGATAGATCAGAAATCAACATAACTAACTACCCGACTTATTTAACATTTGTTTTAAGGTTTCATTATTTTTTTCTTCGGCTCTAATCGTGATTGGTTGTCCAGACTGAACGCGGTTAATTCCATGAACAATAATTTGATCCTTCTCTTGTAGGCCAGACAAGACCTCAACCTCTCCTTTTCGCCGCTTTCCTAAAGTAACCTCTATTCTCTCTGCAACCAATTGCTCACCGCTACGCTTGACTAAATAAATAAAATTTCGCGTGGCAGTGGGAAGCACCGATTCTTCAGGAATAACCAAGGTTTTACGCGGGTTTGCTTGTAGTTCGACACGCATGAGCAAACCGGGTTTCAGTTGATATTGATCATTGTTGATCAATGCTCGAACGACGACCGATCGAGTGACCGGATCGATTCGACTATCGACACTTGACACTTCACCACGAAACAATTGATTTTCAAAAGCTCGAGAGGTAGCTGCAATCGATAAACCCGGTTTCACGGCGGTAATAAACAAAGCTGGAATCGAAAAGTCTAACTTCATGATCGAGTCATCGTCGATGGTGGTCACCAGCGTACCTGGCTGAACAATGGCTCCCACGGATAAATTTCGTAACCCTACGACACCATCGAACGGTGCTCTAATTTTACGCTCATTAATTCTGGACTGAATCGCTTGCATTCTGGCTCTTGCCGTTTCGACCTCACGCTGCTGTTCATCTAATGTCGCTTGTGTCGCTGCATTTTTTCGAGCCAGGGGTTCTAGCCGTTTAACTTGTTTTAGAGCTTCGTTTAAGCGCGATTGTTCTTCAGCCAACTGAGATTGCTCTTCAGCGGAATCAAGCTCAACTAACACCTGACCTTGCTTAACTCGTTGTCCGTCAGAAAACAAAACCTTGGTGACGCGCTCGGTAACGCTAGACATTAAATCAACGCTCTCATTCGCCCTCAAAGTACCCAGTCCTTCAACTTCATCAATGAAGTCTACTTTATTCACTGTAGTAACAATCACGGGAGTTTCTGCAGCCGTGATATTCGCTACAGACAGCGCCAATAATACACATGTCAGCCTAAGCAAGGTTTTACCCCAATTAAATTAGTTTTATAGACATTAAATACTAGTCTACTTTGGTCAAAGAATACATTGAGTGAAATCGATAAGGATCATCGAAATAATTAATCAATAATCCTTATCTTGAGGAATAACACTTGGGCAATTAGAAATAGAATCGGCTAGGCTGATTTTGCCTCGCCTGCCAATGTCTTTTCAATATACTGATCGATAAGTTGCTCTAATATTTCTAATGGAACCGCGCCATTTTTTAACACCGCATCATGAAAGTCTCGTAAATCAAACTTATCACCTAGTTGCTCTTTGGCTTTTTCACGAAGCTCTAAAATCTTAATCATACCGACTTTATAGGCAGTTGCTTGACCGGGCATGACTATGTAGCGTTCTATTTCAGAAATAACATCACTTTCCGCCATTCCGGTGTTCGCCTTCATGTAATCAATCGCTTCTTGCCTGGTCCAGCGCTTGGCATGTAATCCAGTATCTACCACGAGTCGCACCGCTCGAAACAGTTCAGCTTGTAACCGGCCGATATTGTCAAACGGGTTCCTTTGAAAACCGAGCTCCCAAGCTAACCGTTCGGAATAGAGAGCCCACCCTTCTGTATAGGCAGTGAAAGGCGCGAACTTTCGAAATAACGGTAAGCCTTCTAACTCTTGCTGAATAGCTATTTGAAAATGATGCCCTGGAACCGCCTCATGGTAAGCCAAAGTGCGCATTCCATATTTCGGCGTTGCTTTAATATCATAAAGATTGGCATAAAAAGTCCCTGGTCTTGAACCATCCAGTGCAGGCCCTTGATAGTAGGCACCTGGTGAGGTTTTCTCCTTAAACTCAGGAATGCGCTTTACGGCGACGCCAGCTTCTGGTCGAATACGAAATGCTTGCTCTAGACCTTGATTGATTTCATCAATGATTTTTTGATAATCATCGAGGATCTGCTGACGACCTGCATCGCTATCTGGATAATAAAATTTTGGCTGCTCAGCCAATTCATTCATGGCTACCGTAAAGCCTGAAGAGATATCGAATCCTTGAGACTCGAGAATAGTGAGCATTTCACCTTGAATACGAGCCACTTCATCAAGACCCGTTTGGTGAATTTGATCCGGCGTATAGTCAGTCGTGGTAAATAGCTTCAGTGCAACTCGATAAGCTTGGTCACCATTCGGTAGCTTCCAAATTCCGTCATCATCGTTTGCTTTGTCACCCAAGGCTTCAAAATAATTAATAAAAGAATCATACGCTGGGTGAACACTGTCAGTAATAGCCAATTTGGCGTCCGCTAATATGCGTTCACGATCTTGCTCTGGTAAACCGGCGTCACGCATTTTCTTTTCTAGTGACGTATATAAAATATTTTCTTCGATCGGTTGATCAACAAAGGTATTCATTTCTTCTAATACACGATCAATCACAAAACGGGGTGGAATAATATTGTTTTGCTCTCTTAAAATCAGGCCTTCCTTTATTTGCGAAAACTTAGTTTTAACGGCTCTTAAACGACTCACATAGTCTTCCGCATCTTCTATTTCATGAATTTGATGTTGACCATCCATAAAAGAAGGAAAATTAGATTGAGCACCAAAAAGCTGATTAACTGGATAATTGTGAAAACGATAAGGTTCTAAGGCTAAAGCATAATCCATCAAATACAGCATAATATCTTTTGATAGTTGTTCGTCTTGATCGAGGTCTTGATAGCTCAGCAGCATCGTGCGGTATTCACGTACTTTGTCAAAAATTTCGTCGGTGCGTTCTGGGCTAGCATCATCGAGTTTGCTTTGATGACCTTTTATTCCAATATTTTCGAGTACGTGGATGCTGGTTAAAGTTTCAGGACTGTCTTTTACCATTTCATAAACAACACGGTGAAAGAAAAAGCCGATATTCGAAGGACGATTATTCAGGTTATACCAAACCAGAGAACCAATGGTTAAGCTTCCAAGAATGATCAGAGAAATAATGACGACAAACAGCCAAAAGAATATTTTCTTAAACATGATTCCATCCCCAGTTTTGTAATTTTTATAATGATGCAAACCGAATCCTTCAAATTATCAAAATTTGAGTCAATAGGGCAGCAAAAAGTTATTGCAAAATGATTCAAAAGGGAAGAAATAAAAAAGCCCCGAAATTATCGGGGCAAAATTAGGGGTCGAAATATCAGTCAGTTCAACTAGGATGAAAACTAAATTGAGTACTGCAACCTGAATGCATCAGTAAAACGAAGCCAACTCTCGGTAATGAACCTACGCTTATTGTGTGCCTTCTACGAAAGAATGCACTACGAGAAACTCAATACAAGATAGCAACGTTAACTCAGCATCAACATTAGCTTTCGGAATCCACACTAATCAGATCTTTGTACCTTGAAAAGGCTTGGCCAAAGGATTTGAGAAATGTTTATCATTTTGCATCACATTCATCGCGAAATAATGTGGAAAATACCGAGGAAATAGCAAATACCAATCTATGCACTCACTATAGGCAAATTAGCCCATTTACAGTACACTCCAAGAGAATTGTTTATGCCATAAGGATATTTTAGTTACTTAAAGTGACTTAAGGCGCCAAATTGCTCAAATAATAACCAAAAGTTTACAGTATTGATGTTAGATACTCATCTTCGTGTTGAAGTTCCTGAAGGAATAGAAATCCATTTGCCGCTGGCCGGGCCGGTTGTTCGTTGCTTGGCATTCTTGATCGATACGTTAATTCGAGTCGGCACGTACCTTATTATTGGCCTAATATTCCAATTAATGGGGCACTTCGGTATTGGCCTATTTTTCATCCTTATATTTCTTCTTGAGTGGTTTTATCCAGTCATTTTTGAGATGTTTAATCAAGGCGCGACACCCGGTAAAAAATTAATGGGAATTGCCGTAGTTAACGATGACGGCACACCGGTTGATTGGAGCTCCTCGATCGTTCGTAACCTACTTCGGGCAGCCGATATGTTCCCAGTACTGTATTTAACTGGCATTCTTAGCATGCTGCTTAATAAACAGTTTAAGCGACTCGGTGACCTCGCAGCAGGAACGTTAGTCATTCATAAAAAAACCTATTCTCACTCCGGTAATTTACCGCAAGCGAAGCCAAAACAAGCGAGACTTCAGCTGACCTTAGAAGAACAAAGCGCTATTTTGCATTTTGGTGAACGAAGTAAACAATTGAGTCAAGCACGCGCACATGAGCTCGCCAACATTCTAAATCAAGTAGTCGATGGTCAAAGTGCCGAAGACCGCATGAGCAATATCATGTCTTTAGCCAACTGGTTACGGGGTCGACGATGAGACAAGAAGAGTTCGAAGCTCAATACAAAAAGCAATGGGAAGCCTTTGCAGAGTTGGTCTCTAAAATGTCTACAAGGAGTGGCCAGCAAGAACTGAGTCAACAGCAACTGGAAGATTTTCCCGCTCAGTATCGTAACTTATGCCACACACTGGCCATCGCTAAAGAGCGTCAGTATAGCCCTTATTTAATTGATCACTTAGATACGCTAGTACTGCAAGGGCACCAGCTTTTCTATAAAAAATACCAACGATTGGGCCATCGAATCATTGAATTTATTGCTCATGGTTTTCCCAGAGAAATTCAACTTAACAAAACGTTGTTTTGGCTCAGCCACTTAATTTTTTACGGGCCAGCCCTTCTATTATTTATACTTACATTACTTAACCCAGACCTAATTTACAGTGTTATACCGCACTCTCAAGTGTCTGACTTCGAGTCTATGTACAATCCCGAGCAAACCGTTCTAGGGAGAGAACGTCAATCTGATTCTGACTTCTACATGTTCGGCCACTATATTCGCAACAATATTAGTATTGGATTTCAAACCTTCGCCACAGGCATACTGTTTGCGTTAGGAACACTCTTTTACTTGATGTTCAACGGTATCTTTTTTGGTGTTGTCACTGGGCATATCGTCAATATTAAATACCAAAGCACTTTTTTCCCGTTCGTGATAGGCCATGGTTCGGTTGAACTCACCGCGATTGTGATTGCAGGCATGGCAGGGTTAAAGCTCGGTTGGTCATTGATCGCACCCGGTAACTTTACTCGAGTCGATTCGCTAAAGTTAGCGGCTCGAAGAGCGATTCTACTGATGTATGGCGCCACTCTCTTTTTGCTCGCAGCTGCATTCATCGAGGCTTTTTGGTCGTCGAGCACCAATATGAGTTCTACCGTGAAATACACCGTTGGCGGCATCTTATGGCTGTTTGTCTATAGCTACTTATTATGGCCAAGGAGTCGTCTACAATGAGACTCGAAGCGATTACGGCAAAAGTAAAACCCCGTTCGGGCTGGGAGTCTCTAGACTTAGGTTTTCGAATGGTTCACCAACATTGGTTGTCGCTCTATTCAATTTGGTTCGGTCTAACTCTACCTCTGTTTTTGCTCGCCTGCTGGTTGTTTAATGACAATATTGGTTGGGTAATCATTGGCTTTTGGTGGTTGAAACCCATCTTTGAAACGGCCATTTTAAACTATCTGTCTCGAGCCCTGTTTGGTGAGTTTCCAACGCTCAAGAGTACTCTATCAACCTTTCATCGTTACGCCTTTCGACAATGGTTCGGCAATTTAACGTGGCGCCGATTTAGCCCTACTCGCTCGATGGATTTGCCAGTCGCCCAACTAGAAGGATTGAGCGGCGATCGAAGAGGTCGTCGTATTAGTACACTTCATGCCTTCAATTCAAGCGCAGCAGTTTGGTTGACTTTGCTATTTATCCTATTTCAAGTCATGTTCTACTTTAACTTGCTCGCCTTAGTTTTTTGGTTAACCCCCGAAGTGTATCTAGAAAGTATCCTAGTTAACGAGATGGATTTATTGTGGGCTGAAAATTCGATCATTGGGCAGTTTGTGCAAGCATTGATTATGTATTTAATAATGTCATTTTTTAGTCCTTTTTATGTCGCCGGTGGCTTCTCTATTTACATCAATCAAAGAACTATATTAGAGGCCTGGGACATTGAGCTTATTTTCAAAAAGTTAAGTCAACGTGTGGCGAAAAACTTCGATTATTTAAAATCAATAAGCTCCGCAATACTGCCTATCATCTTTGCTTGCTGTTTAATCTCACTTCCTCCAACAGTCGAAGCCGCGGACGATGACAGTTCCACGGAGATATCGAAAGAAGAAAGTTTAAATACACCCGAAAAGACAGAGATAAAAGAACAACTCAATAAGATTCTTGAGGCGCCTCCATTTAAACGCACTGAAAAGTCGTCAGAAGTTAAATTCGAATTTGACTTAGACTATGAAACGAATGACTCTAGAGAAAAAGAAAATTCTTCTAGCAATACATCAATGTTAGGCTTTTTTGGTGGCCTCGCTCAAGTTGCAGAAGTGTTTCTTTGGCTTGGAGTCGGCGCGCTTGTCATCTGGTTAGTGATTAAAATATTTGATTTAGCACCGGCGAAGCGTGCAAAAATAAAATCAGAAAAGGCGAGACCAGACGTTTTATTTGGATTAGACATAAGCGAACAAGCTTTACCAGAGGATCCAAGTGACGAGTGCTTGAAATTATGGGAACTAAAAGAATACCGTCGAGCACTGTCATTGTTATTAAGAGCGGCACTAATCAAACTAATCGATCAACATCATTGTCAATTTGAAGATGGATATACCGAGCTCGAATGTGCTCGAGTCGTAAAACATTCATCCAGTAAAAGCGTGTCTGAGTTTTTTGACCAATTGATTCAAGTGTGGAGATTATTTGCGTACGCACATAAACTTCCAGAATCGTCGCAAGTAGCATTATTGGCAGAAGAATTTAAAACCGTTTTTAAAGATGCTGACTTAAGCGATGCTAATAATCACTCGGAGTTAAATGCGTAAAATGACTCCTAAATTTTTAAACCTTACTACAGATACCACTGTTTCAAAGCGACTTCTTTTGGGAATGGGACTATTCACTTTGGTTGCTTTACTCTGTATTTGGTTACTGACTTTTGCCATTCGAGTGAGCTTTACTAAAACCCTACCTTCTGATGTAGAAGTGCGTAAAAATCCATTTCTTGCGCTTGAAAAGCTCGCAGATGTATATGGTGATCAAGTGACGACTCATCGAGATTTCAGTCTTTTCGATGCACCTCTAGATCCGCAAGAAATTGTTGTCATCACCAATAGTCGAAAGCCATTAAGTCCGGCGCGACTAGAGCGACTTTATGATTTTGTAGAGCAAGGTGGATTTTTAATTCTGGCGGCCGAAGAGTTCTTCGACGATGATGCAGGATCAAGTGGCGCGCCCATTTTAGATGAGCTTGGAGCAAGACTTTACTCGAATGATGGTGAGATCGAGCGAGAGAGCCTCGACAACGACTATGAAAGCAAAATAGAGCGCATGTTTTCTGCCGACGTAAGCATGCTAGAGTTCAACGATGAGCCTAAGCCCATTCAAGTTCAATTTGATGACAGTTACTATTTAATCGATTCGTCTGGAGACGCCTTTTATATTGCTGGCAGTGAAGAGAACCATCACCTACTGCAATATTACTACGGTGAAGGCATCATCACGGTTTTAAGCGATGTGGATTTCTGGAGCAACAGCGAGATAGACCGCTTTGATCATGCCTATTTTTTCCGCATGTTTTCTGAAGGTCAGTCGGTAAGAATTATCTATAACCCTCAGGTTCCATCGCTGGCTAATTTAACCTGGGCACATGCAAGCTATGTTGCTATCTCGCTTTTCATTTTCATCGCTGCAGTCATTTGGTTTAAGCAAATTAAAACGGGGCCAGTGTTTCCTCAGTTTTCAAGCGATAGTAGAAAGCTTATTCAACATTTAGAAGCCTCGGCTGAGTTTAAGACTCGTTTTTGTGGCCTCAACTTATTACTAGAACAAGCAAAAACGGAACTCTTTAGAAAGATATCGAGACGTCATCATAAATTTTTAGAACTGCCGCCAGCGCAACAAATTAAAGTAATAAAGGATATGACAAAGGTTCCTGAGTCGTCTCTTGAAGTTTTATATAAATCAACAGAAGACTCCCAAGTATTTACTCAACAAATTTCGTTGATTCAAACACTCAGATTAAAAATAGATGGAAAAAATTATGAACGATGAAACCATGCAAAATAGTTCTGCAGAAGGCAGCAACGCACAGATCAATGAATGTTATGAACTCATCGACAATATGACTCATCAGGTCGAAAGTGTTCTAATTGGACAACGTGAAGTATTACAACAGGCGTTGGTTTGTCTGTTTGCTTCTGGCCACTTACTTCTGGAGGGTGTCCCTGGCATCGGAAAGACTTTATTGGTTCGTGCGCTCTCAAAATGCTTTGGCGGAGAATTTTCGCGAATTCAGTTTACTCCAGATTTAATGCCAAGTGATGTTACCGGCCACGCAGTCTATGATCCAAAATCGGAAAAATTCCGAATTCGAAAAGGTCCAGCATTTACTAATCTACTGCTTGCTGATGAGATCAACCGTGCTCCGGCAAAAACTCAAGCCTCACTGCTAGAAGTGATGCAAGAGCAACAGATAACCATCGAAGGTAATGCTTATAAAACTGATTCACCGTTTATGGTTATGGCTACGCAAAATCCGCTTGAACAAGAAGGCACTTATCCGCTGCCAGAGGCCGAACTTGATCGATTCTTAATGAAAGTCTACATGGAATACCCAGAGCAAGAAGATGAAGTGACACTGGTTAAAAAAATTACGACCGGACAAATATCCAATAGCAGTTTATTAGATTTAGTCAACGTAGTTGCCAGCCCTGACGATATTATTCGTTGCCAAAAAGTCGCCAGTGAAATCGACGTTGACCATAGTCTATTTGAATACGCCGTTCGTATCGTTGCTGCCACTCGAGATTGGCCAGGTATACGAATGGGCGCAAGCCCACGAGCCAGTTTAGCGCTAATTCGTTGCTCACGAGCACTTGCTTTAATTAAACGACAAGCGTTCGTAACCCCGGACGAAATCAAAGAAGTAGCGGCTCCTATTATCCGTCATCGCGTTCAACTTTCAGCCGAATTAGAAATCGAAGGCATCAGTGTTGACGATGTTATTCAAGATATTTTGAACCAAGTAGAAGCTCCACGGCAATGAGACCCAGCGTAGTTGCTTTATACAGTATCGCTGTTTGGATCGCGCTAGCGCTCGTCACAGCGACGTTGAAGGTTTTAGCGTCGTCATTTGATTGGGACGCTAGCTATGCCGAGACTTTTTATCAAATATGGTACTGGTTCGGTATTGGACTCGGCGGCGTCGCGATTTTGGATTTGATCTCAATGCGACTCGAGTCTGTACCTCAAGCTTATCGTTCAGTTAACAAAAACGTCGCGGTCGGCAGTCAAACCAAAGTTCAGCTAAATGTACGACATAAAAACTCTCGCAAAATCAACTTCATTGTCAATGACCATTATCCCGAACACTCACAGGTGGAAGATCTTCCCCAATCATTAATCCTTGATCAAGGACAAGTCGCCAAACTTCAATACTCTTTAAGGGTTTTAAAGCGCGGGGACGCCTCTTTCGGAAAGATCAGAGTTATCTCTCGATCACGTTTTAATCTATGGGACAAAGTAACCATTTGTGGTTCTGAAGAAACCATTAAAGTTTATCCCAATTTTGCGGCGATTCATCACTACTTACTACTGTCGGCTGATCAACAACAATCACAAATGGGCATTCGTTTAAGCCAACGTCGAGGCGACGGGCTCGAGTTTCACCAACTTCGCGAATACCGCATCGGCGATTCGATACGACAAATTGATTGGCGAGCCAGTTCTCGATTGAACAAGTTGATCTCCAAAGAGTATCAAGAAGAAAAAGATCAAAATATCGTATTTTTACTCGATTGCGGACGTCGAATGCGAACGCAAGATGATCAACTGTCGCATTTTGATCACTCACTTAACGCTATGTTGATGCTGGGTTACATCGGCCTTAAACAGGGTGATGCGGTGGGCTTGTCTACCTTTGGCGGGCTATCGCGTTGGTTACCTCCGCAAAAAGGAACCTACTTTATCAATTCATTGATGAATCAAGTTTATGACTGTCACCCAACTTTGCAAGCATCTGACTTTATTGAAGCTGCAACCGAATTGAACAAACGCATTAGAAAACGGTCGCTGGTCGTTTTAATCAGCAATTGCCGAAATGAAGATTGGGTAGAGTTAGAACCCGCCATTCGCCTTCTAAATCGTCATCATTTAGTTATGCTCGCAAACTTAAGAGAGCAAGCCATTGATGACATAATGGATACACCTGTAGATTCTTTTGAATCTGCCCAAAGATACGCAGAGACCAGTCAGTTTTTTGCTCAACGACAAAGTTTAAACACGCAGTGCAGTGTCCAAGGTGTTGTATCTGTCGACACCGCACCAAAACACCTGGCCACAGAAATAGTCAACCAATATTTTAAGATTAAACGCAGCGGTAAACTCTGATACCATTTACCTATAACGGTTACCGAGTTTGCTCGTGCCTTTCGCTGAATCAAGTAAGCTGAATTTGGTCACTGAGAATCGCTTACTTGAGTTAGCGTCAAACTTAGCCAGAACTTAACTTTGATAGATTCTAAAAGAAACAGAATCTAATGGTGAAATTATGCCTTGGTTGCAATTAAAATTTGGTACCGAACAAGAACACGTTGATCAAGTATCTGACTATTTAATGGAACTCGGAGCCGTCTCCCTAACCTATGAAGACGCCGAAGATAACCCTATTTTAGAGCCTTTACCGGGAGAAACGCCTCTCTGGCAAGCATTAATTGTCTCAGCTCTGTTCGATGCAGAGACTGACACGCAACATATCATTGACTTACTTGCTTACCAACCTTGGCAATCTTGTGTCCAAAGTCCTCGGTTTGAACAACTCGAAGACAAAGATTGGGAACGTGCTTGGATGGACAACTTCCATCCTATCTCATTTGGTCAAAGACTGTGGATTGTTCCGAGTTGGCACCAGCCTCCTGAGCCAGATGCAGTCAATATCATGCTGGATCCGGGACTAGCGTTTGGAACTGGTACCCACCCAACAACCGCCCTATGTTTACAGTGGCTCGATGGCTTTGATGTGAATGGCTTAAGTGTTCTAGATTATGGTTGTGGAAGTGGCATATTAGCGATCGCAGCGGCATTGCTTGGGGCAAAAGATATCACTGCAATAGACATCGATCCGCAAGCCCTGACAGCCACCCGCGATAATATGACTCGCAACCAACTTCCACCGGATGCCATTACCGTGGGTTTACCAGACGCAATCGAGGCTAAACAATACCCAATAGTCATTGCCAATATCTTAGCTGGACCACTCAAAGAGCTCTCTTCTTCAATCGCAGGCCAAGTGGCGCCTGGAGGACATATTGTCTTATCTGGCTTACTTGCGGAGCAAGCAGAAGAAATTAGCCAATGTTACTCAAAATGGTTTAATATGCAGCCACCGGTACAAAAAGACGACTGGATTCGCCTAGTAGGCATCAAGCGAGAAGAGCATTAACGCGTTATTTAAATCGACGCAAAATAGAACCGATAGACACTTGATGACTTACTTGAACACATTCGCGATAACCAATCGAAAAGGACGCCACTGAGTCATGTCGCAATCTATTTTTACGCGATGCCCTGAATGTTCGACTGTTTTTCGAGTCACCGAAGAACACCTCGCTTTAGCTAAAGGCAAGGTGCGTTGCGGTGCCTGTATGAATGTATTTACCGCGACAGAACATTTGGTTCGACCTAAATCAACAAGCTCAGCAACTGACTCTTCAAGCAGTATTGAACGCTCGCTAGATAAAGCACTTGGCACAAGCATAGAAGAGCATCAGCCAAGCGACGATGGGCTGCTGAGGGCGTCAAACGAAGCCGAACAAGACATTCGCTGGGGAGACAAACCAGAAAACCGAACAGAATATCCCATCGATCGGTTTGGTCAACCGACGGCCGATCAGGCTCCCGACATCGCAGAGTCAGGCGAGTCTAATGAAAGCTCTGAACAACCAATCAATGAATTCAGTGACTCCTCCTCTCATGAAGAACCATTCGACCAACAAGATTTCGTCAGCCCGATGCAAGATGATTTGCACGCACCGGAAAGTTTTGACGAGCCTGATCTTGAAAAGCGAATTGTCGAAGAACAGTGCGCCGAAAAACATAAAGAGCAACTTGACCCAAGTGACGATGATATTGAATCGTTTGCCATTGATGCTTTTGAAGATGAGGTAAGTTCAGACAACCTGCCCTATCAAAACGATCCTCAATCGTCTGATGAATTAACCTCTGATGCGACTGATGGCTCTTACACAGAAGGCAGCCTTTTTTCTTCTGATGAAGTCGATTACTCAGATTCAGATGAAACAGACGTAGACGATGAGTCTGCAGGGTTTTCTGATCAAGCTCAGTCGATATCAGAAGATGACTCGGCATCCTCTCGAAGTGATGCAGTCAAAGATCAAGAAGCACTCAATGATTCTATTCGCTCCGAACACCCAACCTTAAACGATGATTTTTCGATTGATCGCCTCAGCGATGCTCTCGCTGAAGAAGACTTAGAGCCCGATCCTCTCGATGAGTTTGACGATATCGTCGAGCGAAAAAGCCATGCCTTAAAATGGATGGTTATAAGCATCGTACTCGTTGGTGGACTTGGCTACTTTATTTATTGGCTGTGGAGTGATCGTCAAACACTCGCTTGGGATGACACTTGGGGCAGTAGTGTACAAGTCCTTTGCTCAGTAGCGCCTTGTGACTTGAAGCCTCGCCGAAACGTCGCCGCTATAGAACTGCTGCAACGGGATATTCGCCCCAGCGAAAATAATCCAGAGATCACTGAGTTTAATCTATTTATTCGCAACAATGCCGATTATGAGCAACCCTACCCCACCGTCGAAATTCGCTTTACTGACACCAAAGGAGCGATAGTTTCGAGTGAGATTCATTCGCCCGAAGACTACTTATCCGCCGATGTGAAAGGTCGAATGATGCCTGTCAATCAGCGGACCTTGATTCTAATTCAAGCACGTAAATCTAACGCAAATGCCTTCGGATTCGAGTTTAATTTCAAATAATAGGCTTACCGTTAAACGAAACTGAGACAAGCAGCGCTGGTTTTTTTGGCCAGACGCGCTAACTGTTTGTTTTATCGAATTTACTTAAAATCAAGGCCTTTTCTGCAGATTTTTTCGTTTTCAAAACCGATTAAAAAGTGTATGATTTGGCGCTTTCTTAACCAGCTCTGATGTAGGTCTTCGCAAGTCAATGAAAATAGGTCCGTACCAACTGGACAATCAGTTAGTTCTGGCACCTATGGCAGGCGTCACGGATCGTCCTTTTCGTATGCTCTGTAAAGAGCATGGAGCAGGGCTTACCGTATCAGAAATGGTCGCGGCGAATCCACGATTACGAAATACTCGTAAAAGTCGATTACGCTCCGATCACACAGGAGAAAAAGGGCTTCGCAGCGTGCAGATTGCCGGTGCTGATCCTGAAATGATGGCTGCCGCTGCCGTTTACAATGTAGCGCAAGGGGCTCAAGTCATCGATATCAACATGGGTTGCCCTGCCAAAAAGGTCTGTAATAAAGCGGCTGGTTCAGCGCTGATGAAACAGCCTGAATTGGTTGAACAGATTTTACACGCTGTAGTGCAAGCCGTTGATGTTCCTGTCAGTCTGAAGATTAGAACCGGTTGGGATTACGATCATAAAAATGGTATCGCGATAGCACAAATTGCGCAGTCACAAGGCATCGTTTCGCTGGCTGTGCATGGTCGCACTCGAGCTTGTGGTTACAAAGGGCAAGCCGAATACGACACCATTCGAGCTATCAAACAAGCTGTGAACATTCCTGTCATTGCTAATGGAGACATCAATTCTCCAGAAAAGGCAAAGTATGTATTGGAATACACAGGCGCTGACGCCATCATGATCGGTCGAGCCGCGCAGGGTCGCCCATGGATTTTTCGAGAGATTGAGCACTTCTTGAATACCGGGCAAAGGTTAAGTGAACCAGAAGTAGACGAAATAGAAGACATCATGCTTCGGCATATCAGTCATCTGCATTCGTTTTATGGGAAAGGTCAGGGAGCACGCATCGCTCGAAAGCATGTTTCCTGGTATTTGAAGGAGCAGCCAGACAGTTCTGAGTTCAGAAGCCAGTTCGTACGAATTGAATGCGCTGAACAACAACTGTTAGCTGCGAAGCAGTTCTTTCAACAACAAAAATTGAAACAGGCAAAAGTAGCATGAGCATTCTAGAAACAATGGAAACCGTAACAACCACCGAAAACGTAAGTAGTGTGCCTACTGTAGAGCAGCCTACATTACGAGAAAGTGTCAACCATGCAATCAAAAATTATTTTGATTCATTAGACGGCCAGACTCCTTCAGAGCTATACGAAATGGTTTTAGCAGAGATTGAAGCACCACTGTTAGAACGCGTTATGGAATACACTCGAGGAAATCAAACCAAGGCTGCAATTATTTTAGGATTGAACCGAGGAACTTTGCGTAAGAAACTTAAAATTTACGGCTTAAACTAATTTTTTATCGGTGAGGTGCAAACCTCACCGACTGTTCAACCCCCATTCACCTTTTTTCATTTTCTGACTTCCTGATTGAGAGGCTAACCCATGCAAGAGTTACGGCCCATTCGACGCGCATTAATCAGTGTTTCGGATAAGACAGGTGTCGTAGAGTTCGCAAAACAATTGGCAGAACTAAACGTCGACATACTTTCTACCGGAGGCACCGCAAAACTACTTCAAGAAAGCAACATTCCAGTTACTGAAGTATCTTCATACACCGGCTTTCCAGAAATGATGGATGGCCGTATTAAAACATTACACCCCAAGATTCATGGTGCGTTGTTAGGCCGCCGAGGCACTGACGATCAAGTAATGAACGAACATGGCATCGAAGGTATTGATTTACTCGTTGTAAATTTATACCCGTTTGAACAAACGATTGCGCGCGATGACTGCACACTGCCAATGGCCATCGAAAACATTGATATTGGTGGTCCTACTATGCTGCGAGCGGCGGCAAAAAATCATCAAGATGTAACGGTTGTTGTTGATCATCATGACTACGCACGAGTGATCTCAGCATTAAAAGCCGACCAAGGTACAGCATTGGCATTACGCTTTGAGCTAGCCACTAAAACCTTCTGTCACACGGCAAAATACGATGGTGCTATCGCAAACTACTTAAGCGCCCGTGTTGATTCAGCCGAGCAACCAAAAGATTTTCCAGATACTCTGTCTCTGCAATTCCAAAAAGCACAAGAAATGCGCTACGGTGAAAACCCGCATCAAAAAGCGGCATTCTACGTTGAAGACAATGCCAAAGAGGCAAGTGTCGCAACCGCACAGCAGCTGCAAGGTAAAGAGTTATCGTTCAACAACGTTGCCGATACCGACGCGGCTCTTGAGTGTGTTAAAAGCTTTCAAACACCGGCATGTGTCATTGTTAAACATGCAAACCCTTGTGGTGTCGCAACCGGTAGCGACATTCTCGAAGCCTACAATCGTGCTTACCAAACCGATCCGACATCTGCTTTTGGCGGCATCATTGCGTTCAACCGTGAACTCGATAAAGCAACAGCGGCGGCAATCATTGACCGGCAATTTGTTGAAGTTATTATTGCGCCAAAAATTTCGAAAGACGCAGAAGCTATCGTTGCTAGTAAGAAAAACGTTCGCTTACTGGCGTGCGGTGAATGGCAAAGCGCAATACCAGGTTACGACTTTAAGCGAATTAACGGCGGCCTCTTAGTTCAAGACCGTGATCTCGGCAGCATTGGAATCAACGATCTCAAAATTGTTTCTAAAAGAACGCCTTCAGAACAAGAAATTCGCGACTTATTATTCAGTTGGAAAGTTGCCAAATTTGTAAAGTCGAATGCGATTGTTTATGCGAAAAATGAACAAACGATAGGCGTGGGCGCAGGACAAATGAGCCGAGTCTATTCGGCAAAGATTGCCGGTATAAAAGCTGCCGATGAGAATCTTATTGTAAAAGGTTCAGTGATGGCTTCAGATGCTTTCTTTCCTTTCCGAGATGGAATTGACTCAGCAGCAGACGCTGGAATCACTGCGGTAATTCATCCAGGCGGTTCTATGCGTGATGAAGAAGTTATCGCAGCAGCCGATGAACACGATATGGCAATGGTTCTTACTGGTATGCGACATTTCCGCCATTAGTCTAAAAATTAATCTTCCATCTTTATTTAGCGCAGCAGTTTTCTACTAGCTGCGCTAAATTTTTTCTTCATTCAGATTCCGTTCATTTTTCGCCGCTTATTATTCACTTCAAGCAGACAGTCTGCGAAATTAAATTAACTTAATAAAGGAAGTAAATTATGAAAAAGCAAATGATCGTTACAGCCATCGCTTCAGTTTTGTCCGTTTCAGCTTTTGCTGGCAGCCCATCATTTGATTTTGTTGAGGGTGGTTACGCCGACAACTACGAAACAGATGGAATGTTAATTCGTGGTAACAAAACATTGAATGACAATTTCTTCTTAACAGCATCGTATGAAACCGTTGGCGAAAACGGAGTAGACCTCAACTCAACGTTATTTGGTCTCGGTTACAAGTTTGACCTTGACGACAGTTCAGCTATCTACACAAAAGTCTCTTACTTTGATTTCGAAGTAGACGCGGGTGCTGGCTCTGAAAGCGATGATGGCTTTGAGCTTGGTCTGGGTTACCGAACCCAAATCTCAAAGGCCACTCAGATTTACACCGAAGTTAACCACTTAGAAGTCGATAGCGATTCAGCCACTCAATTGGTTATCGGTGCTCGTCAAAGTTTCGCAGGTAACCTTGGTGCCTTCATCGAAGTCAAAAAAGACGATTTCGATAACGACGGCTTTGCATTGGGCTTAAACTACAGCTTCTAAGAAAAAACCTCACTCGGTCGCCGGTTTTGCGCGACCGAGTCCTTTATCGATTGCTCTATTCACGATAAAATCACCTTAATTTTGAACAATCGAGAATAGCAATGAATGTATTAGTGATTGGCAGTGGTGGCCGAGAGCATGCCTTAGCCTGGAAAGCAGCCCAAAACCCTTCCGTAGAAACCGTCTTTGTTGCACCAGGAAATGCCGGCACAGCAACCGAAGAAAAGCTCAAGAACATTGACATTCAGCCAACGAATACCGAAGCATTAATTACTTTTGCTAAGGAAAATCAGGTTGAACTAACCATTGTTGGTCCAGAAGCGCCATTAGTCATTGGTGTGGTTGACGCCTTCACTGAGGCTGGACTTAAAATATTTGGACCGACGCAAGGTGCAGCACAACTTGAAGGTTCAAAGGCATTCACCAAAGACTTCTTAGCTCGGCACCAAATTCCCACAGCAGGCTATGGTAACTTCACCGACATCGAAGCTGCTAAAGCCTATGTTAAAAAAATGGGCACTCCCATTGTGATTAAGGCCGATGGCTTAGCAGCCGGGAAAGGCGTCATCATCGCTGAAACCGAAGAGCAAGCCTTTGCCGCCATCGACGATATGCTTGAGGGTAATAAATTTGGCGACGCCGGCTCGAGAGTGGTTGTTGAAGAGTTTTTAGCCGGTGAAGAAGCCAGCTTTATCGTTATGGTTGATGGTGAGAATGTTTTACCACTTGCTACATCTCAAGACCATAAAGCTCGCGACGATGGCGATAAGGGACCGAACACTGGCGGAATGGGAGCCTACTCGCCTGCTCCTGTGGTTACTCAAGAAATCCATGACCGTGTAATGAAAAAAGTTATTTGGCCAACCGTAAAAGGCATGGCCAGCGAAGGACATCCGTATACTGGTTTTTTGTACGCTGGTTTAATGATAGACGCAAACGGAAATGCCAAGGTACTTGAGTATAATTGCCGATTCGGTGACCCAGAAACTCAACCGATTATGTTTCGCATGAAGTCAGACTTAGTCGACTTGTGCTTAAAGGCCATCGATAAACAACTTGATCAAGCCGATTGTGAATGGGACGAACGTGCATCGCTTGGCGTGGTTTTAGCGGCTGGTGGTTATCCTGATAGTTATGCAAAAGGTGAGGTTATTGAAGGCCTCGACGATAACATTAGCGATACCAAAGTCTTCCATGCAGGAACGGCCTTAGAAAATGGAAACGTTGTCACAGCCGGAGGCCGTGTACTCTGTGTCGTAGGATTAGGCGATACAGTAACAGAAGCACAACAAAAGGCCTATCAACGTGCAAAAAGCATCTCTTGGAATAATGTTTATAAACGAAACGATATCGGCCACAAAGCCATTGCTCGTGAACAATAATAGGAGAGGCCGCTAACTGCGGCCTTTTTTATGCGTAAACTAGTAAAGCGAATTTTCTATTCATTGAGCGCACTAGCTTTAATGCTTGTTGCGTTGTATTTAAGCGTTCCAGTAATTGCAAAGTGGCAAATAGCAGAGCGACTGCCCAATGGTTTTTCCATCGAAGCCATAGACATTCCTTATGGGACTTTCGATAGTTTTTGGATTAAAAATCTAGTCATTAGGGACGAATTTAATAATCAAATAACGGTATCTGATCTAAAGTTATCTTTTTCGATTTTTGAGTTGGCCGTAAAAAAAATATCTATCGGCCAAGTTAATCTCGACATACCCGAAGTAGATTCTCTAAGGCTTATCAACAACTCGGCATCAAACGCTTCGTCGTCAACTTCATTTAATTTACCTTTCTTATTAGCTATTGATCAAATAACAGGTAAAACCCGATACAACAACACCGAGTTTCAAGTACAGGGGCAAGCCAATTTTAACGGTGACAAAAATCAATTGAGTTTGGATGTATCTTCATCGGTTGGTGCTCGCGGTACGCTTAAGTTAAATCAAACCGACATTGAGAATCTCGATGTTTATTTTGAAACTGTTCAATTACCGATTAACTTACTGTCTCCTTTTTATCGAAACCTATTATCAGAACATAATACAAGCCTTTCGGGGCTTATCGATGTGAAAATAGAGGATACCTTTCGATTAAATGATATTTACGACTTTAATTTTAAAGAACTAATCGTAGATTTAAAGATCAGCGAACTAGCGATTGAACACCCTCATGGCATGTTAACGTCGCCTTTACTAAGCGCTAAAATTAAGAAAACCCCAAATGACTTAACAGTGAATACTTCTCTGATTAGCAATATAACGCTTGCTAAAGCGCTAACTTTTTCTAAGAAAGCAAACTTTAAAGTAGCTATGAACGACGCGTTCATTTCCCTTAATACCGATAGAGTGACGTTTATATTTCCCATTTTTATTGATGACCAAATTGAAGTACATTCTAAAGGCACTTATTCTTTAAATTCAAAAGAAATCAATTCAAATCACCAGTTTGCATCTAAAGAAATATCGAACGTTTCTTTGCCGGTGGATTTTTTGAAAAGCTATTCAGCAGAAAACATTCATGGTCAATTTGAACTGTCTGGAAGCACTGACGCTCCTGAAGTAATACAAATCAGTCATGCACAAGTAAAGGGGCAGAAGCTAAAACTAAGCTATCAAGACATAGATTTTAATTCTCAGCTATTTTCTATAGCGTTACGACCCTTTGATCTTAGCTTAAGAGACATTAATGGAAGTTACTCATTCGACATCAGTAACTTAATACTCAACCAGTACGCCACGAATATACCTGGCGTTCAAAAAGGAAAGTTTAGCCGCAGTAAAGCGATTACTTCTATTGAAAATCGTACAACGGCTCCAAAAGATAGAATGTCTTCAGACTACTCCACTATTGTGATCGATGGCCGTCAAACAATGACTATCAATCAAACCAAAAAACAATGGCGCGTTGGGGTTCAGGGCGAAACAAAGCTCTATAAGCCCAAGCCCCTAATTCGCACTCAATTAATGAATGCCAAGTGGTTAAAGCAAATTACGTTCAATGCGCCCATTATTACTTCACTTGATTTCAAGCTATCTATTGAAAACGATGTCATTAACTCTTTAGTAACAAAGTCATCGAGCACCCTCGCAAACTGGTCATTTACAGACTCGCAAATTTACAACTCTCAATTAATGTTAGACAGCCTAGATAATGAGACTTGGGATACTCTAAAATTTAAGTTCATGACCTTGGCCCGTTTAAAGGGATCCGATGATCAAGAACATGAAATTATTGGTACAGTAAAGATGTTTCCTATAATAAAACTTAAAGACATTGAAATTGATTCAACGATATTTGAAGGTCGTCTTAGCGGCTATACGTCATCAGAGTGGCAAGAGGTTGACCAATTGTCAGGTACTCTCTCACTGAGCAACCTCGAATTAAAAAACCTCGTTGAGTTTATCCAACCAGACGACTTAAATGCCAAAGGGAAAGTGACCGGAAACCTGCCCTTTTTCATGGTCGATGGCTATCCACAAATTAAAAATGGACAATTGAGCTCCACCGGTGGAGTGATTGAATATGTTCCTGGAGGCGTAAAACAACAACTTACAAAGGATAACGTAAGCGATATCGCCACCATCGCACTTCAAAACTTTCACTATAGCAGCATGCAAATTAATTTAATTGAGAATACACCTTGTGAGTTCAATATTAAATTGCGACTAGAGGGAAATAACCCAGATATGGGTAGTAAACAAGCGCAAATATTCAATATAAACTACCAACCTAAATCGAACGTTAATTTATACTATCTTATGTTACTCGGTGCTGATAATCTTAAAGACATTGAAAATGATAAACTTCATTCAGGTTGCGTTAATTAAACTCAGCTATCTTGTGGTATAGATTATTAAAGAATTTTTGGGAGGGTAATATGAAGCAAATTCTGGCGCTAGCAACCCTAACAGCCGTGCTTTCCGGTTGCACTATTCGACTAGAGCAAGGTGAAAAGCCATTAGAAGTGAACTTAAACATCAAACATGACATTCGTATAAAAATCGAAAATGATGTTAAAGATATTTTAAACGATGACGACTTATTTTAGGAGCTCACTATGATAACCCGTAGCTTTAAATCACTCTTTACTGTTCTAGTGCTGTGCCTAACCTTTGGTTTAAGTACTGCCATGGCTGCTGACCTAGACTCAGCTAAAGCATCCGGATTAATTGGCGAGAAACCAGACGGTTACCTAGGTCTGGTAGTTTCTGATGCTCCAGCCGACGTAAAGGCACTGGTTGAAGAAGTAAATACTAAGCGCAAACAAAAGTACTTAGAAATTGCGAACAAGCGCAATGCAACATTAGCCGATGTTGAAAGAATTGCCGGCGAAGCCGCTTTGAAGAAAACTCTTCCCGGACATTATATTTTTAAGAACGGCGAGTGGGTAAAGAAATAAACTTTAATCGCTTGGTTGAGTTTGTTTGATCGATGGTCGGTTTTGGAACAACTGAAATCGACTCATCACTTGGCTGCCAATACAGTCCAAATCAGAGTGTCGAAATGCCATATAGTCAATCAGACATGCCAAGTTGATATCTAGCAGATTAAATCCATCAGGCATCAGCGTCATACGATTTTCTAATTCTTCAAACCCTCGACGCAATCCATCGTTAAATCTTTGCCACCAAAAATCAGATTTTAAACCATCACCATCCCTCATAATTTCTTGACGGCGAGCCACGGCTAAGTCTAAAAGACCTGAAGTCAATGAATAAGTAGTACGTAACGCCCAACTGGATTGAACGGGTTGCCAGAGTTTACCTTGATTAAATTCAGCATCAAGATACTGACATATAACTTCGCTATCAAAAATCCCATCATCCTTGTCAGTAATTAAACAAGGAACTTTACCCAGGGGATTAGCCTTTAGAAACTCTACATTATTATCAAACGGATGTGTTTGAACTTCGATAGATTTTGGGTCTAAATTAACTTCACGCAAAACAATTTGCGCAGTTCTAGCGTAGGGCGATGCAGTAGAATAAAAAAGTTTCATCTAAATACCTTAGTCGATCAATTCGCCGAAATGGTTCGTTCCGATGCCCATCGTCTCAGCTCAGCAAGTTTTTCTGCCATAACAACAGACAAAGGTCGTGTTGCCGATAACTCATCGAGAATGATCTCGGTTGAAAGAGCAGACCCTTGTCCATAACAATGATACAGCGCCGAAACAATCGCTTGCTCAATTTCCGCGCCCGTAAAACCGTCACATGCCAAAGCTAATTTTTCCAAGTCAAAATTCTCGGGTGACTGCTTACGTTTGGTTAAATGAATCGCAAAGATGTCTCGGCGCGCTTCTTGGTCAGGCAGATCGACAAAGAAAATTTCATCTAATCGGCCTTTACGAATCAATTCCGGAGGTAAACGCGAGATATCATTCGCGGTTGACACAACAAATACTGGCAAATCGTTTTCTGACATCCACGTCAGTAAGGTACCCAAAACCCGCTGAGAAGTCCCCCCATCGTTGTCTTGAGTTGAAATTCCTTTTTCAATTTCATCGAACCATAAAACACAGGGAGCCATTAGCTCTGCCATTTTTAAAGCTTCTCGCAAGTTTCGTTCTGTCTCACCATGGTACTTGTTGTACAAAGCGCCAAAATCTAAACGCAGTAGAGGAACACTCCAAAGACCTGCAACCGCTTTTGCCGCTAAACTTTTTCCACCCCCTTGAACGCCAACCAGCATAAGGCCCTTTGGCGGATCAAGTTCAAGTTCGTCACGACGATGAAAAACCACTTCACGTTGTCGTAGCCAGCGCTTTAAATTATTCAAGCCACCGACTTCTGCAAACTTTGAGGTTTCGTATTCAAAGCTCAATACACCGTCCATATTGAGAAGTTCAAACTTAGCCTTATTAATTGCTGGTATTTCATCTTCTGTAATGGCTCCGTCGTCAGTAATCACATTTCGAACCAATCGAGTCGCGTCAGAAATCGTCAACCCCTGAAGGTTATTGATCAATCTCTGTAGCGTTTTACTATCTGTACGAACTTTTTTACCATGCCTTTGTGACCACATTTTTGCTTCACGTTTGATCATCTTAGTTAACTGATCTTTGCCTGGAAGCGCCATATCAAAACGGGAAATAAATCGTTTAATTTCTTCCGGAATAGCGAGCTGGTGAGATATGAGAACTAGGGTGTGGCCATGCTCAGGTTGATTCAAGATGAACTCTTTTAATAGCCGAACAATGTGTGGCGCGCTTTCAACATAGGGATGAAAGTCACATAAAACATAAATAGACGGGCGGTGTGCGCCCAAAATATGCCGCAACATATCTTCCGGCTTGCTCGTTTCAGCTAAAGCATCAAACTCATCGAGCAGCTCAAAACGCTTTAAACCATCGACAATATCCCAGGTAAACAAAGGCTTATTGATATCGCGCGCTAAATCCGACAGGAGTTTGAGAACTCGGTTTTCTTCATGGCTCTCAATTCCGATAATTGGATTACGAGATTGGATCAATAGTTTTAAGTCTCTTAAATCACTTTTACCACTCATAGACTTCTCTATCCTTTGATTTGCATCAGCATCACCTTGATTTACACTCAAGGTAGCTTCAATTCATCGCTTTTTACGTTAAACTTAACCAGGATTCAAATAGTTTACTCGAAATATTAAAAATCATGCGCCAATTAAGCTTTTTAGACCGACTTTTAGCCTCAAGCGATAACGCACTTCGCACACTCAGTGGCGGCTACCACACTACTGAACGCGACAATCCGGCAATGGTAGTTGAGCCCGCTCAGCTGACTGAACAGCAAAAAAAGCACACCGCTGGGCTCATGCGGATCAACCATTGCGGTGAAGTCTGCGCTCAGGCGCTGTATCAAGGACAAGCCCTAACCGCTCGATTACCCGAAGTTCGTCAGCAAATGGAACGTTCTGCTCAAGAAGAGAACGATCATTTATCCTGGTGTGAACATCGATTAAAAGAACTTGATGCACATCCAAGCCTATTGAATCCGCTCTGGTACTTTGGTTCCTTCACTATTGGTGCACTTGCTGGTGCTGCTGGGGACAAATGGTCCTTAGGTTTTGTCGCTGAAACCGAGCATCAAGTCGTCAAGCATCTCGATGAGCATCTCGAGCAATTAGCCAATGACGATCAAAAAACACAAGCTATATTGACACAAATGCGTGAAGACGAATTGCACCATGCTCATTTAGCGACTGATGCGGGTGGCGTACCATTGCCACCTCCGATAAAAAAGATAATGTCAGTAACTGCGGGGTTAATGAAAAGCATCGTGTACCGATTTTGACAATAAATTCCCTGTTAACTCTCATGGTCGTTCTTTTGGTAATTCTCATGGTAGTTCTGGCTCTGATGCGGCTGACGATTTCCAGTTCAATTGGAACCACAGTTTAGCAATCAAGTAACAAAGCGCTAAACTCCCTGCTAGAGCGACAATTTCAACCGTCCATGTTGGATACAACACCACTAGGCATAGTAAAACGATAAAACAAACCATAACGCCTCCTCCCAATACCGTGAGAGGCTAGGGCTCAAGTTGAGGCGTCGAGTTGCAGCAGTTTGATTAACTGTTGAATCCTTGGTAGACGCTTTTGCACAACTTGAGGATCGTAACCCTCACAATCTTGTGTCACTGCTAATCGAAGATATCCTTCAATCAGTCGAAAAATTCGGTCAGTGACTCGCCTTTCTAATTCCTTAAATTTGTCGTCATTTTTTTGATTTCTCAAAGCAAATCGTTGAGAAACTAACTCAGCCATTGCCTCAGGTATCCACTCCAACGCTAGATGAGTCAACTGACTGTATACTTCTTGCTCTGACTCATACGCTTGCACTTGCTCAACCAAAGGTTGAATCACTCGCCTTAATTCTGTCTGTGCTTCTGCGAAGCCGTGGGCGGCTTCTTGCCGACGCTTGGCTTCGGTTATTAACGCCCTAAGCTTTTCGCTTGGTGTTTCTGCGCCCTCTATCTCGAGAGACGACAGAAACTCGGCGTCTTCATGAGAAACACGAACACTCAATGGAACCGTTCGGCCTGTCATTGTTTAACTCCAAAAATATCGCTGCATGCTTGCTTGAGTACAATTATATTCATAAGAATACATTTGTCAACAATTTGCATACATATGTTTACGATTGTTTTCATTTGTCTACTCTAGTATTTCAAATGAGTGTGTAACCTCAACTTTTCCCTTCAACATTAAAGACACTGAACAATATTTCTCCATCGAAAGATCACAAGCTCGAGCAACTTGCTTCTCAGATAGATCTTTCCCACGAACCAAGTAATGAGCATGAATGCTAGTGAACACTTTAGGGTCAGTTTCGGCCCTTTGAGCAGTAAGTGAACATTCACATCCTGTGATATTCTGCCGCGCTTTTTGCAATATCATCACGATATCGATCGAAGAACAGCCACCGACTGCTTGCAGCACTAGCTCCATCGGCGACATATGCTCACCGTTACCACTCAACATCATTTGACGCCCCGACTCTGTCGAAGATTCAAAATTCAACCCATCTTTCCAAACAACTTTTGCTTTCATTTCACATTTCCAACATTTAACCAATTAATTAACTACATTAAGTAACTTCCTGATTTAATTATATCTACACCTAGAACTCAACTTTATGCTACAGTTACCCAATATTCGCTTATTTCGACAATGAAAAGACAGGCAACTTATGTCATTACCTAGATTTATTGCCAAAGATGAGACTATGGAGTGGTTCATTTCACACTGCCATCGTCGACGCTATCCTGCAAAAAGCACCATCATATATCAAGGTGACAAATCCGACTCGTTGTATTTTATATTAGAAGGTTCGGTTTCTGTTGTTATCGAAGACAACGATGGGCGTGAGCTCGTACTTGCTTACCTAAATGCTGGAGACTTCTTTGGTGAAATGGGACTGTTCGATGGACAAGACATTCGCAGTGCTTGGGTAAAAGCTAAAGCCGAAAGTGAAATTGCTGAAATCGGATACAATAAGTTTCAGCAACTGGTCGAGCAGAACCCTTCCATTTTAATGCGCCTCTCTGGCCAAATGGCCATTCGTTTGCGCAACACGAGTAGAAAAGTCGGTGACTTAGCCTTTATGGATGTAACCGGCCGTGTTGCTAGAGCCTTGCTTGATTTATGCAAAGAGCCCGATGCAATGACTCACCCTGACGGCATGCAAATTAAAATCACCCGTCAAGAGCTCGGACGCATCGTCGGATGCTCCCGAGAAATGGTCGGTCGGGTACTTAAAGTACTTGAAGAACAAGGCCATATTTCCGTCAAAGGTAAAACCATGGTGATCTTCGGAGCTCGCTAGCTCCGAAGCCCATATCTCCCTCTTGAGCTCTTAATACTTCCCCAACTTACTTTTCACTCAATCAGATTTGTCTATAATTTAAATACAAGACTGAATGAAAATGATTTGCACTTAGATTATAACTAATTATAATGCGCACACTTTCTACACAGTTATAAAAAATGGAGCTCCATCAAATGTTTCGCACCTTATTGCCATTGTTGGCAGGTATTTCAACCGTGGCCTTTGCTCAAGACTCTCAACCGACTAAAGAAGAATTGCAAAAAGCCATTGAACAACAAGCCAAGCAGATCGAAGAACTGCAACAACAGATGAATGCAGCAGTCGAAGCAATCGAAGATAAGTCCAGTGCTCAGTCGAGTGACACCAACATCGGTGGTTATGGTGAACTACATTACAACAACTTCGATACAAAAGAAGACATCGACTTTCATCGTTTTGTGTTGTTCGTTAGTCATAAATACAGCGACAAGCTGCGCTTTTTCTCAGAACTTGAAGTTGAGCATGCCTATGCCGGCGAAGGTAAACCAGGTGCCGTCGAGTTAGAGCAAGCCTACATCGAGTATGATTTAAGCTCGAGCACCACCTTGAAAGGCGGTCTATTCTTAGTACCCGTTGGCCTATTGAACGAAACTCATGAGCCAGATACTTTCTATGGTGTTGAGCGTAACCCAATTGAGAAGAACATCATACCGACCACTTGGTGGGAAGCCGGTGCAGGTGTGTCTTATCGCTTTGCAGAAGGATTAACTTTTGATTTTGCTGCCCACTCTGGTCTCAATGTTGATCCAGCAGATTTCGATCTTAGAAGCGGTCGTCAAAAAGTAGCCAAAGCAGACGGCGATAGTTTTGCATATACCGCTCGATTGAAATACACAGGCATTCCAGGATTAGAAATCGCGGGCTCATTTCAGCATCAAGATGACATTACTCAGGGCGCTGCAAATGCCGAAGCCCAACTTTTGGAAATGCACGCCGTGTATGCCACAGGACCTTTTGCTGTTCGCGCATTGTGGGCTCAATGGGATATAAACAACAGCATCGCTGACACTCTTGGAAAAGATGTTCAAACGGGTTACTTTCTAGAGCCTGCTTATCGCATCACTGAAGAGTTTGGCGTATTTGCTCGCTATTCGGTCTGGGACAATACTGCAGGTTCTGCGAATACTCTCGACACTGAGATGCGACAAGTGAATGTTGGTGTCAACTATTGGATTCATCCGAATGTGGTTGTCAAATTTGACTTCGAGAATCGCCTCGGCGCTCAAGATGGCTCGGGCGTTAATGCTGGACTTGGCTACCAATTCTAAATCAAAAAGCGCTGATAGCTCTCACGGTTATCAGCGCACTCAATGATTATGATGCGAATTACCGTTATATTTATCGTCAATCTATTCTCCCTTCTCGCAGCAGCAGAAGAGGTCTATCTTGAACCCAGTTTTTTCATTCAGCAGCAGTTTACTGAAACACCGGAAACCAAATATTTTTGGTTAACCAAAGAACATAAACTGAAACTCACCGAGATCACTGGACACAAGCCATCAAAGCTGCGCATTAAATACTGGGTGGTAGGCCAAAAGTCCGCTTGGATACTAGAAGAAATTGGTAAAGAACAATTAATTACCACGGGAATTTCAGTTGAAAATGGTAAGATCCAAGCACTGCAAGTACTGATCTATCGCGAAAGTCGCGGCTACGAGGTTCGCCAAAATTTCTTCACCGAACAATATATTGGCGCAAGTTTAGATAAGTCGTTAGACTTGGACCAAACTATTGATGGCATTACTGGAGCAACCTTGTCTGTTCGCGCGCTGAACACCATGGCTAAGAGTGCTTTATATATGCATGCAAACGCCGTAACTAATGAAGAACAAAAAACCGCAGCGAATTAACCCTAAAATCGCCTTTCACTTGCACCGTTGGCATCGACGTTTCGGTGTGATCTCGGCATTATTTTTAATGCTGGTCTCCGTCACAGGCTTGCTTTTGCAACATCCAGAAATGTTCAAACTTACCCAGCAAAATGTTTCGAGCAGCTGGTTACTCAATTATTATGGTATTGCGCCATCGAAACTGGGTCGAACCTATCAGTCTGGCACAACTTATTTTTCGCAAGTCGATCAAAGAGTCTATGCGAATGAGCAGTTTGTCTCTGACATCAAAGGTGAACTTATCGGCGTTCATCAACTAGAAAGTTTTATCGTCATCGCTTCAAATAACCAGATCACTTTAACGACTTTAGAGTTAGAAAAAATCGACACTTTTGACTACCCACCATCAATACAGCTGCCGGTACGCAATCTCTCTAAAGACAAGTCACCATTGGTATTTCACGCAAAAAATGGGCTGTTTTCTCCCGATGAGACGTTTGAACATTTCAAAAGTATTCAATTCATTCGTTCTCCGAGCTGGCAGGAAACATTAACATTGCCTGAGGCAGTAAAAGAACACATCATTGCCGATGCTCGCCAGCAAAACTTGAATTACGAAAGAGTCACCTTAGACCTACACAGTGGTCGTCTACTGGGGGCGTTTGGCCCTTTAATTATGGACTTTATGGCCATACTGTTTTTTATTTTGGCGGTCAGTGGAATTTGGCTTTGGTCGCGCAAAAAGCGTTGGTAAAACCGAGTCTATTAATTATTGATTGATAAAGTTTTCAAGCAGCGCGTGGCCATGTTCTGTCAGTATCGATTCAGGATGGAACTGCACGCCCTCAATGGGTAGCGAATGATGTTTTACACCCATGATAAGCGGCGCACTATCGCCACTGTCTTTGACCCATGCGGTCATTTGTAAACACTTTGGAAGAGTGTCTGGATCAATCACCAAAGAGTGATATCGCGTCGCTCGAAAGGGAGTAGGAAGCCCTAGAAAAACACCTTCACCGGTGTGTTCAATCATTGAGGTTTTTCCGTGCATTACTTGCTCCGCTTTGATCACTTTTGCACCGAAGACTTGAGCAATGGACTGATGACCCAAGCATACCCCTAGAATCGGTATTTCACCCGCGAAATGTTCAATAAGCGATAATGAAATCCCGGCTTGATCGGGAGCACAAGGACCTGGAGAGATTATGATTTTATCGGGTGCCAACTGTCTAATTTCATCAATACTGATCGCATCATTGCGAACCACGTGTAATTGACTACCTAATGAGCGGCAATAATCCACCAAATTGAAGGTAAAAGAGTCATAGTTATCAATCATTAAAATCATTTAACTGGCCGCTTTCTAATAATCGTAGTTAGACTCTTTTTCCGCTGTTCAATGACTATTGTTGTTTAGCAATTTCTTGACGCATTTTAGCAATCGTTTCTTGGTAGTTAGCGGTATTAAAGATGGCCGAACCAGCGACAAAGGTATCTGCGCCTGCAGCGTAAATCTCACCGATATTATCCACCTTGACTCCACCATCTATCTCTAGTCGAATCGCATGCCCGCTCTCGTCGATCTTCTGTCTAACCTGACGTAATTTAGCCAGAGTCGAGGGAATAAATGACTGCCCACCAAAACCCGGATTGACTGACATTAACAAGATCATATCCACCTTATCCATTACGTAGTCCAGTATGTGGAGAGGCGTAGCAGGGTTAAACACCAGACCAGCCTCACACCCCTGATCTCTAATTAATTGAAGAGTGCGATCAACATGCTCTGATGCTTCAGGGTGAAAAGTGATGGTGGAAGCACCAGCTTTAGCAAAATCAGGAATGATTCGGTCGACTGGCTTGACCATTAAATGAACATCGATAGGTGCACTAATGCCATAATTTCGTAATGCATCACATACCATGGGTCCAATAGTTAGATTGGGCACATAATGGTTGTCCATTACATCAAAGTGAACCCAGTCGGCACCAGCATCGATTACCGATGCGACGTCTTCTCCTAAACGAGCAAAGTCAGCAGACAATATCGAAGGTGCAATTACAGGATTAAACGGCATAGTGATCTCACGTGTTTTATCATAAAGTGTATAGTTTACTTTATCCGACAGGCGATCCCCAAACATATCATGAAACTTCGAATATTCATGCTGTACATGATAATGCTCTGCTCAATAGCGGCTAATTCTGCCGTGCTAGACTGGAAGCAAAGATGGCCCAATGGTGCGAGTTTAACCGTTTGGCTACAGCAACCTACTCCTCTTCAGCAAAGCATCGTGACACAAGCTTTTCGGCAATGGGAAGCGCACGTTAACCTTACCTTTAATATTACCGTGGAGAAGCCCAAAAAGAGTCATATTCGGGTCGCTTTTCATAGTTATGATGGCAGCATACTAGGCAAACAAAACCATTTAACGTCGAGCGAACCAACTATGTTACTGGCGAGTTTATCTGAACAAACAATCGAGTTATCACGGAAGAAGCGCATTGCTTTGCATGAAGTCGGCCATATACTTGGATTTGAACACGAGTTTCGCCACCCGGACTGGCCTTATGGCTATCGCTGGCAAGAAGCCGAAATAGAAAGGTGCGTTGAAAAACTTAAAAATGAGCCAAGTTACTGCGAGAACTTATCCGCAATGATTCGAAAAGAAGGCATGCGTCAACTGCCTTTTGACCGACAATCAATCATGAATTATCCCTTTTCCCTCAATCAACTCGACAACACTCTCTCGGATATTCCGATCAGCTTAAAGCTCTCGCCGGCAGACAAGTTAGCGGCAGCCGTTGCTTATCCACGATCATTAAATTCTCCAGAGCACAAAGGTTATCACGTCCGATTTCGTAGTTTTTGCGCTACTAAAGTGCACGTTCGTTGGAGTGCATCAGGGTCTTTGTTTAATCCAACCTTAGTCATTTTAAGTCCAGGCGAAACTTCCGATTGGCTGACACTCGAAAAGCCCTACATAAAGTTCAAAGGCACGACTCACGATGGAGAAAACCTGTGGTCACCGAATATGCCCCAGGGTTACGCAATTATCGCTGATACTGGCTGGCCAACATCCGGATTAGAGCTGCCGCTTTACTGCCAATGAGATATACGTTGCAATTGATGCGACCTAAGCACTCATTTGTTGCAACTATTTAAGAAATGCTTTTCAATGTTCGAAGAATGACTAGGATGCTCATATGAATATTTGGACAGATATCTGCGTAAACTTGACTAATCAGCGCTTTGCCTCAGACCAAGAAGCCGTTATTGAACGAGCGATAAACAACGGTGTTCAAAGAATGCTGATCGTTGGTACTGACATCACAAGCTCTCATGCAGCTATTGAGCTTTGTCATCGTTACCCAGACCACATGCGTGCAACGGTTGGCTGTCACCCTCATGATGCAAAGACAATGGATGAGAAGGCATGGCAACAATTAGAGGATTTACTCGCCTCTCCCATGGTCGTCGCTGTCGGTGAGTGTGGATTAGATTTTAATCGCAATTTTTCGGAGCCTGCGACGCAACTCGAGGTGTTTGCTCGACAAATGGCGCTCGCCTCAGATAAAGATTTACCGGTGTTTCTACACGAACGTGACGCTTGCATTGAAATGCTCAGCATTTTGTCGCAATACCCAAAACCTAAAAAGGTCATTCATTGTTTTACCGGATCAGAAGAGCAAGCACAGGGGTACTTAGAACTGGATTGTTATATTGGAGTAACGGGCTGGGTCACCGATGAGCGACGAAACCAAGACTTAGTCTCAGCCATTGAGATCATTCCTAACGAACGACTATTAATCGAAACCGATGCTCCGTACCTACTACCCAAAAACATTGCTCCCAAACCAAAGAGTGGACGTTGCGAACCCTGTCATCTTCCGTATGTTAGTGAGAAAATTGCTGAGTTACGCAATACCAATCACGATGTCTTGGTAGCTGTTACCACTTTAAACTCAATAAAGTTGTTTAACTGGCCAGTCGCCGAATCATTGCTTTGAAAAAGCAAAATAATACGTTTTAATTGAGACAATCAAATGGCTGAAAACCAATATCAACTGCTAAAACAAAAACGATTTTTTCCTTTCTTTATCACACAAGCCCTTGGCGCTTTCAATGATAACGTTTATAAAAATTCTCTGGTTACTTTATTTACCTATACAGCGGTAAGCTCAGCTCAAAACGAAGGCTTTTTGGTAAACCTCGCTGCGATTATATTTATCTTACCCTTTTTCTTATTTTCTGCGACAAGCGGGCAATTTGCAGAAAAATATTCGAAAGCCAAGAGCATCCGAAATATCAAACTTCTCGAAATCGGTATCATGTTGTTAGCTTGCGTTGGCTTCTATTTGCAAAGCGTCAATTTCTTATTATTTGTTTTATTCCTCATGGGACTTCAGTCCACACTCTTTGGGCCCATTAAATACAGTATCATGCCGCAGTACTTAAAAGAAAAAGAACTGGTCGGCGCCAACGGACTGGTCGAAATGAGCACGTTTTTAGCCATTTTGTTGGGATTAATTTTAGGTATAGCACTAACGAACTTAGAGCCCTATGGAAGGATCGCTATTTGCTCTGTGGTTGTTTTAATTAGCCTAGTAGGCTATTGGTCTTCACGCCAAATTCCCGTGTTACCGGCTGTCGAACCGACGTTAAAGATAAATTGGAACCCAATTACCGAAACCGCTAAAACCTTTAAGTATGTTAAGTCAAATAGGACCGTGATGCTGTCTGTTTTGGGTATATCTTGGTTTTGGTTTTTTGGCGCAACGATATTGGCACAGCTACCCACCTTTAGTAAGTCAACACTGGGCGGCGATGAGTATGTTTATATGCTGTTAATGGCGGCATTCTCCGTTGGTATCGGTTTAGGTTCGCTGCTTTGTGAAAAAATGTCCGGACGAAAAGTTGAAATTGGCTTAGTGCCGTTTGGTGCTATCGGTATGACGCTTTTTAGTATCGATATTTATTTCACGAATCATACCACCGATGCCCTTCCTATTTTATCAGCAACCGAATTTTTACAACATTGGAACAACTGGCATGTTCTTATTGATGCGACATTAATAGGCGTTTTCGGAGGGTTCTTTATTGTTCCACTGTACGCTTTGATTCAGCAACGGTGTCCAAAAAATCATGTTTCTCGTGTAATTGCGGGCAATAATATCCTTAATGCTTTATTCATGGTTCTTTCAGGTATCACGGCATTAATCTTATTAAGCTTAAACTTTTCAATACCCGAAATTATTTTGATTACCGGTATACTTAATGCGGTCGTATCCATTTATATCTTTACGGTCGTACCCGAATTCTTGATGCGATTTTTAGTATGGATTTTGATTAACTTGTTGTATCGAATTCGTTTGACTGGCTTGAATAAAATACCTGATGAAGGGGCAGCTGTCATCGTTTGTAATCATGTAAGTTTTATGGATGCGTTGATCATAGCCGGCTGTTGTCGACGACCAGTTCGATTTGTTATGGATCATCGAATTTTTAAAACTCCCATTCTTAGCTTTATTTTCAAAACGGCTAAGGCGATTCCGATAGCTCCGGCGAAGGAAAATCCAGAGTTAATGAACAAAGCCTTTGATCAAGTAGCGGAGTATTTAGAAGAGGGCGAGCTGGTCTGTATTTTTCCCGAAGGAAAAATCACCTCAACCGGTGAAATAAATACCTTTAAAGCTGGTATCGAAAAAATAATTGCTCGCACACCGGTTCCTGTTATTCCAATGGCGCTTTCAGGACTATGGGGAAGCTTTTTTAGCCGAAAAGACGGACCTGCTATGGGCACAATTCCAAAACGATTTTGGTCGAAAATTGCCGTAACCATTGGTCAAGTCGTGCCTTCTTCAGAAGTCTCTGCGGCGCATTTACAACAACAAGTTAGCCAACTTAGAGGAGAGCGTCCCTAGCAACCGGGAGTCGGCTCACTCAGTTAGTTCATCAATAGAAAATTAGTTATAGATAAAAAATGGTTTGGAAACAATAATGAAAAAATTAAAAATTCCTTTAAGAATTATTCAAGTTCTTACCGGATTATTCTTAGTCTTTTTAACGCTCGGGATGCTCAATCCAACCATCGAGCAACAGGTCGTCAAAACGTCCAGTGTTTCTCAACAAAAATTAGCTCAGGCGATTATATCTAAGGAAGGGCTAAAACTATGGGTGAAAGATTTCGCCGATTTGAAAAAAGTGTCTCAAACGGACGAGTCTATTGAGTTGACTGTTTTTACTCAACGCAATGGTCAATTGCAAAAACAGACTGTGCAATTGCTCACTCAAAGCAGCTCTCAATCGACACTTTTTCTCGAATATCCTAAATATTCCCTACAGGTAGAGTTCGACAATGCACCAGAAAACCAAATGACCGCCAAATTAATAATACTACCGAAAGGTGTGTTTTGGCAGTCTTGGTACTTTTTTATGAAAAATGAACTTTTTAAGTCTAACGAAGCACTATTGGCTGCCATTTTAAAGGCAGCCAACGAAGTGAATTGAACGCACTATTCTTGAGGATAGCCGTACCGATTTTCACCTTGGGTTCCGGCAATAAACCCATTGATAATGAAAATTGCGAAACCTGCTATGCTAAATAGAAATTGAAAGCTTGCAAAAGTCGGATTAAATGCGGAGATGGCACCAAATGCGAATGACGCTAAGGACAAACCTCCGTACCACCAACCACTCATGTTAACGTCATGTAAACGCTTAAATGCCACCGCAAAAGATATCCAAATGTAAGGTATGGCACCAATTGCAGCTAGAATCACACCCGCAAAAATATTAAAAAAGGTGACCACTCCAATTATCACTCCAGCTAACAACATTGGAAGGACATACAAAAGCCAAAAGGTCTTTCGATTGATACGCCCTTTAAAGCTAAAGTAGATGGCTCCCAAGGACATTTTCATGGTTAGGCCGCTTGAATAGTCTCGCTGCACCTCTGAACTCGCTGGCGTCGCGTAAACATCTTCACTCGCTTCTGGAGCGCCAGCCGACGGGACGGGACTAGGCACAACACTCGATGCAGACTCAGGCTCGACATCCCGCGATGCAAATTCAGCTCGTCCAGTGCGTTTATGTTCAGTTTCTGTCGACTCCAATGACCACTGTTCATGCAGTGGAACTTTGTTTTCTTTAAGCTCAACGACCGCGCCAATGGCTTGCAATCTTTTTTGATACAAGTGTGCCTTGTCGGCCTCTTGTTGTTTTTTAATCACGACGGGGGCTTTTTCAAGGAGTTGCTCTACCTGTTCAACGGTTTTCTTAAACAGCTTCGCTAACTCAGCCACCACTTGTTCACGGTCAGCGTTTAACTGTCCGGTTAATAGCACATCGTAGGTAGTTGCCTGAGACATCATAGCGTCCTTCAATCATTTCTATATGAGATATATTATTGGCGATTCATTCGCCTTTCAGAAGTAAATATTACCGCTTCGTGCAACTTATGACTGCAGCCAGAAAGTTACTGGGCCCTGATTACACAGACTGACGTCCATATCGGCACCGAAGCGGCCCGTTGCGATATTATCATAGTGCTCGCGACAGTTGTCGACTAAGAAATCAAATAGCTTTTGTCCATGCTCAGGGCTTGCGCCACGACTAAAGCTCGGGCGCATGCCTTTCGACGTGTCGGCGACCAGAGTAAATTGCGGTACTAGCAATAATCCACCCAAGGTTTGCTGAACGTTTAAATTCATTTTTCCTTGCTGATCTGAGAAGATCCGATAGCCCAATAGTCTTTGACGCATTCGCTCTGCATTGCTTTTTTTATCCGTTGCTTCTACGCCAACCAGTACTAATAATCCGTGCTCAATTTTACCAATTTGCTTTCCTTCGACACGGACCTCAGCGCTAGTCACTCGCTGAATCAGTCCAATCATGGGTCACCATTTTATGTAAATCACGAGTCGCGCGCACCAGCGCGTCAGTAATTCCTGGGTCTAAATTGGCATGACATGCATCGCGAATAATATGCAACTCGGCCGTTGGCCAGCTAGATTGCAACTGCCACGCGCAATCTAAGGGGCACAAAAGATCAAAACGACCGTGCACGATGATCCCGGGTATCGACTCTAGTTTGTGGGCGTTGTCTAGAACTTGGTTATCTTGAATAAAACAGTTCTGCCGAAAATAATGAGCCTGAATCATTGCCGTCGTGCTAGCAACGTGCGGATCGTTGAAACGTTTGAGCCAGGCACTTGAGTGGTGTAACAGACTGGAGCGTGCATACCACACTGCCCAACTTTTAGCGGCCGCCATTCGAGCCAGTTCGTCAGGACCTTGCAAACGATCGGAAAAGATTTTTAGCAGGTTATGCCGGTCGCTTGCGTGTAGCGACTGCGCAAACTCTTCCCAGTAATCTGGAACTAAGCGAGGAACGCCAACTTCAAATATCCAGTCGATATCTTGTTGTCGACCTAAGAAAACACTGTGTAGGACTAAACCTAACACTCGATCAGTAAACGATTGAGCATACAGTAAAGCCAAGGTTGCTCCCCATCCACCACCAAATATCGCCCATCGGGAAACTTTCAATTGCTCCCGCAACGCTTCCATATCACTCAACAAGTGGTCCGTGGTATTTGCAAGCAAAGGGTCGTCAGCTTTTGAGTGACCGCAACCCCGTTGGTCTAACAAGATGATGCGATATTTTTCAGGATCAAAAAAGCGCCGATGATAACTGACTGAGCCGGTACCGGGTCCTCCATGAATATATAAAACAGGGATTCCATCTGCCGACCCGCACTCTTCATAATACACTTTATGCCCATCGCCAACGTCTAGGAATGCGCTGTTATAGGGTTTGATTTCTGGGAAAAGTACCTGCATAAACTTCCGCACCGGGCTACCGCCCAAACTTAATACCGTTTTAATTCTCTGGAAGCATGTCAATGCTCGCCAGTACTCGAATTCCTTGATAACAGTAATGGTAGCATGAGACGGTTAAAATTAAGCAGCACCGAACAAAATATCTCTCATTGCGAATGGACAATGGCTTACAAAGGATTATTGATAGGGCTTACAGTCGTGAGTTTAAAATACAACTAAACTAAAAACCGTCAATCTCCTACCTGCATATATTGACACGTTTAACCGGCCGCTTGGCCGGTTTTTTTATGCCCTGCTTTAGGTGCAAAGAAAGGAAGTCGATCGATAATAAAGGATTCGCTTACTGATCTTGTTCTTGCTCTTTTTGCTCTCGAGCCTTTCTTTCAGCCTCTTTACGAGCAATTTCATCCTCAACAATCACCACATAGCCTTTTGGAATGGGTTTAGGGTCGAGACCTTGAGTAACACGAACTTGATCGTAGGCCAGCTGAACGCAGTTTCTAGAGGCATCAATTTTAACGCAACGATCGTATTCGCGCGTTAAAGAGTCCATCACTGATTCAGCTTTCGGAGGCTCAACGTAACCAAACAATACTCGTACTACATTGAGCCAACCAGGCGTGTTTGATGCTCCATCACCACCTTGACCAGCACATCCCCCTAACACACTAAAAAAAGTCACTACCAATAAAAGGCGAAGGCTAGTCAGGTTTTTCATATATTATCCTTGTCGTGATGCGCGCTTTCGCTCATGTTCTTTGAGGAACTTTTTACGAATTCGGATGCTTTTTGGTGTTACTTCTACCAACTCATCGTCATCAATAAACTCAAGCGCCTGCTCTAAAGTAAAAATAATCGGTGGCGTCAGTACTAAGTTTTCGTCAGTACCAGCTGCACGTACGTTAGTTAACTGCTTACCCTTCAATGGGTTAACCGTTAAGTCGTTATCTCTTGAGTGTATGCCAATAACCATACCCTCGTAAACTTCAACGCCATGCCCAATAAATAATCGACCACGTTCTTGTAAAGTAAACAAGGCATAACCCAAGGCCTTACCGTCACCATTGCTGATAAGAACACCGTTGTGACGTTGCGCTAAGGCACCAGGAACCGCCACATCGTAACGTTCAAACGTATGGTAAATGAGGCCAGAACCCGAGGTTGCTGTTAAAAACTCGGTTTGAAAACCGATCAATCCTCGTGATGGGATAATGAAGTCTAAACGCACACGACCTTTACCATCAGGAACCATGTTTTGCATATCGGCTTTACGAAGACCGAGTTTTTCCATTACCGTACCTTGATGGTCTTCTTCTATATCGATAGTTAAATTCTCATAAGGTTCCATCAATACGCCATCAATTTCACGCATAATAACTTCAGGTCGAGAAACCGCGAGTTCAAATCCTTCTCGTCGCATATTTTCAATCAAAACCGATAAATGCAACTCACCACGACCCGACACTTTAAACTTGTCTGGGTCATCAGTTTGTTGAACACGCAGTGCCACGTTATGAATCAACTCTTGCTCTAACCGCTCAAGAATTTGTCGAGAGGTTAAAAACTTACCTTCTTTGCCGGCAAACGGAGACGTGTTCACTTGGAAGGTCATGGTTACTGTTGGCTCATCAACCGTTAAGGCCGGAAGCGCTTCGACTGCTTCGGGCGCACAAATGGTGTCTGAAATCTTAGGCGCATCGATACCGGTAATGGCAATAATGTCACCCGCGGTAGCCTCTGGCACTTCACTGCGCTCTAAGCCCATGTAACCTAGCACTTGTCCAATTTTGCCACGACGAGTTTTGCCTTCACGGTCAACAATCGTCACTTGCATGTTTGGAGTAACTTTTCCGCGTTTCACGCGACCGACCGCAATAGCACCAACATAGCTTGAGTAATCCAGCTGTGATACCTGCATTTGGAAAGGCCCATCGATATCGACATTTGGTGGCTCTACCATGTCGACAATCGCCTGGAACAATGGCGACATATCACCACTGGTCGTGGTTGGATTTTCGCTTGCAAAACCATTTAACGCTGACGCATAAATCACCGGAAAGTCTAACTGCTCATCGGTTGCACCAAGACGGTCAAATAAATCAAAAACCTGGTCCATTACCCAGTCTGGACGAGCGCCCGGGCGGTCAATTTTGTTGATGACCACGATGGGTTTAAGTCCTTGAGCGAATGCCTTTTGTGTGACAAAGCGAGTTTGCGGCATTGGTCCATCAACCGCATCGACCAACAATAATACCGAGTCAACCATCGACATGATTCGCTCAACTTCGCCACCAAAGTCGGCGTGTCCGGGCGTATCTACGATGTTAATGCGATAGTCATTCCAACGAATCGCAGTATTTTTGGCTAAAATGGTGATACCACGTTCTTTCTCTAGATCATTAGAGTCCATCACACGTTCGGTCGGCGCAGCGCGCTCACCTAACGTACCAGACTGCTGGAGTAATTTATCTACAAGGGTGGTTTTACCGTGGTCAACGTGCGCAATAATCGCAATATTTCTTAACTTCTCAATCACAAAGGAACACTCATTAAAATTTTGAGGCGCGTATTATACGCATTTCACTCGAGTATGGTGACTTTTTATTCAATAAAATCGCTTAAAATGTCGAATAATCGGTAGATCCGACACGCAGCTTGACATTCAATAGCGAATTAATAACTCTGACAACCTTTTCCAGCTCTAGGCAAATAGGAAGAAACTCATGCGCAATCTCTTAATTTTAATCACTTTTTGCATATCTATCTCTGCATTTAGCGCCGATTATCGAACCGGAGACGCCGAACTCGATCGATGGCTCGTGAATATCGATTTCGTCAATCAGAAAGATCCTGACCAGGCCATTGCTAAACTCAGCAAGGAATTTAACGTCGATGTTGAACTGATCATGCCTTGGCGTAGTCAATACGAATTATCGGTTGCGCAAATTACGGCAGCCGTGGTCGCCAACCAAGTGCTTGAAGGGGACCTTGAAGCGACTCTCAAACACTTCAGTAAAACCCCGGTAAAACGGTACAAGCAGATGTTTGCAGAAATTGGCTTGCCAGACTTTAGTGACCAATTTAAACAATTTCGTGCAGCCATCGCTAAACGGGCGCCAAAGAAGGATCTTGAAGCGGAAAGTCGGAATATCTTTAATAAAGACAACGAACTTGGAAAACCCAAGCAAAATTAACTAAAAATCAGTCGCTGTGGCATGAAGTAGACTATAGTTAGTTTACTTATTAAGGGAATGCATTCGCCCAGATAATGGGCGAATAGCCGCCATCACGTCGACGTTGGATAATAAAAGCTGCATGGTTTTAAACTGGACAATAAAAACCAAATTTCTAGCACTAATCGTGGCCTTAGTTGCCACCACCACGCTTACTCTTGTAGGTGTCATTTCTGTTGAATTGAGCACCGCTCTGACCAAAGAAAAATACCACCAATTGCATCAAAATCTGTCTTTTATTCGATTAAATGTTCAAAGTGATATCAACCAGCTAAAAAGCGATGCAGAAATTTTAGCCTCTTCGCGTCTGCTTAAAGGCTTACTTAATAGTGAACAGTCGTCGAATGATGACCTTCTTAATTTAATTCAACAAGAAGAGTGGCTCGAAAGCCTACGTGTTCTTTTTAACCAAGTCATTCAGGCCAACCGTCAATATTTTAAAGCGCGCTACATTCGGTATTATCCATCAGCTACTGGCGACAGTGCTCGAGAGATCATAGTAGTGCGCAGGCAAAACAACACCATTTCAGTGTTACCCTCTGCCGATCTCCAAGAGAAAATTCACCGGCCGTATATTCAAAATGCGCTCAAACTGAAGCCCGGTGAAGTTTTGCTATCTCGGCTGAGTCTCAATCGTGAGCGTGGAAAAATCAGCTTACCTCATGTTGCGACTTTACGTGCCGTTGCGCCTATCTTTGACGGTGACAGGCTACATGGCTTTATAGTACTCAGCATGAATTTAACCCAGTTGTTTTACACCGCTACCGAAGTCATTGAAAGCGACGCAAGGCTGTTTGCGTTAAGGGACGATGGACAGTTTTACTTCCATAAAAATCCCAGCCACTCGTTTTCATTTGAGTTTCCAGACTCTTTTCAATATACCTTACAAGATGAATACTTATACGCTGAGAGGTTGCTCAATCAAGGCGATAAAAGCTCCGGCATCGTGCAAAACTCGATGCAAGAGTCGCAACACGCAATGGTTGTTCAACATCTGCATTTCGATAGCTTACAACCGGAACGTCGAATGATATTGGCGCTGGTTCAACCCTATGAAAAAATTTCTGAGATAACGACGGAACTGAACAATCTTTTAATCGTGACCGCCAGCCTTATCGCGTTAGTCACTATTGGCTTAGGAGTTGCCATCATGCGCACATTAAACCGACCGATAAGACAACTACTCACAAGTATAAAGAACTTTGGTTTTTCACAAGAATTCACCCCTCTTCCTGTTGAACGCAAAGATGAAATAGGTGCTTTGTCACGGCAATTTCAAGAAATGTCACAACGTATCAAGGAGCAAACCGATCTTCTCAACCAAGAGATATTGGTGAGACGCTTTACTGAAAATCAATTAAAACAACAAGAAGTCGAATTAAAACGCTCGAATGAAGAGTTGGAAAAATTTGCTTATGTCGCGTCCCACGATTTACAAGAGCCACTTCGTAAAGTCCAAGCGTTTGGAGATCGTTTAATTGAGCGTTCCAAAGACGATCTTGATGAACGAGCTCAAGACTACTTAGGCAGAATGCAGCAAGCGGCTTCGCGAATGAGTTTGTTAATTAGTGATCTCTTGTCGTTTTCTAGAGTATCTACTCGGGGTCGTCCATTTAAAACCTGCGATCTCAATAGCATTTTAAAAGGGGTATTATCTGACTTAGAGGTCGCCATCGACCAGTCGAAGACTCAAGTACATGCGGAACCTCTATTTCAACTTAATGGCGATGAGAGCCAACTACGCCAATTGCTCCAAAATCTGATTGGAAACGCCATCAAGTTTCGCAAACCCGAAGGTCAGCACAAAGTTTCAATCTGGTCTAAACTTTCAACTGATAAAGAACACTTTGAATTACATATTAAAGATACTGGTATCGGACTCGATGAAAAGTACGCTGACCGTATTTTTGAGGTGTTTCAACGATTACACGCGCGCAATGAATACGAAGGAACAGGCATTGGGTTGGCAATCTGTCGAAAAATTGTCGAACGCCATAAAGGAACCATCAAGGTTAATAGCCAATTAGGGGAAGGAGCCGAGTTCATTATCACTTTTCCCAATAATGTAGAGCAGTCGGAGAGTCAATAACATGCAAAGAAACGACAACCTTATTGAAATCCATATGTGCGATGACGATCCTGATGACCGACTGCTGTTTAAAGACGCTATCGATGAAGCGAATATGCTTAATCGAATTAGCTTTACCAGAGATGGCCAAGACTTAATGGACTATCTGCGGCGCGAAGGAGAGTACAAAGATATGGCCGAGCACACACTGCCAGATATCATTCTTCTCGATCTCAATATGCCGCGAAAAGATGGTCGAGAGGCTTTGAAAGAAATTAAGGGTGATGCTCGATTAAAACACATTCCGATCGTCATACTCACAACCTCTAAGCAAGAAGAAGATGTTATAAAAAGTTATAATTTAGGAGCGAATTCGTATATTAGTAAGCCGGTTACCTTTGAGAAACTAGTGGAATTAGTTCGTAAGTTATCGGATTATTGGTTTAAGATTGTGAAGTTGCCAGACCATCTATGAATGTAAAGAATAAAGCTTTAAAGGATGATGAGACGGATGAAGATTTCATTCGCCTATTACTCGTCGAGGATGACGAAGATGATTACATTCTTGCTGAAGACTATCTAAAAGAAGCCTACGGTAAAGACATCGAGATTACTTGGGCGAAAAACTTCGACAAAGCTATTGAACTAATCAGCAGTCACACTTTTGATATTTTTCTTATCGATTATATGCTCGGCGAAAAAACCGGCATTGAATTAACCAAAGAAATCACCTCTAACACCTTTGTCGTTAATGCCGTCATTTTGCTAACCGGTATGGATAATCGAGAAGTCGATATTGAAGCGACTAAATCGGGTGCAATGGATTACTTGGTCAAACAAGAACTAAATGCATCTTTACTAGAGCGTTCGATTCGCTACGCACTAAAACGAAAGCGTATTGAAGAAAAGCTCATAGCACTGGCCCAACACGATCCACTAACGGGTCTTGCAAACCGCACTAAGTTTAACTTAGCTCTGTCAGATAAAATTCAGCAAGCTCGCCGCGACAATAATCAATTTGCTGTTCTGTTACTGGATCTCGATAATTTTAAAGAAGTGAACGATACACTTGGGCATTCAACGGGAGACTCCTTACTAAAGATCACCGCAAAGCGACTTAACGAGTCATTGCGAGGCATTGATATGATCGCTCGATTAGGCGGCGATGAATTTTCCATCATCGCTCAGTTTAACCATATCGGGCAAGGCTCAGCACAAATTGCTGAACGGTTAATACAAGAACTGTCCGTCGCCGCTGAACTTGACTACCATCAAATTAAAACCGGAGTCTCGATTGGTATCGCTATTTACCCTCATGATGGCGTTACACCAGAAGCATTGTTAAAGAGCGCTGATCTAGCCATGTATAAGTCAAAACGTGGAGGAAGAGGCACCTTTCGTTATTACGACCCTGAGTTTGAACTTGAATTAACACAAACTAAAAAGCTTCATGATGAACTACAACTCGCCATTGACTCAGAACAATTCGAGTTATTCTTTCAACCGATCATTGATACACAAACTAATCGAGTCATTAAAGCCGAGGCTTTGATACGTTGGAATCACCCTTCAAAAGGACTAGTCGGGCCTGGCGAGTTTATCGAAGCGGCTGAGAAAAACAGCATGATACTGACTATTGGCCGATGGGTGTTGAACGAAGCTTTCAAACAATGCATCAACTGGCAAAATGAACCGCACATGCGGGAAGTGGGCGTTGCGATTAACCTATCGCCTCATCAGTTTCATGATGAAGAGCTATTAAAAAATGTCACCAAAGCGATCTCGCGATCGGGTTTAGAAGAACGCTACATTACTCTCGAAATTACCGAAACAACCTTAATGGAAGTCGGCAGTGTGGTGGTTGATCGACTCAATGCACTTGCAGAACTTGGTTTAGATCTAGCGATTGATGACTTTGGAACCGGATATTCATCACTGGCTTATCTAAAGCGCTTTCCAGTTTCGACATTAAAAGTTGATCGCTCATTTATTTCAGATATCGAAACCGATGATGATGATAAAGTCATTACCAATGCCATCATTAATCTTGGAAACTCGTTAAATAAACGAGTCATTGCCGAAGGTATTGAAACAGCCACCCAACTCACTACCGTCAATGAGTTTGGCTGTCACTTAATTCAAGGTTATTTATTTGCTAAACCTATGCCACTCAAAGACTTTTCAATTTGGGTGCACAAGTACCATCAACACAAAGATTAACCTGTTCGAGCGCGCGACGGCTCAATACCCTGATAAGCTAGTTGCCCGAGGGTCTTAATGGCCTTTTCAACCTCATCACTCCACGGTAAGCCATAACTTATTCTAAAGCACCGCGAGTACTTATTCGAGGGAGAAAAAATCGCGCCGGGCGCTATACTGATTTTTTCATTGAGCGCTTTATAAAATAAATCAACCGCATCTTGACCAGAAGGCAACTCAATCCAAAGAACACCACCACCACGAGGACAAGATATTCGAGTATTCGGAGGAAACTCTTGTTTAACGCTGGCAATCATTCGATCGCGATTGATCATGAGTGTGCGTCGTAATTGCTGAACATTGCGTTCATAGTCTCCCGAAGCGATGAATTCAGAGAGAGTCCATTGATTGATTAATGATGATGAACAGCTGAGCGCACGTTTAATACGCTTCGCTTTTTCAATATATTTGGGAGCAATCATCCAGCCAATACGATAACCGGGAGCCGCTGTTTTAGAAAAAGAAGCGCAAGTGATTACTTGTTTCTTTTGGCTATAGGCTTGAGCAGGAATGGCTCGTTTCTCAGTAAAACAGAGATCACTATAAACATCATCCTCTATTAGAGGAACATTGTAACTCTCAAGCAAAGCAACCAACTTCTTACGGTTATCTTCAGGCATGAGACTGCCAATAGGGTTGCTGATTGCTGTTGAGAAAATACAGGCTTTAATCGTTTGTTGCTCAAGAGTAGCGCTTAAATCGTCTAACCAAATTCCGTCATCCGGGCACAAAGGAATTTCAAAGGCCATCATCCCTAAACTTTCTATCAACTCTAAAATGCCAAAATAACATGGAGACTCAACGGCAATGATGTCGCCGGGTTCAGCAACACATTGCAATGCAATCGCGAGCGCTTCTTGAGCACCGTTAGTGATAACAAGCTCAGCAGGATCAACGGGTACACCAAAATCTAAGTAACGCAGTGCAAGTTGTCGTTTAAGCGGTGCGAAGCCATCCATAGGACCATAGTTAATCGCCGTTTGGCCTGCTTGGTTCATCACTCGGCGCATGGTTCGGGCCAGCGTTTTTTCAGATGAATGCGCTGCCACAGGGTTTGCAATTCCCAGAGGCAACACACCGGGTGTATGAATAGCCTCATAGACTTGCTCGATCAGTGATTGACGCTTAACTGGCACGGCTTTGTTCGACAGCCTTGCTCGTCTTGGCGCTGAATTGGTCGCTTGAACCACCGATAAGTAATAACCCGATTTAGGTCGCGCACTGATTTCACCTAACCGCTCGAGTTCTTCATAGCCTTGCTTAACAGTCGGTACGCTAACCGATAACTTAGTCGCTAAACTTCGCAACGAGGGAAGCTTTTGTCCGGGTTGGAGCAGGCCTTGATCACGCATTTGCCGAACAAGGTTTATCACTTGTTGATATAAGAATTCGCTTTTCTCACGAGCAACCGCAAACGCCATGAGCTATCCTATTTACCAGTATCACATAACGGAAAAGTATATCACCATTCTGTATAGGTGACATTTTTAATTTTCTGTATATGTTATATATACAGATGATCAGTTACATTAACCCCTAGTCCAGTCATGTTTGGTTGAGAAAACCATGAAAAACGTTCTACTTTATGCAACTACGGTAATCATCTGGGGCACCACTTGGTTTGCCATTGAGTTTCAAATTGGTGTCGTGCCTGCCGAGTTTTCACTATTCCTGCGCTTTGCTTTAGCAGCGGCCGTGATGTGGGGATTTTGTTGGTGGCGCGGTATTGCATTGAAACTGTCTAAAGCCAACCATCTTTTTGTCGCGCTATTGGCGCTTTTTAACTTTAGTTTCAACTATTTAGTTTTGTATTGGGCACAGCAATATTTAACCTCTGCGATGGCATCGATAGCCTTCTCAACATTGTTGTTAATGAACATCATCAATACGCGAATATTCTTTGGTAAGCCAATTGCTCAGAGGGTGATTGTTGGCGCCATGTTAGGTGTCGGTGGCATTGTTGCCTTATTCTGGCATGACATTCAGGCGTTGGATCTCTCATCGGAAGCGATTATCGGCTTGTCTCTAGCACTCTGTGGAACCTTGCTCGCCTCCTTGGGTAATATGATCAGCGTTCGTAACTCAGCGAAAGGCGTTAGCGTTATTCAAGGTAACGCATGGGGCATGTTATATGGAACATTGGTTCTAGCCGTATATATGCTGGTTGCAGGTACGCCTATTATCTGGTCAAACGCCACGAGTTATTGGCTCTCGTTGTTCTACTTGAGTGTCTTCGGTACCGTTATTGCGTTTGCCTGCTACTTTATTTTGTTCAATGAAATCGGCTCTGAGAAGGCTAGCTATGTGATCGTGCTGTTTCCTTTTGTCGCTGTTATTTTCAGCACCTTATACGAAGGATTCCAATGGTACCCTTCGACCTTGTTAGGGTTTGGACTCGTCATTCTTGGGAATGTCATTGTATTAACACCCGTTGAGCGGATAAAGCAATGGGCCAGCGCGCAGCGTCTTTCTTCGAAAGCTCAACCTTAAAAGAACTAACACTCGGTCCTTCGCTCTCAACAAATTAAGCCTCCAACGTAACCGATAATTAGTAAAACTTACTAATTATCGGTCGATTTTGCGAACTATAAATCTCGCAACCTTATTCACAGCCCTAATCAGAGGACTTAGAATTTGGTACATTAGTTGCTTAGTCATATCGAATCAGCCATTTGGAGAGTGACTTGAGCGATTTACACGAATTAACACGAGCAGCGGAACAAGGCACAGAGTTAACACACTGGCCATTCAATACCCTTACTCGAAAAGACAATGTCTTTAGTCAAACTCAATCTTCCCACTCCACTGATGAAGATTTTGAGCTCAATTACCGCAATGCATTTAAAAAGGCTGAAAAGTATGCCATTGATTTGGTTGACCTGAGCCTTTCGAATGCAACATTTTATAAGCTCGAGCAGCTTTACTTGGCTAATCCATCATTGCAACGCTCTCATCATTCGGGGATCTCTGATGACGAACACCATCAAACGATTGCTTCTTGGAGTTTTCTCGAGAAGATGGAAGCGGATCAACAACTTAAAGACTATTTACAAAAGTCACTGGAATACTTATTTATCCGTGATTTAGGTTCTACTCTAGACGACAAGAACACTCAAGAGACTATTCAATGCTATCGAAAGAAAATACATAAATATATTCGCAATAGGAGCCAACAGAAAGATTCACTTTGGTCCGTCGAATCACTGCTAGAAAACGATGGCGTCGACCCTAAAATTCAACAGCGCTTATTTTGGCTAAAACAACGACTCTATTCTATACAAGGTATTCTTCCACAACACTGGGATAAAACTAACTGCTTGCGGAAATTAGTCAAGGTAATCGCCGGTGTCGTTATGCATGCGATGGTGGAGCAAAAATTCACAAATAGAGAGCAACAAGTTGAGCATTTAGATAGAGCAATCACCCTTGGTTATTGTTATGGAATTACTTACCCTTTTATTGATGACGTTCAAGACAGTACTGATTTATCCAACAAAGACCATCAACTGTTTAAAGATTGCATTGTCGCTAGCTTAACCGACAAACAATCAAGCAAACTACCTGTGTTCAGTGAGAAAAATCGAGTTTTCATGCATCATGTTTACGTAAAGCTAGATGAGGCCCTCTCTCTAATAAAAAAACTTTTAAAGAATGATGAGCAAGATAACTTTTTTGCTCAGGCTTACATTTTCTTTCGAGCTCAAGACGAAGACCGGCTAATGAATAAGCTACGCTTCGTTTCTGTACCCTCTTTATTAACACCAATGATCTTAAAATCATCGGGTTCTCGATTAATCGCAAATCAAATAGTCAATCTTGAAAATGAAAAAGCGGAGCGATTTTTCTATTTTGGCATCTATAATCAATTTAATGATGATATTAAGGACATTTATGAGGATTTAGAGTCCGATAATCTCACGCCTTATACAGCGTATCTTAAGTTTCCTGAGAAATTTGAATGCTCTCCCTATAGAATCTACTGGTCGGTTGTTCTCTACCTCATTCAAAATGTTTATAACCAAGACAAGCATTTCACTCGGTTAATTCTCGAACGTAGCATTAACGCCCACAAAAGTCTGTTAAACAACGTTGGGCATGACAAATACCTTGAGCTGAAAAATACGTTGCTTTTTACCGGTAATGTTGGTTTCGATACATTAATAGAGAAAATGGTTGTCGCCAATAATAATATTGCTTGGTTCGACAAGTGGCTCAGTCGATATTTATCTAATCACTTTGAGCAAGACATTAAAGGATCAAATAGCTTTAAGAAGAAGTATAAAGACTATAAACAGGTCGTTGACCGTAGTATTTTCGAGCCATTAAATCAGCAGAGTGCGACTGATTCTCTACAGCAGCTTGCGCTTTATAGTCTAAACGGTGGCGGAAAACGCATGCGCTCTGTCATTGCGTTGCATTTAATGACGACACACTATAGTTTTTCGGAACAAGACAGTTATCCTGTATTGCAGCTACTCGAATATATGCATACTGCTTCATTAATCTTCGACGATCTTCCAGCCCAAGATGACGCCGACTTACGTAGAGGTCAACCCTCTTTGCATAAGAAAATCGACAACGTTGCGAATGCCGAGTTAACGGGTGTATTTTTAATAATGAAAGCAGTTGAGATGCAATCAAAGATTAACTGCGCGTCGGCAGATAAAGTACTGTGCTCGATTCAATATGCAGCAAGAACAACCCAAAGAATTTGCGAAGGCCAACGTCAAGATCTTGATTCTAAAGTCACGATAGACTTAAACGCACTAGAGGTAATGAGTTCTCTAAAGACCGGGCTCGCATTAGAAGCAGCTTGGATGATTCCTGCTTTACTAGCCGGAGAAAGTCACAACAATCTAAAGAGTATTGAGAAGTTATCTCACCATATAGGTATTGCATTTCAGATCAAAGACGATCTGTTAGATCAGAGTTCGCAAGTCATAACCATAGGAAAACCAGTCCAGCAAGATAAACATAAAGCCTCTTACGTCACAGCTCTCGGAGTAGATGAAGCCGAGCGACAATTGATGTTGCACTATCATGCCGCTCGAGAATATTTGCAACAATTACATCCTAGTGACTGGTTTTTAAAACAGCTACTCGATGTGATTGTTTTCCGCGATCAATAACGCTATTTAATCGTCGGCAACCACCGCAATGGTTCCATCTAAACTACCTTGAATGGTGATTTGTTGCATCGATAATGACTTTAAATAATCTAAATGTTGCGCTTGTATTTTTTGTCCAGGCACCAACAATGGGATTCCCGGCGGGTAAGGTGTAATAAGACCTGAACAGATTCTACCTTCCGACTCGGCTATCGATATATGATCTCTTCGTGCATAAAAAGCATCGGCAGGAAGCATTGCTAAATCAATAGGCGGTAAAGCATCAGGTACTCGCGTTGGTCGCTTTAAGCTAGATAATTTGACTTTTCCAGAGTCTAATTTTTTCAGTGCATTATAAAGTCGAACAATTTTCGAACGCGTTCCGCCCAAGGTTAAAAGAACTAATAAGGTGCTATGAGTATACTTCTCAATTTCTAATCCTATTTCATCCATTAAGTACTGGTGAACCGTTTTGCATGAGTAGGGTAAGGCTGAAATATCAATTAATATTTTGAGCGGATCATGTCCCATGTTATCACTTTCAAAATGGGAGAAAACGGCAGCGAAGTCTTTTGCGTCTAATATTTTTATTCGCTTTAATTGTGCGACCTGCGACTTAAATTCTTGCACATGACTTAGCAAAGCATTAATCAACTTGTACCCTTCCATTTCAAGCTGTTTGTGACAAACATCCAGTGATGCAATGAGCTGATATTTGGGAGAAGTCGATGCATAAATGCTAAAGATTTCTCTAAAAAAGTCTTCATCAAAATCTGGATCGTTAATGTGAATATACGATGCTTGTGAGAAGGCTGATACAACTTTGTGAGCAGAATGAGTAACGTAATCAGCTCCACACTCAATCGCAGAATAAGGTCGCAACGTAGGATGAAATAGTGAGTAGGCAAACCAAGCTTCATCAATAAAGACTTTAACGTCATGATCATGCGCGTAATCAATAACCTGCTTTAGATCGGTTAGAAGACCATCGTAAGTACAGCCGGTTAATACCAAAAGCTTTGCATCTTTGTTTTCATCAATGGCTTGTTTGATATCTGTCAACGATGGGGGAGAAAAAATTCCGTAGTGCGGATCAAAAATGCTATTGAGATAAATTGGAAGACTTGATGATTGTATAATACCGTAATGAACGGATTTATGGCAATTACGGTCAATAATGACTTTATCATTTCTTCTCAATAGCGTTTGTAAAATGATTTTATTCGATGTCGAAGAACCATTGGTAACAAAATAGGTTTGATTAACTTCAAACGTTGTTGCTGCAGACTGCTGGGCTCGACCAATAGCATGTGTACTATCTGATAGCGAACCTAAAAAATCGACCGATACGGATAAATCTCCGACAAATACATTACGACCATAAAACTGATAGAAATCTTTGATATAGGGAGAATTTCGAAAACTTGCCCCCCCACTATGTCCAGGTGTATGCCAAGAATCATTCGACTCAATGACATAGCGCTTATAAGCTGTCCAGAAAGGCGTTTCACAACGGTCATCAAAGTCATTAATGATATAGCCTAAAATGGCCTCTGGGTCAGACAATACATCATCTTTGAAAAAGAATGACTCTATTTCACTCGACTCATCGACGATTTTTAAGCCTTCGCTATCAACACCCAGCACATAGACCGGTAGTTCGAGTCTAATTTGTTTAATCGTAGCCACTAATTGTTGATATTCTTCACTGGTACTTTGTTCCGACTGTTCCGGCCAGCTAATAACAACGGCCTGAATATCACCATCGTTTCGTATTGATTCTAGCGCTAATGTCGCTTCACTGAACCCTTCAAGTTCGATTTGAATGTCATCACGTTCGAAGGTGGCGGATGTTTTAAAGAGATTTTCTCGAAGTTCAAATAGAAGTTCAGATCTCGACTCTAAGAGCAAAATTTTCAGCAAAGGTTTTTGATTCATCGTAAAACGTCCTTTTGTCGCCTATATGCAACGTCAATATCAAAATTTAGACACTATCGCCTCAGTTTAAAAGAGAGCACTATCTTGCACAACTGATTGTTGCGCCGCATTACTGAAAGATTAGAAATTTTTTGTTTCCATTCAAACTTTTCGACTTTCATTCTCGTCAAAGCTAATGGTATACCTGTAATTGAAATTCTAAACATCTTGATATTCTAAACTTATTGATATTCTAAAAATAAGGACGTCTTATGCTTTTATCCCATAATTCTATGGAATGGAGGCCGTATGATTTTTAATACGCCACTCTTTTTTCTGTTCTTTGCAATTTTCATTCTTTGTTATGGATTTATTTTCTTAAATCATCGTCCAAAAATCTATTTAATCATTGTTGGAAGCCTGATTTTCTATGGTGCCTGGAATTATCGATTTATTCCGTTACTGGTCGGTAGCGCTGTCGCCGATTACTTTATTGCCCAAGCCATCGCAAATGCTTCAACGGTCAGTCGCAAAAAATGGCTGGTTACGCTTTCTTTGACTATCAATCTTGGTGTTCTGGCTCTGTTTAAATACGCCGACTTCGTTTTGATTTCGGTAGCTGACTTCTTAAGTGCTTTCGGATATCAAGCGTCGTTACCTACACTTTCTTGGGTGTTACCGGTCGGAATTTCCTTTTATACCTTTCAAAGTTTGAGCTATACCATCGATGTTTATCGAGGTGATATGAAACCACGAAAAGGTCTCGCGGAGTTTGTCGCTGCTTTGTCTTTCTTCCCACAGCTTGTGGCAGGCCCTATCTTAAGAGCAAAGCAAATATTACCCCAAATGCATGCATTAGCACTGCCGACTTGGCTAGAAGCGAAACACGCATTTTTGCTGATTACCGTTGGTCTAATTAAAAAGACGGGAGCTGATTTGTTGGCCATACCCGCGCAAAAAGCCTTCGAGTCTCCTGAAACTTTGAGCACATTAGAGTTGTGGACGGGTGTCATTGCTTTTGCGGGTCAGATATACGGAGACTTTTCTGGCTACACCGATATGGCTATCGGCTTTGCCTTGTTACTCGGTTTCAAAATACCACTGAATTTTAGAGTCCCCTATTTCGCGGTATCTCCGGTGGATTTTTGGCGACGATGGCATATTTCATTATCGACATGGTTAAGGGACTATTTGTACATCTCTCTCGGAGGCAATCGTACCGGACAACGTACTCGAAACATTTTTATTACTATGTTGCTTGGAGGTCTATGGCATGGCGCCGCATGGACTTTTGTCGCATGGGGAGCCTTTCATGGAGTCATCATTACGGTTACTCATTTCTTGGCACAACTGCGTATTTTTTCAAGCTTTAATCAAGGCTCTGAAACTTGGAAGCGCATTTTCAAGTGGTCAATTACCTTCTACTTAATTTTACTTGGCTGGGTGCTGTTTCGTGCGGAGACGATGTCAGATGCCTGGGCAATGTTTGTCGGTATGCATACACTTGCGAAAGACGCGATTATTAGCACTCAAGCCATCGTTGTATTTATTGTCGTCATCATCTGGACCGGCTTAACACATTTAATGGATCACTTTGTATTAAAGGGCTCTGACAAGTTCGAAAGTAAAGGCTGGTTATTTTGGCCATTAATGGTGATCGGTCAATTGTTATGTTTACTAATAGGAGAGCCCAGCAATGAGTTCATCTACTTCCAATTCTAGAAAGATCTATCTAAAGATATCGTTAGCCATATTTCTAGGAATGGGCGCTGCGGTTTTACTAATGAGACTGCTGTTTCTAGTTATTGGCGCCGATACATCAAATATCATGGGACGCGTTGTAGAAGCCCGTCATGCGTTACCTAAAGTGGTTAAAGAGCCGGACGATCTCATGTTATTTTTTGGTTCTTCTATGGTCGACGCAGGTTTTTCTCCGCGACGATTTGATAAAAAACTTGAACAACGTGGTAAACAAGTTAAAAGTTTTAACTTTGGCTTCGGTGGATTAAATCCATTTTTTCAAGACTACTTATCGCGTCGAATTAAAGAGTCTTTTGAGCAAAGCGATCGAAAAATAAAACTCACCGTGATTGAGTTTAATCCATTTCAAGCAACTCAAACTCGTTGGAATGGTGCAAACAGTATCGTCGACTCGTTTATAACCATGTTAGCCAGTAACGACGAGCTAATAGAAATTGCTCGAAATGATCCTAAGCGCGGCGCTTTGTTATTTAACATTAAATATCTACGCAATGATATTTCCGCTGAAATGTTTACCAGTTATTTTGGTCGCGCACTGTTTCCTGGCACTCGGCCGCCACGGCTCGAAGAGCCAGAGGAATTGGTCAAACTAAGGCGAGAAGCCGGAGAGATGCTCGGTAAACTCTTCGAGAAAGAATACCCAGATTACACCGGTGAAGACTGGTATTACCCTTGGCAGGGTGGTGGGACGATTCCGGAGGAGCGATCAGAAGAGACTCTAGAGTGGTTTAAGAAATACTACTCTACCTTTCAAAACCCGGCCAACAAAGAAAATGCTCGTCAGCGACGAATCGCGTCTGCTGACATAGAGGAGCTTAACTTTGAACCTTTGTTGATTGAGAGTTTTATCCGTATTGTGAAGAACTTTCAAGCCGTCTCAGATCATGTAGAGGTAGTTATTCTACCCCGTCAAACCGAAGTGATTCATTACTCCGATGAAGCCAAAGCACGCCTGGCTAAAGCGATAGCCGAGATCGAGCAAACCACGGGAGTGATCATTCGTAATCAGCAGGAGTTACCACAATTCACTTCTGATATGTATCGCGATGCAACGCATTTCACACGCTATCATGGCGACTTAGTCTACACCGATCTCGTTGCAGAGGAATTTGCTCACTATTTTGATCAATAGGGAGCTCAACCCGCAAGCCAAAACAATCAAAGTCGACCCAGTACTCGCTGGGTCGAACGCCATCGTCCTTGAGATCTTTCAAGCTGATTGTTTTATAACAACCTATTTAGACGGCTTAGTGATCAACATTCAGCGACATTCTCTTGTGCTCTATCTCATAAAATAATTATTTTAAATCTAGATGATAATTGTTATCATTCGCACCATCATTAAGATTAACTAGATAAATTACACCAACGCGCATTTTTTAGGGGAAACTCATGTTACGTATCCAAACGCTAGCGCTAAGCGTCATTGCCGCTACCACTCTAGCTTCGAATTCTGTGGTAGCAAGCTCTGAAGGCACCAATCCTGAAGAGACTATCGTTATCACAGCAACTCGAACACCCGTCGCCAAAAGCGCTGTACCAGCGACCATAAAGATCATTGACGGTGATGAATTACGAGAACAACTCGCCGCCAGTGAGAGTCTATCGGATGTCTTGGGGAACCTATTACCGTCCTTCAGCCCTTCACGACAAAAACTAACCAATTCAGGCGAAACACTCCGGGGTCGCAAACCATTGTATCTAATCGATGGTGTTCCTCAATCAAATCCATTGCGTGATGGAGCTCGTTCCGCCAATACCATCGATCCAATGATGATCGAACGTGTCGAAGTCATCTTAGGTGCGAATGCGATTCAGGGCATGGGAGCGAGTGGCGGAATCATCAATATCGTGACGCGACAGGCTCAACAAGGTACGCAACATCAAGTCACTTCAGGCTTCTCGGTCGCTCCTGCGAACAGTGGCGATACTCTGTCATACGATCTTGGGTACTTGTTAAGTCATGGCCAAGACAATTGGCAACTAGTAACGGGAATTCGTATCAAAGAAACCGGAATGTATGTTGATGGCAACGGAGAATTAATCGGCGTGGACTCTACTCAAGGTGACACCATGGACGCCAAAAGTCATGATGTCTTCGCTAAGGTCGGCTACCAATTCAGCGACACTCAAAGCCTTGAGTTTATGCTTAATCATTTTAATCTAGCGTCGAACGGCGACTACATTGTCGAGGCCGGAGACCGCGCCAATAACATTGCAGCCGTTTCAATTGAAGGAGAACTCGAGGGCGACGCGGCTGAAAACGAAGTCACCACTGTAAGCATTAATTTTCATGATCAAGACTGGTTTAGCGGTGATTTTAAGTGGCAAGTTTTTTCCCAAAGTTTCTCAGCACTCTACGGTGGTGGACGTTTCGCGACCTTTCAAGATCCTGCCTTAGGAAACAATATCTATGATCAGTCGCGCAACGACTCCAATAAAATTGGTTCACGCATCACCATCAACTGGCAAAAAATTGCGAACACTGGATTCGATATTACCACTGGATTTGATTTCCTACGTGACAGAACCTATCAAGAGCTAGCGCAAACGCAACGCAAATGGGTACCCAGTACCGACTTTGAGAACTGGGCGCCCTATATTCAAACGCGCTATCAGATCGGCGACTGGCATTTAAACGCAGGGCTTCGTTATGAACATGGCGAACTGCAAGTGGACGACTTTACAACGCTTTATGCCTACAACAGCACCCAAGTCGCAGGCGGCTCTCCTTCTTTCAATGAAATGCTTAGCAATGTCGGTGTCGTCTATGACTTTTCTTCACAGTGGCGCGGTTATGTCAGCCTATCAGAGGGATTTAGCATGCCCGACGTCGGCCGAGTTCTACGAGGCATCAACCAGCCAGGTTTAGCGGTCGATTCTTTCTTAGATTTACAACCCGTTCTCACTGACAACAGCGAAGTTGGTATTGAATTTCGGGGAGAGGTGGCTCAGTTTAGTTTGAGTTATTTCCAATCTAACTCTGATCTAGGTTCTCGATTGTCAGCCAATGCTGATGGTATCTATGAAGTTAATCGTGAGAAAACCGATATTTATGGCGTTGAAGCATCGTTAGATATTGATCTATTAACGAATTCTTTATTAGGTTTTGACTACAGTGATACCGAAGGTAAATACGACAGCAATGATGATGGCAAAGTTGATAGTAAACTTGATGGACGAAATATCGCGCCACGTCGGTTAAATGCATTCTTAACTCACCGTTGGTCTGATCAATGGCAATCTCGTTTACAATGGAACAAGTTCTATAATCGTCACATCTATGTTGGCAGTGCGGCGATTAATAATTTTGAGGGATATAGCACTATTGATATCACTACAACACTTACCACTGAAAACATTGGTCAATTTATTTTTGGAATCGAAAATCTCGCCGACGAAGACTACTTCACTTACTACGCACAAACGGCCGGTAATGACGCACGAAACTTTAAGGGTCGAGGACAAACAGTTCGAGTGAACTGGCAATATCAATGGTAATTAGAACGGCTTATACTTTCTAATGTCGGTTAAAAAATCGATCAATTGGTTACATCGATGGCTGGGTCTTGCACTCAGCCTTTGGCTTTTTTTAATTAGCCTAACGGGAACGCTTTTACTCTTTAAAAATGATCTCTTGAAACTGACTTATCCCGAACTTAAATCAGCGGTGATTTTAAACAGCTATGAACTTCCAGACGATCTCAGTCATGCGCAATACACTTTGCTACCAAATCAAGTCCGTCACTGGGTTGAAGTAGTCGATATCCACCAAACCAGACATTACTACTCCGCATCGGGCGAAAAAGTATTGGCTCGTGCAGCGCTCAATGATTGGATCGACGTTATGGTAGAGTTTCATCATCATTTATTGCTCAATCAGCTGGGAAAACAGTTGCAAGGTATTTTTGGCATTGGCGCACTCTTTTTACTCTTATCAGGGATCTATAAGTGGTGGCCGAAACGTCGACTAGGGAATAAAGATTTTCAGATTACTTGGGCGAAGCCAGGGAACAAAAAATTCGGGCAAACCTTATGGCAATCGCATCGAACGTTTGGCGTTATATTATTCATTCCTATGTTGATTGTAACGGCAACCGGAACGGCGATGATTTATTCGAGCGAAGTAAAAAGTGCACTGATCTTTTTCTTCCCAAATACCAATGATGAACAATCAACAAATCAATTTACAATCCCTGCCCTAAACGAGAGTAATTATTCATCTTGGTCTGCTCGACTTGCACAAGTTGATCAGATATTCAATTCTGCTCAACCTTCGGTCATCTATCATCAAGCGAACAAAATACGTTTAAAGCAGGTAGCTGAGTGGCATCCCAATGGACGAAGTTACATAGAATACAATTCGGATGGTAATACCATTAAACAAATGACTAATTATCATAAACTGGCTCTTGGAGAACAGATTTCACACACGGTTTATCCTCTGCACATTGCTTCGGTAGGTGGCTCAGTTTATCTTACTTTGATCATTGTTAGCGGAGTCGTTTTGCTTTGGCTTAGCATTAGCGGCGCATGGTTTTGGTGGTGGAAACGCCAACTTAAAAAACGTTAATCATCTAACGTTGGCTCTAGAATCGCCAGAGACAAGGTTGTTATCGGACCGAGTAATAACGAAATTAATAGCCAGTTTAATCCACTTCGTTTTTTAGACTGAGCCAACACGGCGTTGATTAATGCGAGACTGCCCCAACCAAATAACCAAGCACTGACAATCATGATATTTTCCATTCACACCCTCCTTGTGCATTGAGGGTGCAGCCTAACCAAAGGTTGGTTACTCGACAAAGCCTATTTAGCGGTTGCTTGCAACGGCTCACAAAAGAAGTCAACACAACTCGGCGTGAAATCAATGATGCTATCAATTACCGCCGAGCTATGTAAGCAATCAACGACATTTAACTAGGAAAATCTTGCTTACCGTGGCGTTCTGGAACCTGTTCGTTTTCCTCACCCCAAGTTTTATTGACCATAACACCGCGTTTTACAGCTTCTCGCTCAGCAATTTCTTCAGTCCATCGAACTAAATGTTTATAGTCTTGTACTTGTAAAAACTCAGCCGCGTCGTAGACTTTATTCTGCACTAGGGCGCCATACCAAGGCCAAATTGCCATATCAGCAATTGAGTACTCGTTACCCACCATAAACGGATGCTTCGCTAAATGTTTATCGAGCACATCCAACTGACGTTTCGCTTCCATCGCGTAACGATTAATAGGGTACTCATATTTCTCCGGTGCGTAGGCATAGAAATGTCCGAAACCTCCACCTAGAAAGGGAGCGCTCCCCATTTGCCAAAACAACCAAGACAAACATTCCGTACGCTGATGAATTTCAGAAGGAATAAAGCGATTAAATTTTTCGGCTAAGTAGAGCAAAATTGCTCCCGACTCGAAAATTGGTAATTTCGGTGTCTGACTGTGATCAACCAACGCTGGTATCTTGGAGTTCGGATTAACACTCACAAACCCACTGCCAAACTGGTCACCTTCTAATATATTAATTGGCCACGCATCGTATTCGGCTTCATCAACGCCCGCGGCCAATAGCTCTTCTAACAAGATAGTTACCTTGACACCATTCGGTGTTGCAAGAGAGTAAAGTTGTAAAGGATGTTTACCTACCGGTAGCGCTTTCTCGTGAGTAGCTCCCGATTCAGGTCGGTTAATATTGGCAAATTTTCCACCACTACTGGCATCCCATTGCCAAATTTTAGGAGGGGTATAGACTGGATCACTCATGACTGGCTCCTATGAATCGTTGTTTCATTTTAAAATCAACGTGATGACTAGAGTACAAAGCTTAAAGCACTCTAGCCGGAGAATACAGTCATCCTTTCGATCACTTACATCTAAAATTACGAAGCATTGCCGACTTTAACTCGCAATGATCTGACGACTATAGCGACCGAGTACCCGCTTGCCAATAATACCGATCAAGCAACAAACTGATAAGCTGACCAGTCCGCGTAGCAACCAAAGGGCGAAACTAGAATCAACATTTTGCTGACCAATCAGTAGTTCGATCAATACAAAGATGTATATATGACAGAAGAATATGGTAAAGCTATAACGAGCCAATATATCCAATAGTCGACCATTTAGGCTCTGATAGCGCCTGAGTAAACCGATTAAGAAGGCACACATCAATAACTTTTGAATAAACTCAAAATCAAATTGCCATTGTGCATTATCAAACGCGGCATCCGTTAACAAAGAACCATGATAAGACGCGAAGTTGAATTGAATGGCAATTAATGCACTCACTATCACAAATAGCATCAATGCATAACGTTCGAAAATGGGCTCTAGCTGCTCTCGATAATCATTGATCCACATGCCGGTAATAAACACCGGTAAAAAGTAGGCGACGTGCCTTGGCACATCGACAATAGGAACGGGTCCTCGATGCAAAAACATCGACATAACAATGAGAGGAACAAGCAACCAGTAAAACCAACGATTCTGAAAGATTTTAGCCAATAAAGGCGCCATCAAAATGATCACAATGATCATCGGCATAAACCAAAGGGCATAATTGACATGAGCGCCGCCAACCAAGTAATGTGCCATCACTTGTTCAACGACGCTGCCCGAATGGAACACTTCTAACTGACTATAGCTGGGTGCGACCCAAACAGTGAAGACAATCGCTGGTATCGACAACAATAAGTAGGGAATGACTAAATTCTGAAATTTCGTTTTGTAGTAGGTCTTAAGAGGGTACTTACCGTTTAGGTGTTTAAATAAGTAGCCGGATATAAATACAAATAAAACCGTGCCGTTACTTAAAACATCTTTGAGAAGATTAAACAATTCAGGATTATTTGACCAATCGAATTGAAAATAGAGCGCATGACCTAAAACGATAAAAACAATCGCAATCCCGCGAAACGAGTGAATATAATTCAGCTGCATATTACATCCTTGTCTAAAAAAGCTAACATGGTCGGAACGTCATTCTGATTTCTCTTAATCAGATACTACTGAGGTTCGTCATTGAACCTTACGTCGGTCAAGGATTATACACTTTCTTACTGAGATTTGAAATTGCGATTTTAATAGGGTACTCCAACATCAAACCATCATCGCCACTCTGACTTTCAGAGTGGCGAATCATTACAACCGAATGTTCTAATGAATTTACTGGGCAATACTCATTCGCTGGTCAATAAATAGAGGGGCTTGTGCGCCAAAAGAGACCGCACTAAATACGCTCGCTTCTGGGTGATTGCTTCCCATAACCATAATCTTCAAAGTGTAGCTACCCACATCTAGAGCTTCGCCATTAAAGTTTACCAATGTAAGCTCACCGCCAAAACGCTTTGAAGCACCAGCCGCTAGCTCAATCGATTGCAAAGCTTGAGTAAAGCGTTTGTTGGCTGACCATTTATTCACAACTTCACCATAAGCATTAAGAATTTCTATCTCAAACGTCTGTGAAGAGTTAAAGCGAAAAACTTCTGGAGAACTAGAATGATTGGTTAAAGTGATGTAAGCCGACACTTTATCTTGTTCATTTGATAAAACGCGTCCAACTGGAAAATCAGTCGTGACAGCAATACCTTGAAACTGCGGAAAGACAACGCCAGCAATTTTCGCGCTCGTTAGCTCAGTCACAACGGGACCAATAATACTTTGTTGCGCATAAGACACCAAACCTACACCTGGAGCAAAAGTCGCTTCAGCTAAACCTGCATCGGCACAGTTACCGTTAAAAACCAATTTTATACTGTCGCTAAAGCTTCCTGCTAATGTTGATGCTTCAAGGGCCTTTTCTGCCAAAGTTGCCTGCGTTGTACAACCATCGATATCAACGTTATACGTGGTACCGACTTCGTCAGAAAAATCGACCAATAATTGAGTCTCACCATCGTCATTAAACCAATAAACTTGTTGGCTCGAATCTGAACTCCATACCCACTGACTGTTACGACCTAAATAGTTTGAAAACTTTTTCCAGTTGCTGCCATAGGTATCAACAACTTCAACGTTTACTTCTTGACCATTATGCTTGAATACTTTTTGGTCTTGCATTTGCATCGGCATGAAATCATTCGCGAATGACATAATGCTTGAGGTAACTAAACTTCCCGTTAATAAAACCTTACATAAAGCGTTCATCATTTTTCTCCATAAAATTCGTATTGGTTTGAACTCGGTGTTCGCGAATTATTATTGTGATTTTTTAACAATGAACAATTGAATAAATTTTCGGTTTAAAATTAGTTTTTCTAATGCATGACATTCAAAGCCAAACGACATAAGGCTTACAGTTTTTTTGAACTGGCTCACATTTTAAAAATTGAACTTTTTATGACGAGCACTAAACAATCAGTTCATAATTTATTGCGATAAAACAAGTGCAATAGTTGTCATTATATTTTCTTATTATTTTGCTTTGCGTTTTGTAATAGTTATGAAAGAAAAACTGAGGACATCCATCTATCCTTTCAAATAGAAGATAGGAGAACAGGGAAGAGCTGAGGACACCCATCTATCTTTTCAGCTTCATCGCAAAATCATGATTGAATCGAAAGCAACATCTCATTAGGGTGAAAGGCCGACATTAACGATAAGGACATCGCTTATGACGCAACCTCGAAAAACACTCATTGATTTAAACCAAACCAGCTATTACCACTGCATTGCTCGATGCGTAAGGCGCGCCTTCTTGTGTGGCGAAGATGCTTTTTCAGGCAAGAACTATGAGCATCGTAAAGATTGGGTAGTTGAGCGATTATCATTGCTGGCTGATACCTTTGCCATTGATGTGGCCAGCTACGCGGTCATGTCGAATCACTACCATCTGGTTCTACGAGTTGATATTGAAAAAGCCGAACAATGGTCCGAAACAAACGTCATCCGCCGTTGGAAACGACTGTACAAAATCCCGTTGATTGTGAACCGATACTTAAAAGGCAATGCCTCCCCGGCTCTCACTCAAATGGCTCAAGAGCTCATCACGGAGTGGCGACAACGACTTACCGATATCTCTTGGTTTATGCGCTGTTTGAACGAGTATTTAGCGCGTAAGGCAAATATAGAGGACCAATGCACAGGACGATTCTGGGAAGGACGCTTTAAGTCACAAGCGTTACTCGATGAAGCAGCGGTGGTGACAGCCATGGCTTATGTCGACTTAAATCCTATCAGAGCCAATCTAGCCAGTACACCTGAAGACTCGGATTACACCTCGGTAAAACAAAGAGTTCGAAATAAAGATAAGGACTCAAGTTCGCGCAACGTAAAGCTGATGAAGCTCACTCAATCAAGCAATAAGTCGCATCGACACGGGTTTAACGTAACTGAAGCCGATTATTTAGAGCTGGTCGATTACAGTGGGCAAGCTATTCGATGTGATAAACGAGGATACATTCCGAGTGACCTCCCACCGGTACTTGAAAGACTCAACCTAGAGCCTGATGGATTTCTTGAGTTAATGCAGCGAGACGACAACATTGCAGGTCTAAGAGCCGTCGGCTCGCCCTCTGCATTGACTCATTTGTTGGATAGTTTAGACCAACGATTCATTAAAGGCGTTGGTATTAGCAATAGACTTTATTCGAGTTAAATTAGGATTTTAAAAAGGTCGCTAGACGAAGCGACTGAGTATCCCTATGTCTCACAATATTTTTATCGCCTTCCTAGTTAAACTATAACCTAACCCTGCTATTTTATTTAACCGATAGAAAAAGAGAAAACCGCTATGAAGTTAGTTTTCTTTCTTAAGTAATGGATGTCCCTGTTTAATTTGAGAGAGTTGGATGTCCTAGTTTAATTTTAGTTTAATTCGATTCATCACAAACCGTAAACTCGTCGAAATAATCAGATTTAAGCGGTGGTTGAAATTTTCCTAGTCCGAGTGTTTGTCGTTGCTGATTGAATTTTTGCAAAAGGTTTTCGGTCATCAGCTGAGCTTGCTGATGCCCTTCTTCAGTAAGCTTAGGGCCTTGAAAGAAGAATTCATCAATTTCGGGCATTAGTTTAGCGGGCATTTGCGTATAAGCTAATGCGAGTTGGTCAATCTCGTTGAGTCGCTCGTTATTACCTTTCAGTTCTTCCGCCTTTCTTTGATAGGAGTAAGAAAATGATAAATCTGCAAAAGCATAAACATTGCCTAAAACAGCAGAGCTAAATAAATATTCTCTCGCTTCTAATAGAAGTGACTCATCGTAGTCTTCTGAAATATTAGGAAAACGCATTAACTCATCGCCACACTTTATTCACCCCAAGTGCATACATGGCATCTCGATCACCGTTACGCGCCAGTTCGCTAAGTGATTGATTACTGTACTCAGCATAAATGTGTCCAACCTGATCAATCTCTCCAGACAATTCAAACCGAGGCGCTCCCCAACTTGCGTACCAATTTTGTACTTGTTCAGCTAGCCCAGATTTCACAAAATCGTTATAAGGAATACAGGAAGATTCGGCTTCTACTACGCTAGTGCTATTTCTCTGTGTGTTAGAGGTGCGATCATCAACTTTTTGCTGATTCACTTCCGTATTAGCACTATCACTCTTGGTAAGTGAAGATGAGGGGTTGTTACTCAAATTCTTGCTTGACTGAGTAACCGAATTCGTTTGAATGTCGTCTGTAGTCGACTTGGATTTTTTGAAAGCCGGCCAAAGAATTATTAAGAAGATAAGTACGATTGGCGGCAACGCCATTAATAATCTTTTCATTTTAGTACTGACCTAATCTCGAGAACGCTTAGATGAAAAGTATCAAGCTTACACAATTGAGCATAAAAAAGCCCGCTATAGCGGGCTTTTAATGTTGAATACCATTCTTTCTTAGTAACGGTAGTGATCTGGTTTATAAGGACCTTCAACTGGAACGCCAATGTAATCAGCTTGTTCTTTCGAAAGTTCCGTTAAGTTAGCACCGATTTTCTGTAAGTGTAAGCGAGCCACTTTTTCATCAAGATGTTTCGGTAATACGTAAACTTCTTTCTGATAGTTGTCACCATTTTTCCACAATTCAATCTGTGCAATCACTTGGTTAGTGAATGATGCTGACATAACAAACGAAGGATGACCTGTCGCACAACCTAGGTTAACCAAGCGACCTTCGGCTAATAAGATGATGCGTTTACCATCGGGGAAAATGACATGATCAACTTGTGGTTTGATGTTTTCCCACTCATACTTTTTAAGTGAAGCAACATCAATTTCATTATCAAAGTGACCGATGTTACAAACAATGGCTTGGTCTTTCATAGCTTTCATGTGTTCTTCTCGAATCACATTGAAGTTACCGGTGGTGGTCACGAAAATATCGGTCATGCCAACAACGTCTTCCATGGTAACGACTCGATAGCCTTCCATGGTCGCCTGTAATGCACAGATAGGATCGATTTCGGTCACAAAGACGGTCGCACCTTGAGCTGACAAAGATTGCGCACACCCTTTACCCACGTCACCGTAACCCGCTACCACTGCGATTTTTCCAGCAATCATAACGTCGGTTGCTCGTTTAATACCATCGAGCAAACTCTCACGACAACCATACAAATTATCAAATTTAGACTTGGTTACAGAGTCATTCACATTGATGGCAGCAAATGGCAGTCCGCCATTTTTTTGCATTTGATACAAACGATTCACACCAGTGGTCGTCTCTTCGGTAACCCCTTGAATATTCGTCGCACAGCGATCATAGAATTCAGGATCTTCTTTCAACTTCTTTTTAATCGCAGCAAACAAGAAAGTCTCTTCTTCAGAGCCCGGGTTATCAAGAAGCGATAAATCTTTCGCGGCTTTTTGACCTAAAACAACGGCCAGGGTAGCGTCGCCACCATCATCTAAAATCATGTTAGCGGTTTCGCCATTTCCGAAATCTAAGATTCGGTGTGTGTAGTCCCAGTATTCTTCTAAAGTTTCACCTTTGTAAGCAAATACCGGTACTTTTGCAGCGGCGATTGCCGCAGCGGCATGATCTTGGGTAGAGTAGATGTTACAGCTAGCCCAACGCACTTCAGCACCTAACTCAACGAGCGTCTCAATCAACACAGCCGTTTGAATGGTCATGTGCAGTGAACCCGCAATTCGAGCACCTTTCAATGGTTTCTCGGCACCAAACTCTTCGCGCATAGCCATCAAGCCAGGCATTTCAGTTTCGGCTATACGAATTTCTTTGCGACCAAAGTCAGCTTCGGAAATATCTTTAATGATGTAATCGTTGAAATCAGCATTCGACATAAATGTCTCTCCATTCTTTTCGAATGGGCGCCCTTGCAATTAAACATGATGATCCAGCTGAGCGTGACAGAAAGGTTCCGCTGCAGCGCCCCTCAGCTGGATTTAAAGAAAGGTATTATAACTCAGTTATAAGCCGGCTGCGGCACGAAGTGCATCCGCTTTGTCGGTTTTTTCCCAAGTGAAGTCTTTATCTTCACGACCAAAGTGGCCGTATGCTGCTGTTTTACGATAAATCGGACGACGTAGATCCAACATATCGATGATACCTTGAGGACGTAAATCAAAATGCTCTCGAACCAACTCGGCGATTTTAGCTTCATCAACCTTGTGCGTGCCGAAGGTATTGATTGAAATAGAGGTTGGTTCAGCGACACCAATCGCGTAAGAAACTTGAATTTCACAACGATCAGCTAATCCAGCAGCGACAATGTTTTTCGCCACATAGCGACCGGCATAAGCTGCCGAACGATCCACTTTTGACGGATCCTTTCCAGAGAAAGCACCGCCACCGTGACGCGCCATACCACCGTAAGTATCCACTATAATTTTACGACCGGTTAAACCGCAGTCTCCCACTGGGCCACCAATAATAAATTGGCCGGTTGGATTAATATGATATTTGGTATCCGCATGTAGCCACTCTTCCGGGATAACTGGCTTTATAATATGCTCCATCACCGCTTCTTGAATGGTTTCTTGAGACACTTCAGGGTCATGTTGAGTCGATAATACGACCGCTTCTACTGCGACGGGCTTGCCGTTTTCGTAGCGCATGGTGATTTGTGACTTTGCATCAGGACGAAGCCAAGGGAGCGTACCATTTTTGCGTACTTCTGCTTGACGCTCGACTAGTCGATGTGAGTAATGAATAGGCGCAGGCATCAGAACAGACGTCTCATTGGTTGCGTAACCGAACATTAACCCCTGGTCACCAGCTCCTAAGTCTTTGTTATCGCCTTCATCAACACCCATTGCGATGTCAGCAGACTGTTTACCAATGGCATTAAGTACCGCACAACTTGCACCATCGAAGCCTACGTCAGAGCTGTTGTAACCAATCTCTGTAATGACGTCACGCACGACATCTTCAAGATCAACATAAGTAGACGTGCGTACTTCACCCGCGATGACAGCCATTCCGGTTTTGACCATAGTCTCTACCGCTACTCGAGCATTCGGATCATCAGCGATGATTGCATCTAAGATTGCGTCTGAAATTTGATCCGCCATTTTATCTGGGTGACCTTCAGAAACCGACTCAGATGTGAAAATTGTGTATTCAGCCATTGGGCGTATTACCTCTTTAAAAATTCGTTTCTCACTAATCGTTTCTATTCCAAAAGAACAGAGACTGTATACGACAGAAACTGACCATGCAGACTAACTTTTTATCTGTCTAGGCAACTTATGACTTACTTTATGCCATAAGAGCCAGCTTCACAGACTGCTAGACTGCCAAATGGGCGCAATTTTACTGCGATTCGACGAGATTTTCATCTTTTTTAACGCCCTTTTCACGTTCTAGTAAACTACCATGCTTTTCAGTAAGGGCAAGCGTTTCTAATCGACAAAGCGCAATACCCCGACAAATCTCACAACTCATTAATTTAATTGTAATTTTTTCTATGCTCTGACCGAAAAGCCATTACAATAGTACAAAAATCATAGATTACAGCTTTGAGGGTAAGCAGTGAATCAACGTTTGAACTTTCCAGCCAGAGTTGGTTGGACAGCTCCCGATTTCAGTCTAACAGGAGTTGACGGCAACCAATGGAACTTAGCCGCCAGTCGTGGCGCTATGGGTCTGGTCGTTGCGTTCATTGCCAACGACTGCCCTTATGTAAAGCCCATTCGTGGGCAGCTTAATGCCGTAGCCAACCAACTTAAGGCGATGGGCATTGGTATGATCGCTATCAACTCAAACGATCCGGCGATTAGCCCAGACGACTCTCTCCCCTACATGCGCGCACTGACTCGTGAATTCAACTTCGCTTTTCCCTACTTAGTAGATGATAAACAAATTATGGCGAAAGCCTTTGGTGCCGAGACCACTCCAGAATTTTTTGGGTTTAATGCATTGATGGAACTGCAGTATCGAGGTCGTTTGGGGTTGAAAAAAGATGAACCCATTGAGCAAAGTGAATTAATGCAGGCGATGCATCAAATTGCGCTTACTGGTCAAGGGCCGTTAGAACAAATAGCCAGCGTCGGATGCAAGATCAAGGGTGGAAATGCTAGGCGTCAAGTTGAACTCGACGCTTAAGGTGCCGCCTTTTCGAACTTAGATCGTTTGGCACAGCGGCTTTTAATTGAAAGCGGCGGCAAGCGATTAAGCCGCGAGCTCTTCTTTTATCAGTGCTTCTAATTTGTCGAGATCGGGAATGGTTGCCTGAATTGTTCCTATTTGCACTTTAGCCTTATCAGCAACCCCTAAAGAGTCCGACTCAACCATCGATATGGATGGCTCAGTCACGTGAGTAAGTCGTGGTATACCTTGCACGATGATCGCAATATACGGCATTTCTTCGTCACCGTTAATCGTATGAACCACCGCCACCCGTGAGCGTTTATTGGCTTGTGGGTCTTCACCGCCGTTTAAAATGTCCAAAGAAATCATCGGAACTTTTATTCCGTGCCAGTGCAATGTGCCAATAAACCAATCTGCGCCTTCTTTCTGGTAAGCGACATCACCGAACGGCACTATTTCAGCCACCGTTACGTTAGGAAGCAAAATACTTTGGTCGATGATAGGTATCATCAGACTGTAAACTTCAGCGATTTTATTTTCCACACTCTTCTCCCGTCGCTTATATCAAAGCTCAGTATAACCTATGTCAGGCTCGCATCGCCTTTTGTTCTTGTAGGTGCTCAGATAACTGAGCTGCTAATTGCTCTGGTCCACCTGAGTATTGAGATAAATTCTTGTTAACCACAGACTCCGGCATACTGGCGTTTGCACAGGTATCACTCGATTGGGTCCAAACGGTGATGTTGTTTGCCTGTACTTGCTCAATCCCAGTGCTTCCGTCATCTCCCATTCCGCTAAAGATAATCACCCCGCAACGCTCTCGGTAGATGCTGGCCGCTGCCACGACCACATCGTCAATACATGGAGCGTAGGGCGGTGTCCATGCCTTATCTAACACATCAACATAACCTTCGTTATCGAACACGACTTGCGAGCCGATGGGTGCAATATAAATTTTGCCAGACTCAATTTTCGTTTTCGTTTCAATGATGGTTGCTCTAAACGCTGTTTGCGTATCTAAAATGTTGCTGAGAACCGGCAAGAAGTTCTCATCAATGTGCTGAGCTAACACAAACGCTGTATCGATGCTGCCAGGTACCGCTTGTAAAAAACGCTTTACCGCGGCAGGACCACCAAGAGATGCCCCAAGCACCCAAAGATTTTGCTGCGGGCCTGAGGGCTTTTCTGGTTCCTTTGGCTCATCAGACTCCACGGCTTCGAATTGCATGTCAATCGCAGTGTCGTCAAGCAAGGGGATATCTATTTGGTCGTCAAACTCCGCACCTTGTTCGCTGTCTGTATGAGAACTTAGCGACTGCTCTTGGTTTGACGCGCTCTCAACGGGCTCAAATTCTTGCTCGCTGAAATCAAGATCAAAATCGTCTCCAGAAAATTCATCCGAAAGTTCCGCAGGTAATTCTCTTGGAAACGCCTCATCGACCGGACTATTGACGGAACTATTGCTAGAAGACGTGGTGTCGTCATCTGAAAAATCCAGGTCGTCAGCCGACCATTCCAACTCGTTTTCAGACGCCGTTTCAGGCTCAACCGACTCTAACTCAAGCGGCGAGTCATTGGGTGTTGTTTGCTGTGTTGGCGTTTCCCGTGTTGTTGCGTGCTGCGTTGTTTCCTGTTGTTCAGCAGAGGGTAACTCTTCTAAGTCAAAAGAATCCGATAAGCTGTCTAGGTCAGGCGCTTCGAACTCAATGCCGCCATCCAAAATATCATCAGCTCCACTCGAAGGGTCTTCTAAGCTGATTGAATGATCGTCTGCCGGTGCAACATCAGCACTGTTACTGTCTAGGTCAGACTCTTCGTCTAATAATTCATCCAACGTCCAATCTAAATCATCTTCGCTGGTATTCGATTGCTCGTCCTGATTCGTGGTCGATGAACGTTCACCACTTTCATCCGACGATTCATCACTGAACTCAAGATCAAACTCTAAGTTAACTTCTTGATCGCTGACCACTAACGAGTCTTCAGCACCAGTATCGCCTGTGTATAATTCGTCTTGGTTATCGTGTTCTGTGGTTAGGTGTTCTGAGGTTAGATTTTCTTCGTCATCGATTTCAAAAGAAAGATCTTCATTCGATTGCTCATTAGACAAGCTGGATAATTCATCGTTGTTATCCGAGAAAGTCGTATTATCGTCGGCGCTTACGTCACTTGTTGAATCGTCAAAGTCAAAGTCACCTAAATCGCTCGCGTCCCAATCAAGATCTGAGTCATCAGGCTCGGGATCATCAAACGCAGATGGTTGTAGCTCATCATCTGCGAAGCCAAATTCCATGGTCATCTCTGACTTTTCTTGCGGCTCTGACGCGTCGAAAGATAATGCTTCACTGTCGTCGTCTTTTGTCTCTGCCGAGATAGATGAGTCATTGGACCAGTTTTCTAGATCAGTAGATTCAGAGTCAGTAGCTTCCGTTTCACTACTTTCAGACTCAGTGAATTCAAGATCATGCGACTCTAAGTCATGACTTGCCGAATCTTGTTTAGGAATATCATCCGCTGCTGAGTCATCTAGTTCAAAGTCACCTGTTTCTAACTCATCGCTCTCAAAATCAATGTTCTCTATCTCCAATCCACCTGACGACATGCCATCTGAACCGTCTGATAGATCAAAGCTGTTGTCTTCGAGACTCAGATCGTCGGTAATAGATTCTTGGTGGTCAGATTCATTTAAATTAGGATCATTTAAACTAGAATCATTTAAATTAGAATCATCGAAACTGGACATTTGGAAATCTGAATCATCATCCAAAGACAATTCATTCACGGATTCTTCAGTGTTGCTCGATGCTGTGTTGCTAAAAGGATGGTCTTTTTCATTCGAGCCATATTCGTTTTCATTCGAGCCATGGTCGTTTTCATTCGATAGATGCTCGCTTTCGCTCGGTGCTCGTTCAAAATCAAAGTCGAGGTCGTCGCTTAAGCTATTCTCTTCCGAAGTCTCATTACCGCCGAACGCATCCGTTGTTTGTGTCTGTGGTTTTGAATCTTCAGCTAAATGTTCAAGTTCTGCTTCATCGGCAATCTCAAATGAATCGCTTGTGCTCGATTCTTGATCATCCGCTTTTTCTTGATGAAAGCTATCCAGTTCACTCTCAAAATTGTCAAAAGAGTCAGCAAGTTCATCCGCGATTGACTCAATGGGATCGGTTAAAGAATCCATCTGGTCGGCCGGAACATCTTTGGCAAAATCTAGAAGTGTTGAACTTAAATCTTCGGTTGCTTGTTCTAATCGAGAAACCGATGCTTCCGTCTCTTCGGTAGGTAACGGAGTATGAATCTCCGATGTATCTGAATGTTCCGCTTGATTTTCAACAGTCTCATGAGCAGGGTGTTCTAATGACGACTCACTCTCTGGCTCTTCTTGTTGATACTCAAGGCCAGCCATTTCAAACAAGCGCTCAATTTGCTTTTCCACCCAAAAGTCTGGGTGGCTTTGCTTAGCCAAAGAGCCTCGCTCATAGAAAAACACCGGCACACGAGACTGATCTAACAGATCATCAAGTGAGTCAGTCCAGTCTTCGTCTTCAATGTCAAGGAGCCATACATTCAAAGAATCATCGCTGATATGATCCAGCGAGATGTCGCTCGGCTGTAATTGCTCAGCAATCGCAACCGAGTGTTGTTTCAATAACTGTACGTATTGATCCGTTTCATCGCCTCCCGATGAGATCAATCCTATAGATAACCTGTCCTTGCTTGTCATTACTGCTTACCGGGTAATAAAGACTCTATTGTTTGTAATAGATCCACTTCGTTATAAGGTTTACCCATGTATCGATTAACGCCTATCGACTCAGCACGCTCTCTGTGTTTTTCACCAGTTCGAGAGGTGATCATGATAATTGGAAGTTCTTTCAACTTGTCATCGTGTCGAATAATGGTCGCTAATTCGAAACCGTCCATTCGAGGCATTTCGATATCCAGCAACATAACATCAGGTTTGGTGTCAGACAGCACATTCAGGGCATCAACACCGTCTTTAGCCAATACGACTTCGTAGTCATGTCGCTGCAATAAACGCTGGGTAACTTTTCGTACCGTAATCGAGTCATCCACCACCATAACTGTTGGAACGCGATCTTCGTAAGACGTATCGTCGCTCTCCATATCTGCGGTAATGGTTGCGTCGGCGCGTCGAGTCAATGCTGGCACGTCTAAAATCAATACAACACGACCATCCCCAAGAATGGTTGCGCCTGACAAGCCGCTTAATAAACTTAATTGCTGGCCAACCGATTTTACAACGATCTCACGAGAACCCATGAGTTCATCGACTTGTACTGCCGTCGGGTGTTCTGCACCGTGTAGTAGTAAGACAGGTAATGGCTTGCTTACACCTTCAAGATCGGCTTTGACATTATGGTCGAGCAGATTACCCATATAGCGCATGTGATAAGACATGCCTGCGTACTCAAAGCGAGCATCTGGGTTATCATAGTATTCTTGAATTTCGTACGGACTGACTCGAACGATACCTTCAATGTTAGTTAAAGGCACAGCAAACACATCGTCGCCGACTGAAATCATTAACGCTTGGTTAACCGATACAGTAAACGGTAATTTAACGGTGAATGTCGCGCCTTTTCCGCGCTCCGAGTTGATCTCTACAACACCACCCATCTGCTTAATTTCGCTCGACACGACGTCCATTCCGACACCACGTCCAGATATTTGGGTAACCTTTTGAGCCGTAGAGAATCCCGCTTCAAAAATCATCTGTTGCAACTCATGATCACTAAGCTCTGAGTTTTGAGTGATCAACCCTCGCTCAAGTGCTTTGTTGCGAATGGCATCGATATTTAAACCACGGCCATCATCTTGGATCTCAATGTAAATTTCAGATCCTTCTCGATACAAGCGGATTCTAACTTTACCCGTTTCAGATTTCCCGGCTTGTTGACGTTCTTCTGTACTCTCAATACCATGGTCCATCGCGTTACGGAGCATATGTTCGATTGGAGCGATCATTCGTTCAAGTACAGTACGGTCCATCTCGCCTTCAGCCGCGATGGATAGGTCAACGGCTTTGCCTAATTCGTTTCCGATTTGGCGGACGATACGACGTAATCGAGGAACCAAACTGTCGAAGGGTACCATGCGCGTTCGCATCAACCGCTCCGACATTTCGGTATTTACTCGGCCCTGTTGCAACAATAGGGTTTCAGAGTCAGAGGCAAGATTATCGAGTGACTCTTTCAAACTCGCGATATCCGCTGCTGACTCACCAAGACTCCGCGTCAGTTCTTGCTGTCGGGTATAACGGTCAAACTCTAATGGATCGAACTCTTCATAATCGACACCGGCGACTTCTCGACGATATTCAATCTGAGCGTCTGTTTCGATTTCCATATTTCGAAGCTGGTCTTTCAATCGATCAAGGGCTTGATTCATCTCATCGAGGTTGTATCGAAGCAACGAGATTTGCTGCTCAAGACGTGCTCGGAAAATCGATGTTTCACCCGAGAGGTTCACCAGACTTTCTAATTGATCCGCTGCAATACGAACAACTTCTTGTTGTTTACTACGCCGCGCACCTGCATCAACTGAGGCTTCTTTGTCTTCCGCTTTCTTCTTCTCGAAAGGTACAACTTCAGCCGCCTTAGCAGGAGAGGCGGGCTTGGCTTCGCTCGCCTTCGGTGTATCGACTTTCGCTTCAGTCGGCTTGGCCACTTGAATCGGCGCAGCAGGCTTGCCTTTGATGACCTGCATCAATTCTGTCATGTACGCCGTTGGTGTCGTTAGCATTCGCGATGCACCAACTTCATCAACTAAATGATGAATCACATCGTACCCGCGCATAACGAAACGAATATGCTCGTCGTTGGCTTTTATTTGACCGGCCGACACTTTTTCAAAGAAGGTTTCGAGCTCGTGGGTTAAGTCGCCCAATGCAGTTAAGTCGGATAAGCGAGCGCCACCTTTCAGTGTATGCAGACTTCGCTGAAGTGTTTCGATCGAGCTTTTATTCTCAGGCTCTTTACTCCACACCTGCAGCGCTTCGTCCATATTCTGTAGAATTTCAGCGGCTTCTTCTAAGTAAATCTCTAGAACTTCTTCGCCGTCTTCGTCCAGCTCAACATGCTGAACTTCCGCTTCAACCGGCTCACTAACGTGTTCTGCCACTTCTTCGACCGCTGGAGCGATCTCTGTTTCAACGTCTTGTTCGGTCTCGAGCGTTTCACTGATCTCTTCAGATTCAGTCGCTGAATCAAGCTGCTCACCCGCAACAAGTTTCTTAATGTCATCTAGGAGATCTTGATTGTAATCGTACTGACCATCTTCTCTTAGTTGCTCAATAACGTTGCGGAAGTAATCCAATACCGTGAATGAAAATTCAATATGATGTGGATTAACATCAATGTGCGCACTGCCAATGGCTTCGTATAAATCTTCTAGAGCGTGGGCAATGTTACCTAAATTCATAACCCCAGCCATACGTGCACTACCTTTAAAGGTATGCAAGTTACGCTGCAAATTATTAACTGGCAACAGATCGCCAAGATCTGACTTCCACGACTCAAGATTCGCTTCAATTTCTTCAATCAGCTCATCGGCTTCTTCTAAGAAGAACTCAAGTAATTCATCGTCAATTTCATCTTCAGCTTGATGAACGTCTTCGGGAAGAATTGTTTCTGATACACCTTCAGGCTCTGCTTCAACAGCCTTAGGAGTAATAACCGGCGTAGCATGTTTTTGGTGCCACTGTTTTAATTCCGCAATAAGATCGGAAGGATCAGGAAGTTGATGCTCGACAGCAGCCGTATTCAATAACTCTAATACGCAATCTAAAGCGCGATTTCCTAATTGATAGAAACCTTCATCCAAGGTCGCTTGATCCGGTTTTGAAACATAACTTTCTAAAGCGCTTGCTATTTGCTCAACTTCATCAAGCATCGCCATATTCGCACCGCGTTTTAGCGTATGCATTTCTGCTTGTAGGTTATGTTGCGCTTCTAACGAGCCTTTTTGCTGCCAATGAGTTAGCAATTCTTGCGCTTCAGAAACAATGTCCATGCCTTCAGCCAAGAATATAGCTAATAACTCAGGATCTCGATTAACGGTCGCGACATTACTACTTTCGGTCTCGCCCAGAAGTTGAATAAGCTGTTTTCTTTGCTCTTCAAATGACTCAGCCAGTCCGGTTTTCTCATCACCCAAATAGTGTTGGTTCGACTTAAGTGCCGAAATGCATTTATGTAGGTAATCTCGAGCCAAAGCCATATCAGATTTAAACTGATCGGTTAATGGAATATTTCTTTGTTTATATTCTTTTACAATGGACTCTAGAGGTGCAGCTAAGTCGGCTACTTCAGTGACCTCTGCCATGTGCGCACTGCCTTTCAAAGTATGCATTGCACGCAGCAGTTCATCTGAAGCAAAATCTCGATGTTCTGGCTTCCAATTTTCGACGCAATCGTCGATAACTTCTAAATGACCTTCAGCCTCATTAACAAAAATTTCTAACAGCACCGGATCGATATTTGAACGAACCGATTGACTGGTCGCTTCGCCGATTGAGTATTCTTCTAAATCAGCACTCTCATCAACCGAAAGATCTTCGCTCATCTCTAGCGTCGGGATCTCTTCGTCGGCATCTAAACTTTCGCTAATTTCTAAAACATCATCAACGCCAACCGGTTCTAGTGATTCAGGAAGCTCGTCAATGGTTAATTCGACTTCGTCACTTTCGCTAGGCTCTTCGGCTTGCGTACTTTCTAACTCATCGCCTGTGTCGAGCGTTAACTCACTATCCGTAAACTCAAATGCTTCAGGCTCAGATTCAAATTCAAGAGTTTCAGATGAATCATCTTCTAGCGTCATTCCACCGGAAGTCGTTTCAACATCGTCAGCAGCATCAAGGGAATCATCGAATGATAACTCCATTCCATCTTCATCATCTTGCTGCACGCTTTCTTCGAGAGTAATTGCTTCTTCGGGCAACTCAAGAGAAATTTCATCTTCAGAATCAAAGCTAGGCTCATCATCTAAACTCAAGCTTGGCAATTCACTTGATGGTTCTTCTGCAGACTCTACTGCGAATTCTTCTGATGACTCTTCTTCAATTTGTAAATCGTCAGTTGCCGTGTCTTCAAGAGCCATTGAGTCTTCTGCAACGATAGGCTCATCGACAAGTTCGGGCTCTATGGTCGCGGGTTCTTCAACCGTAACTTCGTCGACCACAGCTTCGTCAACCGTAGTTTGCTCGGGTGCTGCTGCCGGAGGAGTGTACGTTTCTCCTTTGGCAATCGCATGAGCGCGCGCCATAATTTGATCTGGAGTTTCACTAGGAATTTGATTCTTAGAAAAAGCGTCGATAAGTTTCGGCATAAAATCAATGGCGTCGCGCATTACTGCAAAAACATCATTGTTCAATTTTATTGAATCATCCATCACTCGATTGAGCATATTCTCAATCGACCATGCAAGCTCACCGGCTAAACTAGCGCCAACCAATCGACCGCTACCTTTCAAAGTATGGAATGAGCGTCGAATGGTAGTCAGCGATTCTTCATCGTCATGATTTTCTTGCAACAGTGGGAACAATTCATTAATGCTCGCCAACTCTTCTTCGGCTTCTTCTAAGAAGATTTCAAGAACGTCGTCATCAATTAAACTTTCATCATAGGCTTTTTCAGCTGAAGATTGAGAACTAGAGTATTCAACCGGAGCTTTAACAGGAGCGTCGGTCGGAGCTGGCGTTTCAGTGGTAACCGATTGTTGTACCTCTCTTTGTGGAGTAGGTTCAACGGGAGCTTCTTTCGGCTGTTGAGGAATCGGTTTGGCTTTGGCAAGGTCGGCCTCAAGAATTTGTTGGCTTTCTTGAGCAGCGCCAATAACCGAGTCGAATGCTTTAGATCCAATTTCACCGTAATTTTCTAAACAATATTCAACCGTGGTAATGATGTCAGCAAGCGCGTCCATAACCTGTTCTTCAGGCTTATGCTTCTCATGAATCAAACGCTTTTCTACATATTCGTGAGCTTTGTTAAGCAGATCTGAGGCATCGTTAAATCCTACGATTTGTAGACCACCTTGAATTTCAGTTAACAATACAGGAACGTCTGCCACTAATGAGAAATCGAACGACGAAGCAATAAAGTCGACGATTTTTTCTTTCGCTTTCTGCAAATTGCCACGGCTGGCTTTTAATAAATGCAGTTTTGCATCATCAAGTTGTGCTTCTGAAGCGGCTTGATCTTGTTTCGCAGCCAATTCTTCTGGAGTGCTTTCTTCGTTTTGACCAAGCTCTTGGCTCTTGATATTGGCCAAATTCGCTTCAACAAACAGCAGGGCACCGGCGACATCCATTACCACGGCATCTGAAATGTTTTCGCCTGCATCGGCGACTTTCGATAATGTGGTAATTTGCTGTTTGATAACGTCACGAGGAATACCGAGACCCAAGATGCCAAGGGTATCGGTAATTTTTTGTAAACTAGGAATCAATTCGCGAATTTTGTCAGGTGTCTTATTGGTTCCTCGAACAAATAAGTCCAACGTATCTTTGACGTTGATAAGATCATCATTGATCGCACTGACAACGGTTTCAATTGCACCGGCATCAGGACCTTGTAATCGACGACGTTCTTCTTCAACTTCAGAGTCAGAAAGTAGCGACGATGCGAGATTGAACTTCTCTTTAAGTCGCAACACTTTTTCATTCTGCGACTCGGCCTTGGCCACGTAGTAGAGAAGATTTTTTAGTAAATCATCTGGAATAGTATCGTTTAAAGCATCGGCGCCTAGGTCTGCCAAGCGTTTAATGTGACGATCAATTCGACCGAGCAACGCATGTACTGTCGGGTCTTTAAACTGACCTTTTTCGATGATTGAAAACAAAAATCCGTCGGCCACCCACCATAAGTGAGCCACCGGGTGTCCTGACGTTTCTTCTTCAAGTTTCTCCAGAACTTTGTGCATTCGTTGAATGCCTTCTTTAATGTTCTGTCCTTTAATAACGCCCAATAAACCTTTTTGATAATGCGTTCGAAACTTCTTCGCGAGATCGCCAAACTTACCAGCATCCACTTGTTTTTTGCCGGCAGAGGCAGACGGAGGCTCAATACCCGCGATTTGTGGCGCAAAAATGGCGCTTTCAGACACCGGTTTTGCTCCACGAGAGCCACGTAATTCGTTTAATAAAGGAAGCAAGATAACCGGTAGATCACGGCGACCTTCTTGAACTCGATCTAAGTAAGAAGGAAGTTGCAACATACTTGCCATCAATACTTCTAACGCTTTATCACGAGCGACAAACTTACCTTCGGCAATGGCTTCTGCTAAATGCTCCATTTCTTCAGCAAATAACGAGGCACCGTGAAACTCCAACATTTGAAGTGTCCCACGGACTTGATGAAGACAACTGATGCAAAAACGAATTTGCGTTACGTCACTATCGTTTTCTGCAAACGCTTCCAAACCTTGACGGGCTTGATCCAAAGATTTATTGATCTCTTTGCGGACCCAGCTTAATGCTAATTGTTCATTGGTATCGGCCATGCCTGCTCCGTCTTACTTCTACTTTAACCGCCAGCGCGTAAATAAGCTTGGCAGTGTTTGGTGGAAACTTTTTCAATTAGCGGGTGTGATAAATTATTTAATTCACCCGGCCCCAAAATAAGTAACCCACCTGGTGCAAGTCGATTCACAAACTGCTTAACGATTTCTTCACGTCGTGCATTTTGGAAGTAAATAAGTACATTCTGACAGTAAATAACGTCATACAGCTGCTTTGGTGCGGACTCTAACTCTTGAACGTTCGCTTGCACAAAACATGTTCTGTGTCTTAATTGATTCTTCACTTGATAATAACCATCGGCCAAACTATCGAAGTACTCTTCAAGCATGATTGCTGGTACGCTCAATAGCTTCCGTTGATGATAGATGCCTTCTCGGGCTTGAGCCAAAGCAGGAAAACTAATGTCAACGCCAGTCAGACCGAAGTAAAAATTTCGTCCTTGCTTGTCTAACGCAGACGTATTCACTTCACTTAATACCATCGCTAGACTGTAAACTTCTTCACCGGTCGAGCAGCCGACGCTCCACACCTGTGCATTCACCGGCTCGCCACTTTCGACCGCAGTCGCTTTAGAAATCAGTTTTTCAACATGATTTCTGACCAAATCCATTGAAGCTTGGTCACGGAAAAACCGTGTTTCGTGAACCGTGAGTAAATCAATTAAGTTAGCCCATTCAAGTGCCGATCCGACGCCTGAGTCGAGACTGTCAAAATAATCTTGATAACGATCAAAGCCGCGTTCGCGCATCCGTTGTGCTAGGTTAGTCACCAAAAACGACTTTCTGTTTTCTGATAACCACACACCGGTTCTTTGTTCTAACAATTGTTGCCAGCGATAGAACTCTTCTGAGTTCATCTCTGGCAATTGTTCGAAGGCAGCCATAATCGTCGTTAGCTATTCGTTGATTAATAGTTCGGTAGCTTGAAACCAGCAACAGAACCACTTAATTCGTCAGCCAGTTCAGCCAGCTTACCGATGCTGCTTGCTGTGTTTAATGTACCTTGCAACGTCTGATTCGTGATTTCCTGGATGACGTTCATCGTATTCGATACATGGCCCGCAGATGCCGCTTGTTGGCGTGCTGCGTTGGATATGTTTTGGATTAATTCCGCCAAACTAGACGATACTCGCTCGATTTCTTCCAGAGCAACACCCGCGTCTTGTGCTAAGCGAGCTCCGCGCACCACCTCAGAGGTAGACGCTTCCATCGAGATTACCGCTTCGTTAGTATCGGTCTGGATCGTTTTAACCAGTGCTTCAATCTGCTTGGTCGCGTTACCAGAACGTTCTGCCAGTCGCTGTACCTCGTCCGCAACAACCGCGAAACCACGACCCGCTTCACCAGCCATCGATGCCTGGATTGCCGCGTTAAGTGCCAGAATGTTTGTTTGTTCAGAGATGTCGTTGATCAGAGATACGATGTCGCCGATTTCTTGCGATGATTCACCCAGACGTTTAATCCGCTTTGATGTTTCTTGTATTTGCTCACGAATCGTGTCCATCCCGCGAATCGTATTACGTACAACTTCGGAACCTTTCTTAGCGATATCAACCGACTTTTCCGCAACCTGGGTAGATTCAGCGGCGTTGGCAGATACCTGTTCAATCGACACTGCCATTTCGTTGATTGCCGCAGAAGCTCCAGTAATTTCTTGTGCCTGGTTTTTCGACGCTTGTGCCAATTCGTTCGAAATGCCTTGCGTTTCTTCCGTCGCACCCGATAGTCGCGAAACCGATTCGTTGATGGTCGATACCAATGAACGCAGTTGGTCAATGGTATAGTTCATCGCATCCGCTATCGCACCCGTGAAGTCTTCGGTTACCGTTGCGTTGGCTGTTAAGTCACCATCTGCCAGACCTTCCATTTCATCCAGAAGTCGAATGATAGCTTGCTGGTTTCTTTCATTTTGTTCTCTTTCTCTGTCGGCCTGTCCACGAACTTGCTGTTCTTGCACTTTATCCGCGCGACGAATTTGCAAACCTAACAATAATAAGAAGATAAGGACTAACGCACCGCCACCAATAGAGAACCAATAATGACCACTGGTGATATCCAATCGGTCGCCGTGTAGACGATAGGCGTCAGCCAATGTTTTAGATTGCTCAAGCAGTTTATTCGAGCGGTCAAATATTCGAGCCGACGCTTGTTGTACAGTAAATAACGCGTCCGTGTTTCTAATTACATATTCAACTCGGTCTTTTACGCCTTGGAACAAAATCGAAATTTCGTCGAGCGCGGCTCGAGCTTCAGCGTTGTTCACTCGATTGATGCCGAGCATGGCATCACCATTTAACATTCCGTCTAATACGCTACCAAAGGTTTCAACGTCTTGACCGAAGTTCTCTGCTGCGATTGCCGCATCTTCACCGCCTTGTAAAACTTTTTGGAAGCTTCGAATAATCCGTTCTGCGAAGAGAAGCTGTCGAGTTGCATAAAACGTTTGTTCGCCAGATGCACCAGAATCTAGCAATATATCGTTTACGGTATTGTACAAGAACTGCATTTGCGGAACCGTTGCAGACAACTCTGACTGAATGTCATAGAGGGTTGTTACCGTTTCTTCTGACGAAAGAATTTTATCGGCATCTGCATTCACTTGATCCCAAGTATTTTTCAGCGTTTGGAATTCTTGATTTGAAATGTAGCTCGGAGTCGCAGCAATTTTTGTCAGTGGGTTATCACCTTGTTCACTCTCTAATTGTCGAATTAGAAAGTCGAACTGGTCAACCGCAGACTTCAGCTGAACGAACGCGTCGACGTTACCACTCGATGCCTCCGAAGCATTTTTTGCAACCTGCTGCGAGAATACCCGCAGATCCTCAGCTTTTTCCGACCAGCTTTGCACGTTATTGCCAGTACGGTAACCCTGATACAGGTTCACAATGGTTAAAATCAGGAACAACCCGAGAAGCCAAATGACTAACCGGGTGGAACTCCCACCTTCTTGATTTTTGTCTTTTACTGGTGCATTCATAGTTTGATTCCCAACTACGTACTTTAAAAATTGTTAAACTGAACTGCGATTTAACTGCGAGCTTTTACAGCGCCACCTTCATAAAATCCGGGTGCTCGGCCAGCGCATAAGGACTGAATACGCGCCATTCGTCGTCACCTCGTTCGAAGCGTCCCGACAAATACGGCAAGATTGCGTCGTCATCATCGACATTAGCAATTCGCTCACTATCCTCAAAATGCTGTAAGCCTAAGACTTCATCGACAACAATCCCGGAGTTGATACCATTGTGGTTAATCACCAACACTCGTTGTTGTCGCATTGACGATGGTACCTTGCGGCCCAAATAGCCATGCAGATCCATGATAGGAAGCAAAGTACCCCGAATATTTGCTACCCCTTTGACCCACGAACGTGCGCCAGGGACTTTCGTGAATTGAGGCATACGAAGAATTTCTGCCACTTCTTTGAGTGGTGCAACGTAACGGCTTTCGTTGAGTCGAAAGCCCACGCCCGTCCAGAATCGACCCGATTGTTCTGAACGCGGAACAGCTGAAGCGCCGCCATAACTGCGCTGTTCGATATCAGCAAGAATTTCAAACGCGAGATTGTGTGTAGCTTCAACCATTCTATGTTTTTAACCTTTCACAAAACTATGACTGATGCAACTCAAACTAACCCTCTAGTACTGAGTTGATTACTTTCATCAAATTACTTTCTTGAACCGGCTTCGTTAGGTAATCTTTTGCGCCTTGACGCATACCCCAAATCTTGTCAGTTTCTTGATCTTTTGTCGTAACAATGATGACTGGAATGTTAGAGGTTTCTGGATCCTTCTTAAGATGGCGTGTCGCTTGAAAGCCATTGAGACCAGGCATCACCACGTCCATTAAGACTAAGTCGGGTTTCTCTGCTTTCGCGACTTCGATACCAGCCTCGCCATTTTCAGCGGTCAATACCTCGTGACCGTGCTTATCTAAAATACTACTGAGAACATGCGTTTCTGTAGGCGAGTCGTCTACGATTAATACGCGAGCCATGAAAAATCCCCCTCTTACTTCAGGAACTGTGTTAATTCTTTACAAGATACTAAGCAGATTGCTTAGCACCACTAACATGTGAGCGAATTGCATTGAGCAACTCATCTCGACTAAACGGTTTTGTCAAATATTGGTCTGACCCGACTATTCTACCTTTCGCCTTATCAAATAGCCCGTCTTTACTCGATAACATAATCACAGGCGTTGATTGAAAAGCTTTGTTGTTCTTAATTAAAGCACAGGTTTGGTAGCCGTCGAGACGCGGCATCATAATATCGACAAAGATAATATCAGGCTTATGGTCCGCAATTTTTGCTAAAGCATCAAAACCATCTGTTGCGGTGACCACTTCGCAACCTACTTTTTTAAGTAATGTTTCTGCGGTGCGACGGATCGTTTTACTGTCGTCGATCACCATTGCTTTTAAGCCTTCGAAGGAATTATCCATTCACATACCCTCATGGGCAGCCAATTGTTTATGGCACCCACTTATATCATTAATTGAGATATATAACCAACTGTTCACCTACTGTGATTCTGTTTTTACCATAAGTGTATGCATTGATCCACTATGATTTTACTTAATATAGAAGAAGTTAGCTAACAAAGCTAAAGTAAAATCCATTAATTTTGGTATGATAAAAACTCACTAGAGAATGAACCCACTGAACGATATACTGCTTGCCGATATCTACCAACAACCATTGTAAGTTTATCGCTGCCAAAAGGCACGCGGAAACTCATATCGAAGCTGGAGTTTAATCATGCCTAATACCGTTGGCGTTGTCATGGATCCCATTTCTGCGATCAATATAAAGAAAGATAGCACTTTTGCCATGCTTCTGGAGGCAAAAGCCCGTAAACATTCACTTTTTTATATCGAAATGCAAAATTTAATGCTTCGAGACGGTAAACCTTTTGCACTATGTCAGCCGTTAGAGGTTTTTGACGATGCAGAGCGATGGTTTGAACTTGGTGAAGCCGAAGAAATTGACTTAGCCGACTTAGACGTAATACTGATGCGTAAAGATCCGCCATTCAATATGGACTTTGTCTATGCGACCTATGTTTTAGAACGAGCCGAAATAGATGGTTGCTTGGTGGTGAACCGACCCGCTAGTTTACGCGACTGTAACGAAAAACTATTTACCGCATGGTTTCCAGAAGTCTGCCCAACGACCTTGGTTGCGAGCCAGTCGAAAGCCATAAAAGACTTCGTAAATCAGCACCAAGATGTCATTTTAAAACCGCTTGATGGAATGGGCGGGGCGTCGATTTTTCGCGTAAAAGCCGATGATCCAAACACCAATGTAATCATCGAAACGCTGACTGGGCATGGTCAACATTTAGCGATGGCGCAAAAGTTTATCCCACAAATCAGTGAAGGCGATAAACGTGTGCTGGTTGTCGGGGGAGAGCCGATTCCCTATACCTTGGCTCGAATTCCGGCAAAAGGTGAAACTCGTGGTAATCTCGCTGCTGGCGGCAGCGGGGTTGCGATGCCAATCACTGAAAAAGAGCGCGAAATCGCTACAATGCTTGGGCCAGAATTAATGCGTCGCGGTTTATATTTTGTTGGATTAGACATCATTGGTGGGCATTTAACAGAAATTAATGTAACCAGCCCGACCTGTATTCGAGAAATTGATGCGGCTTATCAAACCAATATTGCAGGTAAGCTTTGGGATACACTAGAAACGACATTGGCCGAACGGTAACGCTGACAACAACTTGCACTATGAGTAGCAGAAACTATGGCAGCAAAGTCTGTGGCAGTATAAACAGACGCTAAATAAGTTCATGACATTAACGAAGAAGTAGAACGTTATATGATAGAAAACGGTTTAATCAAACAGCAAGGACCAGAAATTCGCGAGTCAGACCGGCTGACTTTTGCTACCGTCATTGCTGTCGCCTTTCATGCCATGTTATTTCTCGGCATTGTCTTTAGCCTGCCCGATGAAAAAAGCCAACCAGCGTCTCCGGTGATGCAAGTCGTGTTGGCGCAGTACCATGCCGTTGAAAAACCAGAAAAAGCCGATTTTATTGGCCAAGATAATCAAGAGGGTGGTGGGCAAGAGGAGTTATTACAAAGCCCTACAACAACGGAGTTGGCCAAAATGCCAGATCCAACCAAACAAGCGTCTATTTCAGCGGCCCAATCAAGCATTCAAGAACAGCAGCAACCGACCCCAGAGGTTCTGACGGGTGTCGCCGACAATAAAGTCTTTTTAGAGACGCAAGTCGATGCCCCAGAACAATCGGAACAACCGTTACTCGACACCGCCACCTTAATTCAAAAAAGCTATGAGCTATCGGGCTTAAATGCTCAGCTCGACCAACAACATCAGCTGGCGTCGAAAAATGTACGAAAAAGACAAGTATCAGCCGCCATTCATCGCTCGAGCGACGCTCTGTATCTTGATACTTGGCGTCGAAAAATCGAAGAGGTCGGTAACCAAAATTACCCACAATTGGCCAAGCAAAAGAAGATCTACGGTGAGTTGATCCTAAAAGTTGCTGTGAACGCCGACGGAACCATTCGAGATATTACAGTGATGAATAGTTCTGGCCATCAAGTGTTAGACCAAGCGGCCATTCAAATTGTTCGACAAGCCGCGCCATTTGCACCGTTTGATGAATCCATTCGAAAAGATACGGACGTTTTGGAGATTGTTCGTTTATGGCAGTTTCAACCTGGGGATGTGGTCTCAACGCGCTAAACCAATCGCATTGAAAACTTGTAATTTTGCCACTTCGGCCCAACAATTAGCTTATGAACGATTTTGTCAGTTTAAAAAACCACTTTTTGATTGCGATGCCAAATTTGGATGACCCCAATTTTTTTCGCAGCGTCACTTTATTGTGCGAACATAATGAAGAAGGCGCGATGGGCATTGTTATCAATCACCCGACTGAAGTCACAACTTCAGAGCTCCTTGATCACCTTGAAATACAAGTAGCACCTGACTTTCACGAGCGTCCCGTTCTCGCTGGAGGTCCGGTTCAAACCGATCGCGGATTTGTTATTCACCACGGCACCAATGCTTGGCAATCGAGCCTTGCCGTAGGAGAACACATTACCATCACCACATCGCAAGACATTCTTGAAGCCTTGCCACAGCAAGCGGATCTCGACGATGCTTTTATCGCTCTCGGTTACGCTGGTTGGGGCCCTGGTCAGCTTGAAGCCGAATTGGCTGAAAATGCTTGGCTAAGCGTTCCTGCCGATCCTAGTATTCTCTTTGCGACCGATGTGGCTGAGCGCTGGCAAAAAGCAGCGGCGCTCATTGGAATCGATATTTCACAAATCTCATCTTTGTCTGGCAATGCCTGAAACTATACGCACGCTGCTGGGTTTTGATTTCGGCGAGAAGTCTATTGGCGTCGCTTATGGGCAACGTATTACCGAGAGTGCTTCCGCACTGCCTGCATTAAAAGCGCAAAACGGACAACCTGATTGGCAACAAGTTGAGAAACTCTTAAAAACCTGGCAGCCAGACCGCTTAGTCGTCGGATTTCCTCTCAATATGGATGGAACTGAACAACTATTGAGTCAAAGGGCTAAAAAGTTTGCTAATCGATTGTTTGGTCGCTTTGCGATACCAGTGGATCTGGTCGATGAACGGTTAACAACGGCTGAAGCGAAAAGTGACTTATTCGCCGAAGGAGGCTATCGTGCGCTACAAAAAGGCGCGATCGACAGCCAGTCGGCGGTTATTATTGTGCAATCTTGGTTCCAACAAAACCCTACGTCATAATCGATAGACGCTGCGCTACCCTGTTTACCGAAAAATCCGTGTCTACCGAAAAATCCGTGTCTTAATCATTTAGAAGGGGTTTTCATCGGTTTCTTCTAAACTCATGCTTGCCGCAGCACCAGAACCAATCTGCAATTCAGGATCGCTCTCTGAACTGTCTAGTTTGATCATCAAGCGTAAATCATTTGGCGAGTCGGCATGATGAAGCGCATCTTCGTAAGTAACTTCACCGCTTTTAAATAGTCGAAACAGTGCTTGGTCAAAGGTTTGCATACCGTGTTCAGTGGACTTAGCCATTAAGTCTTTGATCAAATGCATTTCACCTTTACGAATATGATCGGCCACCAAAGGTGTATTAATCAATACTTCAATCGCGGCGCGACGGCCTTTACCGTCGGGTGTCGGAATTAACTGCTGAGCAATAACCGCACGTAAATTTAACGACAAATCCAACAGCAATTGATTTCGCTTTTCTTCAGGAAAGAAGTGAATGATTCGATCGAGTGCCTGGTTTGCGTTGTTCGCATGCAAAGTACACATACACAGATGCCCAGTTTCGGCAAAAGCCACTGCGTAATCCATGGTTTCAGACGTTCGTACCTCACCAATCAGAATAACGTCAGGCGCTTGTCGTAACGTATTTTTCAACGCGGTTTCAAAGGAGTCAGTATCAATACCCACTTCACGCTGGGTAATAATGCATTTGTTATGTTGATGAACAAATTCAATCGGATCTTCAATGGTAATGATGTGACCAGTGGTGGTCATATTGCGATATCCAATCATGGCCGCCAAAGAGGTTGATTTACCCGTACCGGTCGCACCGACAAAAATAATCAGTCCACGCTTGGTGAGTGAGAGTTTCTTTAACACGGTTGGCAAACGCAATTCATCTAGCGTCGGGATAGTCGTTTCAATTCGACGCAAGACCATACCCACTTCATTTCGTTGCTGGAACGCGCTAACCCGGAATCGACCAATACCGGATGCGCTAATCGCAAAGTTACACTCGTGACCGCGAGCAAATTCTCGTCGCTGTTCCTCATTCATAACCGAAAGAACAACTTCTCGAGCTTTCTCGCCATTCAATGCCCGTTGTGTAACCGGCATGATTTTTCCATTTATTTTGATTGAAGGTGGAATGCCAGCGGTAATAAATAAATCCGAGGCTTTCTTTTGCACCATCAATTTTAAAAGAGCTTCAAAATCCATTCGTTGGATCCTCTAAATCGAGCAGTTAAAAATCTTCTTTGGTCTTGGCTTTCTCACGAGCATCTTGTCGCGTAATCAAGCCCTTCGCGAGGAGGTCTTTTAGACACTGATCAAGTGTTTGCATCCCGTGTTGCGCACCCGTTTGAATCGAGCTGTACATCTGCGCGATTTTATCTTCACGAATCAAGTTACGAATCGCTGGCGTACCGACCATTATTTCGTGCGCCGCGACACGGCCACCGCCGACTTTTTTCAATAATGTCTGAGAAATTACCGCCATCAATGATTCAGATAACATCGAACGAACCATGTCTTTTTCAGCAGCAGGGAAAACGTCGACAATACGGTCAATGGTTTTGGCGGCGGATGACGTATGCAGAGTACCAAACACCAAATGCCCCGTTTCTGCGGCAGTCAATGCCAAACGAATCGTTTCAAGGTCACGCATCTCACCAACTAGGATGATGTCAGGATCTTCCCGTAGCGCTGAGCGCAATGCTTCATTAAAGCCTAGCGTATCACGATGAACTTCACGCTGGTTAATCAAACAGCGCTTACTTTCGTGCACAAATTCGATGGGGTCCTCGACCGTCAAAATATGTCCGTAATCGTTGTCATTGATGTAATCAATCATTCCTGCAAGCGTGGTACTTTTACCTGAACCAGTAGGTCCTGTGACGAGTACTAAGCCACGAGGGTGCATACAGATTTCTTTAAAAACAGCCGGCGCCCCTAACTCTTCGAGGGTTAAAACTTGCGATGGGATGGTACGAAATACCGCACCCGCTCCGCGATTGTGGTTAAATGCATTAACACGAAAACGCGCGATACCTGGTAATTCGAATGAGAAGTCAGTTTCTAAAAACTCTTCAAAGTCTTTACGCTGCTTATCGTTCATGATGTCATAAACAAGGCTATGTACCGTTTTATGATCAAGAGGCGGCACATTAATTCGGCGCACATCGCCATCGACACGAATCATCGGCGGCAGGCCTGCCGATAAGTGCAAATCCGATGCTTTGTTCTTAACACTAAAAGCAAGTAACTCAGTAATATCCATCAGTTTTAACCCCGGAAAAATTGATGATTACAGCATTGGGTAATCTTTTATTCGTTGCTGTCGCGACCCTTATTCAATAGCATTTAATCCGCTATTTCAGTCAACTCGTAAAAAACAGGTAAAATCCGTCACTATAGTTTAGACCCTTATAAAGAGTTCGACGTAACCAATTCATCAAACGAGTGAGTAAATTACTATTATGACCATCGCTGACAATTTACATCAGGTCCAGCAACAAATTGAAGATGCCAGTAAAAAGGCTTCACGAACTGCTAACTCTGTCACATTGTTAGCAGTGAGTAAAGCTCAAGAAATCAATAAGATAGAACAACTTTATCAAGCTGGCCAAAAACTGTTCGGTGAGAGTTACCTCTCTGAAGCCATCGATAAAATAACTGCGCTACAACATCTTGATATTGAATGGCACTTTATTGGGCCCATCCAGAGTAACAAAACTCGCGACATTGCCAGCCATTTCAGCTGGGTTCAAAGTGTCGATCGCGAAAAAATTGCTAAGCGACTGAACGACCAGCGCCCGGATGATCGGCCAGCGCTTCAGGTGTTGGCGCAAGTTAACTTGTTTGCCGAAGCAAGCAAGCAGGGAAGTGATGCTGCCAGTATCGAAAACCTGCTTAGCTTTATTTCTGACCAACCCAATCTAACGCTACGAGGGATCATGAGCATTCCCCCTGCAACCGCTGATCATGGGCAACAGCGAGAGCAATTTGCGAAAATCGCCGAGGTTTACCAACAGATGCGAATGCAGTTTCCAAGCATAGACACCCTTTCAATTGGCATGTCAGGTGATATGATCGCAGCCATCGAGCAGGGCAGCACCATGGTTCGAGTGGGGACCGCATTATTTGGTGAACGCCCAGCAAACTGGAAACAAAAACTAAAGGCGAATTAAATGACAGTATCACTCGAGCAATCCACCATTGGTTTTATTGGCGCAGGTAATATGGCCGGGGCCATTGCCCGAGGCCTAGTAAAGAAGGGCCATGATCCGCAACGAATCATTATGTCGAATCGTAGCAGCGGCAAGCTCGAGGCACTTCAGCAAGAACTAGGGATCCGCATCACCACCAATAATCAAGACGTCTGTCGTTCGGCCAATGTGGTGCTTCTCTCAGTGAAGCCACAAATGATGAAAGATGCGCTTGCGGGCCTCGACTTTACTTCCGTTGACTGCGCCATTTCGGTGGCGGCAGGCCTACCTGTTGCGAAACTTATCGAGTTTACCGCTGAGCAAGTGGCCATCATTCGCAGCATGCCAAACACGCCGTCTATTGAGCTATGTGGTGCAACTGGGTTATATGCGAGTCAATCGGTTCGAGAGCAACATCAACGCGCAGCAGAGTATGTCTTTGGTGCCGTCGGCGAGTTCGCTTGGGTGGATGACGAAGGGTTAATGGATACAGTAACCGCTCTGGCAGGCTCATCTCCCGCGTATTTTTTCCGCTTTATGGAAACCTTAATAGATGCTGGCGTTAAGCAAGGAATGGATCAAGATACCGCTCGTAAGCTGGTGGTACAAAGTGCCCTTGGCGCAGCAACACTGATTAAAAACCACCCCGACATCGCCATTAGTGAACGTCGTATTCAAGTGACATCACCTAATGGCACAACAGCCGCCGCACTGGATAGCTTAGAAGAGAGTGGGATCGCCACCATGGCTGAAGCTGCCGTGAATGCCGCCGTAAAACGCGGAAAAGAATTATCGCAAAGTTAGTGAATTTGCGTACAATGCATTGATTTTGTTGATATTAGGCCCCACATACAGCGAATAAAGCGCTGATAACTCTGATGTTGAATAGTATAGCTCTGATGTTGAACAGTGTTATCAGGTGTTAAAAAATTGGATGATTTACGAGTAACGAGAATTAAATGCAAACTATACTGCTGATCGTTTTTTACCTTATCAAGTTATACGCGTCTGTCGTTCTATTGCGTTTTTTCATGCAATATTTTCGCGTGGACTTTTACAATCCGTTTGCACAAACCATTGTCCAATTAACCAACCCAACCCTAAAGCCGCTGCGTCGAGTGATCCCTGGATATAGGGGACTCGATATTGCGAGTCTCGTTCTCGCTTTTTTGCTCACAACCGTGATGCTTTCTCTGGCGTTTAATCTTTGGGGTTTGTTTACACTTACTAACTTACCTAAATTAGCCATTATATTTGTCCTACAATTTTTCTATACTTTGCTAAACCTGTTTTTCTATTTATTAATTGGTCGAATCATTGTCAGCTTTATCATGATGGCGGCAGGGTCTTACCAAGCAAACCCTTTTGCAAGTATGTTAGTACAACTTACTCAGCCCTTTATGACCCCCTTTCAACGGATCATTCCTCCCATCGGAATGCTCGATTTATCACCAATTTTGGTCTTTTTGCTCATCCGACTCACTCAAGAGGGATTACAGTACGTAGCGTCATACATTTTCCCGGGATTAGGCTTGTTGTAACAGGGAGCTGCATTTTTTACTTGGCAGCGTGCGATAAACTTAAGATAATTTCTGACAAAATGTATGCAAGGTCACGTTTTTACAGAAATTTTCTGCTAGAATCACTGGTTACTATTTGTTCAAACGTTGGCAAAACACACTATCTAACTAGCGCGCTTGCCTTTACTACGGGATCCCTCACGCATGGCCGACAATCAATTTACGCAGTCTGTAAACGAGTTTGAGCGCTGGAAAAGCGTCATCGCCAAAGAAATGAAAGGATTTCGTCTATGGTTGCGGCGCAATCAGCTAAGCGACGAGCAAAGCGATAAACGCATTCGAGCAATGCTTGAAACGCTCGACAGTGAATACTTGACCATTGCTTTTGCCGGTGAGTTCTCTCGCGGAAAAACCGAGCTTATCAATGCCATTTTCTTCTCTGATTATGGGCAACGCATTTTACCGTCACAAGCCGGTCGAACCACGATGTGCCCCACTGAATTATTTTTCGATGCGCAACAACAAAAAAATTATTTACGACTGCTGCCGATTGAAACCCGACTTCAAGACACTTCGTTAACCGATTACCGTGATATGCCCAACCATTGGGTTGAGATCCCCTTAGTCACCAACGAAGCTGAAGAAATGGCGCAGGCCATGCAAAGCATTACCCAGACTAAATCGGTTTCGCGAGCCGAAGCGCTTGAGCTTGGGTTCGACGCGACCATGCTCGACGAAGATGAATTCAATCCTGAAAAAGTCGAAATACCAGCATGGCGCCACGCCATGGTCAGTTTTTCGCATCCATTATTACAACAAGGCTTACGTATCGTTGATACACCAGGGCTAAATGCACTGGGTAGTGAGCCAGAGTTAACTTATCAGTTGCTACCACAAGCGCAAGCCGTTGTGTTTGTGCTTGCCGCTGATGCCGGGGTAACGGCGAGTGATTTACAAATCTGGGAAGATCATATTGAGCAATTGAAAAATCGACCTAACCTAGGTTTGTACGCAGTTCTCAACAAAATCGATGTTCTTTGGGACGAAATCAGCGGGCGTAAAAAGACTGAGAAAGCCATTAACCGTGTGATCCGTCAAACATCACGCCACTTGAAAATTCCTGAAACCGACATCTTGCCGGTGTCGGCCCAGAAAGCCTTGCTCGGACGTATTCGCGACGATAAGGCCTTGTTACTGCGCAGCCAGATTGATGATGTCGAAGCGGTTCTCTCTGAGACCATTTTGGGCAATAAAGAAGCGGTCATGTGGGATAACGTTATCGCTGAATCAACGCGATTAATTGAAGATGCGCAGCAAGTCCTCAAAAGCCGCAAAGAACAAATCGAAAAGCAGCAAGATGAAATCAAAGGCATTCGAGGTAATAACGAATCGCAATTACAAGACTTGGTCGATAAAAGCCGTGATGCTCAAGCCGAGTTTAAAAAGCGCCACTTGGCTCTAAAGCCGAGCCAACGTCTACTTGAGCGCCAAGCCGATGTGCTGATCAATGCCGTTGGCAAAGAGCATTTTGACGAAATCATTCAGCGCACGCTGCACGAAATGGTTGAAAGTAAGACCAGTGTCGGCATGATGCGCACGTCACGTCGCTTCTTCCAAGCTGTCGAAGGCATGATGAACGAGTTTTGCCGAGAAGCAGAGTTGACCAATAAAATGGCCGAGTCGATGTATGCAAAGTTTTCTCGCGACTTCGAAGTCGAATTGCTTGAAGCTCGGTATTTGAAAGGCAAGATCTACCGTCGCCAGTTGCAACAAATTCTCGATGAGTCGAGCCAACTCAATCGCAATTTAATGTTAACTTTGACCGAGCAAAGCGTTGCCGTTAAGCGCTTTTTCGCTACCTCCGTCAACCATATTGCGATGTTCTTCAAGAAGTTACGTGTTGACGTACGCCAATGGTCTCGCGAAGTGATGTTACCGCTCATTCAACAGGTGAACTCACTAAAAGAAACCCTCGACTCAAACCACCAGCAATTGCTTGCCTTGCAACACAACGAGGCGACGGTTGAAGGCCGCCTAAAGGCTTTGAAAACCTTGGTTTTTGAGCTCGACACAGAGATTCACAATGCACAACAATCTCTAGAAAAACTGCGGCAATCGGCCCCAAAAAAGTCGTCGAGTAATGTTGTCGAATTAGCTACCGCACGTCGCTAAACTATTTTTATCTCGCTATAATTCATTTCTTACAAGCTCCAACACGTTAGCTTAATGAGCAATCGCCTTCTGGCGGTTGCTCCAATACATTGATTCTTAACTAAAATTCATACGCATTCCTGCCGAGGAGGCTACGATGAAACGACTTCAATCACTCTTACTTTGGGCTTTTGCGATCTCAAGTTTTGCGCTTTATGCCGATGACGAGTTTAGTAAAGATGTCGGGCCGTATATTGTTCACTACAGTGTTTTTAACAGTGACTTTTTAACACCAGAGGTGGCCCGACAATACGGCCTCACTCGCTCTAAGTCGCTCGCATTGATCAATGTTTCCATCATCGACAAAGCAACTCAACAAGGTATTTCTGCGAGTGTCCGAGGCAACGCCTATAACCTTGCAGGCCAAAATAAGTCGCTGGCATTTAAAGAAATTAAAGAGCAAAACGCGATTTATTACATTGCGAACTTTCGCTTTTCAAACGAAGAGCGACTTAGCTTCAAATTAATTATCAGCCCAGACGGCAGTACGGACGAATACGCGGTTGATTTTACGAAGACGGTTTACGTCAATTAACCTTGCTCTGACTCTCGTTTGCTCGGCCAATCCTCGATATAATAAGCGCCACGATCATTTCTCCTGTGGCGCTTAATGCACTCTACTACTGACTCTCAAATCACTTATCCTGAAAAAATTGTCCTCGCCAGTGGCAATAAGAAGAAAGTGAATGAATTGCAGCAAATGCTTCAAGCCTTTGATTGCCAGATTATTCCTCAACGTGAATTATCTATCGATGACGCCATAGAAGATGGCTTATCGTTCGTTGAAAATGCCATCAAAAAAGCCCGACATGCCTGTCAGAAAAGCGGTTTACCTGCCATTGCTGACGACTCGGGCATTGAGGTTGATGCGCTTAATGGGCAGCCAGGTATCTACTCCGCACGTTTTGCTGGCACACCCAGCTCTGATTCCGCCAATAATCAAAAGCTGCTTGAAGCACTGCACGGAAAGCCTCGACAGCTCCGTTCAGCTCGCTATCGCTGTGTGATTGTCTATATGCGCCATGAATTCGATCCTATGCCATTTATCGCGTCTGGCACTTGGGAGGGTCGTATACTTGAGAAGCCTATAGGCGATGGTGGTTTTGGCTACGATCCTTTGTTTTTTTGTGCTCAATGGGGCAAAAGTGCCGCTGAGATAACCCCAGAGCAAAAGCAACAGGTCAGTCACCGCGGACAAGCGCTAAAACAGCTACAGCAGTGGTTTCAAAGCCAACACAACGTCTCATGTTAGCACTGACCAGTCTGCCACCCCTCGCTCTGTACATCCACGTTCCTTGGTGTGTGCGCAAGTGTCCTTATTGTGACTTTAACTCGCACAAGGCACCCAGCGAGTTGCCAGAGCAAGATTACGTCGATGCATTACTCAAGGATCTCTCTGAGCAATTACCGCAAGTTTGGGGACGTCGCTTAAGCAGCATCTTTATTGGCGGTGGAACCCCAAGTTTGCTCAGCGGCGAACAAATGAGTCGACTGCTTTCAAATATTCGAGCACTACTGCCTTTTAACCACGATATTGAAATTACCCTAGAAGCTAACCCCGGGACTGCCGAAGCCAATAAGTTTGCCGAGTTCTTTCAAGCAGGGGTTAACCGATTATCGATTGGTATTCAATCATTTAACGATGAGCACCTAAAAGCTCTTGGGCGTATACACTCGAGTGCCGAAGCATTAAAAGCCATCGAATACGCTCACAATGCTGGGTTTGAGCGAATTAATCTAGACCTGATGCATGGTTTACCTGGGCAGTCGGCAAAGCAAGCCGAGCAAGACATTCAAACAGCGCTGCAGCAAGGCACGGAACACTTGTCTTGGTACCAACTGACGCTTGAACCCAATACCCTATTTTATGCGCAACCGCCGCAACTGCCACAAGACGACACACTCATCGACATTCAAGAAGTAGGGGAAGCACTACTGAGCGACGGTGGGTTTGAGCGCTACGAAGTCTCCGCCTACTCAAAGACCCCTTCGGCACGTTCTAGGCATAACCTCAATTACTGGAACTTTGGCGACTATCTTGCGATTGGCGCTGGAGCACACGGAAAAATAACACTGCCGGCCGACGGCCAAATTATTCGCTATAACCAGTATCGTAATCCGAAAGATTATTTAGACTCGGGCAAACCCTTCACCCGTGAACGTCTGGCCATCGTTGAAAGAGAACTGCCATTAGAATTTATGATGAATGCACTGCGCTTATTATTACCGGTTCCGAAAAGATTTTTTACTGAGCGTACAGGCTTGCCGTTGGAAGTTATTCGCAAACCGCTCGACCATGCCATAAGCAAAGGATTAGTAGCAGAAAGCGAGCAGACGATTCAGGTGACGGAAGTAGGTACTAACTATCTCAATGACTTATTGGCGCTATTTATGCCTGACCAGGTCAAATTAGCAGAGCCCATCAACATCATTAATTTATCGTAATACCGATCAGTCTTCGCGTACAAACATCAGATCCCAGACGCCATGTCCTAGTTTGGTACCACGAGTTTCAAATTTAGTAATCGGGCGGCTGTCGGGTCGCGGAATGTAGTCGTTGGTGGCCGAAGTATTTCGCCATCCAGCGACCTGTTGCATGACCTCGAGCATATGTTCCGCGTAATTTTCCCAATCGGTGGCCAAATGGAGAAAGCCGCCAGAGGCAATTTTCGAGTGACAGGTGTCAACAAAAGCAGGCTGAATAATTCGACGTTTGTGATGTTTCTTTTTATGCCATGGATCTGGGAAGTAAACTTGCATGCCAGCTAAGCTCTTTTGACCAACCATATGGTTCAACACTTCAACGGCATCGTGATTAATCACCCGTAAATTGGTGAGTTCATATTCCTCGGCCAGTAATAAACAAGCACCGACACCCGGCCGGTGGACTTCTATGCCTATGTAGTTTCGATCAGGGTTTTGTTGTGCTTGTAGCGCTAAAGACTTACCCATTCCAAAACCAATTTCTAGCACGACAGGACGGTCATTTCCGAAGATCTGCGCAAAGTTCATCATTTCATCTGAATATTCAATGCCAAGGGTTGGGAACAGCTCCGTCATTGCTCGTTCTTGGCCTTTCGTCATACGACCTTCACGTAATACGAAACTGCGAATTTGGCGCATAAAAGGGGCTTTTTCTGAATCGGTCATGCTTTGATTTCGATGATATAACTGTCACGATAGAATGGGATGGCGATTGTAACAAAGAATCGACCAGGGCTCACTTAAAACCCTTTTGATATTATTAACTAGCGATTTTTGCTTGCTATTCACTTATTCCCCGTTATTCTTAAAACTCCAAGGACCTCACCTTTAGAATTGCTAAGGTTTTGAATTTAAAGGTATTTAATTTAGATGTTTAATTTACCATCAATCCCGAACTACCATGCCCTCGGGATTTTGATACTCACTGTTGTGGCGTTGTATCTATTTCGACGCGACGATATACCGCTCGAAACCAGTTGCCTTGCGGTACTACTGGCGGTTATTGTCGGCTTCGAAGCCTTTCCTTTCATACCAGAGAACGCTAGTGAGCCCTTACAAGCAACTCAATTCTTTGCGGGCTTTGGTCACGAAGCATTAGTCTCAGTTTGTGCCTTAATGATGGCCGGTCAAGGATTAGTTAGAACCGGAGCACTAGAACCCATCGGACGACTGTTAGCTAAATTGTGGAAGAGCTCTCCGACCATCTCGTTGCTTCTTACGCTGTTAATCGGCGGCATACTCAGTGCCTTTATGAATAACACACCGATCGTCGTGCTCCTATTACCCATCTTGATCAGTGTGTCGTTACGAACCAATACCTCTGCATCGTCGGTCTTAATGCCAATGGGGTTAGCGACGTTAGTCGGTGGTATGTCGACTACCATCGGAACGTCAACTAACCTACTGGTCGTCTCAGTTGCCGCCGATATGGGCATGCAGCGCCTTGAAATGTTTGACTTTTTGCCTGCAGCCGCAGTCGCTGCCGCCGTTGCGATTGCCTATCTTTGGCTGGTCGCGCCGCGAATAACCCCTGAGCGGACTGCGAGCATGGCAGACTCAAGCCCAAGGCTTTTTACCGCGCATTTGACCATCAAAGATGGCGGTTACGCAGCCAATAAGACCTTGGCGGAAGTGATTGAACACGCTGGTGGGCAACTGAAAGTTGAACGTATTCAACGTGGTGAAGAAACCGATACGCGAATTCTACCCATGCCCGACGTGGTATTAAAAGCCGGCGACCGGTTGCGAGTCTCGGATACACCCGACAATTTAAAAGATTATGAAGTGACCATTGGCGCTCGTCTCTTCATGGGCAAGCAAGCCGTTGACGATGAGCATCCTCTCGTCGCTGAAGATCAACAAATTGCCGAGGTTGTGGTTGTGCCAGGTTCTCCACTCGCTGGCTCGACGCTCAAAAATGTGCGCTTTATCGATCAGTTTAAACTGGTCGCTATTGCTTTACACCGTGGTGGTAAAGCCATCGACTTGTATCGCAAACTCGGCAATGTCTCGCTGCATGTTGGCGATGTTTTATTAGTTCAAGGCCCGCGTGAAAACATCGCTAAGATGAAAAAGCAGGGCGAGTTGCTCATTCTTGATGCCACCACCGATTTACCGCATTCTCGCAAAGCGCCAATTGCATTGCTCATTATGCTAGCCATCATTGCGACCGCAGCTTTTGGAATTTTACCGATCTCTGTTAGTGCCTTGTGCGGCGTTAGCCTTATGTTATTGACACGATGCATGGACTGGCGCGATGCCTCATTGGCACTCAGCACTCAGGTTGTTCTTATTGTCGTTGCCTCGCTCGCACTTGGCCAAGGGTTGTTGCTCACAGGCGGCGCAGACTATCTGGCGCAAACCTTTTTAGCCTTATTCAGTGGCGCGCCGCCAGTGGTTATCTTGAGCGGACTGATGTTGTTACTGGCTATTCTAACCAATGTAGTATCGAACAACGCTGCGGCGGTTATCGGCACTCCCATTGCCATATCGGTTGCCCAACAATTGCAGTTATCTCCTGAGCCCTTTGTTATTGCCGTCTTATTTGGCGCGAATATGAGTTATGCGACGCCTGTTGCCTACAAAACCAACTTGTTGGTGATGAATGCAGGGGGATATCAATTCTCTGACTTCTTGCGTATCGGTGGCCCCTTAGTCATCATCATGTGGATTGTCTTATCCTTTGTTGTACCAATGATGCATCCACTATCGCCAAGTTAATCGCTTAACTTACTTAACCAATTAAAGCTAAACAGCGCTTCGACGAGACTGAAATCGTCAGTCTCGTTGCAGTAAATTATCGTCAATTTAGGTACACTCTCGCCTTACTTCCCTAACTTAGGCTCGACGATGCAAGCGAAAGAGTTTCAGCGCCGCATTCTTCAGTATTATCAGCAATATGGGCGCAAACATTTGCCTTGGCAGCAGAACAAAACTCACTATCGAGTTTGGGTGTCTGAGGTAATGTTGCAGCAAACCCAAGTGACAACGGTGATTCCATATTACTTGAGCTTTATGGAGCGCTTCCCCGACTTAGCAGCCCTTGCCACAGCGAATCAAGATGATGTGTTAGCTCAGTGGACAGGGCTAGGCTACTATTCGCGCGCGCGGAATCTACATAAATGTGCACAGCAGGTTCATTTCGAACTCAACGGAAAGTGGCCAAGCAACGTCGAAGCGCTGGAGCAATTACCGGGAATTGGTCGGTCGACCGCAGGTGCCATTCACTCCTTGGTGACGGGCCAACCCGCAACCATCTTAGACGGCAATGTCAAACGTGTGCTGTGTCGGTTCTACGCTATTGAAGGCTGGCCTGGAAAACCCAAGGTTCACAAGGCGTTGTGGGAGTTAGCTGACAAGCTAACGCCCGCTCAGCAGGTCGATCACTACAATCAAGCGATGATGGATTTAGGCGCTACGCTGTGCACGCGGAGCAAACCGCAATGCGATGCGTGTCCTGTTCAATCCGGCTGCGCTGCTTTTGCCGCTGGCACGCAGAAAAATTATCCAACCTCTAAGCCGAAAACGAACAAACCAGAGCGTTCGGCCATTTTTATCGTTGCTCAATACAAACAGCAAATCCTACTAGAAAAGCGCCCAGAGCAAGGTATTTGGGGTGGGTTATGGAGCCTACCACAAGCGGAAATGGATACATCAGACGATGCGCTGGCTAGCTGCTTGGGCATGCCTTTACCACCAGTCACTATTCAGTCATTACCCGCTTTTCGTCATACTTTTAGCCACTTTCACTTACACATTCATCCTAGAAAGCTGGTACTCAGTAAAAAACCGCGCGGAGTCATGGACTCCGATCGCTGGCAATGGCAAGATCGCTCTCAACTTGACGCGCTGGGAATGCCCGGCCCAATTATTCAACTGTTGAAAAACATGGAGCCAGCAACATGAGCCGCACTGTTTTCTGTCAGAAATTACAAAAAGAACTGCCAGGCCTTGCTACCCCCACCTATCCAGGTGAGCTAGGACAAAAAATCTACCAAGACATCTCCATGCAAGCATGGCAAATGTGGTTACAACATCAAACCATGTTAATTAACGAAAAACGCTTAAACGTTATTGAGCCCGAAACTCGACAATATTTGGCCGGCGAAATGGAGAAATTTTTGTTTGGTGGTGACTACGACAAGCCAGAAGGCTACATTCCACCAGAAAAGTCGTAATAATTAAAAGCAAACACTTGACTTAAAAGCTCGAAATCGGTTTAATACGCGCTCTTTCGCGAAAGCCCCCTAAAAGCTTAGCGAAAGTGGTGAAAAATCACGCATTTTACACCATCGGCCTGGTAGCTCAGTTGGTAGAGCAGAGGACTGAAAATCCTTGTGTCGCCAGTTCAATTCTGGCCCGGGCCACCATTCGAATACCTTAAAAAGCCTGAGAGTAATCTCGGGCTTTTTTGTTTCTGAACTTTGAACATCGACACAAGTGTCGCCCCCGGAACGCCGGCCGGTTAATTCTCGCTCAGGCCACCATTCGAATACTTAAAAAGCCTGAGAGTGATCTCGGGCTTTTTTGTTTCTGAATTTCGAACATCGACACAAGTGTCACCCCCGGAACGCCGGCCGGTTAATTCTCGCTCAGGCCACCCTTCGAATACTTTAAAAAGCCTGAGAGTGATCTCGGGCTTTTTTGTTTCTGAATTTCGAACATCGACACAAGTGTCACCCCCGGAACGCCGGCCGGTTAATTCTCGCTCAGGCCACCCTTCGAATACTTTAAAAAGCCTGAGAGTAATCTCGGGCTTTTTTGTTTCTGAACTTTGAACATCGACACAAGTGTCGCCCCCGGAACGCCGGCCGGTTAATTCTCGCTCTGGCCACCGTTCGAATACTTTAAAAAGCCTGAGAGTGATCTCGGGCTTTTTTGTTTCTGAATTTCGAACATCGACACAAGTGTCGCCCCCGGAACGCCGGCCGGTTAATTCTCGCTCTGCCCACCCTTCGAATACTTTAAAAAGCCTGAGAGTAATCTCGGGCTTTTTTGTTTCTGAATTTCAAACATCGACACAAGTGTCGCCCCCGGAACGCCGGCCGGTTAATTCTCGCTCAGGCCACCCTTCGAATACTTTAAAAAGCCTGAGAGTGATCTCGGATTTTTTTGTTTCTGAACTTTTAGCATCGACACAAGTGTTCGCTCGGGGCGCAGTTAACAACTCCACCTAAACAAGTTCCAGTGAATTTCAGCTCATTAACTGCTTTCACTAGCGTGCGTAAATTTCCCGCATATAAAAATGCACATCTTCTTGATCGAGCTTTCGGTAGAGTTGTGCCGTTCGAGTAGCGGTTTGCTTGCTTTCACCCTCAAGCTTTTCAATTACATTCGCTTTGAGTATGCGTCGTCGGAAGCCTGCTTTATTAAGCTTTCCACCCAAGATAATTTCATAGGTTTGTTGCAACTCAGATAAAGTGAATTTTTCTGGTAAAACATGCAACGCGATCGTTGAATATTGAGCCTTATTTTGCAAACGTAAAAAGGCTTCTTTGATCAGCAAGTTATGATCAAATGCTAGTTTTGTTGAAGTTTCTCCGTTCTCGTCTAACGGACACCAGCAGCAATCATCAGCAAAAGTTACATTGTGTTCATTCACTAGCGCGAAATAGGTTACCGTAACTGACCAGCCGCGAGGATCTCGCTTAGCATTACCAATGCTGCCCATTTGTTCTAAATAGGGTGCATCAAAACCTGTCTTCTCTTTCAGTTTTCTAATGGCTGTCGCCTCTATTGTCTGATCATTTTTAACATCAATAAAGCCGCCGGGTGTTGCCCACTTTCCTTTAAATGGAAAGTCTGCTCGCTGAGTAATTAGTACATTCACTCGATCATCAATGATAGTAAAAATCACAATATCAACACTGGTTAACGGAACGTCGTAATCGTGAATATTATAATTTTTTAGAAACTCTTTTTCGTTTGCTGCCATACTCATTTCAATTTCCTAGTTAAACGTTTGTTGGCAAGCCATAAAAAAGCAATTGCTGCAGAAGCACTTAACTTTTGAGTGCCTATCCAACTTAACGCTTCGTCGAAGTCAATTAAATGTGTTCGAATATCTTCATTCTCAGTCGCTTCTCCGTGTACGCCGCTGGCGTCTAGTACTAACTCAGCAAAATATATTTTAGTCGTTTCGGAGGTGCCTCCAGGGCTAACATAAAAGTCGCCAATCAACTCTGAATGCTCAACTAAGTAGCCAGTTTCTTCTTTCACTTCTCGGCATACAGCCGTTTCTGCGGTTTCACCTTGATCAATCACACCCGCAGGAAGTTCAAATATCCATGGGTGATCGTTGTTTTCTAGCGCTCCTATTCTAAACTGCTCAGTCAACAACACCTTATTCATTTTCGAGTCGAATAACAAAATTCCAACGGTCGCATCTCTTACTAAAACTTCGCGTTGATGAATTCGACTCCTTTCACCACTAAACTTAGTATATTGAATAGTGTGTTTTTTTAACTCTAAAAAGCCTTGGTGACAAATTTCTGTTTGTTGAATGATTTCAGCAACAGGAATGCTTTTCATTTTTGAGCTCCATATAATTTTTGCTGGAAAATATAGTCCGCTACAGGATTATCCATGAAACGATTAAAGCGAGCCTTAAATAGCTTTTCTGGTCGTGGGTAGTTTGCGATCAATGTTCTGATATCACTGCTGTGAATCTTTATTCGCTCACTAACACTTCTCAAGCTCCAGCGTTTTCGAATTTCATCCGCTTTGTAAAACTTGCTCCATGTATCAAAACTGACATTATCAGGACCAAGAATAAATACTAACTCTACCATCTCTCCCGCTCTCTTATAGCAATCCTCTAGCGCCTCAAGTACATGATAGGTGTAAACGGGGCTATTGGTCTTTTCACCTAGTCTTCTTTCGATATCTGACACCAGTACGGGCGTTAAACTCCTATTATGCATCGTCGCCTCTAAGTAATAGGCCTGAGCCATAATACTGACCATGGCTAAACGGTCAGCAAAGGGCACCATAGTCTTAGCAAAGGCATGTCTGAAGCTTGGAACCAGTAGTAATTCATCAAACTCATGATTTACCTGATTCAGTATGTCTTTGTGACCTAGGTGAGGAGGGTTAAAGGCTGAGCCTAGCACTCCAACACGCTTAATTTTCATAGTGACACCTCCTGTTGACATAATAGTATAGTGTGCGTACTATTAATAGTATATTAATTATCATATTAAACGCAACCATTGATTGAAACCAAGGAGAGAGCAGCATGAAACGATTGAATATCATGACCACCGCTGCATTTGATGTTGACCCACAGTATGCATTTACCCCTGAATGCCCAGACGAATTACCAGTAGAGGGTGGCACTGAAATAGTCCCTGAGCTTAATGCTCAGGCAACGCTTGCGGCTATTCGGGTTGGCTCAAAAGATGCTCATAGCCCACACGCTATCTGGGTCGCGAATAAGCAACAACCCATGTTTACAGAGGTTCACGGTGACCATGTCGATATCGCATGGAATCAACATGCAGTCCCCGGCACAAAAGGCTTTGAACTAATAGCTGGTTTACCCAAACCCGCCGAATATGATTATTTTGTTTGGAAGGGGATCGAGCTCGACATGCATCCTTACGGAGCTTGCTATCACGACCTGTCAGAAACCATGAGCACAGGGGTGATAGAGTTTCTTCAAACCCGAAAAATCGATACGGTAATTGTCGGAGGTTTAGCAACGGACTATTGCGTTAAAACCACCGCACTCCAACTACGAAAGTCTAAGTTTGAAGTGATTGTAAATCTAGCAGCCTGTCGTGGTATCGCTGCCGAAACCATCGAACAAGCAATAACAGAAATGACGACAGCAGGAATTCATATCGTACGCGACTATCAAGAATTAGAGAGATTAACTCAATGAAAACACAGCCCATTATTCGTTCATTGCTCGACACTGACTTGTATAAGCTAACCATGATGCAAACTGTGCTGCATCAATTTCCAGCAGCAGAAGTTGAGTATACCTTTAAGTGTCGAAACGCCGATGTGAGTCTAAAGCCATACGCGGCTGAAATTAAGGCTCAAATCAAAGCTTTATGTGAGCTCAGATTAACGGAGAACGAACTGCATTACTTAGCAGGAATATACTACTTAAAGCCAGACTTTATTCAGTTTCTTAAACTTTTCCAGTTAAACGAACAATATGTGCGAATTGGTGAAGATGAACGCGGACAACTGACAATCACTGTCGCGGGCCCTTGGCTTCACACAATCATGTTTGAGGTTCCTATCTTAGCTATTGTCGAAGAAGTTTATTCACGAAATGAGTACGCTAAGGTTGACCTTAAAGAAGGACAAAGACGCTTGATGGAGAAAACCGAGGCGATTAAGAAGCATCCGCTGCGTGAGCACTTTAAGCTTATGGAGTTCGGCACCCGCAGACGATTTAATCGTGAATGGCACTGCCATGTATTAGAGCACTTGAAGCGAAGCGTCAAAAGCAATTTGGTCGGCACCAGCAATATGTATTTAGCTCGTGAACTGGACCTATTACCCTTAGGCACTATGGCTCATGAATATTTACAAGCGTTTCAAGCACTTGGTCCTCGATTAATCGATAGTCAAAAAATGGCACTGGAAACATGGACGAAGGAATATCGAGGCGATCTCGGAATCGCCCTGACTGATGTAGTTGGAATCGATGCGTTCTTAAAAGATTTTGATCGCTATTTTGCAAAGCTATTTGATGGCGTTCGCCATGATAGTGGCGACCCATTTACTTGGGCTGAAAAAATGATTGATCACTACAAAAAGTTAGGTATTGATCCGAAAACGAAAACACTCGTTTTCAGTGATGGACTCAATATTCCTTTGGCATTTGAATTACTGGAAAAGTTTTATGATGTAACCAACATCGTTTTCGGAATAGGCACTAATTTAACTAACGATGTCGGTGTTACACCTCTGAGTATTGTTATGAAGATGACCAAGTGTAATGGTCAGCCGGTTGCAAAAATAAGCGACAGTCCAGGTAAAACCATGTGTAAAGATGAAACTTACCTGGCTTATTTAAACAATGTCTTTAATGCGAGTTAATTAAGAGTCTTAGCGATGAAAATTATAATGGCACAATTAAACTTTACCGTTGGTGATATCGACGGGAATGTCAGTAAGATTCTAAGTGAGTACCACAAGTTTCAAGCCGATGAAGGTTTATTTATTTGCAGTGAATTAGCCATCACAGGGTATTACCCTCAAGATTTGCTTTTACGCTCTAGTTTATTGAACAAACAGTGGGAAGCGTTAGAAGAGATAAGAAAAGCAACGATAGAAAAACCTTGTGCTATTTTGATTGGCTACGCTGCAAAAAATAGAGATCGTGTTGGCAAACCGCTGCACAATGCGCTGGTTGTATTACATAAGGGAGAGGTCATTCTAGAGTATTACAAGCAACTACTTCCCACATACAACGTTTTTGACGAAGCTCGACACTTTTCAGCAAAGTCATCACCCAATAGCTTTACCCTTAATGGAAAGCGATTTGGAGTCATGATTTGCGAAGATGCTTGGTTTACCGAAGCGAAAGGGGCCTATCTAGCAGATCCCATCGATAATCTCGAAGGTGTTCCGCTAGATGCTGTGATTAGTATTAATGCTTCTCCAAGTAACGTAGGAAAGCAAGAGGAGCGAATGACAATAGCTCAAAATCTAGTTAGTCGACTTAATGTGCCTTTTGTTTATGTGAACCAAGTAGGTGGCAATGATGAATTAGTTTTTGATGGTGCTAGCTTTATTATGAACAGACAGGGACAACTCACTGCCTCAGCAAAAGCTTTTTCTGAAGAGGTTGTAGAAGCTAAGCTCGAAGATAATAGAGTGATTGAAGTAAGCCCAATGAAGAGAAGTCACTTTATTTTAGAACAGCTTCAGCTAGGCATTCGAGATTATGTCGAAAAGTGCGGTTTCGATAAAATCGTTGTCGGTTCTTCTGGCGGTATTGACTCTGCAGTAACCATTGCTTTATGTCGTTTTGCACTAGGATCCGAAAAAGTTAAGGCCATTACAATGCCATCAAAATATTCATCAAAGGGCAGTGTGAATGACTCAATAATATTATGTAAAAACCTGGGAGTTGAACTGTTTGAACGGCCCATCACTCAGGATTTCGCATTGACTATAAAAGAATTCGAACTGATGAGTAAATGCATGCCAAATCAAATTACTCAAGAAAATATGCAGGCTCGAATTCGTGGCCGAATTCTAATGGAGTTCAGTAATCATTTTTCAGCGTTAGTAGTATCAACTGGCAATAAGAGTGAAATGAGCGTCGGCTATGCAACGCTTTATGGTGATATGAATGGAGGAATAAATCCACTCGGAGATCTGTATAAAATGGAAGTTTACGAGTTGGCTAAATTTATCAATATGCACTATCAAAGCGACGTGATTCCTGAAGCCATTATAACGAAAGCTCCAAGTGCAGAACTGGCTGAAGGTCAAGTTGATAATGATTCTTTACCTGCGTACCCAATATTAGACGCAATATTAAAGCAATATATTGAAGGAGACTTACTGTCAGAGAGTGAACAAGATATTTGTTCAGCGCTTTTAACAGAAAAGTCTGTTTCGTACGATTTAATCGCCAAGATTCAAGACATGGTTGATCGCGCTGAGTTTAAAAGAAAACAAGCTCCACCCATTATTCGCGTTCAAAAACGAAGTTTTGGTATGGGTAGATGGCTCCCCATTGCCGCTCGATATACATAGAGATGATGCAGATGAAGATAATAGATGGAAACTTACTAGACCTAGCCGAAGAAGGAATGTTCGATGTAATCATTCACGGTTGTAATTGTTTTTGCAATATGGGTAGTGGCATTGCAAAACAAATTAAAGAGAGGTATCCCGAAGCTTTTCAAGCTGATTTGGCCACAATAAAGGGTGACGAAAATAAACTCGGGAGTTTTACTTTTGCTCGTGTAAAAAGGCAAACCTCTTTTGTCATCGTCAATGCTTACACGCAATACGCGTACGGTCGTAAAGGGTGTTTTGCGGATTACGATGCTTTAGCAAGGGTATTTGTAAAAATAAAGCAGTCGTACCAAGGGCGTCGAATCGCTTATCCATTAATTGGAGCAGGTCTGGCAAAAGGAGACTGGTCAATAATAGAGCCGATTATCGATAATGCCTTGAAGGGCGAAGACCATACACTAGTACGTTACTCAAATTAAAGGAAAGAACACATGCAAACAAATACGATTACCTTGTACAGACCGACAGGTAAAAATGAGCTTAAACTGGTCAAAGAAAGTGGTTACAAACGGTGGCCACCTAGATTACCCGGCCAACCGATTTTCTACCCGGTAACCAATGAGACTTACGCGATCGAAGTCAACAATTGGAACGTTAAAGAAAAAGGCATTGGCTATGTAACTCGATTTGAAGTTAAACGTTCATTTATTGAAAGATACAAAATTCACACTGTTGGCGCAAAACATCATACTGAATGGTGGATACCCGCCAATGACTTAGAAGAACTTAACGATAATATCGTTGGAGAAATAGAAGTCATTGGAGAATACACCGAGGTAGTAAAAATATAATTTTTTGGAAAACTATGAAAAAAACAAACATCGTCAAAAGGTCTAAATTTCTTAGCTTAGTTCTACGTCATCAACCACAAAAGATAGGATTAACTCTTGATGAAAGTGGTTGGGCTGATGTTAGTGAGTTATTAACTAAAATGAATGATCATGGAATGGCTCTAACACTCGAAGAACTCGACATCGTTGTTAACGACAATGATAAGCAACGTTTTAAGTATAGCGATGATAGAAAAAAGATTCGAGCAAGTCAGGGGCATAGTCTAAAGGTAAACTTAGCGCTGGCGTCGACTCAACCGCCAGCAATATTATTTCATGGCACAGCTAAGAAAAACTTAGATGCAATTTTTCGGCAAGGATTATTAAAGAGAGATCGCCATCATGTGCATCTCACCGAAAACACCTCTACTGCATTGAAGGTGGGAGAGCGATATGGAGATCCCATTTTATTGAAAATTGATGCTCTCGCTATGTATGGTGATGGCTTTTTGTTTTACTGCAGTGACAATCACGTTTGGCTAACCGATACGGTGCCACCGCAATATATTTACATATATGAAAACTAAGTATTTAAGTTATGAAAAATGAAATTATATTAACAAGGGAGCAATTACTGACTGACTTATCTAAAGGTAAGTCAGCGAAGTACCTATTTTTTTGGGGACATAAATCCACGAGGAGAGGCTCTGTTGACAAGACCTGCTTAAGTCAATGGTATCCGTCGAACTTTACAGTAGAAGATGTTAACTACCACACCGCTGAACACTATATGATGGCAGAAAAAGCTCGTTTGTTTAATGACTTGATATTACTTCAAAAAATACTGCAAGCGCGTTCCCCTGGTGAAGCCAAAGCATTAGGTCGACAAGTCGCTAACTTTAATCAAGAAGAGTGGGTAAGCAATCGCTTTGAAATCGTTGTCAAAGGTAATTACGCTAAATTTTCACAATGCGTAAATTTGAAAGCGTTTCTATTGTCGACAAAAAGACGAGTGTTGGTAGAGGCAAGTCCTCATGACAAAATTTGGGGCATAGGACTTGCGGAAGATCATCCGAATGCTAACAATCCCTATAAGTGGCGAGGCGATAACCTACTTGGCTTTGCACTAATGAAAGTCAGAATACTACTCAGTAACGGGTGACAATGGAATATGAAAATTTCAGTTATTGAAGGCGATATTACAACGTTGAATGTTGATGCTATTGTTAATGCCGCTAATGTAAGTTTATGTGGCGGCGGTGGCGTTGATGGTGCAATACATCGAGCAGCCGGACCAGAACTTTTAGAGCACTGTAGGACATTGGGCGGGTGCGAAACGGGTCTAGCGAAGATCACCAAAGGCTATCAACTTCCGGCTCGTTACATTATTCATACGGTTGGTCCAGTCTGGTACGGTGGTATGAAGAACGAACCCGAATTGCTTGCGTCTTGTTATCGAGAAAGCATCAGGTTAGCAATTGAGTACAAGCTCACTAGCTTAGCATTTCCTGCAATAAGTTGTGGTTCATATCGATTTCCGACTGAGCAAGCGTGTAAAATAGCAATTAGGGAAGTTAAAGATGCTCTAGAACGTGAGTCATACAATATAGACGTTTACTTTGTCGCGTTTGATAAAAAGGTTTTTCGGCAACTAAATCAGATTTTAAAGCAATAAGTCCGTCAACTAGTTTTAGCCAACTCGCACCTGGGAAGTGATTGCAGTAGATGGGCACTGGATTTATATTTGAAACAATTCAGAGGGTATACTGGTTTGCTTTGTGATGAACCGAGTAAGCCGTCGAAATTTTGTTACATTGTAATTAATAAAAGAGAAAGCTTACTATTTCCTCCTCATTAATTCATGCAGCGGCCTCATTTTTAGAGGCCGTTCTCTCAATCTATTCGGCTAGTTTGAACACAATAGTGTAATAGGCTTCTGCTTCTACGGACTTTCCGTCTTCAAATTTTGGCGCGAACCGCCAATTTTTTATCGCAGCAACGGCCGCTTCATCAAAAGAGCTTTTATATTCCTTATCGCCTTGAAACTCTATTAACTTGAAATTTTTAGCAAAACCATTCGTATCCACTAAAAAGCTATATCGCAATTCAGCCTTCTCTTTATTCCTTACAGCTTTGTTCGGATATTGCGGGTTAACAATGTATAACGCTTCTATATCTTTTCCATCGTCCCATTCGCGTTCTCGACCTATCTTTTGACACAATCGATTGGCCAACTCATTTTCTCCTTGTTGAATATATGCGTTAAGTAGAAAGGACTCAGCAATCTGTGATTGCTTTTGATACTCAGGAATCAAGCTAAACTGCTCTACAGACTCAGAGAGTAATTTCGAGGCGGTCTCATGGTTTTCTTTCGCTAAATAGTACTTACCCAACATGAAATTGGTCATAGCAATTTTCGGATTATTCGTCTCTTTATAGTGTTCCGCAGCATGGACAAAATATTTCCGAGCCCTGTCTAAATCACCAAAATAAAACTCATTTCCAAGCAATAACATCAAGTCGGCTTTAGAGCTCTTATCCTCTTTCGTATTTAGCAATTCTTGAGCAATGCCACTAGCCTTGTTCATTTTCTTTGAACGAACGTAGTATCTAACAAGTTCTACACCTGTATCTACAAAGTAATCTGAACCTCGATCAAGCTCATAAACTCTAAGTAATACCTCTTCCTTTTCTTTTTGATTGAAATTATCTCCCATAGCTTGAATATATAAAAAACCTACCGCACTGATAGTTTCTTTCTTTGCATTTAATTTCAGTGCCAATTCATACGCGTCCTTTGCGTTATTGACAACATCTTGTGTCATCCTCTTCTTTGACTTAATGTGAGCATTTACCTTCTCGTAGAGCGCGTTGAGTTGACTTTGCTGGTCACTCTCATTGTAAGCCTTTTCTACTTCCGGTTCCTGAAGTGCAGTTACTTGTCCGATGGAAAGGATCACCGAGAATATGGCGATAATATTTTTCATTAGTTCACATCCTAGTTTAAAAAGTGTCTAGTTTTCTTTGTTTTTTTGATAGCTACATAATGAATTCGTAAAACAGCCCTACTACTCAAGGGTTAGTACGGCCTAGCGTTAAAAACTTACACCATTTATAATAAAAGCCTCCATCAAACAATCGAAAGTACTCTAGCCTTATTTGTCCGTCGAATGAGCTTTACGTGCAAAAAAATGGAGCCTATTAGAAAGAACAAGAAGCAAGCGACACTACTTTCAGGACCTCCCGCTCCTCCAGTGATGAAGTCGTTTCCGGTAGGAGATAACTCAACTATCGACGCTTGAATATCGATTTCAATGCCCGTAAGAGGGATATTAAATCCCGTACCAATAAGCCAGTTCCACCCAGCATGCCATCCCATTGCAACCCATACCGTGTTACTCAGTAAAACTAAGTAACAGGCGAATATAGAAAACATAAAGGAATTAATATTGGTATACCATGGATTTTCCGGTGATAAGTGTAAAAAAGTAAATAGCGTTGCTGAAGCCAGCATTCCAAGCGCTATACTATGCCTTCGAGTTACTGAAGAAAAAAGCCAACCTCGAAACAGTAACTCTTCAACTCCTGATTGAATTATAAAGCAAAACAGTAATAGTGTTATCGCCCCGATATTTTGCCAACTCTCAAAACCACTAAACCAATTACCCAACTCGTAGCCACCCATTACCGCGATGCTCAGAACAACCCATAAACTACTTAATATACCAACGAGTAGGCCCCACGAAATATGAGACAAAGACCTGTCGCGATTCAGACCTACAGAATCACGACTTCGTCGTTCAACCCATCTAACCCAACTCAAGACTAAGATCCCGACAAGAGGGAAAGCGCTCAGTAAGAAGGCAACAAAACCCTGAATTCCGATAAAATCGCCGTCTGCAGTCATCAGATTTAAAGACGGTAAAAGGATTTCAGCGGGCAACATCGCGACGATGATAAGGAATAAGCCAACAACAGGTCCGAGAAATATCCCAGGCACCCAACCATAGGCTTTCTCATTATTAAAAAGATAGTTAGTCGTTAATTTTGAGGTTCGCACATCCATAAGCATTACTGATTGTCTCTCTTAGTTAAAGATATGACTTTGCCTGTATTAAATGGTGATTTATATCAAAATCTTGCTACTTAGATTTCGAGTGGAAATAGAGTTATGGACTCAATTGAACAGTTTTCTTCCAAGCCTTTTAATCATTCTTCGGTGGAAGCTATAGCGGCTCAAAATCCTTATTCTGAAATTTTCTATCGTCTTTGGTACAGCCCACAACAGCAAGTAACTTATCATCAAGAGAACTTCCATACTTTTAGCTACTATCTGCTCGGAGGAGAAAACAGTTTCCGCAAAGGCAACCGCTCACAAATAGGGGGACCAGGTAAAATATGCATTATGCCTCAAGGCAGTTACTCTACTTGGAGCGTAAAGAAAGAACTAAAGTTTGTGCATGTCTATTTAAATGTAAAGGAAATTGGCTTTTGGCTAGAGCGTTTGTTTGAAATTGATGCAAGAAACTTTGAGCTGCAAGAAACTATTTATGATGACAACGAAAAAATGCAATTATGCTTCAAAAGATTAGTCTTTGATCAAGAATTAAATTATTCGATTTTCAAGGAGCAATGGCTGGTCCGTTTTATAGAAGTTATTTACGACTCTTACAATGCTCAAAGAGACAAGAAATTAGTCTATAAAGGGGGACTTACTCGAAAACAAAAGTCGAAACTAAAAAATTACATTAATGAAAATATTGGCGAAAAGTTAAGCTTATCAAAGTTAGCTAACGAAATTAACATGAGTACTTTTCATTTTTCTAGAGAATTTATGAAGTCGTTCGGATTACCTCCCGCTCAATATATTCAGAAACTCAAAATGGATAGAGCATTAACGTTACTCAAATCTCCCGCTACTCTTAGTCAAATCAGCGCATCACTGGGCTACAGTCATCAAAGTCATTTTACCCAGCAGTTTAAAAAGACTTATTTAACAACGCCTGCTTATTTTCGTAATGCAATCAATTAAATACGCTTTAGTTCGAATATCCCCAAGGCGCTTTGGGAATAGTCACTTCTTTTTTTAAATCAAAGTCGACACGAAACTCTCGCCCTTCACGTATTAATCGATAGCTCATGACGTCTGGATAGATAAAAATTTGCCAAATATTGGTGTTCGATTGGGGGAGACCTTGTTGTACAAACATCTCTATCGTTGGTGCATCAGCAGGAAATGATTGCACTTCTGGCCAACCCGACTGCTGTGTGTGACCGCCATACATGGTGAGCTTGTCGGAGTGACCATCGGAGTGGCGATGATCATGTTTTAACGACAATCCCGATCCCGTCTTACTAATGATCCAAGTTCTGGACGCATCCTCACCGACATGAAAAGGAATCCATAATTTATTAGGTTCACAGCGTCGAATATGAGCGACTAATTCTTTATTAGCAAACGAATCACTGTTGCTATTGTCGATAACGACTTTACCTGCAAAAGCCTTCCCGCAAAGAGCAGTAAGATTATTAAAAAAGGCGTCTTGCGCTTGAGTTGATAACAACGGGGGCTCTTTAGCAGCCAACGAAACCGAAAAGCTGCCAAGTACAGCTATAAGACAGGTAAAATAGATTCGTAATAGGCTACCGAAAGAAAGGTTTATCTTTCGAGGTTTTAACGTGAAGTTATTTAAAGTTTTCAACTAAAGACTCCGAGGTCATGCAGCTTGGTAAAATGTATATCCTTTCTATCATTAAAAAAGCCCGTACACAAATCTACGAATGACGGTTGCGCCAACATTGAAACCAAATCATAGAAAAATACAAAGCATACAATAGCAGCAACAGTGGCCTTAACAATTCTCGACTCGAAGTATGGGGTAAGTTGAACCAAGCCACACACAGTATTAATAATAACGTACCGGATACTGCCGACGACCAACACGACACTGTTCGCCACCTTGGACTAGAGCAATCCATTCTAATCATAACGTTAATGTCCTTATTTTTTCTTAAACTCACTTACCATGCCATGGTCAATTTCTATATGGCAGCATGCAATTAATTTTTCTTTTAGTTGCAACCGACCTCTGGCCGCTCGACTTTTAATGGCCGAAATACTAACCCCTTCTTCACGCGCTAAATTAGCATAAGTTGTGCCTCGAAGATCTGCCATCAGTGCATCTCGATACTTTGGGGCTAAAGATTCTATAAATGGCAACATACATTCAGCGAATACTTGATGAATGGCACTTTCATCCTCCACAGGAAGTGAGGATAAATCACTTTCCAATTCACGAGCGCGCGCTCGATAAAAGTCAGCCAGCATAGTTTTTGCAACGGTTAAAACCCAGGCCATTAAATTTTCAATACGACGACCTTCATCCAGCGTCGTTAGCGCTTTTATGAATATATCTTGAACCAAATCATCAACACTCGCCTGGTCTGGTAAGCGACGAATTAAATACTGTCTCAAGGCCTTCTCCATCTCCAAGAAGGCCTGATCCATATTCGAATGATTAATGTTAGCCGTTTTCATTACTTCTCTACTTTCTTTATCACTCAGCTAAGAGCAGCAGTTGTCTTTTCTTGCAAATAAACGACAGTTGTTAGAGTTGCTCTTGTATGAATCGATATTCTTAGAACTAAGTTCTTGTTCAACATACCCATCAGAGCTTATAGCATTCAAGTCTTCTGAAGTGTCAACCCCATAGTCGTCAGCCTGTGATTTAGTAAAAAAATATTCCCAAGCAACACCCTGCGGATCTTTACTCCATGCCTTATCACTTTTAGCGTAACAGCAAGTGGTATTGCTTTGTTCGAAGATATCGCCACTGCGGCGAGCTCGCTCTTGTAACTCTTGCCAGTCATCATCATTATCGGCTTGCACACCTAAATGGCTGATTCCAAATGTTTTGCCACGAGAAGAAATGGCAAAGTTCACGGCTGGGTTCTCGAGTAGCCACTGAGCATAGTCAGATTTTTCTTTCGTGGGTGGTTGCCCAAATAGCTGGCTGTAGTAGTCAATATTGTGCGTTAAATTTTCTACTGTTAAATGTACATGAAAACGTCTCATCAGGTTATCTCCAACAATATTAAATGGTCGTTATTATTAAAGACGGGGTTAACCGGTGATGGTCGCAAATTTTTTCTCGACTTTTTTGCTCCACGTTTTTGTTCCGACTTTATCCTCCACATAGGTACTTCTTCAATTACAATATCTTTTCTGCTGTGCAACATCCTTTTGACGCCGCTGAGCTCCGGTTTTTCTCATCGCAATTTGATCTAATGAATTAAAAAATTAGATCGAGTTCATTATCTAAAACTTAATTTCGGTAAAAATTATCAACTCTGAGAAGCCAGCTTGACTTTTCACAGCTGCTCGTAAAAACTATGACAGCGCTGTCAATTTACTGTCATAAACAGGGACTCGACAAAAATTGCACGTGGTACAGCCTAAAAACTCTCTACCTAAAGCTCAGGACAGCTTCGTGGTTAGGTAGAACGCTCGTAGCTAAAAGTTTCGCGAGCTTTCGAATCTAGTACGAAGAGGTCTTTGAAAAATCTTGTTTTTTCGAAGCGGGTAAACTCGGCCTTAAAAAAGATTCGAATCGCTCTTGTTTAAATACATTACTTGGGAATAAAACAATGAACAGATTCGGAAAGTTTTCCTTACTTGGCGGTTCTTTGTTACTTGCTCAAACAGTATTCGCTTACGACTGTTCCAACTTATCAACTTGGGATAGCTCGGCTGTTTATACTGGTGGAGATCAAGTGCAGCATGCCAGCGAGGCATATCAAGCCAACTGGTGGAACCAAAATCGCAATCCAGCTGACTTTTCTGGTCAGTGGCAAGAGTGGTCGTCACTCGGCAGTTGTGACGGTGGTGGTGATAATCGCGCTCCCATTGCAGACGCCAATGGACCTTACTCAGGCTTAGTCAACACGGCCATCGCATTTAGCAGTGCTGGCTCATCCGATCCAGACGGCAATATTGCCAGTTATCAGTGGGATTTCGGCGATGGCGCGTCCAGCAGTCAAGCCAACCCTTCTCATATCTATTCACAAGCGGGGGATTACAGCGTTACGCTCACCGTGGTCGATAATCAGGGCGCCTCTAACCTTGCTACTGCGGTTGCTAGCGTAACTAGCGATGACAATGGCGGTACTTGTAACCTTCCTCAATACATGGCCGGAACTCAATACAGTGCAGGCGATCAAGTTCGAAATGTGGGTAGAAAATACCGCTGCGATATTGCCGGTTGGTGCTCTTCATCTTCCGCTTGGGCTTATGAGCCTGGGGTTGGATCGGCATGGCAGCAAGCTTGGACAGACACTGGCAGTTGCGATGGTGGAGACAATCAAGCCCCGATTGCTAATGCAAATGGTCCCTACAGTGCGGGAGTTAACCAAAGCTTCAACTTTTCTAGCGCCGGTTCAAGCGACAGTGACGGGACGATCGTCGAGTACAACTGGTCATTTGGTGATGGAAACTCAAGTACTGAAGCCAATCCGTCTCATAGTTTTGCAAACTCAGGAAGCTACTCTGTCACCTTAACCGTTACCGATGATCAGGGAGCAACGGGTCGTTCAAACACGACGGCAGAAGTAACAGGAAGCGGTGAAAATCAAGCACCGGTTGCTATGGCCAATGGCCCTTACTTTGGCATAACCGGTTCTAACATTTCTTTTACCAGTCGTGGCTCCAATGATCCCGATGGATCTATTAGCGCCTATCTCTGGAACTTTGGTGACGGCGCGAGCAGTACAGACGCTGAACCAAGCCACAGCTACGCGAGTGCCGGTCGGTATGATGTCTCACTGACCGTAACCGATAATCAAGGCGCCACCAACACCGCAACAACCAGCGTTACCGTCAACGATGATTCTGGAAACAGTGGTTCAAAAGTTGTTGGATACTTCACAAACTGGGGCGTGTATGGCCGTAACTATCATGTTAAAAACATTCACACCAGTGGCTCAGCGAGCAAACTCACTCACATCGTCTATGCCTTCGGGAATGTTCAAAATGGTCAATGCACCATTGGTGATGCTTATGCAGACTACGACAAATTCTATGGTGCAGCAGACAGCGTCGACGGCGTAGCAGATACTTGGGATAGTGGCGCGTTACGAGGCAACTTCGGACAACTTCGACGTCTGAAAGCCATGTATCCGAATATCAAGATAGTTTGGTCTTTCGGTGGCTGGACTTGGTCTGGAGGTTTCGGACAAGCAGCAGCAAACCCTCAAGCCTTTGCAAACTCCTGCTACGACTTAGTTTTTGATCCACGTTGGGCCGATGTTTTTGATGGTATCGACATCGATTGGGAATACCCTAATGAATGCGGCCTAACTTGTGACACCAGTGGTTTCAATGGCTATCGAGACCTGATGAAAGCACTGCGAGAGCGCTTCGGTAACGATAAGTTAGTCACCTCGGCCATTGGTGCAGGCGAAGCTAAACTGAACGCGGCAAATTACGGTGGCGCGGCGCAGTACCTCGACTTCTATATGATCATGACTTACGACTTTTTCGGTGCTTGGGCAGCACAAGGCCCTACCGCCCCACACTCTCCACTGTATAGCTTCGATGGCATTCCAACCGCTGGCTTCTTTACCGACAACGGTATTCAAGTACTTCGAAGCAAAGGCGTTCCTGCTGATAAGATCCTTCTTGGTATCGGCTTTTACGGACGTGGTTGGACAGGCGTTACTCAAAGCACTCCTGGCGGTTCAGCCACCGGGCCAGCACCAGGGACTTACGAGCAAGGCATCGAAGATTATAAGGTGCTCAAAACAAGCTGTCCTGCTACCGGTACCATCGCGGGAACGGCTTATGCCTATTGTGGAAACAATTGGTGGAGCTATGACACCCCAGCCACCATCAATGGAAAAATGAATTACTTAAAACAGCAAGGTTTAGGTGGTGCATTTTTCTGGGAGCTAAGCGGTGATACAACCAATGGCGAACTGATAAACGCCATCGATCAAGGCTTACAGTAGTCCTCTACAGAGAGCATTAAACTAAAACTTGGCGATGGTGGCCTTTGGTCACTGTCGCCTTCTTCCACAATAGCGAATATTTCCTCAGTTAAGTTCCCATGCTAAGGGTCTGAAAAACCTGAAAACTCAGGATAACGCTATCTCCAGAATGTTCGCACTCTAAGGAGGTTTTCATGAAAAACTGTTTTATACGACGCTGTCTTACTTACGCCACACGCCTTTCTCTAGCAGGGTTTTGTCTGGCTAGTTATGCCTATAACTGTGATCAACTTAGCCCGTGGCAAAATGATCAAATTTACAACGGTGGCGATGAAGCCACTCAAAATGGCATTGCGTACCGAGCCAACTGGTGGACACAAAACCAATCACCCGACTCCCATTCAGGACCATGGCAAGAATGGTCATCATTAGGATCCTGTGATGGTGATAATGGCAACCAGAATCCAATTGCTAACCCAAATGGCCCTTACCAAGCTGAGTTGGGAGAGAGTATAACCTTCAGTAGCGCTGGCTCTAGTGATGCCGATGGGCAAATAACCGAATTCTTTTGGAATTTTGGAGACGGCCAAACGAGCAATGCGGCTAACCCCACGCATCAATATGCCGAGGCAGGACTTTTTAACGCTACCCTTACCATCACTGATGATCAAGGCGCACAGGTTTCGGCCGCTACGCAAGTAACCATTACCGACGGTAACGGTGGCGGTGAATGCAACTTACCTACCTATAACGCTGGTAATCAGTACGCCACCGATGATCGAGTTAGCCATCAAGGGCGCGCCTATTTGTGTTTGGTTGGTGGCTGGTGTTCATCGGATCAAACCTGGGCTTATGAACCCGGCAAAGGCCTATATTGGCAACATGCTTGGCAAGATCAAGGTGCCTGCGGTGACGGTAATAATCAATCACCCATCGCTAATGCTAATGGTCCTTATACTGGCACCATTAATTCGAGCATTGTGTTTTCGAGTCGTGGTTCCAGCGATTCCGATGGCACGATTGATCAGTTTCGTTGGAACTTCGGTGACGGTAGTGAAAGCACTCTAGCGAATCCGACGCATCAATACTCTTCAGCGGGTCAATACACTGCAACCTTAACGGTGACCGACAATCTTGGTGCAGAAAATACCACATCGACCAGGGTTACGATTCAATCGGACGATGGCCCATCGACACCTCTACCACATCGATTACTGATCGGCTATTGGCATAACTTTGACAACGGCTCAGGGTATATTCCGATTGCTCAAGTAGACGATGCCTGGGATTTTATAAACGTTTCTTTTGCAGAAAATAAGCCAGGTGGCAGTGAAGGCGAAGTCGCTTTTAGTCCTTTCGGTGAGTCTGAAGCTGCATTTAAAAGTGGGGTTCAGTCGCTACAAAATAAAGGCAAGAAAGTTCTTATCTCCCTTGGTGGTGCCAATGCGCATATTCAATTGAACACCGCAGCCTCAAGAGATAACTTTGTTCGAACGATGGGCGAAATCATCGCCACTTATGGATTCGATGGAATGGATATCGATTTAGAAGGCGGATCATTATTTATGAATGCCGGCGACACCATCGCTAATCCACAAACACCTGCCATCGTTAATTTAATCGCGGCCACTCGGTCATTAAAAGCCCGCTTTGGTGACAGCTTTATTCTCACCATGGCGCCAGAAACTGCCTATGTTCAAGGTGGTTTGGATAATTTCGGAGGAATCTGGGGAGCTTATTTACCTTTAATTCATGCTCTCCGAACGGATCTAACCGTGTTGCATGTTCAGCATTACAACACTGGCTCGCTAACGGGTACCGATGGCAATATTTATAACGCTGGAACCGCTGATTTTCATGTGGCCATGAGTGATATGTTATTGACCGGTTTTGCCGCTGCTGGCAATGCAAATAACTACTTTCCACCACTGCGACAAGATCAAATTGCTTTTGGCTTACCGTCTAGCACGCAATCGGCTAGCAGTGGCTACACTGCACCAGCCGTCGCTCAGCAAGCATTGGACTGTCTGATCAAAGGCACTAACTGTGGCAATTACCAACCATCGCAAGCGTATCCGCACTTTCGGGGATTAATGACTTGGTCGATTAACTGGGATGTTTTTCGGCAACGCGAATTTTCAACGCCACATCGGCAATATCTAAACCAAAACCCTTAACTTTATGACAAACGCTCTTGTTATCTTCACAGTCAGATAATAAGAGCGCCCCTTAGGAGATCGTTATGAAAAAAATAACCACACTTTTGAGCGGATGCAGCCTACTTTTGCTTGGCACTTCCGCGCTCGACTTATATTCCCATGGCTATGTTAAGTCACCAGAATCTCGCTCATATTTATGTCACCTTCGTACGAATACTAATTGCGGCGCAATACAGTGGGAACCCCAAAGTGTTGAAGGCTTGGATCGTTTTCCTGGATCGGGTCCAGCCGATGGCACGATTGCGGCGGCTGGCTTGCCACAATTTTCCGAACTCAACCAACAAACTTCCACGCGGTGGGTAAAACGCAGCGCTCAATCTGGAAACTTTTCGTTTACTTGGCGATTCACAGCCAATCATGCGTCTAGAGATTTTCGATATTTCATCACTCGTTCTGGCTGGGATCAGAATCAGCCACTAACCAGAGCCAGCTTCGATCTCACTCCCTTTTGTAGCGTTTCAGGAAACAACCAACGACCACCAGCAGAGCTTACTCATAACTGTGTCTTGCCGTCACGCAGTGGTTACCATGTGGTGCTTGCCGTATGGGATGTTGCAGATACCGTTAATTCTTTTTATCAAGCTATCGACTTAGCGTTTGGTGGTGTCGAGCCACCTCGCTGGCAAGATATCGGAGACATCAACCCCACCATGGATTTAAATCCAGGTGACAAAGTACGCACGAGAGTATTCGACAGCAATGGTGAACGAACCGAATTTCGAACAGAAATTGCCATCTCATCTGCCGCTGACGGCGCGCGTAACACTTGGCCGAAAAATTTAGCCGACGCGATTAATCGTGAGCAAAATGAACTAAGAGCAGGAATCTTAGACAGTCAAGGCAACATAGTTCCAACGGAAGGAAAGAATGATGTTTTTACCGGAAACGACAGCTCTTTGGTTCGTGTAGAGATTGAAATAGAACAAACACAAGTAGATCCCGAATATCGAGTAGATGCATTGCAAAGCGCATATTCAATAGTTGACGGCGTTGCCAACGTAAACTTTACGTTAATTTCCAATAGTCCATTTGACATTCAAGCCAACTTACTCGACGCACAACAGCGAATAATAGCGACTCAACAACAATCCGTTGACGGAGAAATGGCTTTTAACCTAACCGTTACCAATGCCGTCGCGGGTAATTATCAATTGCAAATTATTGCGCAAGATAGCCAAGGTTCAACCTCCGAGCAAAACTTTGACTTATCATTAACCTCATCACCCAATGGAGGTTATGACTATGTTTATCCTGACGGATTAAGCAATTACGATGCAGGCACCCAGGTTCTCGCTAAAGACGGAAAAATCTATCAGTGCAAGCCATTTCCCTACAGCGGTTGGTGCAGTATTTATTCTCCGAGTAACAATGCTTACGAACCCGGAGCAGGTGCTTACTGGCAAGATGCTTGGGATTTGCTGTCACAGTAACTTTCATTCAATAAACACATGCAACAAAAAAGGACCATGCTTTTATGCGTGGTCCTTCTCCAAATGCTTCATGCTATTCACATAACGCTCGGTTGATTTAATTACTGACGTTCTTTTTCAAAAATCAAAATAAAGCGATCGGTTTTACGTCGCAATTCTTTTGCAAAAACAGAAGTATCGTATTTATCGCTCGAATTACTTAGAATATCTGACTCCAAAAGCAATTTAAACCCTCTCGCTTGAATGTCTTGTTTGGCGAACTCTTTATCAATACGGTGCAACTCTTTGGCATCTTGAATGCCCCGATCAGCGGCGCTGTTATGATCAATAATGAGTAACTTACCACCCGGTTTTAAAGCCCGATACAATTGTGGGAAAGCAGTATCGACATTCATATCCCAGCCAGTATCTTTAAAATGCATATCATGATAACCAAGGACTAAAAATACACTGTCGAACTTCTCAGTACCGAGCTGTAAGTCGTCGACCTCAGTCAACAATCTGGTGACATTAGGTAGTCGCTCACCATTAAATCGTTTTGTTAGCTGTTCTTTCACATAGGGCATATACGCTTGATTGTTATGCAAAACAACGTTGCCCTGTTGCCCCACTACTGTGGCAAGAAGTTCACTGTAGTATCCACCACCCCCTAAGAAATCGAGCACACTGTCTCCGGATTGAACGCCCACCAACTCTATGACTTCTTGGGGTTTGCTCGTCGCGTCTCGTAATTTATCTTCAACCGACCGGCCTGCAAAATCTTGAGCAGCAACCAACAACGAACTTCCAGCCGCTGCGAAGGCTAGAAATAATGATACGCCAAACTTGTTCATAGTCTTTCCTTGTATAACAATATTTTTAATAACCAAATCATTCTAAAAAATAGCTATTCTAGACTGCGAATTCTAACCACTCTTGACTCTAAAATTTATTGAATTTTAAAAGCAAGTTGTAAGTAGATCTGTCAGCCCAATCATTCTGAGAAGTGAACCGTTGTTTGTCTCTGTCGATTCACTTGCAGTTGTAAAACGTCTGGTCTGGAATAATGACCAGCTGGATCAAAGTTTTGCCTTTCTTTCATTACTTCAGACAGATCAATCGTCGCTAAGGTTAAGCATTCTTTATCAATCACTGGCTCAACTAACCACTCACCATCCGGTGCGGCTATGCAAGAGCCGCCATTCGAGAGAAATTTTTCACTTGAACTTATACGTTCCTTCATTGCCTCTTTTATTTCTCTCGCAAAAGGTAAGTCATCCGCGACATCATCGAGACCAATTAAGCCGCTAACAGACATAACGTATGAACGGGCTTCTTTTGCAATAAACCGAGTAATATCTTTGGTGTTATTGATATTTCCAGGCCAAATGGCGACATGCAATTGCTCTCCTTGGGCATACAATGATTGGCGCGCCATGGGAATCCAGTTTTCCCAACAATTGAGTCCGCCAACGGTGAAGTCGCCGACACTGTGAACTCGTAAACCATGACCATCTCCCGGTGCCCATGCCAAACGCTCTTCATAGGTTGGCATCAGTTTTCGATGAGACGATTGAATGACCCCCTGATGATCAATGAAAACCATGGTGCAATACACACTCATGCCGCGCTGACGGGTTTTCTCAATACAGCCAACATAAGCCGAAATTTTATTTTTCGCGCAGGCGTCTTGAATCATCGTTAAATCACCACGCTCGATATCGACCGCTTGTTCGACATAATAAGCGTATAGTCGCTTTTGTTTCTCTGAGTTAAATTCAGCACCATTGATTAAATCTAACCAATATGGGTATCCGGGTAAAAGTGCTTCACCAAACGCGATCAGTTGCGCCCCTTCACGAGCGGCTTCCGTTAAATAGTTAGCCATTTTGGCTAACGTTGCCTCACGATTTAACCACACTGGACTGATCTGTCCCATCGCGATCGTTAGCTTGTGATTCATAGTTTCTCCTTTGATCCCGTGGTCATGAGTTTCGAATCTTTAATCTCAAAACACGGATTCTTTGTGCAAACACCTTAAGTTAAACTAGCACGATTGTTCATACTGAGGAACTTGAAATGCAATACGGCCGTTTAGATGCATCTTACCAAGCAGCAGGAGGAGAATCTGGAATTCGTCAACTGGTCAAAGATTTCTACGATAATATGGAACAACTTCCGTCAGCAAAACGAATAAGAGACATGCACAATGCCGATCTGTCTGAGTCTCGCGATAAACTGTATCGATTTTTAGTCGGATGGATGGGCGGCCCTCGATTGTTTCAAGCAACCTATGGCCCCATCAATATTCCCGGTGCTCACAGGCATCTTAGTTTAGTGCAAGAAGATGCCGATGCTTGGCTAAACTGTATGAACAGAGCTATTGACAGTCAGCCTTATCACGAATCCTTCAAAGATTATTTAAAAGAACAATTTAAAATTCCAGCTCAAAGAATTATGGCCGTCAACCAACAAGCAACTGTTTGATCCGGATCAGTACCGCGTTTTTCCATTTCGTTATGCTCAACATTAACAAGTGTTTGGTTAATGTAAATTCAGAGGTGTGCGATGGAAATTTGGAAGGAGTTACTCGGAACGTGGGTCGGCCAACTCAGCCTTGGTGTGATTATTTTTACTATTATTATGATGGCTTATTTTGCTCGAATGTTTATTAAAAAGACCTTAGAAGCCGAGAAAGAGCAAAAGAAGCACAACAAAACTGAACACCAAGGTCACGCCTAACTACTAGACTTGTTAGCAAAGTTACTAAACTAGTGAGTAAGTCCTAAACTGGTGACTAAAGTAGTTAGCGAGAAAATTCTCGCCGTTGGATGCGCTTATCTTTTAATTCGATAATACACGCGAACTGACGACCCCAAAAAGGGAGTTCACTTGGTTGATAGTGTTTAACTTGAATGTCGTTGCTCACACTTGGAATCTCTGTGACAGGTGATTCAAGCATCGACCTTTGCTGAGCGAGAATGACTAAATCGTCTTCGAAGGTTCCAACCGCTGCTTCGTCACAAAATTCGGTTACTTGTTGCTCGAGTAAATGATTAGAATACATCCAAGCACACAATACCGCGACCAACGCGGTGCCGACTATCAAACCCAGCTTGCCATTCATAATTCAGTATCCAACTCTTGAACGGCACTGGCTTTGGGTAGAGTAACCAAAGATGAAATGAGTAAGCCGGCGACTAATGAAATACCCACCAAGGTCATATTAAAAGCGGTGTCTAAGCCCCGCACCACATCATGCTCAACAAGCGCCGTCAGGCTTTTAAAACCAACTGAACCGGGTACCAAAATAATAAAACCAGGAACCACGAGAGTAGCCCCCGGAACTTCAGTAAAGCGTGACACTAAATTGGCACAGCTTCCGACCGCAATGGCACCCAAAAACGCCGTCATTGCATTGTTAAAATAGATACCAGAATACTTAGTTGCAGCGAAAGCAACGAAGCCTCCCGCGATTACCCAAATAGCGTCCCTAAAGCGAGCTTGAAATAGAATAAATAACGCCACCGATCCCATTAAAACCGCGGTCCACTCAGTCCAATCAGGAAGAGGGATCACTTTATGGTTCATCGCAACGTCTTTAAGTGAAAATACATCGGCAATATGGTTTCCGATAACCATCCCAAAGGCCATCAAAATAAACACCGTACCAGCGCCAAAGAGTCGCGCGGTACCTGACATTAGGTTTTGTGTTGCCAACTCTGCCATCGCGATCGTTAACGTTAGGCCTGGCAATAAAATGATTAACCCAGAGACCACCGAAATATAAACTTCGGTACCCGGCAAAAAATGCGCCGTTGCGTAGGCGACCAGGGTAGACAAAAGAGCAGCCGTTGCAGGCAGCAGATGAGCCAACAGGGAGACTCGCGCAGAAACAATGGTTAATAGCCCTAATGCCAGTCCTGCCGAGGTTGCTCCGATCATTTCATTCAAACCACCGCCAAACAATCGAGCCACTGAAGCAGAGACCATCGCGAAAGCAATCACCACCACCCACATCGGATAGGCTGGGCGAGCTTTATTGATCTGCTGCAATTCATCCGCTCCATCAGCGGTTGAAAGTTCTCCTTTCATCACTCGATGAGCCACGTCACTTACCCGTCGAAGTTTCTCTAAATGGACCTCACCGGGTGCGACCCTAATAACAAAGGTTTGAACATGATCCTTTTTACGCATAAGTGACATGGTGATACTCGTGGGCAGTGATAAACACTGGAGGCCGTATCCGAGTTGACGCGCACAGGCCGATAACGTAGTTTCAAGCTCGTAAGCGGGTACACCATAGGTATGCAAGGCTTTCGCAAGTCGCAAAATAAACCCGACCGGCTTATGTCGATCCGGGGCATTGGGGACGGCGTCTAATGACCGTTCATCTACAGAAGCTTGTGGCATCTGTGCCATGAAGAAACTCCAGAATTAGTAATCCGTCTGACGAATCGTCAGTTTAAACGTGTGTTGGCGTTATTGCAGGTTTTTTTATAACCATAATGAGTTAAACTAATAATAGGATATTAAAACTAACTCTTTGAATGAATTTCAAATTTTCTTTAAACCAGTATCGAATTCAAACCGCCCAAATAGTTCCCATTTTACTATTTGTGTGCCTGCTATTGACGATCACAGGGGTTAAAGCGAACGACTACCTAGAAAAGCTTAGTTTTAATCATATAAATAGCAGTGACGGGCTCCCGCAAAATACCGTGAGCGCCATGTTACAAGATCAACATGGCTTTTTATGGATAGGGACGCATGATGGTCTGCATAAATACGATGGCTATGAGTTTACTTCGTACAAGTATGACTCAAAGAATTCAAACTCTCTTTCAAGTAATGTTATTACCGCATTACTTGAAGATTCAAACGGAATGTTATGGGTCGGTACCGCCCAAGGGGGGCTTAATCGACTCGATCCGAAAACTGGCATAGCCACTCGATTTACTGCATCGGCAAGCGATTTTAGCAGTTTAAGTCACAATCAAGTGACATCGTTGCACTTAGATCAACAAAAGCGCTTATGGATCGGTACTTTTAATGGATTAAATCTCTATCAACCAGACACTAAGAATTTCGTTCACTTTTATCATAATCCTCTCGATGGCCAATCGATACCCAATGGCAGTGTCTCAGCCATTACCAGTGATGGTAAAGAAGGCTTGTTTGTCGCTACCACCGATATGCTCAGCTGGTTCGATACAGAGCAATTAGCCTTTCACCGCTTTGATAAACAAGACTCGCCAACACGAATCAATGCTTTATACCTTGATGAAGACAACAGCTTGTGGATCGGAACTCAGTTAGACGGTCTTTATCACTTGATCAACAACAACTATGATTTTCGACAGTTTGCTCATAGCCGCAATAACTCACGCTCACTAAGCTCAAATAACGTGCAAACCATCATGCGCGATTCGAAAGGTAATCTGTGGGTGGGCACAGAACAAGGCGGGTTAAATTTAAAACCACGGGCCAGCAATGAGTTCTACCATTTTCAGCGCAATGCAGCCGATAACCACAGCTTATCCATTAATGATGTTTGGACATTACTGGAAGACCAATCGGGACAAATATGGATTGGAACCGCGGGTGGCGGATTAAACAAGACCACGCCGTACTTTCAAAACTTTTCGCGTTTACAACATTCACCTTTTGACAGTAATAGTCTTTCGCACAACTTCGTTTGGAATATCGCACAAGACGGAGAAGGTATTTTATGGATAGCGACCTTAAATGGAATCGATCGCTACGATCCGACGACTCAAAGCTACCAGCACTATAACGAATTTTATGACCAAGATGGAAAGCAAATTAGTAATCGAATTACAACGATTGCAATTGATCAAGATGGAATCATTTGGTTTGGTAACCAACAAGGTCAAGTGGCCAAATTTAATCCTCAGACCGATCGTAAAAAGGCGCAAGTGTTCGACCGAAGCGGATTTATTCATGGGAGTTTTAGTAATAATCGCATTCGCATGATCACCAGTGATCGAATGAATAATATTTGGGTTGCAACCGACGAAGGTTTAGCTCTGCTGAATCATGAAGATGGCAGTATTATCGAAGACTTTCGTTACGCATCAGTCGGCGAATTAGGAACGTCAGCTGTGTACACCATGTTTCAAGATGATCAAGGTATTATGTGGTTTGGTACATGGGATAGTGGATTACAAAGATACGACCCAGAGTTTCGTCAAACATTAACGTTTAGAAATAACAGCGACAACGATCTAAGCTTAAGTGACGATACCGTTCGATCCATTTACCAAGATAATCAAGGCAACCTATGGATCGGAACCTATAACGGCTTAAACTTATTACGCCACCAAGATAGAATTAATGGGAATTTTGTTTTCTATTCTTTCACTGAAAAAGATGGCTTACCCAATAACTCAGTCTATGGAATTATTGCTGATGACTCAGGCTACTTGTGGTTAAGTACCAATAAAGGCTTGAGCCGCTTTAACCCCGATACTCAAAAATTCAAAAACTTCACTAACATAGATGGATTACCGGCTGACGAGTTTAATGGTAACGCCGTGTTAAAGTCACAAACGGGTTTGTTGTACTTCGGGAGTGTTTCAGGAGTTGCCGTTATTAATCCAAATGGGATTTCTGAAAGCCAATTCAAACCCACAAAAGTGATCACCGAAATTCAAGTTAACGGACGTCAAGTTCTTGAGCCGCAAAAGTGGTACCCCATGACTTCGTTAGAACTCGAACACTTTCAAAATAACCTTCAACTCAAGTTTAGTGCACTCGATCTTCAAACGCCGCAGCGAATTTCTTACGCTTATCGTTTGCTTCCTTATGAAACCGAGTGGCGAAATGTTACTGGAAAAAATACAGCTATATACGGAAATTTAAGTTCTGGAAAATATCAATTTCAATTTAAATCAACCAATAGTGATGAGATTTGGTTTGATGATAGTTACAACCTAGACTTAATCATTCACCCGCCGATCTGGGCAACTTGGTGGGCTTATTCTTTATATTTAGCACTACTCATTTCTGTGATCAGTTTTTACATTTATCGACATGCAAAAAAATTAAAAGAACAGCAAGAAATTAATGAGCACTTGTTAAGAGTTGATAAACTTAAAGATGAGTTCCTAGCTAATACATCTCATGAGTTAAGAACGCCACTCAATGGCATTATTGGTATTGCTGAAAGCTTAAGAGAAGGCATCGCAGGACCATTAAATGACAAAACTCAAGGTCATTTAAATTTAATTATCGATAGTGGTAAGCGACTTGCACATCAAGTTAATGAAATATTGGACTTTAAAAAACTTAGACATCATGGTCTATTGCTGAGTAAAGGTCCGGTCGACTTACGTGTCGCAGCGAAAGTTGTAATCAACTTATTAAAACCGTTAGCCGAAGAAAAGCAACTCCAATTGACTAACTCTTTGCCCCAGTTCTTACCACCGGTATTAGCTGACGAAAATCGCTTACGACAAATTCTATATAATTTGTTAGGAAATGCGATCAAGTATACCGACGAAGGTTTTATTGAACTTACCGCACGAATCGTTGAAGGACGAATTGAGATTTGTGTCAAAGATAGTGGAATTGGAATTGCATCCGACAAACTAAAAGTTATCTTTAAACCTTTTGAGCAGTTGGAATACGCTGGTAAAAGTTTAAAAAGTGGTACCGGGTTAGGTTTAGCGGTTACGCGACAGTTAATCGAATTACATGATGGTCAAATTTGGGTTAAGTCAAAAGAAAAATTAGGTTCGTCCTTTTTCTTCACGCTACCTATTTGTGATGAACAAGATGCTATTGGATCCAAGCCCATTATGGCTGAACCCAGTATAATGACTCCTGCTCTAAAACCTATGAAGCCAGCATTGATTGAGCAACCAAGTCCATCACAACAACAAGCACATATCTTGATTGTTGATGATGATGCTCTTAATCGACAAGTATTGAGCGACTTTTTGACCATGCACAATTATCGAGTCAGCGAAGCCATTGACGGCCAAGAAGCGGTGGAATGCATTCAGAAAGAACAGTTCGATTTGGTGATTCTTGATGTGATGATGCCACGCATGTCAGGATTTGAAGCCACTGAAAAAATCAGACAATCTTTTTCTTTGCTAGAGCTGCCAATTTTATTGCTCTCAGCGAAAAATCAGCCAGAAGATATAAATACCGGGCTTTCGATTGGAGCGAACGATTATATTAGCAAACCCATCGATCGCAGCATTTTAATGGCGCGTGTCTCAAACCTTTTGTTGCTGCGCCGAGTGTTTCATGCCCAAGAAGAAAGCCTACGTCTAAAAGCCATGGAGCAAACTTGCGATCAATTAGGTCGGTATTTTCCAAGGCAATTGGTTGAAAGAATCGTTGATGGAAAAGATTTCAAAGATATTCAACCAGAGCGTCGCTGTATTTCAGTACTGTTTGCAGACTTGGTAGGATTTACCGAATTCTCAGATCGCTTTGAACCTGAAACCGTCACGGATGTATTAAACGAATTTCTATCAACCATGAGTCGCATAATTTCGCAACACAATGGCTTGCTTAATGAAGTTCTTGGTGATGGTTTGGTTGTATTATTTGGCGCTCTTGAGCACTTAGATAAAGAATCACAAGCCATTCAAGCCGCTCAGCTTGCTATTGAAATGCAAGAAAGTATTAAACAGCTCGCTGAAAAGTGGCGTGCAACAGGCTTAGATCAATCGCTTCAATTACGCATAGGCATTCATCAATCTTACGTAACACTCGGAAACTTCGGTTCAGATGAAATGATTGTCTTTCGGGCGGTGGGCTCTGGAGTTAATTTAGCCGCAAGAATCCAATCCTTGTGTGAGCCGGGAGATGTACTGGTTAGCTATCCTATTTTTGCCCAAGCAGAATCTCAGTTCGACTTCGATCTAGTTGATGAATTTAACTTCAAGGGCTTTAACCACAGCCATCGAATTTACAAAATGCGTTAGTGTTGACACGAGACAATCATCGAACGGGGTTAAATTAAGAAAATTATATTATGAAAAGTCGTCGGGAATTTTAGCGAGGCGATAATTCTGGTTATTGATCCAAAGCTTAAACTGCTCTAACCATTGTTCTGCTGCTTCTTTATCTTTTTCAGTGAGCATGGACTTAAGATCGATGAGGGAACTTTGGGCATTCTTTTTCACGTTCTTGGCGACGGGGCTAGCATTTTCAGCCGCTAGGGTAAACCAAACAGACGCCATCATCTTACTCTCTTTCACACCTGTGCCACGATAATAGAGTACCCCCAAGTTATACTGTGCACCGGCATGATTACGAATGGCCGCTTGAAAATAATAATCGACAGCTTTGGGTAGATTTTGACGAACCGAAGTATCAGCTGGAGGAGATAGATACAGATTACCGAGCAAGAATTGTGCATTAGGATCACCAAGCTCAGCTTGGTGCTTTAAATGCCCCAGCTGAGTAAAGTAGATGGACGTCCCCCCTTGCCGATAACTACTGTTACCAGCATAAGCGAAAGTACCAAGTACTAAGCATAGAATCCCTAATAGTTTACCGGCCATACACCAAGCTTTTCAGCTTAACCTCAATTAACATAACTTACTAATTTAACACGACTTCTACAAAATTAATCGATAATACCTGTATCAATCTATACTATTAATTACTAATCTGTAACAATTGGTACTATTCACACTTGCACTTAAGCCGTTCAAATAGTCTCCTATACGCCAATTTGAACGCCTGTGAGTCTAGTTGAAAATGTTTGAAGTCAGTCGAATACAGAGCAGATATTTTATGGAATTATCCGAATTTCCAATCTTCAAAGACCTAGATAGCGCAATTATCAAAGAGATCAGCCAATTATTGCACTATCGGCAGTTTCCTAAGAAAACCCAAATCGTCGTTGAAGGTGATCCGTCGCACAGCATGTATTTTATATTGGATGGACGAGTCAAAGTATACCTAGACGATGATTCAGGTAAGGAAATCGTGGTAAATATTCACGAAAAAGGTCAATTTTTCGGCGAACTTGGTCTCGTAGAAGGTATTCCAAGAACGGCATCAGTCACCACACTTGAAGATTCAAAATTAGGCATTTTAAACGAACAAGAATTCCGCAAGCTGATGTCGAGCTATCCTGAGTTCTCAATGACTTTAATGCACAATCTGGTTACCAGATTACGAGAAGCCACAGAGACCATAAGAAAACTCGGTTTGATGGATGTTTATCGTCGTATTGTTGTGACCTTCTTGAATATGGCAGAAGAGCACGATGGCAAGTGGATTATTCGAGAAAAATTAACGCAACAAAACATTGCGAGCCGCGTCGGGGCCTCTCGCGAAATGGTTGCACGAATTTTGAAAGACCTAAGAACTGGACAATACATTTCGATGGATGACGGCTATATCGTCATCAATAAAGCTTTACCACACTCTTGGTAAACATCTGACGTTGAGGGCACTACTCGGCTTTCGAGCTTCTCAGGTTTGCCCTCGATTTTAGCTAATCGCTCAACGCCCGATCTTGAGAAGAGCATGACGCGATCAGCAAAGTTCACGCTGATCAGTGGGCTAAGGCAGATACAACTTCACCAAATGAAAAACTTCCCTCAAACATCGGTTTGCCAACAGTGACACCGTATAAATGTTTAAATGAGGGTCCAGATAAACTCAACAAGTCATTCCTACTGTGCACACCACCATGAGCAATTACCGGTAAATCAATACTACTGGCCAATTGCCCAGCCGCCATAAGACTGTGACCATTCACATGACCTTGCTCAGGAATCTCAGTAAACATTAAGGCAGCAACCCCTTCATCCTTTAATGCTTCGACCCATTCAGAAAAACTCATACCAACAGCGGGACAATAGCCGTTCTGCCACAGTTGCGCACGCACGTCCATTCCAACAATAATTCGCTCTCCAAGCTCTACAAGTATCAGTTCAAGCTCGTCTTGCTGGCGTAGTAAGCGTCCACCAACGGTGACCCAATCAGCGCCCGCGTCTAACCAAATTTGAATATCTTCTGAGCTACTCACTCCACCACTGATTTGTAATGCTAATTGTGGGAATTCTCGCTTCAAGCGAGTCACCAAAGATAAATGCTCAGGTTGCCTATTTCGAATCGCATCCACATCAACCACTTGCACTTGTTTTGCGCCTTGTTCTACCAACACGGAAAACACCTCGATGGGATCATCCATAATCACTTTTTGACGTGATGCTTCGTTGTGGGTATGAACGCAGCGCCCAGATCGCACGTCGACTACTGGAATCGCTAACATTGAAGTACCCTTTAAAAATTTTTAGCCCATACGATCAATAATAGACAGTTTTCGACAATTGTCATGCTTGAAATCTTTATATACAACTCTCTTATTTCTTACTATTGATCACTCATAAGTAGAGTGACACAATAGTCAGTTAAATCGACCTTAAGTCTCACTAACCGCTTGAATGAAACGCGCTAACCTCTTGCTAATAGGATTATTATTCAGCCTTTGGGCCAGTGCTCAATGGGCGGTAATCGATCATATTTACAGCGAGCAGCATCAGGTTTCTGGCGTTTGTGATTGGTGCTTTAATCATAATAAGTCGAGTGACGATTATTTAGTTTCATCGCACATTACGTCGGTTGCAAAGAATGCTATTGCTCCGCCAGTGCCTACCCAATATGAGAGCTATGAAAGCTCCCTAAATTACACACTTCCTGCGATTCGTGCGCCACCTTTAAGTTAAGAAATATCCGTTCTATTTCAATGAGATTTGAGCATTAGCTCAAACTGTATTTATTTCTTACTAATAAGGGTGCGAAATGTATTTTCGACGATTTTTGTTAGGCGGACTCATCGCCTCTAGCACTGGCATTTATGCCGCAGAATTCAATGGCCAATTGGTCAATCATGCTCAAAAGCCAATCATCAACGCTCAAATTTTGGTGCGTGGAGAGTCGCTACAAACACGCAGTGATGAACAAGGTAACTTTACTTTGGACTTGCCCGAAGGTGAATACACACTAGACATTAAAGCTGGCTCGCAAGGTCATTTTCATCAAACCATTCGTATTTCTGACGATCAACAACGTGTGATTGTTCATATCGACGAAAATCATGATAAGAAGATAGTGATTACCGCCAATCCACTCGAGCACACTCGACTGGATATGGCGACTCCAGCGGTTGTACTGTCAGGTGATGAGCTGGTATTAAAACGCTCAGCGAACCTTGGCGAAATGTTACAACTTCAACCTGGAATGAGTGTGTCTTCTTTTGGTCCCGCTGTTTCACGTCCTGTCATTCGCGGCTTGTCGGGTGCAAGAGTACTTATGACAGTGAATCAAATGACCTTACAAGATGCCTCAACAACCTCAGCTGATCACGATGTCTCGGTCGAACCATTGCTTGCCGATCAAATTGAAGTTCTCAAAGGCCCGGCAACGCTTCTTTATGGAAGTGGGGCAATAGGCGGTGTGGTCAATGTCACAGATAAAAAAATCAATCCTCAAGGCAGTACCGGATTAACGGGCGGAGCCGAGTTACGACTCGGAGACTCAACCACCGAAGAGCGTTCAATGGTCGCAACACTGAACGGCGGTAACGCTGGTTTTGCCTGGCATTTAGATGCATTCTCCACCGAATACTCCGATGCCAAGATTCCTGGACATGCTGAGTCGAAGTATTTGCTTGAAGCCGAGGGTCACAGCGAAGAAGAAGAGGAACATGAGGGTACATTAGAAAACAGTGCTTCAGATTCGAACGGCGGTAGTCTAGGCACTACTTGGAACGATGACTGGGGCTACTTTGGACTTAGCGTTAATCGCATCAATAAAACCTACGGCGTTCCCGGCCATGCGGAACATGATGAAGACCCAGTTCCTGCTCCCGCTCCAGGAGAGGAACATGAAGAGGGCGTGGCCATTGATTTAGAGCAAACTCGTTTCGATATTCAAAGCGAACTTTACCAACCGTTTCAATCGATTGACCGATGGTTTTTTGGCGCGTCGCACACTGACTATCAACACGTTGAGCTAGAGGGCGAAGAGATCGGTACTCTATTTGAAAATAAAGCGTCTGAATTTCGAAGCTACGTTACCCATAAACCAGCCGATGGCTGGGAAGGTATTATAGGTGCACAATATTCTAATCGTGATTTTTCTGCGCTTGGCGATGAGGCCTTTGTCCCTCCTTCTAAAACGCAAGTATCTTCTTTATTTTGGGTTGAAGAAAAAAGTTTTGATCAACTAAAAATTGAATTAGGTATTCGTGCTGAATCACAACGCACTCAAGTTGAAGGTTTTGAAACGCGAACAAAAACCGGTGTTAGTTTTTCGAGTGGATTCGTTTACACACTTTCTAGTGGAGACAAATTGGCCGTCAACTTTGCACACGCAGAGCGACATCCATCGGTCGAAGAAGGCTATTCTTTTGGAGAACATGCCGCAACACAAACCTTCGAAATTGGTAATCCTAATCTACGTAAAGAAACCTCAAACAACCTCGATGTCTCTTATCGATTTGAAACAGAGCATTTAACCGGCGAAATAAACGGTTATTGGAATCAATTTGATGGTTTTATCTATGGCGCTTATGAGGATAATATCGGAGCAGTGCTAGATCTTCATGGACAAATCGTATTCATTGATCCTGATCTTCCAGTAGTGCATTACACTCAACAAGATGCAGCCATAAAAGGCGTTGAAATCCAAGTAAAAACACCGCTTATCAGTGAGCAAGGTTACGGACTGAATTTGGGTGTTGTTGCCGATTTTATTGAAGCAGAACTTGACTCAGGAGCCTATCTACCGAGAATTCCTCCTCTTAAATACGGGTTAACACTAAGTTATGACTACGATGCACTACTCGCTGACTTAAGCTGGATTCACTACGATGATCAACGAAAAACATCGAGCAATGAATTGCCGACCGACGGATTTAATTTGCTCGAACTTGAGTTAGCTTATCGAATGACTTCGGCTGATTCAGATATATTGTGGTTTTTACGTGGCAAGAACCTACTTGATGAAGAAGCAAGAGATCATTCATCGTTTCTGAAAGATCTCGCGCCAAGAGCCGGCCGTAGTTGGACAGCTGGCATTCGTTATCAATTCTAGATTAGATCTTCTCAGCGACTTCGCGCTTTCGCCGAAGTCGCTTGACTAAACTATCTGCGATATACACAGCTAGAGCTAACCAAATCAAACCAAAAGTAATTGCTTTATCAAAATTAAACGGTTCTTGATAAACCACAATTGCCAACACAAAAGTCATGGTTGGTGCGATAAACTGCAAGAATCCAATTGTAAATAGGGGCAATCGCCTTGCTCCTATCGCAAATAAGATCAGTGGCGTAGCAGTAATAACCCCACCGGCTAAAAGCGTTATATCGGTTTGCCAATTAGTCGCCAAAAAGCTCGCAGTACCTTGCCATAAGCCAAAACCGATAAATAGCGCCGCAACTGGAAAAGCAATTAACGTTTCTACTAATAGCCCATTCAATGCATCAACAGGCGTTTGTTTTCGCACTAAACCATACAAAGCAAAGGTAAGCGCAAGGGCCAAAGATAACCAAGGAACCTGCCCTAGTTTTATAACTTGATAACTCACAGCCATCGCGGCTATTGCAACCGCAATCCACTGCCAACGGGTCATCGTTTCTTTCAACAATACAACACCCAACAGAACCGACAAAAGAGGATTAATAAAGTAACCAAGGCTGGTATCTAATACTCGCTCATTCACGACTGCCCAAGTAAATATAAACCAGTTGTTTGAAACCAATAACGTGCTTGCAACGAGTGCCCAAAAAATTTTTCTATTTTGCCAAATGGCTTTAATCGCGATCGGTTGCCGGAGTATCCACATGAATAAAATAACGGTTGGAACACACCAAGCGATGCGATGCATTAAAATTTCTAGTGCTGCTACATGGTGAAGTGCCTTGAAATAAATAGGCACCAATCCCCACCAAATATAGGCCAGTGATGCGGCAAGGTATCCTTGCTGTTGAGGCGTCGTGATCATTGTTTTTTATTAACCAATTAAGTAGGTACCTGTGCCCAAAGCAATAAGCGTATTTTCTTCGTTGTGTAACTCCATTCTCACTACCGCGACCTTATTGCCTGTACGCAAGATTTTCGCCGTCGTTTCAAATCGCTTTCCGCGACCCGGGCGTACATAATCTATTCGTAAATCAATGGTGCCTAGTCGTGAGAGTTTATCGAGTAATTCTTCTGGGTGGCTTTCTGGATTTTTTTGCATCAAACCAAGCGCTGCCATTGTTCCTCCCGCTACATCAATGGCGCTAGCAATAACACCTCCGTGTAGAATACCTTGAATATAGTTGCCAACCAACTCTGGCTTATTATCAAAATGAACTTTACAGCAATCTCGATCCAGCTGATCAAACTCAAGTCCGAGTAGTTTATTAAATGGGACTTTCTGACTGAACGTCTCAGCTAATTGTTCAACTAATTCTGGCTTTGGCATAATGGCTGGCTCAAGGTTACAATGATTTTTTATTGTACCTGAATTCAGATAGCACATGGAAAACTTCAATCCTCCTTTTTGGCTTCGCAGCCCACATATTCAGTCTATTCTTGCCAGTTCTCCTATGCGTAAGTCAGTATTGAGACAACAATCGAGTGAATGGTTAAAGCGTAGTAAAAGCTTATTACTTCAAGGCCATCAAGGCTCTCAGTTGTTGGGATATTGGACAGCGGCTAAAACACCACAGGCTCCATTGGTTATTTTAATTCATGGATGGGAGGGTACTTCGCAGTCAGGTTATTTGTTATCGGTTGCGAATCAATTAGTCAGTGCAGGTTATCAGATATTAAGACTTAACTTACGCGATCATGACGCGTCTCATCATCTTAATCGAGAGTTGTTTCACTCCTGTCGTATTGAAGAAGTCGTTAGTGCGGCTCAAGACGCTCTCAACCGACTAGCACCGACTCAAGCTGCTGTTGTTGGTTTCTCTCTTGGGGGTAACTTTACTATCAGAGTCGCCAATGCGCTGTCTCAAGATAAACGAATCAAACAAGCCATCGCCGTGTGCCCGGTATTGATTCCGCAAGATACAATGCATCGTTTGGAGACTGGTCCTAGAATTTATCATCAATATTTTAAGCGTAAGTGGCTTCGTTCAATTCGCAAAAAGTCCGGTCTATTCCCAGAGGACTTTAAACAGCTAACACCACAACACTTAAAGTCATTAGGCAGTTTAACGGATTATTTTGTCGAGCATCACACGGAGTATCGCTCCACCAATGACTATTTCGAAGGCTACAGCATTCGCCCAGAGAAGTTAGAACGGCTGACCATACCGACGAAGATACTGATGGCGAAAGATGACCCTATCATTAACGCCGAATTACTTCAGCAATTAGAAAAGGTGGCGAGTATTGAGGTCACCTATACGCAACATGGCGGTCACTGCGGGTTTATTCAAAACCGACGTTTTGATAGCTGGGCGGATCGGTTTATCTTAAATTCGCTTCAACAAGCCCTAGTATTTCAATAAAGGCGAACCACTTATCGCTAACTGCTTGACATTTAAATGATTTTTTTCTAACAATCAGGTATCAGCAAGTCTGTGAGCGAATATGAAAAAAATACAACCGCGAAAAGGCAAGTTAAAAAAGCGACAAAAGAAAACCCGAGCTCGGATCTCGACTGAGCTTGGCATTAGGAGTGCGTTGCCTAGCCAAACCAAAGAAGTTGAACCACTCACGGAAGAATTAAGTCAACCTACCAGTCAAGAGCCTGAAGTCAGCGAGATTGTCGATATTGAAGAGACAGAAGAAGACGACCGTAATAAGTCTGCTTCTTTAAATGTCGAAGGTCACGAAGAAGCGCTCGAACCAGAAGCTAGCCAACAACAAGACGAGCTTGCTGGAACAGCAGAAAATGCCCCTCAGGTTCGTAATATAACCGCCGAAGACGAAAAACCAGAAGAGGATGAATCTGAGATCGATGTATCTGCGGCTCAAAACACCTTAAATGAAGATGAGATCGATGATTCTGAGGTTCATGATAGGTTAGATGAAGAAGAACCTTCAGCTGAGCATGAAGAGCCATCAGCCCATGAAGAGCCATCAGCGCTTCAAGAACAACCTTCAGCTGATCAAGAAGAGCCTTCAGCCAATGAAGAGTACACTTCAGCCGATCAAGAACATCCCTCAGCGCATGAAGAGCAATCCTCAGCTGATGAAGAGCCCTCAGCGCCTCAAGAACAACTCTCAGCCCATGAAGAAGTGCCCGCAGCGCATGAAGAGCAACCCTCGGATGATGAAGAGCCCTCAGCGCCTCAAGAACAACTCTCAGCCCATGAAGAAGTGCCCGCAGCGCATGAAGAGCAACCCTCGGATGATGAAGAGCCCTCAGCCAATGAAGAGTACACTTCAGCCGAGCAAGAGCCTTCAGCCGATGAAGAGCAACCCTTAGCTGAGCAAGAGCCTTCAGCTGATCAAGAAGAGCCCTCAGCTGATCAAGAAGAGCCCTCAGCGCATAAAGAGTACCCCTCAGCTGAGCAAGAAGAGCCCTCAGCGCATGAAGAGCCTTCAGCACACGAAGAGCAATCCTCAGCCGATCAAGAACATCCCTCAGCCAATGAAGAGTACACTTCAGCCGATCAAGAACAACCCTTAGCTGAACAAGAGCCTTCAGCGCTTCAAGAACAACCTTCAGCCGATGAAGAACAGCTTTCAGCTGATGAAGAAGAGCCCTCAGCGCATGAAGAGCAACCCTCAGCTGATGAAGAGCCCTCAGCGCTTCAAGAACAACCTTCAGCTAGTGAAGAGCACCCCTCAGCTGAGCAAGAGCCTTCAGCTCAAGAACAACCCTTAGCTGAACAAGAGCCCGCAGCGCATAAAGAAGAGCCTTCAGCGCATGAAGAACAACCCTTGGTCGAAGAAGAACCTTCAAATGTAGAACCCGACAATGTTGAGCCGGAATCTACACATGAAACCTCTGAGAAACTTAAAAACGATCCGATCGATTCGTCGAGCGAAAAGCCTGGCGACGTTAATGAGCTGGATGAAACGAAAGAATTAGACGCTTCGGGTGAATCCAACCAGACATCACAAAGTGTTACCGTATCAAAAGAAGCAACCAGTGAAGCAAAAGAATCGGTAAAACTTGAGACGAGTGTTCAACCAGAGCAACCAGCCCAACTGGACGACTCTAATACTACTCAAAGAACAGCAAAGCGAAGTCATACTGAAGAAGCTGAAGGTCCAACAGCTAGTGAAAAACTGAAAGAGTTTTTGGTCAAAGTTGATAATGGAGTACGCTACTTCATTCAATGTTATAAAGAAGATAAAAAAGGTGCGATTGCTTGGTGGTGGAAAACCAATAGTCAAAATGAACAACTAAAACTCGCCATCGAAGATCTTTCATCGAAAATGAATGATGAGAATTTTACTTTAGACAAGATATGGCTAGTACTTTCTGACTTTACGCTTAAACCTGAAGACGTGAGTAAGTTAAAGTGGTTTGAAGAGGTTCACCATAAAATCCTTCAATTAACCATGCAATTTAAAACGGGAAAGACACCCGATAGAATCGCGCTACAGAAATTACAAAATCAACTGCGTTTTATCGCTAATTCGGAAGATTTCTGTCAAAAATTCGGCTTGGAAAAGGCTAGAAAAGAGGTATTCAGAATGTATAAAGATTTAACCAATGTGCTCAATGACTTGAAGAAGCTCGAGCGCGAAAAATTAGCCATTAAAGAAAATGAACAAAAGATTGAAGCCAAGCGACTAGCGAAAGAAAAAGCCGAAGCAGAGTTGCAAAAAGAGAAAGCCGAGCTTATTAAGCAGAAAGAGTCACGTTTAAGAGCCCAAGAAGAGAAGAAAAAGGCCATTGCATTTAAACAAGCGCAAGAAGCCGAGAAAATTAAAGAAGAGAAACTATCGGAGCTTCGCGCTCATGAAGCAGAAAAACAACGCCAACTGCAATTGCAGAGCTCTTTTGTCGATATGCAAGTACAAGATCGCTTAGCATTAATGTCAGTCAAAGAGCTTGCCGTTATGTTAAGTGGTCGAGTTTTGCAGAGTGAGTTAACCGACGAAGATAAGAAAATGATCAACGACTTGAAAACTAAGTTAGAGCATATCTAGACTAGAATAAAAAAAGGTTCCTTTTCAAAATTCTCTAGCCGAGTCATTGGTGAATTAGTCCTTATTATTGTCGGCGTAACGATTGCACTATGGCTAGAGAATGAACTTGAGAATCTAAAAGATAGAAATATTGAGAAAGATTACATAGAGTCATTCGATGTCGACTGGCATGCTGATATAAAAGAGTTAGAACAAGTTATAGCGTTTAATAAATCTCTCAAATCTAAAGCCGAAACCTTATTTAGCCGAATTCAATCCAACATCATTAGCGATGAAGATCTTCCATCTGAACTATTCATCATAATGAACTATCGCTATTTCACTCCACAAGATTTTACTTTGCAATCGTTGAAAGAATCCGGAGAGTTTCGTTTAATTCAAGATCGAGAGATACGACGAAAAATACTTAGATTACAGCGGCAATATCGCTTTATTAACGAAGCACAAGATAATTATCAACACGCATTAGATAACTATATTGTTCCTCTAATTAATGAAAATATTGATTTAGCACATGGGCGATTGATCACAGTGAACTTCAAAAACGATCATCGACTTTCTAATCTTGTTATGTACACAATCAATGATGTTGAAAGTCGAATAGCTTTGTATCAACATTCGCTCGACTTTTTGAACACTTTAACGTCTAAAACGACGACCAAGTAAGTGGTTAATTTGGAGTTTTTAATAAGACTTCTATCGTTCGGCTTGTTTGGTTTTCGCCGCTTCCGCAACGTCCTGTACTAACAACCGAATAAAAATCGAGGCCATCCGCTGTATAACTATTACAGGTTACTTGGCTACTGCAGTTAATTAAACCTGGTGCACTAAAATTAATCGTTTGATTGTTGCATGCGCCCCCTCCCGTCAGAGGAAAAGCCTGCATAGCTGCCGCTTGAGCGCCGCTTTCGGCAGCGTAAAAAGCACGAATAGAAAGCACTTCTTGCGCGGTAGCTGAGTTAGCCGTTTGCGTCATTTGATATAAAAAAGAAGCCAATAAACCAAGCACAATAATAATAAACAAGGCCATCACCAAAGTCATACCACTTTGCTTACTATAACTTTGTCTATTCAGTATTCGCTGACTGTTATGGAAAGTTTCTAACATGAATTTCATGCTCCACTCGAATTGACTCATCACGTCCAGCGACAATCAATACAGTCTGCAGAATTCCACCACGGCTAAGAGTTCCTGCGTCATAAGTAAATACCGGGATAGCCGTACCATTGCGATCGACGAGCGATAGATTGTCAGCCAAAATTTGCGGCGTTCCCATAGCAGTGGGAGCCGGTTGAGTAACTTGAAAGCCATAGTTTTCATACAGATGTAACTCACTGCCAACAAGACATACGCTAGCCGGTTGAGTGACAAAAAATACGCGACGTTGGGGTGACTGTCGGCTAAAACGAGTATTGCTTATACTGACCTCTGTTAAATTACTTCCTAATTTTGCAAAACTGGTAATTTGAGCGAAATGACCTGAGTTAACGTTATAAACTTCTGAAGAATTAAGAGGAATAACCATCACATAACTGCTGGTGGCATCTAACCCACTAACTCGAGTCTCGGCATCTGCTTCTACCACAGTGAGTGATGTAGAAGGGGCTGTTGTTGGTAAACTCGTGTATTGGGTCGCCGCCACTATCGGTACGTACTCGACACAGGTTTGAGAAGCATTAACGCGAATACTATTGGGCATGGCTTCACGAATTTGGCGCGATAGTTTATCTAACGTCACGCGAGTATTACTCGCCATATCGATGCGCTGCTCGGCTTGCAAGTAACCTTTTGTCGTATCAGTAAAAATAGTTGTTAAAGAAACAGCCAATACCGTAACAATGGTAATAACAACGATCAGTTCGACCAGTGTGAACCCTTTCGAGAATTTTAAGAAGGTGCGTTTGGCCATCAGAAATTCGTTTTATACGCTGAAAAATTAAATATTGAGCCATTACTTCGTTGAACGGCAACATCAATTCGCTTGGCTTCATTATTTGCAAGACCGAGACTGGCACCGTCGTAACTAACCGTTATACTCACAGAATAATTAGCATATTCCGTTTTCGCATTGCCCAACGCATTCACTGGCGATTCAGTTAATCCGTTAAAGTCATCCACATCATCAAAGTTCGGTCGTGCTTCGCCATCACTTTGTAACGAGGTAGAGCAGGCCGCTGCTGTTCCATCGCCACATCGTTGTGTCGATCCATTGATGGAGTTCTCATCAAACCGTTTTCCTAATATTTCTTCTAAATACGCTTGACCGATTTCTGCGGCTCGCAGGTCAACGATAGGTGAAGAGGCTTGCGTCACTGCAGGATTAAAGACGACAACCAAAGTAGTAAAGGCTACCGCCAATACTGCAATAGTCACAATGATTTCTATCAATGTAAAACCTAGCTGGGCTTTAAATTTTACTGCATTCAACATAGCCGCGCGTACCCAGTTGATTCAACACAAACCGCAAAACCTGGGTTTGGTGAAAAGTCGATTTGTCCTGCAGTGGTGCTGCCCAAGGAATTGTATGTCAATGCTATATCTGAGACGGTAACCGCATTGCCAAGAGATTTCGGGTAATTATTTAGCGCACTGCCATCTTGAGCAACACTGAGTTGATTACTATTGATGGTTACAGAAGCTAGTTTCTCTGTGTTGTTCATTGCAAGCTGTTGCGCGAAACGTAATTCGCCAATGATTTGACTAGCCAACGCTCTCGCCTCAATCGTATCTTCATTAGTAAAGCGCGGAGCGGCAACCGCTATGAGAATGCCTATCACTGTAATAACAACTAACAGCTCTACTAACGAAAAAGCCGCCTGTTTTACGGGCGGCTTTCGCATGATCATCATATGAAATAACAATGTCTTAATGTCACACGTCAATCACGAAGCAATTATTAACAACCGCTGGTATCGGTTACAACAATTGAAGGTACATCACCCGCTTGAGCGATACCTGACGCATCATACGTTAAGTAGCAACCGTCGCTTGCTACGTCACCATCGTCATTCAAATCGATACCGAAAATACCTGGCGTCGTATTGTCTTCTTTAACATCACCGGTCAGGTCTAAGGTATTACCAATTTCAGCATTGGTTGGGTAACCGAACGACGTTGCAACCGTGGTATTTGCATCAAGAACAACAGAACCAGGGTTTTGCGACTCTTGGCCTTGAATAAGTGATTTTGCATAAACTAAACTCGATGCACTTCGTACAGAAGCTTCAACACCGCCAAGCACTGAAATACGCGCATCAGTCGAGAAATTAACAAACTTAGGAGCAGCAACTGCAGCCAAAATACCAATAATAGTAATAACAACTATCAATTCAATAAGGGTAAAACCATTTGCACCCGATTTCATGGATTCCTCCAAAAATAATAAAATTAAACTTCAATAACCGATACGAGCTTTGTGAGTTCACATCAATCAAATACGTGCGTTGCGAGTGGTCGTCCTTTCCGGCGCAATCTTCCTAAGAAAATTAGCAGAGATTGTCTCATTTAGCAAAGTAATATGCAATAAAATGCCTCATTTTCAGGAAGTTATCCGCACAAATTGAAGCTTTTTTTAGCATTAACGCTGATCTTCGACATTCAGCTGCACAGTCCCTCTCGCTGGGTTATAAACGATCGCCATATCAGGGTACTGGATAGATCGAAAAACGCAGTTGCCGGACACGGCTATCGTCGTAAAGATACCGCTAGAATTAGGCGCTAACATGGGCGACATAGCCCCAACCATTGAATACCAAATTGACTCACAATCAACAGGCGTAACATCTAAGCCAAGCGTTATTGCATCATGGTTAACACCAATTGGAAAACCAAAGCGATTAAAGTCTAACTCTCCGGCACCTAAATCCAACACATTCAAGGCAGCGCCTTTATGCTTGGCGCTGTGGTATTTTAAATGACTGTAGATGACGGTTTGCTGAAACGCAGACGTTGTCATCGATAACATTTTCAAATGTCGTTTGCGCGACTCTTCAACATCAGGAAACTGCCGAATCGCAACCACAATGATCGAAAATAAAATAAAAACCAATAACCAGCCGATGAGGCTCGAGCGACGATTGAGCATTTTATAACGCAGTCGCCGCCAGTTCCCACAAGGGTAAAAATACGCCAAGTGCCAATAAAAGAACTAGAGCTCCAACAATAATAATCATAACAGGCTCAATGTAGTCACCAATTTTCTTAACATCGTAGTCAACTTCTCGTTCATAAAAATCGGCGACCTCTTCCATCATGTTATCAATCTGTCCGGTATCTTCGCCGACCTGCAACATTTGCATCGTTAGCGATGAAAACATTTTGGTACGAAACGCTGCAGAAGTAATGCTTTCTCCGCGTTCAACCGCTGAACGCATGTCTAACACATGTCCACCGACAAATTTATTATCGACTACCATAGCGACGACATTGAGTCCGTGAGTTACCGAAACTCCCGATCGAGACAGCATTGCAAAGGCTCGCGCGAAACGAGCCAACAAGGACCGATAAATAATACTGCCAAAAATTGGCATTTTTAATTTTAGCTTGTCCCACTTAAGGCGGCCGATATCTGTTTCAATGTAATTTAAAAAGCTCACAACTATAGTCGCTGTTACGCCGATCACCAGCCACCAATAATCGATGAAAAAATCAGACGTGCCAATGAGCATACGAGTTATCAAAGGCAATTGCTCAGAAGACAATTTGCTAAATAGGGCCGATAGCTGAGGGATGACAAACCAATTGATCCCGAAAAAAGCTAACACCAAGATAGAAAATACAACCGTTGGATATCGCATCGCTGATTTAACACGATTTCTATTTTCTTCTTCCAACTCTAGATAACTCGAAAGTCGCAAAAATGCCTCTTCTAAATTCCCAGAATTTTCACCGACGTGAACAAGACTGACATAAAAGGAATTAAATATATTCGGGTGCTTTGAAAAGCAACTCGCCAAATCATTACCCGAGGTCAATCCCTCGAGTATATCTTTCAAGGCTTCCCGCAGCGGTGGACTGTGCGAAGTTTCAATCAAGCCGACGATACTTCGATTTAACGGAACACCGGCCTTCGTTAAGCTGTACATCTGACGAGAAAACATAACGAGTTCAGATGTTTTTACATGACGAGGTTTAAAAACATCGGCAAGGGTTTCAAAAAGACTTGGCGCTTTTTCTACTTGTTCTTTTATTTCAACAGGAACTAGCCCCTGGCCTTGTAACCTTGAAGCCAAGGCTTCTTTAGAGACCGCTTCTAATGCTCCGCTAACAGCATCGCCGTTTTCTTTACGAGCTCGATATTCGAAAACAGCCATCGTTATTCAGCCTCCGAAGCCGTTGACGCTTCATCGATGCTGGGTAATAGATCCGTTTGCTCTACGGTCTCACCTATTCGATAGACTTCTTCAAGAGAAGTGGCACCTTCAGCGGCAAGCGCAAGTACGCTGTCGAGTAGTGGTGTATAGAACTCTGATTTCTGAGCATGCTGAGTAAATTCATCGATATTATGTCGACGTAGAGCACTGAGCATTGCATCATCAAGAACCAACATTTCGTGGATAGCGACTCGTCCTCGATAACCGGTATTGTTACATTGAGAGCATCCACTACCTTTCTTAAACTCGAGCTCTTGATACTTATGATGACCTAACGTCGCAAGCCAATTTTTATCTTGAGCATCTAACTTATGTGGTTGCGAACAGTAAGCACAATTTCTCTTTACTAATCTTTGAGCGACGATTCCGCGCAGAGCGCTTGCGACTAAATAGGGTTCAGCACCCATGTCCGCTAAACGAAGAGCTGACGAAATAGAGTCATTGGTGTGCAACGTAGACAACACAAGGTGCCCCGTCATAGCGGCGCGTAAACCAATCTCTGCAGTCTCTTGATCGCGCATTTCTCCAATCAGTACAATATCGGGATCTTGTCGCAAAACAGCGCGCAGTACCTTAGCAAAATCCAATCCAATTTTATTGTTCACCTGTACCTGATTCACTCGAGACAGATAATATTCAACCGGATCTTCAATCGTAATAATTTTTCTTTCAGAAGAGTTTAATTCAGACAACGCAGAATAGAGCGTTGTCGTTTTACCCGAGCCAGTAGGGCCGGTTACTAAAATCATTCCATGCTGTGAGCGTAGCAATTGTTTAAATTGGCTTAGCAATTTAGGCGCCATACCCATGGCATCCATTTTTATAATTCCGCTGGTTTGATCAAGCAGTCGCATAACCACAGACTCGCCAAATTGCACGGGCATGGTCGAAAGTCGAACGTCAACATTGTGTCCGCGTACTTTAATATTAAAGCGCCCATCTTGCGGTTTGCGTTTCTCTGAAATATCAAGCCCGCACATAAGCTTTAACCTAAGTACTAGGGCCGGTGCGATTCGTTTCTCTTTCATCACCTGCTCTTGTAGACTTCCATCGACTCGCAAGCGAATTCGTAATACATCTTGATCAGGTTCAATATGAATATCCGACGCTTGTAACTGAACGGCTTCTTCAAATACGCTTTGCAACAGTTTAGCGACAGGTGCTTCATCCGATTCTGTAGTATCGCCTAAACCAGGTAACTCAAACTCTTCGGTTCCCAATTCATCTTGCAGTTCTTCAGCAAGCGAACTAATCTCACTGGTTTTACGATAAAAGAGATCAATATTTCTAATAATATCGGCTTCTTTGGCAACCGTAACTTCAACCGTCTTTCCGAGTATTTGCTGAACTTGGTCAAACCGATCAAGATCCGTTGGATCGGCCATAGCAATTAAATAATAATTTTCCTTTTCGTCTAAAACTAGGGTTCGAAAGCGCCGAGCTTGCATTTCGCTCAAACGCTTAACCGAATCTTGATTGACCTTAAAATTGGGTAAGTCAATGTACTTAATTTCCAATTGCTGAGCTAAAAACCGCAGCAGTTGTTCTTCTCCAACATACCCTAAGTTAACGAGTGTTGAACCTAACCGTTGACCTGTTGTCTTTTGCTGCTTAAGTGCATCCATTAGCTGACTCTCAGTAATAACCGAACCTTCAACTAGTAAATCACCTAAACGAATTTTCTTCCGTAGCATTGAGTTAACCTGCTAAGTTATGTATTTTATTGCGAATGTAATTTTTTTGAACGTCTGACAGACGAGAATCTGTAAGTGCTCGCTCTAATGCCCGTCTAGCCGCTTCATTCTGACTCATATTTTCCAGCGAAATACTTAAGCCTATCCACCAATCGCCACGATTTGAATCTTGCACTAAAAGTTTCCGATATTCTTCAATTGCCATGTCGTGCTTATTGCTCTGTTGAAACGCCAACGCTCTCATCAGCAATAGATCATGATGACTACTGTCGATGTTTTCGGTTATTCTAATCACTGTTTGCCAGCGTTTGTTTTTAGCATGTTGTCGTGCAAGCATTAGTTTAAAATGATAGACATTTACTTGTTGCGAAATATTCGACTCTAAAAACTCGACCAATTCTTCCTGTTCATTCAACTCTGACAAAACAAAAGCATAACGCTCAAGTAATCTCACTTCTTTTTGATTACTGGGTATTAACGTTAATAGTTTTTCCTTAGCCAGCTGTAAAAAGCCTTGCCCAATAAGAGAATCAATTTCAACTAACTGGTTTTCTAAATACTGCTGTGACGATACGGATTTAACTGATTTATTGTTAGTGCTTAACGGCTGCACTTTCTCATTACTTGGTACACGAGTTGCGGCAATTATCTTTTCTTGAGAAACTTTATTAGCGTCCTTTTGAGGTTCGACTTCTCGACTGGATCCAGCGCCATGATTTGATTCGTTCTCTATTGTTTGTATCGCTAGTTCATCTTTGTGTTGTTCTTTTCTTGGGTCATTATTATCTCTACCTAAATTCTGAGGTTGAGAAAGTCGAGATGCATTCGAATTGATCTTAGTTACTAATGCATCAGAAATTATTGTTGCTCTTTCGGTCGTATTTTCTGCAGATTCAACTTTATCAATAGTGCTTAAGGTTGGCCCTTTATCGACTTGGTTATTTGTGATTTTACTGTCTCTGCTTTGACTAACTGCGCTTAGACCAACTGTGCTTTCACTATTTGAAATACCTATAGCTTGTGCATTCTTATCAAATGATTGCTCTCCAGATTGATTCGCTTGGCTCCTCCAGTTTTGAGCGTACACGAAAGCTGTAACAGCAACTAAGATGATTACCATCAACAACAATGCAAATGGCGATCTTTTGAAGCGCGTTGTATTTGAATCAACCGTACCTTGATCAAGCAAGAGCTTATTGGTTTGTTTAGATTGCTCTAAATCATTGAGCATTTGGTTTACAACACTCATAATAAAATCCAATATGCGAGTGCGCTGCTACTAAAGAGAACTAACCCTCCGGCAAGAAAGAGGCGCTTAATAAAGCGTAAGTTGCTATTTGCATCCTGGGTATCATTAATGGCACCAAGTACCTCATTAATTCTGACTTTTCTTCTGCCTTTTCCAAACGCTAGCATTAAAGATTTATGAGCAAGTATATTAACTAATCGCGGAATTCCACCGCTCGCATAAAATATTGCAGAGTAGGCTGAACTTGAAAAAAAAGAGTGGCCTTTTTGCGAAGTCGATCGATTTATTCGGTGCTCTATGTATTGTTGAGTTTCAATTCGATTAAAACGGCTGAGCCGGTATTGAAATGCTATTCGCTGCCTTAATTGTCGTAAATGCTTTTGGTTAAGCTTTTCTATCAGTTCCGGTTGTGCAAATAAAACAATCTGAAGCAGTTTGCTAGTCTCCGTTTCTAAATTAGTAAACAGTCTGAGAGCTTCTAACGTTTCATCGGGCATTGTTTGGGCTTCGTCGATGATTAGAACAACCGGTCCATGCTTCTTATTCAACTCTATAAGACGCTTCTGAATTCGCGGTACTAGTTGGTCATCGGTTAAATTTTTGGTTATCCGAATATTTAGCTCACTAGCTAACGCGAGCTTAATTTCTCTCGGATTCAAGACCGGATTGGGAAGGTATGCAATGATTCGCTGTTCAGAAATTTTATTGATCAGCCAGCGGCTAAGCATGGTTTTACCTGTGCCAACTTCACCGCTTACTAAACAAAATGCCTCGCCCGTCGTTAACGCAAAATGAATGGTGTTTAAAGCTTCTTTGTAACTAGGAAGTGAACAAAATAGCTCTGTATCTGGCGTTAACGAAAACGGCAGTTTTCGTAATCCGAAATGATACAGATACATAATCGTTACGAACCTGAATTAAATCGTTCGAAGCGCTGCTTTGATTCTTTAACAGCATCTTCCCATTGCGATTGATCAATCACCGTAGCTTTCAACAATAGCACTAATTCACTCTTTACTGTTTTATCGCGTTGCTGTTTGAAAAGGTTACCAATGACCGGAATGCTACTAAGAACAGGGACACCGGAGTCTGTTTTCACAACTTGATTTTGCATCAAACCGCCAATCACGACGACTTGTCCGCTGCGCAATTTCACAATCGAGTCAGATTCACGAATACTACTTAATGCCAAGGGAAGTGATAAATCTTGATCGCCTATTTGAATCAGTTTTGTTTGGTCTTTCACCTCACTAACGGAAGGATGTACATGTAAAATAATTTCACCATTAGCACTAATTTGTGGCATGACATCGAGCGCTATTCCAGAGAAGAAGGGCGTCAAGGTCACGTCAGGTGTCGTTGTTGAATTTAATCCCGATGTCGTCGTTGTACTAATGTCGGTCACAAAGAACTCGTCAGTACCCACTTTAATAACCGCTTTTTGGTTGTTAATCGTAGAAATACGCGGACTGGATAAGACTTTGACGTCACCTTGTTGCTCAAGCAATTGTACCGTTGCGCTAAATGGGTTTGGATCGTTGGGATCCGTTTCGTACAATAAGTTAAACACACCATTGATCGGATTCGCCTCTGCGGCTGTATCTAAAACTTGGCCGAGTTGACCCAGTGCAATAATATTACCGGCACCATTGGTTTTGACTTGCGACCAGTCAACACCCGCCTGAAAATCATCGTTTAAACTGACTTCAAGAATTTTAGCTTCGAGAATTACCTGACGGCCGAGATTTGCTTGAGCGACACCTAAATACTCAGCAATTTGACGTTGCACCATCGGTCGAGCTTTAACTAAAACAATACCGGTTTGTGGGCTAACCATAACCATACTGTCTTGATCTTGGCTAGCAATGGCGTTTAGCGCTTTTTGAACTTCTTCCCATAGGTTAGTTTCGGAAGCCGTTTCTATCTTTGAAGAATTTACCGTAGCAACATTATTTTGACCACCTTGAGTCGACCCAGAGTTAGAGCCCGAGTTTTGCTGGCTTTGTCCTTTCGAATAAATTTGCCCTGAACTTACTTGGGTTTGTGACGTGCCTTGACGTTGCAAGTTAAGATAATCGAGCGGGTAGACTGCCGTTAGTAATTTTGATCCACCGACGTAATAGATTTTACCTTGTTGCTGAACATCAATATCATGCGTTCGCTCAAGTACCGCCAACACCTCTTCGATAGTTACATTTGATAACTGCAGAGTCACTGGTTCCGTTAGATTAGGATCGACCAAAATGTTAAGGTTAGTATCTTCAACTAAGCCCATTAGAAATAGATTCAAGGGTAACTTATCGGCTTTAACATCAAATCGTTTCGCCGCAACCGTTTTGCTTTCACCCAAAGTAACTTTGGGCATCAGTGACTCGAGGATTTGAGATTGATCTGGAGCAGGCGTGGTTGGCTTAGCTTTTTCTTGAAAAGCTTGATCGACAAATTTATCTTTGCTGGAATTTGAGTTAGTGCTTGTCGTTGAGCAGCTGCTTAAGCTCAACATTAAGACCGCAGGAGTTATCCAGTTTCGTAATTTCATAGACTCGTTTAACCTTGTGATTCAACACTTTTAATCGAAGGAACTAACGTTAAAATCTTATTTTTTCCTGATCGCGATAATGTGACAGTATTTCCATCGATTTTATTAACTCGATAACCATTGATTAAGTCACCCACTTTGACCGTTCTATGGTCTATCACTGCTTTAAGATGGCGACCTTGTTTTATGATTGCCATTAAATTATTTTTACTCTGTTTTTTTTCTGCTGGTTTAGCCACAGACACAGGTGATACGAAAGCATTCACATTAATCAATGGACGCGTCGGATCCTGCTGTTGCTCGGCAGCCATCACGTCGAAACAAAATAAAATTAAAAAACTAAGCGCCAATCCAATTTTTATCATAACTATAGGTATACACAATTAAGGTGATTTCTGCTTTGGGATAGTCGACAACTTGATATTCAATACTGTCCCAGTAAATTTTTAAGTTGAGCTTCTCAAGCGCTTGTAAACTCTCACTCAGTTCAAAGTAACCTCCCGATAATGTCACTGAAAAATCATGACGATAAAACTCCAATGCATTGGCGGCCTTTTCTTCCGACTTATCCAGTATTTTGACTCTGTGGCTAAAAGCTGATTTTACCGGAAGCTTCGTTAACGACTGTAGCGTCAATTTTTTACTGTTTAAAAAGAAACTTCTTAATAACTCTGGCATTTGACGCGGAGAAACAAGTTGAGCGTATTCGGCTAAATTTTGATCCAGTACCTGTTCTTGTTCACGCAGTGCAATAACACGACCACTTCGGGTTGACCTTGAGTGTCCAAGCAATTCTAAATTTCGTTGCTGAATACTACTGTCTAGATTTTGCCGCTCTTTCTTTATTTTCGAAATTTGCTGCTTCAACTCTTTTTGCTGTTCTTCAATTCCCCTGTACCAGGCAAGTTCGAAGACCAATACGCTAACCGCAGCAAAAAGCCCTAAGGCCATTAATCGATGTCGAGTTGGCAAGGCTAAATACTTTGCTTTAATCGGAGATAAGTTCGTATCACTCATGATGCACGATTACCCCACCTGAAAGCTGGAAATCATAGACTCTTTGATTGATTTCATTTTGTTTAATTTCAACGGATTGATATTCACGATTTAGAGTAGCGTGTTTCGCCATCACCGTGATCCAGTCGGATATGAGTTCTGGCTTAATGGTTTGGCCAGATAAAGTTAACGTATCCTTTTCAATTGAAATATGCGTTAACCAAATTTCTCTTTGATTATTTTTAGCTAAATCAACGAACAACCGACTGAACCCATCACTTGCAGAAATATCTGAGCTTTGAAAAGTTTGCAAAGCCATTGTTTTATTCTGAATATCGTATTCAAGTTGCGAAATCTGTTGGTCAATTCGAGCTTGATCAGGCCGACTCGCCATTAAACTTTCTATTTCTTTTAACTGAGCTTTCATTGGCTCTAACATGGCTCGTTCTTGCCGAACTTGATCTTTAAGCAACTGAGTATCAGACGCCATCATCCACCCAAGCGCACTATAAAGTAACAACAATGATACCGAGGCAATAATAAACTGTTCAAAGGTCAACGACTCTTTGCGCGGCTTAAACTCGTCTAAATAAAGATTAACTTGTTGCATTTGGTCTCTCTGTATTACCTAAACAACCACCGCAAACCGTCAGGTGTTTGCTCAACTTTTGCTCACTCAGCCCATCTGACAGTAAGCACAAATCAGCAAAGGTAAACACTTCAACTTTCAAACCTAAATTTGATTCCAATGAACTGACGATAGTCTCAGTACTTTTGCCAAGTTGCGGAACCACAACTTTGGTCACTGAGCGCTTCGCAATTTGACTTTCATAATAATCAAGCGTTCTTTGCACTTCGAGAAGCCACTGGTCATCACTGTCGGTTGCAGCGTTCGGTTGTGCGTCATCCAAATCTAGAAAAAGCTCTGGGTCATCATCCGGAAGGTAAACGTTGGGCAATGAACGGGTGAACACAAATTCATGACCTAAGAAACAGTTGATAGTTAGGCCGCTGGAAGACTCCGCAATAAACGCCAAGTTTTGTCCATCGGATAACTGCTCACTTAACAACTGGCCTAAGCTAAGCTCTTCAATACCGATGGTTTTCAACTCTAAGCCAGATTCTTTCGACAGTTCAATAATTTGCATGACCTCGTCGCGACGTGCGACCACAACAAACAAACGCTTTGGACCGGCTAGGCTCTCGGGGTAGTCAAACGAGGTGATCACCGCTTGTTCGAGCGACGTATCGATTAAATCTTTCACTTGCCACTGAATGGCTTGTGGCAATTCTTCATCAGGCACGGCTGGCTTTTCAATGGTGAGTAAACGATAGCTCGATGTCGGAAGTACCCAGTGCGCATCACGACCTTTACCATCGACCTGATTAATAATGCGTTTAAATTCCGTTTCGAGTGCTTCTTGAGAGAGTTCCTCAACCCCAGCAGCTGAGATTGTTGGAGCAGAGATGCTTGGCTCAAATAGACAATAGTCTAATCGGCCGTTATCCAGCTTTAAACTAATGCTCTGTTTGGATTTTTGAAGAAGATTTTTGAGCAAACTCACCACACACCCGCAATTTTCGAGAACTACATCACATTTTAATATATATTTGAGAAATTCAAAGCAAATTGTTGAAATTTCAGTCGATTTTTACTCTTTATACACTTTTATCGTCCACAACGAGAGCATTTCTTTCCTTGCTCAACTGAACTATAGTCTGGAGAGCATAAAAAGCACGAAAGCATAAGTAAATCATATTAAAAATGGGAATTTTGTCATGAGCTTCTCAATTCTAACGGCAATCGCCAAAAACCCTGCAGTCAAAAGCGCCTTAGTCCTGTTACTTGGTCTTTTTGGCTCACTTAGCCATGCGGAACAAAAAAGCGACTCACCGACTTGGACAGTCAATCAGCCGCCAGGGGATTCTCAGTGGGTTGATATTAACGTGAGCAGCGGTACTTGGATGAATATCGATGTATCTCCCGATGGCAAGACGTTGGTCTTTGACTTACTCGGCGATCTTTATTCAATGCCCATCGAAGGCGGAAGTCCGACAAAACTAACCTCAGGAATGGCTTGGGACATGCAACCGAAATTCAGTCCCGATGGCCAATACATTGCCTACACATCAGATGCCGGTGGTGGCGACAACCTGTGGGTTATGAATCGCAATGGCAAGAATGCCAAACAAATTACTAATGAACAATTTCGACTGCTTAACAATCCCGCTTGGTCTCCCGATGGTCAGTTTTTAGTCGCTCGAAAACACTTTACTTCTCGTCGCTCATTAGGAGCCGGAGAAATTTGGATGTACCACATCAGTGGTGGGAAGGGCGTTCAACTGACCAAGCGCCCTAACGATCAAAAAGATCTCGGAGAGCCGGTGTTCTCACCTGACGGTAAGAAGGTATTTTTCAGCCGAGATTCTACGCCTGGCAAAGTATTCGAATACAGCAAAAACTCGAACTCGCAAATTTATGAAATTTTCAGTGTTAATCGCCACAACGGAGACATCGAAAAAGAAGTGAGTGGACCTGGTGGCGCAGTACGTCCGGCACCTTCACCAGATGGTAAAAAGCTCGCCTTCGTACGCCGAATACGCAATCAATCCAGCTTATTCATCAAGGAGTTAGAGACGGGTAAAATCGCTCCGGTTTATCAACAGTTAGACCGCGATATGCAAGAAACATGGGCAATCCATGGCGTTTACCCGAATATCGCATGGTTGCCGGACAGTAACGATATTGTGTTTTGGGCAGGCGGAAAAATTAAACGCTTAAATACGCAAACTTTAGCGGTCAAAGACATTCCATTTCAGATAACTGATCGCCGCGAAATTCGCTCTGCTGTTCGCTTCGGAGTGAACGTCAGTCCGGAAGAGTTCGATGTAAAAATGCTGCGTTGGGTGCAAGTTTCGCCAACAGGAGATGAAGTGGTGTTTCAGGCACTCGGACACCTCTATCGAAAGTCTTTACCTGATGGAAAGCCATCCCGGCTTACCCGCCAGAACGACCACTTTGAGTTTTACCCCAGTTATTCACCTGACGGTCGATACATCGTATATACCACTTGGAATGATCAAAGCTTTGGCAGTGTTCGTAAAGTACGAGCAAGCGGTGGACGCGGTGAGGCATTAACTCAGCAACCCGGCCACTACATCGCCCCTTCATTTTCACCCAATGGCGAAAAGATAGCTTTCCAAAAACTACCCGGCAGCAACCTGCTAGGTACAAGTTATGGTGAACGAGAGGGCATTTACATCATGGATGACGATGGCGATGACATCACCTTTGTAAGTGGCACCGGCAGCCATCCTCATTTTGCCAATAGTAACGAACGTTTGTGGGTCACCGAGACAACACATCATGGTAAGGAAGCCAAGCAGTCATTGGTCGACATTAACTTGGACGGATTCGATAGGCAGGTTCGTCTATCAACACCTTGGGCTACTGAGTTTAAGGTGTCTCCGAATGGGCAATGGGTGGCATTTGTCGAACGTTATCAAGTGTATCTAGCCCCTTTTACAGAAACCGGACACAGTATTAATAGCGGCGCTAAAGGCAATGCCTTTCCTGTTCAAAGAGTCAGTACCTTCTCTGGCGAAAATTTAAGTTGGACGGCCAACAGCGACTCTTTGTACTGGTCTCAAGGTGCCAGTCTGTTTTCGGTGAAGAAAAATGCAGCAGGAGAATTTTCTGCGCCGACCATCACTGAGCTTAACTTCAAAGCCAGTACCGACGTTCCGCGCGGAAGTTATTTACTGTCTAACGCCCGAATCATCACAATGAAGAACGATCAAGTCATTGAAAATGGCGAAATAGTCATTGAGGGCAACCGTATTACAGCGATTGGTGAGACCGGTAGGCTTACCGTTCCTCGCGGTGCAAAGAGAATAAATTTAGCCGGAAAAACCATTATTCCTGGGCTGGTCGACGTGCACTGGCATGGCGCGCAGGGCAGAACGGAAATTATTCCTCAGCAAAACTGGGTTAACTACGCGTCGCTGGCCTTTGGGGTGACCACATTGCACGACCCTTCAAACGATACATCAACGATTTTTGCCGCAAGCGAATTGGCGAAAAAGGGGATGATCGTCAGCCCTCGAATTTTTTCGACAGGGACCATACTATACGGTGCCGAAGCCTCCATAATGGCGGAAGTTGATGCTCGCAAAGACGCTTTGGATCATTTGCAACGAATGAAGTCTGTTGGCGCGATCAGCGTAAAATCCTATAACCAGCCACGACGTGATCAACGTCAGCAAATTCTCGACGCTGCTCGGCAAACAGGCCTGATGGTCGTTCCAGAGGGAGGTTCATTACTTCAGCATAACTTAACCATGATTGTCGACGGCCATACTGGCATTGAGCACTCTTTTCCTACGGCAGAAATTTATGCCGATGTGGAGCAATTATGGTCACAAACTCAGGTTGGCTACACTCCGACCCTAGTGGTTGCGTACGGCGGCATTTGGGGCGAAAACTATTGGTATCAACATCAAGAGGTTTGGAAACACCCACTGTTATCCAAGTATGTGCCAAAGGATGTATTGTGGCCAAGAGCGATTCGCCGAACTCTCGCACCAGAAGAAGATTACAATCACGTTAATGTCGCCAAAGTCGCTGCGAAGCTTCAATCTTTAGGCGTTGGAGTCAATATGGGCGCACACGGACAACGCGAGGGACTTGGCTCTCATTGGGAGATCTGGATGTTCGCACAAGGTGGTATGACGCCATTGCAAGCGCTTAGAACAGCCACCATCGACAGTGCGCGCTATTTAGGTTTAGACAATGACCTCGGCTCGCTTGAACCAGGTAAACTGGCTGACTTGGTCATTCTCAATGCTAACCCACTAGAAAACATTCGCCAATCAGATCAAGTTGATCAGGTTATGCTAAATGGCCGACTGTATGACGTAGAAACTATGAATCAAGTCGGTAACCACCCCAAATTACGGAAGCCTTTCTATTTCGAGCGTTAAGCCATGAAAAACAACGACGTTATATATTGACGACCCTTCCATAGCGGCGATTGCTGAGCAATCGCCAATTTCTCTCGCTCAACTCAAATTGAACTATAGTTATAAGCACAGATACGAATATTCGCTTAACGCTTATTAGGTCTTCTATGCAACAGTTGTTTATGCCGGCGATTTTATTCATGAATCGCCTCAAATACTCCGGCAAATTTATTTTGGTGTCGGCCATTTTCTTAGTGCCTCTCATTGTGCTGGGTTATGGCTACTTGAGCCAAGTCTTAAATTCTATTGAACGCACCGAGAGAGAAAGTTTGGCACTGCAGTTATTTCCGAAGATTCACCAAGTCTATCGATCGACCCATCAGTTCACCTTAGAAACTATGATGGCGCAAAGAGACTTAAGTGAACAACAGTTAAACAAACGGAATCAGATTGCCGAAGACATTGACAAACAACTTGCCAGTTTAGAAAGCAGTGACAACGCTTTTGTAAAAAACCCGAAATTCATCGAGCAAGTCGGTTTAATCAAAAACGCCATTGAAGATGCTAAGAATCTCACGATGGATCCACGCTCACCCGCCACACAATGGTATTTAGCATTATCTAAGCCTCAAGCAGAAGTACTGCAGTTGTACCAAATATTATCCAATGAATCTGGCATCACCAACGATCCAGAATTGGCCACCTTTTATTTAGGTCAATGGCTCAGTAAAGACATTTATACTTACCAAGAACCTCTACTTCGTGCACAAACCGTAGGCTATTTTGGTTTAACCTCGGTACCCTTTGAGCAAAGCCTGTATGACGATATGTCAGCGTCTCTTGACCGATTTATCAACAACGCCGAGCAATTACAAAAGTACAATAACAATCAAAGTAATATTTCAGACAAACTTTCTTCACTGTCTCAAGCTCAACAGCAACTCAAAAATAGTTACGATGACAGCATCACATTTTTAGATGAAAACTTTTTCATCGCCGTTGACATAACGATCACAGCCAATGATTACTTAACTTTTTTCGAACAACAAGCGAAGCCTTTTGATCTGGCTATAGAACAAGGTCACTCACTATTGCAAAACCTACTCAATGAGCGCGTAGCACACGAAAATCAAGCGCTTATAACTTTACTGGTTATTGTTGCTATTTCGGTCGTATTTACTGCTTACTTATTCATAGGAATGTCATTTTCGATCGGCATGAGTATAGGCACGTTGATAAAAACGGCTGAGCGATTTGCCACCGGTGACTTAAACGCACGAGCAAATTTTGAAACCAATGATGAAATGAACTCTCTGAAAAAATCATTTAATTGGATGATTAAAAAAGTTGGGAATTTATTGATTACTTTAGAAAGTGCTTCCGATGAAGTTTCCAAACAAGCGCAAAAGGTTGAAGATATTGCGCAACAAACAGGAAGCGTTATTAGCGAACAACAATCCACCACAAAAGAAATCGTATCGGCGACTAATCAACTAATAACCTTTGTTAATGAAATTTCAGAAAATACTCAGGGTGTGCAAACAGCCGTCGATAACTCAAACCAACAAACCAGTACCAGTGTTGATATTATGCATCGAGCAAAGCAATCCAGTGATGCCTTAAGTGCTGAAATCAATAGCTCGGTGCAAGTGATCGATCGACTCGCTAAGCAAAGTGACAATATTGCGCAAGTACTCGATGTCATTAAAAACATCGCGGAACAAACCAATCTACTCGCCTTAAATGCTGCCATTGAAGCTGCCAGAGCCGGCGAACAAGGACGAGGATTTGCCGTGGTTGCCGATGAAGTCAGAACACTTGCGTCGCGAACACAAACCTCCACTCAAGAGATCGAACAAACCGTAGAATCATTACACAAAGGCGTCGGCGAAGCGGTTAATTCAATGACCTCTAGTCGAGAGAAAACCTTAGCGTCGGCACAAGAAGCCGAACAACTCCAACAAGCCATTACGCAAATTCAAGAAGCAGTGGATCAAATTTCTCGTCGCAATCAAGCCACTCGAAATACCAGCGAGCAACAACAACATTTGGCGAATCAAATTGACCAGTTATTGCAAAGCATTCAAAAAATTTCTGAATCGACCGCACATTATTCTAAACAGACCATTTCGGCAGGTGAAGAGATGACCAGTCTGGCAGCCAAAATGCGTTCAATGGTTGATGAGTTTCATCGAAATTAAAATAGAAACCATCAACGCTCTGAGTAATTGTATTAACCCCGAAAGCGGAAGGTCATCGTTTCAATTTGACTTGAGCGTGAAAACTCAGTAAAAAACCGTTTAATTTCAATGAAATGACACCTTTTAGGGATATTTAAATGTTAAGAGCAGCTCGCTACATAATTATTGGACTTCTATTTACTTTCGCAAAGATCAGCTACTCAGATGAGAAAGCGATGGTTTCTCAGTGGGTACCCTTTGAATTAAAAGGGAATCACATCTATATCCAAGTTGAAATAAATGGGGTGATGACAGAAGCCATTCTAGATACTGGTGCAAATAGAAGTGTTCTGAGCGGAAAAATTGCTGAAGAACTCAGTGTTAAACGCTCTCGGCAGTCGATTAAAGTACACGGTGTCACCGGGTCAAAAAAACGTTTTCTCAGTAAAGAAACAAGCGTCGCTTTGCCTAATGTATTTAAAAGCGATGTAAAGTTTGTGTTAATGCCGGACGACAGCACTTACCCACCCATCTTAGGTATGGATTTTCTTGGAGCACCGGTCATTCAAATTGACTACCCCAATTTACAACTACGCATCGCGTCTTCGAATGCATTTCGATATCCAGAAAAGTTGGCTATTCCATTGCAAGTTTCTGGATCAAGTATTTTCTTCAAATCGTCGATTGATGGTTTCGAGTTGAAGACGTTGTTAGATACTGGTAACGCGAGCCGAACATTTCTCACACATAATTTAATTAAGGATGCTTCTTGGTATTCGAAAGTTAAAGAATGGCCTAGTCAGTCGACCAACAACTCCGGATTACATGAAGAACATTTGACATACCAGCATGGTAAAACAAACAATTTTCAAATTGGACCATATAGCTTAGAAAATGTTGAGCTTCATCTTGTAAGTGATAATGATGTTAATACTAAAGATTATCTTGTAGTCGGTTATGACGTTCTAAAGCACTTTACCATTACAATAGACCGAGACAACAAAAATCTGTATTTAACTTTGCCGGAATAGAATTGTTAATCATCGGTTAACATTGCTCTCAGTGCATCCATATTGCGACGACCTTTTTGTTGTCGCTCTTCTTCACTTTGTGGTAATTGCTGTTCTTCCCAAATCATATCATCTTGTGGCATTTCAAATAAAAATCGACTTGGTTCCGAATCAACTAACTCACCATACTGCTTTCGCTGACGCGCGTAAGTCATGGTAAGTGTTTTTTGTGCTCGAGTAATTCCCACATACGCTAAACGCCGCTCTTCTTCGATATTGTCTTCTTCAATACTAGAACGATGAGGCAATAGTTCTTCTTCCATGCCAATCAAATAAACATGATTAAATTCCAATCCTTTTGAAGCATGCAGCGTCATCAATTGAACTTCATTTTGTTCTTCATCTTCTTCGTTTCGATCGAGCATTTCTCGTAACAACAGTTTATTTAATGCACGTGCTAATGGATTGTCATCATCCTCTTCAAGATTTTGGATTTCTCGATCGACCCATTCCAACAGTTGTTGAACATTACTCCAGCGAAACTCCGCCGCTTTGGTGCTACTTGATTGGTCATACAAATATCCATGATACCCAATGTAGGCAATCAATTCGTGTAACACCGCCATAACATCGCCACGCTTTACGCTATCTTCCGTTCGTGCGATCAGCTCAACGAAGCGTGTAATAGCCGCATAACCTTTAGTGTGTAGCTCTTCCTTTATGCCTTCTTCGAAACATGCTTCATACATACTGATATGACGCTGTTGTGCATACAAACCAAGCTTTTCTAATGTAGTGGGACCAATTTCACGTCGCGGTGTATTCACCACGCGTAAAAATGCATTGTCATCATCTTGATTAACGATCAAACGAAGGTAAGCCAAAATATCTTTGATTTCCGTGCGAGAAAAGAATGAAGTGCTGCCGCTGACCGTATAGGGAATTTGCTTGGTGACTAAAGCCCGCTCCATAAAGCGCGCTTGGTGGTTGCCACGGTATAAAATAGCGTAATCAGAATAGTCGGTTCCGTGCCGAAGTTTGTGTGCCAAAATTTCATTCGCAACACGCTCCGCTTCATGGTTTTCATTATCGGCCACAACGACACGAATCGGATCTCCGTATTGCTTATCAGACCAAATTGATTTTTCAAAAACATGAGGATTATTCGCAATAACTTGGTTAGCGGCTTTTAAAATACGACCGTACGAGCGATAGTTCTGTTCAAGTTTTACTACCTTTAGATTGGGATAGTCTTGTTGTAACAACGCTAAATTTTCAGGCTGAGCACCCCGCCAAGAATAAATAGATTGATCATCATCACCAACGACGGTGAACAATCCAAAGCGGCCGCAAAGCAGCTTAACTAATTCGTACTGGCAAGTATTAGTATCTTGATACTCATCGACCAAGAGGTATCGAATTTTGTGCTGCCACTTTTGTAATATGTCTGGGTTATCTTGAAACAAAACAACCGGGTATCGAATCAAGTCATCGAAATCAACGGCATTGTATGCCCGCATACTACGATCATAGAGTTCGTACAATTTTGCAGCCGCCAAATCATCTTGATTAGTCACTTGATTAACAATGTCTTGCGGTGACTTGAGTTCATTTTTCCATTGCGAGATTTTGTTTTGAAAGGCCATTAATTCGGTCTTGTCGGCATCAGCATTACGACCACAGAGATCCCGAATCAATCCCAAAGTGTCTTGGTCGTCAAAAATCGTAAAGTTAGCCTTGTAGCCAAGAGCCCTGTGTTCTTTACGGATAATATTTAAGCCCAGATTATGGAATGTGGAGACAGTTAGACCGCGCGTATTGCCTTTTCCGAGCAATTGGCTCACTCGTTCTTTCATTTCTCGGGCCGCTTTATTGGTAAAGGTAACCGCAGCGATTTGCGAGGGCTTATAACCCGCGTTACGAATCAAGTGCGCAATTTTGGTAGTAATCACGCTGGTTTTACCGGACCCAGCGCCTGCCAAAACCAGCAAAGGCGATTCTATGGTGTTAACGGCTTGTTGTTGGCGATCATTTAGCTGGTGAGCCACGGCAACTTACTCAATTTACAGGGGTACACCCTAAGATGAAAACTTGAATTACATTGATTCAAAAGAAAAAATGCCCCGTAAAACGGAGCATTTTCAAATCAAGATTGTAATTGAGCCGTGTAAAATTGCCAACGTTAGATTATTCTAAATTGACAATCCATCACAGGATCAACTGCGTAATGGTCCCTGCCAAAGCTCTTTGTGCAACCATTTGTTGGGATTAATCGTTAACCCACCAATACGACAACGCCATGAATCTTGCGCTTGCAACGACTCTTTGAAGACACTGACTTGGATTTTTGGCAACCAAGAGGCTAACTGAACGTTATACTTGCCAGGCGCGCCCGGGAACGGACGACTTTCGAACTCTTCCTTCATACCACACTCCATTTTTCTCGCTTCCTTCACCATGCTCCATCACGCTTTTGCCCAAAAACTACTTAAAATTTGTTCACAAAACCGCTGAAGACTTACCCATTAGGATATACCAAATGATGAATCTTTTCACTCTTTCAATTCTAATACCGCAATAAGAGATTGCCAGTAAATATTACTCATTAAAAGCTCGTTTTTGAGATGGATATCTTATATTGAGTTTATTTCACCCAGATGACATCCTTTTAAAAATCTAAATTTGCTGCATCATACGCTCAAACTTTCGATAACTAATCGCTTCAGAAACGTGTTGTCGGTCAACCTGCTCACAGCCTTCTAAATCAGCAATGGTTCGAGAAACACGCAAAATACGGTGATAGGCTCGAGCAGACAGTCCCAGTTTTTCCATCACCTGCAATACAAATTCACGAGCTGCCGGCTCAATCGCAAGCTGTTGATCTAACTCCGATGCCTGCAAGTCGCCATTCAGCTTGTACTGCCTTTGGTATTGCACCGCATGCGCCTGTTCAACACGAGAGCGCACTTCAGCGGTTGATTCCGATGCGCTATCCACTGGCGCAGTAAACTCTTTGCGCGTCATTAAAGGCACGTCTATGTGCAAGTCAATGCGGTCGAGAAACGGACCGGACAACTTAAGCAAATAGCGTCGTATTTGATCCGGTGAACAGCGACATTGCCCACGAGCGTTTCCAAAATGCCCACAAGGGCATGGGTTCATCGCAGCGATTAACTGGAAGCGGGCTGGGTATTCGGCTTGGCGTGCCGCTCGAGAAATAGTGACGGAGCCTGATTCAAGCGGTTCTCTAAGGACCTCCAGCACTTTACGATCAAATTCGGGGAGCTCATCGAGGAACAAGACGCCATTGTGCGCCAATGACACTTCGCCTGGCCTTGGGTTACTACCACCACCAATCAAAGCAACGGCCGATGCCGTATGATGCGGTACTCGAAACGGCCGAACTTTCCATTGCTTAGTTAATCGTCGTCGCCCACTGACCGATGCTATCGCAGCACAGTCTACAGCCTCTTCATCAGACAATTCGGGCATCAATCCCGATAACCGACTTGCCAACATGGTTTTTCCAGTTCCAGGAGGGCCAATAAACAATAAGTTGTGCTTACCGGCGGCGGCAATTTCTAAAGCTCGCTTCGCTGCATATTGTCCTTTGACATCAATAAGGTCAGGCGTCTTCTCAGTACTTTGTTCCGATTGAATCGGGTGATTTAAATCTAATCGCTTTTGTCCCACTAAGTGGGCAACAACATCGAGCAGTTGCTGAGCAATGAGTTGCTCAGCATCAACTAACGATGCCTCCGGCGCATTTTGCTCTGGCAACACTAAAATTCTTTGCGATCGCTTTGCTGCAAGCGCTGCTGGTAATATGCCGTGAATAGGCCGTAGCTCTCCAGATAACGCTAACTCACCAATAAACTCATAGTTGGCCAAGTGCTGCACGGGAAGCTGGCCACTCGCCGCTAAAATACCCAACGCAATCGGTAAGTCAAAACGGCAGCCATCTTTGGGTAAGTCCGCTGGTGCTAGATTGATCGTGATGCGCCGCGTAGGAAATTCAAAGTTTGAGTTAATCAGTGCACTGCGCACACGATCTTTACTCTCACGCACAGCCGCTTCTGGTAAGCCAACGATGCTGAGTGCTGGCAAACCATTTGAGATATGGGTTTCAATGGTCACTTGCGGCGCTTCAATGCCGACACCGGCGCGCGAAAATATATGAGAGAGGTTCATTGAGAGAGATTCATTCGTCCTTGAATGGTGTCTATTCCGTTGGATCCCAAGATATCATCTCGTGCTCTTGGGATCAGGCGCCATCGTCCCACTCCGCTGTAGTCGATGGCTTAAGTTGTTGTCGGTTAATCCTTAAGGATGATACTTAGCTAACAGCTGCTCACCCCAGCCAATCAGCTTTCCGTCTTCAAACACCACAGGTGTGGTTTCATCTCGAGTCGTTTGGCCATCTTCGTGCACTCGACGCGTACGATAATAAAGAACGATATAGGTTTTACCGTCTTTCTCAAAACCTTCGGTGTCATCGGCACCTCCCATAATTTCAGTGACGTCATTGATACTCGAACCAATGGATAACTGACTCAATAGGGCTACATTCTCTTGCTGTTTAATTTCCCAACCTGATTTGGTTTCAATTTCACCATCGTGAATCGCAATCACACAGCCCGACATGGTCACTGCTGCTACAGAGATGGATAACCAACGAAGAGAGTTCACTGCGATAGATTTCGATAGTTTGTTCATAGCGCTTATTACATCCTTAATTTAATCGAAGGGGACAGGTTACCAAAAAAACTGTTTATTTCTTTAAGCGATTAGTAACAAAACATATCGAAAAAATGGTTTCTCTCGCTACTAGGTTAAGCGACAATAGTCGACTAATACATCATTAACAGTTGTTGGATATGAAATATTGCGCCGTCATCGGGAACCCTATCGCCCATAGCCAATCACCGAAAATCCACCAGTCGTTTGCCAAGTCTCTATCGTTATCTTTGCAATACGATAAAATTCTAGCGACGTCTGATACCTTTGCAGAAGAAGTTAATGACTTTTTTGAGCAGGGCGGCAGCGGGTTAAACGTCACTTTACCTTTTAAGCAGCAAGCCTACGAACTTGCTGATAAAGTCACTGAACGAGCAGAGTTAGCACAATCAGTTAATACCTTATGGATGGAGCAAGGGCGTTTGATCGGTGATACAACCGACGGCGAGGGTTTAATCAATGACCTCAAGCGTATCGACTTTCCCTTTCGTAACTGCCAAGTTCTCGTGTTAGGAGCAGGCGGTGCTTGTCGATCAATTCTACCACCACTGCTTGAAAATCAATGCTCCATTGCACTGATCAACCGAACCAAAGCCAACGCTGATAAGTTAATTACACGTCTAAAGACGTTAGGCGAGTTGCACTATTTTTCGGAATCTTTTCAACCAAATCTAATCATCAATACCCTTTCTGAAAGTGGCGCAAATTACCTTCAACAATTTTTTCCGCAAGGACTAAAGGGTTGCGATGTTTATGACATCAGCTATGGAGAAAGGGCACAAGCGTTTTTGCAGCAAGCAAAGAAGATGCAAGCAAAAGATACTCGAGATGGTTGGGGTATGTTGGTCGAACAGGCGGCTTTGTCGTTCAAGCAATGGCATGGGCAATTACCCGATACTGAGCCGCTTGAAGCTGAGCATCCGCAAGAAATCTAAACTCGAACAAGAAGCGTTTTAACCTAGAACAAATCGACGTCACCTGTCGACATACTTTTTTGCGACACCGCTGAACGCAATGATTGAAGCTGCTCACGTTTTTCTTGTACGACGTTCGAAAGCGCAGTGACTCGAGCTTCAGGGTTAACGGATTCAGGCAGATGCTTCATTTGTTGGGTAAACGATTCCAGTATTTCTAGTCGACTGCGTAAGTGCGCCAAAATCTGCTGAATCATGTCTTCAAATTGGAGCGACTGCACACCCGAGTTAATATGACTTGATATTCGCTCGGCCAACTCGCGAACGCTTTCTGTTTTTTTCTCAGCATCACCCACCACACGATGAATATCATTAAACATGTCCGCAATTTCATCTTCATGCTGCTCGAGTGTTGTCATTTGGTCGGTGAATAGCCCACTGCTATTGTCCGTAATTTCTAACAAGGTTGATGAAATGGTTTGAATGTCACTGGCAATGTCACTGCTAAATTGGTGCGTACGTTGAGATAACGCGCGAACTTCATCGGCCACCACTGCAAATCCACGCCCCGCGTCTCCGGCTCTGGCCGCTTCAATGGCAGCATTTAAAGCTAATAAATTCGTTTGGTCAGTTATGCTGTTAATATCGCTCAAAAGGCTGTCGACGTGAGCCACGCGATCAGACATCTCGGCAAATTTCTTTTTCACTCGAGAACGAGAAAGGTGAAACGCCGAACACTCTTGAATTAAAGATTTGAATATTTCATGAAGCGCCACCGTACGCTCTTCGATTTCTGAATTCGCGTCTTTGGTCGGCTCAGCCAAAGCCATTAAGCTCTGAATCAACTCCATTAAGATTTCACGCTGTGAACTCGACGCAGATTGCATACCTGTAAATGATCCAGTCAATTCTGAGCTGGCATCTTCTAAAATACCCGCCGCTTGCGTCAATTCATTGTTCAATAAAATAAATTCAGCCTCGCCTAAACTGAGAATTTGATCAATCAAGGTTTCGTGATCCTTGAGTTCACTAGACGAGATGACGGGAGCAGTGTTTGCAGGTTCAACTGGTTGAGTTCTCGAGTCCCAAATAACCACCAGTATCAGGGCGAGGCAGCACGCGTAGGTCAGCCACGGCCATTGCAATAAGGCCGAAGCGAAAATGACGGCAGCGATGATGGTAAGTACTAGCGAGCGATGACGCATTATTTGAGAACTATTTTAACGAGCCCGCTAGTAAGTGTAGTTGATATTTTAAAGATGCAAATATTTGCCAACAATGCCTAAGCACTGGCTAGATAACGGTCTTTCAGTTTGACGTAATTATCGGCTGAGTATTTAAAAAAGGCGACTTCTTCTTCGGTGAGTGCGCGGATCTTTCTCGCTGGTGATCCTACCCAAAGGAATCCTCCTTCAAGCTCACGACCCGGAGGAACCACACTGTTGGCGCCAAGCACCACATTCGAATGAATGATCACATCGTCCATCACGACAGAGCCCATGCCTATTAAAACTTCGTTATGGATCTTACAGCCATGCAGCATTGCTTTGTGCCCGACCGTGACATCGTCACCAATCACCAACGAGTGACCGTCTGGGTTGTAATGACTGGCATGAGTAACGTGGCATACCGCACCGTCTTGAATACTACTTCGGGCACCAATTGAAATGGCATGAACATCACCACGCAACACCGCCATCGGCCAAATCGAGCTGTCATCACCAATTTCGACCTGTCCAACGACCAAAGCGGTCGGATCAACGAATACGCGTTGACCCAATTGTGGCTTCATAGTTTCAAAAGGACGTATGTTCATGCTTTATCCAGTCTTTAATGTCATTGCGCGATTTTAACGCGTTGTTGCAAAACAGCAAGCACAAAGCCTACCGCATTGTGACAAATTCTTCCGCTGATGTCGGGTGAATCGCCACTGTGTTATCTAAGTCGGCTTTGGTTGCACCCATTTTAACCGCCACCGCAAACCCTTGCAGGATTTCATCGGCACCCAAGCCTATCACATGCACCCCAACCACTTTTTCGTCCTCTCCGACGCAGACCAGTTTCATACGAGTGGGTTGTCGGTGTTGTGTTACAGCAGAGTACATGGCGGTGAAACTCGACTGATAGACCTTTACAGCATCGCCGTACTCTTCTCTAGCTTCGGGCTCAGAAAGCCCAACGGTTCCAATGGCAGGATGACTGAATACCACCGTCGGTACATTCGAATAATCTAATCGTTCATTCGGTTTATTATTGAACAGTCGTTCTGACAATCGTCGTCCAGCGGCCACGGCTACTGGAGTTAAAGCGATGCGTCCGGTGTTGTCACCAACGGCAAAGATGTTGGGTACGTTGGTATTCTGATATTCATCCGTTTGAATAAAGCCTTGCTCGTCGCAGGCGACTCCAGCGGCTGATAAGTTTAGGTTATCCGTCATCGGGGCTCGCCCAATTGCCCAAATCACCTCATCCACTGGGCCGACCTGACTACCATCATGCAACTCAACAACAATGCCTTGATCCGTTTCAATTAACCCAACGGGAGTGCTGTTATTATGCAAATGCAACCCCGACTCCAGCATGATTTCAACGAGGGTATCCGCCAGCATTGGATCAAATTGACGCAAAGGCTTTTCGTTTCGAACAATCAAATGCGTCTGACTGCCGAGTTCATTCAAAACACCGGCGATTTCGACAGCGATATAACCAGCTCCGATGACTGCAACTCGTTTCGGCTGCTCTGTGAACGCAAAAAAGCCATCTGAGTCAGTGCCCAACTCTGCACCTGGTAAATCGGGAATAACAGGCGTTCCACCCGTCGCCACCAGAATATGCTCAGCGGTGATCTGCTTACCGTTTACTTCAACGGTATGATCATCAACAAATTTTGCATAACCCGAAATGACTTGCACCCCATTTTTAGCAAGGACATTATCGTACGACTGATGAATTCTTTGAATATAGGCATCGCGATTCTTGACCAGCACATCCCAATTAAAGTCCCCTTGCTCTAAATTAAACCCATAATCGGGAGCATACTTAATTGCTTCAGCAATGTGCGCGCCAAACCACATCACCTTTTTGGGAACACAGCCCACATTGACGCAGGTGCCGCCCAATGCATTTGCTTCAACAATGGCGCATTTTTTTCCGTACATGGCCGCTCGATTAACCGACGCGATTCCGCCACTGCCACCACCGATCGCTAGATAGTCAAAGTCGTATATACTCAAAATAATTCCTATTAATGCTTGTGACTGCAAATTTAGCCCATAGTTTAGGGGATAATAGCAAAGTTATCACTTGGGATAATTCGATTAATTCGACAGGAAAAATAGATGACCGAACAAGAATCCAACAATCCATTACTTAATGAATACGATTTAGCGCCTTTTAGCCAAATCAAACCCGAACATATAGAGCCCGCCATTCGACAAACTCTGCAGCAGTCCAAAGCGGCCATTGAAGCGCTGCTTGAAAGCAGTGATGAAGTGACTTGGGAGAGTTTGATGCTGCCATTAGAAGTCATGTCGAACCAGCTCGATAAGCAATGGTCACCGGTATCCCATATGAACTCTGTTACCAACTCAGAAGCGCTACGCAAAGCCTATGACGACTGTTTGCCTCTGCTATCCGAGTACAGCACTTGGTTGGGACAAAACGAGAAGTTATACCAAGCAGTCAAATCTTTGTATGAACGACGTGAGCAACTTTCTTTGGATCCGGCCCAGCAGCAAATCCTCGTGGACGAACTTCGCAGTTTCAAATTGGCGGGTGTATCTTTACCAGAGGCCGAAAAAGCTCGCTACGGCGATATTCAAAAGCGTCTATCTGAATTGTCGTCACGATATGAACAAAACTTGCTCGACTCTACCATGGCGTGGACCAAGCATATTGAGGATCTTGAGCTGTTATCAGGCCTACCCGAATCGTCATTGGCTTTGTTACAGCAAAATGCGACCAACAGTGATCACTCTGGGGCACTGATTAATTTAGAGTTTCCAAGCTACTATGCGGTGATGTGCTACGCCGATAATCGAGAATTACGAGAAGAAGTCTATCGAGCTTACACAACTCGCGCGTCTGAGCTGGCCGAACAATCGCAGTTTGATAATGCGCCAATTATGAATGAGATTATTCAACTTCGTCGCGAACTAGCCGAGCTATTGGAGTTTGCAAATTACAGTGATTTATCCATCGCCACCAAAATGGCGAATTCCGCAGAGCAAGTGTTTGAGTTCTTATATGACTTAGCCAAACGATCAAAACCACAGGCAGAGCAGGAGCTAGCCGAACTTCGCGAATTTGCTCAGAGTCACCTTGGCTTAGAAACCTTGGAACCATGGGATATGCTGTATTCCAGTGAAAAGTTAAAAGAGAAAAAGTACACGATATCCGACGAAGAATTGCGTCCTTATTTTCCGGTCGATCAAGTTTTGTCTGGTCTCTTTCAGATCACAGAAAAAATCTTTTCAGTGAACATTCACGAGTCGACGGAGTCCTTTGACACTTGGCACAAAGACGCACGTTTATTTGAAGTGAAAGATTCCAATGGACAGAGGATCGCGCGCTTTTATCTCGATTTATTTGCCCGGTCGCACAAGCGTGGTGGTGCCTGGATGGCCGATTACTGCAGCCGATTTAAATTTGCTAACGGCGACGTTCAGCAGCCAGTTGCCATGCTTACTTGCAACTTCAACCCTCCGGTAGGCGATAAACCCGCACTGTTAACTCACGATGAAGTCGTTACTTTGTTCCATGAGTTTGGTCATGGTTTGCACCACATGTTGACACAAGTCGACTATTTGAGTGCAAGTGGAATCAATGGCGTCGAGTGGGACGCGGTAGAGTTACCCAGTCAATTTATGGAGAACTTTTGCTATCAAGAAGAAGGGTTAGCATTGATCTCTGCGCACTATCAAAGTGGTGATGCATTGCCCGATGCTTTGCGTGAAAAGCTACTGGCAGCGCGAAACTTTCAGTCTGCGATAATGATGCTACGTCAACTGGAGTTCTCCTTGTTCGACTTTCGTTTGCACGCCCAAACATCCAATGATCCAATCGACATTCGCGACACTTTAAATCAAGTTCGCCAACAAGTTGCCGTCGTGATCCCGCCATTATGGAATCGCTTTGAAAATTCTTTTTCTCATATTTTTGCCGGTGGATACAGTGCTGGTTATTACAGCTACAAATGGGCTGAGGTATTGAGTGCAGATGCCTTTAGTAAATTTGAAGAAGAGGGGATTCTCAACCCAGAAACTGGCGCAGCGTTTAAACAAAAAATACTAGAGAAAGGCGGTTCAGAACCTGCAATGGCACTGTTTACGGCATTTCGAGGTCGCGAGCCTGAAGTCGATTCACTACTCCGCCACTCTGGCATTAACTAACCCCAAAATGAGGGTCTAATTTACCATGCAACACCTCTGGCTCGTCGCTGCCAGAGGTTTCTGCTATGCTGCAGTCAAAATACAACAAGCAGTCATCAGCCGTGTCAGACCTTAATTCAGCAGCGCAATTTCTCATCATTGATTGTGGAACCCAATCCGTACGAGCATTAATATTCGACAGACACGGAACATTGATCGCGAAATCACAAGTTCCACTGGAAGGATATTTTTCCGATCAGCCCGGTTGGGTCGAGCATCATGCCCATTACTTTTGGGACTCGCTGTGCCGCGCGTGTCAGAAACTTTGGTCTTTACCCGGCGTAGAACGCACGAACATTGTCGGTATGACGGTCACCACTCAGCGCGCGACCATCATTTGCGTCGATAAAAACGGAGAACCTCAGCGACCCGCGATTACTTGGATGGACCAACGCACCGCCACTAAACTACCGACAATAAAGTGGTGGTGGCGGCTCGCATTTAAAGTGGCTGGCGTTAAACAAACGGTCACTCAATTTATGGAAAATGCCGAAATCAATTGGCTGTGGCAGCACCAGCCTGACATTGTCCAACGTTCCGAGAAGATATTACTGTTATCCGGCTACCTTAACCACCAACTCACCGCACAGTTTAAAGACTCCATTGGCTCTCAAGTGGGTTACCTGCCGTTTGATTACAAACGTCACCGTTGGGCAAAGAAAAGTGACTGGAAATGGCAAGCCTGTCCTTTTCTTCCGAAACACTTACCAGAATTGGTTTCGGTCGGTGGGCAGATTGGCGAGGTCACGGCCAGTGCTGCGGAGCAAACTGGTATTCCAACCGGACTTCCGGTTATCGCAGCCGCCGCTGACAAAGCCTGTGAAACCTTGGGATGTGGAGCTTTAGCGAAGCATCAGGGCCAAATCAGTTACGGAACCACAGCAACCTTCAATATTCTGTCGCCTAAGTACATTGAACCCATTCGATATTTACCCGCTTATCCTGCTGCAGTACCCAATTTTTATACCTGTGAATATCAAATTTATCGCGGCTATTGGATGGTCAGCTGGTTTAAACAGCAGTTTGCTCACAAGGAATTTTTAGAAGCGCGCGAAACCGATACTAGCACCGAGGCGTTACTGGATAATCTAGCAATGAAAGTACCGGCCGGATCAGATGGCTTGATTTTACAGCCTTACTGGAGCCCAGGTGTACGCTATCCAGGGCCAGAGGCAAGAGGGGCGATTATTGGCTTTAACGATGGCCACACCAAAGCCCATATGTATCGCGCACTCATCGAAGGGATTGCTTACGGACTCTGTAATGGCAAAGAAAAAATGGAGAAGCGCAGTGGACGTCGAGTAACAGAACTATTCGTTTCTGGGGGTGGAGCACAGAGTGAAACTGCGTTACAAGTTACCGCAGACATTTTCGATTTACCGGTATTGCTTCCTCACACTCATGAAACGTCTGGTTTAGGTGCTGCGATCAATGTTGCGGTCGGCCTTGGTGTTTTCGATACCTACTCAGACGCTGTCGACAGCATGTGCCATGTTTCAAGAAGAGTAGAACCAAATCCGCAAAATGTGCCCTTGTATCGTAAGCTCTATCGTCAAATTTATCGTAAATTGTATCCGCGACTGGCTCCATTTTATCGCATCATAAAAAATCTTGATTAGGCTTTTGGTTGTCGTGCAATCCAGCTATCTAAACTATTAGCAAATGCCTGTCGATCTTGTTGCGATAAAGCGGGAGGGCCTGAGGTTACCACGCCAGACGCCCGCATGGTGTCCATAAAGTCACGTATATTCAGTCGACCACCGATATTTTCTTTTGTGAGTCGTTCGCCGCGCGGCGTAATAACGGCAACACCTAGAGCAATCAGTTCTGCGGCTAAAGGAATATCTTGAGTAACAACTAAGTCTCCTTGATTAGCACGACGAACAATTTCATTATCGGCTACATCAAACCCCGGCGGAACTTGAATGGCTCGCACGTACGCTGAGTTGGGCGTCGATAAGGGTTGATTCGCAACCAAGGTGGTCATTATTTTGGAACGCTGCGCCGCGCGAAATAAAATACTTTTTATAACATTTGGGCAAGCGTCTGCATCAACCCAGATACTCACACTCATTTACTTTTCATCCTTAAAATGATGTTGCTCTGACTTCAGCAAAGGCAGGAGCATAGATTCCAACCCATTTAATTTTATCTCATACATGAGTTCAAGTTGTCGCCCTAGTTTAGAGTTAGGAAACCCTTTTTGTTTGAACCACACCAAGTAAGGCTCAGGTAGCTCGAGTAACGCCCTTCCTGCATATTTACCAAACGGCATGGTTTGATTAATAGCCGAAATCAATTCTTGAGACGGTTCCAATACACTTCACCTACATATTGACTGAGTTGACCATTAAAGCCTGCGATGGTTTGATCGCGATCATGGCAAATTTTCGATTTAAAGCCGAGAGCTAGGTATAATAGCCGCTGCTTTAGTTAACTAACATTTTAATATGACACCCGAAGAATTCTCTCAATGGGGCCTTGTGTTTGCCCTGTCTGCTGCTGCCGCCGCTTTGGCTCTAGGACTCATCGTATTTTACTCGATGCTGCAAGATAAAAAAGCCGGCATACCCGTTATTATTGCTTTTGCGTTAGCCGGAATCGGAAAAGCCGCGAAATATTATCTGTTATCGTCAATTGCGGTGGTTTTGATGTTACCCATGATTGCCTACTACAGTTGGAAGAACTGGAAAAAGCCGATGATATGGATCAACTGGATTGTCTTCGTTATAGCCAGTCCAATAGCCTTCTACGCCTATCAAACACTTTATGCCGGCTAAATACAAAGCTAAGAAACTGATTACTCTGGGTAGCGCTCTTGCATTCGAGCAAGTGACGCTTCGATCAGCTCAGTTAATGCGAGAATGTCGAGTTCCTTTAAGCGTTTAATGTATAAACACGACTTGCCTAATTTTGGTTTACCTAAACGCTCAAGTAATTGTTCTCGTTCACTAAAGCCATCCATTACATAGAGTACTAAAGCGCTTTTGCGCGGTGAGAATCCAATACGCATCCAGTCGCCACTGCGGCCGCTTGCGTACTGATAGCGGTAACTGCCAAACCCAACAATCGAATCGCCCCACATTTGCGCCGGCCAACCGCACAAGTCACCCAGCAGACTCATCAGCTGCAAAGCGTCGTCTCGTCGAGCTTTTGGTTCAACCGTCGATAAAAAGTGAGCGACATCTTTTTCATTGACCTGTGTTTTCAAAGTTTGCCTCCTTGTGATCTTCTCGAATTAGCAATGGCCAGTGACCGTTTCAGTGAGTTTTATTGATGAGCGTTCATCGAATGCTTTGTATTGCCACCCTTGTTGAGTCGACCATAAGCTACTTCAAACGAAAATGACCAACCAGTTGATATTCAAATAAGACATCTTCCATTACAACACCGGCGCCAATGTTATGAACAACCAGTGGACGCCGCCCATCGTTAGAGTCTCGATCAACCAAAATTCCAATGTGAGGCAACCCATTCTTTAACCGCCAAGACACGATATCGCCGGCTTTATATTCTGCGTCTCGAGTGGCAGGAAGCGTCTCTGCAAAACGCGAAAAATAAACTTCTAAATTAGGCACTCGACGATGATCAATATTAGAGTCTGGCCTAGTTAATCCCCAATTTGCAGGATACAACGCAAAGTTTTCTCGCATATCTTCATGCACCGCTTGTTGCAGATCGAGGCCTACTTTACGCAAACTGCGAATGATGACATCGGTGCAAACACCAATATTCTCTGGAACATCACCCATCGGGTAATCAAGCTTTCGATAGCCACCATCGTAGATAACGATCTTTTTCGTGCGCTCTTTGGCGGCTTCTACGAGCTGTTGAACATCAAGTTCGGCATGTGCACTATTCACTAATAACACGGCCAATATCATTGGAAAACGACGCATTTCTCGATACCTATTGAGTTTATTTCATCGTTTGCTTAAAAACGTCTGAATGCGCAAACCATGTCTAATTATCTCACTTACAAAGCTCAGGAGATTTTCTAGGCAAAAAAAAGGCGGGATAATACCCGCCATTTATCTTTCATTAATTATTATTATTAAATCATTTAGCTATTCGAAAACCTAATCCGCTTCTCGAAATCCTAATTCGCCTCGCCAAAAACTCGTTGGTAAAAGTCGCTTTCACTGCGCGGCATAAACAACATTTTAAGCGAAACTGAGACCATAAATGTGCCCACTGTAATCGCCAACGCGACTAACCAAACTTGCGACATCCAAATAAAAACTAACTCACCAATCAATGTCGCGAAAGCCAACAGCATTAACGCTTGCAGCCAGCGTGGAGCGGTCACTACGTTGGCTTTTGCTTCCAAACGAGCTTGATTGAGATACTCAAAGCCACCGCGTAGTCCTTGATAAACAGCCATCATGATTGCTGCTAACGCTACTGCCAAAATTACTTCTAGCATGTCCCACCTCTAATTTAAACGGTCTATTTTTTTACTTATTAGCTGAACATATCAAATTATAGACTCATGACAATGGTTTTTATTTAACCAGGTTATTTACGGGTGTTTTTCTATTAAAATCAATAAGATACAAAATATCTCAAGCAGTAGCTTTCGCTGCAGTGCAATATTTAATCAACCGCCTTGATTCAGTACTTGAAACTCGATGGTTTCGGTTAGCCCCCGAGCATCCATCACCGTCAGTCGTTGTGGGCCAACCGAGCTGATGGTCAATGCCCGTTTGTAAGGTTTAGTAGAAGCTCCGATCCAATGCCCGTTATGAAACCAATGCACATCACCTTGCGCACCTAAAACGTCGAGGTTGAGTAACAAGGGTGCTTCCGTTGATGTGTAAAGTTCGGTTTTTGACTGTAAGCCAACGATTTTTAGCCGAACATCATTTCCTGAAGGAGTACAGGTCTTGGCCCATTTAGGAAGTAACGCATCACGATGCCAAGCTTTTGGTAGCCATGGTTCTGCCGCCAACGGCCAAACGGCGATTGCATGACGCTTGGCCGTAACACCACAAGTCGGGTTTACTCGATGTCCCTCTTGGTCAACGTCAACCTGGGTCAAGTAGCTGCCCCATTGCGTTAAAAAAGGATCCTTAATACTGGGCGGAGCCACATTATCGATTAACCATGCCGTCTTAGTTTGATAGCACCAGTGTGACTGTTGTTGTGACTGCAAGGTACCGAGTGGCCAACAGACTTTATTTCGCTCAATACTCGAAGGACGCTCGGGGACTTCCAGCAAATGATCAGGCATAAGCTCCAAAATAATTTTGAGTAAAGGAACCGCAGTATTCCGGCCAAAGTTACCCGCCAGAGGAGTACCATCTGGTCGACCGACCCAAACCCCAATGGTTATGTTCTTACTGCTAGCCAACACCCAAGCATCTCGATAGCCATACGAGGTGCCCGTTTTGAAGGCAATATTTTGATCAACCCGGGTAGCCAATTGCGTGTCGGCTTCACTCAGTGAAACCTCGCGTAAAACATTCGCGGTAACCCAAGCGGCTCCGTCACTGATCAAAGGTCGTTCTACGGCAATCGGTGCATCTTGTGTAAAACGTATAGGGCGGGTTTTGCCATTTCTTCCGAAAACTGCAAATCCGGTCACGAGATCTTCCATGGAGCTACTCACACCACCCAAAATCATTGCAAGATTTGGCGTAGCACCTTCTGGCAAAGATAAAGTGACACCAACTTGAGCCAAGCGCGCGTAAAATACATCGGGCGTTAATTGCTGGAGAAGCTGAACAGCAGGAATATTTAACGAGCGCTGTAATGCTTGTCGGGCCGAAACCAGTCCACTGTATCCCTTTACGAAATTGTCGGGTCGATAGCCGTTAAAGTCTGCCGGAACATCTAGCAACATCGACTGTTCATGAATAATGCCTTGATCAAGAGAGAGTCCAAACAGTAATGGTTTTAATGTTGAGCCCGGCGACCGGTAGGCATTAATCATATCGATATGCCCGAAGCGACTTTGATTAGCAAAGTCTGCACTCCCTAGATAGGCTAATGCTGACATATCACGATTATCGACGACTAAAGCCGCAGCCGAAGTGCCTTGTGGAAATGCTGCAATATAATCATTCAACAGTTGTTCTAGTGACAACTGTAACTCCGCATCTAGCGTTGTTTTGATCACTTGCTGGTGCGGTTGCTCTTGGTGCAATCGTCTTGCCAATAAAGGAGCGGTCATCGGCGTGCCATGATAGTAAGCAACGACTGACTCTAATCGCGCATCGGCGACTTCTGAAGGCGACCACGTTTGATTGTCGGCCAAGCGACTCAACACTTTATTTCTAGCATCTTGAGCACGAGACGGATAACGATCGGGGCGCAGCCGTGAAGGCGACTGAGGTAAAACCGCCAAAAGAGCGGCTTCTGCTCGCGTAAGATCACGTGACGACTTGCCCAAATAGGCGTAACTCGCCGCTTCAACCCCTTCAAGCGTGCCGCCAAAAGGTGCATGATTTAAGTACAGATTTAAAATTTCGTCCTTCGAAAAATGCCACTCCAGTTGCAACGCTCGGAACATCTGCTTGGCTTTTCCAGCCAGTGTTTTTTCATGTGGGTCGAGTAACCGAGCAACTTGCATGGTCAAAGTCGACCCGCCTGAAACCGGACGACCGTAATACATCCACTGCCAAACAGCTCGACCTAGTGCGAGAGGATTCACCCCAGGGTGTTGATAAAACCAACGATCTTCGTAACCCAATAAGGCTTCCAAATAATACGGGGAAACTAAAGTTTTAGACGTTGGGTAACGCCAAACACCTTGCTCATCAGCAAACACCCGAAGAGGGACCCCGTTACGATCAGTAATGACTTGAGCAAACCCTTGGTTGGCCTTAAAGGTTGGCAAAGGAAATAAAAAGTCAGCTAATAAAAAAGTCAGCCAAGCGCTAAACACCAGCAAAAGGAGACGCCTTAGCTGACGAACTCCCCAGGCTGATAATTTCTGCCAAGCCAATGTATTTTTTTGCATAGGTTACTTCGGCAGTATCGTGATGGTACCTTCAGACTTGCCAATCGCACGAATATAAGGTCGATACATATCTTCTACTTGCGTCGGCGGAATCAAGTAGGTTCCAGGAGTCACTGCACGCGCTAAATAGAAAACCGTGGCATCTCGACGACGATATATCGGTAAAGCGGCCACGAATCGATCGTCTCGATACTCTTGATGATTCAAACGAGTTGCGCTCATCCACTCAGAGACTTTGCGCTTACCAACCACCATTTCATCCATTTTTACAGCAGACTCCAGGTTTTGATTCTCCAACTCTAATCCTGCGGGTAGTAAATCAACTAGCATTCCTTCGGGAAGCTGATTTTCATCGGTGGTTTGCACATCGATGCGAACCAGCAGTAAGTCGCCAGTGGTCACTTGAGCAAGATCAATGGGCGCTCCTGTCTCTGAATAAAACGTGCGGCGCACTCGTATACCGTCACTGATCGGTGCTGGAGCAACGGTTGGATAGCCTTGTACTTGTGCGGTCAAATACAATGGTTTACTAAAGTTACTTTTAAACTCTGTTTGTTGAGGTATTTGATTGGCGACAAAGTGTTTTAACCAACGGCCTGTCGTCTCTACCGACTGCGGTTTTGCGTCAAAAGACACTTGCATTTGCCACGTCTGCTTATTTGAAGCGTTAAAGTTCTGCGCAAGTTTAAATAAGGTCACCCGCTCTTGTGTTGAAAGCCAGCGTCGATCTCTTAACTCATCACGTAACTTAAACAATAAAGCCCAAGGATCTTTTACCACCTTACTTTGTAAGGCCAATACCGTTGTTAACGCCTGATCGCGAATAACTGATCCATAATCACCGGCATATTGAACTGACGGTTTTTGCGCAGACAGCGCTGACGTCCATGCTTGATCGGCCCGCTTAACATCACCTGACATTTCTAATGCAGAAGCTAAATAGGCCAATGGCAAACGAGTTTTAGCCAGTTTGGCGTAACGATCGTATAGGTTTCTGGCATCGCTCAGTCGTAACTGTTGTTTACGCGCTAAAACAAAAGCAGCATAGGCTCGATAAGAAATATGATAATGATCGGGGTCGCTCGAATAGTGGCGGTTTTCAGACCACATTTTACCTGAAGTCGTCACGTACCTTTGTAATCGCTTCATGGCAGACTCTAGGGCTTTGGCATCAACCGCAAACCCGTAATCTTTGGCCGTTAATAGAAAGTCGGTGGCGTAAGCGGTTAACCAATGACTTTCAGGGCTTTGATTGCTCCATAGTCCAAATGATCCATCACTACGTTGCATACTTAGAATACGACTGATCGCTTGGCCAACCAATTTACTGCGTTGTTTCGCGATTTCTTTATTATCGGTCGCGTCATATTGCAGTAGCTCAGCTTCGGTCGCTAACAATAGCGGCCATACTCGACTGGTTGTTTGTTCAAGACACCCATAAGGGTAACTCATCAATCGAGAAAAATGCTCAGCCGCGTTAAACGGCGGTTGATCAGAGGCATTAACAATAAGGTGTTGACCAGGAACCTGTAAACCCGCGAATAATTTCGCTGACAGTCCTTGCGTTTGATTTGGCTTGAGAACGGCATCCCACTGTCGCAATTCAGCCGCGTATGGAGAACGCAAACCAAGTATCCATTCACGCTGCAAATTCACTGCATCCGATTTGTTTTGATTATCTTCAACAATGTTGACGGTCACTTTGCCAGCACCGGATGACTGCATACCTTTGATCGGTAATTTGAGAACTTGTTTTTGTTTTGGTGACAAAGTAATCGAGCGCTGTAACCTTTCATCGCCAATAGCCGCATCTGCAGAAAATGTTAAGGTGAGTACTTGTTGCTCTTCGGTCATATTCTGCAAATCAAGCGTCGCCTCTGATTGATCACTAAAGCCTAAGAAACGCGGCATGCTAATTTCTGCCACCAGTGGCGCTGCTACCGTGACACGACCGTCTTGATGACCAAACTCTTGGTCACTGAATGCAACTGCCATCAGCTTCAACTCTCCATTAAAATAGGGAAGAGGCAGCTCAATGATGGCTTCGCCATTCGCATCTAATTCAACTTTATCGCTCACTAAGCTTACGACTTGAACATCGCTCACTGGTGCATCGCCACCACGACTGAGCTCAACATCACTGTCGCCGCCAAATCGTTGGCGTGCTGATTTATCACTTAATTGCTCAATTAAGCTACCCCAAGTGTCACGAATTTCAGATTGATAACGACGCTTGGTAAAAAACCATTGATGTGGTTTAGGCGTGACGTGTCTATGTAAACTAAGCACGCCCACATCCACTGCAGCCAAGGTCACATTGACCGAACCGGTGGTTTGTCCGCTGACTTTGATTTTGGTTGCCAATGTAGACTCTGGCAGAACTTTTTCTGGTGCTTCTAGCGCCACGGTCAACTGCCGAGATGTTCGGTCGAGAGGTAAGTGAAGGAGTCCGAATGCCCGTTTAGGTAACCGCTTTGTTTTCGCTTCACCTTGTCGAATGACCGTCACCGTGGTGTAAATATCATGTCGGCGCCAATTCGCTGCTACCGGAATGTCGACTGTTCCTTTGCCATCAACTAACGGTTGAACGCCATGCCATAACAAGTTGTCCGCCTCTACCGTTATAATCGCTTCGCCGTTGTAAGGAGCGGTAACCTGCAACTTGGCAACATCGCCCGCTGAAAAGGCATCTTTGTTCCACGCTAGCTGAACCATATCTGGCCGTCCGGTTTCCCCTTCGGCATTTCTATCCCAACGCCAGCCAGCAAAGAAGCGATAACTGTTCAGCAGTTCATTCTGCTGATTTCGAACCTCTAACCGATAATTTCCATATTGCACCGGAACGGTTAACGTCAGTTTTTGGTCTTTAGCTGTGCTGAGCGACTTACTGTACACGGGTACATTACGCATACTCTGCTGGTAGCTCCAACCATCATTCCATTGCCAATAATAATCAGCGTTCTCTCGCACCAACGTGACCATCATTTGATCGGATGCTAACAGCTCATCATTCTGATCAATATTAATTAACTCCAAGGTCACATTCGATTCAGGAGGGGCTATCGAACCATCCCACGTTGGCCTTACGCCAACCATTTGTGAACGCGGCCATACCCACTGATCGAGACTTCGAGAGACTGGACGCCCACCCGATTCATACAAACTTACTCGAGTGGTTAATCGCAATGGTTGTGAGGTCTTTGACCAAAGGTTGGGAATAGTGAGTTGCGCGGCACCCTGGTCATTAAGTTTGATAGGATTCAGATCTTTTTCGAGATCGAAATCCCTGAAATCTTCGACGCCAAAAATAAAATCCTGATATTTTTCTGAAAGAGTACGCGCTTGGCGAAGAATAACCGTTGCTTCAGCCCGGTTATTCGCTGCCGGAGCTCCGTACAAGTAATCTCCTTGCAATGAAATGGTGGCATCTTCACGATTAGTCAGCACTGACTTATCGGCAGTTAATTGCAGCTTCATTCGTTCAGGAAGAAAGTCTTCTACTTGAAAAGAATAATCAAATTTGTCGTCGTTTCCTAACTTAACCTCAAAGCGCCAGTCTCCCGTTAACGTATTTTTAGGCACACTAAACTCATGCTCGTAAAATGCTTGAGCATCGCCCTGCCAAACAAACGACTGAAAGGTTCTTCCATCAGGCCGTTTGATCGTTACCTGAAGCGGTTGCGGCTCAATTAATCGCGCATCATTGTCACGCAATAAACCTCTCACACGAACGGTTTCGCCAGGTCGATACAATTCTCTTGGACCATACAAGAAGAGTTCTAGAGACTGCTGTGGACGGCTAGCTAACTTATATTCAGTGAGATCCATCGCCGGTTTTTGCAATTTTAAAATTGATAAGTGACCATCTCGCTGAGCTAAGGCGACGTATGCTCGCTGATCAACCGAGTCTGCCGCCACCGAAACACCATTGATTTCTGCGAATCCTTGCGCATCCGTTTGTTTTTCTGCGAGAACCTGTCCTTTGCGATTTAAAATCCGAACAGTGACATTACTTTGAGGCTTTGCCGAAACCGTATGATTGACAAAGGCCAACTGCTGCTGTCCGATACTGCGAATTTGAAAACCAAGATCACTGACTGAGAACCAAGTCACTTGATAGCGGTAAGGGTAATCTCCAGCCCCTTTCATAACCGCAATGTAAATACCCGGTTGCTGTAACGCTTGAACATTCTTGAGAGGGATCAGTGAACTGCGCCGACGGTTGGGGGTATAGTTTAGATCGTAGCGCGCACTGAACACTAACTGAGAGTAGCTTTTAAGGCGCTGCAATTCATAGTAATCATCACCCAAATAGCTAGCTAAAAAATCGCTCAACTGTGTGTCGTTTACCCGGTGAAAATCAATATCAACGGCTGGAACATTGATTGCCTCGACGCTTAATCCGTCTGACAAAGCAACCGACAATTGCGAACCTGTGCTAGTAAAACGAACCTGCTCTTGACTGCGCGCTGTGCGAACGGTTTGTTGCTTATCACGATCGAGTAACCGACCGTTAATGGCCGGAAGACCTTTATTGACTTTGATTTGATAACGAACTTCTGGCTCTATAAATGGAAAGTACGCAATGTTCATACTTTCACTTAAGATCCACTCTCCCGAAACCGGCTCCGACTTCTCTTTGGTCAACTCGATATAACGAGCAAGGCTCAATTGCGGGTCGATTGGAACTGAGAAAGTAATTGCGAGGGCGGGGCCACCATCATAAATCTGCTCTGAAATATTCAGTACACTGAAAGGTGTCGCAGAAAACTCTTCACTCAACTGTTTACGCTGATCTTCGGCCAGTGTTGGTGATTGATACTGTGGTGAGGTCGCTTTGCTAACCGGCGCTTCATTCACCTGTTGCGGTGCAGAGGAATCACACCCAATGATGATAACGCTTAGAATAGCCGCCCCAATTAACTTACCTAGCCAAATTCGCATTGCAACTTCCCTCAAGTTCTTTTAATTATTACTGCAAGTATCTTAGCAATCTTTTAACGTTAGATTATGGCAAAAGATGTCAAAAAAAGGGCAAATACCCCAATACCTTAACAATGGACGATCTCTTACAAAAAGTCGATATTGCGGCTTACAGCCATCGCAAACTCATATTGATATACTTCCACCCCTTAGTAAACATGAACTAGGGAATGGACATGCTAGCGCGCAACACCCCCAGAGACCGAGTGTTTCATCAACCCCGAGGCTGGTTTTTTGCCACTCGCGAGGGCATTGATATGGGCCCTTTTCCAGACAAAGCGAGTGCTGAACTTGAAATGGTTTGCTACATAAGAGACATGAAATTCATGGATCGCGCACGAGCCAATAAATAAATTTAAGTTTTTTAAACGTTTTTAGGAACTTTTAAGAAAACCACTCGTCTGAGTATTAGTGATTGTAAAGTTTTAACCAATTCCGGTTGTTTTGAGTTGTTTTTGAAGTATTTTTTTGAAGTATTTTTTTGAGATAGTAAACCCACTCTTTGGTTGAATAAGTGAGAGACTTGCCCCGCACTGCGGGGCTTTTTTTTGCCTAACTACTTGCGAATTTAAAGGCCAAAAAGAGCGAAGGACGTTTAGGAAGCCGCTTGAGCTAAGACTTCTGGTTCCATAAGTTGAAGCAAATAGCTTCTAAAACACTCTGCCATATCGTCAAGTACTTGCTCGTTCTTGCAGCATTTGGCAACACCAATGATGCCCTGCAAAGAAGCGAGTAAAAAGCGAGCTACTTTCTGCGGATCGACATCGGCTCTGACAACCCCGCTTTGCTGACCTCGCACTAGTGCATCTGCGATGGCCTCTGACCAACGAAAGTAAACCGTATCTAAGCGCTCCCGAAAGCCTTCATCAATCGGCGACATTTCTTGGCTTAAATTATTGATTGGGCAGCCTTTTTCAATTTCTGAGACGGTTTTACCGGCGCGCTCACTCTCACAGATTTCGATAAGCGTTAGCACCGGATTCTCAGAAGTCTTAAGCGGCCCGACCCATCGCTCCATAACATCTTGACCAAGAATTTCATCAACGATGGCATACCCAATCGCCATTTTATTGGTAAAGTGATGATATAGAGCACCTTTGGTGAGCCCGGTTCTCTGCAAAATATGCTCTACGCGCATGCCTTGGAATCCACGAAGATGAATTTCTTCGAGTGCGGCATCGAGTATTTTGCGCCGTGTTTGGTCAGGGTTGCGGCTCACCATAATGTCTTACCTCTAAACTATCGAATGCGTTTCAGCGCATTTTTATTAAAGTCTCTTTCATCCACACCGGTTTTAAACTCGTAGTCGCTCCACTCCAGAATAGTGCTGGTGCCTTTTAAGTGATTTTCCATGGTCATCTTATAAGCACGCCAAAACTTGTCTAAAAATTGCTTATAGTTGGTGTTAGTCAACGTCTTTAATAGCGCATTTTTTCGATCATAATACTTTGTTTTCAAAATGCGATACTCTTTTTGATCAATATAATTCACCAAACGAGTGTATCCAGAGTGCTTATAGGTCGGCGTACTCTCGACGACAAATACGTTTTGACCATCAACCATTTCATCGCCAATATATTTATATTGATACTTGTCGAGTTCAAAAGAGGACAAATCTTCGAAAGAAAATTCGCTGCCCATAAACGGACCTGACTTATTGCTCGAAGAAATGCGCTTGACTCGTTTTAACGCCGGTAAGTATAGCCATTGTTCATCTGGAACCTGTGCGTGAGAAAACGACAAGAATGCCGTTCCCTGAACGTCTTTCGGCTCATCAAAAATGGTCAGGCTCTTATCGCCGTCATCAGCGACCTCTAACGATTGCACACGAATTTTCCGCACAGAAGTGTTGCCAGACTTACTAATGAGAGTCATCAGCATATTCGCTTTGGAGTTATCCCAACCAGTATTGCGTCGCTCCGCTTCTTTAGCGATTTCTAATCCTTTTTCTTCCGCACTTTGAGACCATGCACTAAGCGGCAGTATTATCAGCCAAGCGAGAATTATGTGTTTCTTTAGCATGTTGTTTTTCCTCTAACTTAATTAATAGGGGAGGGAGTAATAGAAAGTCGACAATCAAGGCTATAGCAATAGTCATAGCCGTCATCATGCCCATTTCACTATTCATAGTAAACGTCGACAAGGTCATTATGTAAAAGCCTGCGACCAATACAATGGTGGTGACGGTTAACGCCATTCCAACCGTTTGAAAAGCATAGCGGACAGCGTCTTCTGGGCTGAGCCCTTTCTCTCGCCGCGCTCGTAAGTACTTACTTAAAAAGTGCACCGTATCGTCGACTACGATACCGAGAGTCATTCCAAATACCACCGATAATCCCATACCGACATTAGCGACCAACAGCCCCCAAAGACCGAACGCAATGGTCGCCGGTAGTAAGTTTGGAATTAAACTCAGAACGCCAAGTTTAACTGAGCGCAATGCGACCATTAAAATCCCAGAGATCAAAATTAGAGCAATAGCCGTTCCACCAAGGCTGCTTTTGATATTTCGCTCTCCGATATGAGCAAACATCAAGTTTGAGCTTGCGGCATCAATGTTATATTGCGGCGCATTGGTGGCAAACCACTCTCGAACACGAACCTCTAAATCTAACAGTTCATTCGAAGAGAGGTTATATAAGGTGAGTCCTACTCTAGCTGCCGATTTATCTAAATTAATTTGATTGGTGAGATCTAACCCTTGCGGCAGCGACATTTCATACAACAATAGATATTGGGCGGCTAAATCTTTTTGTTCTGGAAGTCGATTCCAGCTTGGATCATCACCATGCATATTTTTATTCAGTCGCTTCATAATATGCGTGATCGACTCAACGTGACGCACTTCAGGCCAGGTCTTTGCCGTATCAACAAACCGCTCTAGAGTTTTCAAGTAAGCTGGATCAGATACCCCATTACTCTCGCCGGTTTTTACCGCAACAAAGATATTGTAGATACCGGTCAAATGCTCACTGGTAAAGTCTGTGTCGGCTCGAAAAGGCACTTCTTCACTGAAATACTTAACAAATTCATCGTTCAGTTGATTATTCGGAATAAATGCCATGGCTCCAACGGATAATAACGCTACGCTGGGTAACAGGATACGACGCTTGTTAATCACCCAATCGCCCAAATTATCCATCCAATGATACGCCTTGGGCTCTTTTGCTGAGACCTTCACCGGAAGAATCATCATAATGGCGGGTAAGAATGTTACTGAAAAGACAAAAGCCAAGGTCACGCCAATCGCAATAATATTTCCAAAGTCATGCAAAGGTGGTACATCAGAAGCATTCATGCTTAAAAAGCCGATAACCGTCGTAAGACTGGTGAGAAACACCGGTTGCATGTTGATTCTTAATGACTCAACCATGGCTTGCTCTTTGCTGTCTCCACGCCGTAATTGCTGTAAAAACGTCACCAAAATATGCACTGCATCAGCAACCCCCATTGTAAGAATTACAATCGGTGTACTCATCGCCGGACCGGTTAGGTAACCCCCTAGCCAAAAGAAAATACCCCAAGCGGCTACGATTGAAAACGCATTCAATAGCAGCGACGCGAAAACGCCACTAACCGTGCGCACCATAAACCACATAAAAATTGGAACGACAACAAACCCCATCAAGGGCAGCAATGACATTAGATCATTTTGAGTGGCTTCTGGGAATGAAACATTCATCATCACCATGCCTGTTATTCTGACTTCAAGATTGGGGTCTTTTTCACGTAACTGCTGCGCCAAGTCACGAGCAAAACCTGCCACCTTCATGACCGCCGTTTTTTCTTTCATTGTTTGTGGATCATCCGGCATTTGCACCGTTACGTTAACCGCGGTTGTTTGACGATCTTGAGAAATTAATCGATTGAGGAGTAAGGGCTCACTGGTCGCTATGTCACCAATTTTTTGCAGTTCTTCTGCGGTCAGATCATCTGGCGATAAAACGAGGTTCTCGACAATTAAATCATCATCTTCGGCATAGGTGTATTGAAAGTTGGTGATCGAATCGACTCGAGTCGATAACGGCGTTTGCCAGGCTTCTTCTGTGAGCCACTCTATCGAGGCTAAAGTTTGATTGGTAAAAACGCTGCCTTGCTTGGGCCGAATGACAAACATAACATTATCGGCCTTAGAGTAAGTATCTTGCATCTCGTCAAAAGCGACTAACTCTGGATTCTCTTCTGAAAAGAAAATTCGATAGTCACTTTTGAAGTCAAAGTTTTTAAATCCTAACCCAGCTAAGACCAGAGTCGCTAAGGTTAAAGCGACCACTAACCAGCGCATACGGATAATCCATTGCGCGTAACGAATAACGAGTGAATTTGACATTGAGCAGGCTTCCTTACTCAGCGAGTGTCATTAAGTATTAAAGATAGCAACGTAATATTGCGAAGGAGTGAAATTATAAATACAGACCAGTTGGTCTGTCAAACAGACAAAATGAGAGAGTAGATAATAAAAATGGAACTAAATCACAAAAACAATACTATTATCTCAATAATGTATTTTTATTACTGTCTTTTTACGCTTTACTATCTAAAGACATTTGCATCGAAGAGTTGATAAATGAAGTCACTTATTGCTGTATTCACCTTTCTTGCACTGCCCGGTTGTAGCTCCTGGGTCGCGAACCCCGTTCACGTTACCGATTGGTATAAAGTCGGCGTACAAGAAGGGAAAGCCGGCTATACCCTTAGTTGGCGACAAAACTACCATAAGGTCCGTGGCAAAACCCCAGAGTCGTTCAATCTCGATCAGTATAAATTAGGTTTCAAAGAAGGCCGAGAAACATACTGTTCAGTCTCTCTCTGCAACCATCCACACAACAGTATAGTCGAAAACGATTAAGACTCGGCGTTCGACCAGTTGCGAAAGTCTAAAAAAACGATAGACTCCTCTTTTTGTGGTGAAATGAGACACGACTTCTTTGCTCAAAATTGCGACGCAAAATAAAGAGTTAAGCCAAGCAATCGCTGACGTAGGTTACTTTTCTGAATGTCCCGAACGTTCAGACGTACTCTGGTGGCTTGACTATTCGTCCGACAATAAACTTTCGCTAAGCGGAAAGCTCACTGACTCAACTTTTGACATTTTCTTCGACTTTAACGATCCCAGTTTAATGTATCGACTAAAAAATGGCGGTGGTCGAAAGGAGCCCTTAGCAAAAGCCATTGGTTTAAAAGGGAATAGCTGCCCGAGTGTGATTGATGCTACAACAGGAATGGGACGAGAATCCTTTTTGTTAGCGCATCTCGGCTGTCATGTGACCTCACTAGAACGAAATCCAGTGATCTTTTCCTTATTAAATAATGCGTTATCGCGCTATCAAAAACAGTCGACTCTTAATTGGTCGTTGCTTAACCACGATAGCATTCAATATTTATCGGGTTTACAAAATGAATCGCGTCCCGATGTCGTGTACTTAGACCCGATGTTCCCAGAGCGTAGTAAGTCAGCGGCGGTGAAAAAAGAAATGCGCGTTTTTAAACAGTTAGCGGGTGAAGACTTAGACGCTGACATGCTCCTTACTGCCGCGTTAAATGCCGCTACTCAGAGAGTTGTAGTCAAGCGGCCAAAGTCAGCTCCTTTTTTAAATCAACAATCCCCTAGCCACCAAATTGTATCGAAAAAGCATCGTTTTGATGTGTATCTCTCGCATTAATTAGTCGCCCAAAAATCCACCAGTTTGATGAGCCCATAATTGCGCATATACGCCACCTGTTTTCAACAGTTCAGCATGGCTGCCTTGCTCTACAATTTGTCCTTGGTCTAAGACAACTAAACGGTCCATTGCAGCAATGGTCGATAATCGATGTGCAATGGCAATCACCGTCTTTCCTTCCATCAAACATTCTAAACTGCTTTGAATGGCCGCTTCGACTTCTGAGTCTAAAGCAGAGGTGGCTTCGTCGAGAACTAAGATTGGCGCATCTTTTAACAACACCCGCGCAATTGCAATGCGCTGTCTTTGACCACCCGAAAGCTTGACACCTCTCTCTCCAACTTGTGCATCTAGCCCGCGATTCCCATGTGGATCTTCAAGGTCTTTAATAAATTCATCAGCTTCGGCTAAGTGTATTGCTTGCCACAGTTCTTCTTCACTCGCCTCTGGTTTGCCGTATAAGATGTTTTCTCTTACCGAGCGATGCAATAAAGAAGTGTCTTGAGTCACCATACCAATTTGAGAACGCAATGATTCTTGATTGACCTGACTGATCATTTGACCATCTATACAAATGTTGCCTTTTTCAACGTCATAAAAACGCAATAGCAAATTAACAAGCGTCGATTTTCCCGCACCACTCTTACCAACCAAACCTATTTTTTCGCCAGGTTTGATCGATAAATTGAAATCTTCCAGCACTCCAGACGCTTTACCGTAATGAAAATGAACCTTGTTAAAATTAATCTGGCCTTGCGTCACTTGTAATGGCTTAGCGTCAGTTTTATCAACCACTTCACGGGGTTGCGATAAAGTACCAATACCATCGGCGACCGCACCGATATTTTCAAATAGACTGGATATCTCCCACATGATCCACTGTGACATTCCGTTTAGTCGTAAAGCTAAACTAATTGCAATCGCTGTTTCGCCAGGCGTGACTTGTTGCTGGGTCCACAAATATATCGCGACCAAAGCAGTGACAAAGACCAAAGAATAATTTAATGCCTGGACGCAAAAACTTAACAGCGTCACCAACCTCATTTGTCGGTAAACGGTTTTTAAAAAACCATCCATACTCTCCCGCGCATAGTTAGCTTCACTATCGGTATGGGCGAATAATTTAACGGTTGCAATATTACTGTAGCTATCAACGATTCTACCGGTCATCGTTGAGCGTGCATCGGCTTGCTGCGCTGAGATACGTTTTAATCGGGGAATAAAATAATATTGAATCAAAGAATAGCCTATTAACCATACGATCATAACTAGCATTAACCAGTAATGCGCCATGGCTAATAAAAACAAAGCACTGATGAAGTAGATAACGATGTACAGTAAAACATCTAATAACTTCATGACTGTCTCTCGTACAGCCAAAGATGTTTGCATCACTTTCGTCGCAACACGACCAGCAAAATCATTTTGATAAAATCCAACACTTTGTTTCAGCAAATAGCGATGAGCTTTCCATCGAATGCTCATTGGGTAATTACCCAATAGCGACTGATGCGTTAAATTTGAGTGTAACCAAATAAGTGTTGGTAAAATAATGACCATCAATCCACCAAGCATAAGCAGCGTGGGCCACTCTTGTTCAAAAAACTCTTCGGGCTGATAATGAGTTAGCCAATCAACGGTGTTCCCCATAAAACCAAACAGCGAAACTTCGATCATTGCTAACAGTGCAGTCACTAATGACATTGCGATTAAGGGTTTTTCCATGCCCTTGGTGTAATGTCTGCAAAACTGATAAATGCCCTGCGGCGGTTGCGCAGGCTCCTGTTCAGGAAAGGGTTTTGTAAGTCGTTCAAAAAATCGAAACACGGGTTTGTTCCATTTAGCTTAAATGTTGTTTAACAATGACTCGTCTATTGAGGTGACGCGATAGAGATAGAACTCCAAACCACCAACCTGCTTGGACTTAATTTGCTCCCAATTATCTGGCGGGTTGATCGGATCGGAGTGACGCTCTCGCTCGACATAGATTAAGCTATCGGGCTGAACAAAGTTCGGATGGTTAAGTCCCTTTAGAATATTGTCTAGGTAGTCTTGGTAAAAAGGCGGATCAACGAAAATAATGTCATACGGTTGTTCATTTTTCTTTAACACTACTTCAGCACTGGTATTAAACACACGATAATTAGTGAAGGATAAGTCCGCTAAATTTTGGTGGATAAAGTCAGCTGCTTTTTTGTTCTTTTCAACAAACATGACTTCTTTAGCACCTCGAGAGAGGGCTTCAATGCCAATCGCGGCGCTGCCGGCAAAAAGATCTAAGCAACGTGCTCCTTCGATTTCATACATTAACCAATTGAACAAGGTCTCCCTGACACGGTCGAGGGTAGGGCGCAGTCCTGCTACCTCCATAAATTTCAATCGTCGCCCTTTCCATCGACCACCGATAATTCGTACTTGTCCGATCTTACTGCCTTTGCTCGGACGACGTTTATTTTGATGAATCATGGGCACAACTCACTATGGCTTTAAGGGGTTTGGTGTTAGGATACGCGATTGAATCTATCTCAGCTATTATACGGCCTGAGATGCCTTAGGGAAACTCAGCACTGAAGAACTATGTCTGAAAATAATCAACAAAAGTCTAAAAAATCCGGCGGTCTGTTTGGCTGGTTTAAAAAAGAATCTCCATCAGAGCAGACGCCATCTGAATCTGAGCTGATCAGTGAACAACCAGAGCCTCAAGCAAAGCCAAGCAACGAAAGTGGTGGCTTTTTCCAACGTCTCAAGCAAGGTTTAAGTAAAACGCGAGCGGGATTTTCAGAGGGTTTGGCGTCTCTGGTGCTTGGACAAAAGCACATAGATGATGATTTACTCGAAGAAATTGAAACCCAACTACTGATGGCCGATGTCGGGATCGACGCTACCAGTGAGATCATTAAAAAGCTCACGGAACAAACTCAGCGCAAAGAATTAAAAGATGCCGAAGCGCTTATGGTTCGCCTGAAAGAGTTGTTAACAGAGATGATTCAACCTGTCGCACAACCACTAACCATCGATACCACTGAGCACCAGCCTTTCGTTATACTGATGGTCGGTGTGAATGGCGTTGGCAAAACCACGACTATCGGCAAGTTAGCACAGCAACTAAAGCGCCAGGGACTGTCTGTTATGCTAGCAGCCGGAGATACTTTCCGAGCTGCAGCCACAGAGCAATTACAAGTATGGGGACAACGAAATCAAATTCCGGTCGTTGCGCAGCAAGAAGGCGCCGATTCCGCATCCGTTATTTTTGATGCATTAGCATCCGCACGCTCAAAAGGTGTTGATGTACTCATTGCCGATACCGCGGGACGGTTGCATACCAAAAGTAATTTGATGGATGAGTTGGCCAAGGTTAAGCGAGTGATGGCTAAGCTTGACGATACTGCCCCACATGAAGTTATGTTAGTGGTTGATGCTGGTACCGGCCAAAATGCTCTCAATCAAGCAGAACAGTTCTCAAAAGCGATAGGTCTTACCGGAATTACTCTGACTAAGCTCGACGGAACCGCCAAAGGTGGGGTAATCTTTGCACTCGCGAAAAAAACACCGACACCCATTCGATTCATTGGCGTTGGCGAGGGCATCGACGACCTTCGACCATTTGCCGCCGACGAATTTATCGAAGCACTATTTGCCGGAAAAGAACAATAAACATTTGCGCCTATGATTCAATTTAATGAAGTATCCAAGCGTTACCCCAATGGTCACGAAGCTCTCAGAAACGTAACCTTTACTCTGGGAAACGGCGAAATGTCCTTTCTCACAGGGCATTCAGGAGCCGGAAAAAGTACTTTGTTAAAACTCATTTGTGTTATGGAAAAGCCGACTTCCGGTCAGGTGATTATTGATAATCGCAACGTCGGTAGAATTAGCCGACGAAAGATCCCTTTCGTAAGACGCAATATCGGTATGATTTTTCAAGACCACCGGCTGCTGTTTGATCGAACAATTTTTGACAATGTCGCACTCCCCTTGGTCATCGCTGGATACCCGCATAAAGAAATAGGGCGACGAGTAAGAGCGGCACTGGATAAAGTCGGACTTTTGTCGAAAGAAAAGTTATACCCCATTATGCTGTCTGGTGGTGAGCAACAACGCGTTGGTATCGCCCGCGCCGTAGTCAACAAGCCGCCACTGCTGCTTGCCGATGAACCAACAGGTAATCTCGACCCAGAGTTATCCGCAGAAATCATGTCATTGTTTGAGCAATTCAATCAGGTCGGGGTAAGTGTTTTGATAGCCTCTCACGATCTTGGCCTGATCGCTCGGTTACCACACCGGGTGATGACGCTTAAAGAAGGTCAGCTGATTCAAGATGGGCTTCAGTCGACAACGGAGGTGCGCTAATGACGCCTTCTAAAGATACACTGACAAAAGGTGCACAACTTTCGACCGGAAGTACCATCGGCTCTCGGCTGGCAATGGGCTTCAGGCAACATGGGCTCGAGTGTCGCAAAGGCTTGTCGGAACTGTTTAGAACACCCTTATCAAGCTTAATGACCATCGCGGTTCTTGCTATTGCACTCGCATTACCTGCAGGTTTCCATGTATTTCTAAAAAATGCTCAAGCGGTGTCGAGTGGTTGGGATAATGCCACTCAAATTTCGTTGTTTTTAAAACCTCAGCTCACTTCACAACAGACGACGCGTCTGACCAGTGACCTAGAAGCTTCCTCTAAAATTTCAGCCGTCGCTTTCATCTCAAAAGAACAAGGACTGCAAGAGTTTCAGTCGCTATCTGGCTTTGGCGATGCGTTAACGATGCTTGAAGACAATCCTTTGCCTGATACCCTGGTTGTCACACCGACAGCGGCGTTTAGCAGTCCAGAAGCTTCGGCTGAGTTGGTTGCCGAACTTCAAGCGATACCAGAAGTCGAACTGGCCCAGCTGGATCTTCAATGGGTAAGAAAGTTGTACAGTATGATGGATATCGCAGAAAGGGCCGTCAGTGCGCTCGGTGTATTGCTTGGCCTGGCAGTGCTACTCATTGTCGGCAACACCATTCGATTGGCGATTCAAAATAAGCGCGAAGAAATTCAAATCATCAAGTTAGTCGGGGCAACCGATGCGTTTATTCGTAGACCCTTTCTCTACGCAGGTCTCTGGTACGGTATTTTAGCCGGTTTAATCAGCTGGATACTGGTTAACTCCAGTGTGTTTTGGTTGAAAGAACCGGTACGAAATTTAGCTGGATTGTATGAAAGTCAGTTTCGCTTGAGCGGCTTAGGCTTTGTTGAAGCATTGCAGTTAATCGCCTTTGCAACTGGTCTCGGGCTACTGGGCAGCTGGTTATCGGTAGGTCGTCATATTCGAGAGATAGAACCAACCTAAGCAATCTCCCTCGCTAATTGTCCGCTTTAATGAGATGGAATCTGTAAAAAGGTGTGTCAAAGCCTTGAAAACAGGCCGTTGAACGCCCACTATTGGAGCACTCATTGATGGAAACTTTTTTTAAAGTTAGCACTCTAAGATTCAGACTGCTAAAAATTAGCATTCCCTACTCAGTAGTGCTAATATTTGCGTCAAACCCTTATGTATAAAGACTTATAGTGCGGTTTAGGAGAACTATGAACACACAGCTGTCAAATCAACATTTAGCACTTTCAGTGCCCCAAGGTAGCATTGAGGCATATATACATGCTGTTAATGCTATTCCGGTATTGAGTGTCGAAGATGAGAGAGAGCTGGCACGTCGTTTTCGTGATAGCGAAGACCTCGAGGCGGCACGACAACTAATTCTCTCGCATTTACGTTTTGTTGTGCACATAGCTCGAAGCTATAACGGCTATGGTTTGCAACAGTCAGATCTCATTCAAGAAGGCAACGTCGGTCTGATGAAGGCGGTTAAACGCTTTGACCCAGATGTCGGTGTACGCTTAATTTCTTTTGCCGTCCATTGGATCAAAGCTGAGATTCATGAATTCGTACTTCGTAACTGGCGTATCGTAAAGGTAGCCACCACTAAAGCGCAGCGTAAGTTATTCTTTAATCTACGTGGCTCTAAAAAGCGACTAGGCTGGTTCAATAACGATGAAATTAAGGCCGTTGCTGATGACCTTGGTGTTAGTGAGGCCGAAGTTCGACGTATGGAAGGTCGCTTGAATGCTCGTGATATGGCTTTCGACGCACCTGTCGGTGATGACGACGATAGCGCACAATTCGCGCCGTCTCAGTTTCTTGAAGACAGTTCAGCCGATCCAGCAGCGAGCTACGAGCAAGACAATTGGCAATCTCACCATGAGCAAAAGCTAGTACTAGCCATGCAAGAGTTAGACGAGCGCAGCCAGAACATCTTAAAGCGCCGGTGGTTAGATGAAGAAAAAGCGACGTTACAAGAGTTGGCTGACCAATACCAAGTGTCAGCAGAGCGAGTACGACAACTCGAAAAAAATGCCATTAAAAAGCTGAAAACCTCTATCGTTGCATAAGCTAGGCTTACCAAGCTTACTTAACATTTAAAAAAGCGCCTACGGGCGCTTTTTTAATATCCCTCGATTATCTCACGATTATTACAGACCTAAGATAAAATCAACTACACTTTAAAGACAGTCTACAATAACGATAAGAACTCACCTACAAAGGAGAGCTTGCCATGTTACGTACTGCCATCACTTACTTGTCGATTGCAACTTTCGGCTTAGTTGGTTGCAACAATGATTCAAAAAACGCCGAAAAGAGCCAAAAATCCCAAACGCCAGTTGTCGAAACAACTTGCTCAGTGACGATGGGCTGGGACCCTTGGGAACCCTACATGTATTTAGCACCAGGAAACAAAGTATCAGGTTTAGATATCGAATTAATTCAAGCACTTGCAGCTGAATCGAATTGCGAGCTTAACTTTGTTCAAGATCAGTGGATGCGCTTGCTCGAAAAACTCGAGCAGGGAGAAGTTGATCTAGTCGCCGGAGCATCGGTTACGGAAAAGCGCAAAAGCTACGCTCTTTTTTCTGAGCCTTACCGAGCCGAGAATTTCGTTCTTTACGTGCGATCGGGTGAAAAAGATAGCTTTCCTAAGACTTTCAAAGACATAGTCGAATCGGGTAAAAAAATTGGCGTCACAACCGATTATATATACGGCGACCAAGTGTCCGATTTTCAAGATGATCCGAACTATACAAAACAGTTTGTGTATTCTTCAGTCGGTGAAGCCAATTACTATAACCTGATGCAACATAACGTTGATGTGATCATTGAGGATCCCTTTGTTGGCGCGTACAACATTAAGCGCAAAGGTATCGAAGACCAGATCGACAAGCTAGACATACAAATTCACAGTGGTGATGTGCATTTAATGTTTAGTATGAAATCGGTGGATCATACTATCTTGACCCGCTTTAATGAGGCACTAAAGACCCTTAAGGCCAACGGGAAGTACAAACAAATTTTGCAGAAGTACATGCTCTAAGCAATACGGATTAAGCCTAAGCTATCGCTTAGGCTTAGCCTTAAATGTCTTCGCCCATCTCACGTTTAATATCTAACATATCGGCAAAAATTTGTGTTTTACTAACGCCATTGTCGAGCAACGCTTGATACACTGCCATCACCATTGCTGGCGAGCCGGATATGTAAAAATCTTTATTCGGTAAGTCAGACAAATCATTGATTGCAGGCTCATGAGCAAAGCCAGTTTCACCTAACCAGTCAGACTGTTCACCTGAAATAACAGGTACATAGTTGAAGTTAGAGAACGCGCTCTGCCATTGTTTCGGTAAGTCGTCTAAATAGAGATCACTTGAGTGTTGGGCACCCCAATACAAGTGAAAATTTCTTCGATCTTGTTTAGCGAAAGCAGATTCAAGCATCGCTTTGATCGGCGAGAAACCCGTTCCACCAACAATACACACGACATCTCTGTCACTGTCTCGCAGAACACATTGTCCCATCGGAATTTGCACGTGGGCAGCTTTCGTCTGCTGAAGTTGTTCAACGATTTGCTCAGCCAACTCATGGCCGGGTAATAAACGAATGTGTAGTTCAACGTGGCTATTTTCTTCTGGTGCATTTCCTATCGAAAAGGGTATCCAGCGTCCGCCATCAACTTGTAATGTTAAATATTGTCCGCCTTGGTAGGTCAATTGACTCAACTCATCGGCAACCAACTTCACTCGATAAACATCCTTTCCGAGTACATCCAGTGACTCTACCTGACAAAAAATTTCCTTAACTGTCATTCTAAAATTCCTAATTCATCCCAAATTTCATCAACGCGTTTTTTTACCTGAGGATCTTGAGAAATCACTTCACCCCATTCTCTATCCGTCTCTCCTGGCCACTTATTGGTGGCATCAATACCCATTTTTGATCCTAAGCCAGAAACCGGCGAAGCAAAATCTAAGTAATCGATGGGAGTATGATCGATGAGGGTTGTATCTCTACTCGGATCCACTCGAGTGGTAATGGCCCAAATAACATCTTGCCAATCTCGAGCATTCACGTCGTCATCCGTAACAATTACAAACTTAGTATACATAAATTGACGTAAGAATGACCAGACGCCGAGCATGACTCTCTTCGCATGACCCGGGTATTGTTTTTTCATAGTGACCACCGCCATTCGATATGAACAGCCTTCAGGTGGTAGATAAAAGTCGACGATTTCTGGGAATTGCTTTTTTAAAATAGGTACGAAGACCTCATTTAAAGCGACCCCTAAAATTGCGGGCTCATCGGGCGGACGTCCAGTATAAGTACTGTGGTAAATCGGAGCCTTACGCATGGTGATCGCTTCTACGGTGAACACCGGAAATTCGTCGACTTCATTATAATAACCAGTATGGTCTCCAAAAGGCCCTTCAGGTGCTGTTTCATCGGGATAAATATATCCTTCAAGAACCATTTCTGCAGATGCAGGAACTTTCAACTGATGAAGCACTGCTTGCGTCAACTCGGTTTTCTTACCTCTAAGTAGACCCGCAAAAGCATATTCACTCATTGAGTCGGGAACCGGAGTAACGGCCCCTAGAATCGTCGCAGGATCAGCGCCGAGCGCAACGGCTATAGGAAAGGGCTCACCTGGATGGGCTTGTTGCCACTCTTGAAAATCAAGTGCGCCACCACGATGAGACAACCAACGCATGATGACTTTATTTTTTCCAATCACTTGCTGGCGATAGATCCCAAGATTTTGTCGAGACTGGTTTGGCCCCTCGGTGATCACTAATCCCCAAGTGATCAAAGGACCTGCATCACCAGGCCAACAGGTTTGTATTGGTAAACGAGACAGGTCGACATCGTCTCCACGCCACACCACTTCTTGGCAAGCAGCGTTTTTGACGTTTTTTGGAGCCATGTTTAACACTTGCTTGAAGATTGGTAACTGTGACCAAGCTTCTTTAATTCCTTTGGGGGGATCAGGCTGTTTCAAAAAGGCCAGTAATTCACCAATTTCTCTTAAAGCCTCGATGTCTTTCTGACCCATTCCCAAAGCGACTCGTCGAGTTGTTCCAAACAGATTCGCTAACACCGGAATATCGCTGCCTTTCGGATTTTCAAATAACAGCGCTGGACCTCCCGCCCGCAAAGTCCGATCAGCGATTTCAGTCATTTCTAAGTAAGGATCAATTGGGTGAGAGATTCGCTTCAACTCACCCATGGCTTCTAATTGCTCAATAAAATCTCGCAAATCACGATATTGCATAATTAGGACGTATCAATGAAACGCTAACTAACGTTTCATTGACTCAAAGAACTCGTCATTGGTCTTGGTCAACGCCAATTTATCGACCAAGAACTCCATGGCTTCAATTTCTTGCATTGGATGAACGATTTTTCTCAAAATCCACATTTTTTGCAGCTCATCAGGAGTGGTCAGTAAGTCTTCTTTTCGAGTGCCGCTGCGGTTGATATTAATAGCCGGGAACACACGTTTTTCAGCGATTTTACGGTCTAAATGCAGCTCCATATTACCGGTACCTTTAAACTCTTCATAGATAACCTCATCCATTTTAGAGCCAGTATCAATCAGTGCCGTGGCAATAATTGTTAAGCTTCCACCTTCTTCGATATTTCTTGCCGCACCGAAGAATCGCTTAGGTCGTTGCAAAGCATTAGCATCAACACCACCGGTTAACACCTTACCCGACGATGGAATAACGGTATTGTAAGCACGCGCGAGGCGAGTAATCGAGTCAAGCAGAATGACGACATCCTTCTTGTGCTCTACTAGACGTTTCGCTTTCTCAATGACCATCTCGGCGACTTGAACATGACGACTCGCTGGCTCGTCAAAGGTCGATGCTATCACTTCGCCGCGCACCGAACGTTGCATCTCGGTAACCTCTTCAGGCCGCTCATCAATGAGCAAAACAATTAGCGTACAATCTGGATTGTTCCCGGTAATCGACTGAGCAATGTTTTGCATCATCATCGTCTTACCAGCTTTCGGAGGCGATACAACCAATGCTCGCTGACCTTTACCAATGGGTGCCGCCAAGTCGATCACTCGCGCCGTAATATCTTCACTACTGCCATTACCACGTTCCATTCGGATGCGCTCATCTGGATGTAAAGGCGTTAAGTTTTCGAAGAGGATTTTGTTGCGGGCATTTTCAGGGCTATCGTAATTTATTTTGTTGACTTTCAATAGCGCGAAATATCGTTCTCCATCTTTCGGAGGACGAATTTTTCCCGAAATAGTATCACCCGTTCTTAAACTGAAACGTCGAATTTGACTTGGAGATACGTAAATATCATCCGGACCGGCAAGATATGAGGAATCTGCACTGCGCAAAAAGCCGAAGCCATCGGGAAGAATTTCAAGCACACCATCGCCAAAAATGTCTTCGCCAGACTTAGCGTGAGCTTTCAAAATTGAGAAGATAATATCTTGCTTGCGGTTACGGGCCATATTATCAATGCCCATTGATGCTGCAAGTTCAGTTAGTTCAGAAGCTGATTTCTGTTTTAGTTCCGTTAGATTCATGGCTGGATTTGTCGAGTGGTTGTTAGATTGTTATTGGTATCAAAACAATGAATAGGTTCATTTTAATACCGCTTGATTTTGTCGATCTTGACCCTTTGATCTTGGTTCCGTCGAATAAAATGTATCGAATAAACTAAATCTATTTTAACTATATAAATCTATTTAACTGTATCGATAAATTTAAACAAGGTGATTGCTTTAGCCTGGACTTAAAGAAATAGGGAGGCCCCACAGGAAAGCTAGATAGAAAATTAGCATTAAATCCCGACCCTGTCCAGCTTTCAGCCGAAAGAATCGGGACATCTTCGAAAATGACTTCTTGATTACGGCAAAAAGTTAAATGTTCGAATCTAAGAAGGCTACCAATTGTGATTTATTGACTGCGCCAACTTGAGTTGCTTCGGCAGCACCATTTTTAAACAACATTAGCGTTGGAATACCGCGAATTCCATATTTTGGAGGCGTTGCTCGATTTTCATCGATGTTCAGCTTAGCAACTTTAACCTTGCCTTGATACTCGCTAGCGATTTCATCAAGGATAGGGGCAATCATCCGGCAAGGACCGCACCATTCTGCCCAATAATCCACCAATACTGGTACATCTGATTGTAAGACTTCGGTTTCAAAACTATCGTCGCTTAGGTGGACAATTTGTTCGCTCATTAGCAGGTATCTCCTGAAAAGGTTTCATGTTCGAATTCATTAGCTAGAGAGCTAATTTGGGGTTAAGTTTGACAAATTTCAAGTGAGATATCAAAACTATCGGTTCCCAAATTCAATATTGGCGATTAAACTGGACAAAATTCACTGAGAAATCAAAACGATTGGCTCTCAGGTTCGTTCGTATCGCGCTCTAAGCTACTTTAGGTATCGCGGCCAATCGATGAGAAAACTATACAATATATGACTAAACATCTCTCCGAAATTCCATTTCGTGCTATTGGACTCGATCCTCGATTGATCAAAGCACTCGATAAGCATCAATTCAATTTTTGCACGCCCATACAAGCATTAAGCTTGCCTCTTGCCCTGAAGGGACAAGATGTAGCGGGGCAAGCGCAAACAGGAACCGGTAAAACCATTGCTTTTCTACTCGCTGTATTTGATGAATTGCTGACGTTACCCGCCGACCCGAGTCGACTACAAAACGAACCCAGAGCCATTATCATGGCGCCGACCAGAGAGCTGGTGGTCCAAATCATGGCTGACGCCGAAAAGCTATCTGAGTTCACTAAACTGAAAGTCGGCGCCGTGTATGGTGGCACTGGCTACGATGAACAACGTACCATGTTACAACAAGGCGTCGATATCCTTGTGGGCACTACTGGGCGACTGATCGATTATTTGAAACAGGGAGTGTATCGACTCGATGCCATCGACGTCGTTGTGCTCGATGAAGCCGATCGTATGTTTGATCTTGGATTTATCGCCGATATTCGTTACTTATTCAGACGCATGCCACCGGCAAACGATCGTCTAAATATGCTCTTTTCAGCAACGCTCTCTCATCGCGTACAAGAGCTGGCTTATGAACATATGAATACGCCACAACACGTTCAAGTTGAGCCAGAACAGGTGACCGCGAAAAAAGTAAGAGAAGAACTTTATTACCCCAGTAATTCCGATAAATTATCCTTGCTACTTGGGCTTTTAAATCGAGACCAGCCAGATAAAAGTATGATTTTCGTGAATACTAAGCGAGACGCAGAAACCATCTATTCCATGCTAAAAGCGAATGACTGGAAGGTCGGCCTGCTTACTGGTGATGTTCCTCAGAAGAAACGAATGTCTTTATTAGATAAATTCAAAACCGACGAATTGCCCGTTCTAATTGCAACGGACGTAGCCGCTCGAGGCCTTCATATTGATAATGTCAGCCATGTCTTTAATTACGATTTACCCGAAGATGCTGAAGACTATGTTCACCGCATCGGTCGAACTGCTCGCGCGGGTGCAGATGGCGATGCGATATCCTTTGCTTGTGAAGACAGTGCGTTTGCGCTGCCAGCGATTGAAGAATACATCGAACACAGTATCCCCAAAAAAGAAGTGACCAGTGAGCTACTCGCTGAGGTTAAAGCCTTTCAGGTACGCCGAAATAATAATAACAAAGGCAGACCACGTAAGCGCCCTCAGCAACAAGGAAGATAATTAGTTATGTCTAATGCTGCAAGCACGCCCGTGATTGTTGCCGTCGATTTAGGATCGAACAGCTTTCATTTAACCTTGGCGCAATTGCAGCACAACAACTTACAGATCATCGGGCGGCTGAAAGAAAAAGTGCGTTTAGCGGCCGGACTTGATGAACAACATTATCTTACTGAAGAAGCTCAACAAAGAGCGCTCGCTTGCTTGCAACAATTTAATGAACGCTTAGCCGATACGCCCGCTATTAACGTACGTGCAGTCGGCACCTACACTCTGCGTAAAGCAAAAAATGCACAACAATTCTTACTTAAAGCACAACAAGTTTTAGGTTATCCCATTGAAGTTATTTCTGGGCGTGAAGAAGCACGATTAATTTTTGAAGGTGTCGCCCACTTTCAACTCACCAATAAAAAACAGTTAATTATTGATATCGGCGGTGGCAGTACAGAGTTTGCTATCGGTCAAGCATTCGAACCTGTATTACTCGATAGTTTACAAATGGGATGTGTCTCTTTTACTCAAAAGTATTTCCCCGACAATCAATTGTCGAAACGAAATTTCAAGCGCGCAATCATCGCTGCTCGGTTAGAACTAATTTCAATTCAAGACTTGTATCTAAGAGAAGGTTGGGAAGCAACCATTGGTACATCGGGAACAATAGAATCCATCTTAGATATTTGCCGAGTGAATAATTTCAATCAATCAGAAGTGACTCTTGATTGTCTGCAAAACTTAAAGCAGCAATTGATCGATATGAAAGATTTTGAACATATCGACTTGCAGGGCCTTCCTGAAAATCGACGAGAAATACTGCCAGCAGGATTAGCGATTCTTATCGCTATTTTTCGTACATTAAAAATCGATAAGATGGCCACGTCACCGGCCGCGCTGCGTGAAGGTTTGCTGTATGAGCTAGTCGGCTTAGAAAAAACGGCCGATATTAAAGAGCGGGCGATTAAAGGTTTAATCGCTCGTTATCATATCGATATGGATCAAGCGCGACGAGTGAACCAAACCGCACAGCAACTTTGGCAACAGGTTGCGAAATATTGGGAACTTGACGACGATTACTTTAAACAGATGCTTAGTTGGTCAGCTCGCTGTCATGAAGTCGGATTAAGCATTAACTTTAGTAAACAACAAAAACACGGCGAGTACATTATTAAAAACACAGATTTGAGTGGCTTTAGCATTCCTCAACAAAGACTCTTGGCGCTGCTGGTTCGCTCATTTCGTCGCAAATTTCCGATGCACCGATACGAAGCCATTGACGATGAGGCTTTACGAATTAAAATGATTCGTCTCGCAAGACTGTTGAGGTTAGCGGTAATTTTTAATCATCGTCGCCGTGACCTACAGTGGCCCAAAGCAACCATTAGCATTGATAAAGACCATGTACAGATTCAATTTCCAGAGGGGTATTTGGATGAACATGGATTATTAGAAGCGGATCTCGAACAAGAGCAAGCTTACCTTGCTTTGGTAAACTTGCCTTTCGACTATTCTTAACCGTTACTAGTATCGGTTATCAAATAACAACTCTTTCATCGACTTCTGTTGACTCGATGGACTGCGCTTTTGAACCACATAATTATTCACATTCGAACACGCATCGTTTTCAGCAAAGTAGAGTCCTTCAGCAAACACTGGATCTTGTAAACTGCCCCAGTCAGCAACAATTTGATCCGTCACATTACACTGTGCATTAATCCCGTTAAAGTAATCGCCAAATCCATTGGCATTCGTCACTTTGAAGTTAATAGCTGACATAACCATCTCACAGTATTCCTGCGGCGACATGCCTATTGGCTTACCGCAAGTCGTATCGCCGACAGTCACGACTTCAATGAAAGGATCAATACCGTTGATGATCATTTCACTCGCCGAACATGTGTTTTCGGTCGTTAAAACTATCAGCCTACTGATATCCAGTTTGTTGACTAGATTGTCGAAATAATAGGTACTGTTTTGATCCGAGTGTTTATCATTGAACTCCAAGGTTCCAAAAATAGACCCTGACGTAGTATCTCCGCCAATCAGCGAACCGAGTTGCTCAGCAATTGAAATTCGACCACCGCCGTTATAGCGTAAGTCCAATATTAATTGCGAAGGGTTAACTGCACTCAAGGTTGCAAAGGCTTGGTTTAACTCGGCCGCAGAAGGCTCAATAAAACCATGCTGAAATGACAAGTAGCCGACCGTTCCAGCACTGGTATTAAACGTTTCGACATCGAACACTGTGTTTGTACTGACTTGACCTTTCGTCATTTGGGTAGAAATCGTTTGATCGTTACTGTTGATGTAGGTGATATCGATTGTATATCCGTCTTGGTCTGGCCCATAGACCGTTTCGCCACTCAAATTTTGCGCCTTAATTTCAGTGGCCGTATACCCGTTTATTTCTATCAGGCGGTCTCCGCGTTTCAATCCAGCTTGGTCAGCTCCCGAACCTGAGAAGACATACCTTATGACATAAGCATCAGCGACCTGAGTAGTGTTTGAACTAAACCCATACCCAAAATAGCTACCACTGTTAAAAAACTCATCATACTCAGCTCTCGTGAGTACATAGGAAAATCTGTCATCAGGGGAGCGAACTGCATTGAGCATTTCTTCGATAGAGACATAACCTTCAGGATTAATTTGATCCGGCAAATCAGAGTAAAACAAATACCAATCTTTCAAGTAATCAAACCACACTAAATTCTGATCGGGTAAAGAACACGCCGGATATTCACCAGAACCATTTAAGTTGTTTGAATTATCACTGTTACTACATCCGGCAAGGATAAAGGTGGACAGCGATACTAAAAGCGCTTTTTTTAAAAACATAATAAGTCACTCCGGAATCATTTCACTTAATCTTACCGATTATCTTTGTTCAAAAAAAGTACAGAATTGGCAAAATACTCAATTATACTAATCTGAACTTGGACAAATATGGTCGAGCAAATACTTCTGAGCTCGAATCGGTGTTTCTCCATCAACAGCAACGTTTTTGATGTATCGACCATCGCTATGCAACTCCCAACTTTGACTGTTATCTTGCAAATAAATATCGATGGTTTCTGATACCAGCCGTTTTGCCAGTTTCTCATCGGTAACAGGAAAACAAGTTTCTACTCGATGATAGAGGTTTCGGTCCATTAAGTCGGCACTGGACGCAAAGACTTGCGGCTCACCATTATTAGCAAAGTAGAAGACGCGAGAGTGTTCTAGAAAACGCCCTACAATAGAACGAACTCGAATATTGTCTGAAATATTCTTGAGGCCTGGTCTAAGGCAACAAATTCCACGAATAATAAGATCAATCTCTACTCCTGCTTGTGACGCCTCATACAATTTTTCAATTAAGGTTGCTTCCGTGAGTGAGTTCATTCTTAATTTAATAACACCTTCTTTCCCTGCACGCTTGTGCAGAATTTCTTGGTCTATTAAGTTGATTAAACCAGAATGAAGCGTGAAGGGTGCTTGCAACATCAACTTCATATCATAGGCTTTACCCATGCCTGTTAACTGTAGAAATACTCGCTGAGCATCGTCACACAGCTTTTTGTTGGCCGTTAATAACCCAACATCGGTGTATAACTTCGCTGTTCCTGCGTGGTAATTTCCGGTACCTAAATGTGTGTAATGGCGCAGTTTCTTTTTTTCTCGCCGTGTCACCACACAAAGTTTTGCATGCGTTTTGTATCCTACGACGCCATAAACAACCAAAGCGCCTGCATCTTGCAATTTATTGGCAAACTCAATATTTGCTTGCTCATCAAATCGAGCGCGTAATTCAACCACAGCGGTGACTTCTTTACCCGATCGCGCGGCATCAATTAATGCCTCAACAACGGGAGAGCTTGAACCACTTCGATACAAGGTTTGCTTAATTGCAAGTACATCAGGATCTGCGGCAGCGGACCGTATGAAATTAACCACCGACTCAAAGCTTTGATAGGGATGGTGCAACAAAATATCGTGTTGTTTTAATACTGAAAAAATACTACTGGATTTAGCCCGTAATAATTTCGGAACAGACGGAGTAAAAGATTTAAACTTTAACTCAGGACGTTCGACCATATCACTGAGGCTAAGTAAACGATTTAAATTCACTGGGCCATTAACGCGATATAATTCTTGTTCAGTCAGATTACATTTTTGCAATAAAAACTGAGCAATTTTATCAGGGCAATTGTCAGCCAATTCCAGTCGGACTGAGGTACCAAAGTCGCGACTTTGCAATTCTAATTTTAATGCATTGGCTAAATCTTCTACATCATCTTCGTCAACAAACAAATCAGAGTCACGCGTCAAGCGAAATTGGTAACAGCCTTTTACTTTCATACCCGGAAAAAGCTCTTCCGCATTGGCATGAATGATCGCCGAGAGAAAAACAAAATTGTCGCCTTTGCGACATAAGTGTTTGGGCAATTGAATGATTCTAGGCAGTGATCGAGGCATATGAACAACCGCAAAATCACTTTCTCGACCAAAGGCATCTTTGCCTTCTAAGGCTACGATAAAATGTAGACTTTTATTCACTAGCCGAGGAAAAGGATGGGCTAGATCTAAACCAATCGGACTGATAACCGGTGCTACTTCATTAATAAAATAATCTTTGATCCATTGAGCTTGTTTGTCGGTCCAAAGGCTTCGACGTAAAAAGTGAATATTTACCGTCGCCAATTGAGGTAGCAGTACATCGTTAAAAATACGATATTGTTCGGTCACCATTTCGTGGCAGGTTTTACTAATTTCAGCCAGCGCTTGAAGTGGCGTTAAGCCGTCTGGCCCTAGTCGTTCAGGATGATGATTCGCCCAGTGCACTAATGAAGCAACGCGAACTTCAAAAAACTCATCGAGGTTATTACTAAAAATAAATATAAAACGGATACGCTCGAGCAAAGGCAAGTCTTCATCTAAAGCTTGCTGCAGTACTCGCCAATTAAATTGCAAAAAGGACAACTCTCGATTGATGTAAAGCTCGGGATTTTTTAAATCTATTAAGGACTTTTTAGTGGGCGGGTGAATATCTTCAAGATAACTGGCGAGTGCTTTAATTTCTTCAGTGTTGTCGCTTTGATCCAAAGAAGTAGAAGTATCACTCGCCATCATGTATTTACTCTTTAAGCCATTGGGCTATTGATTTTGCATAATAAGTTAGAACGGCATCGGTACCGGCACGCTTAAAACAAGTCATTGCTTCGGTTACTACCGCTCGTTCATCTAACCAACCATTTTGACAGGCAGCTTTTAGCATCGCATATTCACCACTAACATGATAAGCAAAAACCGGCACGTTAAATTCTTCTTTGGTCTGGCGAATAATATCCAAATAAGGCATTCCGGGTTTTACCATGACCATGTCTGCACCTTCTTCAATATCGAGTGCAATTTCATGCAATGCTTCAGCTGAATTGGCCGGGTCCATTTGGTAGTTCTTTTTATCCGCTTTTCCGAGTTGCGCCGAAGAGCCGACTGCATCACGAAAAGGTCCATAATACGCTGACGCATACTTGGCTGAATAAGCGAGTATTTTCGTCAATACGAAGCCTTCTACTTCAAACGCTTCTCGGATAACACCAACGCGACCATCCATCATGTCCGAAGGTGCGACTATATCAGCGCCTGCCGTCGCATGACATATCGCTTGCTTCACCAACACATCTACCGTTTCATCATTGAGCACATAGCCTGATTGATCGATAATTCCGTCTTGCCCATGGCTGGTGTAAGGATCCAAAGCGACGTCTGTTATAACCCCCATCTCAGGGAAACGTTGTTTTATGGCAGAAACAACCTGCGGGACCAATCCTTCTTCATTATAGGCTTCTTCAGCTAACAAGGATTTTTTATCGGTATCAATAACCGGAAATAGAGCTATCGCAGGAATTCCTAGCGTTAACAATTGCTCGACCTCGGCTAACAACAAATCCAGTGACAATCTCTCGATACCTGGCATTGAGGGTATCGCCTGTCGTTTATTCTGGCCATCCATAACAAACATTGGGTAAATCAAATCGTCGCTGGTGAAACGATGTTCAGCGACCATCCGCCGCATAAAATCGTCGCTACGATTTCTACGTTTACGGGTCGCAGGGTAAAAACCACTTGTTAAACCACTCACCAAATACTCCTCGTTATTGTGTGACTCATTTGTTACGGGACTGTGACAATTATAGCCAGTCGCGATGGATCAAAAACTCCTGGTATAACTTTTCTTCTTCACTTCCCGGTTCTGGCGTCCAGTTATATTTCCAAGACACCTGTGCAGGAAGAGACATCAAAATCGACTCGGTGCGTCCGCCGGTTTGTAACCCAAACAAGGTGCCACGGTCATACACTAAATTAAATTCGACATAGCGACCACGGCGGTAATGCTGGAAATCTACGTGCCTTTGCTCAAATTTATGCTCGCGACGGCGTTCCATAATGGGTAGGTAAGCGGGCAAGTACGCATCGCCCACAGAGCGCATAAATGAGAAGCTGGTTTCAAAGTCCCAGCGATTTAAATCATCAAAAAACAGCCCACCCACACCTCTGGGTTCATCACGGTGCTTCAGGTAAAAATATTCATCACACCACTGCTTAAACTCAGCGTAAACATTATCGCCAAAAGGCTGGCAGGCCTCTGACGCGACCTGGTGCCAGTGTACGCAATCTTCTTCAAATCCGTAATAGGGCGTTAAATCAAATCCTCCGCCAAACCACCAAACCGGTGGTTCACCGTCTTTTTCAGCAACAAAAAAGCGCACATTCATATGCGACGTGGGAATGAAAGGGTTACGCGGGTGAATAACCAAAGATACGCCCATGGCTTCAAAAGAACGACCCGCTAACTCTGGCCGCACGGCCGTTGCTGAAGCCGGCAATTGTGCCCCCATGACATGGGAAAAATTAACGCCTCCTTTTTCGATCACATGTCCATTTTCGATAACCCGTGTTCGTCCACCGCCACCTTCTTCTCGCTGCCACTCATCTTGGTAGAATTGAGTTCCACCCTCAATCGCTTCAAGTGCATTACAAATGCGATCTTGTAGGCCCATTAGATAATCGAGTACAGACTGCTTTTGCATAGTCACTTAACCTTTGAATGTTTATCGCAAACGCTGACCGGTTTGCCAATCAATTATTGTCGAGGGCGACATGCCTCCCTCAACCATTTCATCACCACACCGTCCTGGTAATACACCATCGAGTTCGCTTTTGAACCATCGAAGGCATTGAATGCGGCGTTTTGCTACCTGTTTTCCACTGCGATTTGCACTCGTCGAAACCAATAAACCAAGGCGATCACACAAGGCTCTCATTAACGGATGCGTGGTCACTCGAATCGCAATCGTATCGCGCCCACCAGTAATCCAACTTGGCGCAGCGGCCGTGGCTTTAAAAATCCACGTGGTCGGTTGTTCGTTTGTTTGAAATAAGCGCTCGATTTCTCTAGCCGAAAGGGGCGCTACCCAATTTTGCAAGTGCTCTGGCTGAGAGGCTAATAAGATAAGCCCCTTAGACAATGCCCGAGCTTTGATTTGCAAGATACGTCGTACCGCGCGTTCTGAATTTGCCAAACACCCCAACCCCCAAACGGTTTCCGTTGGGCAGGCAACCACTCCCTCATTAGAGAGTACAGACTCCGCTTGGTATAGTTGCCATTTTGAAAAATGATAGTTGGTCATAGGATTCTGACAAACCGCTCTATTAATGAGGTTTAATAGAAGATAGGCTGACGTAAGGAGTGAGAGCACTATCTGTCGTAAATTCTGTCGTGAATTTTAATTGCTAACTCGATGAATCAGTTTAACAAAAGTTGGAGTTGTGCGAAATTATCAGTGAATATGGTAATCTAAGTTCTCAAACCAAGCACAAGCACTCTCTCGTCCTGGCAAATTGAATAACACCATCATGGTCACCCATTTCAATTGCTCGAGATCGACATCATGAATTTCTAAAGCCAAGAGTCGTTCGATCACCGCCTCTCTCGATTCTGAATCGAGCACGCCCAATGACTCGAGATGATAGAGATAGCCTCTCGCCGCCAAATTCAAAACGTCGCACTCAGCATCGGTGTAAAGTCGGTTGGTGAACACCGCTTTACTTTCATCACCTGCCGCCGGGCCGCTGTTTTCTCTTAGCTCAACTAAGCCATCGATCCATTGCAGAGCAGAGTCTATCTCAACGTCAGAAAAGCCAACCTCGGTTAATTCATCGGCTAGTTTGCTGGCTTCTTCTATAACGACATACTCTTGATCTTGAAATCGCTCGAAGATGTACATCAATACATCCAGCACGTCATTTTTCATTGTTGCCCCTAAATTGCTAACTCGGTTAGCTTGCTGTTTCATCGTTGGCGAAACTTTGATTATTGTATGAGGCACTGAGCAGGCTGCCGGTTCCGTCGTCATTATTTTAGACGCATGTACCCGCCATGAGACTGAGTGACCCATCCTTCCAACTCTAATGTTAACAATTTTGGGGAAAGCTCAGCCACCGGTTTTTTAACTCTTTCGACCAATGTGTCAATAGCCGTGGGTGAAAAGTCGACATTCACTAACAAACGATAGAGGTCTTCGGTTAAATCAGGAGTTGGCAACTTCTCTTCTTGTAACAGGTTTTGCGCCTGTGCCAACCATCCCAGCTGGCTCAATACATCATCGATGGACTCGACCAAATGCGCGCCTTGCTTTATTAACAGATGACACCCTTTTGCGAGGGTATTATCGACAGACCCTGGAATGGCAAATACCTCTCGATCTTGTTCTAATGCTAACCTAGCCGTGATCAATGAGCCACTTTGCGGAGCTGCCTCCACCACCAAAGTACCTAAACTCAAACCAGAAATTATTCGATTACGTTGCGGAAAATGGTTGGCTTTTGGCTGAGTGCCAAGCGGAAACTCCGATATAATTAATCCGGTTTCACTGATCTGCTGAGCCAAAGATCGGTGCCTAGCAGGATAAACTCGGTCTAAACCCGTCGCAGCGACGGCAATAGTCGCTCCATCCACACTTAGAGCTGACGAATGCGCCATACCATCAATACCCAGTGCTAGACCCGATGTGATGGTTAAGCCTTGTCGAGCAAGACCCTTACAGAATTTTCTTGCTTGAGACAATCCCGCCGCTGTTGGATTTCTTGATCCCACTACAGCGATTTGAGGCGTGTTCAGAAGCGAGCGGTCACCAACCCCATAAAGTAAGGTAGGAGGGCAGCTCGTTTGCTTTAACAGGCGCGGGTAATCAAGGCACTCGATGGTCAATACAAAATGATTTGCCTCTCGATTCAACCACTCGTCTAGCTCGCTCAAATCAGGCGATTTAGCCCAACTTAGCGATTGAATCAATGAGTCGCTAAAACCAGCGAGTTTCAATTCTTCGGTAGAGGCGGCAAAGACAGATTCGATGGACTCGAACTGAGTTAAAATATTGATGCAAGTTGCAGGACCGACACCAGAAATGCTGAGCAGGGTCATCCACTGACTCACTCGTTTTAGGTTCATCCTTGAACCTCCGAATGTTTAATTCATTATTTAATAAGGGGTTTTAGCTTTATCCATAACGTGCAAAGGACGTTGAGCTTTCAACACCAAACCTAAACTCACTTTGTCGAACGTACGGAAAATCATCATGGTTCCTGCTTCTTCATCAGGCAATGTCACCGTATCTTTTGAATTCACCAAAGCTTTAAAGAAACGTTTAACTGAACCATCTTCGTTAACGTTCTTGTTGTCCTTGGCATAAGGATCTTCGACTTGTTTTCCTCGTTGGTGAACCGTCAATACATGACCGACTTCAATACCGTCGCGCTCACCACGATTGATCACCACAACATCGTACTGACCTATTTGAATCACACCGTCATAAACGGAAATAATCGTTGCGTCGACTTCAGAGGTTGGCGCATGAGGAAAGTAATAAGGACGTAATTGCTCATCATTAGTTGGCCATATACGGTCACCGCGAAGTACTTCAGCTACCGAATCTTCAATTCGAATGGTCGAAGGGTCACCAGAGCGGATTTTTACGCCTGCACCTAAATGCAATGCTTCTACCCCTAATTCTTCTCCGGTATCTGGGTCAATGTAGGTTTCTCCTCTACGATAAAAGGCGAACTTACTGACTTCGGGCTCAATGATGCCTCGAACATACACTTTATTATCTGCCGCATTCGCTAAGCGACCTTCATCACCAGCAACCACATAAGGCGCATGTTGCAATTCTTCTTCCGATACGACGCGCGCACTCACCAGAAATGGTAGAATCGCATCGAGCGGAATGGTTGTGATTGCTTGACCGCGACTTAATTCCCGAACTTGCGGCGACAATTTTACAGTGCCGTTAGGTAGGCGGTTCGTCTTAGTGATGCGAGGTTGACCGTCGATGTAAACCAACGCCAATACGTCACCTGGAAAAATCAAATGCGGATTGTCCACTTGCTCATTAACATGCCAAATCTCTGGCCATAACCAAGGGCTTTTCAAAAAGGCCTCAGAAATATCCCAAAGAGTATCTCCCGGTTGAACAATGTGGAACTCGGGGTGATCGTCGCGCAACTCGGCCGCCTGAGTCCATGAACAGACGAAAAGTGCACTGATTGCCATCACACCGACAATAAACTTTTTCATAATCGATATCCCTTAAATTATAATATCGCGATACTAATACTGTAATGACGGCTCGACGCAGACTGTCTATACTTTCACGGTTGCCCTCGGTGTTATCCTTGCGGTAACCCTTTTAGTACTCAACGCGCTGCTATCTTTCACCTGACTTATTCAGTATGATCATAATCTTAGCAGCAAAACTTACTTTTTTACTAGAACTTAGATCACAGATATATGGCTTTATTAGAGATTCTTGAATATCCCGATCCTCGGTTACGCACTCAAGCGCAGCCAATTGAACAGTTTGATGATGCTCTACAGCAGCAAATCGACAATATGTTTGAAACCATGTATCAAGCTCCTGGCATTGGTTTGGCCTCAACTCAGGTTGACTTTCATTATCAGTTAATTGTCATCGATATCTCTGATAATCAAGATAGTCCGTTAGTACTTATTAACCCCAAGATAATTGATAAGAAAGGTGTTGAGGAACGCGAAGAAGGTTGTTTATCCTTTCCTGGCGTGTATGCCAAAGTGGAGCGAGCCGACCAAATCACCGTTGAAGCACTGGATCGTGAAGGCAAACCTTTTACTTTAGAAGCCGACGATCTACTCGCTGTTTGCATACAACACGAGATCGATCACATCGAAGGTCGACTATTTGTTGATTATTTATCCCCACTAAAACGCGATCGTATTAAGAAAAAGCTCAAAAAGTTGTCGAAAGGGCGCTAATAATGAGCAAACCGCGCTTAATATTTGCCGGTACGCCGGATTTCGCCAGTCATATCTTGGAGCAACTAATCGATGCTGGCTACTTACCAGTGGCTGTGTACACACAACCCGATCGACCGGCGGGGCGAGGTAAAAAACTGCAGCCTTCGGCAGTAAAGGCGCTTGCATTGGAACATCATATACCGGTTGAACAGCCGATTAACTTCAAAGATCCTGCAGCAGTTGAGCAGTTAAAAAGTTATAACGCTGACTTAATGATTGTTATTGCCTATGGCTTGCTGCTGCCTGAGTCAGTGCTTACTACTCCCAAACTCGGTTGTATTAATGTGCACGCCTCGCTGTTACCACGCTGGCGTGGCGCGGCTCCAATACAGAGAGCCATTGCCGCCGGAGATTCAGAAACTGGGGTTGGAATCATGCAGATGGATGTCGGGCTCGACACAGGTCCGCTATGGCATTCCAGCAGCATTCCCATCTCGCCACAAGATACCGGTGCGAGCCTTCACGATAAATTGGCTCAGCTAGGCGCATCAACTTTAATTGCGACACTTCCTGCAATTTTACAACAGCAAGGCGAGCCGACGCCTCAAGGTGAAGCAGGCGTTGTCTATGCACACAAGTTATCGAAAAAAGAAGCCTTGGTCGATTGGAATGAAAGCGCTGAGACTATCGAGAAAAAAATCAGAGCGTTTAATAGTTGGCCCGTTGCTTACTGCCAAGTAGACGGTCAAGTGATGAGGATTTGGTCAGCCGAAGTCGTACCCATGCAGGGCAATCCAGAGCCCGGAACGGTGCTTTCTGCGAATCGCGATGAGGTGGTGATCGCCTGCGCGAGCGGGGCACTAAAGCTTATTGAAGTTCAACCCGCCGGAAGCCGTAGAATGTCAATGTCAGACCTTCTTAATTCTCGGCAGCATTGGTTTGTTGAAGGTATGCCGATTGGCGGACCACAATGAGTCAATCGTTGCGCGCAGTGATTGCCACTGCCTTTGACCAAATAGCATTTGAAGGGCAATCAGCACAATCTTTGAGAGATCGACTGTTCGATCTCGATCCACAGCAAAAAGCTTATGCTCAGCAAACTATTTATGGTTGTGCTCGACACATAGAAACCTTAACTTGGTGGCTTGGACATCATTTAGAAAAACCGATCAAGCGCAAAGAACACCTTGTTCAGTCACTACTAATTACCTCTCTTTACCAATTAAAATATTTATCAACCCCTAACCACGCGGTAATTTCAGAGGCTGTTGAAGCTGCCAAACAGCTCCACAAAGACTGGGCCAGTGGCCTTATTAATGCGTTGCTTCGTAAAGCCGACCAACAGGCAGACTGGCCAAGCTCAGAAAGCAAAATGCCGTTGAATGTGCAACATCAATTGCCTATTTGGCTTCTAAAACGCTTAAAGAATGCTTGGCCAAAAGATTGGCAACAGATAGCAGAACAAAGTAATCAGCAACCACCTCTAACACTTAGAGTCAACCAACGCCATCCGCTAGCCGCAAATTCGACAAAATTATTGTCTCAAGCCGAAATTTCGCACCAAAGTCATCCAGTGATTGATTCTTGCATCAAACTCGATCAACCCCGCCCAGTCAGTGCAATACCTGAATTCGACACGGGCTTATTCTCAGTTCAAGATTTAGCGGCACAATTAGCTGCTTTTTGGTTACCACTTAAACCCGGTCAACGGGTTTTAGATGCCTGTGCAGCGCCCGGGGGAAAAACCGCGCATTTGCTCGAACGATATTCGCTCGATCTAACGGCGCTTGATATCGATGCCTCTCGCGCAGAAAAGATTCAGCAAAATTTACAACGACTCAATCTCAGTGCCAGCTTAGAAGTGAGCAATGCTTTAGATTTTCAGCCAAATCAGCCATTTGATGCCATATTGCTCGATGCTCCATGCTCGGCAACGGGCGTGATTAGAAGACAACCCGATATCAAGTTACACCGGCGAGATGAAGATATTTATCCTTTAGTGCTGTTACAACGACAGCTATTGGACCATATGTGGCGCTTGTTGAAGCCCGGTGGTTATTTAATGTATGCGACCTGCTCGATATTGCCTGATGAAAATGCCAAACAAATAAAGCGCTTTCTTCGCGATACACCGACAGCAGAATGTCTGTCGCTGCCGGTTGTAAACGACTTGCTTTATCATGACAACGAATTCGGCCGCCAACTCTTCCCAAATAGCTGGCATGACGGCTTCTTTTACTCTTTACTTAGAAAAGTGCCCGATTAATTTATTAACTTATTGATCTATTATGCTTTTTTACTGGAAAAACCCTTCAAATTACGCATAATGCTAAGACAACAAAACGACAACCAGCGTCCATGAAAATTATCATTCTCGGTGCCGGACAAGTTGGTGGCACCTTGGCCGTCAATTTAGCTGGTGAAGACAACGACATCACAGTCGTCGACACCAATGCCAAGCGACTACGCGAGTTGCAAGATCACCTTGATCTGCGAACGATTGTAGGGTCAGGTTCGTTCCCACACATTCTTCGCCAAGCCGGCGCTGAAGACGCCGACATGCTGATCGCTGTGACCAACAGTGACGAAATCAACATGATTGCGTGCCAAGTTGCATTTTCACTTTTTCACACACCAAGAAAAATTGCTCGAGTCCGCTCGACCAGCTACCTGAATGAACCGGATTTATTTCAAAGCGATGCTGTTCCGGTTGACGTTGTGATCAGTCCAGAAGAACTGGTTGTTAAGTCGATTTATCGTTTGATTGAAAACCCAGGTGCTTTGCAAGTCATGGACTTTGCAGAAGGTAAAGTTCGACTAGTGGCGGTAAAAGCCTACTATGGAGGCCCCCTAGTCGGAAACGCCTTATCAGCTCTGAAAGAACATATGCCGACCATTGATACTCGAGTGGCGGCCATCTTTCGACAAGGTCAAGCCATTATGCCCACTGGAGGCACCGTCATAGAAGCCGATGATGAGGTGTTTTTCTTAGCCGCTAAAAATCATATACGTTCGGTAATGGGTGAGTTGCAAAGACTCGAAAAGCCTTATCGACGCATCATGATCGCAGGGGGCGGAAACATCGGTTTAGGTTTAGCTAAATTACTTGAGAAAGAGTATCAGGTAAAACTCATTGAGCACAATGCAAGGCGTGCTCAAGTAATATCTGAAGAACTCGATGACACCTTAATACTGCAAGGCGACGCCTCCAATCAAGAGATGCTCATCGATGAAAATATCGAAGATATCGACGTATTTGTTGCCGTTACCAATAACGATGAGGTGAATATTCTCTCAGCGGTACTGGCCAAACGTATGGGCGCGAGAAAAACCATGGTATTGATTTCTCGGCCAGCCTACGTTGATTTAATGCAAGGCTATGAAATCGACATAGCGGTTTCTCCACAACATGCCACGATAGGTAGCTTACTGACACATATTCGGCGTGGTGATGTTGCTAATGTCTATTCACTTAGACGCGGAGCGGCGGAAGCATTAGAAGCCATCGCCCATGGTGATGAACAAACGTCGCAAGTGGTTGGTCGTGCAATTGGAGAAATCGAGTTACCTCCCGGAACGACTATCGGAGCAATCGTACGCGACGATCAGGTATTGATCGCTCACGACAATATCGTTATTCAGTCGAACGATCACGTCATCTTGTTCTTAGTCGATAAAAAATACATCAACGACGTGGAACAGTTATTCCAAGTCGACTTTTCATTTTTCTAAATTCGGTGAGCTCAAGTAGATGCAACGTAAGGTAGTAATAAGGATTGTCGGCATTCTATTGATGCTGTTCAGCTTTACCATGTTGCCGCCCATTGCTGTCTCTTTGTACTATTCAGATGGCGCCGGTTCAAACTTTGCCACCGCAATGATTGTCAGTTTAATCACTGGTTCGTTGCTCTTTTGGCCCAACCGCCATGCTCGAGCGGAACTCAAAACACGTGATGGATTCGTCATCGTGGTCATGTTCTGGACCGTTCTAAGTTTATTCGGGGCCATCCCTCTGTATTTGGCAGACATCAATAACTTTGGATTGGCGGATGCTGTTTTTGAATCCTTTTCAGGTTTAACGACCACCGGAGCGACCGTCATCTCTGGGCTGGATCAACTGCCCAAATCAATCTTGTTTTATCGTCAGCAATTACAGTGGTTAGGCGGAATGGGAATCATCGTGCTGGCCGTCGCTATTTTACCTATGTTAGGGATCGGCGGCATGCAACTGTATCGAGCCGAGACTCCAGGCCCAGTAAAAGACGCCAAGCTCACCCCACGTATTGCTGGAACGGCGAAAGCACTGTGGTTTATCTACCTAGGCTTAACCATTGCTTGCGCAGTAAGCTATTGGCTCGCAGGAATGTCGCCTTTCGATGCCATAAATCACAGTTTTTCGACCGTTGCCATCGGCGGATTTTCGACTCACGACTTGAGTATCGGTTGGTTTCAATCATCCAACATTGAAATAATCTGCAGTATTTTTATGTTAATTTCGGGTGTTAATTTTTCACTGCACTTTGTGGCTTACCGTCAACTTAGCATTAAGCCTTATACCAAAGACCCTGAATTCAAAGCCTATATCACCATTATGGCGAGTGTTTTCGCCATTTGTTTTATCGGGTTGTTCGCGACTCAAACATTTAACTTTAGTGAGTCAATTTACAAAGCCATTTTCCACACGATTTCTATAGGAACCACCACCGGTTTTGCCAGTTCAGATTTTTCAGCCTGGCCTGGGATGTTACCGTTACTGTTATTGTTCTTGAGTTTTGTGGGTGGCTGCGCCGGGTCGACAGGTGGTGGTATCAAAGTCATCCGGTTTTTATTGCTATTTAAACAAGGCATGCGCGAAATTCAGAAGCTGATTCATCCACATGCCTTGCTCAAAGTTAAACTAGGAAAGCAAGTATTGCCCGAAAAAGTGTCCGATGCCGTTTGGGGGTTCTTTGCGACTTATGTGGTGCTATTTGTATTAATGCTGTTGGTGTTAATAGCTGATGGTATGGATCAAGTCACTGCCTTTTCAGCCGTGGCGGCGTGTATGAATAATCTCGGGCCAGGGCTTGGCGACGTTGCCGCAAATTATTCAAATATCAGCGACTTGGCCAAATGGCTACTATGTCTCGCCATGCTATTTGGCCGTTTAGAAATCTTCACCTTGTTGGTCTTATTAACACCCGCATTTTGGCGTAAATAAAAAACATTTTGGTTTAGAAAGCCATATTCAGAATAAAAGTCAGGACTCAGTATAAAAATCATAGTCCCCATCAGGGGGCGATTTAAATCGTTTATATCCCCACTCAAATTGCGCAAGATCTTTTCGAATTAAGGCTTCTAGATTTGCGTTCAATTGTGTAGCAAAAGCTTCTTTATTAGCCGTCTCATCAAGTTTGCTGCCCTGTGAGATAGATAAATGCCAACCGGTCTTGGTTCTAAGAATATCGAAAAAGAGAATTTGCGAACCACAACGCTTTGCTAATTGATGAGGTAGCGTCATTGTGTAGGCAGGCTGTCCGAAAAAAGGGGCGAATACACCGCTGCCGGGATCTGGCTGCTGATCAGAAAGAATTGCAAAAACTTGGTTTTGCTTCAGTGCTTTCAATACTCTTTTGATGTTTTTAGCACTAGCAGAGTACATGTTAGCACCTGATTTTCCGCGGTATTTAACCAACAACTCATTCATTTCACTTACCTTAGCGTCTCTAAATAACGCGATAAAGGGGAAATGCTGTGGCGTCCACAAAGTCATTAGCTCCCAACACCCAACGTGGGCACCCGTTAAAATAACCCCGTTTCCACTGGCTAGGTGTTTAGAGATCAGTTCACTGCCACTGACGGTAAGTCGCTGGTTAATCGACGCTATTGAGCGTCGCCATACCCAAAAAGAGTCAGTAATGGTCATTCCTGTGCTCAGACAGCTTTCCTTGGTAAGTGACCGCCTATGCTGAACAGGTAGCTCCGGTAAACAATGACGTAAGTTGATTTCAGTTGTCTTTCTAATTCTCGAATTAGACCAATACAAAAAACGACCATAACAACGACCGAGTAGACGACTGATGTTTAAGGGTAGCGCAGCATGGAAAGCGACAATTAAGTCTATTATCCACTTCAAGACAATTCTCGATAGACGGGCTCATACCCGTCGGGTAAAGGCCGAAATCGACGATACGACCATTCAAATTGCTCTGGATGTTGGGCGATTAAGTTGGTTAATCCCCTATTCAAGTGTTCGGCAAATAGGACTTCATCTTGTTCTTCAAGATTGAAACTCGCTGGCACTATCTGCACTTTATAGCCGGTCTCGGTTCTCAATGCATGAAAATACAATAGCTGCGCATCGGTTTTTTGAACCAGCTTTTGAACAATGGTCATGGTTAACGCTGGCAGATTAAAAAAGGGAGCAAATACACCGCCTTTTTTTCCTGGACGTTGATCCGATAAAATCACGAAAGTTTCGCCTTGCAACAAACAATCAAACATTTGTTTCACGCCAGCACGATTGCCAGTGATCATTTTTACGCCACTTTTCTCTCGCGATTTGCGAATGATCGGGTCCATGGCTAAGTTCTTGGGCATCTTATAAGCGATGGCCGACGGCGTCTTTTGCGCCACCCAATTAAGCAGAGCTTCCCAGTTGCCCATATGTGCGCCGGTAAATACAACGGGTTTTCCTGCTGCTTTAGCCGCTTCAAAGTGCTCTAAGCCTTCGACCTTTTCAAATTTTGGTAAAATTTTATCAACTGATTTAAACCAAACCCAAGCAGACTCTAAAACACATTGGCTAGAGTGAATCGCACTGTTTTTAACTAACGTCTCTTTCGTATCTCTTGAAAGTTCAGGAAAACAAAGTTCAATATTTCTTCGAGTGACCTTGGTGTTCCGAGTATTGGTAAAATACGCCATACGACCGAATAGTTTTCCAATGACACGCAGCCATGAAAAAGGCAGACACGACATCAATTTAAACACTGAAACCAATAACAGTGTTTTCATTCGATCGAGAGTTGAGAGTGAAGAGGGCATAAGCGTCGGTCGCGTTAACTATTCGCGACCGATTTTATTAGAATTCTTGATAGAATTCTATGCTTCAACGGGCTCCTAACGCCAGTCGATAGTTTTCTGGCGGCATAGCATAGATTGAAAAATGCTGAAAGAGAGTCGCTTAATGTACTAAATCGATATGCTTGTAGGCAGCCAATTCCGCCTGCAATTTGGTTTCGACCGCATCAATTCGACGTAAGTGATCGCAAAACTTAACCGCTTCTTTTTCAATATCAGCGGCTTGAGCTTCGAGTTCCCTCTCAAGGTCTTCACCAAACATTTCCATCCGAAATTCAAAATCAGCCAACTCTTCCTCATCACCACTAAAGATTTGAGCTAACGATTTGGCCACGATCTTGCCACTGGCTTTTTCAACAGCCTCTGACACGAGACTTTCGATTTCCTTTTCAAAGGTTTGATCCAGTTTGGCGTCATTCAGTAGCTGACCGTTAACATAGCTTTCATTAAAGTTCGCTTTAATTTTTTCTGAAAGTCCGTCGAGCTTTTTCATCATTTTGTCTTGAAATTCAATATCATCAACAAACAAAGCATTAATAGTGATACTTGCCGCTTTCACACCAATTTCGGCAGCTTCGCTAGCAATATTCGCGATGATGGGCACCATCGCTCGGCACTCCACGGCCATTTCAGTTGTTAACTGCTGTTGCTTAGCGTTTAAGATCTGCCGCTCACCCTTGATGTAGAGCTGATTCGAATTATCAATCTTTACTAAACTATTTCCATGGTCGAGAATTTCAACCGCTTGTTTATTGATATTGATATCGTAGGGTAAGTCCAGTTTGCATGAATCGGTTTGAATGCCAGCAAAAGCCGACACAGAGACCAGTGAAATCAATAGATACAGGTTACGGTACATATTTCCCTCCGCTATGATATGAACCTGTACTAACAGACGCCAGTTGCTAAAAAATAGTTTTAATTGCGACGGTGATTTTCAAGATTGGATGTAAGTAAATGTAAAAAAGGGCCCTAAAGCCCTTTTTTTACTCTAATCAATAGTTATCGAAAGCGTTACATATTCAACAATTGATTGATACCCTCAAGTAACTCTGCGTTAGATTTGAACGCATTCGCGTTAACACGAAAACGATCATTAACCACAAAGGTAGGGGTTGATAATATTTTATTGGCCATCGCTTGCTTGCGCGCTAAGCGCTGCTTTGCATCCAATTGAAACGACTTAGCAGCGGCGTCGAATCGTTTTCCGTCAGCCCCTAAATCAACAAAAAATGCTTTCAATTGCTCTAAGTCGCCAATTTGCTTTTTCTCTACGTGGACGCGATGAAATATTGCCGTGTGGGCTTTCTCACTCATCTCTAGCATTTCAGCAATGTAGAATGCTTGAACATAAATGCGCCAGCCCGGGTGATTCTCAAAAGGAACATGAGAAACTTTAACTCCTTCTGGAACACCGTCTGCCACAAATTTCACCAGACTTTCCGCTTTAAAGCATCCAGGACAGCCATAGTTAAAGTATACCGACACAAATTTTCCATCGCTAGGAAGTGTATTAACCACTTCATAATGCACACCTTCTTCTATTTCAATCGCTTGGCTAGATATTGAAAAGGCCAATAGAAGTGATGTAACAACGATTTTAAATATCTGCATAACTTACTCCACGGTAACTGATTTAGCTAAGTTTCTTGGCTGATCGACGTCAGTGCCTTTAATCACTGCAACGTGATAGCTTAATAATTGAAGCGGAAGAGTGTAAACGATAGGTGCAGTCACTTCATGCTCTGAGTTCACATTAACCACTTTGATTCCGTCATCATTGACAAAGTTAGAACTGGAGTCAGCAAACACATACAGCTGTCCGCCACGAGCTCGAACTTCTTCCATATTAGATTTCAGTTTCTCTAAAAGTTCATTTTGAGGCGCAACCACTACGATTGGCATTTCATGGTCAATTAACGCTAAAGGACCATGTTTTAATTCACCAGCAGCGTATGCCTCAGCATGAATGTAAGAGATTTCTTTTAACTTCAATGCTCCTTCCATAGCGATCGGGTATTGATCGCCACGACCCAAAAATAGGCTATGATGTTTCTCAGAAAAATCTTCAGCAAGCTCTTCGATCAAAGGATTTTGTTCAAGCGCTCGGTTAATTTCTCCCGGTAGAGCTTCTAAAGCACTGACGTATTTTTTGATCTCAGCTTCGGCCAATCCTTTATGTTTAGCAATCGCAACGATTAACATTAAAAGGCTCGCTAATTGAGTGGTGAACGCTTTCGTACTTGCGACACCAATTTCAGCACCTGCGCGAGTCATAAATGCCAAGTCAGATTCTCGAACTAACGACGAACCAGGAACATTACAAATCGACAGTGATGACATAAAACCACTTTCTTTTGCCAATCTTAACGCCGCTAAAGTATCCGCCGTCTCACCAGATTGAGAGATGGTGATAAATAATGCATTTTTGGGTACAAAACTTTTTCTATAACGATATTCGCTTGCGATTTCTACATGACACGGAATATTCGCAATTTCTTCGCACCAATACTTTGCGACCATGCCAGCGTGATACGACGTACCACAGGCTACGATCTGGATCGCTTCTAAAGTAGCAAAAATGTCTTTTGCTTTTTCACCGAAAATGTCACTGTTAATAGAGCCATCTTTAATGCGACCTTCTAGAGTATTAGCGATGGCATCTGGTTGCTCATATATTTCTTTTAACATGTAGTGGCGATAAGGTCCTTTATCTCCCACATCGTGTTGAATGGACGATTCTTCAAAGTCACGATCGACTTTATTTCCATCTCGAGAATATATTTGCAGTTCGGTGCGCGTCACTTGCGCTACTTCACCTTCTTCTAAATATAAAAACTGACGAGTGACAGGCAACAAGGCTAATTGATCAGATGCAACGAACATTTCACCTATACCCTTACCAATCACAAGTGGGCTACCTGAGCGAGCGACGATTAATTGTTCTGGCATTTCACGATGCATAAACACGGCACCGTAGGCACCATCAAACTGTTTAACTGCATTTTGTACTGCTGATAATAAATCGTTTGTTTGCTTAAATTCTTCTGCGACCAGATGAGCCATCACTTCAGTGTCAGTAGCACTAGAAAATTCATAACCTTTAGCAATTAATTGCTCTTTTAGTTGTTGGTGATTTTCTATAATGCCATTGTGAACGATGGCAATATCACTGCCAGAAATATGTGGATGTGCGTTAATTTCGCTTGGTTCACCGTGTGTCGCCCAACGCGTATGAGCAATACCGGTACCACCGTTAAGAGGCTCGAGTGCTAACGCATCGGATAACTCTTTAACTTTACCTAATCGTCTAACGCGATTAATGTCTGCGTTATTAATAATAGCGACACCTGCAGAGTCATATCCACGATACTCTAAGCGTCGTAATCCTTCGACTAAAATCTCAGCAACGTCCCTTTGTGCAACAGCACCGACAATTCCACACATGACTACTTCTCCAATATTACTTAGATTTTACCGGACGTTGCCATCCGGTAATTTCTTTTTGTTTAACACGAGTGATGCATAACACATCATCGTTAACGTCTTTCGCGATGGTGCTGCCAGCTCCAATGGTGGCATTTTCGCCTACCGTCACTGGTGCGACTAGTTGAGTATCGCTACCGATAAAAGCGCCATCTTTAATAATCGTTTGGTGCTTATTCGCGCCATCGTAATTGCAGGTTATGGTGCCTGCGCCCACATTGACTTTCTTACCTATAATCGCATCGCCAATATAGGCTAAATGATTCGCTTTGCTGCCTTCACCGATCTTTGACTTTTTCACTTCGACAAAGTTTCCGATATGCGCATCGTTGGCTAATTCAGTACCCGGTCGCAGTCGAGCAAACGGCCCAACACTGCAGTCGTCGCCTAAATTTGCTTGCTCGATGATTGAGTTCGGTTTTATGTCGCAATGTTTACCGATATGACAATCTCTAAGGATGCAATTAGCGCCGATTCGAGTGCCGGTTTCAATAACAACATTGCCTTCAATAATGACGTTCACATCTAAAGTGACATCTGGGTCAACCGTCAGTTTGCCGCGCAAATCAAAACGATAGGGGTCAAGTAAAGTAACACCGCCCGCCATTAGATTTTGCGCGCATTGATATTGAAAGTCTCGCTCCAAAGCGGCCAATTGCATGCGGTTATTTACACCTTCGACTTCCGATTGGTTATTCGGAGCTGCCGTGATGATTTCTCGTTGATCATTCGCCGCAAATCCAATCACATCAGTCAGATAAAACTCACCTTGAGCATTGTTAGACGAAAGGTTAGATAACCAACGTTTCAAATCGGCTGCACCCGCAGCTAAGATGCCAGTGTTAACTTCATTTATTAATAGTTGCTCGGTACTTGCATCTTTTTGTTCAACAATACCTACCACTCGGTTTTCGTCGTCTCGAATAATCCGTCCATAACCGGTGGGATCCTGCATTAAATTAGTCAGCAAGGAGATGCCGCCGGTGGGGTAGGTCGTTAACAGTTCGTATAGGGTGTCATGATGGATCAATGGGACATCGCCGTATAAAATCAGTACTTGGTCATCATCTTTAAGATGATCTTTAACTTGCGCTACCGCATGCCCAGTACCTAACTGTTCTTTTTGCTCAACCCAAGTAACCGTTGGCTCTTGAATCGCTTGCTTGACAAGATCTCCACCATGACCATAAACGATAAATATTTGGTCAGCTCTTAAGCTCTTACAGGTATCTACGACATGCTGAAGCATTGGTTTACCCGCGATGGGGTGTAATACTTTAGGCAAAGAAGACCGCATACGGGTCCCTTGACCTGCGGCTAAAATAACGACACTCAATCCCATAACTTATCCCTATTGAATCGGTTTACATTCAATCTTGCTCTATTCAACTCCATTCTAAAACAGGTGCAAGATTAATACTACGAACGAAAAAAGGGAGGTTTCCCTCCCTTGAAAAGACTGTGTTACCAATTTAAAGCTATTTACCTGCTTTTCGGCGAATCGCTTGCAACGTACGAAGTTGCGCTACTGCTTCAGCAAGTTCAGCCGCTGCTTGAGAGTACTCAATTTCGGCACTCTGATCTTTCAGTGCTTGTTCTGCTGCTTTCTGTGCTTCTATTGCAGCAGCTTCGTCAACATCACCAGCGCGTACAGCCGTATCGGCAAGAACGGTTACGACGTGTGGTTGCACTTCTAACATGCCACCAGAAACGTAATAAAACTCTTCTTCGCCACCATGCTTAGTTACTTTTACCGGACCTGGTTTCAAGGTAGTTAACAACGGCGCATGGCCTGGAGCAACCCCTAGTTCACCTAGTTCACCGGTAGCAACTAGCATATCTACGGTGCCGGAGAAGATTTCTTCTTCGGCACTGACGATATCGAGATGAAATGTATATGGCATAGTCTTCATCCCTTATTTAAGTCTTAAAGACTTTTAGCTTTTTCAACTGCTTCTTCAATGCTTCCAACCATATAGAAAGCTTGCTCAGGCAGATGATCATACTCACCGTTCAAGATACCTTTAAAACCACTGATGGTTTCTTTCAAAGGTACGTATTTTCCTGGTGAACCAGTAAATACTTCGGCAACGAAGAATGGTTGAGATAAGAAACGTTGAATCTTACGAGCACGAGATACAATTTGCTTATCTTCTTCACTCAACTCATCCATACCAAGAATGGCGATGATGTCTTTCAATTCTTTGTAACGCTGAAGAACCGACTGAACGCCACGTGCAACGTCATAATGCTCTTGACCGATAACTAATGGGTCAAGCTGACGAGACGTCGAATCTAATGGGTCAACCGCAGGGTAGATACCTAACTCAGCGATTTGACGTGAAAGTACAACGGTCGCGTCAAGGTGAGCAAAGGTTGTCGCTGGCGATGGATCCGTTAAGTCATCCGCAGGTACGTATACCGCTTGAATCGAAGTGATCGATCCAGTTTTGGTCGACGTAATACGCTCTTGAAGTACACCCATTTCTTCTGCAAGAGTCGGCTGATAACCTACCGCAGAAGGCATACGACCTAGAAGTGCCGATACTTCAGTTCCCGCTAGGGTATAACGATAAATGTTGTCGATGAACAGTAATACATCACGACCTTCATCACGGAATTTCTCTGCCATGGTCAAGCCAGTCAAAGCAACGCGAAGGCGGTTACCTGGAGGTTCATTCATCTGTCCGTATACTAGCGATACTTTATCGATAACGTCAGAATCTGTCATTTCGTGGTAGAAATCGTTACCTTCACGAGTACGCTCACCAACACCAGCAAATACCGAGTAGCCTGAGTGCTCAATCGCGATGTTACGAATAAGCTCCATCATGTTAACGGTTTTACCAACACCGGCACCACCAAACAGACCGACTTTACCACCTTTCGCAAATGGACAAACTAAGTCGATAACTTTGATACCTGTTTCAAGTAATTCGTTGGTAGCTGCTTGCTCTTCATAAGAAGGCGCTTTACGGTGTATAGACATACGTTCTTGTTCACCAATCGCACCTTTTTCGTCGATTGGGTTACCAAGTACATCCATAATGCGACCAAGCGTTTCTTTACCTACTGGTACTTGAATAGGAGCTCCAGTACCTTCAACTTTCATTCCGCGCTTCATACCATCCGATGAACCCATCGCGATACAACGTACAACACCGTCACCGAGTTGTTGTTGAACTTCTAAGACAATTTCACTGCTGTCTACGTTCAACGCGTCGTACACTTTGGGTACATTGTCGCGTGGGAATTCCACGTCAATTACCGCGCCGATAATTTCTACAATGTTACCACTGCTCATATCACAGTCCTCTTAACCAATATTTAATTCTTGTTCTGCTATACCGCAGCAGCGCCCGCAACAATCTCAGAAAGCTCTTGAGTAATCGCTGCTTGTCGTGCTTTGTTGTATACCAGTTGTAGTTCGTCAATCAGATCACCAGCATTATCCGATGCTGCTTTCATTGCAACCATTCGTGCCGCTTGCTCACAAGCGATGTTATCTACGACGCCTTGGTATACTTGAGACTCGATGTACCGAGTAAATAAAACTTCAAGTAACGACTTTGCATCAGGTTCGTAAATATAATCCCAGTGATGTTTTAACTCATCGTCTTCACTAGGAACGATAGGTAACAATTGAGCAACGGTTGGTGCTTGCGTCATGGTGTTTACAAAGTCATTAGACGCTAAGAATAAACGGTCAATTTTTCCACCGTTATAAGAGTCCAACATAACTTTAACGGCACCGATTAAGTCTGCTACTTGAGGTGCGTCACCAAGATGAGTTGCTTGTGCAACCACGTTGCCGCCGAAACGCTTGAAAAAGCCTTGAGCTTTTGAACCGATTAGGCATAAATCAATTTCAACGCCTTGATCGTGCCATTGCTTCATTTCGGTTAGTGCTTTCTTGAACAAGTTGATGTTCAATCCACCACATAAACCGCGATCAGTAGAAACAATGATAAAGCCAACTCGCTTAACGTCGCGCTCTTTCATAAACGCATGCTGATATTCAACGTTTCCGTGTGCTATGTGTCCAATCACACTACGAATACGTTTGGCATAGGGACGAGTAGCAGCCATGCGATCTTGTGCTTTACGCATTTTACTTGCTGCAACCATCTCCATGGCACTGGTGATCTTTTGGGTGTTTTTAATACTCCCAATTTTCGTTCTAATCTCTTTAGCGCCGGCCATAATATTTTCCTGTTAATCGTCTTTGGTTCATAAAAGGGAAGACTCGCTTCCCTAAATGATTACCAGGTTTGAGTTGATTTAAACTTCGTCAATGAATCTTCAAGCTCTGCAGCAATTTCATCATTGTAATCAGCTGTTTTGTTGATTTTTTCCATCAACGACTGATGTTGATTGGTCATATAGTCAATCAACGCTGATTCGAAATCACCGATTTTATCCAATTCGACGTCTTTTAAATGACCTTTCTCTGCGGCATACAAAGACACTGCCATTTCAGCGACCGAAAGAGGAGAGTATTGAGATTGCTTCATCAACTCAGTTACACGTTGACCATGCTCTAACTGCGCGCGAGTTGCATCATCAAGATCCGATGCGAACTGTGCGAACGCTGCAAGTTCACGATACTGTGCAAGTGCAAGACGAATACCGCCACCAAGCTTTTTGATAATTTTGGTTTGAGCTGCACCACCAACACGAGATACCGATAGACCCGCATTAACCGCAGGACGAATACCTGAGTTAAATAAGTCAGTCTCTAAGAAGATTTGACCATCGGTAATCGAAATAACGTTGGTTGGTACGAAAGCAGAAACGTCACCCGCTTGAGTTTCGATAATAGGTAATGCTGTCAATGACCCAGTTTGGCCTTTCACTTCACCACCGGTTAACTTCTCAACATAGTCTGCGTTAATGCGAGCAGCACGTTCTAAAAGACGTGAGTGCAAGTAGAAAACGTCACCAGGATACGCTTCACGGCCTGGAGGGCGACGCAATAACAATGAAATTTGACGGTAAGCCCAAGCTTGCTTGGTCAAGTCATCATAAACGATCAATGAGTCTTCACCGCGGTCACGGAAAAATTCACCCATTGAACAACCAGAGAAGGGGGCGATGTATTGTAGAGCAGCAGAGTCAGAAGCGGCGGCTGCAACAACAACCGTATGCGCCATAGCACCATGCTCTTCTAATTTGCGCACGATGTTAGCAATGGTCGATGCTTTCTGACCAACAGCTACGTACACACATTTAACACCAGTGTCTTTCTGGTTGATGATGGCATCAATCGCGATAGCCGTTTTACCTGTTTGACGGTCACCAATGATCAACTCACGCTGACCTCGACCAACAGGAATCATGGCGTCGATTGATTTAATACCCGTTTGAACAGGTTGTGATACAGATTGACGGGCGATAACACCAGGTGCAACTTTCTCAACAGGTGAGTATTTAGCACCTTCGATTGGGCCTTTACCGTCAATCGGATTACCCAACGCGTCAACGACACGGCCAAGCATACATTCACCGGTCGGAACTTCTAAAATACGACCGGTACATTTTGCTTTTTGACCTTCAACAATACCTGAGTAGTCACCAAGTACAACCGCACCAACTGAGTCACGCTCAAGGTTTAGTGCTAAGCCGTAGCGACCGCCAGGTAATTCAATCATTTCACCTTGCATTACATCTGCAAGGCCATGGATACGTAGGATACCGTCAGAAACGCTGACGATAGTGCCTTCATTACGGGCTTCAGAAACAACTTCAAATTCATTGATGCGTTGTTTAATTAGCTCGCTAATTTCAGATGGATTCAGTTGCATACTCATGCTCTGGATTCCTTTTATACTTTCAGCGTCTCTGACAATTTGGCTAGCTTACCGCGAACCGAACCGTCAATGACCATATCTTCAGCTTCGATGACCAGGCCGCCCAATAGCGAATTATCGATGGTTACATCAATATTGACCTGTCGCCCTAATTTTGTTGCCAATTTCTGTTTTAACTTTTCTTGTTGCTCGACCGTTAACTCAGCAGCAGAAATAACATGAGCATCAACGGTTTTTTCAAACTCAGATTTCAAATGTTCAAATATTTCTGCAATTTTTGGCAACGCTAATAAGCGGTGGTTTTCAGACAATAACTTAACAAAGTTTTGTCCTTGAGCATCCAGCTTGTCAGCACAAACATTTAGCATGGCGTCACGCTGTTGTTCACGTGTTAAATGCGGGCTAGTCAGCAGATCTTGCATTTGCTTATCATCGGCAACCGCCGACATTAAGCTCAGCATATCTGACCAATTTGCCAGTGCATTTGCCGCCATAGCATGCTCAAATGCCGCTTTGGCATAAGGTCTTGCTACTGTGGTAAATTCAGCCATGGTCTACCCTTATTAAAGTTCTTTGACCAGTTTTTCGACAATGTCGTTCTGTGCCGCAGCGTCGATGTTACGCTCAAGAATCTTTTCAGCACCAGCAACCGCTAATGTTGAAAGTTGTGCACGAAGTTGTTCACGCGCACGATTAACTTCTTGTTCGATTTCTGCTCGAGCACCCGCAAGAATTTTATCTGCTTCGGCACGTGCATCATCTTTTGCACCATCAACAATTTCGTTGTGACGCTTTTTCGCTTGATCGATCAATTCTGCAGCTTGAGCTTTTGCTTCTTTCATCGTGTTTGAAGCGCTTTCTTTAGCAAGCTCCAAATCGTGAACGCCTTTTTCTGAAGCTGCTAAGCCTTCAGCAATTTTGTTTTGACGTTCGGTGATGGCAGTTTCTAGCAAAGGCCAAACGAATTTCATTGTGAACCAAACAAACGCTAAGAAAGCGATTGATTGAACAATTAATGTTGCATTCGGTTCCACTTTAAAACTCCTTTATTTGTCTTAATCTATGGACGGCGGAGTTATCGCTTACGCTGCAGCTGTTAATTGGCCAACAAACGGGTTAGCGAAAGTGAAGAATAACGCGATACCAACACCGATCATCGCAACCGCATCAAGAAGACCAACCACGATGAACATTTTAACTTGAAGCATAGGAGCCAACTCAGGTTGACGTGCCGCACTTTCCAAGAACTTACCACCTAAAAGACCCATACCGATACCAACGCCTAACGCGCCAAGACCGATCAAAAGAGCCACTGCGATTGCGGTAAAGCCGATTACTGTTTCCATTTTTTTCTCCTACTAAAAGGTATATTGATATTTAAAACTAAACTAAAAACTGATTAATGATCTTCGTGCGCCAAGCTTAAGTACACAATGGTCAGCATCATAAAAATAAATGCTTGTAACGCGATAACTAATATGTGGAAGACTGCCCAAACGAAGTGCAACAACCCACCAAATATCCCTAATGCTGCTCCACCTGCACTATCAAAAGTACCTGCGTACATCAATGCGATTAAGATGAAGATCAATTCGCCTGCGTACATGTTTCCGAATAAACGAAGCGAAAGTGAAACAGGTTTAGCGAGAAGGGCAACACCCTCTAGCATGAAATTAAATAATACGGCAGACCAATGATTGAAAGGGTTAAGCGTTAGCTCTTTGGTAAAGCCGCCAATCCCTTTGATTTTGATACTGAAGAACACGATTAAGATAAATACCGATATCGACATCGCAAAAGTCGCGTTCACATCGGTGGTCGGAACCACTTTCAAATAATCAATACCGACGGCGGCGGCTGCCATTGGTAACCAATCCACTGGGATTAAATCCATGGTGTTCATTAATAACACCCAAACAAAAATGGTGAGACCCAAAGGCGCAATTAAATTGCTTTTACCGTGAAAGGTATCTTTCACATTGGAGTCTACAAAGTCGTAAACCAACTCAACCAATGCTTGAGTTTTTGTAGGCACGCCTTGCGAAGCTTTTTTTGCAATGCGGCGGAAAAACCACAAGAAAAGACCACCGAGAAGTACGGCAAAGAAAATGGTGTCGACATTGAAGGTCCAGAAATTACCCTGACACTCCATGTTTTCCATTGTATTCCACACCCAACCATTGTCAGTTGAGCATACTTGCAAATTTTGCAAGTGATGTTTGATATAACCTGAACTGCTTTCTGCGCTCATATTGTCGTCCGAAAGTTAGATTACTAATTCGACGCACTGACGGTGATAATTATCGGAGCAAACACTTGCACTAAGGTTGCTAAGATAAAACCGCTGAGTGCTGCAACTGCCACCACTGGCAGCCACTTCAAAACTAAAACAAACAGCACGATAGCACCGAGAAACTTAATCGCTTCACCGATATAAAACCCAGTCATAACCTGTTTAGCCGCTTGAGCACCAGAGTGCCGAAACGCCCATCGAGAAAATAACAGGGACGGTATTATGATTGAAAGTCCACCAACCAATACCGAAAAAGAAGCATTAAATCCCCAAGCTAATGCTGCTGTGGCGCAGACTAAAACTACGCCCACTTGAATCAATGTTAACTTCAGAGCAGTCGTTCGGCCTTTATGATTAATATCTTGAGGCATACGTCACGCCTGTACTGTGTATTTTTGATTCATTTTGCAAGTGAGAATTATTCTCAAATGCTATTAAAAATTCCGGCAAATTATAGGTTGTTAGGGGTTCCAGTTCAACCGAAATTGGAGCTTATTCACCGATACTCCAACTTCTTGTGGATAAACGCGATTCAAGCCATTCTTCTTGATTCGAACCTAATCTGCCTAAAAAATCTACATCTAGTGCTCCCAAGGATTTTATAACCAAATATAGGCGATTTTGGGCAAAAAAAAGCTGGCCAAATTGGCCAGCTTTTTAGCACTCTAATTGGTAATTGTTACGGGTTCCATTCCGCGTCAATTCCCACACCTGAATAGGTAGAGTAGCCTCGAACACTGATGTACCAAGTGCCAGACGCTGGGTTATTGAACGAGCAAGACTCGGTGTTACCCCAACGGTATGGACGGCAATCATAGCTCGACGTGGTTGGTTGCGATCCGCGACGTACGTACATGTCAGCATCGCCTGAACCACCAGCCATATCAATGGTGAAGCTCGACATTCCTTGTGGAATTTGCACCGTAAAGTGCTGCCAGCTTCCAGAAGCGCCTTGGAGGTTCGACTTATTGAAAGTTCCACCATTACCACCGCTGCTTTCATTGAAAGAGCCAACTAATGAAGTACCAGAGAACGCACTGTAACCACGTAACATGACGTAGTAAGTACCCGCTTGTACATTAGAGATGTTACAAGTTTCATTGTTGCCATTTAAGTATGGACGACACTCGTAAGTTGACGTTGTTGGCTTAGAGCCGAAACGAACGTACATGTCAGCATCTCCAGAACCACCCGCCATTTGGAAAGTTAGGTCTGTTGCGCCTGCTGGAACGTCAAGGGTGAAGAACGCTTCGCTGCCTTGAGAGCCAGACAAGTTGCTAACGGTTTGACCGTTGGTCAACTCAGTGTCACCGCCAGGAGGTGGAGGAGGTGGGTTACCGCCGCCATCACAGCCATTGGCTAGATAGTCGTAAGCCGCTTTCGCTTTAACAATACCCCAACCGTACTGGGTATCACGACCTGCAGAACCACGATCTTCGGCTGTTGCGTTTAACGCAGCTCGAATTTGCGACGCAGAACACGATGGGTAGTGACTCCAAACCAATGCAGCAACACCTGATACATGTGGTGTAGCCATTGAAGTACCGTCATAAGACGCATATCCATCATTCAATACCGTTGATAGAACCGATACACCCGGTGCAGCGATTTCTACTTGTGAGTTGTATTGAGAGAATGAAGCGCGAGTACCGCTTGAGTTAACCGCAGCAACTGACATAACTTCATCGTAAGATGCTGGGTACGACAAACTGCTGTTTCCGCTGTTACCAGCAGCAGCAATTGAAAGTACGCCATTGTTTAACGCGCTCGCGAATGCATTACGCTCTGCAGTTGATGATGCACCACCACCTAAGCTCATGCTGATAACATCAGAGCCCGCGCTAACACATTGGTTAACCGCAGCAACTAGGTCTGAACCGTAACCCCAACTACCCGCATTGTTAAATACTTTAACAATGTGCAGGCCAAGGTTACCGCTTGGGTTAACACCCACAACACCAACGTTGTTGCCACCAAGAGCAGCAATGGTTCCCGCTACGTGAGTACCGTGCGGATGACCTGGTTGATACCAATTGCCAGTATCGTTACCGTTGCCATCGTTATCGTCACCAGTAACGCCACTAGAAATTAAGTCTTCATGACCTAACTCATAGCCAGTATCTACGATACACACTTTCATGTTACCGGTTAAGCTGTCGCTCACTTGGTCGGCTTGAACCATTTGAATGCCGTAAGGCGTTGATTCTGCCATTGGGCTAGGCGATGCTTGAATGTAGCGAATGGGATCCACTTCTACGTATTCAACATTTGGGTTGCTTTGTATAGCGGCCAAAGATTTAGGCGTTAACATCGCGGCTATGGCTGCGCTGTTAGGTAACTTACGCATGATACGTGCGTTAGTTTTAGCCATTAATTGATCCGCAGAAGAACCAAGTTTGGCTTGTCCATTCGCAGACATCACTGTGTAAGGTGAGTTGTCTTTGAATTTAATGATGTAACGTTGTTCAGCTGAAGAAGCGCTCGCTGCTTTCGCTGCTTCCGCTGTATTTTTGCTCAGATTAAAGTCATATGGCGACTGAGCCAACACTGCTGTAATCGATCCAGCAATCAAAGTCGTCATAAACAGTTTGGCTGGTTTGTTTTTCATGTATTGCCCCTGTTTATCATTTAGTTTTTTGGTAGTCCTATCTGGCCATTTAACGACCAACCACAAAATTGCCACAGTGGGGTTACAGCGAAAATGTAAATATTACACAGAAATCTCACTTAATAATGACATATGACTCATTTTAAATTTTTATATCTCATCAATTTTTTAATTTTGACGAGTCAGTCATTTGGACAAAAAAAAAGCGACCCGAAAAGGTCGCTTTTTTCTTTCAGAGATTTCTGAATGTTCGACTATGGATTCCACTCAACGTCAAGACTTACGCCTGAGTAAGCTGAGTATCCATAAATACTCAGATGCCAAGTACCTGCACTAGGGTTAGTAAAAGTACAGACTTCAGAGTTACCATTTTTATAAGGACGACAGTCATAGCTAGACGTGGTTGGCTGTGAACCAAAGTTCACGTACAAGTCTGCGTCACCCGAACCGCCACTCATAACAACTGACAAGCTCGACATACCCGCTGGTATTTCTACCGTGTAATGGTCCCAAGCACGACGTGAGCCTGACAAGTTATCTAAACTTGCAGATCCACCGACAGCACCACCACCAGAACTTGGCTCATCAAAATTTGCGACTAAGCTAACGCCTGAGAATGCCGAGTAGCCACGTAACATGACATAGTAAGTGCCCGCTTGAACATTAGAAATATCACAGGTTTCAGTGTTGCCATTGCGATATGGACGACAGTCATAGCTGCTCGTCGTTGGTTTAGAACCAAACTTAACGTACAAGTCTGCATCACCACTGCCACCGTTCATTGCAAAGCTCAAGTTAGTTGCACCAGCAGGAACCACTAATGTGTAGTGAATTTCTTCGCCCGTCGCACCTGACAAACTTGTTTCGCTTTGGCCATTAACCAGTTCACCGTCACCTGGCGTTGGAGGAGGTGTAGTACCGCCACCATTACCATCACAACCATTCGCCGACAAATAGTCCACGGCATCTTGCGCATTAACCATACCAAAACCGTACTTGGTATCTCGTCCTGCACTGCCTAAATCTTCTGCGGTCACGTTTAGAACGTTACGAATTTGAGCAGCAGTACATTGCGGGAATTGACTCCAAACCAACGCTGCAACGCCCGTTACATGAGGTGTTGCCATTGACGTGCCGTTGTAATAGGCATAATCGGTTCCGGTACGACTTTCTACCGTCGTTGATTGGCCAACCGACGCTAATAATGCTTGGCCAACAGCTCGGTTAACTGACAGAGTTGGGAAGTTAAATGCCGTGTTTGCATCGACTAAGAATGGATTTTGTAATCCAGGACGGTCACTGTTTGAGTAAACGATGGCAGCCTTTGCACCAGCGTCACGACAGGCTTGAACTGGATTAGATTCTGGGTAATTTGATCCTGATTGATTTTCAAAACGCTCAACCAAACAGATTTTGTTGCTCATGCTGTTACAGGTGTAACTACCGCTACCTGAAACCGAACAGGCGCCCAATGTTCCGGTTGCCGTTCCGTTAAAATACTGTAGCTGATAACTGCCGCTTACCGGCACAAAGCGCATAAGTGGTAAAGCACGGTCGTCACCAAAAGTCGTTCCACCAACGGTAATATAACCTTGTGCACCATCGCCCACACCAACCGTTGAAAGAATCGCTTCACCTGGAGCCGAAAGCTCTACTTGACTGGTGTATTGAGAAAACTCCGCCCACTGTTTATTTTCATCAAGTGCGCCAACCGCGACAACAGAGTCATACGATGCTGGGTAGGACATAGTGGTATTGCCGTCGTTTCCTGATGCAGCGATTAATAAAACGCCATTATTGTAAATACTTTGCAAAGCGTTACGCTCAGTGGTGCTTGAACCAGCGCCACCCAAGCTCATGTTAACCACTTTTGCACCGTTGTTCGCGCAAGTGTTAATTGCTGACGCTAAGTCTGACGAGTATCCCCATCCACTTTCATTGAACACTTTCACAACATGAATGTTGACGTTTTGATTTGGTAAAACACCAACAACACCTTCGCTGTTATTTACTGCAGCTATGGTTCCTGCTACGTGAGTACCATGAGATCCACCAGGCGTATACCAGTTGCCAGTACCTGAGTTGTTGGTACCGGCATGATTATTTCCTGCTAAGTCTGGGTTAGAGATGTCGTAGCCTGAGTCGATAATACAAACTTTCATATTCGACGCATTACCGTCACTTACAGAGTTTGATTGAGTTGTGGTGATCCCCCAAGGTGTATTTTGCGCCATTAGGCGACGTGGGTAATCGGGCTCTACATATTCTACTGCCGGATTATTCATTAATGCTTGCTGAGTCTTTGGATTCATCACCACCGACATGGCCTTAGCAAATCCTAATTCTTTTCGAACCTCAACGTTCATCGATTTTAAAAAGCTGCGAGCAGCCTTGGCATTTAACTCGTATTGCCCTTGACCATTTTTCGCAGTCACGGTTGAGCCGTCTTTAAACTTTACAATGAAGCGTTGCTCAAGTTGCGCTGGTGCAGCTTGCTGTTGTTGTTTATTCCAGGCGACAAAGTCAGCCGTGTGTGGTGCCATCTTGCCAGCAAAAGCGGCGGATACCGATCCTGCTATTAGGGTGGTGATAAAAAGTTGCTTGGTTTTCATATGTCATTATCTCTATCGTTATTATCTTTGTTCACCTGACTTTTTATGTCTGTCCCTATGGCTACTTTGGTAACCGTCCAGGTTGATTGGTCCACGCGCCTTTTGCTCATTGCGAGCTAAGGTTGAATCGAACATGCCATATCAAAGAGAGATTAATCAATAGGTACTTTTACACACGAAAAATGCATTATTTTTCACATTGTCGCCAGTAGAACAAAACGTCGACACAGGAAGGTAGGCCTACACATATGAAGTTTATTGCTTTAGAATCAAAAGGTTAAAGAAAAGAAAAAGGGGACCTGAGTCCCCTTTGTGTTACTTTGACTTAAACCGGTAATGTCGCTTATGAACCAGAAAAAGCCTTATCGATTTGCGAGTGTAAATATTCACGATGCACTCTTGTCGCACCCTCACCCTTATTGTACTTGATCATTTTATCAATCGCTTTCAGTTGATACTGAGCAGCGGCTTGCGATAAGTAGTCGTAAGGGGATGGTTTTGACGCACCACTGATCATGATTAACTTCTTCACATAATCATTTTGCAGATTTTGACGATAGGTGTTTACTTCACCGTTTAAGTCCGCTTCGAAGATACCTGAGGTCAGGTCGCTTAAGTATTCATTTAAAGAATACTCATTACCGTACAAAGCGGTATCGGTGATTCGCTTCAAGACATCTTTATGCAGTAAGTGAGCCATTACACGTCGCTGATTATTCAGAACCATGTCATGAATTTTAGGATCTTCGTTTTGGCCGAAACCATTGAATCCTCGACGTTGCGGTTGTAAGTAAGCATAGACTGGTTCAGCAGCAGCCATTACGTCTGGCGCAAACAAGTAGTCATTTAAGGTTTTAACTGCTTCTTTTTGCAACTCAGCATCAACGGGTCGAAACGGTTGCGTCGCACCTTCCTGACCAACGTAGGCTCGATCAGTATAAACACCACCAACGTATCGAGAAACAACCCCAGCTTGAGTACCCCACTCGCGAATTAAAAAATTACTCGCGATGAGAAGTTGCTGATAATTATTGCCGTCTTTCGCTGTGTTCTCTTTGACTTTCGAGAAGGCGTCTCGAATCAATTCGAATCGACCTTGTGCATATTTGACCGCTTCGTTTGACATATCCCCAATCATAACGCGCGGATCAATGTGACGACCCGGTGAACGCATGTCTTCAGCATCATTACCAAATGCAAGAGCTGCTTCAGTCGATCGAGAAAGGATGGTTTGTAATCGCTTTTCTTCAGCGTCGGCATCGGCTAGAGCTGGTGAATACCCATACTCAATGACCCATAAATCGTACGGACCGGGCTTGGTATCGTAGTAATCCCCTTGCGTCATTCCTGGAGGAGCAATATTGGCCGACGGATAGTCCATTACTGAGCCGGTCACAATACCTTGGGTTTTCGAAGCATCGTGCACGTCTGTCGCATTGAACAATTGGCTTGCCTTCATATTGTGGTTTAGACCCAGCGTATGTCCAATTTCATGCAAGATTAAGCGGCTCATCGCTTGTTCAACTAACTTGTGTTTCATATCGAGGCTCAAGTCATTGACATCTGAAAGCGCTAAACCAGCCAGCATCGAGTCATGTAACTGATGACCCGCGCTGCAATATAAGTCCACTGGCATATCAGGCATCATTTGCTCGCTGCTTGCGCCATCGCTAAATAACGAAGTGTATAACCAACGATTTCTGAAGTAAGAGTACTCCAGCATAATATCTGCAGCGATGATTTCACCCGTTAATGGGTTTGGCAAACTTGGACCATAACCACCAAAGGGTGGGCGTGGTGACGCTGTCCATCGTAAAACATTATAGCGAATGTCACCGGCATCCCACTCTGCATCATCTGGCTGAACTTTTACCTGCAACGCATTTTTAAAGCCGGCTTTTTCGAACGCAATGTTCCATGCTTCACCCGCCTCTTTGATCACATCACGCCACTCCACTGGGGTCGTGTTTTCGATCCACCAAACAATCGGCTCAACCGGTTCAGAAAGCTCTGCGTCAGGATCCTTTTTGACTAGGTTCCAACGGTTGATCACATCTCGATAAGGCGCCCATGAGTTTGATGATAAATCATCAAACTGCTGCGTAAAGTAGCCAACTCGCGGATCGTCGCGACGCGGTTGATAGTCGTTTTCAGGCAACTGTATGAATGAATGTTGTAATTGAACAGTCACGGTTCGTGGATCAGACACTGCTTGGCTGCCACGGACCATTGGCGCTTTATTATCAAACACATACTCAACCACCACATCGGTGTTTTGTGGGTAGCTTCGAATACTATCGTATTTAGTCTTACTTTTACTCAAGTTACCGACTTTGAAAGACGGGCGGGGAGGTTGTCCTGGAATCGGGGGACGAGGATAAGGTGAGACCTTTTCTAGGCTCTCGCTGAGCAACACAGGATCTGCTTTAATAACAAATTGACCCTTTTCTTTGTCATGCGCTTCAATGCTCGCAGCGACTAAAATGGCCTCGCTGATATTGGTGCCTTCTGAGCGCGAAATAGCGTTGTTTTCATCTAAAATATATCGAGGCGTTTTGCTTACAATTTCAATTTTATCAAACGACTTACGAAACTCGAGTAAACGGTTGGTGCGAAAGGCGCCTTTGAAATGACCCGCATCTAGCACACCATTAACGGTATGGGTATGATAGATAAAAGGTTTGTTTAATTGTGACTCCTCGATGACTAACATCAGTGAGCCTGTTTTCGGATCTTGGTAAAAATCCAAAAAGCCTTCATATTCGGTTTTATCTTTAATTAAGTCAGCAACGGTTTTCTCTTTCTTTTTTGACTTATCACCTTTTTCTGCAGCAAACGCACTTGAACTCAATGCGAGCGCAGTAATGACCCCCACGGTCAATCCTTTAAAACGACGGGATTGAATCATGACCAATATCCTCCAAAATCATCTTTCCGACAGTAAAGCCTTCGTTTATAGCGAAGATTGGCTGCTTGGCGCAATCGCAAAGGGTAACAAAGTGTTACCAGCAGCCAAAAAAAAGCCCACATCTGTGTGGGCTTTTTTTGCAAATTATGTCGAACGTTAAAAGTCTTCTTTTAATCCCATGTTCGCGAGAATGCCATCGAGCTCGTCTAAGTTGTTGTAACTTAGTACCAACTTTCCTTTGCCCCGCGGGGAGTGTTGAATGGATACTGGAGCACCAAATTTGTCGGCAATTTGTTGTTCTAATTTACTGATATGTGGGTCTTCATCTTTTACTGGATTATTAACTTTGATCGGGTTGATGGTTTTGCGAACCAGCTTTTCAGTTTCTCGCACCGTTAAACCTTTTGCAACCACTTGCCGAGCGATCTCAGATTGTTGAGCCTTATCTAAAGAAAGTAGCGCTCGGGCATGCCCCATTTCAATATCCCCTCGCTCTAGCATGGTTCGGCAAGCTTCCGCTAACTGAAGTAGTCTTAATAAATTAGTCACAGTCGTACGACTTTTACCGACCGCGTCTGCTGTTTGCTGATGAGTGAGACCGAACTCTTCCATTAACCTCTGTAGAGCGGTAGCTTCTTCAATGGCATTGAGATCTTCTCGTTGAATATTCTCGATTAACGCCATTGCAATAGCCGCTTCGTCCGGTACATCTTTTACCAATACTGGTACTTCGGACAATTTGGCTAACTGAGAAGCACGCCAACGTCGCTCACCCGCAATAATTTCATACTTATCTTTCGCGACCGAGCGGACCACGATGGGTTGGATAATTCCTTGCGCCTTTATCGACTCAGCTAGCTCCTCGAGCGCTTCGTCGGTCATGATCTTTCGTGGTTGATACTGTCCAGGCTGAAGAAATTCAATGGGTAATTTACGCAATTCGCCGCGCTCAGCAACTGTGTCGCCTTCTTTGGTAGCAGACCCAGACTCTTCTGCAGATTTATTCTCGGCGATTTTTTTACTAATAAAAGCGTCTAAGCCGCGACCTAATCGTTTACTCATTTGTAAGTCCTAAAACTAGTGCGTTACCGTTGACTCAGAACGGCTATGTTCTTCGCGGCGAATAATTTCACCGGCTAATGCCAAATAACATTTGGCGCCTGTAGATAATCGGTCATACTGGAGCGCAGGCATGCCATAGCTGGGTGCTTCTGCTAGGCGCACATTTCTTGGTATGACGCTTCGATAAACTTTATCGCCAAAGTATTCCTGCAATTGACCAGAAACTTCTGTTGCCAGTCGATTTCTTGGATCATACATCGTTCGAAGGATTCCCTCGATTTGTAATTGCGGATTTACATGTTCAACTATTTGATTGATGGTATCCATCAAAGATGAAATGCCTTCTAGCGCATAATATTCGCATTGCATTGGAATTAAGACTGAACCAGCCGCCACTAGAGCATTAACGGTTAACATATTTAGAGAAGGAGGGCAGTCGATAAAAATATAGTCATATTCATCAGAGATTGGATCGAGCGCCTGTTTTAAGCGCGTTTCTTTGTTATCCAGCTCCATCAAATGTACGTCTGCTGCAGCCAAGTCACCATTGGCCGCAAGGAGATCAAAACCTCCATTAACTGCAGGTTGAACAACGGAACGAATCGCGGCATCACCTAGCAGCACGTCGAGCACATTTTGTTCTTGCTGATTTTTATCAACCCCACAACCACTGGTTGCATTGCCTTGAGGATCTAGGTCAACCAATAATACTTTTCGCTTAGTCGCAACCAAAGAAGCCGCCAAATTGACACTGGTCGTGGTTTTTCCTACACCACCTTTTTGATTGGTTATCGCTATTACTCGGGCCACATCAAACCTCGTTGGATTAATTATTTCTTTCTTATGGTTATCAAATGACGGTCAGCTGAGAGCTCTGGTACAACTAAAGACTGAATATCGTCAACCACTACCGTATCAGGGAGTTGCTCAATTTCATGCTCTGGAAGCTCACCTTTCATCGCCTGCCATACACCACCGTTTGCTAATAAGTGGTACGAAAAGTCGACCATCTTCTTCAAGCTTGCAAATGCACGACTGGTAATAACATCAAATGGCTGATCAGGTTGCCACTGTTCGACTCTGGTGTCCACTACGGAAATATGATCCAATCCTAATTGATGCGCTAACTGCCGAATGAAACGTGTCTTTTTACCATTAGAGTCAAGTAGAAAGAACGACCGGCTATTATCGAGAATCGCCAACGGCACTCCAGGAAAACCAGGTCCCGTTCCTATATCGAGCAAGCGGCCGGGTTTTAACCAAGGCAAAATGGCTAGAGAATCCATCAAATGCAAGGTTACCATTTGCTCTGGTTCTCGAATGGCAGTTAAGTTATAGGCTTGATTCCATTTACTTAACTGCTCTATTACGGTTACCAACTGCTGCATTTGCTCTGCAGTGACCGACATCTCGAGTTGCTCTAGGCCTCGCGCAATTTGATTGTTAATAGTCATTAAGCAGTTTTTCTAAGCAAGTTGCGTTTCTTTAGGTACACCAAAATAATCGAGACCGCGGCAGGAGTAACACCTGAAATACGCCCAGCTTGTCCCACCGTTTGTGGCTTAGCATCCATTAATTTTTGGGTAACTTCAGATGATAATCCTTTAATATCGGAATAATCGAGTTCATCGGGCAGCGGTGCGTTTTCATACTTTAAGCTGCGGTCGATTTCATCTTGCTGACGAGCAATGTAACCTGAGTATTTGGCTTGAACCTCAACTTGAAGCGCAGCTTGCTCATCTTCAACGCCAGGTCCAATTCCATCGATCGACATTAGCGTTTGATAAGTTAGTTCTGGCCGTTTTAATAAATCCATTAAACGCGCTTCGCGCGACAAAGGTTTCTCAATAAACTGCTCTAACTGCTTAGCGGCAGAAGAGTTTACCTGAACAAACGTTTTGTTTAACCGCTCTGTCTCTTGGTTTGTTGCAGACATTTTGTCATTGAATCGTTTCCATCGATAATCATCGACCAAACCAAGCTTACGACCGATATCAGTCAAACGAATATCTGCGTTGTCTTCTCGCAACAGTAACCGATACTCAGCTCGTGAAGTAAACATCCGGTAAGGCTCTTTCGTTCCAGATGTGATCAAGTCGTCGACTAGCACACCAATATAGGCTTCATCTCGGCGTGGAGTCCAAGCCTCTTTCTCTTGAACTTGTAATGCTGCATTTAATCCAGCTAATAATCCTTGAGCGGCAGCCTCTTCGTAACCAGTCGTTCCATTTATTTGCCCGGCAAAAAACAGGCCATTTATGTACTTAGTTTCTAAAGAAGATTTCAGATCTCTTGGATCAAAGAAGTCATATTCGATCGCGTAGCCTGGCCGAGTGATAAAGGCATTTTCAAAACCCTTAATCGAACGAACAAAATCTAATTGAACATCAAAAGGTAAACTGGTCGATATACCATTCGGGTACACTTCATGGGTATTCAGACCTTCTGGTTCAATAAAGATTTGGTGAGAGTCTTTATCAGAAAACCGCATGATTTTATCTTCGATAGAAGGGCAGTACCTTGGACCAACACCTTCGATCACCCCAGAATACATTGGAGAGCGATCCAGGCCACCTCTAATTACGTCGTGGGTTTTCAAATTCGTATGAGTAATCCAGCAATTCACCTGCTGTGGCTGTTGCGCTCTCGATCCTATAAATGAAAATACAGGCGTCGGATTATCGCCCGGCTGAGCTTCTAACTCACTAAAATCGATAGACTTGGCATCAATTCTTGGCGGTGTCCCCGTTTTCAACCGGTCTACTCTAAAAGGCAACTCCCTTAGTCGATTGGCAAGGGCAATACTCGGAGGATCACCAGCTCTACCACCTTGATGCTGCTCTAACCCGATGTGAATAACACCGCCGAGAAAGGTACCCGTCGTTAAAACCACTGACTTGGCTCTAAACTCAAGACCCATGTTGGTTTTCACGCCTACAACGTGATCGTTTTCAACGATTAAATCATCAGCTGCTTGCTGAAAAATTCTTAAATTCTTTTGGTTTTCTAAGGCGTGCCGGACCGCAGCTTTATACAAAGCTCTATCAGCTTGAGCGCGTGTGGCCCTGACGGCAGGTCCTTTCGAGGCGTTTAACGTACGAAACTGTATGCCACCACGGTCGATGGCTTGCGCCATAATCCCACCGAGGGCATCTACCTCTTTTACCAAATGACCTTTACCGATCCCACCGATGGCAGGGTTGCAGCTCATTTGACCTAATGTATCGATATTGTGAGTTAATAATAGGGTATTCACCCCCATTCTAGCGGCAGCTAATGCAGCTTCTGTACCTGCATGACCTCCACCGATCACAATAACATCGAATTGTTCCGAAAAACGCATTTTTTACCACTCAAAGAAAATGGGCGCCGATTTTACCTGAGTTTGCCTAATTTTTGAACGCCGTCTAATCATTTATTCTGTAAATCTGCTATAAAATAGTTTAACTTATTGATTTAAATACTTTAATTCTAGGATATTTTTATGGTTCGGAAACTCTTCCGCCTCACTTTATTATTGGCTATTTTTCTAGCGGCTGTGGCGTTTTATGGATGGTCTCATTTAGGTCGTATTCTCGACCAGTTCAATAAAGAAATGCCCAATGGATATAGCCTTTTGTACAGCGACCATTACCTTGACTTAGACGGCCGGCTGATTTTGCTCAACCCTAGTTTAACTCATGACTCTTACGGTGTAATTTTTAAAGCGACTCAATTAATTTACACCCCCCAAAAGGTAACCGATTACTTCGCATTGTCCGATAATATGATTACGGGCGATTTTCCGGAAACCGGACAGTTTGATGTGGTCGACCTGACCATTCCTGTCAATCAACTCAGTAAAGCAGTTCCTGGTTCTTTCGATAACTATTTTGGCAAAATTGTTGCTCAAGGATGCTCAACTGTCGAAAGTTTTACGTTAAAAGATTTAGTAAAAATGGGTTATTCAAAAATTCATGGGAAGTTTAATGTTGATTACCAATACAATGGGTTAGCGGCAAACTTGAAGTTAAATACCAGCCTACAGTTAAAGGAGTTTTCTTCTTTCGAATGGCAAATAGAACTTAATGATGTGAAAGCAAATTCTGATCGTCTACCTTACATAGAATATGGTCAGTGGGTTTTGTACAACCTAGATGTGCTAAAAGCTCGAAATAAATATTGCGCAAATCTTAATAACCAGTCCATTGAAGAGTTTAAACAAGCTCACTTTGATAGCGCTATGAACTTTTTAAGCGACAGTGGTATTCAACCCTCTGAACGACTTCAATCTCAGTACTCACAGTTTAATCAAGATCCTGAAAATGTCGCTCTAACTTTCAGCCCTAAAACCGGCATTCGAATTGTTAAGCTAGATGAAATGTCACCATCAGAGAAACTGGATTTACTTGGAATCAAGCTTAATATCAACGGCAGAGCTGTCGAGCCTATCGTTAAAGAAGTGGTTATAGAGTCTACCATCGAGCCTATAGAACCTGAATTATCTGAAGAAGAAAAACGAAGAATCGCGAATACGATCATTCGACCAAACGTTTCTCAACTTAAATCGTTAATTGGTAAATTGATCATGCTAGAAGATGAGAACGGTAAGTGGTATGAAGGTAAAATAACTTCGGTAACATCAAGTTTGGTACGATTTGAAATAAGAAGCTCAGGTGGTAAAGCTGAAATTAGGTTTTCTCCTAAACAAATAAAAGAAACATTAAAGCTTTAATTTTACTTACCAATACAGAAACTCGAAAATATTCTGCCTAGTAGATCATCGGCGCTGAATTCGCCGGTGATCTCTGATAATGCTTGTTGCGCCAACCGTAACTCTTCTGCGACTAACTCTCCCGCATTAAACTCTAAAAGTTGTGTCGTCGCGTTCGCTAAGTTGCTCGAAGCTTTTTCTATTGCTGTAATGTGTCGGCGTCTTGCTATGAAAACACCTTCATTATTTGACTGAAAACCCATACAGCTTTTTAGATGCTGCTTCAGCAGATCGACACCGATCCCTAACTTCGCACTTAATGTAATTGTGGGGTACTCTAACTCTGAGAACGCAGGGTCTTTTTTTACTAGATCACATTTGTTCTGCAAAACGGTAATGGGAGGTAATTGCTCAACATTTTTCACTAAGTCGCTTAGCACTTCTTTAATTAAACTATTTAAGTCCTCTTCTTGGCTATCGACAACCAATAATAATCTATCGGCCTCAGAAATTTCATTCCAAGCCCTCTGAATACCAATTTTCTCTACCTGATCGTTAGATTCTCGCAACCCCGCAGTATCAATAATATGAATTGGCATTCCATCAATTTGAACATGCTCTTTGAGTACATCGCGAGTCGTTCCTGGAATATCAGTGACTATTGCACTTTCTTTACCAGCTAACGCATTGAGTAAACTTGATTTACCTGCATTTGGTCGACCAGCTAGTACAACATTCATTCCATCTCTAAGTATCGCTCCTTGTTGCGCCTCAGATAAAAGACTATCGATAGATTCTGTTATGTCTGACAATTGCTGCTGCACTCGGCCATCAGAGAGAAAGTCAATTTCTTCTTCCGGAAAGTCTATGGCAGCTTCAACATAAAGACGCAACTGAATAAGTTCTTCGACCAAAGACGTCACTTTTAAAGAAAATTCACCTTGCAAACTTTTAATAGCGCTCTTCGCTGCCATTTCAGACGATGCATCAATCAAATCGGCAATAGCTTCAGCCTGAGCCAGATCAATTTTGTCATTTAAAAAAGCGCGTTCAGAAAACTCACCAGGGTTGGCAATTCTTGCACCTAACTCTAACGTTCTACGAATTAACATATCTAATACCACAGGTCCGCCATGTCCCTGCAGCTCAATGACATCTTCGCCGGTAAATGAGTTAGGTGATGGGAAGAACAACGCAATTCCTTGGTCAAGGATCGTTTCTTGATCTAGATGAAAGTCGGTGTAGTGAGCGTGTCGCGGTTTTAATTCGTGCAGCGTTATTGCTTGAGCAATCTTGTTGGCATCAGGACCCGATAGACGGATGATACCCACACCACCTCGACCAGGTGGTGTGGCTAATGCAACTATCGTGTCAGATGGCTTTTGCATGTTTTATTTTTTTTTGTTTGCGTACTCTTTTTCGATCTTATTGGTTATGTAAAGCTGCTGAGTAATAGACAGTACGTTATTTACTAACCAATAGAGGACCAATCCAGAAGGGAAGAATGCCATAAAGGCAGTCATCATAATTGGCAAAAACTGCATTATCTTTTGTTGCATTGGATCCATGGTTGCAGCTGTGGGTTGTAGCTTTTGCATTCCCCACATAGATATCCCCATAAGTACTGGAAGAATAAATAGAGGATCTTTCGCTGATAAATCATGAATCCAAAAGATAAGCGGAGCATGTCGAATTTCATAACTCTCCATTAATACCCAGTAAAGCGCTAAAAAGACCGGCATTTGTATCAGCAAAGGAAGACAGCCACCCATTGGGTTTACTTTTTCTTTCTTATACATTTCCATCATGGCCATTGACATTTTTTGTCGGTCATCACCAAACCGTTCTTTTAGCTGTTGAAGCTTCGGTTGTAGCATTCGCATTTTTGCAAACGAACGATACTGAGCATTGGCCAATGGGTAGAGACAAATTTTAACCGTAATCGTTACTAAAATTATGGCGAGACCCCAGTTAACGACAAAACCTTGGAAAGTCGTTAATAGCCAAAACAGAGGCTGACCGATCCACCATAAGAATGAGTAATCGACCGTCAAATCGAGACCGTCGGCTAGTTGCTCCAGCGACTCTTGATCTTTAGGGCCTAGGTATAAAGTACTGGTCATTTCTTTTTCAGCTTGAGCGCCGACATTTACCCACTGTTGGATGACTCGGATAATAGATACTTCACCTTGGTTAAGAACGATGGTTGATATTTCATTAACGCTTTCTTGGTCAGGAACCCAAGCAGCGACAAAATAATGCTGTAGGTAAGCAATCCAACCACCTTTAGTGCTCACGTTTAGATCTTTTTCATCCATGTCATCAAACTCGTATTTTTCATAACGAGATTCACTGGTTGAATAGGCCGCGCCTGTATAAGCTTGTAAACCAAAACCACTATTGCTTTCGGTATTTACAAATCGATCACGATTAAATTGATTGAACACTTTGAAGTTCAAAGCATTGTCTGTTTTATTGTTAACGCGATAAGTAACTTTAACTTGATAGGTATGCTCAATTAATTCGAATATTTTATAAAACTCAACACCCGAGTCATTCACCCATTTTAAAGTCACCTTGTTCTGAGAACCGGCTTCAGTGTTCGGAACAACTTGGTAAGTTGCGCGTTGCGCCGTCGCGTCGGGTGCACCATTACCTAAAAGACCACTTTTAGCGACGAAGTTTCGACCGTTAGAATTGGATAAAAGAACCACTTTGGGTTCAGGTTGATTAAGCTTTTGATTAAATTTTAATAATTTAGCTTCAACTACATCACCACCTAGCGTGTCGATTTTGATTTCGACAGAATCATTGTGTAATGAAACATAACTTTGCTCTGCTGTAGTGCTTGTTGTTTTATTATTAGTGACAACTGGAATATCACCGTCTGATTTAATTTCTGAAGGCTCAGCGGGTGGTAAGTCAGATTGAATGACTGGATTAGGTGTTTTTAATGCTTGTTGAGGTGCGTTTTCTTCCTGCCACGTTTGATACAATAAAAAGGTTATAAAACCCAACGCAAGTAACAAAAAGCCGCGTGATGATTCCAACATAATGTTCTCTACTTTTTAATATTTTCTGTATTAGCTTTAAACCAGCTGAACTGTTCGGGCAACGGATCTTCCCCACCATCGTGCAATGGGTGACACTTAGCAATTCTTTTAGTAGTTAACCAGAGCCCTTTTATTACACCAAATCGCTCAATCGCCTGAATAGAGTAACTCGAGCAAGTTGGTTGAAAGCGGCAATTATTGCCTAAAAGCGGGCTGACTGCCACCTGATAACCACGAATAATTAAAATCGCTATCTGGCGCACTTCTTAGCAACCTGTTTCCATATGTGCTGAATAGCCGACTGAATTTTAGCATTATCAAGTTGATTAATGTCACGCCTCACCATGAATACTAAATCAATGTTCGGTAATTGATGCTGCTGTTGACGGAAACACTCTCTAATTAAGCGCTTAATTCGATTTCGGTCGACAGCTAACCTCACTTGCTTTTTAGCTATCGCAAGTCCTAGACGAGGGTGATTTTGAAGATTTGATCTAAAGAGCACTGTGAAGGCTCTATTGCCAACTCTGGTTGGTTGGTCGAATACTTGAGAAAAATCGCTTTTAGAAAGGAGCCGAAGCTCTCGTGCAAAGCTAAATGAGTCAGTTAAAGACTCCACTATCATTCACACGAAAGCATTCGAATAATCGTTTACGCTATCTTAAGCACTAAGTACTTTACGACCTTTAGCGCGGCGACGAGCAAGAACTGCGCGGCCATTCTTAGTTGCCATACGAGCACGGAAACCATGAGTGCGCTTGCGCTTCAGATTGCTTGGTTGAAATGTACGTTTCATAGTTAATAACCTGCGAAAATCAAAGCCAATGGTTGATCCCTAATGGGAAGGGGGCGAAATTCTAAACGATGCTGAACAGCAGATCAATTGCTTTTTCGCTTAAAAATAAAGCAATTACCCGACTGTGAGATTATTTTATGTTCTACCAATGACTCAAACCACTATATAAGAGAAAATTTTAAATTAGGGCCACTAGATATAGTAATTAGTGATTTTTGCTGTGGAAAAAATTATGTGATCAAATCTTTACAAACATAAAAATTAATTAAGTTTTCTAGTATTTTACCGTTTCTAATTCAAAACATTAAAACAACTAATCTACAATTAATCCACAACCCTCCTATTTATATTATTTAATAATAATAAATAAAAAGATCTAATAAGATCTATTATTAGGGTTTTAGATATCTGTGGATAACTAACTAAAAGCTATATTAGACAATAAGTTACAGTAATAATAAGTCTGTATTTTACTTGTCGTTAACCAAGGTATAACAGGGGTATTAAACTTTGATAACTATTGTCTTTTTGATCTTCTAACAATTATCAACAGAAAATCACTAGTCTTTTTCAACAAAATCGTGCAAATATCCACTACCAACTTAAATTAACAAATAAAAGCGAAAACTCAGCTATACATACCTAGTTTAATTTTTATAATTAAATTGTGGAAAATTATGGATCTTTAACACAACAGTGATCTACACTAGTCAGCCGTCTAAAAATAATAACATTTGAGGTTTGAACTTTTGGGTAATCCGCACTGGCAAGAATGTGCATCTCGTTTAAAGGAAGAATTAGCGCCAACGCAGTTCAATACTTGGATCCGTCCGTTAAAAATTGTTGAAGATGAACAAACGATTATCGTAAGTGCACCTAATAGATTTGTATTAGACTGGTTTAAAGAAAATTATCTCAATAAAATCAACAACATACTAAACAGCCTTTCTGAGAATAAAGGTAAAAACGTTGTTTTAAAGATTGTCACTTCAGGCTCGGTAAGTACAACACCAGTAGTGGACTCTTCGCACCAAAAGACACCGCCCGTAAAAGCTCAGTCGAAGAAAATCAAAGAATCATCAAAAGATTCCGGAAAAATAGAAATAGCTCATAAATCTAACTTAAATAGAGAATTTAGTTTTGAGAAGTTTGTTGAGGGGAAGTCTAATCAGCTAGCGACAGCAGCCGCTAAGCAAGTCTCCGAAAACCCAGGCACCGCTTACAACCCACTTTTTATCTATGGCGGAGTAGGTTTGGGTAAGACGCATTTAATGCACGCAGTGGGTAATATCATTCTCGATAACAAGCCAAATGGTAAAGTGATATATCTGCATTCCGAACGTTTTGTAGCAGACATGGTTAAAGCTTTACAGACCAATACGATTGATGAATTTAAGCGTTACTATCGCTCAGTAGATGCATTACTAATTGACGATATTCAATTTTTTGCAAACAAGGAACGATCACAAGAAGAGTTCTTCCATACATTTAATGCGCTTTTAGAAGGAAATCAGCAAGTCATTTTAACTTGTGACAGATATCCAAAAGAAATTGATGGTGTAGAAGAACGCTTAAAATCAAGGTTTGGATGGGGACTAACTGTTTCAATCGAACCACCTGAGTTAGAAACTCGGGTGGCTATTTTGATTTCAAAAGCCGAAGCAATTGGTGTGAAACTGCCCAATGAAGTTGCGTTTTTTATTGCTAAAAGAATTCGCTCGAATGTTCGAGAGTTAGAAGGTGCATTAAAGAGGGTCGTCGCGAACGCTCAGTTCACTGGCAAACCCATAACCATTGAGTTCGTCAAAGAGGCATTGCGAGATTTAATCGCGGCTCAAGATAAGCAAATCAGTATTGAAAATATTCAGAAAACTGTAGCGGAATACTATAAAATCAAGGTAGCTGATTTGTTATCAAAAAGACGCAGCCGGTCGGTTGCTCGTCCACGTCAGGTAGCAATGAGTTTAGCAAAAGAGTTAACCAACCGAAGTTTACCAGAGATAGGCGATGCCTTCGGTGGAAAGGACCATACGACTGTGTTGCATGCCTGTCGTAAAATTAAAGAATTAAAAGACGAAAATTTGGATATTCAAGAAGATTACACCAATCTTCTTAGAACGCTAACAAATTGATTTATAAGGGTTTATATGAAACTTGCGTTGTCACAACAAGCATTGTTCGGACCGTTACAGTTAATCAGTGGAGCCGTAGAAAAGAGGCAAACATTGCCTGTGTTAGCTAATGTTTTGCTTCAAGTAGAAGACGGTAATCTTTCAATTACCGGTACTGATTTAGAAGTAGAAATGATGGCGCATATCCCATTAAGCGGGGAATACGAGCCGGGTGAAGTGACGGTACCCGCGAAAAAGTTAGTAGATATCGTTAAAAGTTTAAATAGCGTAGACAATATTCGACTGGAGTTAGTTGAGAATAAGGTTAAGTTGATAACACCAAAGAGTCGGTTTACGTTATCAACTCTACCAGCGACAGAGTTTCCAAACCTAGAAGAATCTCTTGGTTTAATAGACATCAAACTAGACGTTAATGAGTTAAGAGGGGTGATTGGTAGCACCCAGTTTGCAATGGCGCAGCAAGATGTACGCTATTACTTAAATGGGATGCTGTTTGACTTTAGTCCAGAGCAGAAATTGATTGCAGTGGCGACTGATGGTCATCGACTAGCATTATCAAGCACACCGCTAGAAAGTAGCGTACAAGACCGTCAACAGGCAATTGTACCTAGAAAAGGCGTATTAGAGCTAAGTCGGTTCTTAGCCAGTGTTGATGAAGATATTCAGCTGTCTATCAGTGCAAATCATATTCGCGCTAGCAGTAATCACTTTTCATTTACTTCAAAGCTCGTTGACGGAAAATACCCCGATTATGAAAAAGTTCTTCCAAGAGGTGGTGATAAGTTAGTCGTAGCCAATAAGAATGCATTAAAGGAATCGCTTCAGAAAGCGTCTATTTTATGCAACGAAAAGTTCCGTGGAGTACGCTTTAATCTACAACCTGGGCTAGTACAGATTCACTCAAATAATCCAGAGCAGGAAGAAGCCGAAATAGAGCTAGAGATAGATTACTCTGGACCAGAGTTGGAAATTGGATTTAACGTCAATTATATGTTGGATGTGTTAAATACAACGCAATCTGAGCAAGTTAAGTTAACCTTTTCAGACGCCAACAGCAGTTTGTTGGTAGAAGAGGTAGAAGGCTCATCCAGTGTTTACGTGATTATGCCTATGAGATTGTAATCACTAAATGCTCATACATCAGTTAAGCTTGAGTAATGTAAGGAACATTGCTCGAGCACAACTAACTCTACATCCCAAATTAAATATTATTACTGGCGCTAATGGAGCAGGTAAGTCTAGTTTACTTGAAGCACTCTCCATTATTTCGGCTGGAAAAAGTTTTCGCACAGCCAACATCCGTAAAGTTATTAAAGAAGATACTGAATCATTAACGGTGTTTTGTACGTTAGATGGACCAGATGGCATCCAAAAGATTGGTCTACAACGAGACCTACAAGGTGGTTTTAAAGCTAAGCGTGATGGTAAGAACTTAACTAGATTGGTTGACGTAAGTAAGCAGCTTCCAGTTTTTATCATTTACCCTGGTTTTTATGAGCAGGTAGCGGAAAAAAGAGCAAATCGGTTAAAAGTGTTTGATTGGGGAGTGTTCCACGTGGAACATAACTTTTTCGAGCTATGGTCTAAGTACTCCAAAACGCTAAAACAAAGAAATGCGCTGCTTAAACAAATTAAGTCTAGGGTTAAATCAAACGACCAATTGCTCTTTTGGAATAAGACATTGTCAGCCTTGGGGAATGAACTGAATAAGAGTCGGTTAAGATACATCGATTCAATTTCGACTATATTTCAGGAAACGTTAAGTCATACCAAGCTCAAAGACTCGAATATACAGCTCTCATATTACCGGGGTTTTAACAAGGACCACGACTTTCTTTCTTTGCTAGAGGAGACTTCAGAAAAAGACATCTTGCGAGGTACCACGCAAATAGGCCCTCACAGAGCAGACGTCCGTTTTTTAAGTGGTGGGCAAAATATATTTGAAAAGGCGTCTAGGGGGCAGCAAAAGATGTTGGTCAATGCTCTTCTTATTTCTATGATTAAGCGCTTTTCTGAAGATTCAGGTCGTGCATCGATGGTGTGTTTAGATGACCTTCCATCGGAATTGGATGAATATAACCAAGAAGACCTCATAGCCGCCCTAAGCGCGCTTCCTATGGCACAAATACTTATCACAGTTATCACGGAAAACTCCCTTCCAGAGGCAATTTCAGGGTATAATAGGCACATGTTTCACGTGGAACATGGCATGTTCCAACAGCGAGATTTACAATAATAAAGGTTACTTTATGTCAGAGAATTCAGAATACGGCTCATCCAGTATTAAAGTACTTAAAGGACTCGATGCAGTCCGAAAGCGACCAGGGATGTACATTGGAGATACCGATGATGGAACCGGGCTACATCATATGGTTTTTGAGGTAGTCGATAACTCGATAGATGAAGCGTTAGCCGGTCACTGTAATGACATTAAGGTGACCATTCATACAGACAACTCGGTATCCGTATCGGATGACGGCCGAGGAATTCCTGTTGATATTCACCCAGAGGAGGGCGTTTCTGCTGCTCAAGTTATCATGACTGTATTGCATGCAGGTGGTAAGTTTGATGATAATTCCTATAAAGTTTCTGGTGGACTTCATGGTGTTGGGGTTTCAGTTGTTAATGCGCTTTCTGATGAACTGAAATTAACCATTCGCCGTCAAGGTAAAGTGTTTGAACAAAAATACCATCTCGGCGAACCTCATGCCGAACTTGCTCCAATCGGTGAGACTGACCAAACGGGTACTGAAATTCGCTTTAAACCAAGCCCTGAAATTTTCAGCAACATTGAGTTTCATTACGATATTCTAGCTAAAAGATTACGAGAGTTGTCTTTCTTAAACAGTGGTGTTTCGATTGTATTAACCGATGAGCGTACTGGTAAGACTGATCACTTTAAGTATGAAGGTGGTATTCAAGCTTTTGTAGAATACTTAAACCGCAATAAGACACCCATTCATCAAGAAGTATTTCACTTCACTCTTCAAAGAGAAGAGGATGGCATTGGCGTAGAAGTTTCAATGCAATGGAATGATGGTTATCAAGAGAGCATCTATTGTTTTACAAATAATATTCCACAGCGTGATGGTGGTACTCACTTAGCTGGGTTTAGAGCAGCTTTGACGCGTACACTGAATACCTTTATTGAGAAAGAAGGCCTCAACAAAGGTAAAGTGACCACCTCTGGTGATGATGCTCGAGAAGGTTTAACCGCTGTTATTTCTGTAAAAGTACCTGACCCTAAATTCTCGTCGCAAACTAAAGATAAGCTAGTTTCATCTGAAGTTAAAAGTGCTGTTGAGCAAGCGATGGGGGAGAAGTTCAGTGAGTTTTTATTAGAGAGCCCAGGCGAAGCAAAGACCATCGTTAACAAAATGGTTGAAGCTGCGAGAGCTCGTGAAGCGGCCCGAAAAGCTCGAGAAATGACACGCCGTAAAGGCGCATTAGATATTGCTGGCTTACCCGGTAAGTTAGCTGATTGCCAAGAGAAAGACCCTGCGCTTTCTGAACTTTACATTGTGGAGGGTGATTCTGCGGGCGGCTCTGCTAAGCAGGGACGAAATCGCAAGAATCAAGCAATACTGCCTCTTAAAGGTAAGATACTGAATGTTGAGAAAGCTCGCTTTGATAAAATGCTTTCGTCGGCAGAGGTTGGTACGCTGATTACTGCTCTTGGTTGCGGTATTGGTCGAGACGAATTCAATCCAGAGAAAATTCGATATCATCGAATCATCATTATGACCGATGCTGACGTAGACGGTGCACATATTCGAACCTTACTACTGACTTTCTTTTATCGTCAAATGCCAGAGCTTATCGAAAATGGTTATGTTTATATTGCTCAGCCACCGCTTTATAAAGTTAAAAAGGGTAAACAGGAAACCTATATAAAGGATGATCCTGCTTTAGAAGCTTATTTAACTAATTTAGCGCTAACTGATACGGCTCTGTATGTAAACTCTGAAGCACCGCCATTACAAGGTGAAGCATTGGAGAAGTTAGTAGCCGATTATCGAGATGTTGAAAAAACAATAACTAGGCTAGAACGTCTGTACCCATCAGCGGTTATGAAAAACTTAATGTATTTACCAGAGCTGAAAGCATCAGAAATGTCAGACAAAGGTAAAGTCGAGCAATGGTGTACGGCTCTTTTGGCATCCATCAATAAAGACACTACAGCAGGAGCGGTCCGTTACGAAGTGACAGTTAAAGAAGACGCTGAAAGACATATTTTTGTTCCTGTTGTTAATGTTATCCACCATGGATTAGAGCATCCCTACACCTTTGATCATGACTTTTTTGAATCAAAAGACTATCAGAAAGTCGTATCGATTGGCGAGCATATCGCTGGTTTGGTTGAAGTGGGCGCTTACATACAACGAAAAGAGAGTAAACAAGAAATCTCTACGTTTGAAGACGCCTTAACTTGGCTAATGCTACAGTCTCGACGTGGCTTAAATGTGCAGCGTTATAAAGGTCTTGGTGAGATGAACCCCGATCAATTGTGGGAAACAACCATGGATCCAGAAACACGTCGCATGCTTCAAGTAACCATTGAAGACGCTGTCGGTGCTGACCAGTTATTTACTTGTTTGATGGGCGATCAAGTTGAGCCTCGACGGGAGTTCATTGAAAGTAACGCACTGTCAGTAGCCAACTTAGACGTATAGGTGATCGATAGCCTTTGTATGTGGGATCCTATGATGGCTCCCACATAACAAATTATTTGTTTAGAACTGAATAACTTAAACATTACTAATATAATAAAGTAAGTACTCACTTAATTTTCTCTCTATTTTTAAATATATCTTGCAACTAATCACCTATTAACTTAACCTGATCTACTGGCTTGAATTTAGTGGCTCGTAAAAATCTTAAGCGCTTGTGCGTCTAAAGTATTCGTTTGATCACATGAAATCTCAAGGAGTGCTAACAATATAAGGTTGTTAGTTAGATGGAATAGGATTGAATATATGGGATACAAAGAGAATGCGAGTTATAAGTGAAGACGAAAAGCAGATAATTGAGTCGATAAAAGAGCCAAAGTTAAAAACTAGTTTCTTCAAGCGAACGAAAAAGTCAGATGCCTTACCAGATAACATATTTAGGCTTCGAGAGCTTAAATCGCTCGGGTGCATAAAGTACATTGCAACCTATCTATTTCACTCAAATAAAAAAGTTAGAGAAATAGCTTCTCAGACACTGCATGAGTTATTTTTATCTGTTGAAGACAAAGATCTTAATTGGCTTGATGGCAATTTAAGAGGAGGTTATTACTTTCGTGCAGATTTTTCATCTTGCCGAGTATGGTATGAGTTGCAAGCTGGAATTATCGATACTTTGGACTTTCCCAAGGAACAGCTAAGTTCTGTGCTCAGCATTCTTGCTTGTCATTCGAGTGGTTATGTCAGAGAAGCAGCAATAAAACGCCTGGTAATTATCGACGTAAATGCTGCGATTAGAATGTTGTTTGTTCGGGTGAATGATTGGGTTAAACCAATAAGATTATCTACAACAAAGACGCTGATAAAACTCATTGAGCAACAAGAAGAACAAAGTGTTGTTTGTCATCTTGAGTTATTGGAACAGTTGCGATTGCGTAGCAGACAAGACCACAAGGAGCTAATCTCAACGATCGAAAACCGCTTAAGCTCTCCAAAAGGACTTATCGCATTAATGCAGGCTGTTGAGAAAAGTCACTTTCGAGTTGCTAGATCAGCATTTTCTATTGGAGCGCGTATTGCTGATGAAAAACAAGATTTATTAAAGCTAGGTCTTGTTAATAAAGATGCGGTTATTCGTTCATTGTCGCTTAGAGTCGCAGTTGATTATTTGAATAAAGAGTCGCTCATTGAATATCTGATTGCATGCAGTCGAGACAAGCTTACCCTAATAAAAAAGAAAGCCATTTATAAATTACTGGAAATTGATTCAAAGCTTGCGCGAGAACCACTCATTGAATTTTTGCGTAGTGAAAATGATCAAGTTCGATATTTCGCTCGCTTTTATCTCAATAGAGAAGAAAGCTTTGATTTCGCTGAATTTTACAGAGGCGAACTAAACGAAACTAATATTTCCAAGCTAACCGGGTGCATTTTAGGATTGTCAGAAACTGGTGATGAAAATGATTGTATTTTGTTAGAAAGATTTCAAACACATCATAACCCGAAAGTGAAAGGTGCAGTGGTTAAAGCCAGAGGCATGTTAGTTAAAGGAAGTCATCAATGGCTTATAGACAGACTCATAAATGGCAGTGTTGAAGAAGTTAAGGCTTCATGTGATGTCTTGCAGAAATTAAATGAATACGAAAATGAAGAGCTGGAAGCACTACATGATGATTATTTTGATGGCGCAACAGGTCGAGCGATTCGTAGATTAGTCTTGAAACGAGATTATTGGCGATATATAGAGTTGTTATTAAGGGCCATCGTAAAATCTGCTGACCGAGAATTCGAAGTATATGCATCTCAAATCAGTAGCTGGTTAAGTAAGTATGGATGGAAGCAATGGTATGTAAAACCGAAGGATGGCGTGCTTCTTAGAATCATCAGGTTAATTGATACAATTGAAAGTACACGCGGCATAGATAAGAAACTACTTGAAATTAAAGCTCTCGCAAAAGATTTAGAATCGAGAGATTTATAATAAATTTTAAAGGTCAATAATGATGTTAGTCCAATGTTTAAAAGGTGCTCTCTTTTAGGTATTTACCTAATGGAGAGCATAATGAAAAGAGAAATACGCCTTATTAAGGCATTTGGAAAAAATGAATTCGGATTAGCTGATATCCCTTAAAAGATATCAGGTGTGACAATCTCACGGATAGTTATTGGAGAGGAGTCAGGTTGTTCACGTTGTTTCCCTCATGGCTATGAGACAATAAACAACCGATATTCTAAACAACAAAGAAGTTGGAAAAAGCAGCGATTAACACAATGGAAGGTTGAGAAGTGATATGAACAACATTAAATTCACAGTCAAAGCAGATGTCGAAGAGTATGAAGTTGAACTCTATGGCAGCTTCCAAACTAAGGGATTTTCAGGTAAAGGTAGTGGTTATTTCGGCATATCTCAGGTCATTGAGTTTTGTCAAAAAGCTGAGAAAATTGCAGAAACCATGGATGAAAAAGCTGAATTAGCCGGATTAACACGAAGATCGGATGGGAGCATATTTTTAGAGACATTTGTAATTCGAGTTTATCCATTAAGTACAAGCAAGTTAAATGGTGTCGTTGGCATTCATATAACTCTTGGCGAATATCCATCTTCGGATTGTCGGGAGGAGGAAAAATTAAAAGTTTCTGGTGAAATACAAACTCGAAACCAGCATTTACTCCAATTTTCTAAGGATATTAGGGCGCTTCTTTCTGGAAGTGTAAAAGAAGTAATATTAGATAAAGGAGTGGATATTATCTAAACAGGGAGAAGAATAAAGATGACTAACTTTTCTAAAGACGATATTAAAGTTATAACCTGGGACGAAGGAGTTCGTAAAAGAAGGGAGATGTATTTTGGTGATGCCGCGGTAAATGGTGAAGAAATTTGCGAAGCTATCAAATATCCAGCTGTCGTTCTTGGCTCAAAGGAATCCTTAATTATTAAGCTAGGAGACTGGCATTACTTTTGTTCGGATATTGATTGGCTATTTTTATCTGAGCATGAAATAGAAAATGTTCGCTCTGTCTTTGAAAGCCCGCGCCCATTTCCTGAAGGCGGCAGTCCCAACTCCTATAGAACAGAATCTTTATGTTTACCATTTTCTACTGATGCATTTACTGTATCTAAAGATGATAGAGTACTCCTTAAAGGAAAATATCCTCCAGGTGAGTTATTGGAAAATCATCTTAATGAATTAGGAAGTTGGGGACGTATAGTAGGATTTAAATTTGATAAAAACGCATGAACTCGAGTAAAACAAAAGAACTAACAACATTAGTGCATTCCGAAGAGCTGCTTTGCGATGTACTTAGAAAAGCATCAATACCAGAATCCGACGAATCCTATTCGTTGACTGTTTTAGTTGCGCTTTATAAACATATTGAAAAACAAAAATGGGTTGGTGAAGTGGTAGCAAATATTTTGAATTCGGGAGACTGTAAATAACTCTGTGTAACTGTCTATTATTAACCTATTGAATAGGAGATGATAGACCTATGGACAAGAAAGAGGTTGAAGCCTGGGCTCGTAAAGCAGCCAAAGGCATAAAGACTGAAGAAGAGTTAAATGACTTTCGTCAGATGCTGACGAAGGTCACTGTCGAAACCGCTTTGAATGCAGAGCTTGATGAGCATTTGGGCTATGAAAGACACGCTCAGTCAGATTCTGATAATTATCGGAACGGCTATACACCGAAAACGCTTCTTACCGAAGATGGCCCACTCTCAATTGAAACGCCACGAGACCGGCAAGGCACATTCGAACCCCAGTTAGTCAAGAAGCAGCAAACTCGCTTCACTACGATGGACGAGAAAATCCTGAGCCTTTACGCCAAAGGGATGACGACTCGAGAAATCGTAGCCACGTTCAAAGACATGTATGATGCCGACGTCTCGCCCACATTGATTTCAAAAGTCACCAATGCAGTTATTGAGCAAGTCATTGAATGGCAGTCACGCCCACTAGATTCAATTTACCCCATCGTTTATCTGGACTGTATCGTGCTAAAAATTCGGCAAGATAAACAAGTCATCAACAAGTGCGTTTACTTGGCGCTAGGCGTCACTATGGAAGGCCACAAAGAGCTTTTAGGCTTGTGGTTATCAGAAAACGAGGGGGCTAAATTCTGGCTCAACGTTTTAACTGAACTTCAAAATCGAGGAGTTAAAGATATTCTCATTGCTTGTGTTGACGGTTTAAAAGGGTTTCCTGACGCCATCAACTCGGCTTATCCCGAAACGCAAGTACAGCTTTGTATAGTGCACATGATTCGAAACTCCGTTCGCTATGTTCCCTGGAAAGACTACAAGGCCGTGACAGCGGATTTAAAGCGCATTTATCAGTCAGCCACTGAAGAAGATGCGCTGCTTGCGTTAGAGCAATTCTCTGAGCGTTGGGACGATAAGTATCCGCAAATCAGTCGCTCCTGGAAAACTCATTGGCACAATCTAAATACGTTATTTAATTATCCGCCTGAAATACGCAAAGCCATTTATACGACCAATGCCATTGAGTCGCTCAACAGTGTGATTCGAAAGTCGATTAAGAAGCGAAAGCTCTTTCCATCAGATGACTCCGCCAAAAAAGTGGTTTATCTAGCGATTATGGACGCTTCGAAAAAATGGACTATGCCTATTAGAAATTGGAAAGCGGCCTTAAATCATTTTATGATTGTATTTGATGGCCGCTTAGATGACTATGTTTGAACTGGCAGTTACACAGAATAATTTACAGGGTCGAATTCGGACTTAGATGAACTCGGACACCTCGGTGCATTTGCTCACCCCGAAAATTTACCCCAAGAAGGCGATGTCCCTGGTCTGAAAGATTGGACTTACTACTTTCATGGAAATGGTTGTTGCTTAACTCATGTTGACGGCACTTCCATAGATGTTGATTTTCCAGATGGTCGATCTGACGTAGTAGATCCTTATTTCTTTGGAAATTATCTACAAAGTATTCCTAATCCCACATACTTACAATCAAGATTAGCCAAGTCAGAACCATTTGAGAGTAGTTGGACGGTTGAGCTACCTGTATTAAAAGAGAATGGATGGATTTCTTCAGCTCATCAATTCTCTTTAACTAGTGAAGGTTTAGCTCAAGCCCTGAAGTATGTTGATTTGTGGGATGAAGTTGAAGGCAATCAAAATCTCTTTGCAAAAGCGCATGCTTCGGTTCTTTTAGGGGATTTTTCCCTAGCTAGATTGATTTTAAGACGAACCGAAAGTTCGACAGCGATCGAGATAATTGAGAAGTTAGCGGACGAATATGAAGCAAAGCGCTTTCTATATCTTATTCAACAAGCTAAGGGAAAAGAAGGTTCTGAATTAAAAGACATATACAAGTCGGCCGCATCGCTTGGAGAATCTTTTGCCGATAGAGTTGTAGGGCTGGCTTTTAAGAGAGGGAAGATGGATTCAATGATGTTGTTCATTGTTGAGCTCATGGATAAGCTCTCCCCTGAAAAATACTCGAAGCAGTTAGAGTTATTGATTTCAAAGGCTTGGCGCGGAAAACCACCTCAGCCGGCCATTCGCATTTATTCGATAAGAGCTTTGATGTCTATATACGATCAAGAGTCGCTTCCTATCAAATTGCGGAAAAAATTTATGAAGGCGCTTAGTAAAAGATTAGATAAAATGGGAGATGATGCTGGAAAGTTCTTATATCTGATTGATCAGAAAGAAGGCCTGAACCTCTTATCTAAATGTTTGAGTTCAGATGTTCCTATTGTTAGAGACGGCGCAGTTACTACGCTAGCAACAATAGGTACGTCTGAATCCATCAAGATACTAAGATCACATGGCTCGATTACTACCGAAACAATGTTAGCTATTTTAGAAGGAGCTGATATTGCGAAAGTCATCCCTTTGGGAAAAGAAGTTCAAATAGGAGATAAAAGAGCGCGAACTTATACTTTTGAGGAGATAGAGGACGCTAATAGGGAAAGTAATTTGAGGTACTATTACGAGGAATCGCTGGAAGAATACCGACCATTATTGGAACGATGGAAAAAAGCCTAACTTAGTATTCTAGATAGTAGCATCTAACCTATTGATTTATCTGGTTTTTCACAAATAGCAGGATTTGATAAGATAATTTGCATTAATTCCTGGATTTTATATCTGGCCTACAATCCGGAAATTTATGAAAATGCTTTATTAATCAGCGTGTTAGTTTTTCACGGATTATAGGATCCGACACGATCGCATTTGTAGGGATCGAATACGCTTTCTTTTTGAGAATAGTCAGTATTCGATCCTTATTAATTAAGTTATTCGTCAAGCCAAATGCGATCAATCTTAAGGTAACCTCCTATGTTCCCCCTCATTTGAACGGTAATTTTTCGTTTCGTCGATTGAGCGGCAAGAGCGGTAGAGTAGAAAAGTTTTGCGAATTCGTTCTGGGTATCAAGTGATACCGCACCGGCAAATTTAGAGGTCGCAGTAAAGCCGGCTACATCCCACTCACCATCATCCATCTGAGTATCGAAATAAAGTAAAATAATATTGTCGTTGTTAACATAAATCCTACTGATTTTTCCTGTGTATTGGCAGTATCCAGCTGACGCCGCATAGCATTTTGGTTTATCTGCAAAAGTTAGGGTAGTGAACAACAAAATAAAGGTTGTTAGTAGTACCTTTGAAATCATATTCTGTATTGCTCTTTATTAGGTTTCTGAAACAAGGATTATAACTTATCTGCTATTGCGCTGTTGCTGGTGTTTTCCAGTAAGGGACTTTCTCACAGTAGAATTAATGTTAGCTAAACTTTAGGTTCAGAAGTTGTTAACGTCATCCACCAGTGACAGCAGAAAAAAACCAAACAGAAGCTACAAGAGCTTTTCACGAATAGATATTTTTCAAAGACTTTCGCAGCAATGATGAGATCCTACATTTGCAATAGGTTGCTCTAATTAACAAGTGTAATGTAAGTAAGTATTAACTTAATCTCTAACTACTCTACTAAATTAGTAGCGTCTTAGCGGCCTTTCAGTTTATGACTTTCTGATAAAGTTTTTTTGTAAAACCGACCTAGTGATTTATCTTTCGCTCGCTTTTGCGCTAAAGTCGCAGAATTTAAGTCATTTTCTCTAACCAACTTATGGAAGTTATCGAGTCTCCGTTGGTCAAGTTTGCCTTGAATGACTGCTTGCTTTACTGCACACCCCGGTTCTTGCTGATGCTGACAGTCTTTGTATCGGCAATTCTCAGACAGCTTTTCGATATCGTGAAATGTTTTAGAAATTCCTTCCTCGCTATCAGTAATTTTAATTTCGCGCATACCAGGTGTGTCGATAATTACACCTCCACTATTAAGTAAAATTAATGAACGATGAGTGGTTGTGTGCCTTCCCTTAGAATCATCTTCTCTGATTGATCCTGTTGCAAGCATATTACCGTTTGTCAGAGTATTTATTAAAGTCGATTTCCCAACGCCTGAAGAACCGATAACGCATACCGTATCGGTTGTTTTGATAAATGATGACAACGCTGATATTGATTCTGTATCTAACGCATTAACTGCGACGACTGAAAGAAGAGGATCAAGATTTTGAACGTCAGCTACAAATCGACTGGGCTCTTCGCATAAATCTGATTTTGTTAAAACAATAACGGCATCGGCTTCAGATGAATGTACCAGTGCCAAATATCGTTCTATACGACTTAGATTAAAGTCATCGTTCATTGAGCTCACGATAAACGCAGTATCGATATTACTGGCGATTAACTGCTTCTGGATTTTAGTACCGGCTGACTTCCTTTCAAATTTTGATTTGCGATCGAGAACTCTTAACAACCGATTTTCATGATCAAGCAGCAACCAGTCTCCAACAACTATTTCTGGCGTTGACTTTAAAATTGGCACTTTAAAAACGTCTTGACCGTTAGAAACGACAAGCTCTGACCGATGCTGTTCTACAACCCTAACACAGAGGCTCGTTTCATACTCTTCTATTGTAAGTTGTTGTTGAAAAAATGGCTTCCAACCGAGTTTTAATAGTAAAGAGTAATTGATCATGAAACCGACCTTAGAATTTAAAAACTAGCGTTAAAATGAATCACAAGAGTCGTCCAGGCGCTCGTCTAAATTATCATATTCAATCCAAACAAAACCATTTTCAGCAAGCTTTTCCTTGAAAGATTGCAAATATCTTTGAGTATCTAGGCTAAATTCTTTCGAGTAATTCTCTAATTTATCTGACGTGAAGTCCAATGTACCGAATTGACCTTGAAAGGCACTATCTATTATTGAGTAGTACGAAAATCGTTCATTCTTCCACGCTATGACTTCAGAGTTAGCAAGGTTTTCATGTGCTTGCCGATAGGCCATACGTAGATCTATGCCTCTTATCATATATTGAAACGCCCAAATCTTTCCCTTTCGTGCCGAACTTAGTAGTAAAGACTGTCCTTTATCAAACAAGTTTGAATCAAAAGAAAGCTCTTTAATTGCATTGCTTTGAGGACTAATCTCGCGCCAATCTAACAAGGTAACGCTATCGTTTACAACCGTTGCAATTGGGAGCTCATGGATGTCGTGTACTTCTAACCCAAACGCTGAATACAGTATCTTTATTCCAGCGAAATACTCCGCATCGACATCACTTGGTGCCATTAAGGTTAGATCCTTGATGGAATAATCAAGATAAATCGGTCTTCGTTCAGGATTGTCTTGATAACGAAAGAGTCCTATGGATTCTAGTTCACTAAAATATTGAGAGATTTCTTGAAGGTTATACTCAAATACTTCTTTACAGGTAGAAATCTCCTCACCAGAACGACTTATGTCATCTAAGCTAACACGAACATTTATGTGAGAGTCTTTCTTATTGCTTGTGGTCGACCCCTCGTTACTCACTAAAGTCACTAATTGATTGTTCTTAGCTGAAGAGTCTGGCTTAGAGCCATCATCATTAACGCTTATTAAAGGTTCTAGAAATATGACAAAAAAGAGTATCAGTCCTAAAACTAATACGAACCTTTTCATCAATTAGAACCCTTACTAGAAGTATCTTGATATTCTTTTGCGGTTAATCCAAACTGTGCTTTGAAGCATTTGGAAAAATAAGCTTGTGAGTTAAACCCTACGGCAAAAGCGACTTCCGAAACTCGCAAGCCTTTCCTCAACTCACCTTTAGATTTATTTAATCTAAAGTTCCTTAAATAATCACTTGGTGAACGATCTACCAGCGCTTTGAGTTTTCTCTGCAGTTGTCTCTCACTCATCGCTACTACATCTGACAATCTAGAAATTTCCAGTTCAGGATCGCTATAATTCTCTTCAAAGAATGATTTAATCTTTTCAATAAACGCTTGATCCTTCTCGTTAAGACCATTTCCCGAACCCCAATGAATTTCTTCGGATGAGTCTATGTTTGTCGCAAAACGATTTCTTAAAATACTGCGAATCGATAATAAATTCTCCAAACGGATAATCAACTCGTCTTGATCAAAGGGTTTTGTTAGGTATTCATCAGCTCGTTGTTTCCATCCTTGAATACGACTCTCTTTATCACCGCGAGCGGTGAGTAAAATGACAGGTATATGAGAAGTTATCGAGTCTTCTTTTATCTGCTCGCTTAACTCATAGCCATTCATCTCTGGCATCATAACGTCACTAATAATAATATCAGGTACGTATTGAATAGCTTTAGCGAGGCCTTCCTTTCCATTGGCAGCACTGAGAGTAGTAAATTTATTTTTTAAAGAGTCTATTATGAACTCTCTCATGTCTTTATTATCTTCGACGACTAGCACGGTTGGAGAAGCCGAGTTCGGTTCTTGTTTAGACAGATCGTCATATTCACGAACATTAGTTGGTTCATTGTCTCGAATACTTTCAAGTTCCATCTTAAGTAATTCGGTATTTGCCTGCGAGTGAGACATATTTGAGTCGTTGACTAAACTTCCTAACAATCTGATTTCAAATGATGTTCCTACGCCAGGCTCACTGAATACTTTTATCTCTCCATGATGAGCATCAACGAGTTGTTTGACTAAGGCAAGACCAATACCCGCGCCGACGATATTTTCACTGTGCTCATCGATAACTCTGTTAAATCGCTCAAAAATAGCGTCTTGCATTTCGTAAGGAATTCCGATGCCAGTATCACTGACACGCACTAAAACGTCACCATTATTCTCTGAAGTAACCGACAACTCTATCTTTCCATTTGCCTTGGTATATTTAACGGCATTAGATAATAGGTTTAATAAAATCTTTTCAAACGCGTCTATAGTAAAGCTTATTTGAATATCATCCACCTTTAACAAATGAAATTCTATGTCTTTTTCTTTGGCCAATGCTCTGAAATTTTCTGAGACCAACTCTGTGATGGGTTTAATTTCTACGATTCCATAATTGGTAATTTGATCGAGCTTGAACTTCTCTAAATTTAAAATTTGGTCCACCATTCTTAAAACTCGAAAGCCATTTCTTTTAACCAATTCTAGAGATTTTCTAGTACTGCTTCGTATATTACTTCTAAGTAACTTTTGTATTGGGCCTAAAATTAAAGTAATAGGTGTTCTGAACTCGTGAGAAATATTGGCAAACTCAACATTTTTTTGCGCAAGAAGTTGCTCAACACGTCTTTTCTCGGTAGCCAACTGATCGGTTCGTATGTTGACCATCTCCTCCAACTGTTTGGATCGGTTTTTTATTTGCAACGTTCTTAAATGATGCACCCATACAACCAGAATCACTATGCATAGTAAATAAAGTGCATAAGCCCACCAAGTTGCCCATAAGGGTGGTTTGACCGTGATGGCAAGCTCTTTAATTGTATTGCTCCATTGGCCGTCAGGATTTCTACCGATAATTTGAAACGTATAATTTCCCGAAGGAAAGTAATTGTAATAGGCCTGTCCTGAGTTTCCGTTATCGACACTCCAGTTTTGATCCAGCTCTTTAATACGATATCTAATTTTTGAAGCCTTTGGATCTGAGTAGCTGAGTACAGAAAATTGAATATTAAGTGTGCCTTCATTGTAGTCCATCGATATAGACGGGGTATCATCATCAAGGTACATTGTCTCGAAGGTTTTTATTAACTGATTATCTGTTCCAAATAACCTAGCCGAGGAAATAATGGTGGTAGGCGCTATTATTCTCGGTGATGAATTTAATTTTGGAATGAGTAACAGACCTTCATAGCTTCCCAATAAAACATTTCCATTATCATCACTGAGACAATGTTTTCCCGTTAACCCTTTCTCTGGTATACCTTCTGTCAAACGATAGCTCTGAATCCCGACGTCTTCTTGACGTAAAAGAGTGCCTTTTTGCTTTGAAAAATATATTGAGCTAGGACCGGAAATTAGACAACCAATGTTATCGGAGATCAGTTCGACTCTAATACTTTCATTGTTCAAGTAATTGTATTCGGTTAAATAATGACTTCCATTAAACACCAAGACGCGATTATCAGAAGTGGTTTGCATATTGGTAAATGGTCTAGAGCTCTGCGTATTTAAAACCTTTGTTAATCTTTGGGAGCTCAGGTCGAATACAAACAACCCTTTTTTCTGATAAAGTATAAAAACCTTGTCTTTTTCTTTGCTAATTCCAATATCGATTGCTGATCGTCGAAAGTCACCGAGTAGAATGTTTTCTTGAGAAAAGAAAGGGTGATCAGTGTTGTCTTGCTGGTTAATTTTAACGCCGTTCTCTCCAGCCAGAAACCAAAGATCTCTATTGTTATCTTGCAGCACCTCTTTGGTAGGTAATCTTGACTTTATACGTTGATTCGTTAGCGTACCGTTTTCTTCTAGAGTTGAAAATCCATTATCTCTACCAATCAAAACTTGATTATCCACACCGACGTGGAGATCATAAAATCCACCTAAATTGTTATCACTCTTGGAAATTAAGGTCTTAACAACTGGAATACTCTTAGTTTTATCTATTATTGAAAGTTGAGTCGGCGTTGCAATATATATTGAGTTATTTGATATTAATAAACCGGTAATCTCTTGATAATTAGCTAACGTGTTAGTTTCATCGATGGTCACGGTTCTAACTCGATAAATACTGTTAGGAATTTTGTGTAATCCACCATCTTGGAACGACGCCCAAACGTTTGCCTCATTATCGACGAGCACACTTAAAGGTCTTGATTCGTTGCTCTCTAAATACTTATTTATTGTTGGAGCAAACGTTTGTGCAAACTCGAAATTCGAATCAACCAAATATAAATTACTCTCTGTGCTTAACCACCAACCACCATCAAAGTTCTTTGCTATTTTTTGAACCTGTCCGGTGAGGCCTGAAATACGTATTTCCCTAAATTTATAGTTATTACGATTGATTGCGAAGACGCCACTATCCGTCGCGACTATCATTTCATCGTTATTAAGTACGGCGATAGAATTGATAAAGTCACTCGGGAAGTGATGTGGGTTGTTTTTATGATTAGATAAGTGAGTGAAGTCGTTTCTGACTGGATCAAAGTGAACTAAACCACCGGCGGAAGTGCCTATCCATAACTTACCTTGACGATCTTCTTTTAAAGTATAAGCCCATATATCAAGATTATTATACGAAAACTGCTTGAACCAAGGTTTGTAAATATTGAACGCATCCTTTTCAGCATCGTATAAATAAATACCACTATTTTTCGCTACCCAAACTCTTTCTTGGGAGTCGACGAGCACATCGTAAATTCGGTTATTAACATAGGTCGTTTCATCTGCTGAATCTCTCAAATAATGAGAAATCTGCAGCGTCCTTTTATCGAGTTTCAAAAGCCCATTGACGGTTGCGATCCATAGAAAGTTTTTTGAATCGTCAATGTTAAGTATCTCGTTTAGAGAAAGATCGTCGATGCGGTCAGATTTTGGATTTACTAAACGTGCTGACGTCCCGTCGTAGCTGACTAACCCATCTTGCGTTGCAAACCACATTAACCCTAATTGGTCTTGAAAGATAACACTGATGTTTTCCATAGGAGTAATGGAGGGAACTTCCACGGGTATTAATTTAATTTTCTGTACAGGATAATGGAAGCGAGCTTGAGCAAATATCTCATAAAAAAATACTTGATAGCAAAGTAGAGTTATAAATACAGCAATCGCTGGCTTTTTCATTAATTATTTTTTGGGAAAGCTGAAATAGAGAACTTACTGTAAAGAAGGAATGGTCTAACATCAATAGTAATTATTGTCATAAAAAAACAAAGCTAGTGTCGACACTAGCTTTGACTTCTTAGGTTCTAATATTTAAAGATAGGCGATGAACTGTTTAATCTTTAAGAGTTTATCGTTTAAATAATTCGATCGGGTTCGTATTCGCGACAATCTCGGCAACCGCAACCCAGCCCGTGGGGAACATCGTCTCCAGCGAGTCCTCCAGATACCGCTTCAATTTCTTCGAAGGTCAATTCAGTTAGGTTTGTGCAAATAGTAGCGTCCTGATTGTCATCATGTTTAAACATAGTGATTTCCTCATTTTATCAAGTTTAAGAAGCAATGATTTTCAAGCTGAGCAACGTGTTTTCACATCTTCCGTTCTCGGAGATGGCGGTGAGAAAGCCACTTATCCATTTGCGACAATCCCACCGCACGTTGCTTCACTTGATATGTCATTAACCTACTGGCTAACGACAGGTTCAGTATCGGATTTTGCTAACCGTTTGGCTATGACTGCTCCGCCAAACTCATTAACTGTGACGACACTTCAAACGACAACCTATAAAAACATCAATAAAAACAATAAGATATGCCTATAGCAGATTTGACTCTAATAAAATAGCTTTATCCATGGGGTGAAGTATTCCTCGGTCTAAGGAGACCACTTTATCAGCCGAGCGAATGGTTTCTGGCCGATGAGCGATGATAATACGAGTAATATTAAGTTTTTTTACGGCTTCATTGACGACTGACTCTAATTTCGTATCGAGATTTGACGTTGCTTCATCCATAAATAATATTTTAGGTTTGCTGTACAGTGCTCGAGCTAAGAGTAAACGCTGTCGTTGGCCACCAGACAAAGTCGTTCCCATATCGCCGATAAGGGTATTGTATCCCATGGGCATATTCATAATGTCTTGATGAATCGAGGCGAGCTGCGCACTCTTTTTGACTTGCTCCTCGTCTACTTCAGGATCAAAGAATGAGATGTTGTCCATCAGTGAGCCAGAAAGCAACTGATCATCTTGCATGACGGCCGCGATAATTCGTCGGTAATTAGTGAGACCAAATTGATTGATCTCTACATCATCGATATAAACCTTCCCTTCGCTAGGAGACAGTAACCCAAGCATATTTTTCATAAGCGTGGTTTTTCCACCACCCGATGGGCCGACAATGGCCACCGATTCACCCGCCTCAAACGTATGACTCACTTTGTTAAAAATCATAGGTTCTGAGTCAGAATATTGGAAACTGAGTTTATCCAACGTTAACTTGCCTTGAACTTCTTTATCTTCTTCAACCAAGCGTTGTTGACCGAAATCCTCTTGTTCAGTTAAAGCAATATCGGCTATTCGATTTAAATGAAGGCCGAGCATTCTGAATTCAATTATCTTTTCGATGATTTTTGCTGACTTTTCGGTGAACTGGGTTTTATAGGCGATGAAAGCAAACAACATTCCTACGGAAAATTGTCCTTCTAAAACCAGTAGTGCTCCGAAGTAGATAACGGCAACATTCTCTATTCCAAATAAAGAGTCATTTATTGCCTTGTAGCTAATTTTAAGCTTATTTACTTTTATCTCTGCATTCATAGCATCGGCATAGTGGTTATGCCAAACGGTTTGTCGTTGCGGCTCGCGACCAAATAACTTAATACTTTGCGCGGCTCGTACGGTTTCCATAAAGTTAGTATTTTCTTTGGCGTTCGCTACGATCGCTTCTTCTTGTCGCCGCCTAAAAGGTTGGTACATTGCAAATCGCAAAATTGCGTAAACAATGACTACACCAAGTACAATACAGCCAAGAATTGGGCTGTAGATAAACATCATTATTAAAGTAGTGATCGTCATTAGCCCGTCAACCACCGCTTCAATCAGACCCGTTGTAATCAGGTTTTTAATATTATCCATTGAACTGAATCGAGAAACGATATCGCCGATATGGCGCTTCTCGAAAAAAGTCAGAGGTAAGTGAATTAAGTGTCGAAATAGATTGGCTGCCATTTGAATACTAAGTTGATTACTTAGGTACATAATAATGTAGCTACGTAAGGCCTGGGTACCTACGCCAATTAATGCGAGCAATAGAAATCCTAATGCTAGTACGACTAACAATTGGAGATCTTGTCCTACAACGACATTATCAACAACGAGCTGCATATAAAATGGGCTGACGAGTGCAAAAACCTGCAATAACATCGATAAGAAAAATATTTGAATGAGAACCCGTTTTAATCCGATTATTTTTGACCAAAGATCACTTAAGCGCATTTTGGTCTCATCATCTTTCTTCTTAAACTCTGTCGTCGGTGTGAGTTCTAACGCTACTCCGGTAAAATGATGAGAAACTTCTTCAATTGATAACGTTAAAACGCCACGAGCGGGATCGTGTATAACAACCTTATCTCGACTACAGCTTTTGAGAACAACGAAGTGATTGAGATCCCAGTGCAAGATACATGGCGTTTGCAATTGATTTAATTGTTCGAGTTCTAAGCGCAGCGCTCGACAAGAAAACTTCAAGTGATCCGCTGTTAGCATTAAGCTTTTAAGTGTGGCACCTTTAAGCGAGACCGGATAATGCCGCCGTAACGTATTTAAATCAATTTTATGACCATGAAAGCTTGATACCATCGCAAGACAAGCGAGTCCGCACTCAGCCATTTCTGTTTGTAAAATGGCGGGTAATTTCTGCTCGCCTTTAAAGGTAAGTAATTTAACTGGATTATCCATAATTAACGACCTTGTAAACTGTAAATTGGATCAAGCAACCAATCTAAAAGCGACAAATTTTCTAGAATGATATCGCCCTCTAATAGCATACCGGCTTGCAGAGGAAATGATTGACCGTAGGCTGTAACCTGTTGTTGATTTAAACTAACCGTTACGCGATAAACCGGTTCGTCGAGAGTTACTGGAACGGGTAACTCGTCTGGTCGCATAATGACTTCTGAAACGCGAACAATGTTCCCTTGATAGAGTCCATATCGTTGATAGGGAAAAGCGGTATAGCGAATGACCACTTTTTGATCCTTCTGTACGAAACCGATAGCCCGAGTCGGTACAAACAACTCGGCTTCAAATGATGCTCCTTCTGGCATTATTGCCAAAACAGGCATATTTCTTTTAATCGACTGACCAGTGTAGCTTTGCAATGCGGTAACTCTTCCGTCACTAGGTGCATGTAACGTAAAACTTCGCTGACTTTCGATGTTTAATATTTGTTGTTGAATACTACTCAGTTGTTGATCTAGTTCTGATTGAGCGATCGCCAAGCGCATAGGAATTTGTTGCAGTTGAAAAGCAAGATCTTCTTTTTTATTCTTTTTAACTAACAGCTGTCGGTTGTACTCATCTCTAGAAAATTTATGATCAAGCAGTAATTCGTATTGCTGATCTAACTTCTCATTCGAAATATGGCCTTTCTTATTTAACTGCTGATAATCTCTCAGTCTTTTTTCACTGAGTAAATACCGCTCTTCTGATGTAGATACTTGTTGCTTAAGTTGATCAATTTCAAAGTCAATACTTTTTAAACTGGCGCTGATCTTAGCTTCCTCTAAAATACTGAGTTGTTGCTGCTGCGACTTTTTAATGCCCAGTTCTTTGGCAACCTTTTTAAGTTCTGAGATTATTTCTGCATCAACATCAGAAGTGCTGGCCGTTGATCGACCTGTCGAAACAGTCAACAGAGGATCTCCCGCTTTAACCAGTTGACCTTCTTTGACCAGAATATTGGTCACCACACCTTCATTCTTCGCGTAAACTTTTGCTAAACCTTGGTCGGGTGTTAGGTATCCTGTGACGGTTTCTTTTCTGGCGTAATTACCCCAAAGTAATAAAGCAATGACTAAAATTGCGATTAAAGTGATTGCGATGGAAAGCACCGTAAAAGAAAGAGGCTGCAATACGATCACATTACCCCACAGTCGTTCTCTAGAGTGATCCAGTACTTCTTGCCTGAATAATTTTCTTGTCATTTTTTTTGCTTATCCGCGTTGATTACCTGAGCTAACTCTATTAAACACAATCCTTTTATTGCAAGTGAGAGAGTCGATTTTATTGGTAACCGAGTTATTTACTCGGTTACCTTGTCTATTATTTTTGAATTAGCTCATCGAGCATAAAGGTGTTGTTGGGTAAATTATGAATAAATCGATGTAAGAATAAAGCAACTCCACCAGATCCATCGTTGATATCGGTGCAGACCTTCATACGATTACTATCAGGAAAAACAATGCCATTATCGCGATCGACTTCGAACATTCTTAGTCCATCAACGACCTGATAGGTCAATGTTAAATAACTTTTATCGTTTAAGATTTGGTAAGCATCAAGTAAGTAGACTCCTAAACCGGTTAAACCAGTAGAAAATCCAGGGTTAATTGCGTATTTATGAGTTATATCGGCTTTTACACGACCAAGAAAATCTAGGTAGTCGGCTTTTTTGGTGACTTGATAAAACCTTAGTACCACACTGGCAATACCTGCGCTGCCAAATGCCAAATAGGGATAGACAATGTTGTCACCAGAGACGCGTGGAAAACCGATAGAGCCTCGAGCCGATTTCTCGAAAGATAAATCGAATTGCAATCCTTTCTCAGCTGTCTCTAAATACCGTTGTTGGCCGGTTACTTTATGCATGTAAAGCAAGAATAGTGCGATACCGCTCGCGCCCTCTAACAGTCCAAGGCTAATGCCATTGTCATCATCGGACTCTTCCCAACATAAGCCTCGATTAGACTGATAGGCAGTATCACACAGTACATCGGCTATTTTAGTGGCTTGTTTTAAATAACTCTCGTTAGCGTAGCGATTCCAGAAGTGCAATAGTGTCAAACCGAAGCCGGCTGCTCCGTATCCAAGATTCATTTTTTGAAATAGATTTGGGTGATGTAAGGCTTGTTTTAACGCATGTTTGGCGTCTTCTTCAAATCCAATACTGTCAAGTGCCCATGCCGTTCCGCTTAATCCATTCATTAATCCAGGGAGCTTGCCACCCGATTTTTCCTTGAGCTTATCTTTTATCCAATCCATCAACTCTTGCGGTAGTTCCTGTCCTGTTTTTGCCCAACTGTAAGCAACACCTAAGATGCCTTTGTCCATAGCAAAAATGTCTGACATTTGCGGACCCGTAGGTAATATTCTGAGTTCTGATTTTGGCTCGAGGTTTTGTTGATTATATTGATGTATTCCAACGAGACATTCGGCGGCGTGCTTTTCGATTTTGACCTTATTGCTTTTAAAGTTGAATTCAAAAGCATGCATGGCTGAGAGATCAATACTAAGTAATTCATCCTTTAGTGTATTTAAGTTAAGATTTTGCTCGGTTAGCAAGGTTTTGACTATGCGAATAAATCTTGTTGGAAGTCCATAGTCAAGATGAATATCTTCAAGAAGATTCGAGACGAATTGGTCGTTCAATTGCAACAAGGTCGTATTGGGAATAAACATGCCGGCAAGGATACAACCTAACGCGTAAAAGTCATCATGATAATCTGTCTCGTCTCGCTCAATGCGTTCGTACTTTGCAAATCCAGGAGTAAATAAATTGATCGGCTTATCGACGTTTCTTTCATATGCACCTTCGAAATCAATGAATTTTACTTCATGAGTTTCTTCATTGACCATAATGTTATGTGGAGAAATATCGCCAAATACGATCTTCTCTTGATGAAGTTTATTGACACAATCTAGTATGTTCGCCGCGACTTTTACTAGAATACGCATCCAAGACTGAACATCTTCTGTGGTCGCTTTCGAATGAGTGATTTTATTTATTTTTGCTTGGAAATTTTTAAGTGTAAGACCTTCAATCAGTTCTTGAGCAAGAAACTTATGTTCCCATTCGTCAAATAGGCTATAAACCTTAGGTGCGATATTTAACGGCTCAATTTTCTTCAATAGGCGATACTCTTTTTGTAATTGAGAAATAACATCGTATCCATCATCACTGATCCCGATGTAAGGACGAGCTTCTTTAATTAAAACTGTTTGCTTTGATTCAATATCATCCGCTAAATAAACACCACCAGCGTTTGATGCTTTAATTACAGCATTCACATCGTATCTTTGATCAAAATAGCCATTGGATGTACTGCTTTCTGAGTTCTCATTGTTTGATGTGATTCCAATCTCTTCATCATCAAATAAACGTTGAAATTCGGGTTTAATAAAGTCAGGCAAGTAAAAACTGGCTTGTCGCTTGTCTTCAATGTATCCATGTCGATTATCAAGAATATAGGACGTTTTCTCGCCCATGACATCTTGACCTGAAAGGCTTTTGAATCCACCATAGCGAAAGTAAATCACTTTAGAATCTCGATATTGACGGTCAGATAATATATAAGGACCTTGTTCTTCTTTAAGAGCAATGTAGAGTTGATCAAGTAATGATTTAAATTTTTCATTGCTTTGAGGATATATGGTAATGAATTTACCCGATGAAGATCGAGAGCAGTTTTTACTGAGTAGTTGACGAAGTATTTTTGGATCACTTGCGAATTTAAACTCAGTTTCTTCTTTTACACAAATAGCTAAAACTTTTTCTAGCGTTTGTAATGCACGCTCGGGTAGGGTTGAAACATGAATTTTCCAACCTTGAATCAAAGTATTGGTTTCTCTTGGGTGAACATACGTCCAAAAGTAATCTTGTTTCATTCTCCATACCGAGGGCAGTAACTCCGTGACATGGTCATAGTAGGTATCGTCTGGTAGACGAGCATCGAAAGGAATAAAGAAATCTGGGTGAGCATTAAGATCTTTGGCAACATTTTCCATGATCGCCTCCATGGTAATTTATCAAGTGAACAGGAAGTTTTGGTACTCTAGAAGAGCCACTTGTAAGGTTAATCACCTTACAAGTGGTACATCATGTCGTTATTGCTTATCGCAATACGTCATCACGGCAGCCGCGGCTTAAAGTAGACCATTCATTTGAACCTACAGTGCCACAATCGATGCTGTCTGTGCTCCATGCTTCAGCCATACGACCACCAGCAACTTCAGCAAGCTCTTGAAGGCCTAGAACTTTCATTTTGTCGTTGTTGATAGATACAGTGTTGTTAGTTTGCTTTTTCATAATTGCTTTCCTTTTTAGTTAGTGTGCGTTAGTGCACGAATGTTTTGTTAAAGTCCGTTGGGACGATTGCAATGTTAGGCAAACCTTCGAAGCTAAGCTTCTAATGAGACGACAAGCTTTTAAACTCGAGCGACATGCAACAAGAAATTCGATAACAGAAGCGACATTTTTTAAGCACTGAGGCGACAAAAAAGCAAAGAAAACTATTTAAATGCTTGATTTAATTGTATTTTTTAAGTGATTTAAAGTAAGTGGGAACTTCACTCAAAATAGTCTAGATGTGGGGTGATTTTGAGTGAAAATGTTTGAATTTTGTTGGCGTAATTTAAATTTTTTGGGGTGTTTCGCAGTGAACGCGATTTCGACCGTTGAGTTTTGAGCGATACAAGCCTTTGTCTGCTCGATCAAACAGGCTATGAAAATTATCTTGAGCATGCAATTCGGATAATCCAAAAGACATGGTAATGCTATCAATCTTTTTACTGGTCGCTTTATTGACAAATCCAAGGTTAGATATTTTCTCTCGAATATTGTTCATTAGTTTCATTCCGTCGTTCAACTTGGTGTTTGGCAGTAAAATTACGAACTCCTCACCGCCGTAACGACTGATGATATCGGAACCTTTCAAATTTGATTTAAGAGTATCGGCCACTAATTTAATCACTTTATCGCCGATGGTGTGACCGTGGTTATCATTAAACTGTTTAAAATGATCAATATCGCCGACGGCAAGCGTGATAGTATTGACCATCTCATCATCGACCATTTGATTAAATTCAGTTTGCAATGCGTTTCGATTCAGTAGACCGGTTAGTTGGTCTTGTCTGGCTTGCTTCTGAATTTGAGTGTATTTCTTTTGCAACACACGAATTTCAGCCATTACATTACTTAAATGTGACTCCAGCGAATTGACGGCCTTAAAAGTACTGAGGGTATTTTCAGACAGCGACTCCACCATACTTTTAATATCTTGATCGGTGATGGCCTTAAGCTGCTCTTTGGCTACTTTTAAGAAGTTCCGGTATTCTTTAAGTTGATTTCTAGCCTCAATAACAGCGCTACCGGTTTCATCAACGAGATCGGTAATGGTTTTATTAAAGCTATCGAAGTCGATGTATTTGGTTAGAACGAATTCACGGAACAGCAAATCTAGGGCGTTCGCATCCAGTTCGCCTTCTTTTTCGAATTCATTGACCCGTTTAACTAACTCATTAATGATATTGTGCTGATACTCAAAAGCAACCGAGTAAGCTATCGGGTGCGCAGGAATCTGTCTATCTCTAAGCCAGGTGAGAGATTGCAGTGAGAGTCTTCCTACAAATTTGGGGCTGTCTTGGTCGCTATCCGAACTCATGGTCTTTCTTTGAATATCCTGTCAATGCTTTAACTGTAGCCCAAAGCACTATAAAAGTCACCGCGGCCACTGAAAACAGTGGCCGGGAGAGATATTACTTTTGCAGCAGCGAAATATCTGCAATGGATAAAAAGAGCGAGTGCAATGCATTCAACAGTGCTAAACGATTAGACCGTACCTTGGTGTCTTCCGCGTTGACCATAACATGGTCGAAGAAAGCATCGACGGGCTCCCGGAGTTTGGCGAGCATGGTTAAAGCCGATTGATACTGGCTTTGCGCGACAAGTTGTTGAACTTCTTCAGTGATGGTTTCTAGCTGATCAAATAAAGCTCTTTCTTCCTCTTGCTCGAAGAGTTGGGCATCTACGCGATTTTGTTGCACATCGATATCCGCTTTGCTGAGGATATTGCCGACTCGTTTGTTGGCTGCCGCTAGGGCTTCACTGTCGTCGAGTTGATTAAAGTGATTAACAGCTTCTATTCGTTGTTGTATGTCGTATGGATTGGTAAGTTTGAGAGCAAAAACTGACTGCAACACCTGTGCGGAATATCCTCTTTCGAGATACCAGGCGTTCATACGACCCTCAATGAAGCTTAATACCTGTGAGCAAGTCTCTTCCGTCAGCTCGATGCCTTGATAACTACCGATACTTGAGTTAACCAGTGGTTTTAAATCTAGGTTAATCTTTTTCTCGGTTAATATTCTAATCAGTCCTACTGCTGAACGTCGCAAAGCAAACGGGTCTTTTGCCCCCGTTGGTGGCTGTCCAATTCCAAAAATACCGACCAGCGTATCGAGTCGATCGGCAATTGAAAGTGCGCTGCCTGTTGCGGATGACGGAAGTTGGTCTCCAGCAAAGCGAGGCTGGTAGATCTCATTCATTGCTTTGCAGACTTGTTCATTTTCGCCATCATTTTTAGCGTAGTAAGATCCCATAATTCCTTGAAGCTCTGGGAACTCATAGACCATGTTGGTCATTAAGTCAGACTTACATAAATCGGCGGCTCGTTGAATATCTTCCACATTACCCTGTAGAGGTGCAGCAAGTTCTGATGCGACTGCTTTGACTCTTTGAGTTTTATCAAACAAGGAGCCAAGTTTTTTCTGAAAAATAATATTCTTTAATTTCTCACTGTAACTATCTAGACGATGTTTTTTATCGGCTTCATAAAAAAACTTAGCATCGGATAAACGTGGACGTATCACTTTCTCGTTACCATCAATGACTGATTGAGGACGAGTACTTTCAATATTACTGACCGTAATAAAGTAAGGAAGTAACTTTTGCTTTTCGTCGACTAAATGAAAATACTTTTGATCCGCTTGCATAGTTGCAATCAATGCTTCAGCAGGTACTTCAAGGAAAGTTTCATCAAAACCACCTTGTAAAGCAACAGGCCACTCAACAAGTGCAGCTACTTCTTCAAGTAAGTCTTCATCGACCACTGGAGTTGCATTGAGGGTTTGCGCAATGGATTCGACTTGGTTTCGAATTTTTGCTTTGCGCGAGGCAAAGCTAACATCGACATAAGCGTTGGCAAGTTGCTCATCATAACTTTTAGGATTTTCAATCGTGATGGCTTGTGGGGCATGAAAACGATGCCCGAATGATTGGTTGCTCGCAGTAAGATCAAAAATTGTCGCTTGCGGTACCTCCTCGCCAAACAATATCAAAAGCCAATGAGGGACGCGAATAAACTCGTGATCTCCATTGCCCCAGCGCATGGCTTTAGGAATGGGTAGTTTGCTCAGTGCGTACTCGATGGCCTCTGGAATCAACTCCGATGTAGCCTGCCCTTTGACGGTAAGTTGAAAGGCCAGTCGTTCACCTTTCGGCGTACTCACTCTTTCTAAATCATCCACCTCGACGCCGCATGATTTGGCAAACCCGACTGCTGCGGGTTTAGGACTACCGTCAGCGTTAAATGCCGCAGCAACGGCTGGTCCTTGTCGGTCTTGAATTTTGTCCTGCTGTTGAGTGTCGAGTTCAAACACTCGAATGGCTAGACGTCGTGGTGTCGCCATCCATTCGCTGTCCACGTAGGATAGCTCTAACTCTTTGAGCTTTTGAATAAATCCATCATGAAACGCAGATGCTAATGCCTTAAGCGCCTTGGGAGGTAATTCTTCGGTACCTAGCTCGATCAATAAATCACGTGATTGAGTCATTTACTTATCTCCTTGGCTCGCATGCTGGCAGATTGGGAAACCAAGCGCTTCCCGAGAGGCGTAATAAGCTTCGGCGACTGCCCGCGCGAGTGCTCTAACCCGTAAAATATAACGTTGTCGTTCAGTCACAGAAATGGCATGCCGAGCATCCAGTAAATTGAATGCATGAGAGGCTTTTAATACGAGTTCGTAAGCGGGCAGAGGCAAGCCTTTCTCAATCATCATTTGGCTTTGTTTTTCGTAGTTATCAAACTGTAAAAATAAAAAATCAACATCAGCGTGTTCAAAATTATACGCGGATTGTTCCACTTCATTTTGATGGAAAACATCACGGTAAGTGACCGTTCCTTGAGGACCCTCGGTCCAAATAAGATCGTAAATGCTATCGACGCCTTGCAAATACATAGCTATACGCTCAAGTCCGTAGGTAATTTCACCGGTAATAGGGCGACATTCAAGACCGCCAACTTGTTGGAAGTAGGTGAACTGAGTGACTTCCATTCCATTGAGCCAAACCTCCCATCCTAGACCCCAAGCACCGAGCGTTGGAGACTCCCAATTGTCCTCGACAAAACGAACATCATGCTCGAGAGGATCAATACCGAGTACTCGCAACGATCCTAAATAAAGGTCTTGAATGTTTTCTGGAGCAGGCTTCAAAACGACTTGATACTGATAGTAGTGCTGCAATCTATTGGGGTTTTCTCCATAGCGCCCATCAGTTGGTCGTCGGCAGGGTTGAACATAGGCCGAGCGCCAAGGCTCAGGACCAATCGACCGCAAAAAAGTCATTGGATGAAAAGTACCCGCACCAACTTCTAAGTCAAGAGGCTGAACAATAACGCAGCCGTGTTCTGACCAATACGCTTGTAAAGCCATTATCAGGCCTTGAAAGGTACGTGGTGCACCGGAAATTCCTGAGGTTGCCTGTTGAGTCGCCAAAACGCTGCTCCAAAAGGGTTATATTATTCTTAAAAGCCGGATTATATCAGGGCTTGCACAGTGATCCTATGGTGCAAATAAAGATTCGAGAATGCTTTCATAAATTGTTATTCTTCTCGGTCTAGAATGTCCAAAATTCGCGCAGATTTTCGAAGGTTTGTCCGAATAACTATCACCAAAGTAGATATTTATGACTTTAGAAGGATTAACACGGTGCCATTGGTGCGGCGATGACTCGCTCTACGTTGATTATCATGACAATGAGTGGGGAATAGCTGTTTACGATGATCAACGCTTATTTGAATGTTTATGCCTTGAAGGCGCTCAAGCGGGACTCAGTTGGATTACCGTATTAAGAAAGCGTGAACAGTATAGAAAAGTGTACCATCAGTTCAATATCGAGGCGGTCAGTCAAATGAGTGATGAAGAGCTCGAAGAGATTCTAAAAGACCCCGGAGTGATTAGAAATAGGCTGAAGGTGTATGGCTTTCGTAAAAATGCCCAGGCGTTGTTAAATAACTTCGCAGATAAAGGAGCCTTTAGTCAGTACTTGTGGAGTTTTGTGGAAGGGAAAACAATAGTCAATCGATATAAACAAGGACAAAGCTACCCAACAACGAGTACACAATCTGACGCTATGAGCAAAGCGTTAAAAAAATTAGGATTTACTTTTGTTGGTTCTACGATATGTTATGCGTTTATGCAAGCAGTGGGCATGGTGGATGACCATGCCCCCGATTGCTTTCGCGCAAAGTAGGGTGCTAAATAATACTTTGCCGTTTAAAGCCTCGTGTAAATACAATAATAATACTCAATAACACTGCATTGAACGCCAAAAGCACATAGGTATCTGAGCGTTCGATTGTTGACGTTAGTAGGGTTAATCCAGCAAAAAATAAAGCATAAGTTGCGGCGCATAGAAAATGAGTTAAGGTACTTATTTTAGATCGAATCATTGCATAGCTTACACAAATAGTAAGAAATTTAAATGCAAAGAAGCCAGCTACGAACAACCAAATATAGTCACCACTAAAAGGTGATTGTCGAATGATTAAAAAGAAAACTAAAAAAGTAATACTGACTTCGATGGCTATGTTTAAAAGTACTTTCTTAATAATGACTCTTTTAAACGACTCGAAACCATCAACCGGAAGTTTGAGCCACAAAAAACGCTGAGCAAAATAAACCCGAGTGAATAAACTCGTATCAAACGCTGCAAAAAAGGCTAGAAGCATGATTAGCAAAAACTGAAAGAGACTGAGTAACTCTTTCGAATCAGATTTCTTTGTTGAGTCTAAAAAGCCGTCAAAAAAACCGATAAAAAACTCATTAATCGGTGAGTAAACTAAGCTCACAAGCATAACTAAGACCAAAAATGCTCGTGAAATAAATATCATTTGATACTGACCACTCATTAACGCGGTATCGAGCTGGTTATGAATGATTCCGAACTTCGCTCTGAGTGAATATCTTAATTGTATCCAGTTTCTATCAAAAAATAATGATAGGCGAGAAGGAGAACTTAAGCGAATATTAACTTCTTCATGGCTACTTTTAGATACATCAGAATTGAGACTGACTTTGGGTTTGATCGAGCGAATATAAAAAAACAGTATTGATACAAAAACAACACAAATAAACACCAGAAAAACGATGCTATTAAAACTAATATAATCAAAAAATTCACTACCAGAATTTTTCCTAACTCGTGATATTTCAGACGCTAAGAAAACGATAGTTGAAGCTAACCATATGGCTCCAGCAGTTGAGTTTATTATGGTTAATGTTAAACAACTAATTGCAATGGTGAAAACCATTAGAATTTGTATGCCGCTACCAAAACCCATACTTAAGATTGCTAGACAAGGTAAAACTGTGAATAAAAACAGTATCGCAATGATTGCAAAACCGATACTCGGTATGAATAGAGGCTTTAAATGGTTATATCTAGACCTAAGTAATTTACCTAAATACTGACCCCAAGTTATGGTAAACATCATTTGCAGTACCAAACCAATCATTACCATAAGAACCTGTAAGTTTTCTGGTTTAGGTTGGTCTGAGAAAATACCACTAAAGAGACTTGCCGATAACGCGACTACAAACACCCCAATAATACTCAGTATCCATTGCTGATAAACAAGCGTTCTAAATACCGCGGTTAGCGCCCTCATAAGTGCAACTCCACAAAAATATCATCAAGGCTTAGAAGTTCTAAACGGATGTTCGCTGTCAGTCGTTTAGACAATTCTTCTAAATTGATTTCTCGAATATCTTCGACGGTCACTGTGGCTTGATTTTGCGTCAGGGTAATATTTAACGTACCAGGAATTGCCAGCTCGTGTGGTAAAGGTTGAGAGCTTGTAATATGTAACTTAACGATGCGTTCTTTAAGATCGTCTATTTCACCATAAAAATAACACTGGCCATCTTTAATGAGTAACACTTTCGCCGCGACTCTCTCGAGATCAGACGTGATATGAGTTGAAAACAAGACGGTTTGCTGCTCGTTCGTATTGAGTTCTAGCAACGTCTTAATAAATTTTCTTCGTGTCGTCGGGTCTAAACTAGCGACTGGTTCATCAAGAATAAGCAGATCTGGCTCAGGTGCGATCGCCATGATAATGGCTAGTTTTTGTTGCTGACCAGTCGACAACTTGTGAACTTTACTACGCCTATCAAGCTGCCAGTCGTTTAATAAAAAATCAACCAAACTCGAGTTCCACTGTGGATAAAAACTTTGGGTATAGTCAATTAACTGTTGAACACTCATCCAAGAGAGAAGTTCAGACTCTTGCGACACGTATCCAATTTTCTGTTTTGTCTGACTGGAAAGATCAGGTACGGTTTCGCCAAGTAATTTAATATTGCCGGAGTCTGCAAGATGTAATCCTATCAGAGTTTGTAATAACGTCGTTTTTCCTGCACCGTTGCTTCCTAAAATACCAACGACGGAGCCTTTTTCGATGGTAAAGCTAAGGTCATTCAGTACGTGATGCTTTCCAAAAGATTTTTTGAGTTGATTAACTTCGATTATATTCTGCATTTCACTTATTTCTCATACTGTGAACGAATGGCGGAGACAAGAGTTGTTAGGTCAATTTCTAACTGTCTAGCTTCGGTGATCAAAGAGTCAATTGATGGAGCTAATAATGTAAGCCTTTCTTCAAGAGTGCCAGCTACAGGCATTTGGCTTGAAACAATCATACCTTTGCCCCTTTGTCTTTCTAAAATGCCTTCTACTTCAAGCATCGAGTAAGCTTTTGAAATAGTCATAGGATTCACCGCGAGTTGACTGGCGACATTCCTTACTGACGGCATTGCATCGCCAGGCTTTAATTGTTCACTAGCAACCATTCGCTTAATTTGGTCGATAAGCTGACGATAAATTGGAACACCTGAAGAGGGCGCAATCTCAAGAGGTATAAATGGGTTCAGCATAATGAGTTATCCGATTGCATTGTTTACCAACCCAGCGATTGCGCAATGACATGAATGGTCATTTTGGTTGCCACCCAGAAATCATAATCTTGATAATGTGTTGATAACTCGGTGGTGTGTACGCCAAGTATGAGGCTGAATAATGTGACAAAAAATACCGGCCCCATAAACCATTGATTAAAACGGCTCAGTCTGCGTTTTAACCGCCAGTGATTCATTGCTTTTGAAATGGTTTTATCCATGACTGTTCTCCTGATTGCTGTATTAATACTATAATACACATATACAGTCGTCAACCATAGATTGGAGAAATATTCGCCTAGATATACTATCTTATTGATTTTAATGCTGAAAATATCTTATTCCGGGGTGAAAAATTGCGTATTATGGTGCTTTCGATAACACTAAAAAAACAAAGTTGACTATGATTCTGAGACTTAGAAAGCGAATTTGCACAAGACACTTAATGAGAGGACTTTGGATATTTGTAGTACTTTCAATACCTGGCTGGGCGCAGGCAGCAACCCCGCTCGAAAGTATTCGCCCTGAACAAGCTGGTTACTCAGTTGAGCGTCTTAATCAGTTGAAACAGTTTTTAATTGAGAAACACAGCAGCAGTATGGTGATTTTGCAAGATGGTAAATTGGTGTTTGAATATGGTGATATCAATAAACCTCATTTGGTACATTCAATTCGTAAAGCGTTGTTGAGTAGCCTACTGGGTATTGAATGGGGTAATGGAAAATTCAATCTGGATCAAACACTGGCGACGATAGAGTATAAAAAATTAGTCGAAGGACTGACATCAAAAGAACAGCAGGCGACTTTAGCGGATGTTTTCAAATCGCGGTCGGGAGTGTACTTACCCGCTGCAGCCGAGTCTCCCTTAATGAAACAATCAAAACCAAAACGTGGAAGTCACACCCCGGGTAGTCATTATTATTACAATAACTGGGACTTTAACTTTGCCGGGCAATACTTTGAAGCCATCTCAGGGCAGTCGATTTTTACTGCGTTTCACCAAAACATTGCTGGACCCATTGGTATGCAGAACTTTAAAGGTCGATATATAGAGGTGAACAGCGCTGACAAACATAGCTGGCGCAACGACATGATCGATGGCTTTTATTGGTATGAAAGAGAAACATCTGAGGTACCCGCGTACCATTTTCGATTATCGACTTACGACTTAGCCTTATATGGGCAACTGCTACTCAATCGAGGTCGTTGGGATGGTCAGCAAATTATTCCTGAACAATGGCTCGATTTATCCTTGCAGCCTTATTCGATTTACAATGAAAAGTATGGCCTTTCCTATGGCATGCTTTGGTACGTTTTAGTACCTGACAAAGGTCAAGAATACGCGTCGTTTTATCATACCGGAACTGGCGTTCACATGATCGGTGTCTACCCTAAACTTGGTATGGTAATGATTCATCGTGTTAACACAGAAGCAGACTATCATTTTAGTCCGAATGATCTGCTGACTGTCATTCGCTTAACCCATGCTGCTAGGATAAAAACCGATGATTAAATCGATTTTAATTACAGGATGTTCTACTGGCATTGGCCTCCATACGGCAATGACCTTAAACAAACTCGGCTATACCGTATTCGCAACCGCAAGACAGTTGAAAGATGTCGAGAAACTTAAAGAGCTAGGATTAGATGCCAGGCAATTGGATATCAATAACTTTCAACAGCAACAACAAGTCTTAGATGAAATACTAGGGTTAACCGACGGAACGTTAGACGCCTTGTTTAACAATGCGGCTTACGGTCAACCCGGAGCCATAGAGGACCTCAGTACCGAGATCTTACGCGAGCAGTTCGAAACAAATGTTTTCGCTTGGCATGAACTGACCATACGTTGTTTAAAAATTATGCGCAAACAAGGGTACGGACGCATCATTCAAAACTCATCTGTGTTGGGTTTTGTGACGATGCCATTTCGAGGCGCTTATAATGCCAGTAAGTTTGCAATTGAAGGATTGACGGATACTCTTCGCTTAGAATTAGCTGGAACTAACATACACATCAGTCTTATTGAACCTGGCCCTATCGAATCCAATTTTCGCAAAACTGCTTTGCAAAAGTTTAATGACAATATCGATGTTCAAAACAGTGTGTTTGCTGAAGCTTACCAACGTCAAATTGATAGATTATCTAGTGATGTAGGAAATAAATTTACTCTTGCCCCTGACGCGGTAACCTTGAAGGTCATTCATGCATTAAGCAGTACTAAACCAAAAGCAAGATATCGGGTAACCCTACCGACGCATATTTTTGCTATGTTGAAGCGAATACTTTCAACTCGACTTCTCGACAAAATGTTAATCAAAGGTTAAAAGGTTATGGACTTTATTTGGATTTTGTTCGCGTTTGGATGTGGATTGTTAGCTAGAACATTATCTTTGCCTCCGTTAATTGGATATTTAATTGCCGGCTTTTCTCTAAACTTCATCGGTATAGAAGCACCTGAGTTGCTGAATCTTTTGTCGGACTTAGGGATTACACTTTTGCTTTTCACCATCGGTTTAAAGTTGAAGATAAAAGATCTCATTCAGCCAAGTGTTTGGATAACGACGATCAGTCATATGGGATCGTGGATACTTCTGTTCTTAGTGCTATCAATATTACCGGCCACTTATGCGATCAGTTATTTTTCGGGATTAGAATGGACCACAATTGCTTTAGTTGGTTTTGCATTAAGCTTCAGCAGTACGGTTTGCATCGTAAAAATATTAGAAGAAAGTGGTGAGTTAAAATCAAGACACGGCAAGCTAGCGGTTGGCATTCTGGTCATGCAAGATATTATTGCTGTCTTTTTTATGGTTTTCGCTACTGGTGTTTTGCCGTCAATTTGGGCCGTTGGTTTGCTTGGTTTATTGTTCCTTAGAAAACCTATTGGTTGGTTAATGAATCAAGTTGGACATGGAGAGTTGCTCCCTTTGTTAGGTTTCTTCTTAGCCTTTGGTGGGTATGAGCTATTTAAAGTGGTTGGAATAAAAGGGGATGTCGGAGCAATAGTTATTGGTATTTTATTGTCGAGCCATAGTAAGTCTACAGAGTTGTACAAAGCCCTCATGGGATTTAAAGATTTATTCTTAATAGGATTCTTTTTATCCATCGGATTCACCGCGTTACCGAATTACGAAATGATCACACTTGCATTGGTGTTCACCCTAATTTTGCCTTTCAAAAGTATTTTGTTTTTTACTCTTTTAAATCTATTAGGGCATAGAGCCAGAACATCCTTTCTCTCGTCGATGGTTTTAAGTAATTACAGTGAGTTTGGACTGATCGTTGTTGCTTTTTGTGTAGAAGCTCAATGGTTGGCTAAAGATTGGTTAGTCGTACTTGCATTGTCAGTGTCATTCTCGTTTATTTTAACCAGTCTTTTTTATCGCAATGCGCATAGAATCTATCGCGATAGAAATACCTTGATTAACCGGTTTGAAAAAGCAAATTTACACCGGGATGACACTTTTAAGCTGCCTAAACATGCAGAAATATTAGTCATCGGTATGGGGCGAGTGGGAAAAGGAACCTATCATTCACTGGAGCGACTGCAAGGTGAAAAAGTTTGGGGCATTGACTCAGATGAAGACCGAGTAAGTAAACTGCAAAAAATCGGCTATAGAGCACTTTTCGGAGACGGAGAAGACTCTGATCTATGGCGTAACATGGACCTTAGCAATACTCGTCTAGTGCTCATTGCATTGCCCTATATTCAAGATATTAAAAATATTCAAGAGCAACTAAATTCTGTCAATTATTCAGGCAAAGTCGTTGCTATTGCGCGCTATGAAGACCAAATTGAGCAGTTGGAAGAATGCGGTATTGACCGCATCTTCAATTTTTACACTGAAGCTGGCGTAGGTTTCGCAGAGGAGAGCTTAACCCTACTTCATGAGAAATCAAACTAACGGCTAGTTACTGTAAGTAATCGACACTTGCTCAAATTGAGAAACTCGAGGAGCTGCCATATCGCTTCGAACTAATTGTGTATTATCTATGGATAATTGAGTAGGGTTTACCCAGGTCGCTATTTCACTGAAGTTGCTAATTGGCTGCGTTGATTGATAAAGAGTTACTTGAGTATTTGAACTCTTTAATATTAATGCATAGCGATTGTCGTCTGTACACTGATGGTATTCAAAAGCGTAGTCACCTTGATGACTAATCGGGTGCGTTGTGCAAGCTGTTTTTTCTGAGTTAGGTAGTAGGAAAATTCCGGTCATCAACAGGATAGTAGACACTATTATTATAAGCGCTTTCATTATGGCTCCTCTCAAGGTGTTTTCCTAAGTAACGAACCATGGTAAATTTTATTCCACGGAAATAAAAATAATTGAGGTAAAAATGGGACTTTTTTCTAGTTTGCTCGGAAATGCTGGCGTTATTGATTCCGACGAGCTCAATAAACAATTAGCACCTTTAATGTCTGATAATGAAAACATTGAAATCGGATTTGCTATATTTCGAGATAAAATGATTTTCACCAATCGACGTTTGATCATAACGGATACACAGGGATTGACGGGAAGTAAGGTTTCTTACTTATCAATACCTTACTCCAAAATAACCAAGTTTTCGATTGAGACCACGGGCACGTTCGACCTCGATGCCGAGTTAAAAATCTGGGTCGGTAGCGAGTCAGCTCCCATTGAAAGAAAGTTTAATAAAAAGGTTAATATTTTCGAGGTTCAAAAAGTTCTAATTAATTACTTGTCTTAATATCGCTTAATATTACCTGACAATTGTCTAGAGTATTTTGTATTTGGCGATAAGTAGCCTGATAAGTTTGATTGTCAGGGTCGAGCTTGAGTGCTTGCTGTATAACTGTATCTGCATAAGCTTTGCATCGAGCTTTAGATAATACATGAGCAAAATTATTAAGGTAAGCGGCTTCGTTCGAAGCATACTGGTAGCCGGAGTAGAACCAGTTAATCGATTTTTCAGTGTTTTCTTCTATAAAGTGGTTACCTAATAAAAAATAGGCGAGCCACTGCTCCTTCCAGCGCGAGGTAGCTGTTTTTAGTCCCTCTAAGCCTGCTTCAACATGCCCAGATTTAATCAGATCATAGCTCGAACGAGTATAAATAAAAGGATTCAAGGTTGCAGAAGCGACAGTGGTCGGTAAGGGAATTAACAACCAGTAGTTTGCTCTTGCCCAGGTTCTTTCAAATACGCTTAAAGGTTGTCGGTAATGTTTTCTTTGTCCTGAGTGAAGAATGATATCTTCAGTATTTAAGTCATAGCCAACCACAACCGCATAGTGCCATTGCGGCAACCAATCGAGTCCTAGGTTTTGCAAAATAATTACCGGAATATCTTGCTCGATAAGTTCCAGTAGTTGTGAAATTTTTCCTGACTCACTGTAAGCGATCAGAGAAAGCTGGCGTGTTGCTGCAGTCATTTCTATCTGCAAGCTGCCTTGAAGTTTTGGAACAAATAAAGTCGGAGCAATGCTCTCTGGTGATTCATCAAGATCGTAAAACTGTGCGACCTCTGCTAGCGTGGTAGGCCCACAAAAGAAATCTTGTTGTGGATAAAACGGAACGTTTTGAATCACCTTCGATAATTGATATCGAGAAGACTTAGTAGAGAGGATCTGTTCGGTTTGTGGCGTCGAAGCGCACGCACTTAACAATAAAAAGGTGCTAAACGCTAGCACCTTTTTGGCAGTTTTTAGAGTCTTGTTTGCTAACAATTAACTATTGATCGGTCGAATAAAAGGATAAACGTCGGTCACGCCTAATACATCTAACACAGCAATGACGACTAAAACCGTCACTATCGTTCCTACTACGCCTTCTCCGGCAGGTAATTGCTCTAATGAATTGTGAAATTGGTGGAGCTCCTCATCAGTCATGTGCTGAACGCGTGCCATGGCCTGTTCTTTGCTAACACCTAATTGCTCTAGCTTTTTTTGTACTGCAGCGGTATCCATGTAGCTAATAATTTGTTGTCGAGTAAATTGCTGTTGCTGGAGTTTGACTACATTGTCAGAAGAAACTATATCCGCAAAGGCTGAATTAAAGCTTAAGATTACAAATAAAAGAGAGAAGCTACTTGTTAGAATCTTTTTCATAGCGCTGTCCTTAAATTGTGAGTGAGTTAATTAGTGTATACAAATTACGGCAGAAAACAATAATGAGGGTCCTAAGACATACAAAGGACCTCAATTATTGTATCTATAAGTACTTAGCCAAAAACTTTTGTGTTTGATTGAACATTAAGTGCCTTTGCTCTAGCTTACTAAAGCTATGACCTGCTTCAGGTACAAGTGTGAAGTCGTAGCGTTTATTATGCTTGTCTAACATTAATTTAGAGCGATAGGCATGTTCAACATCGACCACATGATCTTCTTCTCCATGAATCAAAAGCAACGGCGTTTTAAGTTTATCAAAGTGGTAAACCGGAGAAATAGCCTTTAAGGCTAGATAATCGTTGTCTACATCTCCTATGTATTTTTTGGTCCATTTAAACTGACGATCCGTCATATAGGGGCTTGTCGCTTGTAACGCGACATCAGAAACTCCTGCAATTGAGACTGCGCATTTGTAAAACTCAGAGTGCTTTATCGGTAACATCATAGCCGCGTAACCACCATAACTCATACCAACGACGCAAACACGTTTGCTATCAATATCTGGTCTTTTAACGATGAATTCAGTGACGGTATGCAGGTCATTCAATATCTGATCACCCCATTGCAGCGCGCCAGCTTCCTCGAATTCTTTCGTGTAACCACTAGACCCGCGATAGTTTACCCTTAACACCGCATAACCAAGTTGATTCAAAAAGCGACTGGTATGATCAAAATAGGGATTATCGTGCACACCGATTGGTCCACCATGTGGCAAGAGCACCAAAGGCATTTTCTTTTTCGGGCTGGAAGGGTAAGTCAATAGATAAGGAATGTTAAGTCCTGCAACTTCAATTTCGCCGAGCTCTAGCTTCGCTTTTGATTGATTAAGGTACTTTGGATATCGATGACCTACTGTGAATTGTTTCTTCTTGCCTTTATAAAAATCGAATTGGCCCACTTGATTATAAGATTCTGAGTAAACCAAGGTATTGATACGTGATAGATCTTGTGAAATGGCACTTTCAATTTTTAACTTCGACAATTCTTCATTTTTAGAATCGATAAATTCAAAATGCATTAAACCATTGCGAATGGTCCTTAAGCCGATTAAATTATTCGTTGCAGGATCGGTTATAACTTGCTTTATATCAAAAGAGTCTGACTGATAAATCAGCTCCTGTTTATTTGAATCATAATTCACCAAATAAACACTTCGAGTATTCTCTTCTGCTTTATCAAGCGCATAAAAACTACCTGGCTCTGCGCTTCTTGCGACCGGAACGATGAACTGCTCTGCATTCTCTAGATCTTTGAGATTCCAAGACTTTAATTTTTTGGTTTCTTCCTTATTATTAACGTCTACGAGATCCAGTGTTCCATCACGATTATACAGTGCTGCATATCGTATGCTCTTATCTAGCTCTAAAAACCACTCAACGACATAACCGTCAATAGAAGTATGCTCATTGCTTTTTACAAACTGCCCGCCGTCGACTCGCGTTAACTTGTTGGCTCGTTTACCATGTTCTAATAGCTTATTTATTTTTAATTGATAAACTTTAGATTGGATACCCGTTTTTGCGTACAAGAACTCATTCGGTGTATTGGGTAGCGAATCCACAAGCTCGCCTTTACTGCGAACACTGTAAATCTTTACATTGCCCTTATTGGGTGTTTTTAAGATGAGTAATGACTGTTCGCCTTTGGTATCGATTAAGTCTTTTACACCTTCTTTAATCTCAAAAAGATTCGCTGCTAAATGTTGGTTATCTAGCCAAACCAAGCGTGAAATTGCCGCTTCTTCCTCGGTAATTTCGTCAATGCTGATCCACTTAACTTTCTTCTGGGTATTTGTATCTTGTAAATAAATGACTTGCTTATCGTCAACCAATTCAAGAATTGCCAAAAGATCGCCATTGGGACTCACCGTCGCTGTGAGCAATTGAGGAGCAGTAAAAAACTTATCAACAGACATTGTCGAGAATGCAGGCGGAGTATTGACAAGCAAGAACAATATTAAAATCAAAACTCTCATTTCTGTAACTCCTCAAGAAAATCATCAGAAAATCCACTCCCCGCATTTAACGGGTGAGTCAAAAGAAGTTGTGTTAATTCAGTTTGAATATTCTCTATATTGGCAGCCAGTCGGTTTTTCAATTTGATGTAGACCGAGCGAGTGCTTCTTTCTCGATTGACCTGCAACTTACCGATGTAGTTGGTCTTTCCGGCCTCGATGTTAAATTGCCATCGCTTATCGTCAGCGACGTCAAGTCTGAATGGAAGATCGAAATAGGGCGCTTGCACCTCTACAATCTGATAACGACCCGGGTCTAACGATGCTAAAAATAGTCCACTGGCTTTTGAAGCAAGTTGTATTTTATGCGTTGATTTCGTTTTACGACTTGTAGTACCGCTAATCTTTTTTATTACCAAGGAAGGCGCGACGCTATCGACTTGCAGATTAACCAATAATATTCCCTGATTTTCGCTGGGAATTTGGAATTCTGACACAGCGAATAATTCTAAACTGAGACACTTTAGTGAGAGAGTTATTCCTATCACACCGATAAAAATGTTTTTTATTCCTTTCAAAGTTTAAAGCTCCGGTTAATAAATATGTTGAGTAGTTTAAGGACTAAAGTTATTTGCGACAACAGCTGTCGAGCCTCTGTGTCTTTTAAACTGCATTTTTAGCTTTTTGGTTGAGCTTTTATAGCATAAAATATCGCCGCAAGATTTTTATGTTTTAGGGGAAGAAAAATATAATGAAGTTAATATTTGGAAAAAAATTGAACAAATTTCAAGCAATTGGTGTAGCTGCCATTGTACTGTTATTGTCTAGCTGTGCTAGCCCTTACAATATGCACTCGCCAATCACCAAAGAAACCGTGGTAAAACCCGAAGAGGGTATTGTTGTTGCACGAATCATTGATGCCAGCGGCTCGTGGTTACCGTTTAACGAGTTGACATTAAATCCAGAAAATGTGAATCAGTCAAAGAAGATTAAGCCTGATAAATTGGTTTCGTTAACGCCTCAAATCAATGGTGTGACGGTGTTTGCTTCAGCACTCAAAGCTGGAAACTACGCCCTGGATGATCTTTCGGCCTCATACCGACGCGGTGATTATAGCTATTGGCGGTTTATTCCTGTCAGTGCACAATTTGGTACTTTCACGGTGAAGCCGGGCGAAATTACCGATTTAGGTACCTTGATCTACTATCCAAAGCCAAAAGGAGAAATGTTTCTCCATTCGGTGGTTCGATTGCCAAGCGCTGATTTAGAAAAAGCAATTAACCGCTTTTTCCCTTTTTATGATTTCAATGCTGAAAAGGTCAATACCTGGGCTGACGATGGCAAAGACGATGAACGCTTTGAGTTGTACGCGAATATTGCGCAAAATCCGACGACCTTTGGCACTCGTTATAAATCACCAGATAATGGCGTCTATTTTCTTGCGAAATTAGGTGTCATTGTTCATCGAAGTTCTCTTGGTGAATGGGCGATAGATGCTGTTGATACTAATTACCAGTTAAATACTGTTGCGGAAAATGCCGCTGGTGATTTAGTTGTCGGTGGTCCTGAAGGCGTGCTGTTTATTAAGCAACGAGGAAAAGAATGGCAAAATCATTCGTTTGATAAACCCGTTAATGTACTTAAAGCAACCTTCAATCAGCAAGGACAACTGGATGTCTTGATTGCTGAAGATTTAGAAATGATCGTGCTTCGCGCACAGGGTCAACTAGATGCTCCACAATGGGAAGAAGTTAATCGCTATAACCACCGTGATAAGTGGAAAAATAACGATGCGCAAGTAACCGAAGAAAAAACGGGCAAGAAAAAAGTTGCTCGCAAGAAACTAATTACCCATGTTCGGCTTCACGAAGAAGCAGGTAAGCACCTTGTTTCAATTAATTATGTCTCCCGCTTATCGGATGCGATTTTCTCGAACGGTGACGTCGAAACCTTTGAGTACAATCCGACGACATGGGTTGCATCAGAAGAAGCCATTGAAACTAAATGGGAGGTCATGTTTACTTCAGGTGCCGCAAAAATGGCGTTAGAAAAGGCTGGGTTTTGGTCACTTAACTGGCGCTCTGACTACTTTAAGTATGATCCAACTGTAAAAGAGTGGATAGAGATCACTGATGAAGTCTTTAAATGCGGTGACAAAATAGTTCGTCCAGATTTTGTATGCGATGTTGAAGGAAAGAAAACAAACGGAGATTGGATTAGCTTTAACTCTGCGCCATGGTTTAAAAATGATAAAGAAGGCATTGCCATTGTAACCTTTAACGATACTGACTTTTGGACTGGAAAAACTAAAAAAGAGATAAAAGTACTGGTTACTGATGACGGTGGAAAAGTTTGGCTCGACTCTGGAAATACGGTTCCTAAACCCTACTGCAAAGATGTTGTGTCTGAAATTAAAGATGCACTTGTGGTTTCATGCGATGGCGCGACTGGCGATTTTTATCAGTCAGAAGACTTCGGCAAGACCTGGAAGCTGGTAAGACAACACGCTAATTTTTAGTGTCAGAAGTTGCTGGTTTACAAAGGGCCTTAATGGCCCTTTTTTTATAATTCTTTTGGAAGCCTATCGAGAAAGTCATTTTCCCAAATGGCATGGCGTGTACCTTGATCGATATTGCCTCCTGAGAGAATCACTAATACTCTTTTTTTGCTTTTTTGAGTTTTTAACCACTCGGTTACTCCGAACATGGCCATTGCGCTGGTAGGTTCCAGGGTGACTTTGAGCAGATGAGTAAGCCATTGCGTCCAATAAATAATGGCTTCTTCTGGTGCTTCGAAGAAGTCATCTAACTGTTGTAAATGAGGAAATGTTAAGGGTCCGACGCTTGGTGTTCTTGCACCATCGGCGAGGGTCGAAGAGGGCTGAGCCAGTTTGACAATATGCCCTTGTCGAAGCGACTTGGCTGCATCATTGGCCAAAAGAGGCTCTACGCCAAACACGTTACTGTTTGGTGAATGCGCTCGAAAAGCCACCAAAGTACCCGACAAAAGCCCGCCGCCGCCACAAGGCGCAAAAACGGCATCAACATTTTCAAGTTGAGTGAGCGCTTCTCTTGCTGCCGTACCTTGACCTGCGATGACATCGGGATGATTGTATGGCGGGATCCAGTAGACTCCGTTTTCTTCTGCCGCTGCAGCGACAGCATCATCAACGCCGGCCCGAGTTTCGATTAATTCAAGCGACGCGCCGTAATGAAGGGTGGCCCTAGCTTTTACTTTAGAAATGTTTTGTGGCGCATAAATAGTTGCAGGAATGTTAAATTGTTGAGCGGCCCAGGCAATTGCTTGAGCATGATTTCCGCTACTGTTTGCGATGATTCGTTTCGGCGATTTTTTTTGCTCGACAAGGTGTGCCACGCTATTGATTCCACCGCGAGCTTTAAATGCGCCAACTTTTTGCCATGCTTCAACTTTGAAAAAAACATCATGGCCGAGCTGATGATTCAAAAAGCTCGACGTAATGATCGGAGTTTTGTGGATATAACGCTTTATTCGATTGAGCGCTGAATCGATATCTTGAGCGGTTGTCATTTATTGCCCTCTCGCTGATTAAATCACTTAACCGATGGTAAGGTGTTTGGCGAAATCTGAAAAGCTTTACTTCAATATATGTTTTCTTGATAAATCGTAATGGTAGTTAACTTGGTCGATCGTGTATTGATGCTGCTTTGCGACCGGACAAGCCAAGCGAGCTACACATCGGTTGTGGCAAAGACTGTCGTCGGTAACTCGATAGTCGAAGCATTTTTGCCACTCATATTCCTGATGATAGTGGACGGCGCTTGCTGGACAGGCCGTAAGACAGGGCTTCTCTAGGCAGGTGTGGCAGGGTGACGTCGAAACCACTTTTTTAGTTACGGGAAAGTGGGTGTTAGCGATAACCAAAAGTCGATAAGCGAACCAACTCCCAAATTCTGAATTAATTCCGACACGAAATGGCGAAGAATGATGCCAACCAGCTAGTTGACCCAACTGCTGTAGGTTGTAGTGCACATGATTGTGATCATGATCAGGGTATAGGATTTTATATTCGCTATTTGGAGCGACTTGACTCATCGCTTCGTTAAATGTCGTACATGAGAAATGATCAATCGGATGAGGTTGAGCAAAATCTTGATTTGTCATTGCGTGCCATAGTTTTCGTCCTCCATGACCTAATAAAATCAGCTGATTAAATTTTTTTAAATCCACATCATTGTTTTCAAATGTCTCGATAAATCGACGAGGAAGCGACGACAAGTCGAATATATGCTGCAAGTATAAACCCTTTTTCAGTGAGTACCGTCGCTTCAAAAGGTTGACTCAAGAACATGAGATGTATCCTTCTAGTTTTGCTTGATCTAAACGTTGCGAGAGTGTTTCGAAATCTTGTTGATTGGGAGTACCAAAGCGTAGCGCTTGGTTATTATCGCATAATCGAACATAAACCCCGAGCTTGCATAATTGATCCCACATGACCGGCGCATTCTGTAACCTAATGGTTTGAAATAAACTCGTCCCTTTGGGTTCACAACGAAAGTGCATCTTTAATAAATCGACAAGTTGCTGACTTAATGCCATTAAACGATAACGATGATCATCTTGCCAACTGGAATCGAGCAAGGCGCAGATCGCTATATATTCACTAACACCTGAAATACACCATGGACCTAAGTATTGATTTAAGTTATCTAAAAATCTGCTTTCGGCAACCACAAAGCCAACTCTAAGCCCTGCCAATCCGAAAAATTTACCCAGCGACCTAAGAACTATTGTCGAGTTATTAGCCTGACTAACCATAGAGTCGCTGTGGAACTCTGCATCGATAAATGCTTCATCGATAATACACCAGCCACCCTGTTCTTCTGTTTTACTTGCAACCTTTTGTAACTGAGACGATGAATATTTTTTTCCAGTAGGGTTATTCGGATTAATGATGACCACGACGCAGGGGCCGTCGATTTTAATATCGTCGATATCATCATAATGTTTAATCGAATAACCATTATTACTCCATGCAGCCTCGTGTTCTTTGTATCCCTCTGTTGGTAAAAACACCAAAGTAGATGAGTTGAGTCTTTTTCTTAAAACGATGGGAAGGGCTTTAATAGCAGATTGGCTGCCAGCAACCGGTAGAATGTTCGTCACTTTATAATAAGCCCGAGCGGCCTTTATCAATTGCTTCTCATTATCTGGAAGTCGTCGGAAATAACGTGAGGGAATCTTTGGAATAGGATAAGCAACGGGACTAATGCCTGTTGATAAGTCAATCCACTCTCGATCAAACTCATGATACTCTTGTTGTATAGTTTCTAATTGACCGCCGTGACGTAGACTCATAACACCATCCATATTTTATTTTTTGTTGTTCACCTTCATTACGGGTGCCAAGTGGTCAATTCATATGACGAGCATTGAATAATAGAAAATAACCAGTAATAGGCTATTTAATAGGATCAATCCTAATAACAATCTTTTTACAGAGCATTTAACCAGTTGAATGATTCTAAAAATATCATTTACCGTTGCTTGTCTACCTGCTCCCAAATAAGTCGATGATTGGTAACGTCCGAAATAACTTGAAGATCCACCCAGTTGAAGACGTAATTTAAAGGCACCCGCAGCCATTACCCATCCACCATTTAAACTCTTATAGTGTTTAGCTTGTTGAGCTACTTTAGTGAAGGGTACCTTTTGCCCTGGCGCTAGTGAAAAAAGTAGGGCCGTTAATTTGGCACTAGGCCAGCCTAGCCAATCATCGACCCTCGCAGCAAACCAACCAAAATTAATAAACCGTTGATTGCGATAGCCCCACATAGCATCTAACGTATTTGATAGTCGATGCAATATCGCTAACGGTGCACCACCAATAGCAGCGTAAAACAGACTCGCCGTTACCGCATCATGACTGTTTTCTAATACCGACTCACAAACAGCACGGCTGATTTCTTGGCCTGAAAGCGAATCAGTATCTCTGCTTACCATTTTCGCGCATTGTTTTCGCGCTTCGTCTAGCTGCTGCTTTTGCAAAGGTGCTGCAACGGCAAGGGCATGTTGAACTAAGCTTTTATGTCCTATGCAAAGATACACGAGAATGGGATCGGCTAGAATGGTCCAAGGCCAATACCAATGTGCTAGGAGTAAACTTAATGGAATCGGTAAAACTAAACCGCACCAACATAGAAAACCCGCACCTTTGCTGACCGCCGAAAGCGAACAGCGGTTAAATCGATGTTCTAAATAATTTGCGCAATGACCAAACCCAATCAGTGGATGCCACCGTCGTGGTTCTCCAAGGATCAAATCTAATAGCCAACCAACCGTTGCAAAGACCAAAGAGAACAGTTGCAACATCAGTATTTTAGTTACAAAGATCATGCAATGCTCTGAAAGCGATGTGATTGATGATCAAACAAAAGTGTTAAAAACTGGCCATTCCCATATTGACTGTAAGCATCACAAAAAGTCTCTTGGGTAAAAAGTGCGCACAGACTTCTAATTAAATCGCCATGAGTTACGACCAAAACGGTTTGTTGCTTGTGTTGAAAGGCAAGCGACTTTAGAGCATTAAGGATGCGCTGTTGAGCTTGCAAAGCCGACTCACCATTGGGTGGCGGTGTATCGGTCACTTGCTTAAAAATTTCACTAAAATTTTTATGTGTCTGAACCTCTTGGTATAAACGACCCTGCCAATCACCAAAATGTCGCTCCTTCAATGCGTCCAATACTTCGACATCTTGATGACAGGTTGCAGCAAAGGTCAAAGCCGTTTGATAAGCTCGGTTTAAAGGAGAGGAGTAAATTCTTGAAATATTATAACAACCAAGCGCTTGTGCTAATTTTTCGGCTTGCTCTATTCCCGTTGCAGATAGTGGACTATCAAGCTGACCTTGCAGTCGTTGTTCTTTATTCCACAGGGTTTCTCCATGGCGAGCCAGTAAAATTTTAGTATGCATAGCGTTCACTCAAAAGACTTCCAGCGAGGCATTGCTCGCTGGCGAGACGTACATTTAAAAGTTAGCGTAGGTGACCGTTAAATAAGCTTCACGTTGGATAGGCGTATAATTATTCAAGCTTTGAATATCTTCATCACTTAAATTATTAATTTTTAACTGCATTGCTAATCGATGACTGATTTGGTAATTGAGTCCAATATCAATAGACGAGTAACTATCGAGCATAACTGCTCCGTCAGGTCGTTCACCGGTGTATTTAACGATGGCAAACCATTCTAATTGAGACTGGTTATAAGTGATTTGGTAGCTAGCAAGTTGTTTTGCCCGTCGATTAAGTTGTCTATTGGATTCGTTATCTTTCGCATCAACGTAAGTTGCTGCGATTCGATGATTAAAATTATTTTGTTGAAAATCGACACTAATATCGGTGCCCTTGATGGTTGCGCTATTGACATTGACCGGTTGATAAAAGAAATTGGCGTCGGCTTGCCAATCAATCAAGTCGTCTATGTCATTATCATAGACACTGATGGATAGCCGTGTATCGGCATTGTTCCACTTCACTAATAGCTCATTCGATTTCGCATACTCAGGTTTTAACAAAGGGTTGCCTGAAGAGTAAAGACCAGAAGGGTAGTAGAGATCATTAAACGTTGGCGCTTTAAATGCTTCTGCGGTTGATACGGCTACTAACCAATGCTCATTTGGCCGATAACCTAGGCTTAAATTATAGGTTGTTTCGGTATCAACATTTTCAACGTCGTCATAGCGCAAACTAATTTCACTTGAAAACCGAGCAACTTGAAAAATTGAATTAATAAATGCGCTATTGGTAAATCGTTCGGTAGTCGCATAATTGGTTGATGACTGCGCAACTTTGTCTTCAAACCATTCAAGACCTCCAGTCAATTGCCAGTGGTCGTTTATTTTCCTTCCGATACTACCACTGGCTTGATTTCTTTCCGTTTCGAAAATACCGGCCATCGCTCTAGTGATGCCATTTCCATAATCAATGGAATGATCCAAACTATGTCTAACCGCGAGTTCCGAATTCCAATCATTTTCTTGATAAATATAGCGAATATTGAGCAGTGTATTCTCAAAGTCTGACTCGTTGCTTCCGCCATAGGCATTGTCATATTCTGAGTTACCGCGCGTATGTCTTAGCGTCCAGTCCAAAGCAAGAACGTTAGATAAACTGTAATCACCTTTAATTGCGGCGGCCACTCTTCGATACCCATCGTCATCCGGTTCAGCGCTTTGTAGAACATCGAATCCTTCGCTCGCTTCACTGCTAACCGTTATGGTATTTTGAATTTTCTCATTACCAAAACCAACCGCTAAATGTCCGCTTTGAGCATGATGACTACCTGCGGTTAAGTTCACTTGATATTCTTGATGTCCCAACCGTCGAGTAAAGATTTGTATAACGCCTGAAATGGCATCGCTTCCCCACAACGAAGCTCTGGGGCCTTTAACAAACTCAATGCGTTCAATCAGCGCAACAGGAATAGCATTGATTTCTTTAACGCCTAGCGTGGCTGAACCAACTCTTACTCCATCGATCAATATCAAAGTATGTCCGTTATTTCCGCCACGGGTATAAACGCTTGATGCTTGTCCATGTCCGCCACTGCGAGTCACGTCGATGCCAGAGAAGGTCTCTAATAAATCTGTCACCGATACGGGATTGATCTTTTCTATATCTTGTCTTGATAACACTTCAATAGCAGCAAGCGCATTGGTTGCGTTTTGCATACTTCGATTAGCGGTTACCGTAATGGTTTTATCTTTCGTGTCCATTGGTGGCAAGTCGTCTGCAAAAGCGGTTTGTAGTGCTGACGCTAAAAGTGTGATTGTGTAAATATTTTTCATGGTTTCCTCAATAAGTGCGCCCACCGCGCATATTATGATTAAGCCTTTGCTTAATCTTTACTTCATAATCTGTTGGCCGGTCTCCGGGCTAAAGTCACGAACGACTCATTACCGTTGCGGGGGCAGCGATGGGATCTCACCATCTTCCCGTTACAATTCGATTCTTCGTCAAATCACCAAACAGGCTTTTGTTTTCAGTTATTGTAATGTCCCGTAACTGAGTCGAGATTTAGCGAGCCGAATTAATCGCCTCACAAAGTTGCTCTAGTCCATCGAGCGCCCGTGGCGTAAATCGATGTAGAATATCGCCATGAATAACAAAAAGGCGATTGTGTTGTACTGCGTGTATTTCAGGCCATTTATCCCAAATTTCCTGCTTACCCAAAGCGGAACCCGAATGGTGAGGGATTATAATGACATCGGGGTTTTTCATGACCACCGACTCCATTGATACCACCGGATAATCACTGTCACTTTCGTTAAAAATATTTCTTCCGTTACAGTCTCGTATCATTGAAGATATCCAGCTTTTGGGTCCTAGTGTTCGTAAAGGATCATGCCAAAGTTGATAAAAGACTTTTACGGGTTTACTCGATTGATAGCGAGTGACTATTTTGTGGTATCTTTTATCGAGCTTTTCAACCAGCTGTTTCGCATTGTTTTGTAGATCAGTTGCGTCTCCGAGGCGTAGCAAATCTTTGCTGATATCCGAAATATCCTTTGGCTCGGTATAAAACATTGTATATCCCAAAGATTCTAGTTTTCTAAGGTCGTCTTCTTTGTTGGTTCCTCTCGATGCAACTATTAAATCGGGATCGATCGCTATGATTTGTTCAAGCTGCACGCCAGTATAGCTACCAATACGAGGAATGGATTTAGCGGACTCTGGGTAATCTGCGTATTCAACGGTTCCTTTAATTCTGTCGCCCGCGCCAATCGCATAAAGCATTTCGACTAGATGAGGTGTTAATGCGATGATTTTTTGTGTTTTAGAATTATCTTTTGAAGGCGTTTGAGCAGCGATGTTGACCGAAACGGAAACGCTGCTAAGCAAAAAGATAAAATGAGCGACGAGTTTAAAATGTTTCACCAATCAACTCCTTTGCGAGCTTTAATGCCGGCTTTAAATGCATGTTTTATATCTTTGATTTCGCTAACCGTATCGGCCATTTCTCTTAGTTCACTAATCGCTCCACGACCGGTCACGATCACCGACTGTTGCTCAGGACGATTTTTCAAAGCCGCCAATACTTCGTCTTTTGGCAAGTAGTCGTAGCCGAGCATATAGGTTAACTCATCGAGTAACACCAGGTGATACTGCGGATCATTTAAGAATATTTTGGCTTGTTCCCATACTTCAGTAGCCGCGGCAATATCGGCTTCTCTATCTTGAGTATTCCATGTAAATCCGGTGCCCATGACGGCAAAGGGCACGCCATGTTGTTCAAGAAGGTTGCGTTCGCCGCAATCCCATTGGCCTTTAATAAATTGAACAACCGCGGCTTTGTATCCATGACCCACACAGCGAGCGACCGTTCCAAAACCAGCCGTACTCTTACCTTTGCCATTACCCGTGATAACCAACATGATGCCTTGCTCTATTTGAGCTTGGGCGACACGGGCATCGACTTTTTCTTTTTGTTTTTGCGCTTTAATTTTATGTTTTTGATTTCTATCCATATTAGGACTCCTGATCCATTGATAGCTTTAGCAGAGCATCAATATTTAAGTGCTCTTCAAAACAGTCTGCTAAGCGATCCAATTCTTGCATTCGAATTTGGTTCCAGTTGATCGATTGAACACGCTCGCCTGAGACCCATTGAAGTAGGGAAGAGAGAAACTCAGGATGCTCAAATAAGCCGTGAATGTAAGTTCCAAAAATTTGCTGACAATCAGACACGGCACCGTCTGGGTAATGGTCACCAAATTGATCGTTAAGTTGACTAAAGGATTTCAGTGGCTCCTGATGAGTTGAGACGCCACAATGAATTTCATAGCCAGTGATCTTTCCGTGCATGGTGCCCAATGAAAAAGTGCCGGTGATCTGCTTGAGTTGTTTGTTCGGTCGTAATTCAGTGTCTATGGGTAACAAATTTAAACCCTCACTACTGCCCGCAGTTGATTCGACGCCCATTGGATCACTGACACTTCGCCCGAGCATTTGATAACCACCACAAATGCCTAAGACTTTTCCGCCGAAGCGTAAGTGACGTTGTAAATCATGATCCCACCCTTGTTGACGAAATAACGTCAGTTCAGCTCGAACGTTTTTGCTACCCGGTATAATTATGAGGTCTGCCTTTCCTAATGAGGAACCTGGGGGTACGAAGGTTAAATTTACCTTTGGGTGCCAACGTAATGGATCAAAGTCGGTATGATTACTGATTCTTGAAAGCACAGGTACTTTGATCTCAATATTGCCCCGATGATCTTGTTCGTCGACTTGAATGGCATCTTCTGCATCCAGTTTTAAATGGGGTAAGTACGGCAACACACCGAACACTGGTTTATTGCGATAGGTTTCTAGCCAATCTAAACCCGATTGCAATAAATCCAGTGAACCGCGAAATTTATTGATAATAAAACCTTTAATTCGATTTTGCTCCGACGGCGAAAGCAAATCGTGAGTGCCGACAAGGTGTGCAAATACTCCGCCTCGATCGATATCACTGATCAAAACCACCGGACAATTGACCGCTTCGGCAAATCCCATATTTGCAATATCGCGTGCGCGTAAATTAATTTCAGCAGGACTACCGGCGCCTTCAATGAGCACGACATCGTATTGTTGCTGCAACCGCCGATAGGATTCTAAAACGCGATCAAATGCTAACGCTTTGATTGAGCCAAATGTTTGCGCTTCAAGCTCAGACACCACCTGACCATGAATAATGACTTGCGAGCGTTGATCGCTGCTTGGCTTGAGTAACACGGGATTAAAATCGGTATGTGGCGCTAAGTCGCAGGCGAAAGCTTGCAACGCTTGCGCTCGTCCGATTTCGCCTCCTTCAGCGGTTACTGCACTATTTAGTGCCATATTTTGTGGCTTAAAGGGAGCGACAGACATACCTCGACGATGCAGTAAACGACACAAACCGGCGACCGTGATGCTTTTGCCTGCATCGGAGGTTGTGCCTTGAATCATTAAACCATCGGGTAAAATCATACGACACACCCAGCGCTATTTAGTTGAACCAGCTTCGGGAACATCGTTTTATCTTCGAAATGAAATAAGGACAGCTTGGTAATACTGCCGTAGTCAATGGTAAGACGTTGAAACTGATGGCCGAGCTCGACAGTCATCTCTAAACACCAAGCGATAAGAGAACGAATAACCCCGGCGTGCGTAATAATCAATGTACTTAATGTCGGACAACCTTGTACTTGTTGACAAAAGCCGTTTACAACCCTTTGATGAAATTCTAACAGGGGTTCTCCATCGGGAGGGGTGTGCTTACTTGGGTGCTGAAAGAAGGCGGAACTGTCTTCTGGATAGCGACGGTGGAGTTCAGCGTAGGTGAGTCCATCCCATGCACCAAAATAACACTCTTTAAGTCGCGAATCGAAGTCGATGGATTGATTAAGTTGATGACCCAGCTTCTCGGCAAAGGCTGCACAGCGTTGCAACGGGCTCGAAACGATACGCTCAATATCTGAAAGTTGATCACAGGCGACTTGCATTTGTGACCAGCCTAGCTCATCGAGATGGCTATCGGTGTGACCGAGCAATGCATTACGTAACTGTGGCTGGCCATGTCGTAGCAAATATATGTGCTGTTCAATCGCTTTGCTGGGTGCTGAGTTAGTCATGATCATTCACTCTAGCAGTGGTGGTCGATTTTAACGTTAGTGGACAGCCAGCAACGACGAGTGTGACCTCCGTAGCAATGGCTGCTAATGCTTGATTTAACCAACCGGCTTGATCAGCAAACTGACGCGACAGCTCTCCCATTGGCACTATGCCGCTCCCGACTTCATTGGAAACGATGACGATAGGCTTTTGGCGTTTCAGTAACTCGTCAATTAACGCGTCCCTTTCTAGAGTGAATGCTTCCGGATCATGACTGCATAACCAGTTACTCAACCACAGGGTCATACAATCGAGTAAAATCACGCTGGAATTTTCGTTCGATGCAATCGCCTCTGCTAAATGAAAAGGTTCTTCAACCAGTCGCCAATGGTTTGGTCGACTGAGTTTATGTTGTGAAATTCGTTCAATCATTTCGTCATCGCCCATGGTGGCGGTGGCGAGGTAGGTCACAGGCTGGTGAGTGTCTTGTGTAAGATTGCTCGCGAGTGTCTCAGCAAAGTGGCTTTTTCCTGATCTTGCTCCACCGAGCACTAAATGTATCATTTCACGGCTCCAAATTGAGTGACCAAGACGAGGTAGATAACGATTTCAATAACCTGTTGAGTGCAACCAAGCGTGTCTCCCGTAATGCCGCCAAGTTGACGTTGAAACAGCAAAGCGCAAACACCAGTCACGGCAACACAACTGATCATCAAAGGCAGAAGGGCATCGGGAAAAATCAGTAACGCGGGTGCTGCAATGATTAAATTGCATAGCAACTCGTTAAGCCGCATATGATGAGCGATTGGTTTAGATTTAGAGGATAACTCTGAGCTGACGTAAGGCATGAAATAAATTAATGCGGATGACATGGCTCGACTTAAAGGATGCGCAACCAGCAAAACCAATGCAATATTTGGCAAGTGTTGTAAGGCAATGAATTTGGTGGTCAATACGCTCCATAAACCGAGTGCTCCGTAACTTCCTAAGCGCGAATCTTTCATGATGTCGAGTTTTTGTTCCTTGGTCCAGCCACCACCTAAGCCATCACAGGTGTCGGCCAATCCGTCTTCATGGAAACCTCCAGTCAGAAACAATCCAGCGATCATGGTGAGTAGAATGGCGAGGCCTTGTGGCAACCAATGACTGAGCGTAAGGAAAATAAGTGCGCTAGCCGCCGCGATGATCCATCCAACGAAGGTGAAATATCGAGCACTACTATTGAGCCGCTGCGGGCTGTATTCGAGCTGTTGCGGCATCGGGATTCTAGTAAAGAATCCGATCGCCAACGCCATTAGGCTGATCTGGTGTCGAATAGGGGCAGCCCAATTCATGTTAAACGCTCACACCGGCCGATTCAAAGCTGGCCATGTCATTGTAGAAGCTGGCTGCTGCTCGCAATAAGGGTATCGCTAAGGCCGCTCCGGTTCCTTCACCTAGTCTCATTCCTAGGTTTAATAAAGGCGTTCCGCTGAGACTTTTAAGCATACGCTGATGACCCTGCTCATTAGATTCGTGGCAGAAAACCATATAATCAGCGACATTGGGCGCAATTTTTTGGGCAAGTAATGCGGCTGCCGTGGTGATAAAGCCATCCACTAAAATGACACTTTTGGCCTCCGCTGTTGCCAACATGGCACCGGCGATCTGACCTATTTCAAAGCCGCCAAGATTGGCCAGTATATCGATCGGACAATGTAACTGTTGAGCATGTAATTGCAACGCACGTGCAACGACATTCAGTTTACGTTGCAGCGCTTCATCGGTTATTCCGGTGCCTCGACCAACGCATTCGTCAGCGGGGATTTTTAATAGAGCGGCCATCATGGCAGCAGCACTTGAGGTATTCCCTATGCCCATTTCACCAAAACCGAGAGTATTACAGCCTTGGCGAAGAAAGGTTTGCGCGATTTCATGACCGGCGAGCAACGCCTGTTCTGCTTGTGAGCGTGTCATCGCCGAATGTTGCGAGAAGTTTTGCGTGCCACGAGCGATGGCTTGCTGAATCAAGTCGGGATGATCGATCGCCGTCATAATGCCAGCATCGATCACGGAAAGCTCAATTTCAGAACTTCGACAGAAGCAGTTGATGGCCGCACCGCCGTGCAAAAAATTCAACACCATTTGCGCGGTAACCGACGAAGGAGCAATACTGACGCCTTCTTCTGCGATTCCATGGTCAGCTGCAAACACTAAAATTCTTGGCGCTTGAATCGTGATTGAACTTGGCCCAAGAATGGATGCTAATTGTGTTGCGAGTGTTTCGAGCTGGCCAAGAGAGCCAGGCGGTTTTGTTTTCTGGTCGATTCGCATTCGAATGGACTTGTCGTGTTGACGATCCAACGATGAAATATTGAAAGAGTCTGTAAACATAATCAGTGTTAACTTAGTTAATATCGCGTTGACTGCGCGACTTAAGAATGACAAAAAAGAAAAAACTTCCCACAGCTGAAGTGACAACGCCGACGGGCAACACCTGATGCTCTAGCAATGAGCGAGAAATAACATCGACCCAAATCATAAAAGCGCCACCCAGTAATGTGCACAACCACAAAATACGATGAATTTGTGCACCAATTAAAAAGCGACACATATGCGGGATCATTAATCCTACAAATCCAATGCCACCAACATGGGCAACCAGCACGGCAGTGATCGCTGAGCAGATGATTAACATAATTAAACGCAATTGGCCGACCGGCACACCCAAGGTGTGAGCGCTTTCTTCACCCGCTTGAATCGCCGATAACCAACGCCGAAAAAATAAAAAGATAGTGAGGCCGACGATCACAAAAATGTAGGGAAGCCACAGTTCACTCCATTGACTGTTTGAGAAACTGCCCATCATCCAAAAAAGTAACGAAGCCGCTATTTCTGGTTTGGAGTAATACAATATCAAACTGGTAAACGCACTTAACATAAATGAAACAGCCACACCGGCGAGTAACAAACGTTCGACGTGTGATGCTGCTCGACCGGCAAGCATTAACATGAGCGCAACTGAAAATGCGCCACCAATTAGCGCACCAAAAGTCACGGATAAAATTGCACCGGGAACCAATGCCATAACAGTGACCGCCCCTAAAGCTGAGCCAGATGAAATACCAAATAAGTAAGGATCAGCAAGTGGATTTCTTGTTACGCTTTGTAAAATCGCGCCGCAAATGGCTAAGCCAGAACCGGTAACCAATGCCATCAAGATGCGAGGAAATCGAATTTCCCAAATGATTCGCTTTTCAATGGCCGTTACATTGCAAGCGCTATTGCAGGTAAGCGCTTGGTAGACTTGCGACAATGTTAATTCAACACTGCCACTCGCTAAAGCCAGCGCAAAAGTCAGTAATAGAAATATTGCAGCAGCGATCACTATGCTGGTGTAGTGAAGGCTAAAGCCATGCTGTTTGACAGCGTGATAGCTCATGACGGCTTAGCCAAATTAAAGGTAATTCTTTGCCCATCATGAAATGGATGCGAATCAACGGCACTACTCACCCCAAACACATCAGCAATATGTTTTTCACATAAGACTTGTTGTTTGTCACCATCCGCAACGATTCGACCATGATCTAAAAGTATCAAGCGATCGCAAAATGCGGCCGCTAAGTTTAGATCGTGAATACTCACGATAACGGTAATCTTTAATGAGCGTGCTAAATGTAAAACTTCTAGTTGATGGCGAATATCAAGGTGATTCGTTGGCTCATCCATTAACAGCACTTGTGGCTGTTGCACAATCGCTCTAGCAATCATTGCGCGTTGTTTTTCGCCGCCCGATAAACTATTGAAGTTTTGTTCTAATTTATCGTTTAAATCGACTTGCTTGCAGGCCTTTACGACACGATCTCGATCGTCACTGGTATCGAAGTCCAATAAACCCTTGTGTGGAGTAAGTCCCATGGCGATGACGTCAAATACTGTTAATTCGAATTGGTTTGGGGGTTCCTGCAATACAACCGCCACTTTTTGTGCAAGTTGTTGTCTTGAATACTCAGCAAGGGATTTTTGTTGAAAGGCTAGAGTCCCGCGGGTGGGAGTGATCTTTCGATAAAGGCAGCGCAACAGCGACGACTTACCGGCACCATTAGGGCCTATCAGGCCGACAAACTCACCCTGACCAATCGCAAAGCTTAAGTCATTAAGAATAAGTTTATCTTGTACCTGCCAAGATAAATGTTGTGCGGTATAAACCGGATGTTCGACTGCCATTTTTACTCCGAAAATGGTCGGAGCAGGGAGAGGGTGAAGCGGTAATCAGGAGTCAAAACGTGAGACAGGTCTGTTTAGCGCAGCACCGAGTAGCCCGCTCGGAAAATACTGACGTAAAGCACTCTAAGGGCGTTACGTTTACGGCAGGTCTCCTGACTTACAGAGTTTGCCTCCAGGCCCCTTCCCAAACACCTACACGTGCTCAGTGGAGTCGCCTTTCGCTCTGTTTACAGTTGCGGGTACAGTCACGGATTTTCACCGTGTTCCCTATTAAGTGCAAAGCACACCGAAATCTGGGGGCGAGTATAACACACACCGATGCCAACCCAAATCTCATTTTTGAATTTAAATCTCATTTTTGAATTAGTATCAGTTGGCGACCATGGACGCAGCAATATTAGCCGCTTGGGCGATGTCTTGATCCCACGTTAGATGAGGGCGCTCAACAATGCGCAAAAGCTCATGCTTCGACTCACCGGTCACTATTAAAGTGGGTGTATATCGAATTTTTAGCGATTGTCCCAGTTCGCCTTTGATTTTTTTGTCGTAACCAACATCGACGAGATGTAAGGTTAGGTTGGGGTTATTGGCCTGTTTTAATAGTTTAATTATCAAGGGTACTTCGCGTTCGCTGTCGTGACACCAGGTCCCATAAACTAGCCAAAGAGTGAGTGGTTGCTTTATCGATCGCAGTCGAACAATGGCTTCTTCCGACGGTGTGTATTCTTGATACTTAGACTGAAACTTCCCGTACTTTTTTAGTAATTGATCCGCTGTGAGGTATCGCTCACCGGAGGATATAGAACCTTTATTTGAAGCAGTCTCTTTGGCTAAATGTTCGGGTGGTTTGCCTGCTTGAACGTGAACCGACTGACAACCGAAGGAGATGCTTAGTAGTAGTACATAAAAGAGAGTGGTTAAAATTTTCATAGCGAATATCCAGTTATGCTACAGCAAGTCTTTAATGGTTGATGAGATAGTTGTTAGGGTCTAAATAAAACATTTTCTTCCAGCCTTGAGTTGAGCTATCTACTTTCCAAAAATAGGGCAGTAACGTCACAATGCTAAAATGTACATGGGCTGGTTTGTTGGTTGCGTTTCCAGATTGCCCCACGGTTCCAATTCGTTCTCCAGCTGTGACCAATCTAGGATTGGCATTCGAAAATGATTCGAGGTGAGCATAGTAAGAGAGTTTAAACTCGGGTCCTAATATCATTATAACCTTCCCGCCTTTGGCCAGTTGCCCTCGGAAGACAACGATGCCATTGTGCGCCGCCACGACAGGCCGACCTTTGTTCGCGAAAATATCGATGCCCCTGTGGGTCACTGAACTTCCCCAAGGTTCAAACCAAAAGGTTTGCGTATTCCAGTCGTCTTTGGAGGCTCCTTCAACGGGTATTTGCCAATGCTGCGGTAAAACAAAAATTAAAAAAATAACAATACTAATGCATCCATAAATGACATGACGTTTACGCATATTAGTTTTGTGTTGCTTCATTATTGAAGACTTCAGTCGAGTGCAGCGCAATGGTATTACCTTCGCTGTCTAGAATAATTGCTCGAGAGCCATGGGGACCAATAGAATGCGGTGGCGTCAGAACTTTGCCACCGAATTCAGCGACTTTTTTTACCGCCTCGGCAAGTCTTTGATCAACGTTAAAGTAAATCAGTGTGCTGTCATTTAATGGTTGAAAATCTGCCTTAGGGACAAGGCATCCTGACACGTCGTTGCCTTGATGTTCGAACACTGCGAAACGAAAAGATTCGAATTCTTCAATTTGGCATTTGCGATCAAGCACCGCTTGGTAAAATGTTACCGATCGATCTAAATCTTTGACGCCTAAATCAATCCAAACGAACTGGTTCATGTTTTTTTCCTTATGATGCTTTATCAAGAGTCCTTTTTAGATTGACCTGAAGACATGCGATCCATTAAAGCGAAAAGTACACCTGCAATAACAAAAACAGAAAAAATAATAACCATCCATAACACCTGCGTATGAGAGTAGTTATTAATATCTAAATAAACTTTAAGCAATTCTATCGCTGAAATAGCCGCGATGGAGCTGATAACTTTAACCTTTAATGAGGAAAAGCCGACTCTTCCTAACCAACTTGGTCGCTCTTGCTGATTCTTAATATCCACACGCGACACAAAACTTTCGTAACTACTAAAAACAATAATCACTAATAAATTGGCCATCAAACATAAATCAACGAGCGTCAATACCTTTAAAACAAGCGTACTTTCATCGAGGCTAAAGACTTGCGGAACTAATAAAATCAAATCTTCGAAAAAGCGGAGCAGTAAAAGAAGAACCGCAATGATCAAGCCAACATAGAAGGGGGCAAGTAGCCAGCGCGAAGAAAACAATCGTTTCTCAAATCCGTGTTCTATGTGCTTCATAGAAGAACCTCTCGTCTATTTAACGTTTTTGCAACAATGGAATAGTCCAGTTTAGTAAAGAGCCCACCGCTACAATTAAGGCTCCAGCAATAAATAATTGCAGGTTTAGTGTCGCAGATATCCAAGCAAGGTTGAAGTATTGATGACAGAAAGTAGGAATGATCAACACAAAACCAGCGACGTAACAAATAAGTGCTAAAAGGGGAGGTCTGCGAAATTGAAGTTTCATCAATCAATGCACCCCAATGAAAAGGATTCGCCGCAACTTTCGATCACAAGGTGAGTGCGGCCACCCTGTTCAACAGTTTGAGCGTTTTCAACCAGTTGGTAGAAGACATTTCGATGGATAAGTGCGTGCAAATTATCTCTTACTTTTACATAAGGAGACGGCTCGCCAGTGATTGGATCTTCAATGACCCAAATAGGATGATCAGCGTCGACGGTAAACTGATGGTCAAGGTTATCGGTGAATATGATGGTGGGTAGCTGGTTTACGTGTTGAATTTCCATAAGAACGACAATAAACGGAGCATCGTCGACTTGAATGCCAATCTTCTCGACGGGAGTCACCAGAAAATAGTTATCTTTTTCTTTTCGCAGAACCGACGCAAACAACTTAACCAATGCTTGTCGGCCAATTGGTGTGCCCATGTAAAACCAACGACCATCGCGCTTTATCACCATGTCGATATCGCCGCAAAATGGCGGGTCCCACTGATCAACTGGAGCGCCTGAAGGTTGCTTTAGTTGTTGTTGAAGCGTTTGTAGATCCAATACTAATTCCTTGAGTTGCGCCAGCGATTCGATAATGAATGCGATGTCGATGCAAGAGAGGCACTTGCCACAAAAGTATATTTTAGCCAATATTGGAACCTAAGGTACAGGAGCTCAAGGTACGGGATCAAATTATGTGGACGAAAACCTTTCGCAGTGACAGTGGTGATACTTATGTCGATCACAAGCGAGGACTCTGGCTAATCTCTTTGCTTATTCCAATGATGACTTTGCTTGGGCCTTTTGGCTACTTAATGTCTGGCAATGAGTGGGTCTTGGCCATTCCTATTGTGGTTTTCTATGGGCTCATTCCGCTGCTCGATAAAATCATCGGCGAAGATACCAGTAACCCTCCGGAGTCGATTGTTCCACAATTAGAAGCGGATCCCTTTTATCGTCTGATTACTTTTCTTTTGGTCCCTATGTTGGTAGCTGGATTTGCGTTTACCGCATGGTTCGCCGTTAACCAACCATTATCAACTTGGGGTTGGATTGCGGTCGTCGTGAATAATGGATTTTTGTGTGGTTATGCGATTAACCTTGGTCATGAAATGGGTCATAAGACATCACTATATGAGCGTTGGGCAGCCAAGGTTTCTTTATCCTTAGCCGCTTATGGACATTTCAACGTCGAACACAACCTTGGTCATCATGCGACGGTGGCGACGCCAGAGGACTCTGCGTCTTCAAAGCTGGGTGAATCGATTTATGGCTTTTTTTGGCGAGAATATCCAGGCGCCTTTGTGCGCGCGTGGCGTTTAGAGGCAAAGCGGTTGTCGCGACGAAAACAGTCAACGTGGAATTGGAACAATGAGGTTTTGCAAAGTGTCATTGTGGCCTTAGTTATTTATGGCACCATCGTTTTATGGTTGGGAATAGAGGTGCTACCTTTCTTATTAGCGACGGCACTGTGGGGAGGCTTTCAGCTAACGTCGGCCAACTATATCGAGCACTATGGTTTGCAGCGTAAGCGCATGGACAATGGTCGATTTGAATTGTGTAAGCCTTGCCACTCATGGAACAGTAACTATTTACTTTCGAACTGGTCGCTCTTTCACTTGCAACGTCATTCCGACCATCATGCTTACCCAATGCGACGCTATCAAAGCTTGCGTCATTTCGATGAGAGCCCACAACTTCCCGCGGGGTATTACACGATGTTTTTGCTCGCCTACTGTCCCCCTCTGTGGTTCAAAATAATGGATCCTCTGGTCTTGAAACATGCGCAGCAGGACCTTGAACGGGTCAACGTCTTGCCGCAAAAAAAACAGCTGTATGAAGCCATGATTCAGCGTGCTTAGTGCTTTTTTATCCAGTAACAGTAAGGAACCTCTAGGGTTTCTGATGCGAGCAATTGGTGATCCATAAACTGGCAAAATTTTGGTATATCACGAGTCGTTGAGGGATCATCGGCAGTCACTTTTAAGATCTCACCAGAATTGAGTTCTCGTATGGATTTTCGAATCATCATTACGGGTTCTGGGCAAATGAGCCCAAGAGCATTTAACTCTTTATCGACCACTATGTCTTGTGGTGAATTGCTGGCGTTTGGCATAAATTCCGCCTCGGAAAACTGGGTTCATCGTGCACTGGATGCAAACCAAGATGTCGAATTTGGAATGCACACTATTCATCGCTGATTATAATAGATTCTTGTGATGGTCTAAATGGTCTCTAGTGCATTAGGTGGCGTTTTAGTCGAGGTCCAGCTAGCCACCATTCGGTCATACTCTAATCAAATAAGGTTTGTTGTTCTTGGTTGAGTAAAGGATAGAGCACGTCGACGACTTGCTGGGTTTGCCGTGTTTCTTTGAGTCGAATCTTCATATGTGATTGCCGCAACTGCAGCATTTGTTGAGTGGTAAATGACTCTTGTGTTTGTTTAAGTTGACGCAACTGTTGGCGCCGCTTGATCCGGTTTTCAACTTGCTCAAGCAGTGTGAGCTTGAGTTTGTTCCAAGCCGGTTGTTGTTCAGGCGTCAAGTTTAGGTGTGCTGCGAGAGTTTCGAGTCGTTGCTCAGCCTGCTCGCGTTTTTGTTGGAAGGCTTGTGAGAAGTAATCAATGAATTCTTGATCGGCAAAGTTCTCGTTGAGTTCGTTGATGGCATGCGCAAAGCCGCTGCCGAACAATAGGCTCAAGCAACTTAGCCGGCACAGCCAAGCACGCCGGAACTTCGACCATGAGCTATCGATGGTGAAAAGGTCTTTTGATCGTTTGAGTTTCCTTGGCACCTTATTTCCTTAGTGACTGATTAATCCATTGATCGTGATGTGGCCGTATACCTATGTCGGCTCGATTGTCTCCTGCTGACACATTTGTCTCAAGCAATCACGATAGTCTCCTGTAAAAAGAGGGTTTAACTCAATTCTCGTTTAACCCTCTTCTAGTCTATCGCTTCTATCGATACTGCACTGTGTAATTTGACACAGTTACTGTGCGTCTTAATGCCAATTTAGCTTTCTGAAACAGGATCCGCCATTGTTTTGTCGGGCACATTTTTGTTAGGTATCACCAAGCTAACCACAATCATGGCAATGATCGCGGCAAAAAAACCGTAGAAATGCGGTGGTATCGGTGAGTCTGTGAGAATAAACTCCAGCGGCAACCAAACCAGTAAACCGGCAACAATGGAGGCGATGGCGCCAGCGTTACTGGAGCGCTTCCAATAAATTCCTGCCACTAAAGGAACCAGTGCCATGACTAAAGTGACTTTGTATGCACTTTCTACCATATGATGAATGCTGGTTTGTTGCTGCAACGACCATAACGAATAGCCGACAACCAAAAAGCCGAATGCCAAGACGGTCGCTCGCATTAACCACAATAACTGTCGATCGTTGAAGTTTTTATTGTGAATAAACGGTCGAATGACATTTTCTGAAATGGTGACAGCGGGAGCAAGTAATGCACCACTGGCGGTACTCATAATGACGGATAGAAGTGCCCCAAAAAATATTACTTGAGCATACAATGGCATGTGTCCGATGATAAAACTTGGCAATACCATTTGTGGATCTTGCTCGCTGATGCGACTCATCGCTTCTGGCTCAACGATGAAAGCGGCGTAGGCTAAAAATAAAGGTACAGCAGCAAAGGCTAGGTAAGCGATTCCACCGAGAATAGAACCCCAAACGGCTATTGATTCCGTTTTTGCAGAGTTCGCTCGTTGAAAAGTATCTTGTTGAGGTATCGAGCCTATGCCCATGGTGAGAAACCCGGCGGTGAAGGTTATGATGGAGGCCCAGGTTAACTCAGGCCAGAATTCAAATTTTCCTGCAGCAGCAGCATGCTCAACCACCGGAGAAACTCCACCGGTTAAGTCAGATACCAACACCGCAATCCAAATTAATCCGGCAACAATCACGATCATTTGAACAAAGGTCGTGATCGCTACCGACCACATACCGCCGAACAAGGTGTAAACTAAAACGATGGCTGCGCCAATAACAACACCTAGCGGCATACCAATGGCACCATCGGTTAATACATTTAACACTAATCCTAACGCTGTGATTTGAGCAGATACCCAACCTAGATAACTGATGGCTATGGCTAGCGCGACAGCGACCTCAACATTCTGCCCAAAACGATTACGATAAAAATCGCCAATGGTTAATAATCCTTGTCGATATAGCGGGCGAGCGAAAAACAAACCAAAGAAGATCAAGCAAAAGGTAGCACCGAAGGGATCTGAAATGAGTCCGCCTAAGTTTTCTTCGACGAAGGTACCAGGAATACCTAATACGGTTTCTGCACCAAACCAGGTTGCAAACACCAAAGCAACCACCACTGATATGGGTAGATGTCGTCCGGCATTCACGAAATCTCGAGAGTTATTGACCTTGGTGCCACCATAGATTCCAAGGGCGAGTGAAAGCACCAGATACACAATTACAAAGCCCAATAACATAACCAAGCGCTCCCATCAGTCGCAGCGTAAAAAGGGGCTAATATAATTCAGATTGCGGTTGTTTTGCGAACAATAAATTCGTTCGTTACGGACAAATTAATTAATGGAGAGAAAGTAGAGTCCCTGAAAGATCAGAGACTCTAATGGAGGATTAACGAGCTAGTTAAACACGCTCAAAAACGGTTGCGATACCTTGGCCCAGACCAATACACATAGTCGCGACACCGAGTTTCGCATTTTTTGCTTCCATTAATCGTAATAATGTTGTGCTAATGCGTGCACCTGAACATCCGAGAGGATGTCCGAGCGCGATGGCACCACCATTTAGGTTTACTTTTTGATCCATCACATCCAGCAGACCTAAGTCTTTCAACACAGGAAGTGATTGTGCAGCAAATGCTTCATTTAACTCGAACAAGTCAATATCGTCGACGGTTAAACCCGCACGCTTAAGCGCTTTTTGAACCGCTGGAACAGGACCGTAACCCATAATCGCCGCGTCACATCCTGCAGACGCCATGGCACGAATTTTAGCGATCGGTTTTAAGCCCAACGCTTTGGCTTTGTCGGCGCTCATCACGAGCATGCCAGACGCACCGTCAGATAGCGCTGACGCATTTCCTGCGGTAACGGTGCCAGTCGGATCAAAAGCAGGTCGAAGTTTACCAAGATCTTCAACGGACGAGTCAGCTCGTATAACTTCATCAAAGTCGAAGGTTTTTAATGCGCCACTGGCGTCATGACCTTCTGTCGGCACGATTTCAGCGGCAAACAGGCCTTCATCGGTCGCTTTTTGGGCTTTTTGATGTGATGCAAACGCAAATTCATCTTGTTGCTGACGCGAAATACCGTGCATTTTACCCAATAACTCAGCCGTGAAGCCCATAAAGCCAGAGCCTTTCGCCGCATATTTTGCCAATTGTGGAGCAAAGTCGACGCCATGGTTCATAGGTACGTGGCCCATATGCTCAACGCCACCGATGATGTAGGTGTCGCCATGGCCGGTCATAATACCCTGCGCGGCCGCGTGAAGTGCTTGCATGGATGATCCGCATAAGCGATTGATCGTTTGTGCCGGAACGCTGCGTGGGATGCTCGTCATTAGCTGGGCATTACGCGCAATATTGAAGCCTTGCTCAAGCGTTTGTTGAACACATCCCCAAATCACATCTTCAATGTCGGCGGGGTCGAGTTGCGGGTTGCGATCAACCAATGATTGCATAATGTGCGCAGATAACTGTTCTGCACGGACATTTCGATACATGCCACCGCGAGAGCGTCCCATTGGGGTACGGATGGCGTCGACGATTACTACTTCAGTCATAATTGATTCTCCTGAATACGGTGTTAAGCAAAGGCTTAGTAAAACGTTTTGCCATCTTTGGCCATGGCTTGTAAGCGCTCCGGCGCAGCGTAAGCGGCTCCAAGATGTTGATATTTTTCAGCTAGTTGCAACAAATTGTCGATGCCAATGCTGTCAGCGTACTTAAGCGCACCGCCACGGAATGGAGGGAATCCTAATCCGTAGACAAGCCCCATATCGGCCTCAGCAGGAGTCTCGACGATACCTTCTTCAAAGCATCGGATAACTTCGAATACCATTGGTACCATGAGTCGCTCAACAATTTCTTGGTCGGCAAACTCTTTGCTCGGTTGACCAATAATATCGAACACGGATTCTTCAACCACTTTTTGCGGACGTCCCTTCTTGTCTTTGCTATAAGCAAAGAAGCCAGCGCCGTTTTTCTGTCCGTATTTATCTTGCTTGTACAGTAATTCCACAGGATCATTGGCTAAAGCACTCATTCGCTCAGGGAAACCGTCTGCCATGACACCCACACAATGAACGGCGGTGTCTATACCAACGACATCAAGCAAATAAGACGGCCCCATCGGCCAGCCAAATTTTTCCATCGCTTTATCAACCTGTCTAAAGTCAGCACCTTCTTGAAGAAGTTGGCTGAACCCTCTGAAATAAGGGAATAGAACGCGGTTGACAAAAAATCCAGGGCAGTCGCGAACAACTATCGGTGATTTACCTATAGCACTTGCATAAGCAACGACTGCAGCGACCGTTTCGTCCGATGTTTTTTCGCCGCGAATAACTTCGACTAATGGCATCTTATGAACCGGGTTGAAAAAATGCATGCCACAAAACTGCTCTGGTCGTTTCAAGTTTTTGGCTAACAAATCAATTGAGATAGTAGATGTGTTAGAGGTAAGAATCGCATCATCGGCTAACAGGCCTTCAACTTCACAAAGCACCGCATCTTTGACTTTCGGATTCTCAACAACGGCTTCAACAACAATATCGACAGGCTTAACATCGTCGTTGTTTAACGTTGGCTTGATCGCTGAAAGCGTTTTTGCCATTTTCTCAACACTCACTTTGCCTATTTGCATGCCTTTGTTGAGAATTTTCATTGCTTCGCTCATGCCCAAGTCTAGAGCATCTTGGCGAATGTCTTTCATAACGGCTGGAACGCCTTTAACTGCCGATTGGTAAGCAATGCCGCCGCCCATGATGCCGGCGCCAAGCACACCTGCCGTGTTGATGGCTTTAGTGGCCGCTTTGCTGGCAATTTTTGCTTTCTTTTTGAGTAATTGGTCGTTCAGAAATATTTGAATCAAAGAGTCGGCTTGTGGGGTTTTCGCTAAGTCGACGAACGCTTCATGTTCAATTGTTAGCGCTTCGTCGCGGCTCAAGCCGGCACTTTTTTCAATCACAGCAATGGCCGCCATGGGTGCAGGATAGTTCTTACCAGCTTTTGCTCCAACCATACCTTTGGCGGTATTGAAAGCCATGACTGCTTCAAGTTTATTCAGCTGTAAAGGCGCCTTTTTCTGAGCGCGACGACCTTGCCAGTCGAGTTTATTCTCAGCTGCGTCCTTTGCCATAGTGATGGCGACGTCTCGCAACTGTTCTGGTTCGCAAACCGCATCGATGGCGCTCACTTTTAACGCCGCATCTGCTTTGTGCTGTTTTGCGGTCGCAATCCATTCAATAGCATTATCTGAGCCGATAACTCGTGGCAATCGAGTGGTTCCGCCAAAGCCAGGGATCAGTCCAAGCTTTGTTTCCGGTAAACCAACTTGAGCGGCGGTAGAAGCAACGCGTAAGTCACAGGCTAGGACCATTTCCATACCACCACCTAAGGCGAACCCATTAATGGCGGCTACCGTAGGGAAAGGAAGGTCTTCAAAGGCATTGAAGATACTGTTTGCTTGCGCGGTCCACTGTAACAACTCCTCGCGAGAATTGGCGAAAAGTCCTTGGAACTCAGTAATATCAGCGCCGACAATAAAAACTGGTTTGTTACTGGTTACGATGGCTGCTTTTACATCTTTGGCTTGACTCAACGCCTCGGCAACCGACTTTAGTTCTTCAAGCGTCACGCGGTCGAACTTGTTTATTGACTCATTTTTGTTGTCGAAGCACACCTCGGCGATACCATCGTCGAGTAGCTGACAAGTCAGTGACTGGCCTTCAAATATCATGTTATTGACTCCATCCTGTACAGAGAAAGTGAAAAACCTCTTATGATCAGAGGCTTATAATTTTGATTCGGTTCAGTATGCACCTTTTTGGTACACTATTGCACTGCATTAAAGCTTCATAGTAACACAGTTAACTGGTCAGACAAGTGGTTGATCAGTCGCCGCGTTTTACGTCTGACGAAGTTCCAATAGCTTAGCCAAGCTCTATGATTAGGTAAATCCTAAAAATGAATATTCAGTAGGGTTTGGGGTGTGTAGAACCCTGCTTATTCCAGCGCGATAGTTCCACTGTGCCTGTCAAATCGGAGGGTGGTTTTCCCGGCTATAGCATTCTGTATAATGTGCCCTGGTTTATTTATTCTAGTGTTGGTTGTTTTTTACAGCTGACCCATGGCAAAAGGTGTTTTATGGCAATGATTATCGAGACTGGCTATTCACAACATATTGAGGCGCTACTCAAGCGCTACCAACAGTTGTTGGCTGAACATAATTACGATTACCTAGTGATTCCTTCCGGTATGCCCATTCGAAAATACCTTGATGACATGGATTACCCATTTAAAGTTAATCCGCACTTTAAAGCACTGCTTCCGCTGACCGATCATCCACATTGTCAGATTATTATTCCTCAGACAGGAAAACCTCAGTTGCTTTATTATCAGCCAGTTGATTTTTGGCATACAGTGCCGGCGGATCCCAGTGGTGCTTACACCGAGTTCTTTGAGATCCAATTAATTGCCCGCCCCGAGCAAGCATTACCTTTAATTCCTAAGGACGGGCGCGTGGTTTTGATGGGTCGAAAAGAAGGTGTGTTGGAGGCCGTTAGTTTTTCAGCACAAAATCCAGAGTCACTGGTTTATCCTTTGTATTGGGATCGCGCGTATAAGTCGGCTTATGAAGTTGAATGCATCTGGCAAGCCAACCGACTCGCGGCAAAAGCGCATAACGCAGCGCGTGACGAGTTTTATCGAGGTGGAAATGAGTTTTCAATCAATAATGCCTACTTAGTGGCCGCCAATGCGTTAGAAAATGACATGCCCTATGGGAATATTGTCGCACTGAATCAGAATGCGGCTATTTTGCATTACACCGACTGTCAACGGACCACTCCGAACAAACATTTTTCGTTTTTAATCGATGCTGGGGCTGAAGTGAATGGCTATGCGTCAGACATCACGCGTACCTATTCCTACGCAAAGAATGATGAATTTGCCGACCTTATTCAGGCAATGGATGAGATGCATTTGAACTTGTTAGAACAGATCAAGCCGCAACAATCTTACGTTGATTTACACGTACAAGCGCACCATCGTATTGCTGACATATTAAAACGCTTTGATTTTGTTACAGCATCGGCTGACGCACTGGTTGAATCTGGCGTTTCAAGTGCATTTTTCCCGCATGGTTTAGGGCACCAACTAGGCTTGCAAGTGCACGATGTTGGCGGTCATCAAAGTGAGAAAGCGGGGGGCACAACACCACCTCCGCAAGAGCATCCGTTTCTACGTAACACGCGAACGATCGAGCAGCATCAGGTGTTAACCGTTGAACCGGGTTTGTACTTCATTGACAGTTTACTAGATGATGTAAAGCAAACGGATCTCAATGATGCGATCAATTGGGAAAAGATAAATCAGTTTAAAGTCTTTGGTGGCATACGTATCGAGGATGATATTTTAGTCACCGCAGATGGGCATCGTAATTTAAGTCGCGAAGCCTTTGCTGAAGTTGAATAAACGGAAAATAAATGGCTGGTTATTCGGTTCCTAAGCAAAATGTAGAGGTGGAAGAGGTTATTAAAGGTAGTCGATTTATCACCCGATTGGTGAATGTCGATACGGTCGACAAAGCGAAAGGCTACCTAAAATCTTTGCGTGAACAAGAACCAACGGCAACGCATCATTGTTGGGCTTATATCGTTGGCAATCCTCAGTCAACAACCCTGATTGGTTGTTCAGACGACGGAGAGCCGGCAGGCACAGCAGGTAAGCCGATGCTCAATGTGCTGCAACATTCCGACGTTGGTGATTTAATAGCCGTTTGTACGCGTTATTATGGCGGTACCAAGTTAGGAACCGGTGGACTCGCTCGCGCCTATGGTGGCGGTGTAAAACTCGCGATGGAACAGCTTGATACTTGCGAGAAAATCAATAAAGTAGAACTTGTTTTAAATGTTGCGTATGAGTGCGGGAAAGATCTCGAGCATATCGTCGCACAATATGATGCAGAAATTTTAAATACCGAGTATCTTGAGGCGGTTGAATATAAAATGCTTCTTCCGAGCGAGAATCGTGATCCGTTAGAACAACAATTAGAATTAAGATTTGGAGACAAAATACAATGGAAATTTATCCAATAACCAAACATATTCATATGATGTTTGCAGGTCTGTCCCTTTTGGGATTCGTTATTCGTGGGTATTGGATGATCAGTGGCTCCAAGATGTTAAACGCCAAACCAGTGAAAATACTACCGCATATCATCGACACAGTCCTGCTGATATCGGCAGTGGTTTTAGTGATTGTTACAGGCTACTACCCACTAAAGTTTGACTGGGTTACTTTGAAGATACTTTTGCTTGTTGCCTATATTGTTCTTGGGACATTCGCCCTAAAACGTGGGAAAACAAAAACGATAAAAATTGTGGCTTTCGTTTTAGCGTTAGTAACCTTCTTTGCAATTTACGGGACGGTTATTCATAAACCAAGCTTCTAAACTAGTTCAGACTATGAAAGCCGCTTTTGATGTCAAATCTTTAGTCAGGCCAGCAATATTGTGCTCGATAACTTGGTTTGCGTTTTATTTTTTAAACCAAAGTATTGCTCAACTAGGGTCGAGCCAAGAAGATTATATCGTCGATTATGCGACTTATTTATTGGTCGCAAAATGTTTGATTATTGGTGGGATCCTAATCCATGCGATTCTTTCTGGTGTTATAAACTCGAGTACTTCCATCAAATGAGATCGTAACTGTGATTGAAACTATTAATCGATTATTTTCTACATTATCAAGTGCTGCAAAAACAGCGAAAGCCTTACAAAAGTTGATCAGCGATGTTGATGGTGACGAGCGTGTACTACTCGAAGAGATCAAAGAAAATGCGGGTCTCTGTTGGTTAGTAACTCAACGAGAAATTGAGCCTAATCGCATTATTCAAGAGTTACAAACGGCTGAATACGATCGAATTATTAAAACGGATTTCGATATCAATCGCCTTAAAAGAACAAAATTGAAAGAGAGTAAGCGGTATAAAGGAACAGACTTAGAAGTATTTATCGGTAAGTCAACCGCCGATTTAGTCGAAAATATTTACGATCGAATTAAAGAGTTAAAGCGAATTCATCGAATCGATCCAGAAATTAAACGTATACGATGGCAAGTTCGATTCAGCAATCTTCATAAGCGAATTTTGTTGTTGCTTGAACACCTTAAAGGCTAATCATAGATTGCTCTAAGTTAAGCAACTGTTGTTTTAATTGAATACCACCGGCATAGCCAGTTAATGAGCCATTTTTCCCTATCACTCTGTGGCAAGGGACAATAATCGCAATCGGGTTTTGACCATTGGCTGCACCAACCGCACGAGCAGCTGTGTGATTATTGAGCTGTATCGCGATGGATTGGTAAGAAACCGTATGGCCGAAAGGAATCGAACACAACGCTTTCCAAACGTTTTTCTGGAAGGGTGTTCCGTTCATATTTATCGGTAAATCGAATTCGAATCGCTGAGAATTAAAGTATTCTTCTAATTGCTTCTTGCATTGATCAATTAGAGGATGAGTCCTCTTCTGTTGAAAATCGGTAAATTTAATTTCTTCGATAGCATGCTCTGATGAGCGTATCGAAAACTTACCGAATGGACTCTCAAAAGTATCTTGATAGTAATTCGTTTGAATCCTCATAGAAGTGTCCTATTAATTAAGTTGTCGCCAAAGCTGAAACGTTAAGTAAGAACGAAAAGGTTGAGCATGACTTGGCGAGTTAATCAGTGAGACCTTCTTTAACGCATTTTTAACGCCGAGATCGGATGCTAACCAGATATCACTGTCACTTAAGCCTCGCATTTTGAGGTAGTCGATGGTCCAAGGGCCGATGCCTTTGATGTCCGATAATCCAATTAAAGACTCGTTAAAGTCATTGATAAACCAGCGTGCGAAATTTCTCAGGGTTTCTTTTCTTGCTAAAGGCATTTTTAAGAAAGCGAGTTCTGAATCGGCTATTACCTGTGGTGCTGGAAATAGGAAGTGATCGTGAAATGGAGAACCTAGGTTAGTGACTATTTTAGACACTAACTTATGCGCGGCACTGACCGATACTTGCTGTCCGCAAATAGCGCGAACTCCCGCTTCAAAGATAGACCAGACACTAGGAATGCGCAGACCGGAGTGAATCTCAGCGCTCGGCATTACTTGGCCAATGTACCGTTCAATGGTGAAACTGTCACTATCAAGATCAAAGCAGCGACGAAGGTGGTTGGTCAGTCCAAAAATATCCTTCAACTGTTCGCTATCAATGACAACATTCAAACAATGTTGTTTTGTATTCTGACTTACTTTAATAATGCCATGAGTCGACTGATATGCAAATGTTCGGCAATAAACGTTATCTTCGACCCATTCCAAGCCTTCAACACAACGCATCTTTAAAAACTCAAACATCGCAACCCAGTCGAACGGTGGTCGATAAGCGAGCTGCAACGTCAATGATGTTTCTTTGCCTTGTACTCTGCGTATTTGTGAGGGAGGTATGGTCATTATTTTCTTGAACACTTCATTAAACCTTCGAACACTGTTAAAGCCGCTCGCAATAGCAATTTCGTGGATGGGTAGGTGGCTTTCATGAAGTAACTTCTTAGCTAATAGACATCGTTGATGTTGCGCATAATAAGTAGGCGTTATACCAAGGTGCCGTTTAAATAACTGACGTAAATATCGATCGCTAATTCCTAGCCGACTGGCAAGCGTGCTGATATCTCCTTCATTTAAAGCACCTTCATCAATCAGTTTTAGCGCTCTTATTATCGTGGTGTCAGTACCTTGCCAAGCGGGAGAGCTGGGAGCTGAATCAGGTCGGCACCGTAAACAGGGGCGAAATCCAGCCTGACTTGCTCCGATAGCTGAATCAAAATAGGTGACATTTGACTCTTTTGGAGGAGAAGCAGGGCAGATCGGTCGACAATAGATTCCCGTTGTTTTAACGGCGATAAAAAAGCGACCGTCGAAACGAGCATCACGAGCTAAACGTGCTCTTTGGCAGGTCATCGTATCGAGTTGGCTGGCTTCAGTTTTCATGATTCTATTGTAAGCTAAACTCACGTATGAGCTAGCGGTTTTCGGAACTCAATGTGACTCGAGTGCAGCCAGCTGATTCTCGAACTGAATGCAATAAGTCTATCTAAAAAGCTCCGGTTAACGTAAAAGAAGACATGTCTAATTCTTGGAATAACTCGGCTTGAAGTACTACTCCACGTTACCGTTAACCGCCTTGATAGTAATTATTGGCTTAAGTGTATTAATTGAATACTCGATTGTGCCTAGCGGAAGTGAACTGTTAACGATGCTTCGAAACGCAGATACGATGCCGATTTATTGGTTATTGTTTTTGATTATCCTGCTAGAAGCGATTATTTATGTTGGTTTCTATTTCCCTGGGCAATTCTTCGCAGTGATTATTGTCGTGATAGGTGAATCTACACTTGGCAGTATTGTTAACTTAACATTAATTATGGTCGCTGCTGCTACCTTGGCTTCATTAATAAACTACAGCCTTGGCCGCTATTTCTTGGCAAACCGACAAGCAAATTCGATTGAAAGCGAATCGTCGAATTCTATCGAGTGGCGAAAATTACTGCCGGCAATGATACACATCAACGCACTTGCATTTTTTATGTTCAATCACGGCTCGAAGAAAGGGTCGCGTAAAATTGTATGGGCTTCTGGTCTTATTAATTTACCTTACTATTTATTCCTCGTAGTGGCGACGTCTCTACTCAGCGAACAAGTGATGAAGATTGCAGAAAGCACCTTCTTAATAGTCGCACTGGTGAGTCTGTGGCTCGGGGTGGCAATGTTTTTCGATTGGCGAAAATACCGAGCGTCATAAGTTAGTGATCTAATCAAATAACGGCATTAAAGCTGTGTACAGCGCTTCAGGTATTCGTTGTTTCGACAATTTTGCACACACTTGATGCAGCTCTTTTTGTTGTGACTTTTCTAAATGTTCTATCGATTTCTGAAAGTCTGTCGCATGAATAGAAAGCGAGCGTCGGTCTGCGTGAGTCAACTGAGAGATTTGTTGATAGCAAAACAAAAAACGACCAATAATGACATAAGGAAAATTTTTATGAATGATTGGTCCATAATGCGCAGTAAATCCGCCTAAAGGAAGCCCTTTAACTTTTAGATTGACGATTTTATCGGATGCAAAGTAGGCACTGCTACCGCCTAACAATCCGCCGCCGATGGCTCCTAACATAAAACTATGACCTGCAACGGCGAGATCGACGGCAGCACCACTAACTGCACCAGCAACGGCAGCGGCAATCACTAATTGCTTTTTATTGAGTCCCCAAGCGTACCAGTGATCACAATCAAAGAGATCCGGTGGTAATTCTAGCTGTTGTATTGAAAATTCCGTATTTAAGTGAGCATAGTTTGCGAGTAACTCTTGTAAGGCTAAGGATTCTCGTTGCTTAATATCGCTTGTAAAACGCTTCTGTAATATTGGCTCAATTGTCTTTGCCTGATCTTCTGTAAGAACCTTCTGCTCTATTTCATGGGTGCAAACGTCGGTTAACAGCCGACATAATAAATTAACGCTATTGCGTTTTCTTTGTTCGAAGTTTTCCTGCAAAGCATTTGCGATCTTTTCTAATTGATTTCGCCAAGATGAATTTAAGTGAGCAAATACATCCAGCAGCTCAATTTGTTTAGTATGATCGGCAAGCATAGGGTTAAATAGGGTTACTGATTTAAAAAATTGATGCAGAGCACGCTCCCACTCATCCACAAAATCACTGTTTTGAATGGGATTGATTAACGCCATACTCGGCTGACCTGTCCAAAGCAGAATTTCCATTTCCGTCTCATAACTCTTCGAATAAGGACGTGAACCATCGACCACGTAAAGGATTGCTGCACCTTGTACAATGGGTGTTAATAACTCAACTTCATCGGGAAATTGTTGCTGACATTCTGGGTCATCAATGAATTGGCGTAATGTGGCTAAGCGCTGACTTGCATCACCACAGCGTTCCTTTAGCCAAGTTAATACTTTTGTCGGTCGTTGGAACCCCGGTGTATCGATCAGTTCATAACTTCCTTGAGCCGTACTAATCGTATATCGTGTGGCTTTTTCGGTGGTACGGCTGCGATGGCTAATCGCAACGGCATCATTTTGTGCAAGTGTCGCCACGATTGACGACTTTCCTTTGTTTGGGTGACCAACCACTGCAAATACTGGCATTGTTGTGTCTTTCATTATGACATTGTGTCCTGTGCCGATGAGTTCTCTGAGGTGTTATTGAACGGTGGTTGAAACATATTCCATTGCGTCAGTTGTGCGGTGAAGCGTTGCCACTCTTCACAGTCTTTTTCTTCGAGCTCTATGACGTTGTTATGCTTAAAGTCGATCGGGTAAAGGAATCCATTATGTTCCTTTAAAAAATCTTCAAGCTCTCCAATTGGGGGTTCCCAAGCTTTGACCAATACGAGCAACGAGCGTTCTGTTTGATCGGGTGTGAGGTCGCTTATTTCGATGAGCGGAAAATTCTTGATAGCCGAAACGTTAGAGAGTTCTTGTTGAGAAAATTCAGCCCAATTAACCACACATAATTCATTGGGCAATTCATGAACAATGTCTGCATGAACAAAAGACGTTGATGGCGTTTTTTGATGACGATTGATCGTTTGTTTTAATTGCTGCTCAAAATCATTCTTGATTTGTTGTGCGATGATCCAGCGAATCGGCAGTATCATAATTAGGCGTAATAAGAGTGAATAACACAATTGTGTCGCGAGAATGAATTTCCACCAGTGACTAAATTCCGGATTAGCAGAATTAGGGACCATGAGTCGATTGTCTTGCGTAGCGATCAATAGTGAAAGATCAGGCTGGGCTTCTGACCAGAATTGCCAAGGCGTGGCCAGCCATTTTAAGAAAGGATGAATGTCTTCAGGAGACAATATAGTACTTCGCCACACAAAATTTACATCACTGCCAAGTAGTAACAATAAAAATGTAACTAACCCTCCGCAAGCATAGAATATGGCTGCGTATTGGCCTTGAATGAACAGCCAATGTCGGTCTATTTTTAATTGTTGCATTTGACGCAGCGTTTGCCTTTGAGCATTGCTGAGTAAGGGCAGTTTAACCACTAGGCTGGCAAAGCTAATGCCACGCTTAGTCATTAATGTGATCATAGAAAGTAGCGCTGTTATTAAGGGTATGAAAACAAAAATAAAGAGTAAGTAGAATAAATTGACGCGGCCAAGTTGATCGCCACTGACAATGCTGAAGCTCAAAAAACAGCCCACTACAAACCCAGATAATGCTATCGGCCAAACTAACTTTAAAGGAGAAAAACCGGATGTAAGTGTTGTTGAATGAATGCTCAAGCAATGCACCTGTTAATTATCGATGTCAGATGCATTATAGCGAGATGAACGAGGGATTGCGAAACGCCGAAACGTAACAGAAGTTTTTAATAGCGGCTCCTTGTGAAGCCGCTAATGTTAGAGTTAGAAGTGAACGGCAAACTCTAATCCTGAAAACCAGTCTTGATTGTCGGTCAAGTAGAGTCCATCTATGTACCGATAGCGCGAAAATACTCGTATATCGACATTATCAGTGGATAGACCAACCCCCGCACCCATAAAAAAGTCAATCTCATTCCGGTCTTCGTCGTAATAGTAGTAGTCGTGATGACGATCGTCGTAGACCAACATCTCACCAATATCGATACCAGCTTCCATGTAAATCTGAATGTCTGAAAACAGCCCAATTCTAGCGAAGCCTTCCCAAGCGCCATAATTATCAACATAGCCATCGAAATCGGTGATTTCCGCCCGTGAAATACTGGTTCCAAGTTGGAAGCCTAAATGACTATGGGGATCGGAGAACTGGCTGTAAAGGTTGAGAGAGGTAATATCGCCGATATCTGCAAATTCTCGGCTGACCGACATACCAAAGGTGTTTTCAGCGGAAGCTGAGTTAAATAAGGCGCTGAAAAGCGCAAAGGCTAAGATAAAGCGATGCATGGTGTCTCTCATTTCAGGATTATGTTAAGGCAAGTTTAGTTGAATATAGCTGAACGAAATCTTAACCGGCGCAGGAAGGATAAATGATAACTTGAGATAGCCAATACTATCTGCGACTATAAGTTAGAGGGGTTTTATTCGGCGTCAGACCGAAACTGGAAGGATATGAGTAATTCAAACGATACGAAAGCGACTCAAGCAATGGAGTCAGCTGCTGCGACTGCTGGTAGCCGGCTGACGCAGCTCGCGCAACGGTTGCAATCTCAACAAACAACCGATGGGTTTGCTAAGGCCCGAGAAGATGTTAATCGAGCGCTAGCCGAAAAGAAAATTATTCTCAATAAACGCTTTGTTCTACAAGAAACACTTGGATCAGGCGGAATGGGAACCGTGTATCTCGCCCAAGATTTGCGAAAAGTTGAGGCGACCGATCTTAATCCTTACGTCGCGATCAAAGTACTTAGTGGAGATTTTAAAAATCATCCGGATGCTTTTATCGCTCTGCAACGAGAGGCCAGTCGCTCTTCTAATCTATCGCACCCAAACATTGTAACGGTTTACGATTTTGACCGAGATAATGACACCGTTTACATGACGATGGAGCTGCTTCAGGGTGAAGATTTAGATGCATTAATGCGACGTAAGCAACCGATGGGACTTGATAAGTCAGAAGCGAAGAAAATCGTCTTAGACTACTGCCGAGCGCTGAATTACGCTCATCAAAAAGGCATCATTCACTGTGATCTTAAACCCGCAAATATCTTTATCACCGCTGAGGGCGCTAAAGTCTTGGACTTTGGTATCGCGCGGCTCGCTCGAAAAACAGCTGACCATTTTGATGCCGGCAAAATCGGAGCACTGACACCCGACTACGCATCTCCTGAGATGTTTGAAAATGCTCCGCCCGATCCTAGAGATGACGTGTTCGCTGCTGCGGTCATCGCGTATGAGCTATTTGCCGGAAAACATCCTTTTGATAATAAATCCGCCATGACCGCTAAGACTTTAGGCATGCAGCCAGAACCTATTAGTGGACTTAATAAGCGAGAGTGGAAAGCACTTAGCCAGGCTTTGGCGCTCGATAAAGAACAACGAACACCTTCGATCATCGCCTTTATAAAGCAACTGGCTGGTAGTAAAAAGCAACCTTTGATTTACACAACCGTGGCATTGTCGTTAGTCACTCTATCAGTCTTGGGCTATTCAATCTTTAAAGCACAGCAGCGCAGTCAGAAAATTGAGTCGACGATATCTGAACTGAAAAATTGCCAGTCATCGGGTAATTTTGAGTGTGTCGTCGATCAGGCGAACACTTTGCTAGGATTAGAGCCAAATGATGAGTTTGCCAAGGCCGCTTTAGAGAATGCAAAATTATCCTTGATTGCGCAGCAACAACAGTTAGCCATTGAAAAGTTGCTTAACAAGGGTAAGCAGTGTCTTGAGCAGCATAATTTCGTTTGTATTGATGAGATCTATTCAGACATTATTAAGCTAGACTCAAGTAATGTTGCCGCGACTGAGTTAAAGACACAGGCAATGGAACTTCAGCAAGCGTTGCAAACCCAATTTACTGAGTTACTCTCTGAGGCTGCGGCCTGTTTCGATCGCAAGCAATATCAATGCGCTAAAGAAAAAGCAAATGAAGCTCTGGCCATCTTGCCGGGAGACGCTCTTGCTCTTGCAATGATAAGAGATGCAGAAAATGCGGTTATGATTCAAGAACAATCACTAATAAAAGCGCAAGCGATGGTTGCAGAGGGGCAACAGTGTTTCGATAAATTCGACTATAGTTGTGCTATTGCAAAGGCGGAATCAGCCATGGCATTTATTGAGAATTATTCTGAAGCTGTAAATTTAAAGCGACGTGCAAAAGCCGCGATTGCAAAAGCAAAAAAAGATATCCGAATTGACTAGGTGAGGTTAACTATTATGATCAAAAATCATCAACTACCCATAGCGGTGTTTGTCTGTATAACACTGGCCTTAACTTCGGGTTGTAAAAGCAAACATTTAAAAACAATTGGAGCCATTATCGCTGTCGGAGTGGCGGCTAAAATAATTTATGATATGGTCATCGCTCAACGCAGTGAGCAAACTGAGAACGACCAAAAGGTTGTTGAGAAATACAAAAAAGAATTTAAGCAATTACCTGCTGAACCACAGTTAATCAATTATGAGTCGTCAATAATGCCGGGTGCAGTTGTCAACCCAGGTAATTCTGTGTCCATTCAATCGAGTTTAGAAGTTGTTCGAGGAAGTACTACCGAATTGGTCGAAATTAAAGAAAGAATTACAATTTATGACAATGAAGATCCTACCAAACCATTAAAGAGCTTAGAGAAAGTTATTAATCAAGAGACTCAAAAATGCGGCGCATTTAAAAATGAATTTACTTTTACCTTGCCGAAAGGAATGCCACAAGGAGTTTACCCGGTAACAACCACGGTTATCGTTGATGGAAAAGAATTTTCCGCAGTTCAAAATAAAATGCAATTAGTTCAAACTGGCAACTTAATTAACGCTAACGAGTTAATCGCAGCTAATTGAGACGATAGATTAGTAAAATACTAGGATTAAAAAAGCAGAGTATAATCTCTGCTTTTTTTTAATTCTACATTAATACGTTTAATCTTGTGGCAGGACCGCTTTTGGTAGGCTGCTAAAAATGACTTTAGCATCGGATTTAAACAGCGATGATTCTTTTTCTAATACTAATTCATTTGACTCATCGGTGTTAAACTCTAGTTGAGAATCTTTGGATAAAATGGTAATGGTAGAGGGCTCTTCAAACTCAAATTTTAATTCGTCCATATCAGAAACAAACCAACTCATTGCGCCGGCCATTTCACCGGTAAAGTCATTAATATCATCAAGCAACACAAAGAGTTCATAGTAGGTCATTTCCTTTGAACTCGGCGGATTTATTCCAAGATTAATTGAAAAGGTCGCATGATCTTTTGGCTGATTAACCGTCAGTTTTAATTCGTCATGTTCTAATGGAAAAGAGGGAAGCGTCATCAAGTAACCACTGTCTGTTAAATTATGATCAATGACAACGTCTTTACGTTCGTTAGCTTCATTGCTGACAAAGAGTTTCACATCTTGTATTTTTAGTTCGGGGTGATTAAGGACCACATTAGCGTTTAGGTATACCAGTGGAGAACGAACCTTGTTTGTTGCAATGTATACAATTTTGTTGATTTCAGAGTAGTCAATCGATCGCTCAATTTTTTCGCTAGCCAATAAATAGCTACTACTGAAGCTCAAGAAAATTCCGATTGTGAATAGCTTTAATGGTTTCATAAGAAAGTCCTGTGTTCTTTGGTAACCTGTAGAACACAGAACTTTAGAAAAGTTCCTAGCGACAATTATTAATGTCGGCCTGCAAGAACCTTAAACATTGACTGAGCCATATTGTGTTAAGACTCCGCTGCGATAGTCTTGAATGGCCTGTTCTATTTGTTCGGGCGTATTCATCACAAAGGGCCCCCATTGTACGATTGGCTCGCGGAGCGGCTTACCGATCAAAACTAAGAGACTTGCAGCTCGATCACTGGTTTTTAATGTCACTTGCTCACCATCACTAAGAATGGCCATATGCTGCTCTTCAATGTTTTGCTCTTCGACAGTTAGGTTACCATCGAAAACGTAAAGTAGAACGTTATAGCCTTGGTTTACTTGGAATCTAAACTCACTATTCGCCTTCACTCTTAAGTCGACTATTGTGGGATCAGTAGAGATCCCGGTAACGAGACCAGCATAGCGATTAGCGTTTGTTCGCAAATTGCCAGCAATAACTTTAAGCTTCACATTTTCTTCTTCATAAACTGGAATGTCCTCACTTGGAATATCACGATAAGAGGGCGGCTTTAATTTTTCATCGGCCGGTAAATTCAACCAAAGTTGAAATCCGCGCATTAATCCTTCCTCTTGCTGTGGCATCTCGCTATGAATAATGCCATGAGCGGCCGTCATCCATTGCACATCACCAGAGTTAAGTAACCCCTGATTGCCTAAATGGTCTTCGTGTAACATTTTCCCATCGAGCATATAGGTGACGGTTTCGAATCCTCGATGTGGGTGCGAGGGAAAGCCTGCGATATAGTCATTGGCATCATTGCTGTTAAACTCGTCCAACATTAAAAAGGGATCAAACATCGCCAAGTTTTTTCCAGACATTAACCTTTTAAGCTTAACGCCCGCACCGTCAGAAGCATGTTGGGCGGGAACGACATAACGAACTGTACGTTGACTCATAGAGCTCTCCTTTCGCTGGCAACAGCTAAGCGGATTGTAACTGCTGGATTTGGTTTTCGGCATCGGCGATTGCTAGGGTTTTAAGATCGTCACCCATATTCAATCCCTCTGCGTAGATAACATTGATATCCGTGATTCCGAGAAAGTTTAGGAATGTTTTTACGAAAGGTATTTGGGTGTCAATCGGGGTATCTTTATATTGGCCTCCGCGAGTCGCCAGAATATGTACTTTTTTGTTGAGCAATAGTCCCTCTGGGCCTTTTTCAGTGTATCGGAAAGTCACCCCAGCCCTGGCAATAAAATCAAACCAAGCCTTTAACATTGAAGGAACGCTAAAATTGTACATTGGCAAGCCAATCACGATGACATCGGCCCATTGCACATCAGCAATTTGTTGATCGGCATAAGCCACTTTGTCTTTCTGCTCACCCGAGCGACTGTCTGGATCTTGCATAAGCGCTTGCAGGGTTTCACCGTCGAAGTGCGGAACCGGTTCTTGACCAAAATGCTTATGCCTAATTTCGCTGCCTGGATTTTCCAGGGTTAACTTTTCTAACAATGTGCGCGAAAGTTGGCTGGATACGCCATTTTCTGCAAAGATACTGGATTCAATATGTAAGATATTCATAGCTCACCTTGTGTTTGGTCTGGACTTTCCACTATCATATATTTAATTAATCGATTTTAAATCGCCTATTTTGAATAGATACAATCGAAAAATTAAATGAATCAAACGATTCACCTGATAACATCTGACTTATAACATTACGAGCTACAAGGGACGGCACTATGTCTGCGACGCCAAAAATAACCTTAGAACAATGGGCCTCATTTGTGGCGGTTGTCGATGAAGGAAGTTACGCCAAAGCCGCGGAATTACTAAATAAAAGCCAATCAACCGTGAGCTATGCTATTTCGCGACTTGAGGAACACCTTGGTGGACAAGTTTTGAAGCTGAACGGCCGAAAAGCAGAGTTAACCGATCTTGGAGAAGTCATGGTTAGAAAAGCTCGCAAGCTTCTGGATGAAGCCGATGGTATTGAGCAATTGGCCGCTTGTGTTTCTCGAGGTTGGGAGTCAGAAGTGGTGATTGCAGTCGATGTGGTGTATCCCGTATCGGATGTACTCGAAGCGATAGAAGTGTTCAATGAACGAGGCGAGAAAGCCACCCGGATTCGATTTTTAGAGACGTCGTTATCCGGCACTGACGAAGCGTTATTTCAAGGCACTGCGGACTTGGTTATTGCGCCTAGAGTTCCTCCGGGATTCATCGGCGAGCAGCTCGATTCTGTTGAGTTTATTGCTGTCGCTCATAAAGAGCATCCACTGAACCAGCTGGATCGAGCAGTGACTCTTGAAGAGTTAGCGCAGACCCGCCAAGTGGTTATGCGCGATACCGGTATTAAACGGCAACAAGATGCAGGGTGGCTGGGTAGTGAGCAACGAATTACGGTCTCTCATTTTTCAACATCGGTTGAAGTCATTCGTCGAAAAATGGCCTTTGCTTGGCTGCCAAGTGGTTATATTCAAAAAGAGTTAGCCAGCGGAGAATTCAAACCTTTGAATCTTGAGCAAGGTCAACGTCGAACCTTGAGTTTATTTTTGATCAATGCGCGGGGAGAAAGGGCAGGACCTGGCGTAAAATTAATGATGAATATTTTTCTTGAGCGAGTTAAGAAAAAGTGAGTAAAGTTTTAGTATTAGACTCAGGAATCGGTGGGTTAACGGTTGTAAAGTCAATGAGTCAATTATTACCGAGATTGAGCATTGACTATGTCGCTGATAATTTATTTTTTCCATACGGAACGAAGACGCAAGCTGAACTAAAGCAGCGGCTACTTTTTTTAATCGAACGACAACTCCAAAGTAGCGATTATGATGCAATCGTGATCGCCTGTAATTCAGCCAGCACCTTAGTACTTGATGAAATTCGAAAACAAATTAACTTGCCGATTGTCGGAGTTGTCCCAGCGATCAAACCGGCAGCACAACTATCTAAAAACAAAAGAATCGGTTTACTGGCAACGGAAGCCACGGTGAATGGCCAATACGTCGATCAATTAATTGAGCAGTTTGCCAATGATTGCCACGTAACAAAGGTTGCATCACAACAGTTGGTTTTGCTCGCAGAAATAAAACTACAAGGTTTGCCACTCGACTTTCAATCAGTAGCGGAGATTGTAAAGCCTTTCATTGAACAAAAATCGGATGTCGTGGTTTTAGGCTGCACGCATTTTCCTTGGTTTAAAAGTGAATTGACTGAGCGGTATCCAGATATTGCATGGATCGACTCTGGCGAAGCGATCGCGCGACGAGTTTCAGAAATTATTCCGAAAACAGAAGCCTCTCAGGATTCTGAGTTGCAGTTTTTTGCAACTGGCAACCCCTACCAGCGGTCATTCTTAAGCCAATTTCATTCGATTGAAAAACTAAAATAAAAAAGGCCAGAACAATCTGGCCTTTTTTAGCAACATTGAATGGATCAACAATGAATGTTAATTAAAATCAACGTCGGTCACCATATCAGTTTCAACAGTAGCATTTAATGACTCAATAAAAGTAATGGAATCATCCGCTTCTGGATCATCATTTTGAGCGTCGCAAGTTAAGGATAATGTGTACTCTCCTGGTGCTACAAACGCAAACATAAACTCATACGTATTTTCCGAATCATTGTAAGTAACGTTAGCGCTGCTTAGCGGTGGCGATTCGCTACCCATATCATCAGGGGGCGTATCAGCGTCTTGGAAAAGGTAGACGACACCACCGTCAATGCAAGAAGCTTGCTCCATAGTCGCATTGGCAACCGAGCCAGAGATCTCGCCGATTTCAGTATTATCAATGATGCGAAGTGACGGTTTTAAAAGGTAATCGACTTGATTAGATTGCGGATCAACAATCGACTTACGTAAGTCAAAGTCGATGGTAAAGTCTGCATCTTGTCCTATCGCTACATTGAAACCTTGATTCAGTTTTAGTCCACTTTGACTGCCACTTGGAACGTACAGAGAATAAGTCTCTCCGCCCTCGAAAGAAATGTATGAGTCCATCACCTGATTATCTGCGTTAACTTTAAGGCGAACCCAATTGTAACTTCCCGCGGTGACGACTTCTTGAGTTAACAGAGGTTCTGTCGCACCATTTTGTAGAGCGAGCAAGTCGATCTGTCTGGGTTCATCAAAGTCGAATTGTAGCGCTGCCCCTTCCGTCGGCTTTATTTCGACTCCAGTGAATTCGACAACAACTTCTGTCGCTGAGTCAACGGGTGCATCGGTTAACTTTAAGCTGATGGTTCCATTATTTTTATCTGAAGAATCACATCCAACTAGTATTAAAGCGCTCACCATCGAAGATAGTAATAGCGAATGTTTAGCAATGGTTTTCATAATACTCCTCTTGCTTCGGTCATTGTATGGTCAGTCCAATCGAAAGTTTTGATACCGAATATCTCTATTTAGTGTGAATATTACCAGATTCATTGTATGTTAACTGGTTCGCAAGTTGCAGGTTTATAACGATAAGGTTTAAAAATAGTAATAGAAATAAGAAGTTATGATAACGGGTAGATGGATGCTGGATATCATGGCGGTTGAATGTTTAAACCAAGCGCTGAAGTGTGTGGAATAAAAAAGCCCGCAATTCAGCGGGCTTTTTCAATAATCATTATAAACAATTATTTCTTATCTTTTTTCTCGTCGACCGACTTTTCGATCAGTTCTACAATCTCGTCATTGATTGCTGGAACTTTAGCTAATTTTTCTTTGTCTTCGACAAGTTCAGCGAGTTGATCAAACTGCTCGTTGGCGTGCTTGTTAAGCGTACGGTAGTCTTCGATTAACTCAACGGCTTTGGCTAAAATTTCTTTTTGCTCTGCAACCGTTGTTTCGACAGTTTGCTTCTCTTTACGAAGTTTCTTGGTGAGATCTTCGGCTGCTTTCTTCGCTTTAGACTCGTCCATTTTTTCCTTTTTCAATGCTTTCATTTTTTTGACAACATTTTCAGGAGTGTCGGCGAGTACTTTGGTAATTTGTTTAATTTCTTTTTGCTTATCAGCCAATTGTGCTTTGGCTTTTTTCAGCTCGTCAGCCGTTTGGCTGCGATTCGCTTCCATTGATTGCTCAGCGGCGTCTTTTTCGGCTAACGCTTGCTCTTTTTCTGCAAGTGCAACCTTGGTCGCTTTTTCGGCTTGCTCGATTTTAAGCTGCATCTCTGCAATAGCCTGCTCAGCTTTCGCTTGTGCCGCTTTAATCTCGGCTTCCGCATTGTCTGCCAATTTAATGGTTTTGTTGAGAGCCAGTTCAAGCTCTTCGGTGGTGTATTCTTCAGGTAAACCCAATGCCGTTGCGGCAGTTTGCATCAATACTTGCTTACTGATGGCTAGTTCTTTCCACACCTGTAATTGGACTTCAACGCTCGCTTGTTCCAATAGATAGTCTCCTATACTGCTTAAAATTTGCGCGGCATAATACAAGAAAAGTGGCTAAATATCCATAAAAGTCGAAAAAATAGTCAAAACATTTGTGTTTTTTTATTAAAGGTGATTATTTGTTCACTCGCAAAAGCAGTTTAACTAATTGATATATATACAAATTTGACGGTTCTTTAGAATTTTTGTCATAAAATAAAAACTAATTAATCCAAGGCTCTTTTGATTTGGATTATGGCTATAAGAGGCACGTTTTAATAAAGTAACCGAGATTTTTAGGGGAAAACGACTGTTTCCCCTACAAAGGTAGTGACCAAAAGCGCCTAGTTGAGTCTTTAAGAGGGCTTTAGCGGAGAATTTGTTTTGGAAAGATCCGTTAATAACTGATCTTTATGTTGCCATAGTTCATTTAGCCAGCCTTGAACTTGTATTCGAGTCTCAGCATTGGTCATATCCCCAACAAGGTAGCTTTTTACCTCATGTTGCTCGACAACAACGTTGATTTCTCCGACTCTGCCACATAAGAAATCCCAAAAACTCGGAATGCCTCTGGGATAATGTAAAGTGACATCCAAAACATGATGCATTTTGTCACCTAGGATGGATAAAACGGTTCCGACGCCGCCAGATTTAGGCTTTAGCAACTGTGAGTAAGGGCTATTTTGTCGCTGCGATTTTGCTTCAGTAAAGCGGGTGCCTTCGACAAAGTTCATAACTGAAATAGGAATGTGCTGAAACTTTTCACAAGCCTTTTTGGTGGTCTCTAAATCTTGCCCTTTTTTCTCTGGATGCTTTTTTAAGTACTCTTTTGAATGTCTTTTCATGAAAGGAAAGTCAAGCGCCCACCAAGCGATCCCGAGAAGAGGAACATAGATCAATTCTTTTTTCAGAAAGAACTTTAGAAAAGGGATCTTTCTATTGAAAACGTTCTGCAACACATAAATATCGACCCATGACTGATGATTGGCGAGTACTAGGTACCAGTCTTTAGGCGAGAGTTTGATGTTCTCTGGCCAAGTGACTTTGATATTTACATGATACTTTGCCATTAAGCTATTCACTGAAATCCAAGCTGAGGCACACAAGTTTAGAGCAGAAGAAATTAGATTGCGTATGACAGTGATTGGAATAATGAATTTTAAAATTGAAAGTATGATGATTGGAATCATCCACACGACAATGTTTATTGTAAGCAATATTAACCCAATGCCACCAATGAGGTGGCGAAATAAAGCGGTCATTCGTTTTACCTTAAGACTTTTTATTAAAAAGATTTTCCCAGAAGCTTTTCTGAAGGTCAGCCATTTTTTTCATATCTTCTGGCATAAAGCTTTGCATTAGAGCGACAGGATCGTAGTCTCCAGAGGCTATTTTTTCTTGCGCGTCTTTTAAAAGCTGTTGGTGAATCTCGCTGACATCTGGCATTCCGAAGAAGCGTCTCCACTCCTCGGGGGTTGCATCTATTTCTAGTTTAACTTTCATAATCAATCTTCCAAATAAGTGTAACCAGATAAGCCACTGCTCAGTTCTGTTAAGTACTCTTCAACTTGTTGAGTCGAAAGTTGACTTTCTTGCAATTGCTGTGCGTATCGCTTCTCTAAGTTGCTGCTATCGAAATGAACTATCGACAGTGCTTCACTAACGGTATCTCCAGGATTTTGCTCGATCTCTTCAATACTGCCGTCGGCAGCTAGATTGATGTGGACAGTATGCGTATCACCAAAGAGATTATGCAATGCGCCTAATATTTCTTGATACGCACCGACCATAAAAATTCCAAGTGTCAAAGGCTGATCGTCTTCAATTTCAGGTAAGCGTAAACTGCTTTCTAAAGCATTGCCGTTGACATATCGTTCAATGCGTCCATCGGAATCGCAAGTGATATCTTTTATGACGCCACGGTAGGTTAACGGACGATTCAGTCCACTTAATGGAATAACGGGAAAGATTTGTCCGACACCCCATGCATCTGGAAGTGATTGAAACAGACTAAAATTGCAAAATAACTTATCGGCTAATTTCGTATCGAGTTCACGAAGTATGTCTTGATTACCCGGTATTTCAGGGTTTAACAAGGGATAAATTTTTCGGCAAATAGCAAAGTAAAGTTGTTCTGCGCGAGCCCATTCTTCCAACGAGATTGCTTCATGGGTATAAAGCATAAGTGCTTCATTTAAATAAAAGACACCTGAATGAAAGGCCTCACTGGCTGATTCTTCATCAACTGTTTGATAATGCCGCCAAAGATTTTGTAATACGTTTGCATCGCTATCGAGAACGGGCTCGGGTTCGGAGAGTCCAGGGGCCTTTTCACGGTCGAACATGTTGGTTACAAGAACGGCGTGGTGTGCGGTGAGCGCTCGGCCAGATTCAGTAATGATTTCAGGATGCTCTAGTTTATGTTGATCTAAAACGTCAATGACCGTTTGCACGATGGTGTTTGCGTATTCTTGTACCGTGTAATTAATTGAGTAATAGGACGGTGACTGAGTGCCTTCGTAGTCAACGCCAAGTCCACCACCAACATCAATGACGCGAAGAGGTAATCCCATTCGCTTTAATTCGACAAAATAGCGAGCGCACTCTTTGACGCCTTTACGGATGTCAGTAATTGAAGAAATCTGCGATCCTAAATGACAGTGCAGGAACTGCAAACAATGTGTCATGTTATGTTCTGCAAGCATTTCTGTCAGTTTGATAAGCTGACTCGGAGACAATCCAAATTTAGATTTTTCGCCACCAGTATCCTGCCAATTGCCTTTACTGATAGCATACATTCGAACCCTAACGCCCAGTGTAGGTTCGATGTTCATTCTTTTGGCTTCTTCAATCACCAACTCGAGTTCATGCAGCTTCTCTACAACGATATAAACGCGACGCCCCATCTGTTGTCCGATTAAAGCGGTTCTTATATATTCCCGATCTTTATAGCCGTTACAAACGACGACGCTTTGACGTGGCATATCGGTGCCTAAAACGGCAAGTAACTCAGGTTTACTTCCAGCCTCTAAACCGAACCGCTCGCCACCATGCTGGACAAGTTCGTTCACCACCTCACGCTGTTGATTAACTTTGATGGGGTAGACACAGGTAAACTTATTTTGATAACTATTTTGTTCGATGGCGTCCGCAAAAGCTCCGGTAATTTGATCCAATCGATCGCGGAGAATATTGCCAAATCGGATAAGCACCGGTAACGGCTTTTCATCCGTTTTTAACTTTTCAACAATGGTGTGCAGTTTATGACTGACATCGTCTCCGCGATGTTGCGATACCAAAACCAGATCGCCATCTTTGTCGATATTAAAGAAACCATCGCTCCAAAGTGGAACATTGTAGTTGTCTAAAGCAGAGTCGGATTGATTAGTCATTTAGCTTTGTTTATTCCTCGCAGGTTTGAGTCATTTTTTGTTTGATATTGTGAATAAGCTTATCACGTTCTTGTTCAGATAAATAAAAGCGCTCGCCATTCTCATCATAATCGTAGACGACGTCGGCATTTTGAAAATCCTTTAACTCTCGCTTCAGCACTTTGCAGTCTCTAATTCTTTGTTGCTTTTTTTGATAGGCTTGGTCGCGTTCTGCGACTTTTTCTTCCTTTTTTTCGCGAGTGCTGCTGAGCCACTGATTCGCGGCCGCCATTCGATCACTGGCGGAACGAGCCACCGTGTCTTTTTTGGCAACTTCTGGCGTGCTGTCGATGATCACCTGCTGCGCTTTTTTCTTGGCGCCTTTGGGTGGTTTGTCGCTGTAATGTACCTTGCCATTCTCATCAACCCATCGGTATATCTCGGCACTATGGCCCATTGAAAGTAGCATCATTGCTGTCAGTAATAATATCCATTTATTGAATTTCATAAGCGTTCCGATATAGTGTGCAAAGTTATTATTTATCCGTTGATAAGAACCATGATTGATCCCAAGATTATAGATGAAATAAGTGGCAAGATGTCACAATTAATGCCACCTGAGCTGAAAAAATTTAGCCAGCAGATGGAACAACAATGGCGTCAAGTTCTGCAATCTCAGCTCTCCAAACTCGAGCTAGTCAGTCGTGAAGAGTTTGATGTGCAAAGCAAAGTGCTACTCAAAACACGGCAGAAGCTCGAAGTGTTAGAGCAGCAAGTGGCGGAATTAGAACGCTTGTTAAAAGAACAGTGATGCTAACGTGTAACCTGCTAGGGTTACTGCTCCTGCGGTTAACGCATAAGGTAATTGCGTTTTAACATGGTCTAAATGGTCACAGCCCGCTGCTAGCGACGATACGATGGTCGTATCAGAAATGGGCGAGCAGTGATCGCCAAACACGCCACCGCCTAAAATTGCTGCAAGAATCAGTTCTGCGGGAATTCCCATGCTTTGTGCAACAGGTATTCCTATTGGAATTAATATACCAAAGGTTCCCCAAGACGTTCCGGTAGTAAAAGAGATCACGCCAGCAGCGATAAAAATCATCGGGGTAACCGTCCAAATCGGTAAGTGCTCACCAATCATTTGCGCGACGAAGGCTCCGGTTCCCAATGCTTTCATACTGCTCCCCAACGCGAGTGCTAATAGCACCGTAGTGACCAGCCCAAGCAACCGCCCCATACCTTCAAAGCTCCAGTTGATAAGAGTTTTATGACGTTGTTTTCCTTGAAATTTAAGCAACAAGTAGGCACACAATAGGCCAAGAACCGTTCCCCACAATACCGCCTTGGAGCCTGAGCCGTTGAGAATGCCCTCGGATAAGCTTACTTGCCAAGGTGAAGCGGAGTTGATTGCTGCCGCCCCGGTGTACCACATAAACCCAATAATACTGCCAATCATAGTCCCTAAAGGCAGTAGCATGTAACGCTTGTGGGTTGCTGGCTCTAATTGCTCTAGTGGTACCTCGCGTCGATGATGTTCAATCCGTTTCATTGGACCATGAACACGATTGGTGAGAACCGTATAAAACACCAATCCGAGCGTTGTCACAGCATAAAAGTTTAGGGGAATAGAGCTGAGTAACACTTGGTTGGTTGAAATGGGGTAGTCACTGAGTAGCCCAAGAATGTACGCCCCCCAGGCGTTTAGAACGATCAATACTGATACCGGAGCGCAGGTAGAATCGATAATAAATGCTAAGCGCTCTCGAGACATGTTGAACTTATCAAACAAGTTACGGGCGAGAATGCCGGACGTTAAAACGCTTAAATTGGTTTCTATGAATATTAATATGCCCATTATTGCGGGCAGCATACCGACCTTTCGAGGGGTATTGGCCAATCCTTTATGCGCCACCCACTGGACAAATGCACTGACTCCGCCTGATCGTTGAATGAGCATTAGAAGTGCACCAATGAGCAAACTGAAGAGCAAAATTCGAGTATTTCCGGCACTTTGGAAAACCGCTACGATGCGCTCTGTCGTATTGAGTAAGCCCAAAGCGATATTGAAGTCCGCAAGCAACCATTCCGCACTGAATATGGCCACCAATAAGGCTAAAATAACTTCGCGCTTCCAAATAGCCAGTGCTATTGCCAGCACTGGCGGAAGAAGTGTCCACCAACTCATTGAGCTTCCTACCGTTTCTTTTCTTATTGGCGCATTGTAAGAGGAGTCTGAAGTAAACACAAAGCAGGTCGAAGAAAAATCTTTTCAAACTCACTAAAAAGTCGTCAATTCCACTAAGATAAATTAACAGACAACTGTAACTTATTGTATTTAAGGGGTTTATTTTTTGGCATAAGACTTGTATTGGTTTGGTACAGAGTCGATGAAGGGGAAAGTCTATGGCCTTTTCATCGGTAACCTACTGATAAAGGAGAACCGAATGCTTTATTTGATCGTTGGAATTGTTTTAGGTGCTGCATTTCATGAATTTTGGACTGAGCTGTTCTGTTCGGTGAAAAATAAGATCACTCAATGGACGCAGTCAGAGCAACCGCAAGCGCCTTCCGCTGAACAAAAAGCCGAGGCCCATGAAGCAGAGGTGGTTAGCGAAACTCCACAAACAGAAGCCAAACCAAGTTAATCCAGTCACCAACTCTCCACGCCATCTTAAGGGACTAAGATGGCTTTTTTGATCCTAACAGCGCAATGGCAAAGGCGAGAGTAAAGGGTATCCAGCGTTCGGCGAAATCACCAGGCCAGTTTGGATAATGATTGATAAATACCGTTAAACCAAAACCAACCATCATTGACCACAAAGCGATACCGTTATTCATTTGTCGACGCATCAATCGAACGATCAGGATTGGGCCGAAGGCACTGCCTATGGCGTGCCATGCAAATAGCACACGACTAAATATAGCGTCATCCATATACAAGGCGAGCAGCGTTGCAAATAGGCAAACTCCCAATACGGCGAGCCGAGCGCCTAATACACTGTGGGTTCGTTGGCCGGGCTTTAAGTCGTAAGCGACTGAGGAAGACACCACTAAAACTTGTGAGTCGGCTGTCGACATAACTGCTGAAAGAACGGCTGCAATCATGATTCCAGCTACCATTGGTGAAAACAGTGTTTGGGTGACCGCGAAAAACACCGACTCTCCATCGCTAAGAAAGGGAACAATGACCCGACCACTCCAGCCTAAAATTAACATGCCAACGTACACAAACATGGCCCAAGTAAGCGCGATAACACGTCCCTGATCGAGACTTCTTTTATCTTTCAACGCCATAAACCGATTAACTACATGGGGTTGACCTGGATAGCCATTACCGATTCCTAGAAGACCGATGATAAAACCAAGCGCCGCAATGCCGCTGTGTTCACCACTCCAACTGGTAAAACCGATGAGCTGTAACTGTTCGATTTTAGTGACCATTTCTCCTAAGCCACCTAGGTGGATCAGTGCAGCGATGGGCAGTACCAAAGCTGTACCTGCCATGAGTAAACCTTGAAGCGTGTCGGTAACACTGACGGCCCAAAAACCTCCAAGCAAGGTATATATCATAATGATCAGTGCGCCAAGGATGATGGCGTGATTGAAACTTAAGTCGAATACCGAGTTGAAGCTGGTGCCAGCGGCTTTAAATTGAGACGCAATATAGAAAGTAAACGAAAATACAATGATCATAGTCGCCGCTCGCCGAATGGTCAGTGCCATCGTTTGATGTGGCTGCGGGACCAATAGATCGGTCAATGTAACCGCCTTCTCAGCTTGGCTGAGTTTTTGAATTCTTGGCGCGAGCCAAAACCAATTGAAACAAAAACCCAAAAGTACGGACGGCAATAGCCAGATGGCTGAAAACCCCCATAAATAAGCTGCTCCACTGACTCCTAGTAAAGTCCAAGCCGAACTAGAGCTGGCGCTCGCACTAATGGCGGCCACCCAGGGGCCTAGCTGACGACCCGCAAGAAAGTAGTCGGTGGTCGATTGACTGCGTTTACTTGCCCAAAAGCCAATCAGTAACAGTATGACTTTGTAAATTACTAGGGTTATTAATACAATAGTGGTGTCGGACATCGCTAAGCCTTGATTTTTTCTCAACCCTACCAGCACTGAGTAGTAATTACTATATGATCACATTTTCAAACGTTGCATACTCACGAGCGGCAAAACCTCTCGTGACCCGCTTAGATACGACTTTATTTAACGGAGAAAAAGTCGGAATCGTTGGAGCCAATGGTTGTGGTAAGTCTACTTTGTTTCAGTTGATCCTCGGTGAAATTGCCAGCGATCAAGGTGAAGTAGAACTCTCGGACAAATTAAGAATTGCGCAAGTAAAACAAGAAACGCCCGGTGTCGCACAATCGGCCTTAAACTATGTTCTTGATGGCGATCAAATCTTACGTAAAACGCAAGCCGACTTACGACAAGCAGAGTCTGACAACGATGGACATCGAATTGCCGAATTACATGAAAAGTTAGAAAATATTGGCGCTTATGACGTTGAAGCTCGGGCATCAAGACTTCTCTACGGTTTGGGTTTCAGTGAAGCGCTTATTCATACACATGTTGATCAGCTATCCGGTGGTTGGCGAGTTCGACTGAATTTAGCGCAAGCACTGTTAATGCCCTCTGACATCTTATTGCTCGACGAGCCTACCAACCATCTAGATTTAGACGCTGTGTTTTGGCTCGAATCATTTTTAAAGAAATATCCGGGTACTTTACTGGTGATCTCTCACGACCGAGACTTTTTAGACGCTTTAGTTGAAAAAATATGGCATTTCGAATCGACCGAGGTTAAATGCTACAGCGGTAACTACTCACAATTTTTAAAACTGAAAGCACAACAAGAACAATTGCAAGCAAAAATGTATGAAAAGCAACAAGCTAAAGTAGCGCATTTGCAATCGTTTATTGATCGTTTTAAAGCGAAAGCCAGCAAGGCAAAGCAAGCTCAAAGTCGAGTAAAAGCACTTGAAAAAATGGCAAGTGTTGAAAATATTCGCGTCAGAGAACGCTTGTCATTTGAATTTTTTGACCCGCTACACAAACCGGATCCGCTTCTTAAATTTGAAAAATTGACGGTTGGTTACCAAGACACTTGGATTCTTAATGAGTTGGACTTTTCCATTCGTTGTGACTCTCGTATTGGACTCCTCGGCCGCAATGGCGCTGGTAAATCGACCTTACTCAAGGCGATCGCGAATACTGAAGTTTCAATGCTTGGCGAGCGGCAACAAAGCAAAAATTTACAAGTCGGGTATTTTGCTCAACACCAATTAGAACAGCTCAATGGTAAAGCCTCTGCCTTTTCTCAAATGCAACAATTAGATGAGCATTTAACGGAGCAAGAGGTTCGCAATTATTTAGGTGGGTATAATTTTCATGGTGACAAGGTTTTTGAGCCGGTTGAATCTTTTTCAGGTGGCGAAAAGGCGCGATTGGTATTAGCTTTGATGATCTACCAAAAACCCAATTTAATTCTTCTCGATGAACCAACGAATCATCTAGATATGGAAATGCGAGACGCATTAACTTTAGCTATTCAGAATTTTGCTGGCGCTGTGGTATTGATATCACATGATCGATTTTTATTGGATGCGACGGTTGATGAACTCTACTTGGTCGACAGTGGACGAGTCTGTGCATTTGATGGAGATACACAGCAGTATCATCAATGGCTAAAGGCGAATCGATGGGGCAGTGGTGAGAATGAAGCGGTGGAATCATCAACATCGACTAGCATCAGTAGTGTTGATCGCAAAAAACAGAAGCAACTCGAGGCTCAACTTCGGCAGGCAATGGCTCCGTTGAAAAAGCAACTTCAAACGTCTGAACAGGGCATGGAAAAAATGCAGGTCGAGCTTAACAATATAGAGCAAGAAATGAGTAATCCGGAGTTGTATCAAGAAAAGAATAAAGCACTACTCACTCAGCTGATTGCAGAGCAATCGGAAGCAAGAGCAAAACTGGACGCATTCGAAGCAGAATGGTTTGAGCTCCAAGACCAAATTGAGCAGCAACAGGCTCAGTTGCACGAACAACTTTTAGGTGAACAATGAAAAAACGATTTATTGCTGGTGCTCAGTGTCCGAGTTGTAGTGAGTTAGACGTCATTACGCTGGTAGAGTCTGAGCAAGGTTCTCATATGCATTGTGTCGAATGTGGTTATGAAGAAAACATGACCGATTCTGAGCCGGTAGCAAAGAAGAAGAAGCCGACAGAACAGATGATTCAGTGGGTAAACATTGACTCTGATTAGTTGAATTAGTCTCGACTTAATCTGACACATCAACTTGAAAAAGTGAGAGTTACCCGTTTTGATTAAAGGTGTCGAATCTTTAAATCAGAACGTTATAGAGGTAACTCTCATGCTACATACTAACAACCCAATCATAAAACACAAAGCTGGTTTACTTAACTTAGCAGAAGAACTCGGGAACGTATCGAAAGCCTGTAAGGTAATGGGCGTATCACGAGATACATTTTATCGCTATCAAGAACTGGTCGAAGAAGGCGGTATCGATGCCCTTATCAGCAAGAGCCGTCGCAACCCAAATGTTAAAAATCGCGTTGATGAAGCCACAGAAACAGCGGTTATCAATTATGCCATTGAGTTTCCGGCACACGGCCAACACCGAACCAGTAACGAGTTGCGAAAGAAAGGAGTCTTTGTATCAGGGAGCGGTGTCCGGTCGATATGGCTCAGGCATGACCTAGAAAACTTTAAGAAGCGCTTGAAGGCACTGGAAGATAAGGTTGCTAAAGAGGGCATCATACTGACCGATAGCCAAATAGCTGCACTTGAGAAGAAGAAAAATGATGATGAAGCCTGTGGTGAGATTGAAACAGCTCACCCTGGCTACTTAGGCTCACAAGATACCTTTTATGTCGGTAACCTAAAGGGCGTTGGACGAATTTACCAACAAACCTTCATCGACACTTACAGCAAAGTTGCCTTTGCCAAACTCTACACCACAAAAACACCTATTACCGCAGCCGACATACTTAATGACAAAGTGCTACCTTACTTCCAGCAACATGAGTTACCCATGTTGCGAGTATTAACGGATCGCGGCACTGAGTATTGTGGAAAAGTTGAACATCACGACTATCAGCTGTATTTAGCAATCAATGACATCGAGCATACAAAGACTAAAGCAATGTCACCGCAAACCAATGGTATCTGCGAACGATTCCATAAAACGATATTGAACGAGTTCTACCAGGTTACATTTCGGAAGAAATTATACAGTTCACTGGATGAGCTTCAAAAGGATCTGGACGAATGGATAGTTTACTACAATAATGAACGCACCCATCAAGGAAAAATGTGTTGTGGACGAACGCCCAATGAAACATTAATTGATGGTAAGAGAATTTGGGCTGACAAAAATCTAGCTCAAATCTAAACTGACAGACACCAATTGAAAAACGGGTAACTGTCAGATTAAGTCTGAGCTAGTACAGATTAGTTAAGGCTACGATAATAAAAAGAAAAGGATGTTAACGTGAAAGATAAAGAAATCATCGAAACCATTAACGATGTTTTTAAATCAGCAGACTGTCTCTACACTCAGCAAGAAGTGGAGCAGGCCATTAATCAAATGGCGTATCAAATTAATCATGACTTGGCTGAGGCGAATCCGGTTGTTTTATCCATTATGAATGGTGGATTAGTCTTTGCTGGTCAACTTTTAACCAAGCTTACTTTCCCTTTGAATATTGATTATTGTCATGCCACTCGATACCGGGGCAAGACTCAAGGTGGAGAGCTGCATTGGAAAGCGCTACCTCAATATGAGTTGCTCGATCGCAATGTGTTGGTCGTCGATGATATTCTTGATGAAGGGCACACGCTGATGGCGATTCTCAATGCGATAAAGGCGCAGGGCGCTCGATCGGTTAAAACAGCAGTTTTGCTGGATAAAAAGCATGATAGAAAGGCCAATCCAACTTACCAAGCTGACTATGTAGGTATAGAAATACCCGATCGTTATGTATTTGGATACGGCATGGATTTTAACGAATACCTTAGGAATGCTCCAGGCATATATGCCGTAGCCAGCAAGGATAATTAAACGGGGTTATCTATGAGCGATCAAGACAGTCAGGCATCAAAAAGAACCAATCAAATAAAAGAAGTTCCGAGTCATGTGAAAATGATCATGGCATCAATCTCATCCTTTGCAAAAGATGGACGATATTCAGTTGATGAATTGGAACGAATAATTACTATCGCTCTCGAAGATGGCGAAGTTGATCAGGATGAGCAGCGAGTTTTACGCTCAATTTTGAGTAAAGCCCGAGATGTACCGTTTGACGATGAAGTTCGTCCATACATTAATTCATTAACAAAACTGTATTTATAAGCGAAGAATAACTTTGTGTAATATTCACGTTTTAAAGGGTAAAGATTGCAGTTGTACAGTACATTGAGTAATAGTTGTCGGTTGATGAAGTGGGCGCTAAGTCCCGCTTAAGATACAAAATAATGCTATAGTCATTGCTAAAAGTGGCAATTGTAAAATGTAGTGGTTGTAAAGCCGAAGATAGGCGGTTTTAACTGGGGAACAAAGAATGCGTTCAAGTTGGTTCTGGATGTGTGTTGCATCGACCATGTCGCAATGGGTTTACAGCGCAACACCTTCAGAAGATTCGGATCAAGATAAGAAAGTCACAGTCACCGGCTCATTAATTAAGAAAGATGAGAAGGGTCCGGCGCCTATTCTAACTTTGACCGCCGACGATTTAGCCCGCCTAGGACACACAAATCTGTACGAAGCCTTGATGGCATTGACCGCTCAGACGGGGTCGCTTTTAGAAGGCGATCAATTTCCTAACGGATTTACCTCGGCAGCTCAAGCTGTCAATTTGCGAGGATTCGGACCTGGGCGAACTTTAGTGTTGGTTAATGGGCAGCGACTCGCATTAAACCCAACGCCTTACCAAAGTGAAGCTAACTTTTTCAATTTTGCCACGGTACCAACCATCGCGATCGAACGAGTGGATGTATTAACCGATGGCGCTTCTGCAATTTATGGATCGGATGCAATTGCAGGAGTCATCAATGTTATTTTACGAGAAGAGTTCGATAATGATGAACTAAGCCTCACTTATGGTGATACCACTCGAGGTGGCGGTCGATCGTTAAAAGTTTCTGGCGGAAATAGCTTTCGCAGCTCTGATCATTTGATCACCATTGGGTATCAGTGGGAGAAGCGTGACCCCATTTTTGCCGAACAAAGAAACTACTTATCTGAGACTAAGCCCAATATATTACCTGTTTCTATAGGTGCTTATGACTTTGTGACTGGCTTATTTGAGGTTCCAAGCAATGCTGCGTGTGATCCTCATCCTTCCGAGTTAGTCACCGTCGATTCGAATTCCTACTGTTCTCGCGGAACTCGACGAGAAGATAGCCTGCGAAATAAAAGAGAAGATGCCTCTATATTCACACATATTGAACTACCGACTAAATATGGACAGTGGTTTATTGACGGTATCTTATGGGATAGCCAGACGGATGCACGCTCATTTCCACTGTTTTGGGAAGGCTCCATTGATGATCTTTCAGGCAATGCAAATTATGTGTATCGAGAGTTCACTTTCGAAGAAACTGGCAATCAAGATAAAAAATTTGATGAACAAAGTTTATCTCTAACGACGGGTTTCAGTGGTTTAGCGTCAAACTTTGATTATCAGGTGACGTTTACTCTTAGTGAATATGATTCTTATGAATCGTCACGACAATTTCGTAATGACAGCATCGTCAACTTTTTCAACGTTGCCGAAGATATCTTTAACGTTTACCAACCAAGCGACTTTCAAAACGTTATTGGTACTCGATTCAACGATTCAAATTCAAAATCAATGAATTTGTCTTACTGGATGTCTGGCGATGGCTTTTCCATCAATAATCAACCGTCTCGCTATGCATTCATCGCTGAGTGGAACAAAACTCGCTACCGCATCAACGTCGATGAAACCAGTCAAAATTTTGAGTGGTTTGGTTTCGGAGGTTCGTCTGGAAGGGGAGATCGCGACCGTTATGCCATAGGCTTCGAATGGTTTTTCCCGTTAATGCGAAACGACTCGCTGGGTAAGCTCGACTTAACCTTGGCGACTCGATGGGATGATTACCAAGATGACTCAAATGTTGGAAGTGCGAAGACTTGGAAAAGCTCGATGCAGTGGCGTCCAACGGAATCGTTGAGTGTTAATGCCGTCTACAGCACCAGTTTCCGTGCCCCAGATATGCATTATCTGTTTGCTGACCCAACCATTTACTTCACCGATGTTATTGATGTTTTCCAGTGCGTTAATGTCGATGGGAATAGCTATCAGGATTGTGAAAATAATTTGAATTACGTGGCGACTTCAACACCGGTAATATGGAGTGGGAACCTTGAGTTAGAAGAAGAGAAAGGCAGTTCACGGACGTTTGGCTTTTCATACACCGGTATAGAAAACCTAGGCCTGGCGATTGACTGGTATGAAATTGACCTAGAAAACCAAGTTGGCCTGCAATTGGAGTCACAGTATTTGTTGTGGGAGGCGCAGTGCGACGCAGGTGTAAACTTTACTACCGGTGATGCGGTCGATCCTAACTCTCAAATTTGCCAAGACACCAACGCCCGTGTTTTCAGAAATGGCTTTGGTGTGATAGGCATCGTCAATTCACCAGTCAATCGCGCTCTGCGCCGACAAAAAGGGGTTGAGTTCTCAGCTAACTGGTTTTATGCCGATTCTGACCTGGGCTCTTTTGGCGTTGATTTTAAATATTCAAGAATATTAAAAACAGAAATACAAGAAATAGCCAGCGAACCGTCAACTTACGAAGGTAACTATCAAAACGATCCGCGCAATGGCGAAGTCAAGTCAAGAACAAACCTGTCGCTTTCTTGGGGAGTCGATAACTGGACGACGGCCTTGTCTTGGTATCGTAAAGGTTCTCGAATCAATTTTGACGGTACCGGAAAGATTAATCCCTGGACCATCACCAACCTAATTGTGAAGAACGAGTTCAACCGGTCACACCGAGTGTCTTTCGTGCTTAGAAACGCATTTGATAAAGAGCCGCCCATTGATCCCTCGCGAATCGAGTGGCCGTATTATGACCGCAGTCAATACGATGCGATTGGTCGAGAGTTCTTTATTGAATACCAGTTTTCTTATTGAAAATCTGGTCTGTTCTGCAAAAAAGTTATAAGTGGTAATATCAACACTCGATTAAATGGATGACCTAGTAGACACTTTTGCTGTGATGGGTTATACATTGTGTGGTCGAAAGACTATCTCAAAAAAATATAATTAATAGCTATTCAAAAACAACCAGGGAAACTTTGCCATGAAAAGAAATGTATTGGCGAACGCAGTAAAGTTCGCAATCGTTCTTTCTTCGGCAACTTCGTTGCTTAGCGCGCCGGTTTTTGCCGCTGAAGACGAGGGAGCAGAAGAAAAAAAGAACAAAATTACCGTTACTGGTTCACGGATAAAAAGATCGGAAGTTGAAGGCGCCTCTCCGGTAATCGTGATCAGTCGCGAAGACATGGCGGCTAAAGGCCATGTAACCGTATTTGATGCGCTGCGAAATCTACCTCAAAATAACGGTTTTCAATTTGAAGGTCCTGAGTCGCAGTTATTCACTCCAGATGTTCAAACGTTAAACCTTCGTGGTTTTGGTGTTGGAAACACTCTAGTACTTGTTAATGGTCGTCGCGTCGCGAACTACCCCGCAGCTTATCAATCGAACGCTTCGGTATTTAACTATGGATCAATTCCTGCGGCTGCGATCGAGCGGCTTGAAGTGTTAACCACCGGAGCTTCTGCGATTTATGGTTCTGACGCGGTTGCGGGTGTTGTTAACATCATTCTTCGTAATGACGTTGATGAAACCACTTTGACAGCGATTTATGGTCGCCCACAAGAATCGAGTTCTGGTCAAACACAAATTCAATTTGTAACGGGAAGTACCTTTGATAAAGGGAACATCACCGCGGCGGTCGAGTTTCAAAAATTTGACGCGCTTAAAGCTGGCGATTTTGACGATTACGATTCAGATTTAGATTTCCCTTACGGTCAAGGCGTTTTGCTTCGCGACATTATCAACTCAAATTATTGGGAATTTTATTGGGGTAGAGATCGTTATGTCGATCCTCTGGCCAATGGCGTTGATCGTTGTGAAACCTTAAACAACGGTTCTGAGCGAGCGTTCCGTCCAGACTTTGGTTGGTTCTGTGGATCAGACGGTGCTGCAGATACGAATCTTAGAAACAAGAAAGACTCAATATCGTTTATGCTTGATGGCATTTACGAAGTATCGAACGATCTGAAATTGTTCTCAAATCTTATGTATTACCAAAGTGAGTCAGCCAGTGGTAATCGGTACTTAACGATCAGTCAGGATATTTTAGATACTGACACCATCGTTCCTACGCCTTTCTCTTTTGGTGATTACTACGACTGGTACATCGCTCAACGTCGATTCTCTGCGACAGAACTTCAACGAGATCTTGATCAAACCTTCGACGATAAAGCGATTACTTTCAGTGTTGGATTGCAAGGCAATATCGGTTTCCATGATTGGGAAGCTGTGGTGAACTACTCTGCTTACGAGTCAACTCAGAAAAATCCTTGGTGGAAAGCCGAAAGCGTAATCGATGTATTCTTAGGTGATTACAACGGTATTGGATTCTTTGGCGACAACTGGTGGGAAGGTAATGGGACCTTTGGTCTCGACACTGACGCATTGTTCCGTCCGTTAGATGATAACAGTCGTGCATTGATTAACGACGCTATTGGCATTCAAGAGTACTCAAATGAAACCTCTTCGTTGAGCTTCCAAGCTACCTTGACCGGTGAGTTGGGTGAAATGGACGCTGGTGCCATTGGTTATGCGGCCGTGATCGAGCATGAGCGTCAAGAGCTTGAATACAAGCCTGATGAGCGGTTAACTCAAGCGCCACCTGCTGACTATCTAGTTGGATCAGGATGGTGGGGACTGACCGGTTACACCGGTATTGGTGATCGCGATCGCTCTGCTGCAGGCATCGAGGTGAGCTTCCCATTACACGAGACTTTCACCTTAAACGTCGCTGGTCGATTGGATCGTTACGATAGCTTTTCTTCAGACATCGGAACTCGATTCACTCCGCAGCTAACCTTTGAATGGCGACCTCAAGACAGTGTACTGGTTCGTGGTGGATACGGCGGCAGTTACCGAGCGCCAGATATGGCAATCACTTACGTGCGTTCAGGAAGCTTCACAGGAGCAACGGACTTAGTTCAGTGTTTCCAAAACGAAGTTGCTTTAGGAAACAATCCTGATATCAATAATTTTGATACCAGTATTTGTGACGCGCAATCTGTGTTCACGCAACGAGTTGGTCCACAAGACGTTGGTGCTACTCCGTTGAAAGATGAAACAGGTAATACAATCAGCTTAGGCCTGTCGGTTGATATTAGTGAAACCACACAATTAATCGTCGATTGGAACCGAGTTGAGCTTGAAGACCGAATTGTTACTGAGTCACCACGTTTAATTCTTGAAGAAGAATTTGAATGTTATCGTGCACAAATCAATGACGGTCCAAACTATGATCCTTCTCAAAGCGTTGGCCGTTACACCTGTAACGAAATCGATGCGCGTGTTGATCGTGGTTTCGACAACAACACAGGAATTTCTTACTTAACGCGTTTGAATCGTACGCCTTACAATTCAGCGAAAGAAATTTTAACGTCTATTGATGCTCGGTTATTGAACTCTTGGCAAACAGAAGCTGGAAACTTCAACTTCGACATCGTTTACAGCAACATGAATAAACATTTCTACAAATCTACAAATGAGTCAGATTACTTAGATTTAAGAAATGATATTTACAACGGTGGTTGGGATTTCCGTTCTTCAGTATCGGCAACTTTTGGTTATCGTAACGATGGCTTGTCGACTGCGATCACAGCATTCCGTCGCGGTTCAACTGGCGTCTATCGTCCACCAGCAGATCTTGAAGGTGACAATGGTCGTGTAGGTCCTTACATTACTTGGAACTACACCTTGGGTTATAATTGGTCAAACGATTTCTCTACGCGTCTTCGTGTAAGAAATGTATTTGACCAAAAACCACCATCTGACTCTACTTTCTTGTTCTATGATCACCCTTGGTATAATCCTTACACCTATTCAGGTGCGGGAATTGGCCGAGAGTTCTTCATCGAAGCAAACTATACTTTTTAATTTAAAGTAGATGAAAAGGCCGTTCTTTGAACGGCCTTTTTTTTAGGATTTTTAATATGAAAAAAGCAACTATTTTAATCGTTTTACTATTTTCTAGTTTTTTATTTGCTGAAAAGGTTCCAGTAGAACATTTTTTTAAAAACCCAGATATTTCAGATATTAAAGTTTCTCCAAATGGACGTTACTATGCAGCAACTGTGAATGTTCAAGATGAAAAACAACTAGCCGTTCTTGATTCCAAAACGAAGCAAGTCTTAAATCTATTTGCTTTTGCGAAAGAAAACCAAGAGATCGGTGGCTTCGGCTGGTTCAATAACGAAAGAATTTATGCAACCTTGGTCGCAAAAGTCGGTCCATTGGATCAAGCTCGTCCAACGGGCTTTTTGTTTGCTGGCAATATTGATGGCAGTAAACGAGTTCAATTGTTACCAGAGCCTAGCAAACCAGGTCGTAGTGGTGATCGTCCCCGAGGGTATAATATTTTAAATACCTTAGGTAAAGACGACCGACATATTCTAATCTCGATGTATGAAGGTCGCTATCAAGTTATTTATAAATTAAATATTTATACTGGATCGAAAATCAAAGTCGATAAATCTCCTTATAAAGACATGAGTCTGATTGCAGACCAAACCGGTTTTATCAAAGGTGGTGTTCAATTTGACCGCGATAATCAAAAGATATTTATTCATATTCGAAATCAAAAAACAGACGAGTGGGAAAAGTTCGCAGAGTTTGATGAGAAAAAGATGGGCCTAAGTCCGATTATGTTTAATGGCTCGGGCGATAAACTATATGTAGAAGTTCGTAATGAAGATAAAAAGAGAGGTATCTACACTCTTAATCTATCCGACAAGTCATTTAATTTAATAAGAGCGGTTGAAGGCGATGCGGATATTGAAGGATACCTTACGAAATATAATCAAGACAAAGGTACCGATGAGCTGGTTGGTTTCCGTCAAATGCCTGGCCACGTCGTTGATACTTATTTAGAACCTGAGTCTGAAAGCGCTACATTCCTTAAGTCACTTGCATCGGTCTTTCCTGATCAAGTGGTTGATGTGTTGAATACGACAGAAGATGGAAGTAAATCATTAGTCAAAGTATGGGCAGATACCAATCCTGGAACTTTTTTTGTGTTCCACAACAAAACCTCCGAACTTGAATATTTGTTAGACACGCTTCCTTGGATAGAGCGTGAAAAGCTTTCCCCAATGGAGCCCTTTGCATTCAAAGCAAGAGATGGGCTCGAAATTAGAGGCTACTTAACTCGTCCATTGAATAAGAAAACCAATCTTCCAATGGTTGTTTATGTCCATGGTGGGCCGTATGGGCCTAAAGATGAGTGGGGATATAACTATTCGAATCGTGACACTCAGTTTTTGGCGAGCCGAGGCTATGCTGTACTGCAAGTAAACTATCGAGGCTCTGGTGGTCGTGGTAGTGACTTTCAATACGATGCTTATCTAAAAATGGGTGCAGAGATGCAAGATGATTTGACCGATGCAACCCTATGGGCAATCAAAGAAGGAATTGCTGATAAGAAACGTATCTGTATTTATGGAGCAAGCTACGGTGGATACGCTGCGATGATGGGTGTCGTAAAAGAGCCCGATTTGTATCAATGCGCAATTGCTTATGTTGGTGTTTACGACATTGCTATTCAAACCGAAGAAAGTGATACTGCTCAAAGTGAGTGGGGTCGCCGATTTTTAAAAGAAGCTTGGAATGCTTACGATGAGGAGTTTGTTCGTCAACGATCCCCCATTTATCATTTAGACAAGCTTAAAGCCGGCGTGTTTTTGGTTCATGGAGAAGACGATCCCCGTGTTCCTATTGAACAATATGAAGCCCTAGCGAAGGCTTTAGATAAGAAAAAGTATCCTTATCAATCTAACGTTCAACCGCTAGAAGGTCATGGTTTTAGAAATGAAAAGAACAATTATGAACTCTATCAACAGATAGAAACTTTTTTAGAAAAATTCATCGGTAAATAAAAAAAGGGCCCTTTCGGGCCCTTTTTCTAAGCATATAAATCGTAATCGTCGGCTGACTGTATGGTAACTTCGACTAAGTCGCCTTTCTCTAGTTTTTCATCCGTTGTAATATGAACCAGCCCATCAATTTCAGGAGCATCGAAACGGCTTCGTCCAGTCGCGCCTGAGTCAGTAATTTCATCGATCAATACTTCTTGTCGTGTCCCTACTTTTGATTGCAATTTGCTAGAACTTATTTCTTGTTGAACGGCCATGAATGTTTCCCAGCGTTGTTGTTGAACGTCGGGATCGACATGATTAGGTAAGCTATTTGCCGTTGCGCCATCCACGGGGGAATATTTAAAAGCACCCGCACGATCGAGTTGAGCTTCGTATAAGAAGTCGATGAGTTGCTTGAAATCATCTTCTGTTTCATCCGGAAAACCTACAATAAAGGTGCTACGGATTGCTATTTCAGGACAAATTTCTCGCCATTGTTTTATTCGAGTCAGTACCTTTTCACTTGCCGCTGGTCTTTTCATATTTTTTAAAACACGTTGGCTGGCATGTTGAAAAGGTATGTCGAGGTAAGGGAGGATTAATCCTTCTGCCATTAACGGAATAACTTCGTCAACATGAGGGTAAGGATATACATAATGTAAACGTACCCATGCATCCATTTTTCCTAACTCTTGGCACAATTCTTTGAAGCGAGTTTTTACCGGAGATCCACCCCAGAAGCCAGTTTTATACTTTACATCAATTCCATAGGCACTTGTGTCTTGACTAACGACTAGCAATTCGCGAACACCATTGTTTACGAGATTTTCAGCTTCTTGCAATACGCTGCCTATATCTCGACTAACGAGTTTCCCACGCATCGATGGAATGATACAAAAGGTGCAATTATGGTTGCATCCTTCTGAAATTTTTAAATAAGCATAGTGCTCAGGGGTTAGTTTTAACCCGGCTGGCGGAACTAGATCCATAAAGGGATCATGCATTGGAGGAAGCTGCTGATGGATTTGAGAAAGCACTTCATCATAGGCATGAGGTCCGGTAACCGCGAGTACATTTGGGTGCACTTCACGAATAGTATCTTCTTTAATCCCGAGGCAACCCGTGACAATTACTTTTCCGTTTTCATTTAACGCATCGCCAATGGCATCTAATGACTCTTGTACTGCGGCATCGATGAAGCCACAGGTGTTTACCACCACTAAGTCGGAATTGTGGTAACTATTGGATAACTGATAACCCTCTGCTCTCAGCTGCGTCATGATTCTTTCTGAGTCTACGGTATTTTTCGGACAGCCCAAAGATACAAAGCCGACGCTTGGTGGTGATTTACTCATGTTCTTTCTCTTGCTCTAACCTTAAATTTAAGGGGACAGTTGTCGTCGATATTTCGCGACGGTCTAATACCTGAGTTATTAGGTTTAATATATTTTTATTGGGTTCATCTAAGTGTTGTTTTACATCAAGCAACAGTCTTAGCACTTCTAAATCTGGGTGCAGGTTTAATGCTTGCTCCAAATAACTATTGGCTTTTCCCCATAATTCATTTCGATAGCTTAGCTGTCCAAGAGAGAGCAAACATTGCCAATCTCGAGCACCTTGCTCTTTAAATGTTTCCGCAAAAGCGAGTTGCGACTTTGCATCTCGTCCATTTGCTTTACCATATCGATAAATTAGTTTTGCGGAGTAGCGTCGCTTTAGTGCAGTACGCAGTACCATTTCGGCCTCTGCATTTGCGCCAAACTGAATCAGGTAAGTTGCGAAACACTCCACTAAGTCTTCACGCTTTTGATAGTCACTTTGCAGCTGTTGCCACACTGTTTGTAGATGCTCACAACCTTTGTTCGCTGATGAATGAATAAAGTTGATTAAACATTCTTGTTCTATGGAACTAAAGACTTCGTTCGAAAATATCTGTTGCTTTTTTAATTGTGGTAATAAGTCGTAGAGCGAAGACCAGTCATTTAATTGTACATAGCACTTCGCCAGTAATTTCAAAACGTAGGGATGTCGTCGTTTCTGAGACCAAAGTTGTGAAAGCGTTGCTAACGCTTGCTCGTACTGCTCACTTTCAAATTGAAGATCCGCCTGAGTTACACTAACCGCGATACTGGCGTCTGGTTCCCACTCAGATGCTTTTTGTAAATATAAGTCTCTCGCCTTATAGTTACCTTGTTCTTGGGCAGCTTTTGCAGCCAATATGTAATTGATCAGACGACTGTCTGATTTTTCATTGGCCTTTTGAAAAAACTGCTCCGCTTTTGTCCAGTGTCCTTCTGTTAGCGCTATTAATCCGTTAATGGTTTGTCCTCGAGACTTTTGACTCCCACGTTGCGCCGTCCACCTTTTTACTCGTCGTCCGCTACGCTTTACGGTTAATAGAATCCAACTTAAAAAAATCACCGCGATAGTAAAACTGATCAATAAAAATGCGCCCAGCCATAGTCTCATCTCTATGGTTGTTTTTCCCCATGCAATCAAGACATAACCGTGTTGGTCTTTAATAATATATGCGAGAACCGCTCCAATAACGATTGCACAAAGAAAGTAAAATAGTCTCATTGAGAGTCTCCGCTTTCTTTAGGGTTTTGCTGTTCACTCAGCCACTGCATTCGACGTTGCTCTTTTATTTCTTCAATTAACTGGCGAGAAGTTAAGTTCAATTCAATGGAGTTGTCGAAAGACACCTTCTTTAGTTCAGAGAGTTGATTAAGAATTGACTGCGACGCATCGTCAATTTTGAAATATTGATGGATGATTGACTCACTGAAAGTCAATCGAGAAAGATAGTACTCGTTATTATTTTCAAGCACGGCCGTTTGTGCTTGTGCTAGTGCTAATTGAATGGTCGCTTGCAGAATTGCCTTTTGCTCTTTAGTGAGCATTGGCTGTACTTTATCGTCATGCGTTCGAATCTTTATTGCATCTTCTGTAATCTTTGACATGGTTGCAACAAATCTATCGTACCAGGCTTTATTCTCGACGTTGGGTAAATCTGCCACATTCTTGAATTGGGGTGCACTGGTCGTGAGCGAAGTAATAGCGTCACTCATACTATTCAATCGAATGAGTACACTGGAACTGTCAAAACTGGGCAAGGCATCTAGGGTTAATAAATCATTACTAATGGCTTGTCGTAGAGGCGTGAGTTGTAAATCGCCTTCGTCTTTGAGCGTAGCTTCTGCTTGCATGAGTAAAGCGATGGCGACATCTCGATTATGTTCGAAATAAAGTTTTTCTTGTGCAAGGCGCAGGTAATAGTGAACCTGTTCGAGGACCCATTCTTGTTTACCCTGGCTGGTCAATAAACGCAATTTATCTTGAGTAGCGACTATTTGTTGCCGTAATAAACCATTCGCGCTTTCTTGCTGAGAAAGCTGTTTTCCTAGTTGATTAATTTGTTTATTCAATTGTTGTGCTAGTTGTTCGCGTTGTTGTAGGTTCTGCTTTTGTTGCTCTAATTGCCCTTGCAGATTAGAAACCGTGGACGTAAAGGTTTGTTGTCCAAGGTAATATTGGTAATACACCCAACTAGAAAGTCCACAACTGAGTAGCAGCAATAAACCAACCAAACCAATACCCCAAGAAAATCGAGTATTGGTGCGCTTTTCGATGTGTCCTGTCGACTCGGAGCTCTCATTAAGAGCACTTGACTCAATTGAATTTTCTTCTTGGTCTTTAGGTGTGTCGCTCATTGAAGACTTCCTATAGTTTATTCTTTAGATGTTCTAATTGTTTCGCGATACTTTTGGATTCAGCACTTGATAACGTTAGCGCCACTGAAAAGCCGAGCGTTTGCGCATAGTTGGCTAGGCGTTCACTGGTTACGATTAATTTTTGGTCTGTACTGTCAACCAAAGCATCGATTGCAACTTGCGAGGAAACTATCCAATAGACAGGTTGCTCAGACTTGGCCAATATTGCTCGCTGTTGTTCGGTCAGCAACTTTGGATGGCGTTGATATACTTCCCAACGAACGACGCTAGCCCCTTTTGCTTGTAAAGCGGTTTGAATCGTATCTCTGCCACCTTCGCCGCATAATAGCATGATTCGCTGTCCGGCCACGTTATTCAACGCTGGATGGGTCAATAAAGCCTCACTGTTGGCGATGGTTGAGTAATCGACGTGTTTCCAGCCATGGCTTCGAGCAGTTAAAGCCGAACTCTCTCCAATCGCTAAAAGCGGTGTAGCGAGAAGTTTCTCTGCTTTTTGGCGAGGCAAATTTAGTAGTAATTTCTCAGCAAATCTCACGGCGTTCGGACTGATAGCAATCACTTTATCGGCCGAGTCAATTGGCATTTTTGACGCTAATGGTGTGACTGAGATTAACGGAAAACTAAGCGTTTTAAAATGCCGCTGCTCCAGCTCAACTTGCAGTGCTTGGGATTGCTGCAAGTGGTCGAGTAATGATTAGCGTCGCCATTGGGTTATGCTAGATATCCTGAAGCGCCTGAATGATTGCGGTTGCTCCTTGCTCTTTCAAAGCTTCCGCAACCACTATTCCTAGCTTTTCTGGTTCTAGTAGGCTGCCAAAGTGTTCAAACCTCAGTAATCGAGAGCCGTCTACTTCTCCGACGAGTCCTCGCAATCTCAGCTCAGATTGATTGTCTGGCGATAACTCTGCAAAGGCACCGATTGGAACTTGGCAACCACCCTCTAGAGCATGGCTTAATGCCCGTTCAGCACGGACTCGTGCCGCGGTTAATTTGTGATTAAGCGGAGCAAGTAAATTCAGTGTTGCTTCATCATCGCTGCGACACTCTATGCCGACCGCGCCTTGCCCGGCGGCAGGTAACAATATTTCTGGAGCAATTTCGCTTTTAATGCGGTAGTTAAGATCGAGGCGCGTTAAGCCGGCAGTGGCTAAAATAATGGCGTCGTAATCGCCATCATCAAGTTTTTGGAGGCGTGTACCCACATTACCTCGTAATGTTTTAATTTCGATATCGGGTCGTAACGCTTTGATTTGACACTGCCGACGCAAACTAGACGTTCCAATAATGGCGCCAGAGGGTACTTCATCGATTCGATTATAGATATTGGAGACGAAGGCATCGGTAGGATTTTCTCGATCACAAATGACCGCAAGCTTTAAGCCCTCAGGAAATTCTGCCGGTACGTCTTTCATGGAGTGCACCGCGATATCTGCTTCGCCTTCGAGCATGGCAACTTCGAGCTCTTTAACAAACAAGCCTTTACCACCAATTTTCGCCAATGGCGTGTCGAGAATTTTATCGCCTTTGGTAACGAATGGAACTAATTCGACCGTTAGATCTGGGTGGTGTCTCAGCAACTCGGCACGCACAAATTCAGCTTGCCAGAGAGCAAGAGGGCTTCTGCGTGTTGCAATACGGATGGTTGGCATATACGGTTTCAAAAAATTCAACGGATCAAGAGTTTAGATCCTAGCATAAAGGAGCGTTATTTAAGAGAGAATATCGCTATTTTAGACGTTAGATAAATCCGAGTTTAATGTTCGTCTTGAAGTTCTTTTAGAGCGATTTCACCAATTTTCGAATCTCGGCAGCGTGTCGACGGCTTACCTCTAATTGACTGTCACAATGCTTAAGCGTCACAAATAGATGACCGTGTTCGTCTTTACTTAAACCGTTGATGTATTTTTGATTAATCAGGGCGTTTCGGTGAATGCGAACAAACTGCTCCGGAAAATCTTGTTCAAGCTGTTTCAGTGGCTCTTCGATTAAAACTTCGCCAGAACGATGCCTTACGTTGACGTATTTTTGATCGGCTTGAAAATAAATGATGTCTTGGAGTGGGATGAGCTGAACCTCCCCGCGGACTCGGGCCGAAATATGCTGTCTTTGAGGGAGTTGTGGTGCTTGATCATGCATTTTTGCAAGCTGTAGCTGATTGAGTTTGCCCGCTTTTTTTATGGCTGCACCCAATTGCTCTTGCTTCACAGGCTTTAGTAAATAGTCGATAGCATTGACCTTAAACGCTTGTAATGCGTATTCATCATAAGCCGTGATAAAAATAATGGCTGGCGGTGCTTCGGTTCGTGATAGGTGCCAAGCAGCTTCGAGTCCATCCATTTCTGGCATTCTAATATCTAGAAAAATCAAGTCGATGGAATGTTGAGCGCACTGCTTAATTGCGTCTATGCCAGTTTCTGCCTCAAAAATGCTGTGTTGCTCGCCAGTCTGTTCGAGTAAACGCTTTAATCGCTCCCTGGCCAAATACTCGTCATCAGTAATCAGAATATTCATTAAGCCGATTCCTGCTCTAAAGTTTGCGGTATGATTAATTTTACTAAGTATTGCTGTTGGTGTTGTTCGATGGTCATGCTCGCCGCAGCGCCATAGCGAATTCTAAGGCGTTCTCGAATGTTGTCATGGGCCACCTGATTGCCTCGACTGTTCGCGATGTCAGGAACAGGGTTAATCACGCTCAGCAGCAATGAATGCTCATCAGATTTTACCGAAATGGTTACCGTACCCCCTTTATGCAGTTGCTGTATTCCATGGTAAACCGCATTTTCTACCAAAGGTTGAAGGGTAAATGGCGGAATCAAATAGGGCTCACAAGATGGCTCCACATCCCATATGACACTTAACTTTTCACCCAAACGTTGTTGCTCAATAAATAAGTAGTCTTTGCAGGTGATGATTTCTTGCGCCAAGGTGATGAGCTCTTGTGATGGTCGCAGGTTTGAGCGGAGCAACCCTGCTAGTCGCTCGATGGTTGTTTCAGCCTTTTCGGGGGCAATCGAAATCAAGGAGGCGATGGTATTTAAAGTATTAAACAAAAAGTGAGGGTGAATTTTTGCTTGCAATGCTCGAAACTGCGCTTCTCCCTCAGCTTGAATACTGTTATGCATGCGTTGGCGCAGGTAGAGATAACGCATCCAAGCTAATGAAATTAACGTGGCGATAACCAGATTTCGGAACACAAACCATTGTTGTTCTGGGTTGTGCCAGTCTAGCTCAACACCCACGTCAACGAGTGGAATCGCAATAAGACTGGACATCACCGTCGTAGTCATCACAATAACCGTCGCTAAGAGGGTTGATATACCCACTGATTTTGCGTTTAACCAGTCTCTGGCGGCACAAAGTAAAAAGCTGATGACTAAGCTAGTCCAGAATATAAAAAAACTATAGAGCCCGAGTTTTAGCCAAAACGACTCGGCTGAATTGAAGGTTAGTAGAGTGAAAAGCAGCGCGAGAAGCTCCGACAACAATATGAGAATAAAGACACGCGGAAGCTGACAGAGCTTTGGAATCATGCCTTTTTCTTGTTGGTTGTTAAGAGTCATCAGGTGTTTTGATACTGACTCATAAGGGCCGTCATTTTTGCAACTAAGTCGTCTCTAGCTCTGTCCAACAGTATGCCTGCTGAATCTCCTTTTTGCCAAAATGCAGCGCCAATGACCAGTTCAAAGTCGCAGTTTTTGAACTCTTGACGCATACGCTCGGAAATCACTTGCTCCAGTTTTGCTTTCAACGCTTCACTGGCTTGCTGTGATGTCTCAGGGAGGACCAGCAGCGTTTCGCCAGATTCCGAGTGTCCGATCATGTCTGCCCAGCGTAACTCATCTTTCAGAACCGATTCGACTAAATTGTTAACGGACTGCTCTAATTGTGGGTCATTAACTGCTTGAAAACACACCAGTTTAATCTTAAACAGGGTGAGTGGATTATCGTAGCGACGACTGCGCGATACTTCATAGTCTAAAAACTGAATCCAGTTTGGACGCTTCGGAAGACTGCCCGCCAATTGGCTTAATTTGCTAGAGTGAGCGGTGAGTGCCATCGACTTAAAGAAGTGCACCGTATAAGTTGGATGACTAGGAAGCAATGCTGTCCAGTGATGAAGGTACAGAGTTTGAGTACGCTCGGTATTCAATAAACAATAAAGGTCGCCCTTTTCATCGGCAGCCTCTAGGGGCAAAGCCATCCAATTTTGGCCTTGCCAGTAGTTACTGTTTTCTCCGCTCCAACGCTCAAACTCATTGTTTATCCATATTATTTCTCGATTTTCGTCTAAAATAACTAGACCAACCTCTGAGATACTGAAAATCTCATTGATAGATTTTTGAAAGTCGAAGCGTGTTGACGTCTGCATATTTTCGAAACTTTGGTTAATGAAATAAGATTTCTAGGAATTTTTGTTGTAACAAATCACTAGAGTCTTTAACCTTAAATCATTATCGAAGAAATGCCAATATAATCAGCGTGTTGAGTGTATAATAACTAGGCAAAAGAGCTTTCATGGGGCAAAAGACGTCTTTAGTAGATTTAAGTTCGCTTGAAATTGATCGTAAACAACTGAAAGAGTTGCAGCGACGGTTTCTCGAGCTGAATGACAAGCGCAAGCAGTTGTTAACTCAAAATCTAGGCGACAAAGAGAACGCTTTGATCGAGCTGTTGCCATTCTTATTTCATATTAATCATCCTACTTTACCTGGCTACGTTGGTGCAGATGCTCCCTGTGGTGTTGCAAACTATCAGCCAGAAAAATCAACCATTCAGTTGGCTAAAAAGTACGCGAAAAGTCTAGATTACAAACCCAGGGCGGTTCGCCAAATCGAGATTGAAGGTATTTATTTGATGGGCAGCGCAGGGTCGGTTGCGCACAGTATGCAGAGTGATTTCGATGTTTGGGTGTGTTGCAGTGAAGACCTTTCTCCTGAGCGAAAAGCCTTACTGAGAGACAAACGCGCTAAAATACAAAGCTGGGCAGAAGAGTTAGCGATCGATTGCAGTATTTATCTGGTTCAACAGTCGAAGATTATCGATTCAACGGCAGAAAACGAAAAAGAAACCATTCAAAATGGTTTGCTACTGGATGAGTTTTATCGAACCCAAGTTTACCTTGCGGGTCGATATTTGCTTTGGTGGTTAGTGCCGCCAGAATGGGAGCACGCCTATGCCGAATACACCAAGAAACTCATCAGTGCTCGATTTGTACAAAGTGATGATTGGATAGATTTTGGAGCAATTCCGGAGATACCTCGAGAAGAATATATTAATAATGCGCTTTGGTATATTAATAAAGCGTTAGAGTCTCCTTACAAAACCGCATTGAAACTTGTGTTGATGGAGTCATATTTAAGTCAATATCCCAATGTTAAACCGCTTAGCAACTCGTATAAAATATTTGTCCATAATTTGATTGATAATGCGACGGTCATTGACGCTTATCTTTTAATGCATCGTAAAGTCGAAGAATATTTAATTCTTAATGATCAATTTGATCGTTTAGAATTTGTCAGACGCTGTCTCTATCAGAAAATAAATTATCGTTTGGGTCGATCTTCTGCGACAAAACATAAAGCTCCAGACATTGTAAAACAACTTATCGAAGAGTGGGGGTGGAGTGACGAGAAGCGTAAAGTGTTTGATAATCGAGCTCAATGGGATATCAACCAAATAGGTAATGAAAAGCGTCTTTATATTAAACAGTTGATAACGTCCTTTCGAACCATAGGACAATTTTTAAAACAAGACGATGCTTTTTTCGAAAAATATAAAAAGCAGTTACAAAGCTTAAGTCGCAAGATAAGTGCAAACCTCGAGCTAACCCAGGGAAAAATTGAGCGTGTGAATATCAATTTTGTACCCAAAATGACAGGTAAGCATCTTTCATTGGTTCGACAAACCAAAGGTAAAGAGTTTGAGCTTTGGAGTTTTTATGATCGAGCCATTAGCCAACAAGAGTCAAATTCGGCAGAACCCGTTTATCAATGTCGTTCACTACTTGAGTTGCTTGCGTGGGCCAAAACGAATGGCTTACTGAATGAAGACACCTCGGTACAGTATCGAGATTCCAAGCAGCAATTACAATACGATGAATTAGAACGTCTAATTCAAACCTTATTGGCGACTAAGGTTGGTGATTCGACCAAAGATAACTCTGTCTATGAGAGCCTTCCTCTGATCAATAAAATGCACTGCTATATTAATGTTGCTCAAGATAAGTTGACCAATATTGCAAAGCATGGAATGCATATTATTACCCAAAAAATTGATCCTTTTTGTTATGGAAATGAATGTCTAAATTTAATCGAAACCATAGATCTTCATTATGAGAACAGTTGGGGAGAACAGTTTGTTATTCACTTTCATGGTGACAACTCGATGTCTGAAGCCGCTATATCTATTTTAGAGTTGATAAAAAGACAGTCAAAGCAACCTGAACTGAATTATTATAGCTTTACATCGATGCGCGCAGATGAAGTGGTTACTCGCGTTAAACTATTCTTTAGACATTTGATCAATGCGTACAGTCAGAATCTAGAAGAGCCAACAAAGTTTATTTACCGTCTGGGAATGCGTTATCACATTATTGAACAACAAAACGAACGATTTATCGTTCATAAAGTGAATAATGAAAAAGAACTTTCTCGATTGTTGATCAATCAATTTAGTCACTACCAGAACATACTTTTCGATCCACGATGTTTTACTGACCCAGTGATCCCAACCGCCATTAAAAAAGGAGAGCCAGGCAAAAATATCTTTATCGTAAAGAAACAGCATGAGACGTTAATTTCATTTTGTTTCGTTGATCATTTTGGAGGCGTGGTATTTGGACAAATGGGTGTCGATTCGATAGAGCAAAATATTATGCAGGTCATTAACTTTCTGACCAACAGCCTAGATGGGTTTGACACATCCAACTGGTTCTCATATCAATTAATCGATAATGAAAGACTGACACCGATAGCTATTGATTTTGATGAGATTGCTGTCAGCTATGAATTAGACATCGAAATCTTCAGTGACGAAGGTAAAGAGAGTATTTTGGTTTACTGTCGCGATCAAAAATACACTTTTTCTCTGGACGACCCTAATATTGGAGAAAAGTTTCTAGCTTGGATCGATAGAGCTTTTAACACCGCACCAGAACAATTCAACATTTCTAAGCTACGGCTTCCAGTGCCGATGGAGTTATTATCTGAAGGACGCCTATTGCTGGAAAGAAACCAACTATACTCGTTGCTGTTCCAGCAATAAAATCACTGTAAACTTGAAATGTACGCTTTCAGTCACCCTAGAAAACTGGGTATACTTGGCTCATGAATCGATATTTTATCCGAACTATACAAGTAATTGTCTTGCTGGCGCTCGTTGGATGCGGCCAGAAAGGACCTTTGAAGCCTGCAGAAGACAATCAAATGGAACAACAGCCACTGGAAATAAGCAATGCTAATTAGTTTTGCAAAGATGCAAGGGTTGGGTAATGACTTTATGGTGGTCGACACCATTTCTCAGCCTGTGTTCTTCAATGAGTCTCAAATAAAGAAACTGTCTGACCGCCACTTCGGAATTGGTTTTGACCAACTGTTGTTGGTGGAGCCTCCACAGCAACCCAATACCGATTTTCATTATCGAATCTTTAATGCCGACGGTAAAGAAGTGGAACAATGTGGCAATGGTGCTCGGTGCCTAGCTAGGTTTGTTAAAATTATGGGACTTACGTGGAAATACAAGTTACGAATTAGCACGTTAAAAGGTGTGATTTCTGCAAGAATGCATAAAGACGGTAATGTCACTGTTGATATGGGCGTTCCTAATTTTGAACCTGATAGAATTCCCCTTCGTTATGCGAACCGAGAGCTGAATTATGCGGTTGATGTTGACGGTATTAAATATTCCGTTGGCGCTGTCTCAATGGGCAATCCACATTGTGTACTAGAAGTTGACGACATAGAGCAGGCGCCGGTTGAACGCGTCGGCCCGGCAATTGGACAGCATCATTTGTTTCCTCAACAGGTCAATGTTGGTTTTATGCAAATCTTGTCGGATCGAGAAATTTCGTTACGTGTTTTTGAGCGAGGTGTGGGTGAGACGATGGCCTGTGGAAGTGGCGCGTGTGCGGCGGTGGCTATCGGTCAACTTCAGCAACGTTTAGGCTCTAAGGTAAAAGTTCACTTACCAGGAGGGGACTTAACGATTGATTGGGACGGTGAAGGGCAGCCATTGCTAATGACTGGTCCCGCAGAATTTGTTTTTGAAGGACAAATAGAAATATGACGGCAGAAAAAAGCGCAACGTTTACAGAACAACAGGTTTTCGATTTTCTAGCGGAAAACCCAGATTTCTTAGAGCGTCATCCTCGGTTACTCTCTCATTTGTCGATAAGCCATCAAGTAGAAGGTGGCGTTTCATTAGTTGAGCGTCAGGTAAAAGTCTTGCGAGAGAAAAATCGTGAGTTGCAAGGTAAACTCATTGAGATGCTGAGTGCCGCTCAGTCGAATGAAGCATTGTTAATTAAATGCATTCGTTTGGTATTGTGCCTAATTGATTGTCAAAGCCTTGAGCAATTAACCAACACTCTCAATGATTTGCTAAAAAGAGAGTTTGATTTAGATGCCATATCCATTAATTTGGGCGGGCACTGGCCAAGAACTGACAATGTTCGAGTTTATAAAGATGTCACTAAACTGCACAATGAACTCGACTGTCATTTTCCTGATGACGAGCCTGTTTGCGGTCGGTTGGATAGAAAAACTCGCGAAGTACTTTTTGCAAATACCGGCGTACAAAATGGTTCTGTTGCGCTCATGCCTTTAGGGAAACACGGACAGTTAGGTGTCATTGCGCTCTTCAGCGATGATCAAACCCGATTTTCTCCTGAAATGGGAGATTTGTTTTTGCAACTTATTTCGTCAGTGACCAGTCAAATGCTTTTGAGATTCAAAGACTTTTAAAATGTTTCTGAGTCAAGCGTGTGATAAGTTCTTAAAGTTTATTACCAATGAAAGACAACTGTCTAAACATACTCGAGACAGTTACGCAGCAACGATTTCTGACTTTATTCTGTTTTTCGAAGAACGCCATCTTGTTCAAGTCAACCAAATTAGCGGTCACAGTATTCGTCAATATTTGGCGGATATGCGCCGAAAAGGGTTGAGTCCGACCAGCATGTCACAAAGACTTTCTGCATTGCGAAGTTGCTTCAATTATTTGGCGCAAAACCGCTTGATTGATATTAACCCGGTTAAGGGAATTCGCGCACCTAAGTCAGCGAAATTATTACCGAAAACACTAGAGGTTGATGATGTAACAAGTTTGTTAGATAAGATGCCAGACGATAACTTTCTAGCGGCTCGTGATAAAGCAATTATGGAGTTATTTTATACCGCTGGCATTCGTTTAAGTGAACTACAAGCGATACAGCTGCATGATTTGAACCTATCTGATCAACAGTTGCGAGTGATTGGTAAAGGTAATAAAACCAGAATCGTACCTTTAGGCCGTAAGGCATGTGATGCTATTGAGCACTGGTTTAGCTTCCGTAACTTTGTAGTTGAAGATAATGCATCTTTATTTGTGACAGAAAAAGGAGCGACTTTAAAGCATCGTAGTATTCAAGCTAGATTAGAATATTGGGGAAAATATTTGGGGGTAAGCAGTCGTTTACATCCACACAAACTTCGACATTCGTGTGCCTCCCATTTCTTAGAGTCTTCTTCAGATTTAAGAGCTGTCCAAGAGTTATTGGGGCATGCAGATCTTTCGACAACGCAAGTTTACACACATTTAGATTTTCAACATCTAGCGAAAGTCTATGACGCAGCGCATCCCAGAGCCAAGAAAAAGTCTTGATGAAATTTAGTAACTTAATAGAAAACATAGAAATTATTGGCTTCGACTTGGACGATACACTCTGGAATAATCATCCAGTCATAAATGAAGCGGTCGACGAGCAGTTTCTATTCTTGTCAAAGTATCTTCCTAACTTTTCTCTCGAACATTTGAGACATAAATTTCAGATTATTGTTCAGCAACTGATTAGCAAAAACCCTATTGAATGCGAAGATATGACTAACTTAAGGATGTCAGCATTGTCTGAGTTCTGTAACCAGTTTGAACTTGAGAGCCCTGTGGCAAAGCAGGCATTTGAAGCCTTTTATGTTAAAAGGCAAGCGGTCACTCTCTATCCGCAAACGAAACCTTTGTTAAGCCTTCTAAAGAAACACTTTACGGTCGTTGCAATCAGTAATGGAAATGTCGATTTACATCAAATAGGCATTGCGCATTTATTTGATTTGCACTGGCAAGCGGGACGTGATGGTCGAGCGAAACCTCACCCAGAAATGCTCCTTCGTTTAAAAGACGTCTTCAACGTGACGATGGATAATGTTTTATATGTCGGCGATAGCTATAAAAATGATCTAGGTGCAGCTAAAGCTGCTGGTTGTTACTCGGTGGTGATTCCGAGTGCTGTTGAACAACACGATGTAAGCTATGAAAGATTGATTACATTTGATGATTTACAACAGTTTTATGATGAATGTAAAAGGCAACTAGCCTGATACGGTCGCCATCCTTAGCGACATAATTTAATTTTGCCCTAATCGTCGATATCTGAAATTTTAAACTCGTCTTTTTTAATTAGCTCGTCAATTTTAGAATCGAGATCTTTCTTAATTTCTGGTGTGCACATACCTTTGGGATATTGAGTTCTCACGAAATTGTCAGCTATGAACCCTCCGTACCTAACACCTTGTAAGAATGCATTGAATTTAATTTCAACTTCTGCGGCAACTTTGTTGGCACTGTAATCGTTCACTTTTCCCAATTCTGCAAATCGCTTGATATTGGCGTGTAATTTTTGATTAAAAGAAGTTGAGTTGGTATCTACCTCTAAATAACGTTCTAGCGCACATAATTCGATGAGTAAGTTAATGTTGAGCACATAGTTATAGCTCTCGATCATGTAGCTATTGACGGTGTCGGCTAGCTCCGATTGCTCATTGGCTTTGCTGTTTGGAGCAGCAATCAAACCAAGCGCGATAACCAACCAATAAATTTTTATTTTCACAGGAATACCCCCAAATGATGGTTTTCAATAAAATATAGTCTAACCCGTTCGCTTTGCCAATGCTTAAGCGAGCTCAATTTAACGCACAAATAATCGGTAGATCAGTTTATGGATCCAGCGCCCATAAGGAGGAAATGCTAGTTTCGCTGAATTAAACCGTCCACGTTGAAAGACCGGCTTTGTCTTTGAAAAGGTTAAGAACCCTTCTTTTGCATGATAATGCCCCATTCCCGAAGGACCAATGCCACCAAATGGCAAATCGTCTTGAGCGACATGTGAGACCGTATCGTTGATGCAAACTCCTCCAGCATGCGTGTGTCGCAATACTTGACGCTGCAATTTTCGATTATAGGACATCAGGTACAGAGCTAGCGGCCTAGGTCGTTGCTGAATAAATCGGATAGCGTCGGCGGTAGTTTGGTAACTGATGATGGGCAGTATTGGGCCAAATATTTCATGCTGCATCAAATTCAAGTTTTCAGGGGGATTAATCACTAAGGTTAAAGGAATTTTTCGGGCAGAAGGCTCGAAACTCTCTGAGGCAGGATTAAAGCTGATTATGTCACAACCTGCTGATTCTGCTTCGCCTAACCAAGCTTTTAGCCGCCCATATTGAGCTCCATTGATGATCGCTGAATAATCGGGGTTGTTCGCGACGGTTGGATAAAGTTTTTGAAATTGATTTTCAAGCAACTCAACGAGTTCGGCTAACTTCGAATCTGGACACAGGACGTAGTCAGGAGCAACGCACGTTTGGCCAGCGTTGAGGCATTTGCCGTAAAGCATTCGTTCAACCGCTACTTCTAAGCGAATGTCTTCGCCAATCAGTACTGGCGATTTGCCACCTAGCTCTAGAGTGACAGGCGTTAAATTGTTGGCTGCCGCGCGCATCACATGTTTTCCGACGTCGGTTGAGCCGGTGAATAGTAGGTGATCAAACGGCAATGAAGAAAATCCAGCCGCTATGTTGGCATCACCTTCAATCACCGCGACTTCGGTTTGATCGAATACTTCTTCAATGATTTCTCGAATGATTCGGTTGGTGTAAGGGGTATATTCCGATAACTTGATCATCACTCGATTGCCAGCGGCGATTGCCGCAACCAGAGGACCGAGTGCTAAAAAGATCGGGTAATTCCAGGGCACGACTATCCCGACAACACCCAGTGGTTGGTATTCGATCCAGGCTCGTGCGGGTTGAAACATCAAACCAACATGTCGCTTTTGTGGTTTCATCCAGCGACCAAGGTTTTTCATATAGTACCGCACGCTCATGAGCGTTGGGAGTATGTCGGCCAGCAGTGAATCGTCTTCAGAGCGGTGTGAATAGTCGGCACTCAAGCTTTTTAAAAGACGAACTTTGTTTTTTACGATGCTCCTGCGGAGCGCTTTAAGCATGTCTTTTCGCTCAGTACGTGCAGGATATGGATGGGCCCTGTAAGCGTGTTGTTGTTGCTCGAAAATGTCTTGCATAAACACTTTGCTATCATTATGTTGAAATTCTTGAGCGCTCATTCACATGTCTCTTTTAAACGATAATGTTACGTGGTTTTGAGTGGATAAAGCCATCAATATTCTTCGCCAACTCGTTCACTAACGTTTGCCTTGCTTCGATACTCGCCCACCCAATATGCGGAGTAATAACGACATTGGGTGCACTAAGAAGCGGATTATCATGACTTGGTGGTTCAGTCGACAATACATCACAGCCTAGTCCAGCTAGTGTACCATTATGTAAAGCTTCTGCCACGGCGTCCTCATCAAGCAGTCCACCGCGAGCGGTATTGATGAGCAACGCACCTGGTTTGAGTTTATCGATAAATGCTTGATTGACGAGTTTGCTGGTCTCATCGGTGAGCGGGCAATGCAAGCTCACGAAATCACTGATCGAGAGAGCCTGCTCTAGCGGAGTGTAGCCATCTTTTAAGTCGCGCTCTGGGAGTTGCGCTAATACTATTTTTAAACCGAATGCTTGTGCTACCTTGGACACCGCTTTGCCTATCGTACCATGACCGATAATCGTCATGGTTTTACCTTCGAGCTGAGAAAAGCCTTTTGGCAACATGACAAACTCAGGATGATTTTGCCATCCTTTCTCGATCAGCATTGTTTGAACCGCACCATAGTGGTTATTTAATTGCAATAACAGTTGAAAGCAAATTTGCACCACACTTTGAGTTGAGTATCCTGCTACATTACACACGCTTATGTTTCGTTCTTTGGCAGCAAGAATGTCGATATTGTTGTAGCCAGTCGCTGCGACGCAAATCAACTCTAGCTGAGGAAGTTGATCCATTAACTCGGCATTTATCACAACCTTATTAGTAATGATGTGTTGTGCATTTCGGCAACGATCTAAACGCTGTTTTGAGTCGGTCTGGTTAAATAAAATCAAGCTTTCACAACAATGAGCCAGTCGGCTGATATCGATATCAAAATGCTTTGGTGATAATTGCTCTGACTGATCACTGCGTAATTGGATCGGAGAGAGTGTGCCTGCGTCGAGAAAAACGGTGTTCATCATTAGCGTGTTATCGTAAATTCTAAGGATTTAAGAGGGCCAAATTGCGCCGTGTAGTCGCCTGGCAAAGCGGGGATCATTTGCCCTAATGCACCAGTGATTAATATGTGATCAGGGGTAATCTGGTAACCCTGCTCGATGCTGTGATTGATCAAAAACATTAAGGCATGCCATTGATTGTCCAGAGCATCGGTAGCCTTCCCCTGGTTGACTATCTTGCCTTGTCCCTGTTTATTTTTGACGGTTAATGAAACCGCCAAAGCGTTGATATCAGTGAGAGCAGGACTGGTTCCTAGCTGATTTAAAGGTGTTGGTGGGCCCACAATATAAGCTGCCGAGCCGAGGTTACTGGCAATAAGATCAGTGCCCGTTGCTGGCTTTTCTTTGGCAAAGCCGATATCAGGGAGCTCGATAACTGGATGTATGGCAGACGTTAATGCCTTTAATTGGTCAATCGACTCAACTTTCTTTGTCAGTGTTTGGTTAACGGAGAATCCTAACTCGGTTTCAATCATCAGTTTTCGATAATCGCTAAGCGATACGCTGCTGTTGTTCGTTTTAGAACCAGACTGTAAAAGAACACCCGCAAGAGCCTGCTCGACGCCAAACTTATGTTGACCGGCTTTTGAAGTGAGACCTGCTTTAAATCCCTTCAGTTTATCTTTCGTTAAGCGCAAAGAAACATAGGCTCTTTGCAGTTGATAAGGGTCGCCTAACTGGGATTGCTCGATGCTTAACAGAGGAATCGGTAGGTTCTGCTGCCAAGCCGTGTAGTAGTTAATTGAGATAACGTCGACGGGTTTGCGTTTGGCTTCTTTAATTTCGGCTTCAGGCGGGGAGACATTAGTTGCAGAGGCGATATTGACGATCGTACTCAACCAAATGATAGCCAATAACTTATTGAAAATAGGCTGTTTAGCCACGTGCACTCCTTTTCGAAAAGCGTTGAGTTCGCAGAAATTGAAATACGAAAGTGGTCATTGCATAACTTATGCCCTATAGATTAAACGGAAATGCAATGAAAGTCTGCATGCTACTCATTTAAGTGGTAGAATTGCGACCATGAACACACATCCTATTTTACAATCTTTGAATGACGCGCAGTCTGAAGCGGTCACTTGTGACGCTCCAGCTTTGTTGGTTTTAGCCGGTGCCGGTTCAGGTAAAACTCGAGTGCTCGTGCATCGTATTGCTTGGTTAATCAGTGAATGTGGTTTGTCTCCGCATGCTATCTTAGCGGTGACATTTACCAATAAAGCAGCCCATGAAATGCGCTCTCGAATAGAAGACTTGTTGGGTCGACCTGCCAATACGATGTGGGTCGGAACCTTTCATGGTCTTGCTCACCGTTTGCTTAGAGCTCATGCTCGCGATGCGGGTCTCGATGAGCACTTTCAAATTCTCGATAGTGATGATCAACTAAGAATCGTCAAACGCGTCGTTAAAGAGCTCGGGTTAGATGACAATGAATGGCCACCAAAGCAAGCTCAGTGGTTTATTAACAGCCAAAAAGACGATGGCCTTAGAGCACATCAAATAAAACACGATGGTGACTTATTTATCGCCACCATGACATCTATTTACTCTCATTATGAACAAGCTTGCCAACAAGGTTCGTTAGTTGATTTTGCTGAATTATTGTTACGAGCGTTTGAGTTACTGAGAGACAACCAAGCCATCCGAGAACACTATCAAGCTCGTTTTTGTCATTTATTGGTCGATGAATTTCAAGACACAAACGCGATTCAATATCAGTGGATACAGTTACTCACTGGCAAGCAAACGGCTGTGACCATTGTTGGGGATGATGACCAATCAATCTACGGATGGCGAGGGGCGCGAATAGAAAATATCCACCGTTTTCAACACGACTATTCCGACAGTGAAACGATTCGTCTCGAGCAAAACTATCGCTCGACCGCAACCATATTGCAGGCAGCGAATGCTGTTATTGCAAATAATCCTGAGCGGCTAGGTAAGAACCTTTGGACGAGTGGCGATCAAGGCGAGCCGATATCGTTATACGCAGCATTTAATGAGCAGGAGGAAGCTCGTTTTATAGCCTCGCGAATTGAAGATTATGTGAACCAAGGAAATAATTATTCCGAATGCGCCATTTTATATCGATCAAATGCGCAATCACGTGTGCTCGAAGAAGCTCTTTTGCAGCGCGGTATGCCGTATCGAATATACGGTGGCCTACGCTTTTTCGAGCGCGCGGAGATTAAAGACACGCTCGCCTATTGTCGATTGATTGCAAATCGTAATGACGATGCTGCCTTTGAGCGTGTGGTGAATACGCCAACACGAGGTTTGGGTCAGAAATCGATTGAAATCGTTCGAGATATCGCACGCAGCCGACAAATTTCTATGTGGCAAGCCGCCTTTGTCGTGCAACAAGAAAATTTACTACCCTCACGGGCTCGCAGTGGATTAGAAACCTTTCAAAGCTTGATTCAAAACATCGATAATGAAACACAGTCTTATGACCTTCATCAGCAAATCGATTTTGTCATTGAAGCCAGCGGTTTGCTCGAAATGTATCTGAAAGAGAAGGGTGAGAAAGGATTGGCTCGTAAAGAGAATTTGCAAGAATTAGTGTCTGCTGCTCGTGAGTTTGATGTTGATGAAATGGGCTATGCCAGCGATAACATTGGTGAGATTGAAGTAGAAGAAGAGATTCAGCCTTTGGTTGCATTTTTGTCTCATGCGTCACTGGAAGCAGGTGACACTCAGGCTGAGAAATATGAAGATTCTGTTCAATTAATGACACTCCACTCCGCAAAAGGTTTAGAGTTTCCGGTGGTGTTTTTAGCTGGTATGGAAGAAAAACTTTTTCCTCATCAAATGTCATTAGAAGACAATGATGGCTTGGCTGAAGAACGACGGCTTTGTTATGTCGGTATAACCCGAGCAATGAAAAAGCTCTATCTCTTGCATGCTGAGAAACGTCGTCTTTGGGGAAAAGAAACTTACCCCTCTATTTCCCGATTTATTAAAGAAATTCCCAGTCAATTGATTGAAGAAACGCGGATAAATGCGACCGTCAACAAACCAATGTTCTCGACAAGTACCTTGCGCGATAGTGATCATAATGAACATGGATATAAACTTGGACAGATGGTAGAGCACCCTAAATTTGGTCGAGGTATCATTTTAAATTTTGAAGGAAGTGGTCCCCAGGGGATGATTCAAATTAACTTTGAAGACGTCGGTGTTAAGCAGCTTATGTTGTCTTATGCTAAGTTAACACCGGTCTAATTACTTCTGAGTTTATACATGTTCGCGAATATAAGAATGTTCGTAACTGGTTATCTCATGATTGTGACCGAAAGGGTCATTAAAGTATAACGAGAATGAAACTTCATGATCAACACACCTCGTTAACGACTCAAAATCTTCAAGACGCTTTTTCCAAAGCAGAAAATTTTCTCCATTTGTTTTAAAGGCAATGCTGGTGATTGATGAATAGTTTTCTCGTTCAAAAATTGCCAAGTTGATACGGTTATTCGTATCCGAAAGCGTTAAAGGGCCCGTTGAAGTTGTTCTATTTGACAAATGCTCGACGACTTTGAATCCTAATACTTTTTGATACCAGGCTTCCGCTAGAGCCTTATCGTTCACATAAATGTGTAAGTGATCGATTCCTATAAGTTCAGGTAACATATATTTTCCTTATTTGTTGGCCATTGCTTGATTAAACACACGATAGGTTTCTCTTAAGAACTGAATTCGTTTGAATTTTAGTCGTTGCTGCGTCTCGCTAGTTTTCTCTGCGTGAATCGCTTTTTCTGATGGAGCGATTGAGGTTAGGGTCGACATAGATTTATCTCCTCTATTAACGGCGTGAATGTTTAACGGTAGAATTAGTCTAATACCTCAAGTTAACTTGAGGTCAAGGTTTTTTTAAGTAGTCTTATTCAATCGCATGTAGGTAAAAGAGAGGGGTGATTTAATGGTTATGTGGCGCATAGGAGAAGTCGCTCGAAGGGCTGGTGTAGCCGTTTCTACTCTGCATTACTATGAAGAGCAAGGGTTGATAGAAAGCTCAAGAAATGTCGGTAATCAAAGGCAATATGCTAGCAGTGTATTACGTCGCATTGGTGTTATAAAAAGTGCTCAACGCTTGGGCATCTCGTTAAAATCGATCAAACAAGCTTTCGCTAATCTTCCAAATCAACGAACTCCTACTACAGCAGACTGGAAAAAATTATCAAAGCAGTGGCGAGCTGAACTTGAACAAAAGATTCAACAGCTAACCGCTCTCAGAGATCAACTTGATGGATGCATCGGTTGCGGTTGCTTATCGTTAAAGAAATGCAAATTGCGTAATCCTAACGATGAGTTGGGAGAAAAGGGTTCTGGCGCGGTATTGCTTGAAGTGCCTAATTTAGGCAATGAGTCCGATTAAGACGCTTGCTGCCAGTTCGATCGTTCTCGTTACTCCGACCGTTGGAGCCTTGTTGATAAAGGCTCTAAGAGTTGTTGCCAATTTTGCTCATTTAATTGGGAGATACTCGTGAGGCTATCGGCATACAGCTGATCAGAAAGTGCGGACTTGCTTTTCTGTAACGTTTGAATTCGTTCTTCTACTGTTCCGCGCGTAATGAGTTTGTATACAAACACACTTTTGTTTTGACCAATTCGATAAGCCCGATCGCTGGCCTGAGACTCTGCTGCTGGATTCCACCAAGGATCAAAGTGAATGACGGTATCTGCCGCCGTCAGGTTTAGACCAGCACCGCCAGCCTTTAAACTGATAAGAAAAATAGGGATTTTTGCAGTCTGAAATTTTTCTACGATATCCCCCCGGTTTTTGCTTTGTCCGGTCAAGGTTAAATAGTCGATATTTAATTCATGGAGTTTTTTTGCAATGATATCTAGCATCTTTCTAAAAGATGAAAATAAAAGTATTTTTCGACCTTCTTCGATCATTTCTGGTAAAACTTGTAGTAACCACTCTAATTTAACCGAATCTTCTATCGCCTGCGCCGAGGGCCAATCGATCAGTTGAGGATGACAGCATATCTGACGAAGACGTAGTAGAGCATTACTAATTAAAATTTGGTTTTTATTATTACTCTGTGCATGAACCGCTTTTTGAATTTCTTCTGTCATTGCAAGTCTTACCGCTTCATAAAAATCTGCTTGAGACTCTGTAAGTTCAAAGCTTCGTTCAATTTCAACTTTCTCAGGAAGTTCCTTCGCAACCGCCTGCTTTGTTCTTCTCAAAATGAAAGGCGAAACTCGGTTGATTAACGATTTGTAAACTAAATTATCTTGTTCGCGCTCTATCGGTTGACGAAACATCTGTGTAAATACTTTTTCGCTGGCTAAATACCCGGGCATTAAAAAGTTGAATAAGCTCCACAGTTCACCTAGATGATTTTCTATTGGGGTTCCTGTCAAGCAGGCGCGGAATTTTCCGTTTAATTTAAAACAACATCGAGCAACTTTAGTCTTTGCATTTTTTATTGCTTGCGCTTCATCTAAGAAGATATGTTCAAACGATATTTCCGTAAGCGTTTCTATATCTCTTTGTAAAACACCATAACTTGTAATAATAAGATCGTATTCTAATAAATCATTGAGTGATTCATGCCGTTGAGATCCGTAGTAGATATACACTGAAAGATCGGGTGTAAACTTATGAGCTTCACTTAACCAGTTGCTTAATAAGCTTGTTGGAGCGACCACCAATGATGGTGAATGAGATTTACACGATTGAACAAAAGCGAGAGTCTGTAACGTTTTACCAAGTCCCATATCGTCGGCTAAAATACCCCCAAGTTGATTTTCTTTCAAAAAGGTAAGCCACTGTATACCTTCTACCTGATATTCACGCAGCGTCGCATTCAGCTTGAAGTCATGGTTTGTTTTAACGGCATTCAGTGATATATCGTTTAAGTGAGTAAACGCGTCTTTAGTGTAGATTATATCTTTCCAATCCTGTTTTTCTGATTGCTCGATAACTTGTCCAACGCGAGTTAATTGATGCGTATTTAAACTGAGTTGTCCGTCTTTCGTTAACGGATTTCTTTCAAATAACTCCATCAAAGTCGATACGATAGCTTTTAGTCGTTCAGCTGGGAGTTGAATAAATTGACCATCGGAGAGTGGCAAGGTTAAATCTTGAAGTTGATTTAGCTGCGAAATGTTAATGGTCTTATTTTTAATGGCATCTACGAGAGCAGGGAGAATATTAAAGCGCTGGTTATTTACCTTAACTCCAAGAGATAGATTAAACCACTGATCGTCTTCTGATACCTCAAGAGACCATTGCTGCACAGGTTGGCTGTTAAGCGAAAAGTTAGAATCAATCGAAAGATGCCATCCTAGCTGTGTCAGCCCATGTAGCCATACAAGATTTGAACTCAAAGGGCCTTCGATGGCTCTGTCTGCTAAGTCAAAGTGTTCGCTGTAGGGAAATTCAAAAGTTTGGAACACGGTAGTAATGTGTTGTAGCTGTTTAAGAAATCCTGCTACGACAGAGTGAATCTGTGAAAACTCATGAAATTTATCGATATCACCGAAACTGTATTCGCGATTGCTCTGGTCTTTGAAATAAACTTTTGCGGCATTAATAATTCGACTTTTATCACCTGCATAATCAAGCTCAATGTACTTGCTGATTAACTTTATACAGGGTGTTATTGGAAGAACTGGAAAGGGTTTTCGGTCGTCACTTTTTTCAACTTTAATGATTCGATTATGCGAAACATCTAACTGGAAGGAGTGGGTAATTGATTCGGTTAATCCCTCCGAAGCTAATTCTTGGAATCCTTCACTTAGCACTTGGAATCTTAGCGGAGGTCGTGAGCAAGCTTTCCAAAAAACTCGACGTGAATTAAATAATGTGTTCAAAATACGTTCAAGTTTTTTGTCGTCTAGATGAGTTAAGTTAAACCTACCCTCAATGTCCTCTTCTCGACGATTTTTAGTAAAACTGACTAGCAACTGCTGATCCAATAAGGTGATAAATTTAGGGAGTTTTTTAATTGACAGGTTAGCGTAATCGAGTTTTTCTTTTAATTGGTAGCGATTGTCTTGCGTTAAGTAGGCTTTGTAACATTGAACAAAAAAGCCATGGTTTAATTCATCACGTTTGAGAAGATATACGACTCGATGACGCGCCATATTTGGGTAAGGCTCGAACCAATTTTGTCTAAGTTGTTGTTGTATCGAACGCCAAAGTTGCTTGTCATCAAAATGCTCTTTAACTTGATAAGCAATAACATCGATTCGTTGTTTACTCTCTATGCTAATCGCTGCGAGATGGGCACATCGTTCGGCTCCACAGGAACACAAAAATCCATCGTCAATCAATGGCCAGCTGATGGTGCAACTGATTCGCCCTTTTGATGAGTTCTCAGTTTGAGCTAGTTCTGCGGTAATTTGTTGCCTCGCTTGATCATAATGCCAATCAATCATTATGCTGTGCTGCAAAAGTTTAAAGCCTTCGAACAACTGCGAATCAGTAAAAAAATGATTCAAATGATCGAGCGGACCTTTGAAAGAAAGTGGCTTAAACATCATAGAGTTAACAGCATAAAATTTATATAAGCTGACAATCATAACAAATTCGTTAGTGCTTCGAGAAGCGTTAACGTTGCATGGTAGCGATTTAGCAGGAATAATTCCGATACTCAGTGATTAACCAAGGAAAACATAATGAAAAGAAGAGCCTTTGTCGGCGCATTGGGACTGGGAGCGGCTGCGACCTTAGCCGGTTGTCGTTCGGAACAATCAGAGTGTTCTGAAAGCAGTTCTGAAAAAGTATCCAATAATAAAGTGATTCAATGGACAATGGTCACCACTTGGCCAAAGAATTTTCAGGGATTAGGTGAAGGCGCTGAATATCTAGCAAAAACCATTAATCAATTGAGCGGTGGTCGAATGAATGTCACCGTTATGGGCGCGGGTGATTTGGTTCCGGCGTTGCAAGTTTTTGATACGGTCGCTTCCGGAACCGCTCAAATGGGCCATGGCGCTTCTTATTATTGGAAAGGAAAACTGCCAGTCGCACCTATTTTTTCGGCGGTGCCTTTTGGTTTAAATGCGCAAGAGATGAATGGCTGGCTTTATCATGGCGGGGGTTTAGAGTTATGGCAAGAGCTGTATGCTCCGCTGGGTTTAATTCCAATGCCTGCAGGAAACTCGGGCGTTCAAATGGCAGGATGGTTCAATAAAGAGATCAATAGCCTTGACGATATTCAAGGTCTTAAGATGCGAATTCCTGGCCTAGGAGGAGAGGTGTTTAAGCGTGCCGGGGGAACACCTGAGTTAATTCCTGGCGCTGAGCTGTTCGCTGCGCTCGAACGGGGACGAATTGATGCAACTGAGTGGGTCGGTCCTTACAACGATTTAGCCTTTGGTTTACACAAAGCGGCTAAGTATTATTATTACCCTGGATGGCATGAACCGGGCACTACCTTGGAAGCCATCATCAACCAACAAGCGTTTGCAAAACTTCCTTCTGACTTACAGGCAATTGTGAAAATGGCCTGTACGGTTGCTAATTACGACACGCTTTCTTTCTTCACTCGAAAAAATAATGAGGCGTTGACTGAACTTACCGATAAGCACCAAGTTCAATTGAAGAAGTTACCAGATGATGTACTTAATCGATTTGAGGCTCTTTCAGAGGAAGTGGTTCAAGAGTTAGCTGTCACCGATGAGTTTGCTCGTAAAGTTTATGAATCTTACAGCACTTATAAAAAGCAGGTTTACTCGTGGCATCGAGTTTCTGAACAAGCATTTTATGATTTACGTCGATAATCGTTCAGTCTAACTCAAGAGCAAAAAGGCCGTAATTACGGCCTTTTTAATACTACTACTCGCTTAAGAATTCTGGCAGCCAGGTCGCTAGCTCGGGGAAAATTCCGAGAAGGATCAGTAGACCTAGTTGAATAAAAATAAATGGAACTGCGCCGCGATAGATATTTCTCGTGGTGACTGTATCGGGTGTCACTCCTCGCAGGTAGAACAGAGCGAAACCGAAAGGTGGCGTCAAAAATGATGTTTGCAAATTAAGCGCAATCATTATACCTAACCAAATTGGATCGACTCCCATGGCTAATAAAACAGGAGCGACAATTGGCACCACGACATAAATGATCTCTATGAAGTCGAGAATGAATCCTAGTAAAAACATGACTAACATAACAACAATGATCGCTCCGACGACGCCTCCTGGCATTTCTGACAGTAGCCCATGTACTTGAGCGTCACCACCTAAGGCTCGAAAGACCAAACTGAAAATCGAAGCTCCGATCAATATCATGAATACCATTGAGGAAGTCTTAGTGGTTGAAAGCATCACATCTTTTAATCGGGCATAATCAAATTCGCGCTGGTAAATGGCCAGCAATGTGGCTCCGGCAGCACCAATGGCAGCGGCCTCGGTTGGTGTCGCGATTCCAGTAAGAATGGATCCGAGCACCAAGAATATTAAGCTGAGCGGAAGTAATAAACTTCGTATCAACTCACCCATTTTTATTGCTGGTAGATCATGATTCGATGGCGCTAATGCTGGATTAATGGTTACACGAGTGACGACATAAACCATATAAGCAGCAACCAGAAGTAAGCCAGGAATCAGTGCGCCGATAAATAAATCACCCACATTAATAGGATCGCCACCATAGGAACTTCGATGCGCCGATGCGATGGATTCGCCTAACAGTATCAGTACGATGGATGGGGGAATAATTTGCCCCAAGGTTCCGGATGCACAGATGGTTCCGGTCGATAATGCCTGATCATAACCACGCTTTAACATAACGGGTAACGATAACATACCCATAGTTACGACGGTTGCGCCGACGATGCCAGTGCTCGCCGCGAGCAACATACCGACGATAATAACCGATAACGCTAAACCGCCCCTTAGGCCACCAAATAGACGAGTCATAGCATCGAGTAAATTTTCAGCAATTTTAGCCCGTTCAAGCATTACACCCATAAATACAAATAACGGCACCGCAACTAAAACTTGGTTATTCATAACACCAAAAATGCGCTGTGCAGAGGCGTTTAGCATTGAAGGGTTGAGCCATCCCATCGCAACACTGACACCAGCAAATAACAAGGCGCTGCCGCCAAGTGTGAAGGCGACTGAGTAACCAGCCATTAAAGCAAAGCAAACAAACGCGAACATCACAAACGGTAACCATTCCATTACAGAGGCACCTCCGTGTTAGTGTGGTTGCTAGAATGTCGCCACTGATCGATGTTGCGCAGAATTTGATTGAGACCCTCAATCATTATTAAAACTGGCATCACCCAAATAAGAGTTTTCAATAAGAAAACCCCTGGCAAGCCACCGGCTTCTGCAGAGCCCTCGCTGAGACGCCAACTCAGTTCGACGAAACTGATGCTGCTGTATAAAATGAAGCCACACATCGGAAATAAAAACAGTAAGGTTCCCAAAATATCAACGATGGCTTGCGTTCGAGGGGAGAACTTAGAGTAGAAAATATCGACGCGAACGTGTTCATTTCGCTGCAAAGTATACGCTGCTCCAAGCATAAACACGGCTGCATGTAGCCAAGTGACACTCTCTTGAAGGGCAATAAAGTTGATGTTGAAAAGCTGACTCATTAGGGTGCTGGTAAACATCACGGCGACCATGGCTATGGTCAGAAATGACACGCCGTGGCCGCAACCCACAGCAATTGAAGCTAAGCCTCGGCGAAACAGTAACCACATGGAATAGATTTCCCTGACAGTGTTATAAACAAAGATATCCACAGCTTTAAAAAACCTTCATGATTTTTGGCTAGATTGCATAACTCTGTGGATAAAATTTATAACTTATTGTTTTTTATAGTTTAAATTAAATTTTAAGATCCGCGCTACTCTACCGCAAAACGGCGACTTTGTGAATTATTTAAGAACTGGAGATACCAGCTCAAAAGTTATTCACATTTATGCATAAATAATAATGCTCATAAAATTAATGAGTTAGAGATTTAACCTCATAGTTTACTTGAGATAATGCACGTATCATCTTATATCTCAAATCGATATTGACTCGCAACTGCCTGCTAAACAGGTACAATGTGCGAAAAAATTGCAAAGGTATTTCTTCTTATGACGTCAGCAAAGCCGGTGATTTTGGTTGATGGATCTTCTTACTTATTTCGGGCATTTCACGCTATTCGCCACTTGAGCACGGGTGAGGGGTTTCCTACTAATGCTATTCGAGGGGTTATTTCAATGATTCGCGGTCATCTTCGCGATTATCCTGACTCGAAAGTGGTGGTGGTTTTTGATGCGAAAGGAAAGACCTTTAGAAATGATCTCTATCCTGAGTATAAAGCGCATCGCCCACCAATGCCCGACGACTTGCGCGTTCAAATTCAACCGATTCATGACATTATTAAAGCAATGGGTCTGCCACTTCTTGTGATTGACGATGTCGAAGCGGATGATGTCATTGGAACGCTAGCCGAGCAAGCGACTTCGCAAGGAATCGATGCGTTAATATCTACCGGCGATAAAGATATGGCTCAGTTAGTTAGTCCGCATGTGACGTTAATTAACACCATGACTAATACTTTGATGGATCCTCAAGGGGTTGTCGACAAGTATGGTTTTTCTGCGGATCTCTTTATCGATTATCTAGCGCTCATGGGGGACTCATCGGATAATATTCCCGGAGTCGCAGGTGTTGGAGAAAAAACGGCGGTTGCTTTGTTACAAGGAATCGGTGGCTTAGAGGATATCTATAATAATTTAGAAAAAGTTCGCGAGCTATCTTTTCGTGGCGCTAAAAAAATGCCAGAGAAGCTGGCTGAAAATAAAGAGATGGCGTTTCTCTCTTATCAGTTAGCCACCATTAAAACAGATGTGGAACTCCCCTTTACATTATCTGAAATTGAACACGGTGAGCCGGATACAGACGCGTTAGCCGATCTGTTTAAGCAATATGAGTTTAAAACGTGGTTACATGAACTATCCCAAGATTCAGATCAACCGAGTGATGTGGTTGCCGATAAGACGGAAGTTGAAAAAGACTATCAAACTATTCTAACTAAAAGTGACTTTGAGCGCTGGCTCAAGAAGCTGGAACAAGCCGATCTCTTTGCATTTGATACTGAAACAACCAGTCTCAATTACATGCAAGCAGACTTGGTTGGTGTATCTTTCGCTGTAGCCAAAGATGAAGCGGCCTATTTACCGTTGACTCATGACTATTTAGATGCGCCAGAGCAACTGAACCGAGAGTGGGTTTTAGAGCAATTAAAGCCAATATTAGAATCAGAAAAACACAAAAAAGTCGGACAAAATTTAAAGTACGATGCCAGCGTATTAGCACGCTATGAGATCTCCCTGAGAGGCATAGCATTCGACACTATGCTTGAGTCGTACTGCTTCAACAGCATCGCCACGCGTCACGACATGGATTCTTTAGCAATGAAGTATTTAGGCGTCGACACTATTCATTTTGAAGATATTGCAGGTAAAGGCGCTAAACAAATAACCTTTAATCAAATTCCGCTTGAACAAGCCGCTCCTTATGCTGCTGAAGATGCAGACATTACGCTTCAACTGCATCAGAAAATTTGGCCACAATTAAAAGAAGAAGAAGGCCCAAAAGCCGTTTTTGAACACATTGAAATGCCCCTGTTGAATGTTCTCTCAAGTATGGAGCGAAACGGTGTTTTAATCGATGCACAATTGTTGCGGGAAAAGAGCCAGCAATTCGCGGCGCGGATGGTTGAGTTGCAGCAAGAGGCTTATGAGCTTGCTGGAGAAGAATTTAACTTAGGCTCACCAAAACAGTTGCAACAAATTCTATTTGAAAAACTAGAGTTGCCGGTAATTAAGAAAACACCTAAAAAACAACCATCAACGGCAGAAGATGTTTTACAAGAGTTGGCTCTTGATTATCCGTTACCCAAAGTCATTCTGGAGTATCGCGGATTGTCGAAACTGAAGTCGACTTATACCGACAAACTTCCAGAGATGATAAATCCAGTAACTGGGCGTTTACATACTTCCTATCATCAAGCGGTTGCAGCAACCGGACGCTTGTCTTCAACCGAACCTAACTTGCAAAACATTCCTATTAAAAATGAAGCAGGTCGCAGTATCCGACAAGCCTTTATAGCGCCACAAGGTTGCAAAATTGTGGCTGCTGACTACAGTCAAATTGAGCTTCGAATAATGGCTCATCTATCGCAAGATGAAGGTTTGCTTGAAGCCTTTGCCAATGCACAAGACATTCACACGGCAACTGCCGCTGAGGTCTTTTCGGTGACTCCAGAGCAAGTGACTTCTGAACAACGTCGAAGTGCTAAAGCGATTAACTTTGGACTTATCTATGGCATGTCAGCCTTTGGGTTAGCCAAGCAAATTGGTGTCGGTCGCGAACAAGCGCAACTTTATATTGATACTTATTTCGCTCGCTACCCAGGTGTCGAAGCTTATATGGAAGAGACCAAAGCCATTGCAAAAGAAAAAGGGTATGTCGAAACGCTTTATGGTCGCCGTCTGTATCTTCCAGAAATTAATGCCAGTAATGGAATGCGGCGTAAAGCTGCCGAGCGTACGGCTATCAATGCCCCTATGCAAGGCAGTGCAGCGGATATAATTAAGCTCGCCATGTTGCAGATTAATCAATGGATTAACGAGGAAAAGCCAGCATGCAAAATGGTGATGCAAGTTCATGATGAATTGGTGTTTGAAGTTGCAGAAGACGATGTTGAAACTGTTAAAAAGAAAGTTATCGAACTCATGGAGTCGGCCACGGAGCTGAGTGTACCTTTGGTGGTTGAAGCGGACATCGGTGATAATTGGGAGCAAGCACATTAGAGGTATTCATTATGAATAAAGTCTTGGCGGTTATTATTACTTCATTGTTTTTGTCTGCTTGTCAAAAGCCCGTTGGAGGTCCTTGTGTTTACACCGAGCGAACGACAACAGGAAAAGTAACGCAAGTGACCGAAGGATTTATCCTGTTAGATATTAGTGACCTTGGAACGTATCAACTAAATTCCGATCGAGTTCATCAAAAGCTTTCAGCGGGTGACCAAGTCTCGTTATTAATTAAGGAAATAACCAGCGGCAGTTGCGTACCAATCCAAGTTTCCGTTTTAGATAACTCGTAGTTGAGATAAAACAGATGCGATAAAATAGTTACGATTAAATAATTGCGATAAAAAAGAAGGAGAGAGAAGGTTCAATGTTGACACATTTTTTTACAAGTCCAAGGGAAACCTTTTTGGCGCAAGAGCGTCTTAGTATATAGACGCCATTGATGGTGTCTTCCCGCAAAACCCTCCTTCTTTAAGCGGGACCTTGTGTTCAGTTTCCCCAAGCTGAACTCACATTGCCTCCAACGTGCTAGCGTGTGGAGGCTTTCTTTTTTCTAGCCCATCAATTTTTAATGTAAAGAATAAGAGAAAGACAAATCAGTTAAGAATTCTTAAACTTTTCGAAGCCAAGATTGAACCTATTCAATCGTTAGACCATTGGAATGTAATTTGGCAGTTGTTGAATTCCAGTCATCCACTGATTGATTTTAGGAAAGCGAGTTAATTCAAAATCACCATCGGTTGCAACATGGGTATAAGCGTACAAAGCAATATCGGCGATACTAGGCTTGTCACCGACTAGCCAAGTCGTTTTATTTAATTGCTGTTCTAAAACAGCCAATGCCTGATAACCCTTTTTTAAAAGTTCCGGTAAACTATCTCGTCGCGGGTGATCACTTGGAAGAAATAAATTTATGAATCGAGCGACAGCGATCGCAGGCTCATGACTGTATTGCTCAAAGAACATCCATTGAAGTACCTGCGCTTGCTCAAGTTTGCCAGTCGGAAAATATGGCGTGTTCTGAGAAAGGTAATACAATCCTGCATTAGACTCGGGAAGATATGTTCCATCGATTTCGAGAAGCGGAACTTTTCCATTAGGATTCTTTTTCAGATAGTCAGGTGTTTGCGTTTCTCCGTTTAATATATCAACCTCAATCCATTGGTGCTCCTGGCTAATCAAGTTAAGTAAGAGCTTGAGCTTGTAGCAATTGCCGGAGAGAGACATCCCATATACTTTTATCATCATTGTTCCCTTTTTATCAAAATCAAATACTGTTTAAGACATTAACTACGAAGAATGATTGGCATAAATTCTTCTTTCTTTAAACAAAGCTAGAATTAAAGTGAAGACGAACAGTGCCAGAGGAATAAAACACAAGAGCAAAATACCCTGCCACTTAAACTGAAATAATAGCCACCCAGAACTTAACGCAGCAATCGCTTGAGTGCCAAAAACCAGAAAGTCATTGGTGGCCTGTACTTTAAATCGTTCGTTCGATTGATAGGTCGTCGCCAAGAGAGCGGTACCGGCGACGAATAAAAAATTCCAACCTATTCCGAGTAAAACCAAAGCCACCCAAAAGCCAATAAATGTTTGCCATTGATAGGCGATTAATAAGCAAAGAATGTAAGCAAATAGGCCTGCAAACATCATTTTCGAATGGCCGAAACGCTGAATCAGCACTCCGGAGATGAGAGAGGGTAAATACATGGCTGCAACATGAGATTGAATCACCCATTTGGTTTCCTGCAAGCTGTGATGAAAATGAGTATGCATACTGAGAGGCGTCGCGGTCATTATAAAACTCATGATCCCATACCCGACCGCAGCCGCTGCGATGGCGATGAGTAGCGTTCTTTGACGAAATAAAGTAGACAAGCCTCTTCCAGGGCTTTGATGATCAGTCTGCTCTAGTGGAGGAACTTTAATTAAAGTCAACATGAGTAAACCAAGTAAGTAGATACCACTGAGCAGCAGAAAAGAACCTGCATAGGGCATGGTTAACAAGGATTGACCCAATAAGGATAATTCGGGACCGATAAATGCTGCGACAATACCGCCGAGCAAAATTGTCGAGGTCGCTTTAGGGATTTGCTCAACAGTCACTTGCTCGATGGCCGCAAAACGATACTGCTGCACCGATGCAGCCGAGCTTCCAATTCCTAATGCGGCAAAACAAAACAAAGTAAAGCTCTCAATATGCATCGCGTATGCTGCAATCAATGCCGTTATCACACCAAAGATACCGTAGGTGAGAAATATGGGCTTGCGTCCCCAGCGACTCATTAAAAACGCAGCGGGTAGGGTATTCAGTGCCAAACCTATTATTGCTAATGCAATGGGTAAAGTGGCAAGCGCTTCCGAAGGGGCAATTTGCTGTCCGATAATTCCCGCAATCAGAACCAACATTGATGTACCCGATAACATCAGTGCATAGCACAGTGTGAGTAACCAAACTTGAGCGGGTAGTCGTTGTGACACAGTTAATTCCTAATGGCGAAATTTGGATGATAAGGTTGCGACAGCTTAGCACAAGCCGTGCGTATCAAGTCTAATAGATAATTGTAAGCGAAGATATGGCTTGGGTGGCTGGGACTTGCTCTGGAATATTGGTAGACTCGGCTTTACATAACTCGATATAAGTACCCATAAAGGACAGGCGATGGACAAAAATAAAAAAGCTGGCTTATCGAATGCAGCGTATCGCGAGCTGCAACCCGGTGAGCAGTATCAACCATACATTGGTAGCCATGAATCGATAGCCGAATTTACATTTAAAGCATTGGGTTTGGGGATCTTATTTGGAATTATTTTTGGTGCGGCTAATGCTTATTTAGGGCTTAAATCTGGATTGACCATCAGCACCTCAATTCCGGTCGCCGTTATGAGTGTTGCTGTATTTCGTATACTCGCCAAGTCAGGCATCAAAAGTACCATCTTAGAAACCAATATTGCTCAAACGACGGGCTCGGCTTCAAGTTCTGTGGCAAGTGGCGTGATCTTCACATTGCCCGCCTTATTTATGTGGGGAGTCGCTCCAGATTTGTTGCAAATGACGATTTTGGCAATGAGTGGGGGGTTGTTAGGCATTCTATTTATGATTCCCTTGCGTAAATTTTTAATCGAAAGAGAACATGGAAAATTGCCTTATCCTGAGGGAACTGCATGTGCTGAAGTTTTGGTCGCCAATGAAGTCGGTGGTAATAGAGCCAAATATATCTTTTATGGGATCGGTGCGGCGGCTTTGTTTAAAACACTGACGTCCTGGATTAAAATTATTCCTTCTTCAGTAAGTTTCAATGTCCCTTTTATCAAGAAGGCCACACTTGGAATCGATCTATCGGCAGCCTTATTCGGCGTCGGTTATATTTTAGGACCTCGCATCGCGCTAATTATGGTTGGTGGTGGACTACTTTCTTCCTTAATTATTATTCCCGCGATAGCTTACTGGGGTGATACGAGAACGTTACCGCTGTTTCCTGAAACGGTTTCTTTAATTAAAGATATGTCGGCGGCGGATATTTGGACGCGTTATGTTCGGTATATTGGAGCTGGTGCGGTTGCGACGGCGGGGATTATCACTTTAATACGCAGTATTCCAGTGATGCTCGAGAGCTTTAAAGCAGGTGCAAAAGAGTTAGAGATACAAACACATCAATCCGACGGTTCGACGAAACAACCGAGAACGACTCAAGATCTGCCTTTGAAGGTGGTGGGTATTGGTATTTTACTGATTGTTTTAGCATTGACCTTAATTCCGAGTGTTTTTGGTGCGGTTGGTGGCATGGATATGCGTCTCGTTGCTGCTATTTGTGTGGCCATATTTTCTTTTTTCTTTGTAACGGTCGCTTCAAGAATTGTCGGTTTGGTTGGTGTGACGTCGAACCCTACCAGTGGCATGACTATCGCTGCATTACTGGGTACGGCAACGTTGTTTTTAGTCATGGGTTGGACTGATACTAACGGTAAAGCTGCCGCACTCATTGTCGGTTGTGTGGTTGCAATCGCGGCTTCAATTGCGGGTGATACGTCACAAGATTTAAAAAGTGGTTATTTGCTTGGATCAACGCCACGTTATCAACAGGCAGCTGAGTTGATTGGTGTTTTAACCTCAGCAACCTTTGTTTGTTTGGCGGTGTTGTTACTTGCGAAAACCTTTGGTTTTGGTAGCAGCGATTTAGCCGCTCCTCAGGCGACCCTAATGAAATTGGTTATTGATGGGGTATTGGATCAAAACTTACCCTGGACGTTGGTTGCGATCGGCGCTGGCATCGCCATACTTTGCGAGCTTTTTCGAATTCCTTCTTTACCCTTTGCGGTTGGTGTTTATTTACCGGTATCCGTAATGACCCCGGTGTTTATCGGTGGGATGATCCGGCACTTTTTTGAAAAACGTACCAACAACCAAGAACAACTAGAGAGCCGCCGCGAACGCGGAGTGCTTTTAGGCTCCGGCTTTGTTGGTGGAGAAGGGTTGTTGGGTGTTGGAATAGCCGCAGCGGCATTTATACTGGATAAGAAACCTGCTGGAATTGGAACTGACTGGGCTGGTCCCGATTGGATGCCTAGTTTGTTGGGATTCGTTGCCTTTGTTTTGTTAGTTAGCTGGTTCTTTAAATCAATTGTGAATGCAAAAAATTAAACAATTTTTTTGCTTCAAATTAAGCACTGGCTAGTCATTTAGCCAGTGCTTAAATTCTTCTTGATTTGTTGTTTTCTTTCTATCATCTTCAGCGCATAAAATTGCGCAGATTTTACCGTCACTTAGTCTCTCAGTTAGAATAGAGCTGTCATTCGATGGGACGCAAAACACCTCAAACTTCAGCGTTAGATCTTGAGTTAGGCTTTTCCATTGACTCATTTCAAGTGGACTACCAGAGATAACAATCAGTGGCATATTTTTCGCTTGCAGTGCACATTGTAATGCGGTTGCGTAGACCAAGGGGTTAGTTTCAAAAAGAACTAAGGTGGACTGCTGTAATTGTTTTGCTCGATTTTTCAGATCTTGATTATTAGTCAGCTGAGCCAGTCGATAAAGCACTAGTACCAATCGAGCACTCGAATTAGCAAACCCTGAGTCTTTATAGTCATCGTAGACTTCCAAATGATCGCTTTCTAGAGAGACTAAAAATTTATTCTCTTTTATAAAATGATGTAAAACAAAATCTTGAATTTCAACGAGCCAACTAAAGTATTGAGTATTCCAATCCTGTTGAATAGCAACCAGTAAGCACTCCATTACACTGACATAGTCATCCAATACGGCCGATGCTGCTGGCTGAGAATAGGTTAGTCCGGTATTGCGATGCCATCGCTGTTGAATATTCGAAAGAATTTTTTGCGCGATATTTATAGACTCTTCGTTTTGAGATTGTGACGCTGTTTTAAATAGAACTTTAGCTAGTTGTGCATTAAAAGCAATCGTTGCAAAATCTCCAATTGAAGCATTTAACTGCTCGTCTCTAATGCTTCTTAATTCTTGTCTTATCGGTTCAATTTGCCATTGTACTTGTTTTAACTCGAGACCTAATTTTTCGGCTAAGCTACTCACTGAATACCATTGATGTAGGTGCCATCGTCCTCGATGGTTGGGGGCTTGCTCAAATCCAAACGCTGTTTGTGTTAATGGCCAGAGGTCATTTGTTATTGTCTCGCAAACCTGTTGTTTATCGAAGGTATAACTGCTTGGCTGTGAATCTCTAATTTCTAAAGACGGAAAGTTCTCGCACTCAAGTGTTGCATATAATCCGTCTTTAATCGCTAGCTTTTCTAAAATAAAAGTTAAAGCTCTTTGTGCTTCGTAACTGAAAGAACCTTCTTTATTGAATGCAGATAATCGATCAAAATAATCAATTAGTAGTGTGTTGTCATAAAGTGTCTTCTCGAAGTGCGGAACGCCCCAGTACTCATCTAAACAGTATCGAAAAAAACCGCCTTCAACATGATCATTTAAACCGATATTTTTTATACTTTGGCTGGTCAGCATCAATAGCGGATATAGGGTTTGGCTATTGTCGGGTCGTTTCAGAACAATAATATCTAAAAGACAAAGCAACATGGTGGTGTGTGGAAACTTGGGAATTGATTTTAGCCCGCCCCATTGCTGATCGACATTATCTAAAAATGCCTGCGTAAATTTATCGGTTAATGCCTCAAGCGAAATTTGCTCTTTAGCTAACGTATCCTTAAGGTCAACTGATAGAGCTGGATTTATTCGCGACAAGAGCGTCTTAGAAGAACCTTCTATTTCTTCTTGCTTTTCTCGAAATATATAATCAATAGAATCAAGAAGGTTGCTAAAAGCTGGCCGTTCTTGAGTGCCCAACTCATCAAAATAATGACCACAAAAAAATGGCTGTTTAAATTTAGGGTGGATGAACGCACACAAAGGCCAGCCGCCACTACCGGAATCTAGCAGCGTAGCACTTCGTTGTAACCAGACATCAAGATCAGGTCTTAGCTCTCTATCGACGGCGACATTAATGAAATTTTTATTTAATCGTTCAATGATCTCTGGGTTTTCAAATAGACTTTTAAGCATCTCCTGAGTCCAGGGGCATTGAAAGTAACCTAGAAACAAAAAAATAGGTTTATTTTGTTGCTCTGCATAGGACCAAAGATCGTGACTAAAACTTTGCCAATGAATAGGTGTTTGTGACAGAGCTTTGAGCAGTGGTGAAGCTTGGTCGAAGTGTGTGGTGCGATTCGACAATGGCACTAGCCTCTCGTTTAAGGTAGAGTTATTGATTAAAGACTTACTATACCGGAAGAGGCGTGATTTGAACAACATACTCAGCTTTATATCCTTGTACGATTGGATTGCCTTGATATGGTTTGCGATCTGCTGGATCGGCTACGCACTCTTTGCTCAAGTTAAAGCGCGTACCAAGCCAACATTGGCGTCATCGCTCTCGAATGTAAGAGGTCTTTGGATGTCTCGAATATTCTCGCGAGAGGTCCGTATTGCTGACGTTACCGCATTGGGTATTCTGCAGCGAAATGTGACGTTTTTTGCATCGACGACTATTTTTATTCTTGCTGGTTTATTGACCGTGTTAGGGGCAACAGACCAAATTGTGCAACTGACTAATACCTTACCATTCATTGTCGAAAATACCCGAGCCAGTTGGGAAGTGAAGCTGCTGGTGCTGATTTTTATCTTTGTCTATGCATTTTTTAAGTTTGCCTGGAGTGTTCGGCAATACAACTTTGCCATTGTATTGTTGAGCGCAGCGCCAACGAATGATTGTTCGGAAAACGATAAGACGCTGTTTGTGATTAATGCCAATGAAGTATTAACACGAGCAAATAATTCTTTTGCTCACGGGCTAAGAGCCTACTCATTTGCGATGGCTATTTTAGGTTGGTTTGTTCATCCGGTTTTATTTATGGTTAGTGCACTTTGGGTAGTGTTGGTTTTGCATCGTCGAGAGTTTCATTCAAACACCTTGATCGCGCTGCGACAAGCCAGCAAGCTCGCTCAGTGATTAAGGAAGATCTGGCTTGATTGAACGTTCGGCGCACACCTGATTCCGACCTTTCTCTTTAGCGCGGTAAAGAGCCTTGTCAGCTTTATTAAAAACATCGGTCGCAGTATCCGCGCCCTCAAACTCCGCAACACCAAAAGACAGTGTAATGTTTATCGTTTGATTCGGAGTGACCTTGATAGCGTGATCTCTAACCATTAATCTTAATTTATTGATCGCTTTGGTAGCGTCGGCTAGGCGAGTTTCAGGCATCAATATAACGAATTCTTCTCCACCATAACGAGCGATAAAATCAGACTCTCGTAGCCCATGATCAAGTTGATTAGCAACCGCCTTTAAAACTTCGTCGCCCGCTTGGTGGCCATATTGGTCATTAATTTTTTTAAAGTAGTCTATGTCACATACCGCGAGGCTGAGCGAGTTTCGATAGCGCCGCCATCGAGAATACTCTTGCGTCAATCGCTCATTATATGCGTATCGATTGGGCAGCGAAGTGAGTGGATCATTGTAGGCTTTAAAACGCTGTTCTTTTAGATTTGTTTTAAGTCGCTCAGCTTCTTCTTCAGTGACGGCTAATTGTTCGCGAACAATTTTCAATTCTGCTAACGAAGCTTTAACTTTATTTTTTTGAGTTTCTTTAAAGTGATTAACACTATTAAAGATATGTTCGAAACTACTGAGCAGACGACTTTTTAATGGCCCAAGATTTGGTGAATCCGCTATTTCTTGTTGAATATCGGCAATGGCTCCTGTTAGATCGGTGTCTAATTTCTGAGTATCACTGATCAGACTCTCATGGCCAACGGCGGCCTGATTTAGGTAAGACGCAACATTGAGCAGACGTTTGTTGAGTTTCTGAAGAAAATTCTCAAACTGAACATGCTCTTGATTCGCCGCTTCAAGTAATGCTGAAGCAATTTGTTCGATAAGGTCCGATAGTTGCTCGTAATGATTAATTGCAAGCAGTTGATCTTTAATGTTCTCTGAAGCCTTTCGGTAGATATCAATATTACCAAGTTGATCGACAAAGTTATTTAACGCGTCTTTCAGTGCTTGAGGAATTATCACCTGCTGTGAAACAGCAGGTTTTTCGAGAACTTCGTCATTATCGAGAACCTCTTCGTTGTGTTCTCTTTTTTTCTTATTAAAAGGATTCCAACGACTATTTGATTCATTGATCTCGGTTGTTTTTAAGATATTGCCGATTTCTTCAAAAATACTTTCTGGATTCAACTGCTGTCTTTTTTTGTTTAAAGTTTTCAGTAGTTTTTTACTTTTTCTGCTCAGCGGTAAGTTTTCAACTTCTGCTAGCAGTGCTTGTAGCGCCGGTGAGTCTGAAGACTGAAGTTGATCTTCAATCAGTTCTTCTTGTTCGCGTAAAAAATCGGTGATGTTGTCGACGTAGATCTTCAAATCTTCTGTTGAAGTTTGATCTTTGATTGCTGTTCTTAATTCATTCAGTTGCCGATCAAGTGTCGAGTTAACTCCCATGCCGCTATAACTTACTCTAAGTAAATAGCGTTTGAGTTGTTCTTCCTCTGATAATGAGTCTTCAGTAGTCATGATTTAACAACTGTTAGTATTGCAGTTCAGTCCCAAAGAGCGTTGCTCAATTTGAGAGGCTAAATGAATCGGCAGGTCAATTTCCATAGCAATGGGCAGATGATCAGAAATGACTTCCGGTAATACCGAAACACTGCGAACACCCAAGGTGTCGCTAACCAATATTTGGTCAAAAGAACGTTTTGGATTCCAACTAGGATACGTTGGTTGATGACTATCCATAAGTCGGGTATTAATTCCGTATTGATGAAGTTCGTCGACTAGCCAATCAGGCTCACAGTTCATGTCTCCCATAATGACAAAATAATCGTGATGTTGCAGACTCTCGGCGATGTATTTGAGTTGTTTTTTCTGAGCTTTTTTTCCAAGAGCTAAATGGGCAACCATCACCACCAACGAGGTATTAGCGCTTCCAAAGCTAACCTGCAACGCGCCGCGCCCTGGTATCAATCCAGGAAGTGCGTGATCAACGACCACTTCGGCAGGTAGTTTTGAGAGTAGCCCGTTCGCATGAGCGGCGATATTGGCTAGATTTCTATTTTTTTGAACATGCCAATGAGCGAATCCAGCGTGTTCAGCGAGGTATTCTACTTGATTGATAAAGCTGCTTCTGAGGCTGCCAGCGTCCACTTCTTGCAAGGCGACAATGTCATAATCTTGTATTAAATTTGCAATTTTTGACAAATTAATATGTCGAGCAGAATGTGGAAGTACGTGGCGCCAACTCCGAGATAAATAATCGCTATAACGACGTGTTTCAATACCGACTTGGATATTGAAACTCAACATTTTCAATGTTTGTAGTTGTTGCTTAGGAGCAGTTGCGGTTAATGTCATATTGTTCTTGCAGCTAAGGTTTTTGTGGCCACGCCATTCGTCGTTAGTGTATCACTCACTCAATGATTGTTGATTCAACCAATCAATAAGTTGCTGAGGCGTTTGCAGTTGCTCAGCATCGATAATCAGTTGCCCTTTATAAATAATAGTGGGTACTTGAGTAATTGCGTAGTCTTGAATTTGTTTTTGATAGCCCTTCAGTTGTTTCGCCAGGCTTGTATCGTAGACAACCTGTTCCAGTTCTGCTTGGTCCAGTTCAGGGTACATACTGATGAGTAATTCGATGTAATCTTCAGGTTTCTCGAGTGACGGTGTTGCAGTATTGAGTTGCTGCATGATGGCTAAGTGCTGCTCTGCAGAAAAGTTAAGCTTATTGGCAATAAGCATCAGTTTAGCGTCACGCTGCCAAGCTTGGCGGAATATTGCTGGCCATAGAGTCACGGTCATTCCCGCTTGATCTAGCGAATGGATAATGGCACCACAGGCTCGAGAGCGATACCAGCAGACTACTTTGGTTGTTTCGTTTTCGACGAGGGGCGCCTCAAGAGATCTAGGCTGTATTTTACTTTTTGCGGGCACGACGGCTTCTTCTGCGCTTATAGAAAATACCGTGGTGAAGACGGCAAACAAAACAAACGATGATAATTTCATAAACTTACATGATTGGTGTGCGGGTATTTATTGTAGCGATTAATTACGCAAAATGGCCAGCATTCGCAAAGACCAATCGATAAATATGTGAAATAAGTGAGCTTGTAGAGAATTAATTAAGGGAATAAAAAAGGCGGCTAATCAGCCGCCTTTGTAAAAACATCGATCGAATTAATGGAGGCCAACTAGGTAGTATGCCAAAGCTTCAATTTGTTCATCGCTTAACTTCGAAGCAATGTCGCGCATCATACGGTTGTTGTCATTGGCTCGTGCACCTGATCTAAACGCTTTTAATTGTGCGATGGTGTATTGAGGGTTTTGACCACCTAATGCTGGGAAAGCCGCGGCATCGACACCTGTGCCTTGTGGACCATGGCAAGCGGTGCAGGCTGGAATGCCTGTTGCTGCGTCACCGGCTCGATACAGTTTTTGTCCGAGTTCAATGTATTTATCGGGAACGGCTGCGTGTTGCGGTTCTAAAGTCGCATAAAACGCTGAGATATTAGCGATGGCTTCTTCAGATAATGACGCCGCTTGACCAGCCATCACTGCGTTATCACGCTCACCGTTTTTGAACTGGTGTAATTGTTTAGCAAGGTATTTAGCGCCTTGACCTGCCAATTTCGGATACTCAGGTGCAAGTGGAGTGTTTCCATCAGCTCCATGACAAGCAGCACAAGCTGCCGCATCTTTTTGACCCTGTTCCGCATCACCCGCTACTAGGTGTGCGCTAAACCCCAAAATGGCGCAGATTACAGCAATTTTTTTCATCGTTTATCCTTTATTCTTGGAAAACAGTATTTAAAGTTATTTCGCTTGCTTGGCGCCATGATAAACTAACGCCGATTTGAACAAAGTGGCTGAATTATAGGGAAACTGCCTGTAAAAAGCCACAATTGCAACCTAGAACTGCGTAAAGCTTTAAAAGTAAGTTGAATTATCGGGAGATAACAGGTGAATAAGGGTGCTGGAACGGAGAAAAAAGTGAATCCCTTTCGACAGGCGCAATACATTATGGGCGCTGCCGAATTGGTTCAGTTGCCAGCCGATGCTGGGATCGAAGTCGCGTTTGCTGGTCGCTCAAATGCCGGTAAGTCGAGTGCTTTGAACGTCTTGTGTGAACAAAAATCGTTAGCAAGAACCAGTAAAACACCTGGACGTACACAGCTTATCAATCTGTTTAAATTGGATGAACAGCGTCGGCTGGTTGATCTACCTGGTTATGGCTTCGCGAAGGTCTCGATTGATATAAAAGAGCGGTGGCAGGCAACGCTGAGTCAGTACTTGCAACAGCGAAACTGTCTTCAAGGTCTCGTGGTGCTAATGGATATACGGCACCCGTTAAAAGATGTCGATTGCCAAATGCTCGAGTGGGCTGCGGTGGCTAAATTACCAACCCATGTATTGCTGAGTAAGGCCGACAAATTAAAGCAAGGTGCAGCAAAAAGCACATTATTGAAAGTCAAACAGCAACTCAAAACGATTGATCCGGCGTTTAGCGCGCAAACTTTTTCATCGTTAAAACGAACGGGCTTTGATCAACTCATGAATCATTTATTGCAATGGTTTGAGTATGAGCCGCCCAAGGCGGATTAAACTCATCGGAGTTGAGCTTGAATAGGCCCCTTCACCCGAGACGAGTCAGCGTCGTGTAATAAAAAAGAGGCCATTTGCGCAAAAAATACGCGAAATGGTTTGATTTTTGCCCCCCCTGTTTGAGAAAATACGCGCCATTTCAAAATGGGCCCCCAGCTCAGGAGAACTATATGCCTACCCGATTTGATTTAGCCAATGCTATCCGTGCGTTGAGTATGGATGCAGTGCAGAAAGCTAATTCTGGCCACCCCGGCGCGCCACTTGGCATGGCCGACATTGCCGAAGTGTTGTGGAACGACTACTTATTACACAGCCCGAAAAACCCGCAGTGGGTTAACCGTGATCGATTTGTCTTATCCAATGGTCATGGCTCAATGCTTATCTACTCCCTTTTGCACTTGTCGGGTTATGCGTTAACCATTGACGATCTAAAAAACTTCCGCCAATTGCATTCAAAAACTCCGGGGCACCCAGAATACGGATACACGCCGGGTGTCGAAACAACGACGGGTCCTCTCGGGCAAGGTATTGCCAACGCAGTAGGTATGGCCATTGCCGAGAAGACTTTGGCGGCTCAGTTTAATCGCCCCGATTTTACAATGATCGATCATTACACCTACACCTTTTTAGGCGATGGTTGCTTAATGGAAGGCATCTCGCACGAGGTGTGCTCGTTAGCGGGGACGCTAGGTTTAGGTAAGTTAATTGCTTTTTACGACGACAATGGCATTTCGATTGACGGCGAAGTAGAAGGTTGGTTTACCGATGATACGCCAAAAAGATTCCAAGCTTATGGTTGGCAAGTTATTCCTGCCGTTGATGGCCATGATCCTGAAGCCATTAAGATGGCTATCGAGCAAGCTCGACAAGAAACCAACAAACCCACGCTGATTTGCTGTAAGACCACCATTGGTTTTGGAGCTCCTAATAAAGCTGGAAAAGAAGAATGTCATGGTGCTCCATTAGGCGATGAAGAAATTGCCGGTGCACGCCAAAAATTAGGTTGGCATCATGCACCTTTTGAAATTCCTCAAGATATTTATGATGCATGGGACGCGCGAGCTCGCGGCGCTGATGCAGAAGAACAGTGGAACAGTTTGTTCATTGAGTACCGAGACACTCACCCTGAATTAGCGGCAGAACTAGAGCGACGTCTCAACGGTTCATTACCAGCAGATTTCGCCACTCGAGCAGACGCTTTTATTCGCGAAACTCAAAAAGAAGCCGCGAAAGTTGCAACGCGAAAAGCGTCGCAAAATGCGATTGAAGCATTTGCTCAACAGTTACCTGAATTATTGGGAGGCTCTGCAGATTTAGCTGGGTCTAACTTGACGCTTTGGAGTGGTGCGAAAGGCATTGATGCGAAAGACGCGTCTGGAAATTACTTGTATTACGGCGTTCGAGAGTTTGGAATGGCCGCGATAATGAATGGTATTGCTTTGCATGGCGGTTTTATCCCTTACGGCGGTACCTTTTTAATCTTTATGGAGTACGCACGTAACGCTTGTCGAATGGCTGCTTTAATGAAGCAGCGTGCAATTTATGTGTTTACTCACGACTCCATTGGTTTGGGTGAAGATGGGCCAACGCATCAGCCGATTGAACAAATTACTAGCTTGCGTACTACACCGAATATGTCGGTATGGCGACCTTGCGATGCGACTGAGTCAGCCGTTGCTTGGAAAGCCGCTTTGGAGCGAGAAGATGGACCAACCGCGCTCGCTCTTTCGCGCCAAGGTTTACCTGGTTTAGCACGCTCTGATGAGCAGTTGAGTCATGTTGAAAAGGGCGGCTACATCATCCGCGATTGCAGTGGCACACCTGAGCTGATCTTATTGGCGACAGGTTCTGAAGTAGAATTAGCTTTGAAAGCCGCCACCGAGCTGGATAAACATGGACACCAAGTCCGTGTGGTTTCAATGCCATCCACCGATACGTTTGATCGTCAATCAACTCAGTATAAAGAATCGGTATTGCCCAGCGGCGTTGTCAATCGTATAGCCGTTGAAGCGGGTTATCCTGACTTTTGGTATAAGTACGTCGGCTTGCACGGCAAAGTTCTGGGAATGGCGACGTTCGGTGAATCAGCGCCTGCTAGCGCTTTGTTCGAAGAGTTTGGTTTCACAACCGAAAACCTAGTCGCTATGGCAAATGAATTATTAGCGCCTAAGTAGCCACATAATAATTAGCACGTAATTGCTAACACAATAATCGCTGGGCCAACTTGGTACCAGCGAGTAAAAAAACACATAGTTATGAAGTAAGTTATTACTAACTTCGAAAGTACAGAAAGCGGAGCCTTTTAGGGGTTCCATTACCAGTCATCACAGTGAGGTAAACAATGACAGTTAAAGTTGCCATTAACGGCTATGGTCGTATCGGCCGTATGGTTTTACGTGCAATCTACGAACTTAATCGCCAGGACGAGATTAAAGTAGTTGCTATTAATTCATCGCATCCAATTGAAACCAATGTTCATTTGACTAAGTACGACACGACTCATGGTCGTTTTGAAGCCGATGTAACTGGCGATGAAACTCATATGTACGTAAATGGCGATCCGATCGCTATGTTAGCTGACCGTAATCCAGAGAATTTGAAGTGGAGTGATTACGAGGTTGATGTAGTACTCGAGTGCACAGGTCACTTCACTGACCAAGCTGGCGCTGGCAAGCATTTTGTCGGCGGCGCGAAAAAAGTACTTATTTCTGCACCTGGTAAAGAAGACATAGATGCGACCATTGTGTATGGAGTTAATCACGACAGTCTTACCGCTGATCACAAAGTTGTCTCGAATGCGTCTTGTACAACTAACTGTTTAGCGCCTGTAGCAAAAGCTTTACACGAAGGGCTTGGCATAGAAAGCGGACTGGTTAATACCATTCATGCTTACACCAATGACCAGCGCCTGATAGACAATCAACACAAAGATTTACGTCGAGCTCGTGCCGCTGCAATGTCTGTAATACCAACTAAAACAGGGGCGGCGAAAGCGGTTGGCCTAGTTCTGCCTGAGTTAAACGGTAAACTTGATGGCTTTGCAATGCGAGTGCCTACATTAAACGTTTCAACGGTTGACCTGACGTTCACGGCGAGCCGCAATACGACCGTCGAAGAAGTCAATGAAATCATAAAGAAAGCCGCCGATGAACATGTATTGGCGTATAACGATGAGCCACTCGTCTCTACCGATTTCAATCATCACGCAGCTTCGAGCATTTTCGATGCGACTCAAACTCGAGTGATTGGTGGAAATCTTGTAAAAATCGTCACTTGGTACGACAACGAGTGGGGCTTTAGTTGTCGCATGCTTGATACTGCCATAGCGATGATGAAAGCATAAGCATTCTGTTCTCGTCAGTTAGCCTTGCCTAGCGCAGGGCTAACTAAATATCAGCCAATCGCTGATGAATCCGTTACAATAGTCGTAATTTCCAACCGCTTTAAATGAAAGGGCTTTCTAGCATGTCTGTTCTACGCATGGCCGATCTCGATTTGCAAGGTAAACGTGTTTTAATTCGAGAAGACCTCAATGTTCCTATTAAAGATGGAAAAGTCACGTCTGATGTTCGTATCCGAGCGGCGTTACCGACCATTCAACTAGCGCTAGAAAAAGGCGCTCATGTCATGGTTATGTCGCATCGTGGTCGTCCGACCGAAGGCGAATTAACCAGCGAAGACTCAATGGCACCCATTGCTGAGCACTTGCAAAGTCTTCTCAACATGCCGGTGACCTTGGTTAAGGACTATCTTGATGGCGTCGCGGCTTCGAGTGATCAAGTCATTCTATTTGAAAACGTTCGATGCAATCTTGGTGAAAAAAGCAACGATGATGCTTTGGCAAAACGTTACGCTGCGCTTTGTGATGTTTTTGTTATGGACGCATTTGGAACGGCTCATCGCGCTCAAGCGTCGACCCATGGCGTCGCCAAATTTGCGCCGATAGCTTGTGCCGGCCCGTTGCTTGCGGGTGAACTTGATGCATTGTCGAAGGCGCTAGATAAACCAGCTCGGCCGATGGTCGCTATCGTAGGTGGGTCTAAAGTGTCTACCAAGTTGACGGTGTTAGAATCGTTATCGAAAATCGTTGATCAACTGATTGTTGGTGGTGGAATAGCCAATACCTTTATTGCAGCCGAAGGTCACAATGTCGGCAAATCATTGTATGAAGCAGATCTCGTACCAGAAGCGAAACGACTGATCGATCAAGCGAAAGCAAATGGTGGTGAAATTCCTGTTCCAACGGATGTTGTCGTTGGTCAGACGTTTAGTGAAGATACGCCAGCTACCACTAAGTCGGTCGCTGAGGTCGCCGACGATGATATGATTTTTGATATCGGTCCTGAATCGGCCGCACACTTATCGACGATTCTGGCCAATGCCAAAACCATTGTCTGGAATGGCCCGGTGGGTGTTTTCGAATTTGATGCCTTTGCTTCAGGCACACAGGCAATGTCGATAGCGATTGCTGACAGCGATGCATTTTCGATTGCTGGTGGTGGCGATACATTGGCAGCGGTCGACAAGTTTGGTATTCAAGACAAGGTCTCCTATATTTCTACCGGTGGTGGTGCTTTTTTAGAGTTTCTCGAAGGAAAAACGCTACCAGCCGTTGAAATTTTAGAGCAACGAGCCAAAGCCTAAAGCGACACGTTAAAGAATTTAAGTACAGTTTTTACTATCAGGAAGAGAGGATTTAGTTATGGCATTAATATCGATGCGACAATTATTAGACCATGCCGCTGAGCATGGATACGGCGTGCCAGCATTTAATGTGAATAACATGGAACAGATGCGAGCCATTATGGAAGCGGCCGATCGCACTGACTCGCCCGTGATTGTTCAGGGTTCAGCGGGAGCACGTAAATATGCCGGAGCCCCGTTTTTAAGACACTTAATTTTAGCGGCAATTGAAGAGTTTCCACACATCCCTGTGGTGATGCATCAAGATCATGGCACCAGCCCAGCGATCTGTCAGCGTTCGATTCAACTTGGCTTTTCATCGGTAATGATGGACGGCTCACTCATGGAAGATGGTAAAACGCCATCGAGCTATGACTATAATTTAGATGTCACCAAAACCACCGTTGCAATGGCACATGCCTGTGGCGTTTCGGTAGAAGGTGAGCTTGGATGTTTAGGTTCTCTTGAAACGGGTGAAGCAGGCGAAGAAGATGGCGTTGGTGCTGAAGGTAAATTGTCGCATGATCAGTTGTTGACCGATCCCGACGAAGCCGCTGACTTTGTAAAACAAACCAAAGTAGACGCATTAGCCATTGCTATTGGTACTTCACATGGCGCCTATAAATTTAGCCGACCACCAACAGGCGATATTTTAGCAATCGATCGTATTAAAGCGATCCATCAACGAATTCCAGATACCCACCTGGTTATGCACGGATCATCTTCTGTACCTCAAGACTGGTTAGCGGTCATTAATGAGTTTGGTGGCGAAATTCCAGAGACTTATGGTGTGCCTGTTGAAGAGATTGTAGAGGGCATCAAACATGGCGTACGTAAAGTGAACATCGACACTGATTTACGCTTAGCCTCGACTGGAGCGATTCGTCGTCATTTAGCCAACAATAAGAGCAACTTTGATCCTCGTAAGTACTTTGCTGAAGCGACTAAAGCGATGACTGAGATTTGTATTGCCCGCTATGAAGCTTTTGGCACCGCTGGTAATGCATCAAAGATAAAAGCTTTGTCACTGGAAACTATGTTCCAACGATATGAGTCAGGCGAATTGGATCCAAAGATCAATTAATCGAACTCGACTATTAACGAAGAATGAGCGAATTCGATCCTTATCAATCTTCCGAAACTACCGAAATTTCTCTCGCTGATCAATTGATCAGCGAGCAGAATATTTGGGGAACTGCGCTTGGTACTTTTATCGGCGCATTTCCAGGAATGCTCGCTTATTTATTGTTGTTATCTTTCCCTATGTTTGCGGTCGTTTGTTATGTTGTTCCTGGTCTTTCTATGGGACTTTTCGCTAGTTTTATGGGCCGTGGTTTAACCAAAATCCATAGAGTGGTGAGTGCATTAACTGGATTAGTGATCTTGTTAGGCATAGGGTATCTTTTACAGTTAACCTCAGCGACCATCGGGCTAACCCTTATCAATTGTGTTATCGCCGCCATGTTAGCCAACCGTTTTCTCACTCGCGAACAAGCCGATGCAGTATTTGATTATCAAATAGGACTCACCAAGCTGCGCAAATAACCTCTTTCTCCACGGTATTATTCGTTATAACGAGTTTCAAAATGGAGTAAAAAAATCTAAATTTTTTGCAGCATCGCTGGATCGGTTCTGGTAGATTGATCAGCTATCTATATTAATTGACTTCTGAGAAAATAAAGAAAAATTGAATGTTTTTTGAACAAGAGAGGCGCGACTTTTTTCGCCCATTTATCAGTAAGTATCGAGAACAAATAGCCGCTTGTTTGCAGTCACTTTATGAGCAATTGTATACGGTGCAAGCAGACTATGAATCGCTGAATACTCGTGAAAAAATCGTAGCTCTTTTTCAAGAAACGGTGACGCGCTCACCGGTTATTGATCAAGAAGACGATGATACCATGCCAGTAAAAAGCGACCGCGAGCAAGCTAACTGGGTGCTTAATTCGCTGATTGAATATGGCTGGCTCGAAAAACAAGTTGATGAAGCAACCTTGCAAAGTTCCTATGCATTCACTCGTGTCGGTCGACTGTTCACCCAATCTTTAGTCGAAGCCAATGGTGCGGCCTATCGAACAAGACATCGTAATACAAGAAATGTTAGAAATGCCTTGAAAGTATTTGTCGACCAAGGTGATGTCTATGATCTGCTCGACGCATTTGAATACTCTGAACGAATCATTTCTGATTTTAGCGACACCATCGCAGAACTAGACGAGCGAAAACGAGAGCTTGTTCGCGAAGTGGAGTCTCAACAGTTGGTCGAAAAAGCCAGTGAAGAGTTCTTTCAATTTATGGAAAAGCGTTTTATGCCCGATCTGTCGATTCGATTATCTGCAGATAGTGTTGAAAAGTGGCGCGATGAAATCCAAGACTCTATTAATAAAGCGCGGCGTAAGCGCAAAGAGTTTAAAGCGGATGCAGAGTCGAATTTGAGAAAAGTCGCCCCTGAGCTTATTCAAAGTAATAGCCAATCGGTTTTTTTGACATTATTAGAGCGTATTGAACAAAGAATTCATCGAGCATCCGAAGTTATGCTGCCCGCCTTGCGGCAGTCATTGCACGGATTTACTCGTCGTGCCGATATCATCATGCGGCAGCTTTCTTTTTCTGCTCAAGGTCGGCAAAGTAGCATCGTTGATATTTGTCAAAAGTTAGCAAAGTTACCGACGCAAGAAATGGATAAAAAGTTAGAGTCCACTGGAGATATTCTTGCGCAGTTGCAGGTAGCCTTTTTTGACCCTCAACAGGTTAGACTTTTTCAGCGTCAAAGAAAGCGTATTGTCGATACTCGAGTTGAACAAGATACTGAAATGGATATGGAGTCACGTAAGGCGATGTATATACGCCAAACCGTTGAACGAGCTTTCGCCTTGTCAAATCAAGACATGGCTGAATACTTGGTCAAGTCACTCGGGAGCGGACATCGAATATTTTCCCATCAATTACCAGTAAGTAGCGCAAGAGAACTTCTCATCCGAGCTCATGCGATTGAAGTTGCTTCAGCAGGACGTCAGTCCAGTGAATTTCAATTTAAAGTTGAACCCACCGGAATGCGCAAGAAAGATCAGTTTTTTGAAGCGGATGAGTTCGTGATAACTTTAGAAACGAAACAAGATTAATATACGGCAGTATTAGAGTGAACTATGATAATTTTTGATGCTATTGAACAACAACTTTCTCGATCAAAAGTAACTATAGAAGAGTTTCAAGAGCTCGTAATAAGATTGTTAAACTATGGCGTGCTAAGTCGTCAAGAAAGCGCCACCGAAGAGCTGCTTTATGATCGCTATGTCCGTATAGAAGAACTAATTAATGAGTACTTGGCCGTCATTAAAATTCGTCTCTATCATGATAATCACTTTCAATATGTGCGCTTATATCCGCCTTCTTCTGAAGTACCCGGAGTTGTCGATGGAGAAGACAGCCAGTTCACCGGTAGTCTTCGTCAGCGACTAACTCAAAATGAAGTCGCACTTACGCTTATCTTACGATTGCAATACGACAAAGCATTGCGTGAAGGTAAAATCGATGACTCAGGTTTTGCTCTAGAGTCATTGGAATCAATCTCAATTGCAATGAAAAATATGCTTAAGCGATCGCTACCTGATAAGTTTACTGAGCGAAAAAAGCTATTCTCAAAATTAAAACAACTTCGACTGATACAATTTCGACAAGATGAAGAATTCGAGAGTAGTGAAACATGGATTAAAGTCCATCCGATGATCGTAACCTTTGTTAGCGAAGAAGCGTTAGAGGCTTTAGATTTTGACGACGATGATGACGCGACAATTCATGTTCAATCACCTGCTCAAGTGACATTAGCAGTAGAAGAAGATTAGTAGGGGAATTCATGTACTTAAAGAAATTAATATTGATAAACTGGGGTAACCTACCCAGCTCTGAGTTTGAATTTGGACCTTTAAATCTTTTCTCCGGTGGTAATGGCTCGGGAAAAACAACCGCAGCTGATGCAATTCAAACGCTAATGACAGCTGCACATGAAAATCTTTTTCAGTTTAATCCAGGTCAAGATGAAACAACTCAGCGTGGGCGTGGTGGTAAAAAGGTGCGAACATTAGCATCCTACATTCTAGGCTGTGATGATGGTTCTTATTCACGATTAAATCCTACCGATGGTTATATTGCAGGCATTTTTCACCCGACTGAAAATGAAGATTCAACACCTTTCGCTGCGGTTTTAGCTGTGCGCGCATTTGTCGAGAAATCGGGTCAAAACAAAGTCGCCAAACAGCAGAACTTACAGTTTTATATCTTAAATAATCAATTCGAAAAAAATGAACTCAGTATCGATGATTTGGTTCTTGACCTAGGCAAGAGTAAGAGTATTTTAACTTTAGAAAATTGTTTTACTTCATTCATTCAGAAATTCGGAAATTCTAATGTCGAAAAGTACGATACTAAGAGAGCCTATCTAAGAAGGTTGTACGGTGCTTTTCGAGGGCGCAAAGATGCTGTCGCAGAAAATGAAGCCTTAAACAGTGCAAAGGCCTTTTCGCGTTTTATGGCGTACAAGCCAGTACAAAGTATCGATAAATTCGTTTCAGAAGAAATTTTAGAAAAGAAAGATTTGGGAGAAGCGATTCGCTCAATTTCAGGCCAGCTGAAGACCATTCATGGAATGGAACGTGATGCTGCAAGGTTGATACAGTCCATTCAAATATTAACTCAGGCAAGAGAGCAGTCGAACGGCTACATCGATACATGGAGTGAAGCTCAGTACCAAGAGTTTGCGATTGCTCAACACGATTATTTGGCTCGTCAGCAACATTACATCGATAATAAAGATCAGCAAATTGACTGTGAAAATAAAATTCAAGAACATCAGCACTCAATTGAAGTCACTCGAGAACGAAGAGAGCAACTGCATGAGCAACGAGTCTCTTTAGAAGCGCAGAGATTAGGCGTAACCGCGCTGCAAGAAAAAGATGAACTTAGTAAAAAAGTTAAAGAACAAGAGTCACGTCTTGCTAAATTTGCGCAGGTATTATTACTGGAAGACAAACAGCTACAATCTTCGCAAAATTCTGCTAACCAAATCAGTGAGCTATTTAAAAATCCTTTATTGCTACAAGCAGCACCTGAATTGTTGCAAACCGACGCAAAATCTTCGCATAAGAAATTCTCAAGTTTTCTAAAAAAAGATGCGTTAGATATTCATGCCTTACTGGGCAAAGATTTAATGAATGATATTCAAATGCTTGAAAAGCAGTTGGATAACATTCGTGAGTTACAAGCTAAACAACATGACTGGATGAATTTTTGGACCCACAGTAAGCGTGAGCAACCGTCACTGCTTAAGCAACTCAATACGCGACTTTCTCGACTAGAAATGGAGTATGAGAAAATTGCTCGAGATCGTTCGAGTAAGCAGAAGGAGATTGAACGACTTGATCAACTTCAGGTCAGTTACCCAGATTATGTTAAGCGAGCAATTGATGCGATCAGTAATGCGCTACCGCAAGCCGAGCCTCGTGTACTGTGTGATCACATTGAAGTCAATGATCCTGAATGGCAAGCGGCTGTTGAAGGCTATATGGGAGGTGCTCGTTTTTCTATTATTGTGGAGCCAGAATACGAGGCCGATGCCATTCGTATTATTCGAGGCTTACCAGGTCGGGCGAGCAAAGCTCGAATCATTCAAGGTGAAAAGGCCTATCGTGACGCTGACCGTTTAACCTTAGAAAAAGATTCGATCATTAACGTTCTTTCATTTACTCATGCAACGGCTAAAAATTATTTAGTGGCAAGCTATGGCGCTGTGTTATGTGTCGAAGATACAGAAACTTTGAAAATGACTCGTCGCGGTGTTACTAGAGACTGTTTAGCATCTGGAAATTACTCAATGTGGCGCTGTGATATGGAAGATTCCGATTTGGTATTCGGTATTGAAGCACGTAAACGAGCGACCATTGCGAAGCAAGCTGAATTACAACGCTTAACTGACTCATGGCAAGTTATTAATGACAAAATTCAAGCCTTGTCAGAGTTAGTACGTCAAATAGAAAAAATTGACTTCTTGAACATAGCGGATGTCTTAGGACAAATGCTCGGATGCCATCGAGAATTGCAAAAGCTTGAAAATCTTATGCAGCAAATCGACTTAGGTGACCATCAGGAATTAGAGAACAAGCTTCAGGACTTTAAGCTCCAAGAAGAGAAGTTACGACAAGAAGAAGACTTTTTAATTAAGCAAATCGGTCAACTTGAAGAAAAGCTTCGTAATCTAAAAAAGAATATTAGCAAGATTGCCGATGAGCAAGACGCAACTCAATTACGAGTTGATCAGTGTGAATCAGCATTAAGAGCGATCAGTGAAATTTGGCCGGAAATTGATTTTGAAGCCAAGCTCGAGAAGGCTGAGAAAGAAGCAAAAGGCTTAGACCGAAAATTAGCGCAACAGCAATTAGAGTCTATGATGCAACAACTGCATGGTCATGAACGTAAGCTCGATGATTGCATTCGACAGCATAATCAAAATGCAATGCCTGGCGATGCTATCGCTTATGATGTATTCAGTGGTGATTATAATATTCAATTGTTCAAAACCATTTGTTCAATACAACGACAAATGGACAGTATTTACAACCGTCTTAAAAATAACATTTTAGTTGAAAAGCATGGTCAATTAGGCAAGTTAAAAGAAAGCTTTAACAATGCGTTTGTTAGTAATTTATGTCACTCGATTCATCAGGCTATCAATGATGGTAAACGACAAATTGAACTGCTTAATCATGAATTACAGTTTCATAAATTCGGTGATGATCGTGAAACTTTCCGCTTTGATTTCGAGTGGTTACCAGAATACAAAGAATACTCTAAGTTCTTTCAAGAAATAATTCGCAATCCCGACCTAGGTGATGGCCAAACATTATTTGATGCTCAAATGAGTAAATCATCCCAACGAGTACGAGATCGACTTATGTCGATGTTACTCGATGAAGATGAAGAAAAGGCATTGCGAGAACTTGACCGTATAGCCGATTATCGAAACTATCATCGATATGAAATCTACAAAGAAGTTGAGGGCAAAACACCCATTGCGTTATCGGAATATGGTACTGGTTCAGGTGGTCAGTTAGAAACACCTGCCTATATTATTAGAGCAGCAGCGATCACTAGCGCCTTTAGGTTCAGTGAAGGGAAGTCGCATCTACGAATGGTGTTAGTGGATGAAGCATTTTCGAAAATGGATGAAACTCGTAGTCGCGAAGTTATTCAGTATTTAACCCAATCGCTGGGCTTACAGTTGGTATTTATTATGCCAACGAGTAAATGTGGACCCTATATGGATTTGATCACCAATGAATTCGTCTATGCAAAGTGCCCAAGTAGTGTTCCGCGAGGAGAACTAAACACCCGAGTATTGGTCGATCGCAAGGTTTGTAATCAAGAGCAAATCAAAGCACTCTGGGATTCACATCGCAATACGATTTATCAACAAGCTGAACTTGACTTTATGCAAAGCGTTGCAATGAGTGAATAAATTTATGCAGTGCAGAAAAAGGGTCTCTAACTAGAGGCCCTTTTTTTATTCTAGGTTATTGTAATTCTTCATTAATTTTCTTTTGAGATTGGTAATAATGCCATGCGCATGTTGATTCTAACCGGCTTCTTTAGCCTGCGCGTCATGGGCTCATAGATTGACTCAAAGAAGTTTAACTTGAGCTGTTACGCCAAAGCGTTCGACTACCAGCGCCAAAACTTGAAGGAAACTACACATGTTTAAATTGTTAAAGATAATCGTCATTATCTTATTCTGTGGCGTTGCGGGTCACAGTCATTCAGATGTTATTTTGCATGCGTTTAATTGGCATTATAACGATGTTGAAAATCGTGCTAATGACATTGCGAATGCGGGGTATCGTAAAGTTTTAGTCGCTCCTCCATTAAAGTCAGCTCGTTGGGGGTGTGCTTGGTGGCAAAGATATCAGCCGCAAGATTATCGAGTTATTGACCACTGCAAAGGCAACAAGCAAGATTTTGTAAATATGATTGCCGCTCTAAATAATCGTGGTATTGAAGTCTATGCCGACATCGTTTTAAACCACATGGCCAACGAACGAAATGGCTCTGAAGACTTTCCTGGAGCGAGTGCGCTGAGTGACTACGCGCAATCATCTACCTACTGGCAACAGCAAAGATTGTTTGGTGACTTGTCGGCGGGCTTATTTTCAGCCTATGACTTTCATCAACCAGCTCAATGTATTTCTGATTATGGTAACCGTGGCGATGTACAGTGGAATCGTTTGTGTGGTGGGAATGGCGATATTGGCTTGCCGGATTTGAATGATAATGGTTGGGTGATAGCGCAACAACGAGCGTATTTACAGTCTTTGAAACAGCTTGGTGTGACTGGGTTTCGATTAGATGCCGCGAAGCACATGACAATCGACCATATTAACTCAGCAATGAGTTCCGCTATTTTAGCTGGAATGCATGTGTTTGGTGAGGTTATTACCAACGGAGGTCAAGGGGAATGGGAGTATGAAGCGTTCTTGAAGCCTTATATGAATGGTACCGGTCATGGCGCTTATGATTTCCCATTGTTTCATCAAATTCATTCTGCCTTTGGGTTTTCAGGCTCTCTTAGTCAGTTGGTTGATCCAGGAGCGGTCGGACAAGCATTACCAAGCCATTTGGCCGTTACTTTCGTATTAACTCACGATATGCCGAATAATGATGGTTTTCGCTATCACTTGATGAGTCGCGAAGATGAAACGCTCGCTTATGCCTATCTATTGGGCCGAGATGGCGGAGTGCCCCTTGTCTATTCCGATCATGGTGAAAGTGGGGACCGAGACGGTCAGCGTTGGTTTGATGTTTTTAATCGTTCTGACCTAGTCGCCATGATTCAATTCCATAATCGGATGCAGGGCCAGCAGCAAGAAGTGTTGGCGCATTCTAACTGTGCGCTATTGTTTCGTCGAGGTGAGGAAGGCTTGGTTGGCATTAATAAATGTGGTCATACCGTGTCATTTGAAGTAAGTACTCACAATCGATTTAAGTGGTTTCGAAATTACTCAGACGTGATGACAGGTGCGGTAGCCTTTCAAGTAACCTCGGGAACCCACCGATTTGAACTTTCACCACGCAGTTGGAAAATGTGGGTGGTAAATTAAGCTGGAAAAATAATTTAGAGCAAGTTGAGGACTGGTTCTCATGATCAATGAGATTCGGTCCTCATCTTGTGATATTGCTCATCAAGAAACCTAAAAACCGCCGATACAACCTGTGACTTTAATCAGTAATCCAAGTGCAGGTGGCCCATGAAACAAGTATTCTTCGCGAAATTATCAGCTATCAAAGCAATTTTCATCGTGTCCGCATTTGCATTGATAACTGCTTGTAGCGGAGGTACCGCTGAGAGTGCTGGTACGGATAATGGTGGAAACACGCAACCGCCTACCGGTACTCAACCGAATCAAGCGCCAAGTGTCGAGATCACGTCTAATCACAGTCAATCAGTCACCGATGCCCAAGCCGTCATGTTTATCGCAACGGCTTCTGATGCAGAAGATGGCGATTTAAGTTCTATCATCCAATGGCGCTCAAGCATTGACGGTAGCCTTGGTAATGGGGCTAGCGTTTCTATTATTTTAAGTGCCGGTGAGCATCAGGTGATCGCGACAGTACGTGACCAAGATGGCGAATCAGCTCAAGCGAGTGTTTATCAAGTTGTTGTGGCGGCCAATCAAATGCCTCAGCTGACATTGCTAGCGCCAACAAGCACGGATTCGTTTAATGATACACAAGCGATTACTTTTCAGGCACAAGCCATGGATGATTATGATGGTGACATCAGCGCTAACATTGAGTGGAGTTCTAACCTTGATGGTGTCTTTGGACAAGGTGCCGAGGTTTCTAGCACGCTTTCAGCGGGTACCCACGAAATCACTCTCAGAGTGAATGATTCTGATGAACTAGTCGCCGAGCAATCATTCACGTTAGAGGTTGCTGCTACCTATGGCATCGCTACTGTATTTTGGACGGCTCCCACACAAAATACCGACGATAGTGAACTGACGGATTTAGTTGGGTTTAAAGTTTATTATGGTGTTGATCAACAATCGTTAGATACCGTTGTTGAAGTGTTGGACCCACAAGCGAGCAGTGTCTTGATCGAACAATTGCCAGTGGGATCAACCTATTATTTTACAGTAACCGCAATAAATGAAATGGGTATTGAGAGTGATTGGTCTGCGGTTGCTTCGAAGACCCTGTGAATTCATATCGGTAAAAAACCACTTGGGACGATGAATAGTGCACAGAAAAGCTGTCATGAAACTGTCGAATCTGTGCATTATGTTACAAAACGAGTAACAAACATTGTGCTTTGCTAGTGAAGTCTTTTAATATCAAAGCGCAAGTAGGAGAGTCATGGACAAGGTAGGTAGTAATGGTCAGTCGCCCAATTGGGATAAGAAAAAATAAAACGAACGGATTATTGTTAATAGCTAGTGTTTTTTTTATAACTAGCTGTTCTAACGGTGAATCGGAAGCCGATAATCGGGTAGAAAATCGACCTCCGGATATCAATATTTTATCACCGTCACCACAAATTCAAGCGAACGAACACGACCTTATCGATTTTCGCGCACGTGCCGACGATTATGAAGACGGTGATTTGTCATCTCAAATCGAGTGGACGTCAGACTTACAAGGTGTGTTAGACGATGGCGCAAGTTTCGCGATGGAGCTAGATGCCGGAACTCATTTAATTACCGCAAGTGTAACGGACAGCGCCAATGCCAGTGTAGAACAGGCACTCAGAGTAGAAGTGGCTGAAGCGAACAGCAATGCAGCTGTATTTTGGTCAGCGCCGACAGAAAATGTTGATAACACACCGTTAACTGATTTAATCGGATTTAAAGTCTATTATGGCAATGATCCTGAGCAACTTACGCGATTTGTTGAAGTCAATGATCCGACCAGACTGTCGGTTGTGATAGAAAATTTAACGAATAATCAGCGTTATTATTTTGCCGTTACTGCGGTGAATAGTTTAGGCGTTGAGAGTGACTTTGCACCGCTGGTCAGTAAAGATACTTAATTAGGGAGATTCTCGCACTTCACGCTAGGATTTATCTCACGAATAAATTATAATTCCGCATCTTTTAGAAGGAACCTAATAGGATAGTATATGAATATCGAAAAAGTCAGGGAAATTTTATCCACTCATGGCCGACTAACGACTCCGGTAGACAGCTTGCAAGATGACAGTGATCTCTATCAAGCAGGTTTAACCTCTCTAGCCACCGTCGGTTTGATGTTAGCCCTTGAAGACGAATTTGACATTGAGTTTCCAGACTCGGCGTTAAGTCGTAAAACCTTCGGCAGCATCGAGTCTATTGCAGAAACAGTCGAAGACTTACTCGAGTAGTGATAACAAATTTCAGGGAGTGAAAACAATGTCAAAAACGACCACCGTCACAGCAACAGAATTCGAGCAGCTAATTAAAGATGTTCATCGTATTGGGCAAGAAGTTGTTGCTCAACATGCTGAAGACGTCGATAAAAATGCGCGCTTTCCCCGTGAAGGAATCGAAGCTTTAAAATCATTGAAGTTAATGAGTGCCTATGTACCTAAAGAACATGGTGGCATGGGCTTAGATTTGCGTCAGGTAAGCAAAGTGTGTGAGGTGCTAGGGCATTATTGTGGCTCAACCGCAATGGTCTATGCCATGCACAAAATCCAAGTCGCTTGTATTGTTCACCATTGCATGGACGTTGACTACTTCAAAACTTATGTCGGTAAGCTAATCGACGAGCAACGTTTAATTGCTTCGGCGACGACCGAAATAGGAATAGGCGGTGATCTTCTCTCTAGTTTCTGTGCCGTCGAAGCTCAGAACGGTCAATTTACCTTGACCAAGAAAGCGCCGGTCATTTCTTACGCTGAAGACGCTAACGACCTGATGCTTACGGCTCGACGCAATCCCGATGCTGCGAAAAGTGATCAAGTTGGCGTATTAGTCAGTAAAGATCAGTACGAGGTTGAAGCGATTTCCGACTGGGACACATTAGGGTTTCGTGGCACCTGCAGTTCTGGCTTTGTCGTCACTGCGAAAGCGTCAGAAAGCCAAATTTCACCAGTACCTTTCACCGAAGTACTGAGTCAAACGATGCATCCTTATTCTCATATTGTATGGGCAGCTCTTTGGTCTGGTATCGCCGCTTCAGCGGTGGCAAAGGCACGCATTTTTACTAAAAATGCGATGCGTAAAAATCCGAATATGCCACCTATTTCGTCGATTCGATTAGCGGAAGCAGAGACACAATTAAATATGATGCGAAATAATGTTTCGGCAGCGATCGATGAGTACACCGAGTTATTAGAACGTGGCGATAGCGATGCATTTAGCAATTTTGGTTTCACAATTCGAACCAACAACTTGAAAATCAATAGCTCTAAGCTTTTGATTGATATAGTTGGCCAAGCCATGATGATTTGTGGAATTGCCAGTTACAGAAATAATAATGACCTCTCACTCGCTCGTCATATTCGAGATGCTTATGGCGCGTCGTTGATGGTAAACAATGACCGAATTATGATGCACAATTCATCTTTGGTCGTTATGCATAAGGAGTAGTGCAATGTGTAATCTACATGGAGAGTTACTTGAAGCTTACGACAATTATCGAAATGAATTGCTCGACGCTGGGTTATTACTAGGTTCAGGTGTCGAAGGTGTTTATGGTTTAAGTGGAACCTTTGAAGGCATCATTGAAGCATTTGAGCGTTACGTTACGCGTGAAGGTGCAGAGCTCAAGCCAGAGGTTATGAGGTTTCCACCGATTTTGAATCGAAAAACGTATTTATCGACAGATCATATTGAAACAATGCCGGATTTAATGGGCTCAATACATACGTTTAAAGGTACACAGCTAGAACAGCTCGAAATGATCGATAAAAAGAATAACGGAGAAGACTGGACCGTTAAATTGGCACCCGCTGATGTAATGATGGTTCCGGCTGCGTGTTACCCACTTTATCCTACCGCCGCTAATACAGTTCTGCCTGAAGAGGGGCGCTTAGTTGATTTAAGAGCGTTTGTATTTCGTCATGAACCTTCGCCTGATCCTGCTAGAATGCAGATTTTCCGCCAAAGAGAGTATGTCCGGTTAGGTACGCCAGAACAAGCTCGGTCGCATCGCGATTACTGGTTGAACAAAGGGCAAGAGATGCTGAAAGCCATTGGCTTACCTGTTCAAGCGGAATTAGCGAATGATCCATTTTTTGGACGTGGTGGTCGTGTTATGGCTGCAACACAAAAAGAACAAGAACTGAAGTTTGAGTTAGTGGTACCCGTTGCGACAGATAAGAAGTTAACCGCCATTTCATCAAGTAATTGCCATCTCGATCACTTTGGTAAAGAGTTTAATATTCAAACTCAAGATGGTAACCATGCTCACACTGCTTGTATCGGTTTTGGATTAGAACGCATTACGTTAGCATTACTGAAAACTCATGGATTAGATCCTGAGAAATGGCCTGCGGAAGTTAAGCAAGTTCTGGATATCTAATATGCTAAAAATTTTAGATATTCAGCCAGAATCTTATGTTCGACATAAGATTCACTTGCAAGAACGTGATTGGGCAGAAACTAACTGTTATGTCGATGTTTGGATTGAACTTTTGCATGCGCTAAAACTCGATCCCATGCCTGCGATGGCATTTTCGTTAACGCCTGATTTTGAAGGCGATCAGTGGACTTTTTTTAAATTTCAGTTAAATGACCTGTATGATCTTTACGGATTAGAAGTTCAAGAGCTCGTTATTTGGAAGTCATTATTAGAGAACTTGGCTGAGCAAGTCGCTATGGGACGACCAGTACTCGTTGAGCTAGACTCTATGTTTTTGCCTGACACTGCCGGTACTGCGTATCATGAAGCGCATGTAAAATCGACCGTTGCAATCAACCTTCTCGATATAGAAAATAAACGCTTAGGGTATTTTCACGCGCAAGGCTATTATGAGCTAAGCGGTAATGATTTCGATGAAGTTTTCGCTTTACCAGAAGCTAATACAAAAATGGTGTTAGCCCCTTATGTTGAGTTCGTAAAGACTCATCAAATGGTAAAACGCAGTGACGACGAACTGCGAAGCATTGCGCGAAAAAAAGTCACTCGACAGCTTAAGCAACTTCCAGATACCAATCCATTTAAGAAGTTTCAACAAAGATTTGAGAAAGACTTTACTTGGTTACTTGAACAGCCGACTGAAAAGTTTCATGAATACGCTTTTGTCACCTTTCGACAGTTTGGTGCATGTTTCGAAGTCGCGGCTAATTTTATTGAGTGGCTAGAAGGTAAAACTGAACACTCAAGTAAGTTAATCGAGCTTTACAAACATCTTTCTAACATCACCAAAGTTTATCAATTTCAATTAGCTCGAGCACTCGCGAGAAAGAAAATGGTAGATCTGAAAGTGTTTGATGAACTTGCGGCCACCTGGGAAGAAGCGCGTTCATTATTAATTGAATCCTTTTCTCAGTCGAATTAGTATTTTATAAAATGGCGAAACCTCTCAACAATGGAGCTTGGCAGCTAACAATTTCTCCGGCGGGAGGTTGCCAAGAACCGACTGACTTATGCTCAAATGATGAGCGGAGTTTCCCATCTTTCACTCTCGATTCTATTAAACCTGTTTCGCAATTAATCAAAGAACTAGAACTGTCTGAAAAGTATCAAAATATTGATGCGTTTGATTGGTGGTTTACCACAAATGTTTCGTCGAACACCAATCACGACATTCATTTATTAAAGATGAATAAGTTAGCCAGTGTTTCGGAGGTTTGGATTGATTACAATCGTATTCTAGTGTCTAACAATGCGTTTTTGAATCATCTATTGCCATTCAGTATGGTCAATGATGTTTGTAAAATTTCACTTTGTTTTCGCGGCCTTTCAACATTACTCAACCAAAAAATGCCACGTCCACGGTGGAAAACTAAGCTTGTTGAGCAACAACAACTTAGGTGGCTTAGAACGCCGTTGTTTGGAAGAATAAAAAGTTGGACACCGCCATCGGTTAGAATGGGTCTGCTAGGTAGTATTGAACTGATCGAAGAGCTTGATATCGTTGACTATCAGATCGCTACAGAGCTGAAGGGATCAATAGGCATAGTTAAGTTTAAAGCTGAACTTGCGACCAAAAATCCGCATATTGATGCCAAGTTTACGGTTGGTAATCTAGCCACCGATTGCAAAGTGATTTCTGATAAAAATACTGTCTCAATTATTGCTGAGTTAGAAGTTTCGGAGCCTAAGCTTTGGTGGCCTCACACTCATGGTGAAGCAACGTTTTATCAAAGCAAAGTTGTTGTATCTAACAAAATTACTGATAAAGAAATTAAGCTACCCAACGTTAGTTTTAGACGTGTTGAGATCATTCAAGACAATAAAAACTTCGAGTTTTTAATCAACGATGTTCCTATTTTTTGTCGTGGCGCCTGTTGGACAACGAATGACATTCTTTTAGGCAGCGAAGACGAAGAAAGTCTGCGAAAGCAATTACAACTATTGAGACAAAGCAATGCGAATATGGTTCGCATCATTGGGACTACCGAGTATCAATCTGAACGCTTCTATCAGCTGTGTGATGAATTAGGTATTTTAGTTTGGCAAGATTTTATGTTTGCCAATATGGATTATCCAACCGACGATGAAAATTTCTTGGCCTCTATCACTCGAGAAGCAGAGCAACAACTGCAGCGTCTATCCAAGTATTCTTCGGTCGTCATCTATTGTGGAAATAGTGAAGTCCAGCAACAAGTAAGAATGCTAGGCTTTGATGAGACATTTGCCAACAATAATTGGTTTGATGAAGTCTTGCCTCAATTGGTTAAAGAACACCATTCTCAAGCGGAATATATTCCATCGACACCTTTTGGTGGCGCGATGCCATTTCATCTTGATGAAGGCGTGTCACATTACTATGGAATAGGCGCGTATCAACGACCTATCACAGAGTGTCGAAATCACAATGTAAAATTTGCGGCTGAGACGTTAGGGTTTAGTCATATACCTTGTAGTTCAACCCTTCAAGAAATCTTTGGCGGCGACCTTCCTGTGGTGCATGATCCGCGTTGGAAGAATGGTACTCCGCGAGACAGTGGAACGGGTTGGGATTTTGACGACATCCGAGACTTTTATTTTGAGGCTTTAACGGGCCTATCAGTCAATGATTTGAGATACGCTGATCATCAACGGTATTTACAGATTTCTGAGTTAATCTCAGGCGAGGTGATCACCCAAGTTTATAATGAGTGGCGCAGTCAGGCGAATTCAAATCAAGGTGGACTAGTTTGGTTTTTCCAAGACTTAAAATTAGGCGCTGGTTGGGGGCTAATTGATGCTAATAGTCAACCAAAAGCGGCTTACTTCGCAGCGAAACGAGCGTGGCAATCTCCTCGAGTATTAATCACTGACGAGCAGTTTAAAGGCTTGAACGCTGAAGTGATTAATGAGTCACACAATAGTCTGAACGGTGTACTCAAAATAAAAGTCGTGGATAACCACGATCAAATTATTGTCGATAAAGAACTTTTGCTTTCTATCGAATCGAACAGTCGAAAGGTAGTCAATTTAGATGAAGTGATCGGTCATTTTTATGATCTTAGTTACGTTTACCGATTTGGGCCGCTTAATCATAAAGTGGTCCATTGTGCATTTGTTAATAACGATGAGCTTATTTCGGAGTCTTTCTACTATCCTTCAAATTTACCTCTGTCAACGACTGAGGCAGATATTGATATTGTTGCGGAGTATGACAAGGCGCAACAATTGACGGTTACGATAACGAGCTCGAAATTTATTTATGGAGCGAAGATCGAAATTAAGGGTTTCGACCCTCAAGATAACTATTTTAATTTGATGCCAGATCAAGCAAAAACCATCAGATTAAATTGTATCAGTGAAGCAAACACTGTAAGAGGATACCTTTCTGCTCCAGCAATGAATGAAGCAAAAAGAATAAAGCTTTAATTAATATTGGAATAATTTTGTAATGGAAGACAATTCTATTCACCAAAGAACTTCAACTTATTTTGGGAGTGAGCAGCGCCCTCTATTTGGCTGGTTGCATACACCAAAATCTGAACATAAGAAAGACACTTGTGTCGTAATATGTTATCCGTTAGCACTTGAATACATGAGTGCCTATCGAAGTATGCGCTATCTCGCAGAGCATTTGGCCTCGGAAGGGTTTCCAACGTTACGATTCGACTACTTTGGAACGGGTGATTCCGGTGGTTACACAGAAGATGATGCAACGATCGACTATGCGATTGAAAGTATCAAGGACGCTGTTAGCTACGCAAAACAGATGAGTGGTTGTGAAAAAGTAGCCTTAATTGGCTTGCGGTTAGGTGCTACATTTGCCTCGCTTTACGCTGAGAACAACCCTGTCGACGACCTTATTTTATGGGCTCCTGTAGAAAGTGGAAAACGATATTTACGAGAAATTAAAGCATTGCAAATGTCGTCCGCGACAAAAGAGTCAAGTCATTCAAACTTCCTTGAAGCCGCCGGCATGGTGTATTGGCCTAATACTCAGCAGCAATTAGCAACAATAAATTTACTTAACTGCAAACCAAGCGCTAAGAATGTTTTAATCATTCCAAAAGACGATTTGCCTGAAAATCATAAATTGATAAACGCATGGCAATCGCTCGATTTGCAGAAAATAGAACAACATTCCTGGCCAGGATCATCGGGCATGTTGCTTCTTGCGGAAGACACCATTGTACCGGTTGAGACATTTAAAAATATTAAGAATGCATTACTCGCCACGAGCAACGAATGTTTAAATGACAAAGCACAAGAAACAATTTCAACGCAATCTCTCATATGCCCCATTAGCTATAATGATTTTAAAGCGAGTGTTTCTGACAATGCCATTGTTGAGTCAGCGCACTTCTATGACGATAACCAGCAGTGCTTCGGAATTTTAAGTGAACAAAATAACTCTGAAAGAAATAATGACTCTGAAAGAAATAGTGAACTACCTTGTTTAATCATTGTTAACTCGGGTGCTATACACCGAGTCGGTTCTAACCGTATGCATGTGTTGTTGGCTAGGCAATTGGCGTCGTATGGATTTTCTAGCTTTAGAATTGATATTCCAGGGTTAGGAGATAGCTTATCTGAGTTGCCAGAGCTAGAAAATCAAGAGCATATTGAGGGATCAGAACACTTTATTGCTCAAGCCGTTAACTATCTGAAACGCCATCGAAATTACGGTCAATTTGCCATCATGGGGCTTAGTAGCGGTGCATTTTATAGTTACAACTCCGTATTGCGATTAAATGACCTACCTATAATCGACGGCCTTATTGTCAACCCTGAACAGTTCTACTCCAGTCAGGGACATGAAAAGAATAACGATTTGGCTAGACAACAAAGCGGATGGATGTACTATCGTTCGCAAATTGCTAATCCTGAAAAGTGGAAAAAATTCATTTCAGGTAAAGTAAATTATCGATACCTATTTTCGATTTTAACCAGCAAGATTTCTAATATTTTCCATCGCCAAAAAAACAAGTTAAAAAAATCGACAAACACTAGCGATATATCTAATGAATTGTCGTCAGACCTTTATTTTATTACACAACAAAATAAGCGTCTTACTTTTGTCATCAGTGAAAATGATCCGGCAAATTTAATTATCAATACACTAGCTCCCAATGCGATGAGAAAATTATTAGACCAAGGAAAAGTTGAGAAGCATCTGATCGCGAATGCTGATCATACCTTCTCTCGATATAGGCCAATGGTCGATATGATCCAAACGGTAATACGACATATGCAAACTCAATATGGATATAAGTGAGTCATTAAAGATGCAAGAAAAACATAATGTAGTGATTTTTGCGAATACTGGATTAGAAGTGGTAAAGCCTCTATATGAGGCAAATATCAACATTGTCGGTGTTATTGAAAGTAAAGATCGCCATACTATTACTAATCCAGTAAAAAAGATGCTGACGAATATCAATCGATTTTTTACCGGTCGCGATAAGGCAGAAAGCTTGCGTGAATATTCCGAAAATCGAAATATACCTTATCTAACTTATTTAGATCATTCACCTCATGAAGTCTCTAAATGGATTAAAGAATTAAATGCTGACTTAATGTTGTCTCACCAAGCGCCCATTTTGCCACCAGAGGTTTTTGAAGCCCCAAAGATGGGCTCTATCAATTTACACCCAACATTATTACCAAAATATCGAGGCTCAAATCCGTTTTTTTGGATGTATTATTTTAAAGATATGACTGCGGGTATAACGATACATAAAATTGATCAAAACATTGATACAGGCTCAATTCTAGTTCAGCGGAGTTGTTCTGTTGATTATGGTACCGATGCCGATCAATTAGAAAGAGATATTGTTAAACACTTAGCCGTTCCTGCGTTAATCGAATTGATTAAATCCTATCATGATGAAATGCCAACTGTGAACCAGCCGGATAGCAGCCCTACACCTTATGCAAAACGAATGGATGACGACGAATATCGTAAGCGAATATTCGAAGATGGGTTTAGCATAAAACAATTTTGGCATCTTTTACATGCCAACAGCCAATGGCAATCAGCTTTGATTGGTAAACATTATGATCCTGCTTTTGACTGGGCCATTGATGGTTATGAAGCGCTTGAACATAATTATTCGGTGGGCGAAACGCTCGTTGAGAAAAACCGTATAGGCGTTGCTCACCATGAAGGCATGGTCTGGTTTGAAAAGCGTTTTAATTTCAATCGTTATTTAGCCAATCGAGTATTGTCATGATGTCGAGCCATTGCAATCTCCCCAATATTATTTCGACTGAGCATGGAGATATCTTTACTCAGCTAAAAATACCAAGCTCAAATACGCCAAGTAACGGTATTGTAATCTTCGTGCCAGCAATTGGTACCGATTACAATAATAGTTATCGAAGCTTTCGAGCACTTAGAGGGTTATTAGCCGAACAAGGTATCGCCAATTTGACGATGGATTACTTGAATACCGGTAACTCTTCAGACGGTATTAATGAAAGCAATAAGATTAATTGCATGCAACATTCGGTAGAGTCTGTTGTTAACTGGGCAAAAAACTATTATTCAATCGAGAATATCATTCTCGTTGGTTTTAAGTTTGGGGCGACTCTTGCTACGATTGTTGCAGAGAAATTGGGTATTCGAAATCTTGTGATTTGGAGCCCTGTACTCAAAGGCAAAAATTTATTAAGAGAAATTAAACTGCTAGAAAGTAGTTCTGAAACGAATCACGAGCCATCAGGGTTACTGGAATACTCAGGCCTTTCGTTCAATGAACAAGATGAAGAGGCGATCAGTCTCCTTGATTTTAGCCAATATGAATTACACAAGAGTACTAGGGTTCTCGCTATTATTGACAGTACGAGTAAACGATTGGTAAAGATATTGGACCAATGGAAAGATGATATTACTCTCGATTATTACTCCTCAAAGGAAACTGAACATTTATTAGTTGATGCACACTTTTCCAAAGTTGCTTTAGAGACCAATGCAGCCATTCTTCATTGGATAAAAGACACGTTACCTCAAGAAAAGAGCACAGGCCTTCAAATACCAATAGATGGGTTAAAGTCAGAACTTAAAGTCGATTTTAATCTCTTTGAAACGCATAGCTTTAGCCAGAATAATTACTTTGTTACTGTAACTAACAAAGAGAAAGCACCTTCTAGCCATCCAAGAGTCATCTTTCTCAATTCTGGGTCGAATCATCAGGTAGGCCCGCATCGATTATATGTGACATTATCAAGATCAATTGCTGCTCAAGGGTATGAAGTCGTTAGACTCGATATGCCGGGTTTAGGTGAGACGCCTGCCATTGTTAATGAAACAGAAAACGACTCTTATATGCCTGAGCCCACTAAGTTTTTAGAGACTTGGTATAAAGAGACCTTTGACGACAATAAGCCGATTATTTTAATCGGGTTATGCTCGGGTGCCTTTCATTCATTTAAGGCGGTCGCTGAATCTCAAACCATGCCAATTCAAGGTGGACTACTGATTAACCCCTTAACTTTCTATTGGGAAGAGGGCATGTCTATTGATGATGCGCCAAGCATCAGTTTCGGAAAATGGAATTGGTACAAGCAATCGATGAAGGATTGGCGTCGATGGAAGAAGCTTCTTTCAGGCAAAGTTGCTTTGAAGCCCGTTTTTAATGTCATCAAAGAAAGAATCGCTTCGGAGATCGCATCGAGAAAATCGCAGTCAACGGAATCGGAGCAACAGGAAGGCTTTATCGTCAGTAAAAATGTAGCGCAAAGTATCAACGAGATTGCTGAAAAAGAAAGGTTTTTACGTTTTATCTTTTCTAATAACGATCCAGGCTTAGACATTTTGATGTCGCAGGCGAAGAAAGCCGTTAAGGCGTCAATGAAGAGTCAACGACTGTCGATTAACGTCATTGCGAATGCTGACCATACTTTTTCTCGAGCTGCCGCTCGAAAAAAGTTAGATGAGGAAGTGTTGGCATTGTTAACCGAAAAGGCTTTATAAACGACTATGAAAAAATATTTTCCACAACTCGCGTGGTTGAGGGGCTTTGCCGCTTTTGCGGTGGTTTTCTATCACATTCGCAGAGGCATCAATGTCAATTACACTGGCAATGATCCTATGGTAGATAACTGGTTTTTCCGTGCCATCGATTTGGGCGACTTCGGAGTTTTACTGTTTTTTGTCCTCAGTGGCACCACGCTGTATTTAAATCACCAAAGCTTCCAGCCAAAGTGGGAGCTATCGAACTTTTTTATCAAGCGAATTTTTCGTATCTGGCCGGCATTTTTTGTATCGTTAATTATTTCTATAGCGTTTATACCTATATTTAGTGCTTTGTATATTCCTGAACTTAAAGGCTATTGGATAGAAGTTCATGCCGACCAAAACTACAGTTTTAGTGATATTTTTCGTTACTTATCTTTGGTGTTTAACATTACTGGACCGCACGGAAAATTTAACGTTGTTTATTGGTCCTTGCCCATAGAATTTCAATATTACCTGATATTCCCTTTATTGGTGTTGTCACTAAGGTGGCTACCCTATGTTGGCCCGGTATTAATAGGTGCGATTTTGTACGGCTTATTACATACAGGCGTTCGAGACATCATCGCTAACGCCTGGACGCTTATGTTGGCGTATACCTTTTGTGGAGGCGTTCTAATTGGCTATCTCTACAAGAAATGGCATGAACGGTTTTCACTATCTGCCACAACCGGGCTGGTTATTACTTTAGCCCTATTAGTTGCTACCAGTACAATTAATCAAGCTTACGATGATTTGCCCGCTTGGATTCAGAATTTACCTATCATTGGTATAGAAATGAATATGTTTGGTTTATTAGCTTTGGCGGTAGTGTTAATCATGATTTTCACAAATTGCGACTCTCTCGCAAACTCTGGCGCATCAAGATTGTTTAACTTTCTTGGAGAAATATCCTATAGCGTTTATTTATATCACTGTATTTTTATCGCAATCGGCGTACTGGCTGTCTTACAGTTCGAGCTTTATAGTTACTGGAGCAAGTTAATGACGGTCACCTTAGTTACATTAATAGGAACCGTTATTTCTTCTTACTTAAGTTATCGATTTATTGAGAAGCCAGGTATTCAAATAGGAAGAAAAATATTGAGAGGAAGATCCTAATGACCTTTAGATTAATTTGTTGCTTGGCTGCTTTACTTATTGGGGCCTGTAATGATGTTTCTGGAAGTAAAGAGGAGTTGACCGATTACTATCATCAAACATTTCAAACGCACTTAGCGAAACAGAACTCAATTAATGATGCGCCAATGGTATTTTTAGGCGACAGCTTAACTGAAAGTATGCCTGTTTCGTCCGTGTTCGAGAATGCAATTAACTATGGAATTAAGCAAGACACAACCTATGGGCTTTTGTTGCGTGTTCAAGAATATACCGCTCTAGAAAAGGCTAGAGGAATCGTGGTAGCGATTGGAATAAATGACTTCTGGCGCGGTCGAACTAATCGCGATCTCGTCTCGAATATTGAAAAAATAATTGAAGCGCTGCCCGAAAATAAACTCATTATCGTTTATGGGCTTTTGCCTGTCGACGAGAACCAAGGGTGGCATGGTTGGAACAAACGAATTGTCATAGTCAATCAAGAATTGGAAAAATCATTGAATCAAAAGCACGTCAACTTTTTCGATATAGGGAATGAGTTGAAAGGCAAGGATGGAAATTTAGCACCTAAATTTCATGTTGGTGACGGAGTGCACTTAAGCAATGATGGCTATCGAGTATGGTTGACTCACTTGAAAAGAGCTATTTCACAAGGAAATTAAGCAAATGGAAATTCGAAAGCTCAATATGCTCAGAGGATTGGCGGCATTAATTGTTGTTGTTAGCCACTTTAGTAATTCAACAATGATTTTTAATGGTGTTTTAGGAAAGGGTGCAGGCCAGCTTGGAGTGATGCTCTTTTTTATATTGAGTGGATTTCTAATGGCGCTTTTGTATGCTGATAGAAAGTTCAGCTTCGAGAGCGTGAATCAGTACTTCATCTCCCGTTTTGCCAGAGTCATGCCATTGTTTCTATTAGTGGTAATAATGTCTTACGTCTTATATTCGTTAGACCTGGGCAACATTCTGTATAAAGTCGACTCGATAGAAAGTTTTCTTTCTCATATACTCATGTTGTCGGGTGAGTCCGTACTATGGACCATTCCAACTGAAATACAGTTTTATGTTATTTTTGTTGGGCTTTGGGCATTATTTCAATCGAGTTATATGCGCTTTGCAATAACGGTGGCTAGCTTATTTGTAATACTCTTTTTCTTGGGTTTTAGTCGACCTATTGGTGAAGTTTTTGGATTAAAAGTCGATGTCTCAATTTTACAGTCGTTACCCTATTTCCTTTCAGGTACATTGATGGGATTGCTTTATCGTCATATTGATCGCTTTAAATCTCATCAACATGCATTGTATATGGCGGTATTTTTACTGATTGTTTTGATGTATCCAAAAATATTTAGTTCTGTCACTGGAAGTGAACATGGATTATGGCAAGACTTGGGCGTGTGGTTGATAATGTCACTTGCTTTCTTTGCAATTACTTTCTTAATTCCCGATGACAATAGTTTACTGAGTAATCGTGTCGGCGATTTTTTAGGAAAGATATCTTACTCTCTGTATTTATTGCATATGCCTGTCCTTTGGCAGTTAGAAAGAATGCAGTTTGAATCGACTTTTCTATTTTTTGCTTTATTCGTCTTGGGGTCGGTTGTCGTTGCGTATCTTTCTTACTTGATTATAGAGAACCCTTGTCGGTCTGCTATAAAATCAATGATGTTTAGGATAGGGAATGCTCGCGGTCAGCAGGTGTTACAGTCTTAATTAGCTGGTTGCTCTTTATCTTTTGATAATTGAAATATAAAGATAAAGCGGGAGGTATTTCCACGTATCTCTGATTGCCAAATGTCTTCGGTGAGAGAGTCGTCAGGGTTTTCAAGTAAGTTACTGGTTTTAATCAATTCGAAACCCTCTGATTTGAACTGTTCAACAAGATAGCTAGGGTCAATACGATGGAGCTTTTCCGTTAAATAGTTTTGGCTTCCTTCTGGCGCAGCATGGTCGATTACGACGACTTGACCATTTGGTTTAAGGTTCACTCTAAGTTGGTGGAAGAAGTTACTTTGAGCGGTTCTTGCTTGGAGTGAATCTAGGTCCTTATACAGGTCGTGAACGACATTAGATAGAAATAACACATCGGCCGGCTGAGGTAATTTAAAATCACTCATATTCCCTGGTACTAAAGTTACGTTAGCCAAACGATCGTTACTGAGTCTCTGGTCGAGAGCAAGGCTATTTTTCTCGATAAAGGTGGGTAAATTATGAAGGTAGACTTGGCCATCGGGTTGCACTAGGTAATTAAACAGCTCACTGAAATATCCTTCACCAGCCTTGATATCGGCGATGATCATTCCGGGCTTTATTTCCAAAAGTCTTAGTAACTCAGCAGGCTTACGATGCCTATCTTGATTTACATCGTTATCGGGTCGCTGCTTACTTTTGACAGCAGCAGCAAACTGATCAGATGCCTCTGGCTGGCTTTCTGTACAGGCTGTTAAGGCCATTAGCGAGAATACGATAAGAAAGATAGGTTTCATAGTTATGTTTCTAGTGGCAATGACGATGGGTCTAGCTTAGTATGATGAAGGGGCGTTTGGCAATATTAGTGGTCTTAGCTGTCAAATTCGACAGATTACCGGTGAGTTTGAGAGATCCGCCCTATACATTTTTATAGACATCACTTAAAATTAACAAATGAGATATTGTTTAAGGATAAACAAATGACCGTAGCGACATCGCTATTTTGGATATTCCTGTTTGGGGCGGTTTACAGTTATTTTTTATATCCCCTGTTATTAATCCTAATGCCCAAGAGACGACGAGTCGAGGCCATTAGCGAGACAATGCCACCTTCAATTTCTCCACCAAAGCTCAGTTTTGTCATTACTGCCTTCAACGAAGAAAATGGCATTCGGGCAAAAATCGAAAACACGCTAACGGTTAATTATCCTCCCGAATTACTAGAAATTATTGTTGCCTCGGATGGATCCACCGATAGTACCAATGACATAGTGTTGGAGTACGCCGCTCAAGGGGTTCGACTAGCAAAGGTTGATGAACAAAAAGGCAAAGAAAATGCCCAGCGCTTTGCAATCGACCAAGCGAAAGGCGATATCATCGTATTCTCAGACGTTAGCACCAGAATTGAGCCTCAGTCACTGCATATCATTGCAAATGCCTTCTTAGACCCTGAAGTCGGCGCTGTTTCAAGCGAGGATAGATTCATTACCAGCAATGGAGAAGTTGCAGGTGAAGGTGCTTACGTTAAATATGAAATGTGGCTTCGTAAATTAGAAAGTTCCGTGTGTTCTCTTGTCGGTTTAAGTGGCTCTTTTTTCGCTGCGCGTAAAGAAATCTGTGCTGACTGGGACATTACGGTGCCGAGCGATTTTAATACGGCGTTGTCTTGCGTATTGAATGATAAGGCGGCGGTTACGGTGCCAAATTTATTAGGCTTTTATCCAAATCTTGCCGATGAATCAAAAGAGTATCAAAGAAAGCTGCGTACTGTTATACGAGGAATCGCTGCTTTATTTAATCGTATTGAGGTCGCTAATCCTTTTCGATTTGGTTTTTTCGCAGTTCAAGTAATCAGTCATAAGGTGATGCGTTGGTTGGTGCCATGGTTTTTAGCTGGGCTCATGCTCACCAACTTAATCCTACTTGGACAAGGCTTTATCTATCAATTGATCTTTATTGGTCAGTTGGCTTTTTATACGGTCGCTACACTTGGCTGGGTCTCGCAAAAACTGCGCCTTAATTCACTGATAAAGATTCCTTTTTTCTTTACTCAGGTAAACATTGCCATTGCCCATGCCACATTGCAGTATCTCGGAGGGAAACGAGTTACGCATTGGAAGCCCTCTAAACGGTAAGTAAGGAAAAAAGATTGTTTAAGGATAAACTTGTCAAACCCATTACTGCATTAGTTAATCTTACGCCAGATCGTTTGGTCAAGAGTTTTTGCGGTCAATTGGTTCCAATTTTTTTCCTCCATCGCATGTATCCTGGCTACGATGTGACTGATCGATCTATTGTTCAGCATCTTGAATGGTGTTTAGAATATATTCGAAAAAATAACTATCATCCCATCACATTGAAAGAGTTGGTATTGTCGAGAGTTGAACAACGAACTCTGCCCAAAAAGGCCGTTGTATTCACGCTTGATGATGGCTTTTACGACCAGTATGAAATAGCTGAACCGTTATTTAAAAAGTTTGATACGCCTTACACATGTTTCGTAATATCTGAGTTCCTAGAGCAGAAATTATGGCCATGGGATGATCAAATAAGATATGGAATTGAAAACTCCAAACTGTCCGTATTATCGATTGACCTCCCCGATGGGAGTCGATTAAATTTTTCGAGAGTATCTGATACCGACGAAGCTATCATTGCTAAAATTCACCACCAGTTGAAATTGCTCGATCAAACACATATGTACGCTTGGCTAGGCACCTTTTATCAGCAGCTTCACGTCGAGCAGCCCGCTGAGATCCCAGAACATTATCGGCCTATGACCTGGTCACAAGCTCAGAAATTAATTGATGGTGGAAATGATATTGCGCCCCATACACAGACGCATCGAATACTTTCTCGATTAAGTGATATTGAATCAGAGCAGGAAATATTAGGCTCATGGAATATGCTGAAGGAGAAGCTTAAAGGCGCAGCTCCTGTTTTTGCTTATCCCACGGGTCGTATAGCTGACTATTCTGAGCGAGAAATGTCAACGATTAGTCAGTCAGAATTAACGTGTGCGGTTTCTACCGTTCCGGGACATGTAAAATTAGCTTCCAAAAATGAGAATTTGCCTCGATTTGTATTTCCTGATAATCGCTTTGATTTTATTCAATATTTAAGTTACATCGAGGCCATGAAAGAAAAGATTTCACGTCACTGATCAAGCATCGATTGATAGAGTGAAACGTACTCTACGATGTTTTTATCGATATCGTATTTTTGCCTCACTAACTTTGACGCATCATTTGCGCGTTTGATTAAGTCGTCATGATGACTAAAGGCGTTGATAATTTGGCTCGCTGCTTTTTTTGAATCGGTGTCGATAAAATTGCCGAGCTCAGCATAGTCTTCTTGTTGGTTAAGTAGCCTAACGAATGTTGGAAGAGGCGTGGAAAACACTGGGGTTTCAAGTACCAATGCTTCAAGCAGTGTTATTGGCAGCCCCTCATGTTTCGAGGTGAATAGTATCGCATCGAAAGCTTTAATGTATGGCTGAGGATTGCTTAAAAAGCCGTAAAAGGTCACGTCATTGACTAAATTTAATCGTTCAGTCTGATTTTTAAGATCGTCAGCTAATGGTCCGTCTCCAATGATATGAAGATCAAAGCTCTTATCGGATACTTGCTGTTTAATTTGCCCAATAATATCAATAATCTTATTAACCTGTTTTACATCGCTGAGCCGACCAACAAATCCTAAATGGTGAACTCCTGACGCTAGGTTCAACGAAATTTTTTCGTTCGCTTTAAGCTTAACTTCATTGATATCGATACTATTATCGATATGCACCACTTTAGCTGTGCCAAATTGCAAACTGAGTCGTTGATAAAGTTCTTCTGATACAGCAATCAGTTTGTGTTGCAAAAATTTAGCATTAAAATTATCAACAAAAGATACTATTTTTTCTTTCAGGTTCGTTGAATGTTCATCGGCTCCATGAACCGTTCTAACCGACTTTATGCGATGGGCTAAACCTACAATTGAAGCTATTAAATTTTCTTTTTGACGGTGAGAGTGAATAAGATCGGGGGTAATTTTCTTTACCAACTGATTTACTTTCTTAATAATTGTAGTTAATGAACATTCTGCTTCTGAGAAAACATGAACGTCAATCTTTTCGGCTCTTAATAACTCTGCGAGTCGTCCTTCGTTTAACAAAACAACAACGACTTCGACATCATTCTGACGGTTCAAGTGTTTGGCGAGATGATATAGTTGAACTTCAGCTCCAGCCCATAAGTCCCCTGAAGCTATCTGCAGGATTTTCATCGAGTTCCCTAAGGTAATATTTCAGTCATTAAATTTAGTGTTTACTAAAAATGTCTGCTTGGTTGAGTTAACATTCGAAGGTTCCTTCCTGATCAGGTAACGGAACACCACTTTTTGATAAAACCTATTAGCAAAAATTGTACTGAAGACGCATCCTGATATAATACCCTAAAACCTTATTAATCGTCTTGCACAGTCGAACAATTAAATGGAATTAATCTATGTGTGGTATAGCAGGTATTATAAGCTATCAAGAACCGATAAAAGAGCTCACTGGTAAAGCTGAAGCAATGGTAAAAGCGATTGCTCATCGCGGACCAGACGCTGATGATATATGGCTAAGTAATGAAGAAAATCTATTATTGGCACATTGTCGATTAGCTATCCAAGACCTTAGCCCCATGGGTGCACAACCTATGCACTCGGCGTCTCAACGATTTGTTATTACGTTTAACGGCGAGATTTATAACTTCTTAGAGTTGCGCAAAGAGCTCAATTCACTAGGATTGGGCTTTCGTGGGCATTCAGATACCGAGGTGCTACTTGAAGGAATCGAGCACTGGGGTCTCGATGCTACGCTAGAAAAGCTTTGCGGAATGTTTGCTTTCGGACTCTTCGACAAAAAAACGAAGCAATTTACTCTGGTACGAGACCGTATTGGTGAAAAGCCCTTATATTATGGCTGTTATAACAATCAAGTGTTCTTCGCTTCTGAGCTTAAAGCGATTTTTGCTTTGCATTCGCCAAAGCAATTTACAATCGACCATAATGCCTTGGCTAGCTATTTAAGATATGGCTATATCAACGCCCCGTTGAGTATCTTCCAAAATATTCGAAAGCTTAACCCCGGCCATAAGATGACGATTGATCTCTCTGCTGGAAAGAATCAAAGCATTAGTCATGTTGAGCAACTTCCACAGGTTCCTTACTGGAGTCTGGCCAGTGTCGTTGACAGCGCTCGTTCGCAATTACTGACTGATGAGCCGACAGCGATTGCACAGCTAGACACCTTGCTTAATCAAATCATTACGGAGCAATCTATTGCTGATGTTCCTTTAGGGGCATTTTTGTCTGGAGGAATTGATTCTTCGACGGTCGCCGCTATTGCTCAAGCAAATAGTAATAAGCCCGTCGATACCTTTACCATTGGTTTTGATGATAAAAGCTTTAATGAAGCTGAGCATGCAAAAGCGGTGGCAAAACACATTGGCTCAAATCATCATGAAACCTATATCACTGGCGCTAATACATTAGACTTAGTGCCAAGTATTGCAAGTATATATGATGAGCCTTTCGCAGATTCTTCACAAATTCCGATGATCATTGTAAGCCAGTTAGCAAAGCAACATGTCACTGTGTCTTTGTCAGGAGATGGCGGTGATGAGCTGTTCGCAGGTTATAACCGATATACGCAGACTGAGCGCATGTATGCAAAGATACGTCGCTTACCCAAATTTGCACGGTCTATGTTATCGACTGCTATTAACTCTGTTTCGCCAACAACTTACGATAGAGTCTACCAAAGTTTGAAATCACTCAGTGGTCGCAAAGGGGCTGCTAATGTGGGATTAAAACTGCATAAGCTTTCTGGCTTAATGTCGACGAAAGACTTATCTGAGGCATACCGTTACTTGTCGAGTTACGCACAAAACCCTAGTGAATTATTAGTACAACCTAGCAGTGAGCCAGATTTTTTAATCAGCCAAAACTTTAATTCTGATTTCTTAAACGGTGCGATGGAGTGGGACCAACGCTACTATTTACCAGGAGACAATCTTGTTAAAAGTGATCGAGCAAGTATGTTCACCAGTTTAGAAATGCGATTACCTCTATTAGACAAGAAACTTATTGAGTTTGCTTGGACAGTCCCTAATCATATGAAACTAAAGGATGGTCAGAGTAAGTGGTTACTGAGACAAGTTTTATATAAGTACGTACCGAAGGAACTTATCGAGCGGCCAAAGATGGGTTTTTCGATCCCCATTGCTCAATGGCTAAAATCTGATTTAGTTGAATTGACGTCGGAATTATTAGATAAGGATTATTTAGATCAACAAGGAATTTTTAATTCGCAGTTAGTTCATAGCGTTTATAAAGAGCATATCAAAGGCCACAGTGACAACAGCAATTTATTATGGACAATATTAATGTTTCAAATGTGGTACAAAAATTATATGGAAGGGTTCTAATGAGTTTATCGATTAGTATCGTTATTCCAGCATTCAATGAAGAAAAATACATTGCAACCTGTCTCGCTTCAATTGAAAAGTTTCGTCAGTTAATACCCTCAGATATTGAAGTTATCGTCGCAAATAATGGTTCTACAGATAACACTTCGGCGATAGCCAAGCAATTTAGTTGTGACGTATTGGACTTAGAAAGAGGACCGGTTTCGTCGGCGAGAAACCGCGGAGCTGCTCATGCCTCGGGTGATTTAATTGCGTTTGTTGATGGTGATGTAGAACTTACCGAATCATGGTTTATTGAGCTAGCAAGACTATCGAATCAACTGACTAAGCAATCAGATTTAGTTACGGGCAAACAATGTCTTGTACCTGATAACGGAACTTGGATTGAAAAGCATTGGTTTAAAAATTTAAAGGATCAATACTTAGGTGGCGCTAACATTGTAACGACCAGAACCACATTCAATGCCTTAAATGGGTTTGATGAGAAATTAAAAACCGGTGAAGATTACGACTATTGTTTAAGAGCAATTAAAGAAAACAAGAATTATCAAGTGAATGAAAAATTAAACGCGATACACTTGGGATTTCCTCACAGTTTAAAAGATTTTATGCGGCGCGAACTGTGGCATGGGGAAGGTGATTTTCGATCGTTCTCGCAGTTTAAAAACTCAATTGTTGCTCAAATTGCAGTGTTTTACTTTGTAATAATAACGTTATCGCTTTTTGCACTCACTCTATCTTATTTCTGGTTAAGTGTTGCTGGACTTTTGCTAGTTGCTGGTTTAAATGCAGCGATAACCTTGAAGCGTTTTGCGAGATGCGGACTTTCTACACTGGTTGTGAATTATTATTTGAATGCTATGTATTTCTTTGCTCGTGTCGGCTCATTGGTTCGAGCAATCAAAAATAAGAAATTAACTTATTAAAAAAGGGCTCGAGAGCCCTTTTTTAAGATTAGATTATTCAGTAACACCGGTATCGGTAGGGTTCTTGGGTTTTACAAAGGGCTCATTATTGATGAGCAAGTTGTCAACGTAGAAGTAAGTCGCTTCGGTATAGCCAGAGTTAGCCCAGCCTAAAATATAAAGCTCATCGGTATAGTTCTCTCCATTACCACCGTACATGTTTAATGCAGTTTCGTTACACACCAACACGCCATTTTTCCACATCTTCATTACACCATCGTTGGCACTTTCGCTAGAAGGCACTTTAATTTGTGCCATAATGGTCATCCAAGTTCCTCGATCGCTTGGCGTAATAAGGTTGGCGCCGCCACTTGGCTCGAAGGCGCGCTGCAACTGACCGTTATGGTAGCGGTGTATTGATAAACTTGAACCGCCACTTCCGTTGGGTTGAAGTGACCAATTTACCTGGAAGCCGGGTGATCGATAATCGGTCTTAAACACAGCTAAGAACTTATTGTTACTGGCACCGTCCATACGATGATAGTAGTTATCTGGTATATAGAGATCGTACTTGATCCATAGTTCATTAGTTTGCGGGTACTTAACACGTTGCTCAGAGAATGAATCGGTACCAAGAGGGGCCGCAGGGTAGCTAAATTTCATCGCGTAACTACCATCTTTCGCTTTCTCTTGAGTAACACTGATGTTTTTACTGCTGACGTAAGACACGCCATTACTCGAGTTATTTAAGCTCCCTGACTCAAACCCATCGTTAAATAATGGCTCGGCCATTGAAGCGATAGGTAAGCAAAATGCAACCATTGCAATTAAATATCTCATATTGTGAACCTTTATGGGCTGATTAAACTTTAGTCTATTATAGACTCTGTAAAAAATAAAAAAGTGCGATACCCCAAAAATAAAGAATCTTTTTGTGCGATTGTGACTTTATTCATTTTGTTATAGTTAAGTGATCTATCTATGCGAGACTCTGTTACAAAACGTTATTATAAATGGCACTAATTGCTTTTGCGTAATCCCTTGCATTGAGAGAACTAACAAAGTGATTTGCGCTAACAATGAATGCTTCCCGTAACGCTTGGTTGTTGGCTGCATCAAGCATATATTTTGATAACTCCTTAGGGTTTAAAGGATCGGCAATGAAGCCATTTTTTCCGTGCTCGACCAGCTCTTTACCGGCACCGTGAGTTGAAGCAATAATGGGTCTTTGATTTTGCATCGCTTCAGTGATCACAAGACCAAAAGGTTCTGGTTTAATTGAGCAATGGACCACTAAATCACAAAGCTGATAATGTAGATCTGTTTCGGTAACATACCCTGCGAAAACGATATTATCGTTTAATTTGAGCGCATCAATTTTTTCTACCAGTTGCTGTTTATAGCCACCGTATTCTGAGTCATCACCGACGAACATCGCAATTGATTTTGGAAATTGAGCGCAAAAGTCTTGGTAAGCATCCAGAAACTCAAGTTGTCCTTTCCAGCCCACTAGTCGTCCAAAAACACCAATAACAAATTTATCGTCACTGATTCCTAACTTTGCTTTTTGGTTATTTAACTCTGCCTTTGTATATTGAGTGATTTGACTTTGTATTGGGTTAAAAAGCTTGGTTAATTTTTCCTTCGGAATAAAGTCACTTTCCGCTGCACTGTCGTAAACGCATTGTGATATCGCGATAAAATGGTCGCATTGAGAAAGCCACTTTCGGGTCGTTCTACTGGAGTCGTTTAAATACCCATGAAAGTGCCAAATTACTTTGACGCCCATCTTCTTGCATACTTTAATGCTGTCGTAGCAATTGTTGTTATGTACGATATCAATGTTATGTTCGATAATGGTTTTGCGTATTTTCGCCGTGTACTTTCTATTCTTGATAACTTCTATTAAGTTATAAGTTAATGATATTAGTTTTCTTAAGGGCGAAAATTTTATCTTAGCAAGCTTATCTGCCAGCTCCATTTTGTCTTTATAAGTTATGGGCTTTTTTTCATTAACAATGACAACATCATCATTAAAGTGATGTTGAATCAGTGACTTCTCAACCGGAGTCACAACCACCGACTGATACCCAAAAGCATTGATTTCATTTGCAATTCTTGCCGCGACTACGAGAGACCCGCCAAAAGACAACCCAGTATCAATAAAAAGAACTTTTTTAATTGATGATTTATTAGTTTCTACAGTTTCCATAAGTTCTTCAAATCACGATTTATTAATTGACCCGTTCGCTCAATAATATCAGAAAAATAAGGCTCATATTTTACACGAACGATTTCTTTATACTTATCTTGTGAGTCGGCCTTGACTTCTTGTATTGCTTTGCCTCTTAACCACGTCTTAAGGCTTTTGGGTACGAATTTGGCAAGAATATCCCACGCTTTTGAGTAAGATAACTTATGCATTAGTCCTTTTCCGGTTGCCGACATGATCTTTTCAGGTCGCGCATTGAGTTGATCATTCACCACGGCATAATCAAAGTCTTGACTAACATTTAAAAATTCAAAAATACCAGGTAAAACTTTCTCAGGAGACTTTGTGAGCTCTTCAAAAAGTACGTAATAGATATTGTCGTCACCAAAAGATTCTCGAAAAGATTGAATCTGCATCGGATAGTCGGAGAATTTTAAGTAACCCTCAAAAGATTCAATCGCTTGGTCCATGTTTTTGGTTTGTCCGTCAGTGACCTGCGGTCGACGAGTATGCCAGTAGTGACTTACGGTTCGTTTAAAGGGTTGCCTCATCACATAAATTATTTTTGCGTCTGGAGAAAACTCTTTAAGTCGTTGGGCGACGCCTTGATACTGAGGAATCTTAGCATAATCGGTCGAACCTTCCCCACGATATTTATGTGAGTCATTGGCTCCATCGAACAGTGACATATACTGTTTAAATTCAGCTTCAGAATAATCATTAGTTTTGAATAAGCCGGGTTCTTTTGGCTCACTCATAAATAACTCGTTGTGATGACTTAAATAGTGATGCAAAGATGTTGTTCCTGACTTCATTGCGCCTATTATAAATAAGTTTGGTTTCTTCATGACTATTTTCTAAATATCCTTATTAAGATAACGACGATTGTTTGGTGAATCGTTTATACAGCTTGTTATTAATTATTATCGGTTTTAGGTAATCACGCTCTTGGTTCATCCAAGGAAACACCAGAAGCAATAATAAAGCGATAAAATAAATGCCCATGATTGCGAAAATACCAACCCAACCAGTTAAGTGAAGTTGTTGTGTCATGAGGCAAATAGAGGCACTGTATAAAATTAAGAATACTAACTTAAATACAGGTACCTTAATGGAAAAGTATTTATTACCCATGATTGCAATATAGCTAAATCTTATGACAAAACAACTCAGGGTGGCGATGGATGCGCCGAGTAAACCATACGACGGTATTAACAACATAAACAAGACTAAAATGGCAGCTACTGAAAGGTAGGTAGCATAGGTAATATGAATGGTTTTTCCTGATTTTAGTAATCCAAAGCGCATAAAATCAGACCAGGCATGAAATACATACGCTAAGACAATAAATGGTACATAGGCTATGGCTGACTGATAAGCAGGATCAGCGATCACCTGAATGAGCAGTGGTGACACATTGATGAGTCCTCCTGCTGCTAAAAGCACCACAATGCTTACCGAGCAAAATACCGAGCCAAACAATTCATTCGCGCTTTCTTGTTTCGCATAACTGTATTGTTGAGGCTCCCAATACATAGCAAATGGCGACCAAATTAATGAAAATAACAATAAACCAAACTTGTAAGCTAAGGCGTAAATACCGACAGCTTCTGTATTTAAATAAGTGTTTATAAAATATCGGTCACCAAATGTGATCAAGTACATACCAAATGAAGAGATTATGATCGGCCAGCTAAATTGGTATAGAGCCTTGATAAATTTCAGGTCTAAAGTCCGACTCAAAAAGTTACTTGATACGAAAGCGAAGTAACAACTTAATGCGAGATTACTCAATATCGACGCATACACGACGCCCCAATAACCGAGCTTAAGGTGCCAGATAAACAACAAACAAAAGATTACTTGTAACGCCAACTTACCGATATTCAAGCCTACAAAGGTGATAGGGCGGTTCTTGATTCGAAGCATGGCAAAGAAAAGTTCATTGCAGCCAGAAATAAGCAAAGTAAACGAGAATATGCGAACTAGCCATCCCTGCTCTTGTATACCTAAATGGCTTTCTATTGGATCGGCTAATAGCCAAATTACCGCTATGGCGACACAAAATAAAATACTGATAAAGTAAAGTGTTGACGAGAAAATTGATTTCTTCTCTTGCTCACTTTGAGCTTCAGAATAAAACCGAAACATTCCGGCCGTGATTTTAGCTCCTATGAGTAATGCGGCAAGTTCAATTAATAGAACAAGCAATTCGACCACACCATAGTCCGCAGGCGATAAATTTTTCGTGTAAATTGGAAGCGTAATAAAGGACGCGAAGCCGCCCACGAGGCGTCCGATACCATATATGACGGTAGATTTTAAAGCAGAAGATTGTGTCGACATTATGACTTCACTTCCGATAACGATATGGCTTTCGTTCTCGTCTTTTCTTGATTCTGAATCATAATATTCTTAATTGCGACGTTAAATGCGAGTGCTATCCACAAGAAAGGATAATAAGCGACCGTAACAAACTGACCAGCTATAAAGAAACCAATGGCGCCATAGAGAACACCATTATTGATTTGTAATGCGAGCTGTTCAGAATTATTGGGCATATCCAATTTAGGATTCTTTCGCAATGCACACCAAAAAAACGACAAGAAAACAATCAGTCCTGGATATCCCATGTCGGTTCCCACTTGAATTAAAATATTATGTGGAAGTTGTGCTCTTGTCCGTCCAACTAGGTCATAAGAGTAGTGGCTATTGTAATAGCTTGGAAAGTTATAAAATCCAACGCCGGTAAATGGATGATCTTGGATCATTTTTATCCCATTTTTCCAATACAAAAGCCTTTGAACAGAGGTCTCGTCTTCACCCATTTCTTGAAATCGTGCGACTTGCTCTTGTGGAAGAAACTTATAAGCAAGTAAACAAATTAAGCCAAGTGCTATGATCGGCTTAATTCGAAAAACATGCTTTCTAAACATAAATAGTAAAAGACAAGCTAATGCGAGTTGAGACCCTCGGCTACTGGCGCCTAATATCGTTAATACTGAACAGGCAGTAAATAAAGCGAGTAGACCTTTTTCTATCCAATTGATCTTAATTTTGATTCTCGTCAATAAGAAAAAAACAACGGGAAATAAAGTGAGCATCAGTATCGTTAACTCACCGGAATTCTTAAAATAACCCTCCGGACCTTCCAAACCCCAAGTTGCGAAAACAAAGCCTCGACTTGCCCATACCAGCGTTGTGCCTACTGCAATTTTTGCTGCGCTAAAGATAAAAATAAGGGTAAATATATACAGTCGTTCTTTGGTATTAATAATATTGATGATTAAGAAATAAATTACCAACCATCCGTAGAAATTTATGAAGTATTGTTGAGAGACACTAGAATCATAAGCATGTAAACTAGATAAATAGATTAAGACGCCAAATACAATCATTAATTTATTAATAGGCGAACTAACCCACTTTACGCTTTTGTCCAAAAATGCAAACCCTAACGAAAGAATAAGTAATATTTGCGCCCATGGCATAAAATCAATGACCGGAAAAATCGCCTGCGGACGCGTATATTCAAAAAATAAATACGCGCAAATACACCAAAATGATGGGTGCTCTGATCGAAAGTATTTCCACATGGCCCCAATCTTTAAAAAGAAAAAGCTTTCGGCTTGGGTATCCGAGAGTTTTGATTTTCTTTTAATTAGGGCCGATTCGCTCATTTACTTAATTCTCTAATTCTGGGAATGATTGTGCTGCCAATTGCTCGATCTGTTCATAGACGCCTTGACAAAGTTGCTCTATTTCTTCATTCAACTCTATAGCTTTCTTCGAGCTTTTAGGATTAGTATGAATCTCCTCTAATTTTAGTGATTCAATGTCTTGATTTAGAAATCTAAATATTGAGCTAAATGCTTTAGATGGTTGTTGAGTGATCGTTTCATACTTAATGCACTTGATTCGCGTAAGATCTAAGTCACGGCATTCGGTGATTAACTTATTCCGCAGGTACCAGAACAAAGCCGCAGCATCGAGATCAGATATTCCAGAGTCTAGCAATCGCTTAACTAATACTCGATCGCTTTCTGACACAAATTCATTTCGCCAGTCGGTAGGGTGGTTCTCAGTAATAAAACTTAGATCACGCTTACCGTTGTTGCTACCGAATTTCCGAAGATTAGACTTTGCTACGCTTTTATAATGACGGTATGGCCAAAGTACTTTGATACGCTGATCTAAATCGAGATAGTGTTGAAACTTCTGACTGTCGAGCAATGGCTTAGCGACAACCATAGGTGCACCAGTTTTATTAAAATGATCGAACACCTTCTTATCATCAATCAGTCGCATGTCATCAAACACTTCGCTTAATTCACGATAAACTTTGGTTTGGCCATGCCAATCAAAGGTTCGCATAAGCATACTTGTACCTGAACGTTGACACCCCATTATTAATAAGATATCGGTTGTCGGCTTAGATAAAAGTCGAAACTTCAAATGTTTTATTTTTCTAAAAAGCCAAAATCGCAGTTTGTTCTGCACAAAAAATTCCTTATTCCCTTAGCTACTGGCACTCAATTGATTAAACAATGAGTAGTATTCGCTGGCAGATTTTTTAATTGAAAATTGTTCATTAACACAGTGCCATGCATTGTCTATCATTGCGTCGTTATTTGATTTAGTAATTGCTTGAATAGCCTCTGCAATCGCAGAAGGGTTTTCATTTTCAACTAAAATACCATTTTCTCCTTGAACGATAATTTCCTCCGGGCCACCGCACTTAGTGGAAACCACGGGCACTTTACATGCCATGGCCTCTATGGTCGATAAAGAAAACCCTTCATCTCGAGAAGACAGCAAATAAATATCAGCGCTCGATAAAAATTGCGTAACGTTATTAACAAATCCAATAAACTTAACTTGATCGCCTATTCGAACAGAAGAGCTCATTGATTGATAATCCTTTAATTGCTGACTATCATGTTCGCCAGCAATCAGAAATTGATAGTCACTTCCAAGTATTTCAGCAACCTTCATGACAATATCATAGCCCTTTGAATGATTGGCATTGCCGACCATCGCAATGATCTTTTTACTGCTATCAATATCGTATTCTTTTAGAAAATCAGTGGATTGACAAGGCTCGAATTCCGAGAGGTTTAACCCGTTATAAATAATCGCACATTTATCTTCAGGGATGTGCAAACGTTGATTCAAGCGCTGTTTTAAATATTGAGAAACGAAAATAACCTTAGAGGCAAATTTACGAATTAAAAAAGACTTAACTTTTAAAAGTCTTTCATCTGATGCAACATCAATGATGCCATGAAAAGTTGAAACTAAAGGTGTCTTTGTTATTGCAGCTGCGATAGCGCAATAAATGCTTGAGCCGAACAAATGGGCATTTATGACAGTGACATTATATTGTTTGATAACTGAAACGATGCGTTTTACCAATGAAAGATTAAAAGAACCACCCATGGGGACAATGATTGGATCAATGCCTATTTTGTTCAGTTGTTTGCTGAGCCACCCTTCATCTGGCAACATCACCACCGGAGTAAACGTGCGGCGGTCGATGTTCTTAATTAGGTTAACAAAAACCGTTTCAGCGCCTCCGGAGCCAGAGACATCGGTTACGAATAGAACGACTTTTGGCATACACAATCCCTGTTATAAATGTGCCAATTCGGATGTTTTCAGCTAGCGTTTTCAAGCCGCCAGTGCTGTTACGTAAAGGTATCGAGAACTAGTTTCTCGTTTGCGATAATTGTACAATAATCGTCGCACTGGATCCAGCATCACTCGGCGCTTATATAAAATAAAACAAGGACAGAGTTTAAAGAAAAATGCCTTTAAAACAATTAGTTAAAAGACCCATTCAGGTTTTATCGAGCCGTTTCGGCCAACACCGCAAGAAAGTTGGGCAACCTCGGCTATGGATCATGATGTACCATCGCATCCTTCCTGAGGATGATCCTCGATTTCGAGATGAAGAACCTGGAATGCTGGTGCAACCAGATACGCTAGCGATGCACTGTGAAGTGCTAGGAAATGAGTTTGAACTCGTTGACCTAACATCTTGGTGCGAAAAAGCGACAAATGGCGCAGAACTTCCTGAAAATGCCTGCGCGATTACCTTCGATGATGGTTGGCTAGATAATTATCAATATGCATTTCCGATTCTCAACAAGTTGAAAATTCCCGCTACGTTATATGCCGTCTCCGATTTGATTGGAACTAAGGATCTATTTTGGCCGAACCGATTAGCCAGGCTGTTGCAACATCCTGGTATTGAGGCAGCCGAATTTCCTTGGTTAAATCAAGTAAAACAGCAGGGTGCGCTAAATAACGAAGCACTCGCCTCTACCATTTATAATTTGAAAAGCTTTGATGATGCGAGCATTTTGGGGTGGTTAGATGACGCTGAAGAGCGCTTATCTATTGCTGAAGAAAAAGAACCATCGTTGATGAGTTGGGCGCAACTCAAAGAGATGGCGGAATCGCCACTTATTACCATTGGATCTCATACTTGTCGTCACTTTAGAATGCGCTCAGAGTTAGACTCTGCTGTGATGACAGCGGAAATCCAAGACAGTAAAAGTAGACTTGAACAAGAGCTCTCACAAGCGGTGAAAGCCTTTTGTTACCCCAACGGAGACTTCACTTCTAATGCGGTTTCTCTGGCTAAAGAAACCTATCAATCAGCGGTGACTACGCAAGTTGGCATTAATCACTTAGATAACTTAAATCTACACCAACTGTTACGCATTGGAGTGCATGAAGATATTTCAAATGACCCAACCAAATTATTAGCAAAGGTTGCTTGTTGGCCCTAAGGAATATTTTTAACAACCAATGGGCCAATTAAATTTGCGATCGCTACCGGCAGCTTTTTCCAGGTATTGATCATTAGCTGAAAACGGCTATTTTGATGGTTGATTTGAGGCAACTTTTCATTCTTAGGTAGAAGGTAATACCAATACAGTTGATGTTGCGTTGCTCCCCATTGCTTTTTAAATTTAAGAGTTCCTGCGTCTTTAGAGGAGCGACCAAAGTCAAAAATCTTAGCTTTCTGGTCAATGGCGTGTTCGAGTATTTTCCAATACAAAAACATGTTAACTCCGAATCGATTAAAATCACGATTGGTAGAGGCCCAAGGAATTTCTATTCGATCATTATTCCTAACCAGAAAACCACAGCCGACAGGTTCTTCTTTTATGTAGACGATGGCCAGATAGGCATTATCTCTAAGTCTTTGAAGTACTTCTTTAAAAAAGCGACGACTATAAACTGGCGTTCCTAGATCGCGCATATTTCGCGCAAAAACTTTATAAAAGTCGTCAAGTAATTCAAGTGAGCCAACTTTAAATTCAGCACCCTCACGAATGGGTCGTTTCACTTGTGCTCGTCGCTTCGACCCTATCGCTTGCCAAAGCGCATCAGATTCCTCTGGTAATTCGAGTAGCATTGTTACCTTGTCGGTTCGGCAATTGTCATGATTTATATGGTTAACCTGACCATCAATGGCAGATTCCATTCGCAATTCTACATGTGAGCAACCTAACTGCTTTCGGAGATTTTCTGCGTATTCGAGTAGCGCATCCGCACTTTCATTGCTCGTCGTTAGTAAACCACCATAGTTTAAAAAAGGAATGCTGGTTAAAAAATTCCCAAAGATTAAGCTTTTTTGTTGCACCAAAGGTAACACGCCAACAATTTTTTGGTCTTCATTTAGGCACGCAAGGTAATACGAGCGATGGCCAAAAGCGCCTTCTATGACGTCTTTCCACTGACTTAAGAGATATCCAGTACCTTGATTCGCTTGAACAAATTCGTCCCAACCAGTGGTGAGTTGATCATCGAGTAATAAAACACTTAACGTCATGCGGAAAACTCTTGCGGATTCTTTGCTAGTTTTTCGAGGTCGAGAGTATCGATATAGGATTGCATCGTATCGAACTTAAACTCGCTGATTAAGTTTGATAAGCGAGATTCACATTTATCGAGATTGTTGTAGTGTCGAAAACGTGAAAACCAACTGACGTCTACCTTGGGTTGTTCTGCATCCACTTCCCAAGGATGAAGATAAAAGATAAAAGGCTGCTGTTTTTTCTCTCTTCGTCGATATAGAAACTTAGATAACCAATAAGGATAGAGACGGAAGTAGCCACCGCCTGCGATTGGGATTGTTTGTCCGAACCAAGACTCTGTCGACAATGGTAGTTCGAGCAGTTGGTGTCCTTCTGCCGTTTTTATGTAGTAGGGATCTTTCGGTGAATTTGGGATCCCGTAACGATCATGGACGATTGGAAAAATGCTAGAGTCGTAGGTAAAACCACATTCACCTAAGATATCCAATGCCCACAATGACTTTCGAGTAATTGAATAACTGGCCGCACGGTATCCAAGCACCTGAGATCCGGTAATATCTTCTAACAGCGACTTAGAGCGGATTGTCTCGTTACGAAACACCTCTGGTGATTGATTATAGATAAGTTGGTGGCTGTACCCGTGACTGGCAACCTCATGCCCACGTTGATGAATTTCTGCGACTAATTCTGGGTGCTTGTCAGCGACCCAGCCTAAGATGAAGTGGGTCACCTTAATATTATGTTGATCGAATAGGTCGAGAAGCCGTTGGGTATTATTGACGACGCGAGTGGGAATGCCTTCCCATTCAGAAACCTTGATGGACTCCGCTAAGGCTGCAACTTGAAAATAGTCTTCGACGTCAACCGTCATGATGTTTTGCATATTCTGATATAATCCATTATAAACAGGCACATTATTCGGCTATTGTACCTTATAATTTTTTGTGCGGCTAATTCGTTCAGCAAAAATTACGGCTTTGATTAAAGGAATAAAAAATTGTTATCAAGAACCCGCCCAGTTGGAGAACGTTTTTCGTTAAAGAAATCCAGCTTTGATGTGAGTTTATTTGCTCCCTTTCATTATTTAGGCACTCAATCTGGAACGGCGGCTTTATGTATTGCTTTAAGAATTGCACGGCAAATGAGGAGCGATGTCGATAATCCAGAAGTTTTGATGCCTGCCTACACCTGTCCTGATGTGATTAGCGCATGTATTACGGCCGGTGTAACTCCAGTTCTGATCGATTTTGCACCGGATACCTGTCATATGAGTTTGGACGAATTGTCATTAAAATGTCATGCCAATACCGTTGCTATCATTGCGATAAATTTTTTAGGAATCCCAGAGCGAATTGATCAAATAAGAAGTCTTTTGAATAACAAGAAAACGCTCATTATCGAAGACAGTGCTCAAGGATTTCCTCGGTCTGACAAAGAAAACTACTGGAAAGGTGACCTGGTAACCTTATCTTTTGGGCGAGGTAAGCCGCTTGGATTATTCAATGGTGGCGCTGTTTTATCAAGACAAGAAGAATTATTAAAGATGGCAGACGCCTTTCTTAGTTCTTCCTCAAAGTTATCGGAATTTAGCTACCGAATTAAGCATAGAGTTTTTAATATGCTGATGTCGCCATTGGGTTATGGCTTGCTCACCCGTTTGCCCGGCATGACCTTCGGTGAAACTGTCTATAAGCCACTAGAAAAGTGTGAACATATAAATCCTACAATTAATGAATATTTATCGGCAAGGGTGAAAGATTTTGAGCAGCGAAGAGTAGAACTTTATGATTTGTATAATAAAAGGTTAGAACAACTCAACCTTTCAATATTAGGCAGTGGACATTCTTTATATGAGTATTTGCGCATTCCAGTTCTATTACCAAATCAAAGCATTAGAAATGCGTGTCTTGAAAAGATGGATCTTATAGGGTTAGGTGCGACGGCTATGTATAAGAAGATTCTCACAGAGTTTGATGATATTCCCATTGACCTCGGTGATGCTCCATATCCCAACGCTTCGCTACTTGCACAACGTCTTATTACTTTACCGTTACATCAAGATGTTTCTGAACAAGACATTGACGAGATGATGGCAGTGATAGAAGCGGAAGTTAAAAACGCCCATTCTCTTGATAAATAAATCCCAAGCTTAATGATTCACTGGTAATTAAAATAGGGCTTATATCTGAGAAGTCTTGTTGTGCTCTGCGATCAGTAAAACTTAAATAGAAACGAAAATTTCTAGATGCGCGATAGCTATAGGTGAAGACGGTTTGACGAACAAGATTTTGAGTAACATTGGTTATGTTAATATCAAAGTCATTTTCGCTGATGGACGAAAATATTGATAGTGTATTCTCTGCATCAGATTGAAATAGGTTTGATAAGTTATAGCTTACAAATAAACTGCGATTTCGACGTAGTTCTTCCCTTTCTTCAAACACACCCGTCAGTTTGTTTTCGAAGTAACTTAAGTTCATCGTGAAAATATCATCACTGTAATTGTACTGAGCACCACCACCTTTCGATATCTGAGCTAATGCGATGGAATCATTTTGTTGGTTAATTACAATTCGCCCAGTTGCTTGGTTGATACTGAAAAGACTCGCGACGCCTTTATTGAGTTGAACACTCATTGATTGTCGATCGTTTATATTGCGAGTGAATGATAGGCGTCCGTTATCATCAGTAGAATTTCGGCCAAAAATATCTTTAATCCGTGACTGGCCGAGCTCTAGATTTAATGAATTAGTTCGACCTGTATTGACCCATCGTGCAAGAACGTCGTATTGCTCAAAGTCTGCGTTTAAAGGATTTGAATCGTCTTTAAAGTCAGTGTCTTTCTTTTGATAGACTAACTGCAAACTATTGGTTGGGTTTATTTGATTGATTAAGGAAAAGGTCCCTTGTTGCTCATCACGAGAACTGTCTTGCAACGTATTTGTATTGGCGTCCGACTGTACTTCATACAAGGCATGTTGATAGTTAAAATTGACTTGAAGAGTATTGGTGAACTTTAAGAAATATTGTGGCAATAACGCATAGGTCTGACCTTCGCGAAGATTATTTGCTTCTTGAATTTGAAAGCGATTTGCGGGTACCTGTGTTACATCACCCAGCGCGATAATAGAAAAGTTACTAGCCGAAGGCGCATACTCAGTAAATAAATTAAGATTGTATTGATTCTCACTGCGCAAATTCGTGGTGGTGTAATCCAACCGTGCAATTTCTGAGTTAAACTCAAAAGTAAAATCTCGATAATCTTGGTTTTCAATATTAAATAATAGAGTCGCCTGGTATAGATTGCCCTCAGCGCCATCAACCAGCTGTGAAATATTATTGCTGGTTGATGCCGAAGTATCGATCGAGTACTCGTAATCGACAGCATAAATACTGGCTGAATAAAAAATAGAGAAAATCGCGGATACAGCCGCAGTAGTACGTATATTCATTTTAAAAGTTATTCAGCACTAAACCTGATAATTTTTCTTCGCCAATGGTCACTGATGCTTGGATAAGCTCTTCTTCACTGCACCCGCCGTAGGGAACAACTAGAATAACTTGGTCGCATAAGTCTAATAATATTCGTGTATCGGCTGAGCTAAGAATGCTCGGAGCATTAATGATTGGGAATCGATCTGGATAGCGCTCGACTAGTTCCTTTATAAAAGTTTCCATTCTTTCTGAGGTGAAGTATTCCGCTGAGCACTCTCTTACTTTACCACTGGGCACAAAACCTAATCGTTTAACGCCAGTTTTGTGCATGCAAGAATTTACACCGTCATTCTCACTTTCTAAATAATCAATTAGACCATTTTGACCTTCCATTTCGAACAACTTATTTAATGGTCTTTCAACGATATCAGCTTCAACTAACATTGAAGTTTTTGACTCGTCTAAAGAAAAGGTTGCCGCCAAATTGGCACTCACTAGCGCTGAACTACTATCAGGCACTACCGAGGTTACCATGGTGACAAAGTTTTCACTATTTCCTTTCGCTAACAATTTCGTTCTTAAATTACGGTAGTGATTTAGAAGGCGTTTATCCTTCATATCGAGATGAATTAAGCGTTTCTCTTCTAACTCATTGATCGAATAGGTCGCACGCTTTTCCATGTTCGCGATGCTCTTTCGAGATGCGGCAGGTTGAGTCATTACGTTTGATCGTGACGACTCGGTCACTGAGTGATCACTCTCGGCGATTATTTCTCCGTTGCTTTCAACGGAAGTTTTTTCCGATTTATTTTTATCATCCTCTTCAAGGGACTTTAAAAATGCTTTTTCAACTGTGCTCATATTGATCACCTTACCCTTGAAGTCTGAAGTAAATTGCGATGCCGTAAATCGACCAAACAACAAAAATAGCAGAGATTGCAATCATGTAGTTAATCGTGTTTTTACGTCGGTCATAAGGAGTCGCCACATCATGAAGACTGGCTAAGATTGGTAAATTAATCACATGCGTGATTACTGTGTCAGAGCGCAACTTACCATCAATCAGTGTGAAGCCATAAACAATACCAATGGGGATCACAAAGCTTAAGAAAAGACCTGCTAAAATCAAGTGTGAAAAGCGCAGTCCTTTGGGTGTCACTGGAATGGCTGCAGGTTCCTGGATTTTAAGTGTTAGCCCTTGGTTCTCTAAATCAATATTCATAGAAATGCGAGCAGTTTCTCGCTGACTCAATAAGTTTTGATACATTTCTTGGTTAACTTCGTAGTCTCGAGTCAGTTCAGAAATTTCAGCTTCAACGTCATTAATTTTATCCAGAGTTTCTCTTTCTCTATCCATTAGCATGAGCACTTGATTGCGACGGGCCTGCAATGAAGAAAGGGAGTTTTCTGCAGTAAACATTTGAGTACGAATAAGCTGGGCCGTTTCTCCGGTCGGTGCTTTATTCACGGTTTTGCCTTTTTGCTTCTCTCGCTCAGCAATTACCTGAGCAACCTGTCCTTTTAAATCTTCTATCTGACCTTTTAACTGGACGATGTCAGGGTAGGTTTCGTGATAGTTGAGTTTCAGGTCCGCAAGGCGAGTTTCTAGCTCAGCAATTCGTTGATTTAGAGTATTTTCACGGTCGATGCTGGCTCGATCTTCAAACGATGACTCACCGGCTAGTTGACGTTGGTAATTTTTTAGAAGTGACTGCTGAGTTGATATATCTAGGTCGACACTCTCTAACTCTCGTTTTAATTCTATCAATCGCTCACTGGCATTTTGCTTAGCATTCTCAGAGGCATCAATATTTTTTGAACGAAAGTTCTTGAGTGCATCTTCAGACTCTTTGAGCTTCTCATGATAAGCCTGTACTTGATTGTTAATGAAATTGTACGCGGCTTGGCTTTCATTTTGCTTAGCTGCAAGACTTTCTTCTATAAAAATCTCAGTCATCAGCTTGGTGGTTTCATAGGCTTTAATTGGATCGACGTTTTTATAGGAAATCTCGATTAAATTATTTCCTACATTGTTGATCTGAGTCGAGTTGCGAATTTCGTCGCCAAGCTGCTCTATCTGGCGGAGATCGGTTGGCATTTGGTCCTTCCAAATGTCAGACTCCATGACACGCTTGATAGCTTTCTGGCTAAAAATGATTTTATTTGCCATTGTTGCACGGCTCTGAACTTGTGTCGTTTCTGCGGTGCCAGCCATCAAAGGTCGGAGAATATTTTGTTGATCAACAAACACGGTAGACGACGAAGTGTAAATTTTAGGCCAGTTCCATGCAATGGCGAGAAAAATCATTGAAAAAACGATATACAATCCCAAAACGAAGCGGCGTTTATTCCAAGCTTCCTTCTTGATAACGTGAATAATCGAGCTAATTTCCGGGCTCATAGCTAATTCCTAGTGACTGCTGTTAGGTAAATTAAAAAACACGCTCTGGTATGGAGACAATGTCGCCAGGCTGTAAAGAGTAGTTGGTTTCCATTTCGCCATCGTTAAGAATGTCATCTAACGCAATTTCGAACGCTTGTACTTTATCGCCCTGACGGCGAAACAGTTTGGCACTCGCAGCGGAAGCGAATTCGTTGAGGCCACCAGCCTCAAGTACCGCGTCTAACACAGTCATACCTTGGCGATAGTTGATTGATAATGGATTTCGAACGGCCCCTGTTACCCTTATTCTAGACAAGAATTCGTGACTGTTCAGTTCTTCAAGAATCACGGCGACCTGTGGGTCCTTGATAAATCGTGAGAGACGACGGGTAATTTCAGCTGAGACGGATTCTGGCGTTCGTCCACCGGCCATGACCTCACCGACGAGGGGAACAGAAATTTTGCCGTCGGGACGTACAGGAACACGTATCGACAGATCGGGATTTTTCCAAACGTTTACGGCAACGATGTCATCGACACCAATATAATATTGTTCGACCAGCATTTGCTTTTGAATGCTTTCTGGCTGTTCGAGCTGTGGCAGTTTAGTTGCTTTGGTACCACAACCCGCCAACAGTATGATGGCGAGGATTAAAATACAATGTCTCATGGGCTTCCCTATCAGTGCGAATTCCACCAGTTAAACTGATGGTGTGTAAACAATACCATTTCATTACAACAGCTAAAGGGAGTTTTGAGCCAGAGAAGGCTTGGGTAAGACAAGGATACCGACCCGATGTAACTCCATTTACGTTCGATGATATCTACTAAAGCGATTTTTGCAATGCTACTCCATAGGCCGCTAAAGTGCAACTCAGTTGACCGAAAATCAACCAGTTTTGAAGTGCGAAATTGTCCTTTTTACGGGTGCGATATATAGAGATTTTTAATCTTGTGACCTGGTTACGGTTTGCTCGATGACAAAGTCGACCAGACTGCCGATGGTCTCGAACACTTCTGCCGTTAGGTCGTCATCTTCGGCTGTGAACTCAAAGGTTTCTTCGAGAGAGGTGATTACGGACACAATCGCCATTGAGTCAAATTCTGGAAAGTTACCCAGTAATGGTGTGTCGTCGTTAAGATCATCAGGCGAGATGCTCAATGATAAGGTATCCACAAGTAGGGACTTAACAGTTTTAGCGATGTCGGAACGGCTCATAGTCAATTCTTTGGTCAAAATTGGCGCGATTCTATCAGTAAATCCGTTGATTTGCACTGATCGAATAGTTTTCTATATCGAAATAACCATCGGTTGGTATTAAGTTATGGTAAATGGATGACTTTTTTCTTAAGCTAGCTCTAAACCACCATCAATGCCTTAAATAGGGAACTGTAACTCGTGCAAGCCACATCGTTTGAAAAAGACAAGATTAAAATTGTTTTATTGGAAGGTATCCATGCAAGCGCCGAGAAGGTGTTCAGCGCGGCAGGGTATCAAAATATTGTAACAGCGACTAAGTCGTTGCCGAAAAGTGAGCTTGAAGAAGTTCTCGCCGACGCTCACTTTTTGGGTATCCGCTCCCGCACCCAAGTGACTGAAGAGTTATTGGAAGCCAGTCCACGTCTGGCAGCTATTGGTTGCTTTTGCATCGGCACGAATCAGGTTGACTTGACGGCGACCTCTTTGCGGGGAATTCCAGTGTTTAATGCCCCGTTTGCCAATACCCGTAGTGTTGCTGAGCTGGTGCTAGGCGAAATGATTTTACTGTTACGCGGTGTACCGCAGAAAAACGCAGCAGCTCATCGTGGAGAGTGGTTAAAGTCGGCCACCAATTCTTATGAAACGCGCGGCAAAACACTCGGTATCGTCGGCTATGGTCACATAGGTACTCAAATCGGCATTTTGGCAGAAAACTTAGGGATGTCTGTTCAGTACTTCGATATTGAGAGTAAGTTAGCGCTTGGAAATGCTCAGGCGGCCGACAGTTACGAACAGCTTTTGGCCACTTCAGATGTTGTAACTTTCCATGTACCGGAAACGCCGATAACTAAGAACATGATGGACCAGCAAGCGTTCGAGCACTTGAAAGAGGGCGCTATTTTGATCAATGCGTCGCGCGGTACCGTTGTTGATATTGATGCGTTAGATAAAGCGCTCGCTAGCGGTCGCGTATCGGGTGCCGCCATTGATGTGTTTCCAGTGGAGCCAAAATCGAATCAAGATGAGTTTGTATCGCCACTACGAGCTTATGACAATGTCATATTAACGCCGCATGTCGGTGGAAGCACGATGGAAGCACAAGCTAACATCGGAATTGAAGTGGCGGAAAAACTAGTAAAATACAGTGATAATGGGTCAACATTATCAGCCGTTAATATCCCAGAAGTCGCGTTGCCTTCTCACGAGGGTAAGCATCGCATTTGTCATATCCACCGCAACATCCCCGGTATTTTGGCCAAAATTAATGATATTTTTTCATCGAATAATGCCAACATTGCTGCACAGTTTTTACAAACTAATGAAAAAGTTGGCTATGTGGTGACGGATATTGATCGTTCTTCTAGTGTGAAAGCATTCGAAGAATTGAAAACCATTGAAGGAACCATTCGAACCCGTATTTTGTACTAACGGGTTTGGTCAGAGAGCAATAGCTTGCCAGCTCCTCAATGTTAGAGGAGCTGGAAATGCCTAAGCGTTAAGGGTTTTAACACCCTCTTTACTTGCTAATAGAAGAACATCTGCACCACGAGCGGCGAACAACCCATTGGTTACCACGCCAACGATTTGATTGATTTTTTGTTCAAGTGCGATTGGCTGTAAAATATCTAAGTTGTGCACATCTAGAATAATGTTGCCATTGTCAGTCGTGACGCCTTCGCGATACACCGGATCGCCACCAAGCTTGACCAGCTCACGAGCGACATGGCTACGTGCCATTGGGATAACCTCAACAGGAAGAGGGAACTTACCCAGCTTTTTAACTAACTTACTGTCGTCGGCAATACAGACAAACTTTTCTGCGACGGCTGCGACGATTTTTTCCCGAGTTAGTGCAGCACCACCACCTTTAATAAGTTCAAGAAGGTGATTACTCTCGTCGGCACCGTCAATATACACTGGCAGTCGATCAATCGCATTGAGTTCAAAAACCGGAATGCCATGGGATTTTAAACGCTCAGTTGAGGCTTCCGAACTTGAGACGGCGCCAGCGATCAAATGCTTTTTGGCAGCCAGTGCGTCAATGAAAAAGTTAACCGTTGATCCCGTTCCAACACCGACAACTTCATCTTCTACGATGTACTTCAAAGCTTCTTCTGCTGCTTGTTTTTTCAATTCATCTTGTGACATGGAATGATCCTGTTAGGTTAAGTGGGCAGTATTATACTGCATTTCTTACACTTGTTTAGCCGTAGCCATGCTCAAAATGGTATCCCATTGATGTTTACTAACCGGCATTATTGATAGTCTTGACCCTCGTTTAAGCAGTGCAAAATCAGAGTTGAGCAGCTCGGGTCGTTGTTTCATAGCTTGCAAGGTTACCGGGTTTGCGAAGCTCTCTAAGTAGGTTACATCTACCATGTACCAGCGCGGCTGTTCTGGCGTAGACTTGGGGTCAAAGTACTTAGATTCTGGATCCAGCGCCGTGTGATCCGGGTAGCCGTCACTGCTGATTGTAACAATGCCGACGGCCGCGGGTACTTTGCAACTCGAATGATAGAAGAGTGCAAGATCCCCTTTTTTTATCTGGTCTCTAAGTAAGTTTCTTACTTGATAGTTTCGTACACCATCCCAGTGTTCAGTTTGGTGTTTGCGTTGTTTTAAGTCATCGATACTGAATGCATCAGGCTCAGACTTCATTAACCAATAATTCATAATGAGCGTTTTGAGTGGGTTATTCGATAAATTGAGTTATTCAGTAAAAAATTGCACTGTTTCACATTTAATTTTGTGATTGGTACTTGCATCACCGATTCATCTCATTGTACAGTATTTGTCCGCAAAATGGGCGTAAACAAAAATCAATAAGCCTCAAAGCTGCGGATTAGGGAAGAAAAAGCACGTTAAAGGATCTCCGATAAATAAAAAAAATTAAACCTGTGTAGGGTTTGGAGAGCACCATGAAGAAAAAGCCAGACATACTGGTTGTTCTGGCGGCCGTTCTGGGGTTGGGCATCGTTGTTTCGAGCATTGGAACATCGCAAGATGTTGATAAGAAAACCGTTGCTCCGGAACATCAAGAAACTCAAATTGCCGTTGTGAACCAGTGACTTGATTACCCCGCTTTACGCGGGGTTTTTACTTTTTCCGGTCGGTCAACAACTGAACATCGAATTAATTTCCAGCGAAATCAATGAAGCCATTCGGGGTTGCCACTCCATCGAGAGGTATGTCCCAAGATTCGATAGGCAGTGTATCAACTTGTTGCTCATTTAAAGCGACACCGTAAAAAACTGGTCGCTGTGACGCCTTTCTCAAGTGCGCAAACGTCCGATCATAAAAACCTCCTCCCATGCCTAAACGACCACCGTTTAAGTCAAAAGCGACTAGTGGAAAGAGCACGCAGTCTAATTGACTAGGGGCAATCATATGGTTAGGTAAGACATTCGGTTCAAGAATATTAAATCGATTGGGTATTAAGTGCGATGTTGCAGAGTAAGGTGCAAACCATAAACGGTTAGGAGGTAATGGTTTGAGAACTGGCAAAAACGTGAATCTTTGATGCTTCCACAGGTTTTGAATGCTTGGTTGTAAATTTAGTTCGCCATCTTGAGCTAAAAAAACGCCAATCCGGTGAATGTTTTTTTGCAGAATGTACGACGGCAAATAGTTAGCCAGTTGTTTTGCGTACTGCCGATGCTGGTCGGCAGAGAGATTTCGTCGTCGTTCCCGAATGAGCTGTCGAATGGATTGTTTGCTTGATGACGTCGCGTTCATAGGAAAAAGTTCTTAAGAAGGATGCACACCCAGAATGCCGTTGCAGGTATTGGCCCTAGAACCCATGGCTCTAGGTGGGGATCTTGGTATCGGATCAGGCTTCCCGGTACATGCCGGACTTGCACAACACCAATAACAGCCCGAACCCCGGTGAAAAAATTATCGGCTCAAGGACGTTCTCCGCTTTCGAACACCCCAGGCTGCATCCAAGTGTTATGTTAACTCTAACTGGCTATCGGATGCCAATACTTCCTCGATTCGATACTTCAATTGCGATAAACGTGAGGTGTCGACGGTCGCTTTGCCAGAGTCTCCGCCACCGTTAAGCAGCTCGAAAGCTAGATTTAACGCTGCCATGACAGCAATTCGCTCGGTACCTACCACGCGACCACTGTCGCGGATTTCTCGCATGCGGCCATCTAAGAATCGAGCGGCTTCGACCAATTGGTCACGCTGACTTTTCGGTGAAGAGAATTGATACTCTCGTTCAAGAATTCGTAATGTGATTGAGTTGCTGGGCTCCTGACTCATGTGCAATTACCCCATTGATTTCAGGCGCGTAACGATGGATTCGATTTTCTCTGAGGCGAGTTTATTCTTTTCAAGCAGACGCGCTCGATCAGCGATCAGCTCGTCTTGCTTAACTTTCAATGAGCGATTTTCTTGTTGTAACTGGTGAAATCGTTCTAAAAGTTGCTCAACGCGCCCTTCAAGTTGAGAAATTTCTGAATTTTCCATAGCAAGCTGTTGTTTTTTCTAATGGTTTAAATATAGAGCTACGCGCGGTTCGGGTCAATGATATAATCGTTCTAATCAACAATGGATCACCTTAAAACAGCTATTAAGAGCAATTATGACCACTGCAAACGTATTAAACTTTGATGATTTAGAAGATATTCTGGCCGAACAAGAGTGCGAAACCCAGGCGAGTGAGTTACAAGGCATGATTTGTGGGTTGTTTGCCGGTGGTATGGCGAATAATGGAAAGTCTTGGAAAGTGCCTGTCATGCAGCATTTAAATGAAGGGAAACTGTTTCCGCAAGAAGCGATGACGGCTCTTGATCACTACGTTCAACACTTAGGTGAGCAACTTGAGGCGAGCATTTTTGAATTGAATATGCTGTTACCTCCTGAGTCTGCGAGTATTGAGGAACGTTTGCATAATACCAGTGAGTGGGCACAAGGATTTTTGCTTGGATATGGCATGCAAGTGGGTGAACAAAAATTAGCCAGCGATGACCTGAATGAGGCGATTGAGGACCTCATGGAAATAGCCAAGGTCGATTTAGAAGTCGAAGAAAATGAGCAGATGGAACAAGCCTTGTATACCGTGATAGAGCATGTCAAAGTGACGGCGCAAGTGGTGTATTTAGAAACTCGATCGATGGTTAATGACGCCGTTGAGCAAATGCAACAAACCAAACCGTCGATTCATTAACTCAACCAATTTAACTGGAGGAAAACGTGATAAGTAAGCAAGAATATGCTCGACGTCGAAAACAATTGATGGACACCATGGAGCCCGGCAGCATTGCAATCATTGCTTCGGCTCAAGAGTTGGTGCGCAGTCGCGATACGCACTTTATGTTTCGACAAGACAGTGACTTTCATTACTTATCGGGGTTTCCTGAGCCAAATGCGGTCATCGCACTAATTCCTGGACGGGAGCATGGCGAGTTTGTTCTTTTCTGCAACGATAAAGATCTTGAGCAAGAAACCTGGCATGGGCGTCGGTTTGGTCCGGAAGCGGCTTGTGATGAATTTGCTGCAGATGATGCTTTTCCCATCGATGATATTGACGATATCTTGCCAGGAATGATGGAAGGCCGACATCGCATTTATTATGAAATGGGTAAAAACAATGAACTCGATAATCGAGTCATGGGGTGGGTCAATAAAATTCGAGCGCAAGTAAAAAAAGGTGCCCAACCACCGGGAGAATTTGTTGACTTACGTCATGCACTGCATGAGCTTCGACTGTTTAAGTCAGCGGCAGAAATAAAGTTGATGCGTAAATCGGCAGCCATTGCGGTTGACGCCCACTTACGAGCGATGAATGTTTGTCAGCCGGGTATGACCGAGTGGCAAATAGAAGCAGAGCTACATTATGAGTTTGCTCGTCAAGGAGCCCGCTACCCCGCCTACTCTTCGATCGTGGCGAGTGGTGATAATGCGTGTATTCTTCATTACACGGAAAATCAAAGTAAGTTAAAAAAAGAAGATTTATTGTTAATCGATGCTGGCGCTGAATATCAAATGTACGCCTCTGACATCACTCGAACCTTTCCCGTTAGCGGCGTCTTTTCTGAACCGCAAAAAGAGCTTTATAACCTAGTATTGAAAGCTCAACTCGCAGCCATTGAGACGATTCGTCCTGGTAGCCATTGGATGCAAGCACATGAGACCGCAGTAGCGGTGTTGACTGAGGGAATGGTTGAGCTAGGGCTTTTAAAAGGTGATGTCGCACAATTGATTGAAGAGGAAGCCTATAAGCGTTTCTATATGCATAAGACCGGGCACTGGATTGGTCTTGATGTGCATGATGTTGGAGACTATTCCATTGAAGGCCAGCCACGCGTTCTTGAAGCCGGAATGGTTATGACGGTTGAGCCGGCTATTTATATTCCCGCTAATGCAGACGATGTCGCCGCGAAATATCGAGGTATTGGCATTCGCATTGAAGACGATGTGTTAGTGACCGCATCGGGCCATGATATCTTAACTGATGGCGTGCCAAAAACAATCGAAGAAATAGAAGCGATCATGGCGCAGCAAAAGGCGGCTTAAAACAGTCGCTGCCGTTAGTTCATTAGCAATGTAAAGCTTTCTAAGAAGGATTGACTCGGATGCAAAGCGAAAGTCGCAACGAAAACAAGGATCATGATTTTGATGTGATTATTGTTGGTGGCGGAATGGTTGGTGCAACCTTAGCTCTCGCCCTAGCACCATTGAATTTATCAATTGCCATCGTCGAAGCGTTTCCTCAAGGTGCTAGCCAGCCGAGTTTTGATGATCGGTCAATCGCACTATCGTTGGGCTCGAAACAGCTGCTTGAGCAATTTGGTGTCTGGCGTTCAATGGCCTCTAGTGTCGCTCCGATTGAACATATTCATGTTTCTGACCGTGGGCATCTGGGTCTTTGCAGAATGCATGCTGAAGACGTCGGTGAATCGGCATTGGGTTTTGTCGTTGAGAACCGAGTGATGGGGCAGCAGTTGCATGAGCAACTGAAGCAATATGAGACAATCACCCAGTTTGTACCGGCTGAAATTACTGACTACCAATGCCGTTCGCAGGCGGCTCAGTTGACCATTCATCACCTTGATCAATCGAAAAGACTTCGTAGCAAACTGATTGTTGCAGCCGATGGCACCCACTCTCCAATGGCTCAGCGAAGTCATATTGGCTTTCAAAGTTTTGAGTATGGTCAATATGCAGCCATTGCGAATATCGCGACCGATAAACCGCCGAATGGCTGGGCTTATGAACGTTTTACTGAGCACGGACCGATTGCTCTGCTGCCGTTGGTTCGTGATCGTTACTCGGTGGTTTGGACGGTGGCGCCGGAGCAAGTATCTGAATTAAGAGACTCAGACGACTCGGAATTTCTGAAACGGCTACAGCAAGCTTTCGGTTATCGTGTCGGGCGAATGATGAAGGTGGGTCAAAGGCAATTTTATCCGTTGACTCAGCGCCGTTTACTCAGAGGATTTGATCTGCGTTTGGTGTTTGTTGGTAACGCACTTCACACCGGCCATCCCGTTGCTGGTCAAGGATTTAATTTAGGGATCCGCGATGTCGCGGCACTGGTTGAAATGATAGCGATGACGCGTTATTTAAATGAAGATTATGGCAGCCAAACCTGTTTAGAGTTTTACTGGGAATCTCGTCAAACTGATATCGATGAAACCTTGGCCATGACTGAAACGCTAGTGCGTAGCTTTTCAAACACCAACCCTGCTTTGGCATTGGGTCGAAATCTAGCCTTATTGGCGCTTGATAAGTGCTCAATATTGCGCAATGGGCTCGCCGAAGTCGCTATGGGCAAACGACATGATTTAAGTGGTCTAGCGCGTGGAATTCCTCTGTCGGAGCTCCATCGGCAACCAAAACGTGACGGATTGGCGGCGCGACTATTAAAGCAATGTGAGGATTAAAGTGGCGATGAAACAACAAGTCGATGTTTTAATTAATGGCGGCGGCATGGTTGGTCTTGCATTCGCGGCGTTACTGCCAGAAGAGTTATCCATAGGCATTGTCGAGCTTAATCCAGGAAGTTCAATCACTCAGTTAGACGAGCAAATTGACCATCGTGTAAGCGCCTTGTCACGACAATCTGAAGAGATGCTGAAACGCATTGGTTGTTGGAAAAAAATACCATCGACTCGTTTGTCTGCCTACCAACGTATGGAGGTATGGGAGCACAATGGTACTTCTAAGCTAACCTTCACCGCACAAGAGTTGGCGACTCAAAACTTGGGCCATATCGTTGAGAACAGCGTTATTCGAGCTGCGCTTATGGATCGTTTGGCGGAGCAATCAAATATTACGTGGATGAATTGTCCGATGGTTGCCATAGAGAGTGACTCGGACTTAATCTGTGCAACCTTTGAAGATAACCGTCAGTGTTATGCCAAGCTTTTAGTTGGCGCCGATGGCGTTCATTCAAAAGTACGTGAGCTGGCAGGCATAGCGGTCGATCAAAAGAACTACTTTCAACAGGCGTTGGTCGCGACGATAGCTACCGAAAAATCTCATCAATTCACTGCGTGGCAGCGATTTTTAGAGACCGGACCTATCGCTTATTTACCCTTAGTTGACGAAAAACTCAGCTCAATTGTTTGGTCGTTACAGGAAGACAAAGCTGCCGACGTTTTATCATTGTCGAAAGAACAGCAACAATCATTAATTGCTAATGCGCTCGGATATGAGTTAGGTGCAATCGAACTGCAATCGGAGCTCCAATCCTTCCCGTTAGTTGCAAGGCACGCTGAAACTTACATCAAGGACCGTGTGGCTTTGATTGGTGATGCTGCCCATTCGATTCATCCATTGGCAGGTCAAGGGGTAAACCTTGGATTTAAAGACGCCGAACAACTTGCGCAACGCGTGTCTTTGGCTGCTAAAACGTCCATTGATAAGGTAGGGGCGTTTGCCATGTTGCGCCGCTATGAGCGTGCTAGAAAAGCGGATAATCATATGACGCAAAAAGCAATGACCGCGCTCAATTGGATATACAGCCAGCCTTCATTACCAATGACGATGATAAGAAACCTAGGCGTGTCTTTATTGCAGCAATCACCCTCAATAAAGCGACGGCTTGCGAAGCAGGCGATGGGACTTAGTGCGATTGGATAGGAAAAACCAACCGTGCTTGAAGCCCTCCGCGAGGCAAGTTGTGTAATGAAATTTCGCCGTGATGTAATTCAACGATACGCTTAACGATGGCAAGTCCCAAGCCAGAACCTCGGCCGGTACGCGCTTGCTCGCCACGGGCGAAAGGTTGAAACAAGCGTTCGACATCCATATCAGCAATGCCGTCACCGTGATCGGAAACCGTAATAATAATGTTATTTTTCTCTTCGAAGCTTGCGACTTCTATTGGAGGTCGGCCATAGCGAAAACCATTTTCGACTAAGTTTATAAGCATTCGCTTCATCGCTAAAACTTTGACAGGATAGTTTGGGATAGGGTTTAGGTCGGCGGTTACATCTCGTTGGTGTAACTGATTATTTTCAACAATCTGTTCAATGATTTGGTTGATATCTATCCATTGTTCAGGCTCGTCGCGTCCGTCTCGGACAAAAGATATAAACTGATCGATGATTGCATCCATATCTTCCGTATCAGCAATAATTCCATTCTTCGTTTCTTCATCTTGTTCTCCGAGAAATTCAGACGCTAAGCGAATGCGCGTGATTGGCGTTCGCAGATCGTGTGAAATTCCTGCCAGCAAAAGTGTTCGATCTTCTTCTAACTGGTGTACATCTTGCGCCATTTGGTTGAATGCTCGGGTGACCGCGACCAGTTCACGAGCGCCTTGTTCTTTTAGTCGACCAGGGAAGTCGCCGCGACCAATTTCTCTTGCGGCTAACTCAAGACGCTTGAGTGGTCGATGCAATTGTCGAGCGAATAACCAGCCACCCAGAGAGCTGAGTAAGAAGATAATGCTCAAGTAAGCACTGACAATGAAAAGCCAGCTGTAATCAATGCGAATGGAGGGAATTCTGATCCAAATATCTTTCTGCTGAGGGTGTAAAATCCAATAGTAGGCTTTGTCGGACTCTTCTATACGAAGCTCGGTGCCTTGGCCAAGGTATTCGGACAGTTTGTCCGATAAGCTTTTATAGTGCTTGGCACCGTCAAGGCCATTGCCTACCGCTTCTTTGAAGGCGAATACCTCAATGCCAGTGGCTCGTTCAAAAGCTTCAATGACTTTTGGCGAAACGTTATTTTGCTCGTGAATAACGATGGTATTCATTTGGTTCGCCAGCTGTTTCATTAAGATTTCGCTGTTGGGCTGAACCACGATAAATGCGGTAACAAATGAGTAGGCAACCCAATTGATAAACAACAAGCCGCCAACCATGAGTGCGGTGCGACCGAATGCACCTTGAGGAATTAATCGCATAGACTGTCTATTTTTAGCTGCGCGTTGAACCGCGCAGCGATTGTGCTTTTACGCTGCGCCACCATCGGGCACGAACACATAACCCACACCCCACACGGTTTGAATGTAACGGGGTTTCGCTGGATCTTCTTCGATCATGCGGCGTAATCGAGATACTTGAACATCGATACTTCGCTCTAATGCACTGTAGTCTCGACCGCGCGCTAAATTCATTAACTTGTCTCGTGAAAGCGGCTGGCGAGCGTGTGAAACCAAAGCTTTGAGAACCGCAAACTCACCGCTGGTTAAATTCATCACTTGTTCACCACGACTCATTTCGCGCGTCGCGAGATTCAGTTTGAACTCTCCAAACGTGATTTCTTTCTCCTCTGAGCTTGGAGCACCCGGGATTTCTTTCATACGACGGCGTAACACCGCTTTGATGCGGGCTAGCAGCTCTCGAGGGTTAAATGGCTTCGCTAGATAATCATCGGCACCCAGCTCTAACCCAATAATTCGATCAACCTCGTCGCCTTTGGCCGTTAGCATAACAATAGGTATTTGGTTTTCAGAGGAGCGTAGTCGACGACATATTGATAAGCCATCTTCGCCGGGTAGCATGAGGTCCAGTACCATTAGATGGTAGTTTTCTCGCTCTAAAAAACGATCCATTTGCTCGGCATTGGCAACCGTTCTTACGATGTAACCCTGTTCTTTGAGGTAGCGCTCTAATAGACTGCGCAATCTTAAGTCATCATCGACAACTAAAATCTTGGGGGTTTCTTCAGTCATGGCGACTTCCTGTGTATTGTTATCTTTGTTTCTTCTTTAGCGAATGAATTTTTTCGTGAATAAAGCTAGTGGTCATTCGGCTTGCCATTTTTCTCATACTATCAATGTTTTAGCTTAGTTCACAAGCGCGTTTATGTAACCATTTATTGGAATTTCTTACGGATAAATCGCTCATCGGCTCCCTTTCAATTCCGTCATTGGGTATAATCGCGCGCCTAGGAAAAGTAGCGCCCACGATGGGGAAGGTTACTTAAACAATAATATTTACCCAGCAACTTCGGAACTTTTTTATGCAACAGATTTCTACGCGTATTGCAGAGGAACTTGCGGTTTCACCCCGACAAGTCGACGCTGCCGTTCAATTATTAGATGAAGGCGCGACCGTCCCCTTTATTGCTCGATATCGAAAAGAAGTCACCGGTGGTCTTGATGATACGCAATTGCGCCGTCTTGACGAGCGATTGAGTTATTTGCGCGAGTTAGAGGAGCGGCGTGGTGTCATATTAAAAAGTATCGCTGACCAAGAAAAACTGACGCCTGAGTTAGAGCAGTCAATCGTTCAAGCTGAAACTAAGACAGAACTGGAAGATCTGTATCTACCGTATAAGCCTAAGCGTCGCACCAAGGCACAGATTGCTCGTGAAGCTGGATTGCAACCGCTCGCCGAGCTGTTATTAGAGGATCCGCAAAAAGATCCAGAAACAGAAGCCGCGGGCTATTTGAATTCAGAGCACAATATTGGCGATACCAAAGCCGCGCTCGATGGCGCTCGCCAAATATTAATGGAGCAATTCGCTGAAGATGCAACGCTGCTGGGTAAGTTGCGTGATTATCTATGGGAGAATGGCTACTTAAAATCGACCTTGGTCGAAGGCAAGGCAGAAGAAGGCCGAAAGTTTTCCGATTATTTTGAGTATTCAGAACCCTTGAACAAGATCCCGTCTCATCGAGCCTTGGCTGTTCTACGCGGGCGAAATGAAGGGGTACTTGGGTTGCAATTGGTGCCGAACAAAGAGTTGTTGGAAGATGAGCAAGCGTCGAACCCTTGCCAAATGATGATCGCTCAAGCTTTTAATATCGAGAATCAAGGCCGTGCAGCGGATGCTTGGTTGCAAACGGTGGTGCTGTGGACTTGGAAAATAAAACTTCATATGCACTTTGAAACTGAGCTGATTGGACGAATTCGTGAAATGGCCGAAAACGCTGCGATACACGTTTTTGCAAATAATCTGCGAGACTTATTAATGGCTGCTCCCGCTGGAGCGAAAGTAACCATGGGTCTAGATCCTGGTCTGCGCACCGGTGTTAAAGTCGTGGTTGTTGATGATACGGGTAAGCTATTAACTCATACCACTGTCTTTCCACATGCCCCTCAAAACCAATGGGATCAGTCGTTGCGCAAACTGGCAACTTTATGTGAAATGCATAAAGTTGACTTAGTTAGCATTGGTAATGGTACGGCGTCGAGAGAAACCGATAAGCTTGTCAGTGAATTGCAGAAGAAGCATCCTGAACTAACCTTCGATCGAATTATGGTCAGTGAAGCTGGGGCTTCTGTGTATTCGGCTTCTGAGTTGGCCGCACTGGAATTCCCAGATCTTGATGTTTCTTTCCGTGGTGCCGTATCAATTGCACGTCGCCTGCAAGACCCGCTGGCTGAGCTGGTTAAGATTGAGCCAAAATCAATAGGTGTAGGCCAATATCAACACGATGTTAGTCAAAGCCAATTGTCAAAAACCTTGGGCGCTGTCGTTGAAGATTGTGTAAATGCCGTTGGTGTCGATTTGAATACGGCTTCTGCACCATTATTGGCGCGAGTATCCGGTTTGAATAAAACTTTGGCTGGTAACATTGTTGCATTCCGCGAATCACACGGTCGTTTTGCCAGTCGTAAACAGTTGTTGGATGTTGAGCGCCTTGGCCCAAAAGCATTTGAGCAAGCGGCAGGGTTTTTGCGTATTCATGCCGGAGAAAATCCTCTTGATGCGTCCACGGTTCATCCAGAAGCGTATACCGTTGTTGAACAGATGCTCTCACAACTGGGTGATAAGCCGGTGGAAGCGGTGATGGGTAAAGCGGATGTGATACGGAAGTTAACCCCAGAATCCTTTGTATCAGAGCAGTTTGGATTACCAACAATCAACGACATTTTAAAAGAACTTGAGAAACCAGGACGCGATCCTCGTGGTGACTTTAAAATGGCTAAGTTCAAAGACGGTGTTGAGCATTTAGAAGACTTGAAGCCAAAGATGGAGCTCGAAGGGACTGTAACTAATGTAACCGATTTTGGGGCTTTCGTTGATATTGGCGTTCATCAAGACGGTTTGGTGCATATCTCGATGATGTCCGATAAATTTATTTCTAATCCACGTGAAGTTGTTAAAGCGGGTGACATAGTGCGCGTCCATGTTATTGATGTCGATCTTAAACGACGTCGAATAGGATTATCGATGATTGGTCCTGAGCCAGCAGGCGCTGTCACGCCGATGGCGAAAGAAAGGCCAGCTCGAACACCCAAAAAAGGACGGAATCAATCGAAACCCAGTCAGGGTCCGCAAGGTGCTCTTGGTATGGCTTTGGCGGATGCGTTAAAAAAGGGCAAGTAATATCTCTTAAAGAGAATATTGATAAAAGCTATATACTTCAAATAGTTAATGTACTCTGGTCAACTTTTATTGTGCAATTGCACAATAAAAGTTGTAAAAAATTGTTTGCAAGCAAGATAGCGGTTTGTTATAACTTTGCTGCGCTAGCGAATACAAAGAAACTCGGAGCAACCGAGTCTTGCAGACTGGAAAACCTTTACTGGCCTCACACGTTGAGGCTTTTTTATTTCTACCTTTCAATAACCGATTAATTTCTCAAGACCGACTTCATCTTCAAGCAAGACCGACTTAATCTTTAAGAAGGATAAGACGAGGTTAACTCTATAAGGCGCACGAGCAGGTTACCCGCTATTTATTCCGTCTCGTTGATGGCTTGCTCTTTACGAGCCTGAATTCTCCAACGCATGACCATTATTCCTGATAACGCAAAAAATATTCCTGGTAACCATCTTAGTGGATGTTCTGTGAAAACAATCAGCGCAACAGCTATTGTTAGATAACAGTAGGGTAACAACTGATAAACTGCTTTAGGTAACATGACTATTCCTTTTAATTTACTGAAGTGGCTCAAACCATCCTGTTTGAAAACCTCTCTTGGTTGCTTAGATAAGCAACCCCTCATTCCATGTCTATAATCGTTCCAAATGTACCATTGGGTGCATTTAATGACCCAGTTTTGAGATGTTAAGAGATCGCCTTTTGAAATAAAAGTAAATATTCCAGAAAACTTAACGTTTATGGCGGTTAGTTATAAAGCACTGGAATGTCCGTTAGACAAGTTTATCGCTAAAAGTTTGATCCGAAACAATTGATTTTGTTGCGTTGCAGCTCGTGAAATAACCAAAAAACGCATATGCTTAAATGTAGAGCCAGTTAATATAACGAGAGGAAAGTTCATGTCTTTGCGCAATACTTTTGGTTTGTTGTATGAACCTGAAAAACAGTGGCAAAAAATTTCCGAGAAGAACGATTCAGTTTTCAAAACCTACTTTAAGTACATCGTGGTCATGGCTTTGTTGCCACCTGCAGCTGCTTATGTCGGAAGCACCCATGTAGGCTGGACGCTGGGCATGTCGGATACGTATCGGTTAACGCCACAAAGTGCGCTGCAATTATCGGTAGCGGCTTACTTAGCAATACTTGTGGCAGTCTTAGTGCTCGCTTGGTTTGTCCAATGGATGGCGAAGACTTACGGGGCAAACCCGTCGTATAAGCGCTGTGTCAATTTAACGGCTTACAGTTGCACGCCACTATTTTTAGTCAGCATTCTTGGTGTGTACCCAATATTGTGGTTAGACATGCTGTTTTCATTAGTCGCGATTGGGTGGGCAGTCTATCTCTTGTATAACGGGGTGCCAATTATGATGGGTATTGACCGCGATCGAGGCTTTTTGTTTGCTAGCTCGATCATTACGGTATGCATGTGTGTATTGGTTGGTATGTTGGCGATTACCGTTATTTTTTGGGGTTGGGGGCTAGCGCCAGTCTTCACTCATTAGTGACGGACACATTTTTTAGCATTAATAGCTCTAGTATTTTTAAAGCACTTTGATATTCTCTGTGACCAGTCGGTTTAATCCGAAAATGGATCATAGAGAGTATCAGAATGAGTGTATTCCAAGTTTGTCAAAAAACCATTAATCAGCGATGGTTCAGTTTTTTCGTTGCCGGGGTGTGTGCCGCATTAATGGGGGCTGCGCTGTACTTTCAATATGGCCTGAACTTGGAACCCTGTCCTTTGTGCATTTTTCAGCGCATCGTCGTTATCGTGTTCGGAGCCGTTTTTCTACTCAAGGCTTTGTTTCATCCTCGCCCTGAATCAGGCTTTCAATATTTTTTCTTTTTCTTAGCGCTGCTTGTTGCTGGGCTTGGGGTAGGCATTGCTGGTCGTCATGTATGGTTGCAAAATTTACCAGAGCACTTGGTGCCAGCGTGCGGACCAGCTCTGGATTATTTAATGGATGTACTGCCATTTATGGAAATGCTCGAGACAGTTTTCAAAGGCTCTGGAGAGTGTGCTAAGCAAGACGGGTGGTCTTTCTTAGCTCTGAACATGCCAGAATGGATGGTGATTATTTTCAGCGTGATGCTACTGTTCAGTTTATTTGGCCTATGGACACGTTGGCAAAACCGTAAACCTTTTTGAAAGAGCGCTGAGGGTTACATCTCATCTAAAGGCAGTTGATATTGCTGTTCTGAAGTTTGGCGCTGCTTTTCTCTTTGCTTACTTTCGGGAAGAGGAATGCGAAGAGTAAATCGAGCGCCTTTACCAACATCTGAATCAACAGTGAGACTGCCGGCTAGTTGTTCCGTGACAATAAAATAAGAAACCGACAGACCGAGACCAGTACCTTGACCTTCTGGCTTTGTTGTGAAAAATGGCTCGAAAACGCGTTTGCGTGTATTGGCATCCATACCTGGGCCATTGTCTTCAATATCGATGCGAATTGCGTGCGCATCGCGACTGATACTAACGCTAATCGTTGGTGTGTTTTGATCAGGTTGTGATGCGAGTGCTTGAGCGGCATTAATCAAAAGGTTGAGAAGAACCTGGCGTAGTTTATTCTTCTGAGCTTTAATAGGCGGTAAGTTTGAAGCGTAATGCTCTTTAATTGAAATTTGTTTAAAGTCCAATTTGCGTTTTTGGTCATAGTCTTTTTCTGCCAGTCGAATGGCACTTTTCATCTCTTCAACAAGGTTTAAAGTCACACTTTCACCGTGGCTCGGTCGAGCGAAACTCAACATGTCAGCCACTATCATAGCTGCGCGCTCGCCGGCTTCTTTGATTGCATCCAGTGATTCGATTATTTGTTGGTTCTCTAGATATTCACTCATTGCGTCTAAATCTAACTCGAAGGTTTTAGCGATTTTTCGGTTACGTGGAAAGTTGTTAGAAAGTCGTCTGAGAATATTTTGAGTGCTTTGCAGAATGGCCCCAAGGGGATTATTGATCTCATGTGCCATTCCAGCAGCAAGGCCTCCTAAAGAGAGCATTTTTTCAGTTTGTACAAGAACTTCATCAAACTGCACTTTTTCAGTAACATCATCCAGTCGGATAACCACACCTGGAAGGTTAGAATCCGTTGTTTGGCTCAGTGGATACAACATGACGTTAAACTTTACTTGTTTTCCATCTAATTCAACGTCAAAGAATTCTTTAATGGATTTTCGACCTTTCTCGCTTTGTTGAATAAGAGAGAAAATATGAGATTTGAATCGTGGTAATAGGTGAGTGATGTTTTGCCCAACGGCCAGTGTTTCGGGAATATGGAAAACTTTCTCCGCTTCTAAATTCCATTGAGTTACTCGCAGTTTGTCGTTTAATGCGATGATTACCGATGGCATCGAGTTAACTAAGTTTTCGAGCAATAAACGAATTTCGAAGATTCTCTTTTCCGTTAATTCGCGTCGTTGTACCTCTTCAACAAGTTTCTGTGTGCGTTCTTGCATTCGGCTTTCAAGCCGGTTTCGAACTCGTTCGAGTGCTTCTTTTGAAGCATGTAATTCTTGCTCCACTAATCGTCGACGAGTGATGTCTCGTGTAATTTCTAAGTAGTAGGTTCCTTCCATCCAACCGGCGATAGAAACATGGTTTTCAACTGGAATTTTTTCGCCTTTAAGCGATTGATAATGGGTCTCGAAAGTCACCGTTTGTCCGGTAAACAGCTGTTGATGCATGCGTGGATTTCGGTACAAAGTACACTCGGTATCAAGATCAAGGTTACGCATGTTTTTGAGTTGTTCAACCGAGTACCCAAGTATCTCGCAAGCACGACGATTGGCGTTAACAATTTGCCCATTAGGTCGAGTGATTAAAATCATATCCGCGGCATGGTCGATTAGTTCTGCGACATTACGACGAGTCTCTGACGTGCGAGTTTGCTGCTGTCCAAGTAATGTAATCACTCTCATCAGTGGGTAAATGAGAACGATAAGTGATAACACAAAGGCTTTGTGCGAGACATAGCCTTCAAGCATGCGCTCTTGATCAAACTCAATTAGGTTAAAGACGTTTTGAATCAGTATTGGGAGCAGTAATAATCCGCAAAAGAGAATAAATACCCAATATTGCAAAGCGGCAAATCGAAAATTTCGCAGCATTCTTCGTCCGGTTTTATTTTTCTTTTCTCATGGGTTCATAATAGATGAAATCTTACGACAACGCATGACGAAAAATTTTGCAACATCAAGCGGATATGATAAAAAGGTAGTGCTTGAGTTTATCGTATCGCTTTGATTGCGGATCGTCAGGGAGGCCAGTCAAAGTCGTTTTCAAGCATTAAAACATTTATAAGTATAAGACGGGGAGAGGGTTATGCTGGATTCTGTGGCACAGGATTCGAGAACCGCAAGCGTCGTTGCACGTTGGTTAGCGGAAAGGAATGAACTGCTGGTGCTGTATTGCCGACTTACTGGAAAGCGCAAAGATCAGGTTCTTCCCGACAAGTCTCAGATTAATCAATTTTGCGATATACTCATTGACTATGTCTCTGCGGGTCACTTTGAAGTTTATGAACAAGTGGTGAGCTTGTGCGATAAGAAAGGACCGCAGTCTTTGCAGCTGTTGGAAGAAGTATTCCCGCGCATCAGCAAGACAACCGATATCGTGGTCGACTTTAACGACAAATATTCAGACGATCAGGCAAATGAAGAGTTAATGAGTCAGCTTGACAAAGATTTGTCTAAACTGGGTGAAGCCATTGCATCGCGCGTAGAGCTTGAAGATCAGTTGATTGATACGCTTGCTGAATTCCATTAGTGAGTCGTTTCGCAAGTTCCATAGGGTTTGGAGTTAACATATGATTCGAGTGATAATTGAGCGTCAATTGAAGCCCGGCTGTTATGAAGAGTATGCGACAGTGATTCGTCGTGCTAAAAAAGAAGCGGCGCGCAAGCAAGGCTTTATGGGCGGAGAGCTCTATTTTGATCAAGCCGATACGAACCGAATTTACATCATCGCTGCTTGGGACACCATTCAACACTGGGAGCAGTGGGATAAGAGCGCTGAGCGTAAAAGTCTGACGCAAGAGCTGGCAGAGTTAATGTCAGGCCCAGAAAAAGTGACTGTATTAACCAGTCGCCGATAGTCGTTTTAACGAAATCCTGCTAGACAAGTGGGCACGCCATTCGAGTGGCCGAGTTTCATGATTGTTTAACGAGAAAACAAAGAGGCTCGCTTAATCATCGAGCTGGGGCGAGAAGGGGATATTAAACTTTTGATATTCCTGACGCAGCCGACCCGTTAAAGCAAACCCAAACATTCGATAGTCAGCTAATAAAGACCAGACTGGATGACGAAATGTCGCGGGACGGTTTTTTTCAAATTGAAAGTGGCCAATCCATGCAGGACCGTACCCTGCGATTAGCACTAACCAAAACCATTGCCATTGTTGACTGACCAGTAAAATAAGAACCGCGGCAATCGATGCCGCCGTTCCTAAGTAGTGCCAAGCTCGGCAAGTGGGAGAGCGATGCTCTCCCAAGTAATATGGCCAAAACTGTTGAAATGTAAGAAGTTTTTGGCCGCTCATTACTATTGAACCTCGCTGTCGCCTTCTTTTTCTGCGGCTTCTTGAGTAGACTCGATGTTCAGTAGTTCAACATCAAATATCAAGGTTGCACCACCAGGAATGCTAGGAGGCATGCCTCGATCACCGTAACCTAAGTCAGAAGGAATGTAGAAGCGGTACTTATCGCCAACGCTCATTAATTGAACGCCTTCAGTCCAGCCTTTGATCACTCGATTAAGAGGGAAGTCAATTGGCTCGCCGCGCTCAACGCTGCTGTCAAATTGAGTTCCATCGATTAATGTGCCTGTGTAATGAACTTTAACGACATCGGTGGCTTTCGGTTTGTTGTCGCTGTCACCTGTCGAAATTACTTTGTAGTGTAATCCTGACTCGGTCGCTTTGATGCTGTCATCTTCTGCTTTTAACTGAGCAATATGTGCCGCGCCTTTATCTTTTTCAGGTTGAACCTTAGCTGATTGCTCTTCGTGCATTTTCGCTTGAATGGCGCCTTGAAATGCCATCAATTGTTCTTGAACCTGCGCTTCTGTTAACTGAGGATTACCGTTTAAACCATCAGCGAAGCCTTTGGCCATTAATTCAAAGTCAATGTTCATCTTTTTTAGCATTTCGTCGCTACTGATGCGCTGCGCCGACATAGCGCCAATCGCATAGCTTTGCTTTGCAATGTCGGTTTTTAATTCAACAGCGGTACTGGCTGATTGCGTTTTGGCTTCTGCGTTAGCGTCTGTTTTTGTTTCTGTATTTTGCTGGCAGCCGGCGAGAAGTGCACCGATAACCGCAAGTGGTATTAGTTTTTTCACAAGTTTTCCCCTACAGTATTATTTAATTTAAAAATTTGACCTGCAGTCTAACCAGTTATGTGCCAAATGCCAAACCAGCTTGCTGTGAATATTAAACGCTTCACATATTCGACAGTGGTTATCGCCTTATTTTTCATAAACAGCCTGCTCTTAGTGGGATGTGAGTCGTCTGAATCGGCTGTCGAAGAGTGGCCTCATGCTGCTGTAGGCATGTACGATGCGTCGCTCTCGGACGATGGTCGCTTTGCTTTGGTCGCTTCAGTCAACCATCAAGCTGGCTACTGGGATCTGCAACAAAATAAACTGCTGTTTCAGTGGCGTCACAATGATGATCCTGAATCAGGAATTACGGTATCGGACATCTCACCCGATGGCTCTCGTGCCTTGACCGCCGATAAAAGTACCTTTGTCATTTGGAATACCACATCAGGAAAGCCCTATGGGTACTGGCAAGCTCCTGCCGACATTACTTCTGCCGCTCTCTCTGACAAAGCCAAATATGTGTTGCTGGGGCTCAGCGACGGGCGAGTGGTCCATATCGATATGGAGTCCGGTAGACGCTTGGAGTTTACCGGTCATCGAAACAACCGAATTGCCAGCGTTGATATGTCGGCGAATGGAGTTTGGGCATTCTCTGGCGCTTATGATGGAAGAGTCGTCTTGTGGAACACTCAATCGGGTCAGCCTCGCTATGTGTTTGAGCACGATTCACGAGTTACTTTAGTTCGGTTGGAGTCGCAAGGCCGATTAGCATTTTCATCAGGAACTCGCGGTAACGCCATCGTATGGGATTTGGAGTCGGGAGTTGAGCGAGTAAGCTTAGCGTTAAAGCCGCGGGAATATGTGATGACCGCAGCAGCGTTTTCGGCTGATGGTCGCTTGTTAGCGACTGGAGCCCCTGGACGTGATGTACGTCTTTGGTCAACTCAAAACGGCAGTCTTGTGCACCAATGGCAAGTCAAAACTCGAGACCAATGGAAGCCTTCTGGCGCCATTGTTTGGGCAGTAGCCTTTACCCCAGATGGCCATATCGTCACTGAAGCTTCTTCAGGATATGGCCAAATGTGGCGGCTACCAAGTCAGTAGGTCGGCGATTGGCTATTTGTTTTGACCGAAGGTATCGCCGAAGAAGTCACCTTCATTCCAGTTAGGTCGGTTGTCACTATTGGCTATTTCCGTTCCAATAAGGTAGTTCACTTGAGTAAACTTAGCCCCTGCCTCGTAATCAATCGGCAGTGTCGCTTCATCGCTGGGCTGATGATAGTGCTGGTGAAAAAACTTCTGGAAGATTTTTCCGCCGTCGATCGATTCATCTAACGATTTAAAGCCAGGAACTAAAAATACCGAAGGAACACCTTGTTTAACAAACGAATAGTGGTCGGAGCGAACGAATATATTTTGTTCAGGCATTGGGTCTGGTGACAATTGTAGGCCGACTTTTTCGGCTGCATTTTGAACGTATCGGCTCATTGTCGAGTGCTCTGCACCAAAAGCGATCACATCGCCAATAGGGTACAGTATCAAAGGCATATCTAAGTTGATGTTGGCAACTAACTGATCAATTGGCACGGTGGGGTGTTGAGCGAAGTAATCTGAACCGAGTAACCCTTTCTCTTCTCCTGTTACCGCGACAAATAAAACGGAGCGCTTGGGTGGATTTTCAGAAAATAGACGCGCCGTTTCTAGCATAATGGCCGTACCACTGGCATTGTCCATAGCCCCGTTGTTGATGACGTCTTCTTGTGATGTTGAGTCTGAATGCACCCCGATGTGATCGAGATGAGCAGAATAAACAACGTATTCATTTTTTAGTTGCGGGTCTGTTCCTTCAACAATGCCTACCACATTAGGGCTAGTGATTTCGCTGTGTTTGGTGGTGACTTGTAAGTTGGCCGTGATACCAACTTCAAACTTAGGTAAGGGTTCTTGATCCGTCAGTTTTTGGCTGATGGTTGCATAGTTAAAGGGTGCCTTAGACAGCAGCTTTTCAGCAGCCTGGATACTCAAGAGTGCGCCAACCTTTATTTCTGGAATTAAATTTCCAACCTGTCCTTCACCCGTCAACCAATTGAGAGAGGGGCGGTTAATACGACCTTTAAGTCGCTCAAAGCTGTAGCGTTGCTCTCCCTGCTCGGTCTGTAAATAGATAATTCCAACAGCCCCGTGTTTTGCCGCGGCAAGAGCTCGCTGATGTCCAGAGACAAAATGCGCAGCTTCTTCAGACGGTAACGCGCTCGGCTTGTCATTGACGATCACCACGATTTTCCCAGTCACGTCAATATCGGCGTAATCGTCGTGATTGAGGTGAGGAGCACTAATGCCATAGCCAACAAAATAAAGTGGCGCCGAAACTTTCTGTTGGGTTGCCATACTGCTTCCGCTGGTTACGAAATCGTTTGGAAGGCTCAAGGTGTATGACTGATCTCCGGACACTGAAAACGTGGTTTCCTCAACGACCAGCTGGCGTTGACGAAAGGTAACTTGCTGAAGGTAGCTGCCGTTATCACCGGCTGGCGTCAGACCGTATTGCATAAAATGCGACACAACATAGTTTGCGGCAATGTCATAACCGCGAGATCCTGTGTCTCGTCCCTCGAGGAGATCACTGGCTAAAAATTCGATATGCGCTTTGAGTGCTGATGGAGTCGCCTCAGGATACTTTGGGGCTTTGGTTTGCTCTGGGCTAGACGGTTGGCAGCCACTTAGCATGACACAGAGAATCAAAGCGAAAAAGTTTGAAGAGTTTTGCATGGTTCATGGGTATCCTGTTAACTATGAACGGGTAGCTTAACGACTTGACTCAAAAAATCCAGTGCGGGTTGGTAACAAGGTTTATCGATTGTTTATAATAGCGCTCGAGTGGGTGGTCACTTTTACCCATTAATTCTGTAGTCTTCGCTTAATCTGCCGGCGACCAATTCAGTGGCAGACGATCATAGGAAAACAACATGCCCTCACACGCCCCTAAGGCCCGCTCGCTTTCGCAGCGAGATCTCGACGTCATATGGCACCCTTGTACACAAATGAAAGAGCATGAGCAGTACCCCTTATTGCCTATGGTTCGTGGTGAGGGTGTTTATCTTGTCGACGACCAAGGTCAAAAATATATCGATGCAGTCAGTAGCTGGTGGGTTAATATTTTTGGTCATGGGCGACAAGAGATTCGCGAGGCCGTTAAAGCTCAAGTTGACCAACTAGAACACGTTATCTTTGCCGGCTGCTCTAATCTACCGGCCATTGAACTCGCCGAGAAATTGGTCGCTATAACACCGCCTTCGCTTAATCGTGTGTTTTATGCTGATTGTGGCTCGGCTGCTGTAGAAGTCGCATTAAAAATGAGCTTTCAGTACTGGAAAAATGTTGGAGAGCCACAGCGAACTAAATTCATTGCCTTAGAGAATGGCTATCATGGTGAAACCATGGGCGCATTATCCGTTGGCGATGTTGCATTGTACAAAGAAACGTTTGGACCACTTTTGTTCGAAACCATTATGGCGCCTTCTCCTGATTGTTTTCATCGTGAAGAAGGCGAATCTTGGTACGATTATTCGTTACGGCAAGCCGATAAAATGGCCGAACTATTAGAGCGCCACCATCAAGAAACCTGTGCGGTAATTCTAGAACCCTTAGTGCAATGCGCTGGAAATATGCGTATGTACCATCCTGTTTATCTAAAACGCATCCGACAACTCTGCGATACTTATAAGGTGCATTTGATCTTTGATGAAATTGCGGTGGGTTTTGGACGAACTGGGACATTATTCGCCTGCGAGCAAGCCGACGTCGAGCCGGACTTTATGTGTGTGTCTAAGGGCATTACCGGTGGATTTTTACCATTGGCTGCCGTGTTAACCTCCGACCGAATTTATCAAGCGTTTTACGATGAATACTCAACCTTAAAAGGCTTCTTGCATTCTCACAGTTATACTGGAAATCCAATTGCTTGTGCCGCGGGCGTTGCTACGCTCTCTCTCTTTGAGCAACAACCTGTTCTGCAAAATAATCAAGCGCTCATTGCAAAAATGGCAAAAGCGACCGAGCGATTTAACGAGCATCCGAACGTTGCAGAAGTGCGTCAAACAGGCATGATATTGGCGATAGAAATGGTCAAGAATAAAGCCAAAAAAATTCCGTTTGATTGGCGAGAACGTCGTGGAATAAAAGTGTATCAACATGCACTTACTCGGGGGGCATTATTGCGTCCTCTAGGTAATGTCATTTATTTTATGCCGCCTTATGTGATTACAGAAGATGAAATAGACCATTTAGCTCAAGTGGCTTGGGAAGGTCTAGATATTGCGGTTAACGATTAATAGAACTTGTGATTAATATGAGTAGGTGAGGCAAAGTAAATGACGCAACGAATAAATCGAGTTTATCAAGCGTGTGAATTAAACGTTGATACCCAAATGAACCTCGATGAAGACGCCGTTCGCCATTTAGTGACCGTATTAAAATCGCGGGTTGGCGATGCAATTATTTTATTCAACGGTGACGGCTATGATTATCGAGCAACCATTACTCACGTCGCTAAGCGTGAAGCCGCCGTACAAGTGCATGAAAAAGCGTTGCCAGCAAATGAGTCGCCGTTAGACATACATTTATTCCAAGCGGTTGCTCGTGGCGACAAGATGGACTGGGTTATACAGAAAGCCGTCGAGATGGGTGTGCAATCAATTACTCCCCTATTTACTGTTCGAACGGGCGTAAAGTTACCCGAAGACCGTCTACGAAAAAAAATGGCTCACTGGCAAAAAATAATTATTAGTGCATGTGAACAGTCAGGCCGAAGTCGTCTTCCTACGCTAAGACAAGCAATCTCTCTGAATGAACTTGTTCAATCAGATATTTGTTGGCCTCATTCGATTATTCTTGATCCACATCATGGTCAATCAATCATGCGGCTGCCTCAATATACTCAATACAACATTTTTGTTGGGCCTGAAGGAGGCTTTAGTGATGAAGAGAGCTCGATGCTTAGGCAACAGCAGTGTTTAAGCGTTCAATTAGGACCGAGAATATTGCGAACCGAAACGGCGGGATTGGCCATTTGCAGTGTTCTTCAAGCGAGATTTGGTGATTTTTAGACGCTAAGAATCATTCACCATCATGAGCTTTATCTCGTAGCGAAGCGCTCGGACAATACTTGAAAATAATATCGGTAATTTTTCGTATCGAAAATGGTTTCACGACAAATCCATCAGCGCCACTAACGATAGCTTGGCGAACATTTTCTGCTGTATGATGAGCACTAATAATAATAACTCTTACATTTGGAAAGTTGGCTTTGATGTATTTGAGTGCACTGAGGCCATTTTCATCGGTTTTTTTTGCGGATAGTTCAATATCAAGAAATACCAGCCGATAATTGAAGTGTTCTAACTTAGTGTACAAATCATCCTTCGAAGATGCTTCGTCAACTTGTGTGATACTCAGTGATTTAAGAATTTCTTTAAGCATGATTCGAACATCAAATGCATCATCGACAATAAGAATTTCTCTAAATGGTTTTAATAAATTATCGTTCATTTTTATCGACTACTTCTTTTAAATGATGCTCCAGTGCTCCGACTAAAAAGTGAATGCCAGATAGCCAAGCGTTTGTTTCTGATTCGATCAAAGCCGCATAATCGGTCACACTATCCAATTCAAAATTGCCAGCAGTTCCCTTTATTCTATGCGCTACTCTGGTTAAGGTTTGTTGATTCAACGATTCCAGTGTTCCAATGGCCGTTTTAAGTTTATCGACATCCTCAATCAATGTTGGAATATAATTTTTTCTTAGCTCGGGCAGTCTTTTACTATGCATATTTTCTGCGATTGTTTGGGCAATCGCTTGTTGTTGGCTTTGCTCAACTAGGTGTTTTGAAAATAGCGAAATTAACTCACTGTGGTCGATGGGTTTAGAAATGGCTCCAGCAAAGCCATGTTTTTTATACAGCTCTATATCTTGTGTCATTACATTGGCGGTCAATGCATACATGGGTGTTTCAACTCCGCAGGCGCGAATTTGCTGTGCAGCGGTTAAGCCGTCCATTATCGGCATTTGTATATCAATGAGTAATAAATCGAAATCGTTGGTTAGCGTTTTTTCTAAGGCTTGCTCGCCATTTTCAACGCAGACGGTTTCTATGCCATAGTCAGTTAGCATATCCATCAGTAAAGCGCGATTATCGGGTTGATCTTCCGCAATCAAAACAGACCCAGCGAACTTCTTTTCTGCATAGAAACTGAAATCTTTCGGTAAGCGTGCGATGGTAGGTTTTGTATCAAGCCAAATACTACTATTGGATATTTTCAAAGGTAAAATGACGGTAAACTCTGAACCAACACCTTTTTGGCTGAGCACTTTTATATCGCCTTCCATTCGCTTTGCCAATTGGTGCGAGATATGTAACCCCAGGCCTGTTCCGCCGTAGCGACGTGTTGTTGAAGGATCACCTTGCACGAAGGGCTTAAACAAATTTCGTAGCGTTACGTCATCCATGCCAATACCGTTATCGATAACTTTAAATAAAATAACTTTTAGATTTTGATTCGCGGAGACTTCGACTTGTACTTTACCTGCTTTAGAAAACTTGATCGCATTGTTACAGAGATTACTGATAATCTGTTTAAGTCGTTTTTCATCACAGATGATTTTTTCCGGAAAAGGCATGATAAAGTTGATATCCAATAGCACTTGGTTTTTATCAGCGACTTTTTCCAAACTTAATTCAAGTTCGTTCATCAATTCAAATATATCGCTCTCAATTTCCTCAATCTCCAACTTTCCTGCTTCGACTTTCGATAAATCTAAAATATCGTTTATTAAACTCAATAGATATTGACTGTTATCGAGAATAATAGAGCTGGATTGCTTTAATTGCGGTAGGCTAAGTATTTGGTGTTTGATTTTCTCGGCGTAACCAACAATGGAGGTTAGGGGCGTTCTAATTTCATGGCTCATGTTGGCAAGAAATCGAGATTTCATTTGATTGGCGCGCATTTCATCTTCTTGCGCTTTGACGGCCATCTTATTGATTTCATACAGCTGACGTTCAAATCGGAACAAACGCCAGTCATGATGATTAACATGACGGTAGGTGACCACGGAGAGTGCGGTTGCAACCAAAATTGAAAACACAATGCTAGTGAACTCAACGATGGGTATATTATTTCTCCACGAGAAAATAATACAAATTACGGCACTCGAATAGAGCAGCAGATATAACGCTTTCTTCTGAAGATGAAGAATGCTTAGCGCAAAAAGTGCGATAATAACGACGGTTTGGCGAAGGTATTCGAGCCCATGATCGGAAACCGAAGGTACATGAATAGCCGCTAGAAATAACCAAGTTATCGGGATAGCAGTCGACTCAAATGAGCGTATGTGCCGGCTCGGGCTCAAGTAGGTTTTGTAGTAGAGCGCAAATGCCATAGTTATAAGCGCCAACGAAATCATCCAAAGTCGATAATCTTCTATGACGAACGACTGTGCACTGGCAACAAGTATTGCCGCGCAGCCCAATATTACTTGGTAGGTTTGGCACAGTGGAATAGCCCGCTGTCGTTGCAACGCGGCGAAGTAAGGTTCTAAGTGGGAATGGGATATATCTGGTATAAATCCTGACATTACAGGTGTATATCCTTTTGCGATTTGTGGCTCTAAGATTTGATTTTAGTTGAATTATCTCGTTTGAATATCGATATTACGAGATATCTCTAGCTTTAACTCAAAAAGATGATGGAGTTCATTATTTTTGACTAACAATGAGTGGAGGGCAGACTTTTGAGTCTAGTGTTAGTGACAGAGCGGTTACGGGTCGAACATTTAGTTCTTAACGATGCGGGTTTTATATTAGATTTAGTTAATCAGCCTGATTGGAAAACCTACATTGGCGATAAGAACATTGAAACTCTGCAAGCGGCAGAAACCTATCTTTTGCAAGGACCCATCAATAGTTATTTAGAGAACGATTTTGGACTCTACAAACTTTCCTTGCGCGAGGATATTCCGATCGGAATGGTAGGGTTAGTACGAAGGCCAGGCTTGACGATTCCCGATCTAGGGTATGCCTTGTTGCCGGAATACTACGGCCAAGGCTATGTAACAGAAGCCGCAAAAGAGCTATTAGATTTTGAACGTAAACGACTTGATCTAATGACGATAGCAGCGCTTACGGTGCCTGGGCATCATCGATCTCATCGTGTCTTAGAGCGCTTAGGTTTTAAAACTTTAGGTCAAAAAGAAGTGAACCAACAATTAAGTGATTATTTTGAATGGAAAAGTCCATGAACATACTATTCCGAATAATGATAAAGCTTAGTGATTACGAGTGATGAGCGGTCGATTTATTCTAAACCTCTTTATCGTGTTACGACCCTGCATTTCTTTTATCGCGATTTTTTATCCAGTTGCATTAACATTGAGTTAATAGCCTCTCTTTTTTCGATGGCTTCTTGCAGTAAGCTTTTTGATATGCCTTTTTTCTTTCCTTCCTCTATAGCGGTATCAATCTGTTGGAGTTTTTTCTTTGCAGCAATTTTGTATTGTTGAATGAGCTGCTGGTGACGGGAGTTTTCTAACTGTTGGTAAGCGTCATGATCCCACATAGGATTCGCGACAAAATCGTCAGTTGTGCGATTAATCGGCGGCTGTCGCGAATCGGGTTGATGAATAGATTGGTTGAAGCTTTGATAGGCGCTTGAAGAAAACTCGAGAGGCTCTGTTATTTCAATGGCCTTTTTCGGGTCATCGGGTTTGGTTGTTAGTGGTGCTTCGATAGGCTCCTTAAGTTTCGTTCGATTCACCAAAGCTTCTTGATGTTGAGTTTTGGTAAGCGGATCATCTTCTCGCTGCAATAACGAAAAGACGAGCATTAAGAAAATTAAAGAAGAACAGAAAAGAACAAGTAAATATTTATTCATCAATAGCAATGCCTTGTGTTTCTCTCTGTTCTTTCAACAGTTGGTTGTAGTAAGACTTGGCTTTTTCTTGCCCCAAATGCCTTTTGGCTGCATACCTTACTGTTTCACTATCAAGTGGATAAATTGCGAAGTCTTGATTCAGCACATAGACGACCAACCATGTTCCTTGAGGGCTACGAATCGGTTGACTTATCGTCTTCGGAGGCAAGCTTAATGCGACCGAACTTAGCCATTTATCCGAAAAGTTTTTATCGATCTTTTCTGGATCCTTCTGCGGTAGATGTTTTTGCCATTGTTTTGCCACTCGACGCGCTTGTTGAAGTGTAGGCAGTGTTTGATAATAGACTGAAGCTTGACGAATATAGCTGAATTCGTTTTTGTTCTTTTTATAATAACGCTCAATGTCTTTCGCCGATACTGAGTCTCTCCACTGTTTTAGTTTTGGGCCATCGCTATGTTGCTCTAAGGTTACTCCGTAAAAATGCTTAATGCGTGGAGAGAAGAGCAAACTTTTGTAACCTAGTTCTAATGAAGTAAAAATCTTTTTTGGCTGTAAAAATTGTTGCGCCTTGAATGCGATTAACTTCAACTCAACTTCGCGCAATAGGGTTGCTCTATCTTGTTTTAGTAGCTTTTGTTTATCTTGAATTGATAGGCGATCGAATAAATCGGTTAGCGAAAAGTCAAGATGTTTAAAAGCAGTGTCTTGATAAACTTGTATCTTATCGAGTTGTCGGCGCTGCACTTTTGTCAGCTCATATCCCAAGGTTGACTGGTGCTTGAACAGTTTTTCGAGTTGTCGTTGTTCAATAGAACGGAGTACGGACTCAAACGTCGTTGTTTCTTGGGTTGGATTAATTGAGCGATAGTAACTTACTAAAAATTGCTCAAAGTACCACTGTTCACTATAGTCGACCGCATTTCTTTTTAAAGCATCAGGATGAGTGAGTTTGGTGAACTGGTAAATCGAAATGCTATCGCCCCATAATGTTGCGAACTTCTTTGGCGATAAATCATAAGGCTTACCAAATTTATTATAAAAATAGTCAAACAGCTCACCACTGATCGACCATTGCTGTTGAGTTGTCGATTCTTGCGGTAATACTATTCCTGAGAGGGCGGTCGCAAAGCAGCCTGAACAAATCAGGCTGCTTGCAAGAAGTAACAATACATTCTTCATTTTCTTCGCCAGCTTAAATTGTATCAAAGCGATTCATGGCGTGATTAAGAATATGCACCACCATTGCAATTGCATGAGGCACAACTTGGTTGGCAACGGCAACACGGTCATTATGACTTTGAGAATAAAGAACAATTCCTCCTTGCGCGTACGAAAAGCTACCACCTTGGGTTAACAAAGGTCGAATATCTTGCGAGTTCGCTGCGATTGGAGAAAAGCTACTGAGCGCTTGATTAACTTTGGCAAAGTCATTTAAGTTTTCAGAGTCGTAATAGTCTGCCACCCAAGCTTCCCATCCAGAGTGATTGAGTGCTGACGTTGTCCAAGTATGGTGCGGTTGAAGCAAGTCAGTGGTGTGTAATACAAACCCGAGTGATTGAACGGTCGGTTGCGACCAAAATTCTGAGTACCAATATTGACCAAGATTATCGAGCGGTTGGAATGGCATGTTTTGAAAATCTTGGTACATATTATAATTCGAGTAGCTGCCTTGTCGGTAGTTGCCTTCCGTCACTTGGTAAGTGCGGTACTCAGAGTCCTCAGCACCGAACCAGCCAGTTTTACCACCGCGGCCATCGTCGAGATGATCGTTGTAAAGCCAAGAAGAGGCTAGGTTATCGACATCACCTTTTACCGTTAGTTGACTGTAGTTGTAACCACCAAAGTCATTGCCATGTTCATCGATACCTTGTGTGTGATTTTGAAAATGCCAGTAAGAGGTATATTTCACAATGCTTTCAGCCATGCCCCATAGCGGCGCTTGAACACAGTCGCCAGTGATGGCGCCACAGATAAATGTATCGGCGAAATCGTCGACATCATAAGCACCTTGGCCAAGTAAATTTCCGAGCTCATTCACTCTTAATCCGGCGTTATTTGCCAAGCGCTGTAGCTTTGCAAATTCTGTTGTATTTGGGTTAGCTTGCATATAGGCCACCGCATCTTGCACGATGCGTTTATGCGTTACCTGTTTAAAGGCGTGTGCCGACAAGCTATTAAAAGCGAAAGCGAGAGGAATACAGAAAGAAATAAAACGTGCAACGGTGGTCATTGGTTTTGCTCCTGTTCATTGAAAAGTTGCACATCACATTAGTGAGATATTGTGACAAAGGGTTGGACAAAAAATGACGAATTTATATGATGAGGAGTAGTTAACAAGATTGAGCGAGTTATAACGATTCACTTAATGGGTATTGAGATAAGAAGGATATCTATTTTTTCGAACAATCAAATCGATATTTGGCAGTTTCGAATCGAAAAATTTAAAGTAAACTGTTATTCATAGCTTTTTAGCAGCCTGTTTGCGTTGGGTCGTTAGGCCGCATGTCGTTGGTTGATTAATGTTGGATTTAAGTGAGGAGAGTCATGATTCGGAATACTGAAACTGCCTACGGTAGTGTTGCGAAAATTATTCATTGGCTCGTCGCTTTGGTAGTGATTGGCTTGTTTAGCGTTGGTGTATGGATGGTCACACTTGATTACTACAGTGATTGGCACAAGACGGCTCCTCATTATCATAAGAGTGTCGGATTATTATTGGCCGCATTGATGATTTTTCGATTGCTATGGCGTTGGTTCAATGTGACTCCGAAAGCGCCAGCCAACCATACAAAGTGGGAGCGTTTTGCTGCTCATTCTGCGCACATACTGCTTTATCTGTTGCTGTTTGCGTTGTTTTTTTCTGGCTTTTTGATTTCTACCGCCGATGGAAGAGGTATTGAGATTTTTAATTGGGTGACCGTGCCATCGCTCGGAGAACTGTTTCAAAACCAAGAAGATATTGCTGGCGAAATACACGAATGGCTGGCTTATTCATTGATCGCTCTCGTAGTCATTCATGCAGCGGCGGCGTTAAAGCATCATTTTATCGACAAAGACAATACGCTAAAGCGAATGATTAATGATAATGCATCGGAATAAATAATTGATTTAATTTATTGAAACTAAACTGTTAGGAGAAAATTAATGAAAAAAGTGGTTCTTGCAACGTTGTTGAGTTTGAGTTTTGGTGTGGCTTCAGCAGCTGATTATGTAATTGATTCGAAAGGTGCGCATGCATCGGTTAACTTTAAAGTGAGTCACCTTGGCTATTCTTGGTTGTTAGGGCGCTTCAATACTTTTGAAGGTACCTTCAATTATGACCCGGCGAAAATTGAAGAATCAAAGGTCATGGTAACAATTGATACTACCAGTCTAGATTCGAATCACGCGGAGCGTGATAAGCACTTAAAAAGCGATGATTTCTTAGACGCAGGTAAATTCCCAAAAGCTACCTTTGTCAGTACTAAAGTGGCCGACCAAGGCAATGGTAAGTTAGTGGTTACTGGTGATTTCACGATGCACGGAGTGACCAAAAGCATTTCGATCGATGCCCAATTGGTCGGGGCCGGTGAAGATCCTTGGGGTGGTTATCGAGCTGGTTTCAGCGGTACGACCAAAATTAATATGGGAGACTTTAATTTTAAGAAAAACTACGGAGATGTATGGTTAGACTTACATATCGAAGGGATCCGTCAGTAATTTTCAATCGAAAGCGACTCTTCAAAGCCCGGCGTTGCCGGGCTTTGCCGTTGAATGGTAACTTTCAGGTAAATTGTTACAAATAAGAAGAAGTCTTTCTTGGTTACATACATTCGTGTATGTATAATACGTCAGTCCAGTTCTGCAATTAATTTTTTTGGAGTATTCACTATGCCGAGTCGATCTTGGTTTGTTACAGGCATCGCTGCTGTGGTGGCGGTCGTAGGCCTCGCGAGTTGCGAACAGTCGGCGCCAGCGCAAGGTGGTGGTATGCCTGCCCCTGAAGTGACCACAATGACCGTGGCACAAAGCCAGTATCCGTTGAATGTTATATTGAGCGGTCGCACCGTCGACTTTCGCCAAGCGGAAATTCGCCCTCAAGTCGCAGGCATCGTTCAACAACGCTTGTTTCGTGAAGGCCAGGTCGTTCAGAAAGACGATGTTCTTTATCGCATTGATGCTGCGCCCTATCAAGCAGAACTCAATCGCGCAAAAGCCAATTTGAAACGTGCTGAAGCGGTGGCGTTAAATGCCGAGCATCGGGCGAAACGAGTCAGCAATCTATTTAAAGATAAGTTAGTTAGTCAGCAAGATTACGATGATGCACAAGCGAATCTGTTGCAAGCTAAAGCGGATGTCGACGTGGCTAAAGCAGCGACGGTAGCGGCACAAATAAATTTAGATTACACCGATATTCGGGCACCTATTAGTGGGCAAATCGGTCGCTCCTTTGTTACCGAAGGCAGTTTGGTGACAACCAATCAAGTACAAGCCCTTGCAACCATTCGGCAAACCGACCCCATTTATGTTGACTTGACTCAGTCGGCAAATGAAATGCAAGCGTTACGTAGTCAAGTGAAAGGTACAGGGGATCAACCATTACCAGTGGCTTTATTGCTTGATGACGGAAGCTACTATTCGCAAAACGGTGAGCTTCAGTTCGCTGAGGTAAACGTCGATCCGAGCAGTGGAATGGTCACTTTAAGAGCCGTATTTCCGAACTCTGATGGCGTTTTGATGCCCGGGATGTTTGTTAGGGCTGAAATTCGCTATGGCGAAAAACAAGGGATCTTGTTGCCGCAATCGATCGTTCAACGAACCCCGACTGGAGGTGCTTCGGTCTATCAATTGGACGAACAGAATACGGTTAGTATATTGCCGATTCAAATTGATCGAGCGGTTGGTTCGAACTGGTTAGTGAAGCAAGGCGTATCGCCTGGCACCCGTTTAGTTACTCAGGGACTGCAAAAAATTCGGCCTGGAATGCAAGTGCGAGTTGCGCCGCAGCCGCAAGCCGATGCAGGAGAATAATTGATGGTAAACTTTTTTATTGATCGCCCAATATTTTCTTGGGTTATAGCCATCGTTATTATGCTTGCGGGCGCTTTGGCCATTAAAGAATTGCCGGTTGAACAATACCCGAAAATTGCTCCGCCAGCGGTAACCATTAATGCTAGCTATCCGGGTGCGTCGGCGCAAACCGCTGAGAATGCCGTGACTCAAGTTATTGAACAGTCGATGAATGGCTTAGATAACTTAATGTATATGTCTGCGCAAAGTGATTCCATTGGTAACATTACGATCACATTGACGTTTGAGACTGGCACCGATGCCGATATCGCACAGGTACAAGTTCAAAACAAATTGCAACAAGCCATGCCGTTACTTCCCCAAGAAGTGCAGCAACAAGGTGTTCAAGTCGCTAAGTCGAGTGGTGCTTTTTTAATGGTGATTGGCTTTTATTCTGAGAGTGAAAAGCTAACACGATATGATATATCCGATTACGTCGTCTCTAATATAAAAGATCCCATAAGCCGCACTGCGGGTGTCGGAAATGTTGTTTTATTCGGTAGCCAATATGCTATGCGAGTATGGTTAGATGCGGTTAAATTGGAGCAGTTTCAATTAACACCAAGTGATGTTGTTCAAGCCATTCGAGTGCAGAATAATCAAGTGACTGCTGGCCAACTAGGTGGAATGCCTGCCATCGATGGTCAACAAATTAATTCTGCCATTCTTGCGCAAACGCGATTAGAAACGCCAGAAGAATTCGCGCAGATTCTGTTACGCGTTAATCCTGACGGCTCAAAAGTTCGGTTAGATGACGTTGCACGCGTCGAGCTTGGTGGTGAGAACTACGCGACCATTGCGCGGTTTAATGGCAAGACGTCTTCAGGACTGGCCATTGAATTGGCAACGGGGGCTAATGCGCTAGATACCGCTGAGGCAGTCAAAGCTAAGTTAGATGAGTTGCGACCATTTTTTCCAGAAGACTTGCGCGCAGAAATTCCATACGACACGACTCCTTTTGTAGAAATTTCAATTTCATCGGTGGTACAAACTTTAATAGAAGCCATTGTTCTTGTCTTCTTGGTGATGTACCTGTTCTTACAAAATATTCGTGCAACTTTGATCCCTACATTGGCCGTTCCGGTTGTGTTACTCGGAACCTTTGGCATTATGGCGGCGCTGGGATTCTCGATTAACACATTAACCATGTTTGGAATGGTGCTCGCTATTGGTTTGTTAGTCGATGACGCTATTGTGGTGGTAGAGAATGTCGAACGTGTTATCCATGAAGACGGATTGTCGCCGTATGAGGCGACGCGAAAATCAATGGGGCAAATTACCGGCGCCTTGGTGGGCATAGGTTTAGTGCTGTCTGCGGTTTTCGTACCTATGGCATTTTTTGGTGGTGCGACCGGAGCGATTTACAAGCAGTTCTCAATTACGATTGTTTCGGCAATGGCTTTGTCAGTATTGGTTGCTTTGATCTTCACACCTGCGCTTTGTGCGACGCTACTGAAAGCCAGCGATGTGCATAAACCGGCGCGCGGCTTTTTTAAATGGTTTAACCAATCTTTTGATAATTCCAGTCGAGGGTATCGTAAGAGTGTAGGTGGCTTACTGAAGCGACCGCTACGTTCATTGTTTGTGTATGCGGGTATTCTTGCCGTGATGGCGTTTATGTTTGTACGTCTGCCGACCTCTTTCTTACCCGACGAAGACCAAGGTATTTTTCTTACCATGGTTCAATTACCTGCAGGTGCAAGCCAAGAGCGCACCGAAGCAGTCATGACCAAAGTTGCAGAATATTATGCAAATGAGCCTGCTGTACAATCGGCCTTCACAGTATCGGGTTTTAGTTTTGCAGGCAGCGGGCAAAATGTCGGTTTAGCGTTTGTGCGTTTAAAAGATTGGTCATTACGTGATGAGTCTCAATCTGTACAAGCCGTTATTGGCCGAGCAATGGGATACTTTTTTAGTGTAAAAGAAGCGCAAATTTTTGCTTTTAATCTTCCTCCGATTATGGACTTAGGTCGAGCGACCGGGTTTTCTATGTTCCTACAAGATCGAGGAGGCCTTGGGCACAATGCGTTGCTGCAAGCGCGTAATCAATTATTGGGTATGGCGGCGCAACAGCAAAGTGTCGTTGGTGTTCGTCCGAACGGAATGGAAGACGCGCCACAGTTAAAGATTGAAATTGATCAACAAAAAGCTGAGTCATTGGGCGTGTCTATCGCGGATATCAATCAGACTTTAGCGATTGCTTGGGGTTCGACCTATGTAAATGATTTTGTCGATCGAGGCAGAGTGAAAAAAGTATTCGTACAAGCCGATGCTGACTTTCGAATGATGCCTGATGACTTACGTCATTGGGTGGTGAGAAATAATCAAGGTGAAATGGTTAACTTCAGTGCGTTTGCGAAGACCCGTTGGGTTTATGGACCGCAAAGGTTAGAGCGCTACAACGGGTTACCAGCGATGGAGATTCAGGGTCAGCCAGCACCAGGTTTCAGCTCTGGCGTTGCAATGGATACGATGGCGCAACTGGTTGCGCAATTACCACCGGGTATTGGATTTGAGTGGACCGGCACTTCGTACCAAGAAAAGTTATCGGGCTCTCAAGCACCCGGGCTGTACGCACTTTCTATACTAGTCGTATTCTTATGTCTGGCGGCACTTTATGAAAGTTGGAGCATTCCTTTTGCGGTTATATTGGTTGTGCCTCTCGGAGTCTTCGGTGCCTTATGTGCTGCTTACTTAGGTGGAATGGGTAACGATGTCTACTTTCAAGTCGGTCTTTTAACGACGATGGGATTAGCGTCGAAAAATGCCATTTTGATCGTGGAGTTTGCACGAGAATTACAATTCCAAGGGAAGTCTCTGGTCGACGCCATTTTAGAAGCGGTTCGCTTGCGTCTACGTCCTATTATTATGACGTCTTTAGCCTTCTCGTTGGGCGTCTTGCCTTTGGTATTGAGTTCGGGAGCAGGCTCGGCAAGTCGAAACGCGATTGGAAGCAGTGTGCTAGGTGGAATGATTTCAGCGACGGTTCTGGCGATTTTCCTAGTACCCGTCTTTTACTTAGTGGTGATTCGTTGGTTCAGTCGTGACGCACGTTTGAGTAAAGCGAATTAACGTGCTTTTAACATCCCTCGAAGCATTGTATCAACCATGGTCGATGCAATGCTTTGAAGGTCGCATTCGTTTGGTTGAATTAAATAAGAACTGATCAGTCCTTTTATAAAAACGTGTAAGCTGTAAGCTGCGACCTTTGGGTCGAGATCATCGCGAAGTAAGTTGTTGCTTTTTGCTCGTCTGAAGGTTTTTTCCATAATTTCTAAGGCCTCGTAATCTAACTCAGCCTGAGTGTTCACTGCGGGGTTTAATTCATCGATATATTCGCAACGATGAAACACAATGGTTAAGACACGACGATGTTGCTCGCTGGTACCAATCAAGGTTAAACCACTAACCATAAGCTCTTTAATTTGAGCGATGGGATCGCCGGACTCGAGTGCATCGAGCTTTTTCAAAAGGTTATGGAAAGGAAGGCGAACTCTGGCTAACATCGCATTGAATAGATCCGCTTTGTCTTCAAAATGCCAGTAAATTGCTCCCCGAGTTACGTCAGCTTGGCTAGCAATTTTAGCTAGAGTCGTTCGCGATACGCCATGTTGGTAGAATAAGTGCTCTGCCGCATCTAGGATAGCTTCTCGAGTTGCTTCTGCTTCTGCTTTGGTTCGGCGCGCCATGTCTCTTTAGTAGGGTATTTTAATCTCTGGTTAAAGTTTATCACAATTCACCCTCATCAGAGATCTCTTTAGTAGTTCAATTTTTCAGTTCTTCGACTAGGATGCTCGCGACAGACTCGCGTAACTTAGCTAACGCAATCGATTCAATTTGACGAGTTCTCTCGGTGCTTTTTCCGATGATTTGCCCGATTTCTCGAAAACTGCGGGGTTGTTGATCTTCTAGACCATAACGTAGATTAATGATCGATCTTTCCAATGGGCTGAGCCGCTTAAGATGATTTTCTAGTGACTGGTCACTTATCCAACCGTTTTGTTCATTGGATTCGTTTAGGTCTAGCCATTCATAGGGATTGTTTTGACGGTCGTCTGAAAAATTATCGTTAGAATAATGATCGAGAGATAGCTCAGGTTGCGCCATCAAAACCAAATCTTCCGCTTCTTTTAAGCTTAAACCTCTTTTTCGCGCGATAGGTTTCAAGTTGTGACTTGTGTAATCCTTGCCATGCCTTTGAAACTCACTCAAAATGGAAAGCATCTTATCGATTTGTTGTTCGGGCTTTCTAACTAATCCGCTGCTTTTCTTTAGGTAAGTTGATACGTGTTGTCTAATCCACCACCAAGCATAGGTTGAAAAGCGGTTTTTTCTATCCAGTTGGAAACGATCAATGGCTTTGAGTAATCCTATATTCCCTTCTTGTATGACGTCATTCAGTGGTAAGTTCAGGTAGTTATATTTCTTTACGACTTTGATAACTAAGCGCAGGTTATGTCGTGTAATTTGATTACGCAATTGCTTGACTCGACTGAGCAATTGCTTTGCTAACTGGTAGCGAGTGACGGAAACTTCATGAATAACCTTGAGGCAGTCTTCAAAAAAAACAATGACAGGAAACGATTCGCGTAACGTTGCTGTAATTTCACCGATTGTAGCAAGATCGATGTTGCTATTACTTTGGTTGAGAGCATCCTGAAGTGTATGCTTTAGCGGCCTATGAGTGGTAAATGTTGTTTTTAAATTTGGCTCTTTAAAGGCAATCACTCGAATAAGTTTAGGTGCTGCCTTGTAAAGTTGTCTGAATGCTTGGGCTGGTAGAATTTTAAAAGGCTCAAGCTTGCGCACGTTCTCGTGCGCGCAGACAATCGCCAGCATACAGTAGGCATTTTGTAGCTCATCGAAAAGGCGGTACTCATCGCTATTCTCTAGAAGCGGGTATTCGCGCACTTGATGCAGGTAAGAATCAAGTGAGTCGCGATAATGATTGTATGGTGTGCTCATGGCGTACTCTTTTTACTGCGGGTACCGTAACCATGATGCTCCAGTGTCTAAATTTCAACGTATCTACATTAGACAACAACTTAACGGTTTACTATATGTCTAATTTAGAACGCACGTTTAGTATAGGAACAGTGGCTCGGCTGGTCGGCGTGTCAACGCATGTTTTGCGAGTATGGGAACGTCGATATGATCTCAATTTGTCTTCTCGAAATGATAAAGGGCGCAGAGTGTATTCCGCCATTGAAATCGAGAAGTTGAAGCTCATTAAACATGCGCTTGATGTTGGGTATAAGATCTCTGATATTGCTGCAATGAGCATGAGCGAGTTAACGCATTTAAAAGAGTCGTCGGAGGCAACTTCTAGTGCAATTGGCAAAACTGAAAAAGACTTGTTTTTGGTGTATGGCGAGCGCCTCTCACATTGGCTGTTCCGTTCACGCTCAAGCATTAACTATCGAACGCTAGAAGACTTACATGCATTGAGTAAGGCGGTCACGCAAAGTGAGGCGATTCCCAAAGGAATAATCTTAGAATTACAAAGCATTACCCCAGAGCTTGAAGAGTTGATTTATACCACTCGACTTGAGCTACCGAAGAACGTTGGAATTTGGATTGTATGCAACAACTTATCAAACGCGGCACGGTGGCGACTGGTACAGGCAAATATTGAGGTAGTGAGTGAGGCGCTAGAAGCAGACAGTGTAGCAAAATTGTTGGATCGGATGAAAGGTTTTACCTATGAGAAATCGGTGGTCGATCAAAGAACTTTGTCCGACAGTCAGCTTGACGAATTGATAAGTTTAGAAAATCCGATACTCTGCGATTGTCCAAAACACCTAGCCGACATTTACATTAAAGTCGATGAATTTTTTCGGTACACCAATGAGTGTGAAAAGTTGTCTCCAAAAGACAGTGCTGTTCACCGGCATATAGCTAATAAACTTATACAATTAAGATCTGAGTTGACTGAGTTAACCATGGATGTTGCTAATATGGATGGTATAAAACTGTCGAAATGATGAAACTCTCTAAATGATAAAACGGTTCAACACAGTGAGCCGTCTGTTTGATAAGGTTTGCAGGTGCAGCGTTTCATGCGGCACCTGCAAAAGAAGTTAACGTTTTACCTGAAAGTGTAAGTCGAAAAATTGTCGAATCATATTCAACCGATGCATTTCAGTTTTTTTCCCTCGAATGCTGTGTTTTTTACCCGGATAATCCATAACAAAGAACGGAATATTATTGTCTTGCAGTAGCTTGTAAAGTTTCGTACTGTTTTTAAACAATACATTGTCATCTGCCATACCATGGTAAATTAATAGTGGCTTCTTTAAGTTAACTGCGTAAGGGAAAACCGAAGATGCTTCATAAGCATCTGCGTCGGTCTCTGGATTTCCCATATAACGTTCTGTGTAATGGGTGTCGTACAAACGCCAGTCGGTGACGGGTGCTCCAGAAACACCCGCTGTGAAATAGTCGGGTGCTTTAAAAAGTGTCATTAATGTCATGTAGCCGCCATAGCTATGACCATGAACACCAATTCTCTTTTCATCGACCCATGGAAGTGTTCGTAGAAATTTAACGCCGGTGATCTGGTCTTCAACTTCGACACTGCCCATCGCTTTATAAATTGGATCTTCAAAAGCTTTACCGCGGTTGTACGAACCTCGGTTATCTAAAGTGAATACAGCGTAGCCTTGTTGCGCCAAATACTGAGAGACTAATCGCGTCCACCGATTAGTAACCATCTGCGCTCTGGGACCTCCGTATAAATAGACAATAACTGGATACTTCTTTTTAGGATTAAAGTTTGCAGGTTTGTATAATCGATAATAGAGTTTTTGACCATCGTTCGCTTTGATATTACCGAATTTTGGTTTAATCCAATCTTTCATATAGGGAAATAAAGGATGCTCTTTAGTAACTTTGTTTTCGGCTAACCATGCAACTCTTTGACCGTCGGCATCGTGTAATGACCACTGAGGCGGAGAGTTAATGGTTGAAAAGTTATCGATATAGGTTGTGCGGTTGGTTGCGAAGTCGATATCGTGATACCCACTTCGACGAGTGATTTTATCGATCGTTTCATCGGCTAGATTTAAACGGTATAAATGCTTTTCAACAGGAGTTGATTTACGACCTGTAAAGTATATGTGTTGTTTAGCTTCATCAATGTACTCGACTTCATCAATACTCCACTCACCCTTAGTCAATTGCTTAATTAGGTTTCCTTGATTTGAGTAAAGATAAAGGTGTTTGAACCCATCTCGTTCGGAGGCCCAAATAAACTCGGGCTTTTGTTTTAAGAAGAAAAGGTCTTCGTGTAAATTAATCCAAGTTTTGCTGGTTTCTTTTAATAATGCCTGAGTATCGAGTGTTGGCCAATCGACAGAAAAAAGCGTGAGCGTTTGTTGATCTCTTGATTGTATTTGGTAAGTCAACTTGTTGCTGTCTTGAGTCCACTGAACACGAGCGAGATAAATATCTTTATTTTCTCCCAAATTAACCCATTGAAACTTTCGGTTTTTGACTTCGATGATTCCGAGTTCCACTAAGACATTATTTTTGCCAGCAAAAGGGTATCGTTGCGTCACGGTTTTTATTTCATCGGCGTAAATTTCACTGCGAGTCACTTCCTCAACCGGTGATGTGTCTACTTTGGTAAAAGCAATTTTTGATTCATCCGGTGACCACCAGTAACCGGTCATTCTCTTCATTTCTTCTTGAGCAACAAATTCGGCCATACCAAACTTTACGTTTCCACCGCCAGCTTGAGTAATCGATAATTCTTTGCTCTCTGCGAGGTCAAACACATACAGATTCTGTTCTCGTATGTAGGATATGTAGTTACCTTGAGGAGAAAATTTTACGTCTGTTTCAAATGCAGGAGTATCGACAATTTTCGCTGCTTTTTTACTACCTAATTCCCAATAAAATATATCGCCACCGAGTGGGAATAAAATCGCTTTTCCATTGGGAGACCACTGATAGCTGACGATGCCACTACCCTTTAAACGCATTCTCTCGCGCCGTGCTTTCTCTTCGTCTGAAAGTGTCTCTTCGCCTTGGTGTAATTGAGTCGAGTCGAATAACAGCCGAGACTTTCCTGTACTAATATCGAAAGCCCACAAATCTAATTGTTCGTAGTCGTCTTGCTTACCTTTCAGAAAGGTAATCAGTGAGCCGTCTGGTGATATAGCTGGGCTTGCTAGCGTTTCACCGGCTAATGACGGTGATTGATAGATGCGTTCAGCGGTTAGCTGTTGACTTTGAACGACTCCCGAAACCAAAAAAGACATTAAGCAAAGAGTGACAAGTGATATAGGTTTCATGAAGCTCCCCGGATGATTTGATTAGGAAGAGTTTAAGAGGTTCGGTCGTCGACCTCAAGTCAACGACCCCAAATCAGTTCAAAATTGCCAACTCCATAGAATATTAAGCAGACTTAAACCATCGACTCCATGAGCGTGATGTATTTGCTTGTGATTCGGTAGGGTTGAAGTCATGTAGCGATAAATAAGATGGAGGATCGCGTCGCGGTTCGAATTCACCTGAGCAAGTTTTAAAACTGTACTGTTGTGACCACTCTTCGGCATTGGCAATCACTTGATTAATTGCGTGGACAACCTCTAACACATCGTCTTGGGTGGATGTTGGGTGAAACGATACTCGTACCCAGCCAGGTTTATCGGTGAGGTCACCAGAATCAATTTTGCTGGTGATGGCGGATGAGGTAATTTGATCAACATCGAGTAAGATGTGTCCGTAAGTTCCCGCGCAACTACAACCCCCTCGAGTCTGAACACCAAAACGATCGTTGAGCAAGCGTACAATCAAGTTGTGATGAATGCCGAGCACGTAGAAAGACACAATACATAATCGTTCAGTGACATTTTCTTCGAGCATTTTGATTTGAGGGTTTTTACGTAACTCTCCCATTAACAATTGGCAAAGATGATGTTCTTGCGCTGCAATATTTTCAACGCCCATAGCGTCTTTTACTTTGACCGCTAACGCAGCGCGAATTAATTGCAAAAAGCCGGGAGTCCCGCCATCTTCACGAATTTCGATGTCTTCGAAGAAGCATTGCTCACCCCATGGGTTGGTCCAAGAAACGGTTCCGCCACCCGGTTGGTCAGGAATTTTATTTTGGTACAGCTTTTTATCGAATATTAGAATACCACTACTGCCAGGGCCTCCGAGAAACTTATGCGGCGAAAAGTAGATCGCATCGAGTTTTTGCTTCGGATTTGCAGGATGCATATTGATGTCGACGTAGGGAGCACTCGCTGCAAAGTCGACAAAGCATAAGCCACCGTGGTTATGCATGATCTCAGCCATTTGGTGGTAAGGGGTTTGAATACCCGTAACATTACTGCAGGCGGTAAAGGCCCCTATTTTTAAGGGGCGGTCGGCGAATTTCTCAAGCAACTCGGACAAATGATTTAGATCTGGGAGGCCTTGATCGTTCGGTTTTATCATTTGAACCGTTACTTCACAGGTGTTCCATGTGGTTTGGTTTGAGTGATGTTCCATATGAGTGATGAACACCACCGGCTTCTCTTCTTCAGGAATCTGAATTCGCTCTTGCCATTTTTCTGGTATGCGCAGACCAAGAATGCGTTGAAACTTATTGATGACAACGGTCATCCCGCTACCGGCGGCAATTAAAACGTCGTTATCGTCAGCGTTTACGTGCTGCTTGATGACCTTTTGAGCCTCGTGATAAGCGTGTGTCATGGTGGTGCCGGTCAGTGTCGTTTCCGTATGCGTATTGGCAACATAAGGACCAATGACCTCACTCATGTAATGTTCGATCGGTTGGTATAGGCGACCGCTAGCGGTCCAGTCGGCATAGATAACGCGCTTCTTTTGGCCATCAATGTCAGTCGACAGTGATTGACCAACGATACCATTACGGAAAGGTTCGAAATGTTTTTCTAAGCTCATGTTGGTACTCTGGAACAATGGTTACGAGGGCTAATGCTTAAGTGTTTACCGTTGCTGGAGCGGTTGCATGCCCCACACAAACCCTAACTTATATTAGCTGGGAATAATATTATGCCAGAAAACTATTGGATTCCCTATGATCGAATGGTAGGGCCTGTTGTCGATAGGGCTATTTGAGATTACTCAACATTGCCTGCAAAATCGAGCTGACGCCAAGCTTCGTAAACAAATATCGCAACACTGTTTGAAAGGTTGAGGGATCGGCTATCGGCTGTCATTGGTAGTCGCAACACATGCCCAGGCTGAAGTGATTCTCGAATATCGACTGGCAAGCCGCGGGTTTCTGGGCCAAACATCAAGTAGTCTCCGGCTTTAAAGGGCGCTTGATCATAACGTTGCGTACCCTTTGTCGAAGCACCATAGAGAGTGGTTGGGCGCTCAGTCGTTAAGAAATCTTCATAGCTTTCATGAATTTTTACATTCGCCCACTCGTGATAATCCAGACCAGCCCTTCGCATGCGTTTGTCGTCCAGATCAAAACCCAGAGGCTTAATCAGGTGAAGCTGAAACCCCGTGTTGGCACAGAGACGAATAATATTGCCCGTATTGGGTGGTATTTCAGGTTGGTATAAGACAATGTTTAACATGACAATCTACAGTCGGCGAAAAGTCGCTATTGTATGTCAGTTAGTTTATGAAGAAAAACAGCGAAGGCAAATACTTTGCAAAAAGCCTGGCCGACGCGATACATGCATCATCGTGGTACACACACTTAGGTTGCGGTTAATGACTCTTCCAAGGCATGGTTCAACGTTAGCTGGCGATCATTATTTTTAATGCAACATAAGGAACCGCAAAAAACACCAAAGTAAACAGTTTGTAATTCGCTAAGTAGCGAAAATAGGCCACCCGAACATCTTGTTCCGCCAATTTAAACAGCTTTTGATGCAGTGGCAGCATCCAGCCTTGTAGAGCTAGCAGTATCAGAGTTACTAAGGTCAGTAGCCCAAAGTTGAGTAGGGTTGCCCAGCCAAAAAATTCAGCCCATTGATCGAGGGTTTGCATAGATACGCTCCTAGGTTGAGTATGTGAGTCAATTGGAGACGGTTCAACGGCTATGATAGCGAACGTTGAGCAGTGTTACCTTGACTGTGATCAAGTGCAGCGTATTTATACAGCCTCTTATACGGCTAAGTGTTATTTCAATGACTGAGGTTTTTCTTGGTACTTCTTTTGTTTGCGGGTAATCGTATTGCGTCCCCAACCAAGCAATTTTGCCGCATCTTGCTTGTGACCATCGGTTATTGATAACGCTAAATCGATAAGTATTTGCTCGAGTTCTTCTTGCACCGATTCCAAGGCATGATGATCACCTTGTTCAACTTTTGCCATGAGCGTTTGTTTGAGTGCTGACTGCCAGTGCTGAAACAGCTTGGTGTCGGCTTCATTAGAAGTTTGGCTTGCCTGTCGAATTTCACTGGGTAAGTCCGAGACCAAAATTTCTCGGCCTGACGACATCACCATTAACCAACGACAGACATTTTCCAGCTCTCGAACATTGCCGGGCCAATGATAAGACATGAGTTGAATCTGCGCTTCTCGACTGAGCTGTTTTGGTTCGGTTTCTAGTTCGTTGGCGGCATTCGCTAAGAATTGCTCGGCCAGCAGTGGTAGGTCTGAAATACGGTCTTTCAGCTCTGGCAACTGTATACGAATAACGTTAATACGATGGAATAGATCTTCTCGAAAAACGCCTTTAGCAACCAGTTTCGCTAGATCTTGGTGAGTGGCTGCAACGACCCGAACGTTTGCCCGTACTGGCTGAGTGCCACCGACGCGATAAAAAGAGCCTTCACTAAGCACTCGAAGCAAGCGTGTTTGCGTCTCCAACGGCATATCGCCAATTTCATCAAGAAAAAGCGTTCCTTGGTCGGCCTGTTCAAATCGGCCGAGGTAGCGTTGACTTGCCCCGGTAAATGCACCTTTCTCGTGCCCAAACAACTCTGACTCGATTAAGTCTTTGGGAATGGCGGCCATATTTAATGCGATGAAAGGGCCGTCTGCCCGTCGCGAATGTTGATGCAATGCTTTGGCGACTAATTCTTTCCCGGTCCCTGAGGCGCCATTGATAAGTACGGATATGTTGGACCGTGATAGACGGCCAATGGCTCTAAACACCTCTTGCATGGCCGGTGCTTCACCAATGATCGTCGGCACTTCTCGAGAATCATCACTGTTGTGCTCGGCTTTCGATTCAGTCACTTGAGCGGCTCGATTAACCAATTCGATGGCCTGGTCAACATCGAAAGGTTTGGGTAGATAATCAAAAGCCCCAAACTCGTAGGCATTAACCGCGCTTTCAAGATCACTGTGAGCGGTCATAATGATCACTGGAAGATCAGGAATTTGTTGTTTCAACTCTTGCAGTAGCACAAACCCGTCTTCACCGGGCATCCTTATGTCGCTGAGGATGACGGTGAAAGAATGCAGTTGAATTAACTGTCTGGCTTCAGCAACGCTGGCCGCCGTGGTGACCACAAAGCCTTCATCTTCGAGCGCTTCAGTGAGTACCCAGCGAATGGAGTTATCGTCATCGATAACCAGTACTTGAGTTTGCTCAGTCATGTTGGGCGTCTTCATGGGTTGTTTCAATCGGTAAGAAGATTGAGAAACATGTTTTTCCGGGAGCTGATTCAAATTCAATTATTCCATCGTTTTGTCTTACGAGGGATTGTGCAATTCCTAGGCCAAGTCCACTGCTTTGCTTGCCGCTGATGGTCGGAAAAAATATCACGTCTTTGAGCTCGTCAGCGATGCCAGGCCCATTGTCTTCAATGTCAATTCGGGCCATTAATCGGTATTGTTTCGGACCAATCGAATGCTGATGCACCGCTCTGGTGCGTAAGCGGATTTCTCCGCTTTGTTGCAAGGCTTCACGAGCATTATTGATTAGATTCAGAAGAGATTGATAGACCTGTTCTTTCGCGATATTGAGCTCGGGTAAACTGGGGTCATAGTCGCGCACGATGGCGACCTGATGATTGGGTTGCAGATCAATGAACTCAATGGCCCTTTCGGTTAACTCGTGAATATTGGTAATGGCTCTAGGTTCAACTTTTGCTGGCGTCAGCATGCGATCGACTAATTTCTGTAGCCGATCGGCTTCCGCAACGATAACGTCGGTAAAACGAGTCAATTGATTGGGTACTTTGCGAGAAAGTAATTGGGCAGCACCACGCAGCCCACTTAATGGGTTTTTGATCTCATGGGCGAGGTTACGCACCATGGATAAACTGACCTTATTTTGATCGAGCAGTTGATACTCTTTTTTGATGCCCAGTTGGTCGCGTGCGCACATGATTTCTAGCAAGACAACGGGGGTTTGTTCAAGGTGCTGGTAATTTAATGAAACGTGACAACCTTGCCACTCGTCATGAATGGTCACGAGTGTTGCATCGTCTAGCTGCCACTGTCCTTTTTGTTCAAAGCATTGCAGTAGAAGTTGCTCGGTAATATCGCCTGCGATCAACACCGAGCCAATATTGAGGTGGTGTAATCTTCTTAAACTTTGCCCTAGCAAAGCTTCCGCGGCGTCGTTCATCCAGCTAATACGAAATTGTTGATCCACCAAAATAATGGCGGTTTGCATTAGCTGATGTACTTGTTGTGGAGAGAAATCCTTCATAGCACCATTATAAACTCTCTGAACCGTCATTGCACCAATATGGTGCTTCGACCAGATATTTCGCAACCTATGGAGTCGCAAAAAAGTATCATCGCAAAAAAAAGCCCGGAGCATGCCGGGCTTTTCTTTAAGCTTTGACCTGAGCGTCAATTACACGCTGTAGTACATGTCGAATTCGACAGGGTGTGTGGTCATTTGCAATTTTTGTACTTCTTCACGTTTCAAAGCAATGTAAGAATCGATGAAGTCATCGCTGAACACGCCACCTTCTGTTAAGAAAGCTCGATCTTGATCAAGGCAATCAAGCGCTTGTTCAAGCGACGATGCAACGGTTGGGATCTCAGCAGCTTCTTCTGCTGGAAGATCGTACAAATCTTTATCCATCGCGTCGCCAGGGTGGATTTTATTTTTAATGCCGTCGAGGCCTGCCATCAACATGGCTGCAAAGCATAAGTATGGGTTAGCCGTTGGGTCACCAAAACGCACTTCGATACGACGCGCTTTAGCTGACGTTACGTGTGGAATTCGAATCGATGCTGAACGGTTACGAGCAGAGTATGCGAGCATTACCGGCGCTTCGAATCCAGGAACTAATCGTTTGTAGCTGTTGGTTGAGGCGTTAGAAATCGCGTTTAACGCACGAGCGTGTTTAATAATACCGCCGATGTAGAACAACGCTTCTTCTGACAAGCCGCCATATTTATTGCCGCTAAAAATGTTTTCGCCATTTTTGCTGAACGATTGATGCACGTGCATACCTGAACCATTGTCACCAACCAGCGGTTTTGGCATGAAAGTCGCTGTTTTTCCATACGCATGCGCAACGTTGTGCACGACGTATTTGTATTTTTGAATCTCATCAGCCTTTTTAACTAAGGTGTTGAATTGCGTTGCAATTTCGTTTTGGCCAGCCGTTGCAACTTCATGGTGATGCGCTTCAATAACTAAGCCCATTTCTTCCATGATGTTACACATTTGACTGCGAATGTCTTGTGAAGAATCCACTGGAGGAACAGGGAAGTAACCACCTTTAACGCGAGGACGGTGAGCTGTGTTACCGTCTTCATACGATTTACCAGAGTTCCATGCCGCTTCTTCACAGTCAATCTTGAAGAAAGAACCACTCATATCGGTGTGGAAACGAACGTCTTCGAATAAGAAGAATTCTGGCTCTGGCCCAAAGTAGGCTTCGTCACCAAGACCCGTTGATTTCAAATACTCTTCAGCACGTCGCGCAATCGAGCGAGGGTCACGGTCGTAACCTTGCATGGTAGAAGGCTCTAAAATATCACAAGTGATGTTTAGGGTAGGGTCTTCGCAGAAAGGATCCATGGTTGCCGTCGTGGTGTCTGGCATAAGTACCATGTCAGATTCGTTAATGCCTTTCCAGCCAGCAATTGAAGAGCCATCGAACATTTTTCCTTCGTTTAGAAAGTCAGCGTCGACGCAACTAGCCGGAATAGTCACATGTTGCTCTTTTCCTTTAGTATCGGTGAAACGTAAATCAACGTAACGAACGTCATTGTCTTTCATGAGAGTTAAAACATTATCGACAGACATTGGGGTCTCCGGTTATATAAGTGAATAGTTTAAGTTCAAAGTGGCCTAGGCTTAAGCAATCTATATGCCAATCACCATTTTGGGGCTTGGTTGGCCTCGGATCGCGGCTGTAAGAGTTAATAGTACACCCTTTGTACAAAATATCGTTAAAATATTGCACCAAAATGATGAAGAGAAAATAAGATGCATTAAAATGGTGCATTATGCTCGTGTCATCGGTGCAAAGGACCTTGACGATTAAAAAGCACATGTTGATTTTAAAAGTGCTAGGATTAAGAGAGTCGCACGTCGAATAGTCATTGGCTTTAAAGCCCGATGCAAGTGGTCAATTATTTCTGCCAAAGGGAGGGCAAAGTTGCGATTTCGTTATCTCGTCATCAGTTTAATCGTTTGCGTTAGTTGTCTTGCTCAAAGCGCTTCGTTGTGTGTTGATCATTATCCTCCACACCAGGTGGTTTTGGGTGAGAACCAAGCTGAGGGTTACGCGATTGAATTTGCGAAAGAGGTCGTTGATGCCTTGAACGATTCACTGCAAATAGTGACCGAGTCCAATCTGGAGGAATGCCTAAAATTAGCTCATAGCGGAAAAGTTGATTTGATTATGGGGCTATACAAGACACCAGAGCGGTCGCGCTTCCTTGATTTTTACAAGTTCAGCGATGGTTATTCTAGTACCCTGTTTATCACCTTCTACGATCATTTGAACATCTCGAGCTTCCAAGATCTCGCGAACAAGCGAATTGGCGTGGTGCGTCAACACCACTATTTTGATGAGTTTGACCAGTCAACGTCAATTACCAAGATAGCTTCCGATCATCTTGGGCAAGCCATTTTTCGACTTAAACGACGAGAGGTGGATTTTGTGGCCGTATCGCGCTATCAGTGGGAAGAAGTGAAAGATATCCTGCGCAGCTACGTGAGCCAAGTCTATGTGGCAGACTTTCAATATAAAAACGATGCTCCCGTCTTTCTTGCTGCCAGTAAAACAGCAACGCTGCCATTTGATCGACAACAACTTGCCGCGGTAGTCGAGCGGCTATATCGCCAAAAGCGCTATGGTTTACAAGAGTAAACCTCTGCAAGGAGGTTTGCTTAGGTATTGATATTTAAGAGCTGTGGTTTACAAGAGCGAAGACCTAGCTAACGTCGATGATGCTCAGAATCATCTTAGTGTTTAAGTAAATTTTCCCACAGGTTACAAATTCTTTTGACCATCGATGTCCCTTGGTTACAATAGGTCACTGAATTAATTGATTAAAAGTGATGGTTAAAAATTATGCCCTTGATTAAGTACGTGGATCATTCCGGTAATGAGTTCGAAGCAGACGTTGATGTTGGTAAAACGGTTATGGAAGGCGCCATGGACAACATGATTGATGGCATATTGGCCGAGTGTGGCGGATGCTGCTCGTGCGCGACTTGCCATGTTTATGTCGATGAAGCTTTTTTGCCCATTACTGGTACTGCTGAAGGAATGGAAAAAGAAATGCTCAGCGCTGTGAATGATCCCAAGCCGAATAGCCGCCTAAGTTGTCAAATTGTTGTTAATGACGAGATGGATGGCTTACGGGTAGAAATGCCAGAGTCGCAATACTAATTCAATCGTCAATGCAGTTTGGAAAATTCCATGTCGAGTAAAGGATGTCTCATCGTCGGAGGCAGTCATGCCGCCGCGCAATTGGTGGCAAGTTTACGTCAAGAAGGGTGGCAAGAATCGATTACCGTGATTAGCGATTCTCCTCTGCTGCCTTATCAGCGACCTCCTTTGTCCAAAGGATTTCTCGCGCAGAAAGTGACCCAACAACAATTGCTAATTCGACCGGAGAGCGCTTATCAAAAACACGATATTCAGTTTCGACTGAATAGCAAAGTCGCGGCCATCGATCGCCATGCCCACCGCGTTACTTTGGCGACGGGTGAGCAACTTGAATACGCCAAATTGGCCCTGTGTACTGGCGCTCGAGCGCGACACTTAGAAATTTGTGGTGCCGATTTGCAGGGTGTTCACTATCTCCGTGATTTAACCGATGTAGAGACCATTCAACACGACTTATCAGAACTCGCTGGCCCGCCAGAAAAGATTAACGTTGTTTTAGTTGGCGGTGGCTATATTGGCTTAGAAACCGCTGCATCACTCCGTTCTTTGGGTTATCAGGTCACGGTTATTGAAGCGGCACCGAGAATTCTTCAACGGGTGACTGCTGCTCCCGTCGCTGAATTTTTTGCTGAGTTACACCAAGCGCATGGAGTAAAGCTAGTCACCCAAAAGCAGGTTGCTGAATTAATGAGTCGCGATGGCCAACGAGTCGATCAAGTTGTCTGCACCGATGGCAGTCATTATTCAGCCGATTGTGTCATTGTCGGTATTGGTGTTCGGCCGAACATAGAGTTAGCTGAGCAAGCAGGCATTGACGTTAGCAATGGGATCTTAGTGAATGAGTATGCTCAAACCAACGATCCTGACATAGTTGCTGCCGGAGATTGTACGTTTCATCGAATTGAACACTACGACTTATCGGTGCGATTAGAGTCGGTTCCTAATGCAATGGAACAGGCGAAAAGTGCCGCAGCCAGCATCTGTGGGAAAACAAAAAGCATACACGGCGTTGCCATGGTTTTGGTCGGATCAATATGATATAAAATTGCAGATTGCAGGTTTGAATCATGGTTATGAACAAACCGTCGTACGGCAAAACCAATCGGCTAAGAAGGCTTTGGTTGTTTGGTACTTTAAGCAAGAGCATTTGATTGCCGCCGATTGTATCAATAGCCCAAAAGAGTTTATGCTGGCAAAACAATTGATTGCTCGAAACATTGCGGTGACACCAGAGCAGCTAATCGATCCCGAAATCGATTTAGCTGAGTTATTAAACGTTTAATGGTTAAAAACTTAACTTATTTAGCGGGAGAGAAATATGGAATACATTGTTTTTGCAATCCCATTTTTCTTTTTGCTGATAGTCATAGAGTGGCTCGTTGATTGGCGTCGCGGAACTCAGTTTTGCCAAATTGGCGATGCGATTACCAGCTTAAACGCTGGCGTTATTAGTCGAATTAATCAAGTCTTTCGCGCGTTCATTCCTTTTACGGTTTATTTTCTGATCGTTGATTCAGTGGCCATCGTCGAATGGCCCAATCATTGGATAACCTGGGTGGTCGCCTTTGTTGTATACGATTTTTGTTATTACTGGCACCATCGAATGGGTCATGAGATAAACCTATTGTGGGCTGCGCATGTGGTCCATCATTCCAGTGAAGAATACAATCTCACCACTGCTCTTAGACAAACCAGTGGTTCGTTTATCGGATTCATCTTCTACCTTCCATTGGCAATTCTAGGAATCCCTGGTGATATTTTAATTGCAGTAGCGAGCCTTAATCTTTTATATCAATTTTGGGTGCACACCCGTCATATTCCAAAACTTGGTTGGTACGAATGGGTATTTGTAACTCCGTCTAATCATCGAGTGCATCATGCCATTAATCAAGTCTACATCGATAAAAATTACGGTGGTGTTTTTATTCTTTGGGATAGACTCTTCGGTACTTTTCAAGAAGAGCTGAAGGAGGAGCCATGCTTATATGGTGTGCGGAAGCCGTTGCATAGTTGGAATCCGATCTGGGCCAATTTACAAGTCTACTGGCAACTAATTAAAGACGCTTGGCATACCCAGTCTTACAAAGATAAACTTCTCATATGGTTTAAACCAACAGGGTGGCGACCAAAAGATGTTGAGCAGAGCATGCCGCTTGCTAAGTTCAATCCAGACACCTTTAAAAAATTTAAAAACGAATTGTCGCTGGCTGTTTCCGTTTATTTATTGGTACAGCAGCTCGGGTTGTTAACCTTAACGTTTTTGTATCTACAACAAATAACTCATTTTTCTACTCTGCAAATTTTACTTTGGGGCTCAGGCATTGTCTTCTCGACGTGGATGTTGAGTTTGATTATTCGAGAGCAGCAAAGTGTTGTGGTTAATGAAATATTGCGACTGGGTCTTATTAATCTTTTGCTTTGGACATTGTCTGATTCAATGTTACTGAATGCAGTCGCGAGCATCTGGTCAATCATTTCAGTACTAATGACTTTGGTTGTTCAACCTAAACCGCAACTCAAGGTTGTTGAATAATTGACATAGCAGTTAGAGAGTGATGTTAATTCGCTACTCTGGGAATTCTGCGAGTAGTCTTTTGGTTGCTTCAGTAATCATTTGTTCGGTATTACTGTCGGGATAAATTCTTCGGTAGCTGTCATCGATGATTAGCATCGATGCTCCATGTACGAGAGTCCATAGCGGAAAAGCCACACTCATTAAGCTTCCGATGTCTTGCAGTTTGGTACGCGCGATGACTTGATCCAGTAGTATTTTAAACGTTGGCTTTCCTTCCAGATCGGTTAAGTCGTTCTCAGGTAGTGAGCGACTGTTGCCAAACATTAATTTAAATAGCGCCGGCTCACTGACTGCGAATTGGATATAGGCCATTCCTATTGCGGTAATGCATTGGTTACTGCCTGTTACCAGATCCTCTGCCGCAGCTATCATGCCCTGACGCATTTTCTTAAAGCCTTTATCGCGCACTGATTGCAGGAGATCGTCTTTGTTGCCAAAGTGACGATAAGGGGCTGACTTGCTTACACCCGCGAGACGACATGCATCGGTCAGCGAAAAGTGATCGGGTCCCTTTTGGCTAACTAATTCATGAGCGGCATTGATCAAAGCCTCTTTTAAGTCTCCATGATGATAACGAGTCTTAGCTTTGGCAGCTTGTTTAGTCTTTGATGAGTTCAATTAAAAATCTCCTAAGTCAATGAAAGAATACTAGTTTTTAGTCATTTAAACAACTTATGTTAACGGTGTTTACATTTAATGTGTACGCTGTTAACATAAGTCCTTCACTTTGGACCATGAGGTCCCTCTCTAAGGAGCTACCTATGACTCTTCGGCCGAACGTTATTTTGTTCCTATCTGTTGTTACCCTAATTTTGACCGGATGCTCCTCAGCCACTGAAGGTGATGAAAGCGAACAACAAAACCCTATGCCAGTAACGGGTGTGCCAGTTCAATGGAAAACTCAAGTAGAAGTGACTCAGTTTTTTCCGGCACGAATGGAAGCGGCAAAGACGACCGCAATGGCGAGTGAACTTGCCGGGCGATTAATGAAAGTGGAGGTCGAGGAAGGAGACTTGGTCAACGAAGGAGACTTACTTTTTTCGGTTGATACTCAATTGCTAGAACAACAACAGCTTGCCAGTGAAGCTCGACTAGCGTCGTTAAACGCAGATTTAGAATTGACCGAGAAACGATTGCAGCGTCAACGAAATCTAAAGCGATCAGACTTTAGCTCTAATGACGAACTCGACGCACTCGAAGCGCAATTAAAAAAATTCAAGCACAACAGAATTTAACGCGTGCCGAACTGAAAAGCTTGAATATTCAAATCGAAAAATCGAACGTAGTCGCCCCTTTTAGTGGAGCCGTGAGTCAAAGGCTGTTAGACGAAGGCGCTTATTTGGCACCGGGCTCTCATGTGCTAACGCTAACCAGTGCTCGAGTGAACGAACTAGTGGTTGCCTTGCCAGCGACTATTGCGCGGCAATTAACTCATCAAAAGGATTATCAGTTCACCTTTTCTAAAAAGCCTATCACCGCACGCTGGCATTCAACTTATCCTGCGGTTGATTCTCTCACGCAAACGCGAAAGGTTAAGTTTGTTATTGATGGTAATGAAACGATAGTGGCGGGTGAATACTTAGAGTTGCAATGGCCGTTGACCATTGAGAAAGAAGGTTTTTGGTTACCAAACAGCGCTTTGATCAAAGGGCGTAAAGGTTTATGGGAGGTCTTTATTGTCGACTCTCAGAAGCGTGCTGTTAAACATAATGTTGATGTTTTGTATACCGAGCGGGACCGAAGTTATGTCTCTGCTAACTTTAGTGAAGATGCGTTAGTCGTTGACTCCGGAACCCACCGACTGACTAATCATACTCCCGTAGTCTTTCAAAATTCGGAAACAATCTCTTCAACGACAAACTCTTCAACGACAGACTCTTCAACGACAAACTCTTCAACGGCAAACTCTTCGACGAGAATAACTCAACATTTGCCAATCGGGGTCACAGACAATGACGCCTAATTTTAAAACACTACTCTACCGAGAGCCTCGGCTATTTGTTCTCCTCATTGCAATGGTTGTCGTTCTTGGTGTGTCATCTTTCTTTACTATCGGTAAACAAGAAGACCCGACCATTACCAATTTATTTGCGACAATAGTAACCCCTTTTCCTGGAGCGGATGCTTCTAGAGTTGAATCACAAGTCAGTAAAAAAATTGAAGATGAATTGGCCGAAATTGCGGACATTAATAAGGTAACGTCAAACTCGCGAGCAGGTATTTCAGTTGTTCGAGTGGAGTTGTCGAAATTTATAAATGACCAAGAAATAGAACAAACTTGGTCAGAGATTAGAGACAGTTTAGAAGATGCTCGACTAAATATGCCCAATGGCGTAGGAGCAAGTCAGTTTGATAATGATCGGACAGGAGCATTTACGTCTATCAGTGTGATTCAATCAACCTCAGATGATGAAAATGTTGCCCAACTCATTCGTCAGGCAAAGTACTTACAAGATCAATTGCGCCAAGTGAGTGGAACGGAAATTGTCGAGCGTTTTGGTGATCCCAAAGAAGTGGTTTACGTTAAGGCTGATCCGATCAAATTGGCCGCACTGCAATTATCCATTTCCGATCTTGCGATGGCGGTTTCTCGCGCCGATGTAAAGAATTCTGCTGGAAGAGCAGAAACATCCCGTGGTTCATTATTAATAGAAGTTGCTGGCGCTACCGATTCTCTACAGCGCCTGATGTCAATTCCGGTGGTTAACCATCGGGGTTCGCAGGTTCTACTAGGTGATATTGCAGAACTAGAAAAAACCGTTGAAGAACCTTTATCAGCAATTGCCTATTCATCTAATCGCTTATCGATTATTGTTGCAGCGCGTATGAAACCCGATTTACGAGTAGACGACTGGACACGTCGTGTAGAAAAAGTATTAAGTGACTATGAACAGGCGCTACCAAAAAATATTGAACATAAGCAAATATTCTCGCAAAGTGAATACACATCAAAGCGACTCAACGAGGTATTTGGTAATTTATTTTTAGGAGTATTTCTGGTCGTTCTTGTTTTACTTATTTCTATGGGCTGGCGCGCTGCATTAGTGGTTGCCATTGTATTGCCGTTAACCAGTTTATTGTCATTAACGATTTTGCAATATGTTGGTATTCCGATTCATCAGATGTCCGTGACGGGCTTAATCGTCGCACTTGGTTTACTCGTTGACGCGGCGATAGTGATGACCGATGGAATTGCTCATGGAATTAAACAGAAAAAAGATCCTGCAGAAGTTATTATTGATTCAATAAATCGATTATCGGTACCGCTGCTTGCGTCGACCGTTACGACCGCGCTCGCGTTTATGCCGATGGCAATATTACCCGGACCTGCTGGTGACTTTGTCGGCTCAATTGCGATTGCCGTGATCGTGATGCTTTTTAGTAGTTTATTTTTAGCATTGACGGTTACTCCAAGTCTTTCTGGCTGGTTATTAAAAGAGGATGCAAAGCCGCTGGTAGAACTTGAAAAAGTTAAGCGATGGTTTAAGTCGTCTTTAGACTGGACTGTCGTTTATCCGAAAAGCGCTATGAGTATCGCATTGATCTTGCCTTTGACGGGTTTTTTACTTTTTCCGACATTAACTGCGCAGTTTTTTCCTGGCGTTGATAGAGACCAGTTCTACATTCAAGTTGACAGTGGAAGTGGTAGTTCGATTGGTCATACTCAACACATCGTAAAAAAAGTTTATGCCTATCTTGAACAAGATCAAGATATCGAGCAACAACACTGGGTGATAGGAGAGAGTGCTCCGGCTTTCTATTACAATATGATTCGAGACAAAGACGGAGATCCTTCATCTGCCGAAGGGTTGATTACAACAAAAAGCGAAGAAGCGACCGGTCGATTACTTCACCATTTACAGGCTGAATTAAACCAATTGGTTCCAGATGCGCAAATTATCGTTCGTGGTCTGGTGCAGGGACCTCCAGTTAATGCTCCTGTTGAAATCAAAGTATTTGGACAAGATTTAGAACAACTCGCACTGATTGGCGATCAAATTCGGGAGCGAATGGCTCGAGTGTCTGACATAACGCATACCCGTCATACTTTGGCCAATGGCGCTCCTAAGCTGATGTTTCAAGCCGATGAAAACAAAGCACAACTGCTCGGTTTTCGATTAACTCAAATAGCAGATTATTTAGCCAATGGCTTAGTGGGCATACCTTCGGGTAGTGTGATAGAACAGACAGAAGAAATTCCCATTTGGATTCGTTTTGAAGATGAATTTCGTAAAGACATTCAGCGTTTTCGACATTTAAACTTGCCTTCAAACACGTCGAGTAGTTCAGACATGGGCGTGCCTCTATCTGCACTAGGAGAGTTTGAATTAACCAGTTCACAAAGTGTTATCGCTCGTGAAAACGGCGAACGAGTCAATTTGGTTCAGGGATTTATAAAGCATCAAGTCTTGCCAGAAGAAGTCTTAAAGAAAGTTCAGCAACAATTAACCGACGATCCCATTCGTTTGCCGCCAGGATATCATTTGTCGATTGGCGGCGATGCAGACGCGAGAAGTGAAACCATTGCAAATTTAGTTTCTTCCGTTGGGTTGATCATTACTTTAAGCATAGCAACGATTATTGTTACTTTTCGATCGTACCGACTAAGTTTAATTACCTTTATCGTATGTGGACTCGCAGCAGGACTTAGCTTACTTTCATTGGCAATTATGCGTTATCCATTTGGAATTCAAGCGCTTATCGGGGTGATTGGCTCGATCGGTGTGTCAATCAATGCTGCGATTATTATATTAAGCGCACTGAAAGAAGACTCTCTAGCAATGCAAGGCGACCGAGATCGAGTGGCGGCTATATTATTTCGTTCATCTCGCCATATCGTATCGACCACCATTACGACCTTCTTTGGGTTTCTTCCTTTGATACTAGAGGGCGGAGGATTTTGGCCGCCATTCGCGATGGCGATTGCAGGCGGTGTATTGCTTTCAACCATTATTTCATTCTATTTTACTCCAAGCCTATTTTTACTTTGGTTTAGTCGAACTCACCCGAAGCCATTTCGATCGTTAAGACGAGAGCAAAAATTGAGTGTATCCTAGTGGCGAAAACTTTGTGAACCTGTGGTTAGACACCGCAAACAATAACTGGCAAGATGATTGACGTTATTCAATTATAAGGCGATTTTTTATGAGTTATCGAGTGATCAATATCCTTGTGTCGGTGGCACTTGCATTAACTGCAACTCAGGCGTTCGCGAAAAAGGACAAAGAGAAAGATAAATCGTTACCACCCGGCTTGCAAAAGAAATTAGACCGAGGTGAAAAGCTTCCTCCAGGCTGGGAAAAAAAACTAAAGAAGGGTGATGTCTTAGATAAAGAGGTTTATTCCCATGCTCGTGTCGTGGTGCCACTAGGCAAAGATGGCGCTATTACGGTGAATATTGATGGGCGTCTTTTAAAACTAAAAGAAAAAACTCGAGAGATTATTGATATTTTAAACTAAGACCAATCATTTAAACTTAGACCAATAGTTTAAACTGAACGTGTTGATCATAAAGATTAGCGGATCGGATTATGACCCGCTAATCTTTATAATTGAGAACTATTCTGCAAGCATAAGTAATTGGTAAGCTTGGTAACCACTGAACAATCCGATCAAAATGAAAATGACGCCGCTGGCTTGATGCAGGCGCGTCACTGAAAATTTCTTGACTAAACGATGACCAACCCATACACCTAATCCTGATGTGGTAATAAGCGCGAGCGTTGCGCCTAAGTACACCGCGATCGGATCAAAGGTCGATGCTAATGCCACGACCGCCAATTGTGTTTTGTCACCAAATTCAGCAATAGTGATCAGCAATAATGCGGTCATAATAATCGAGCGAGAAGATTTGATCTCTACCTCTTCGTCAGCGTCTTCATCTTTGTTCAGTAACGCTTGAATCCCAAAGACTAAAAATAACACTGTCACCACTAAGGCAATGTAACTTTCGGGTATCCAATGAGCAATCGCCGCACCAAACAAAATGGCCAGTGTATTTAAAATAAGAAAAGCACAGGCCGCTCCTATAAACACCGGCCAAGGCCTAAAGCGAGCCGTTAGCGTCATACAAACTAATTGGCTTTTATCAGCGAATTCAGCGGCGAAAATCAATCCAAAGGTAGCGATCAGCGTAATCAGTGGTTGTTCGTTCAAGGCTATGGTTTTCCAGTTAATAAATGAGTGTCTATCATGATTCCCTCATTCGAGATTGTCGAAGCCAAGATTGGTTAAAGCTAATTTTGGTCAAAGCCAAGATTGGTCGAAGCTAAGTTTGATAGTTGAATAGCTTCGTTCGTCAACTTTTCGAATGAGTTGCTTTATAACGTTAAGCGTACCTAAATGCCAAATCGATTTTTCGAAATCGAAGCATTTTATCAATGAATGTAGAAAGGGAGTTTAACACGCTTCATCCGTTGAGAGCGTCATGATTTTTTATTGATGCATTTAAGAGAATGAACCCTGACCATCCGGTATGGTTAGTCAGAGTCATTTTATACGGCTCTATAAAATTTAGATTATTGATCGATATCGCCGAAACAAGCGTATTTAATTTCAAGATATTCATCAATGCCATAGTGTGAACCTTCTCGCCCAATGCCGGATTCTTTCACGCCGCCAAAAGGTGCAAGAGGGTTTGAGATCACACCTGCATTAATCCCCACCATGCCATACTCGAGGGCTTCCATGACGCGATAACATCGTCCGATGTCTCTGGAATAAAAATAAGCAGCTAAGCCATAACGAGTATTGTTTGCAATATCAATGGCTTCTTGCTCAGTTTCAAAACGAATAACCGGCGCAACAGGGCCAAAGATTTCTGTTTGAGCGAGCGCCATATCGCTACTAACGTTAGAAACTAAAGTAGGCGGATAAAAATTACTCTGGCCTTCAGGTAGCTTTCCGCCAGCCACTAATGTCGCGCCTTGTTGTTGCGCCTGTTCAACAAGGGAATGAACATCCATCACCGCTTGGCGATTGATCATAGGTCCGATATCGACATTTGGTTGAGTGCCTTCTCCGCTTTTTAACGTCGCAACTCTTTCAGCTAGCCGTTCGACAAAGGTGTCATAAAGATTAGCCTGCACCAATAGCCGATTGGCACAGACACAAGTTTGACCGGTATTGCGATATTTCGATGCGAGCGCACCTGTAATTGCCGCATCGATGTCGGCATCATCAAACACAATAAAAGGCGCATTGCCACCGAGTTCCATAGACACTTTCTTAACCGTGCTGGCACACTGCTCTAACAGCTTCTTTCCTACTTCGGTGGAGCCGGTAAATGAAAACTTAGCAATGTCAGGATGTGTGGTAAGGACTTTTCCCATTCCTCGAGAGTCGGTGCCGACAACAATATTTAGAACACCTTTTGGAATGCCTGCTCTTTCTGCAAGTTCAGCTAAAACCAATGCCGATAAGGGGGTTTCGCTAGCAGGGCGAGCGATCATGGTGCATCCCGCGGCTAATGCAGGGGCGGCCTTTCGAGTAATCATTGAACTGGGAAAGTTCCACGGGGTTATGGTGCTTACGACACCGATGGGTTGTTTAATGACACTGATACGGCGATCGGGAGAGGGGCTTGGTAAGGTTTCTCCGTTGACCCGTTTCGCTTCTTCTGCAAACCACTGAACAAAGGTGGCACCGTAAGCAATTTCTGCTTTTGCTTCAGCCAAAGGCTTACCTTGTTCTCGCGTCATGATCATCGCCAGATCATCTTGGTTATTCATAATCTCTTGATGCCATCGCATCAAGACCTGTGATCGCTCATTCGCAGTTTTTGAAGCCCATTGTTGCTGAGCGGTCTTAGCTGCAGCAACGGCCAGTTCAACCTGCTCAACTCCATCGTCGCTGACTTCAGCGATAACGCTATTCTCTGCAGGGTTGTACACCGAAAAAGTTTTCGCAGCCGGTAACCATTGACCGTTGATGTAAGACTGAGTTTTTAATAGAGAGGGGTCATTCAATGATATTGTCATAGCCATTCCAGTGGGTTATTGCGTCGTCTTGACCTTTGCATACGTAGTCATTGATGCGAAGCAGGTAAATATCTTGAGATTTCTATCTTACCATGTCAACTTTATACATCTAGTTTCAGACGCTGCCGATTCGATAGGAAAGTTAAAATAATGAAACAAGTCTCATTCGTTCATCAAGGTGTAAAAAGCACTCAAAGAATACTGACGTATCTAACCGTTTCTACTGCAGTTAAACGGGTAGGGTTTGGTTTACTGTTGACGTTGTTGTCCGGCTGTCAAGAGCCAGAAAAGACGCAATCTACAGAATCATTAAAGCCGTCACTGAAACATTACTCCGAAAGAGACATTCGAGATGAAGTATTTTACTTTGTATTGCCGGATCGTTTTAGCAATGGTGATCCTAGCAATGATCAGGGTGATCCAGAACAGCCGGAATCTTACGGAGGGTACGATCCGACTAGTCCAGGACATTATCATGGGGGCGATCTACTCGGATTAACACAGCGTCTAGATTACTTAAAAGAAATGGGCGTAACCGCAATTTGGCTAACCCCTGTATTGCGAAATTTAGCCGTGCAAGGCGACTCTTCCGGTTACCATGGATATTGGCCGATTGACTTCACATCGATTGATCCTCATCTAGGTTCAAATGAGGCTTTGAAAACGCTGATCGACGAAGCTCATCAACGTAATATGAAAGTGTTTTTTGACATCATTACCAACCACACGGCTGATGTCATTAAATATCGCGAATGTCATTTACCTGATGCTCCAAAGTTCAGCACCGATATGCAATTATGTGAATATCGAGATCGAGCCATGACCAAGGCAGGGCAAGGTTATACACCCTATCTCATCGAAGGGACGGAAACCTTGAAACATCCCTCGTGGCTGAATGATCCTCGCTATTATCATAATCAAGGCGACTCCACTTGGACCGGTGAAAATTCTGTTTATGGCGACTTTATGGGGTTGGATGATATTGATACTGATAATCCTGAAGTTGTTAAAGGAATGATCCAAATCTTTAACAACATTATTAAAGAGTTTAAACCCGATGGATTTCGTGTCGATACCGTAAAGCACGTTAATATTGAATTTTGGCAGCAATTTACGCCAGCGATTATGGCGTTTGCTCAACAGCAAGGCATTACGAATTTTTTTGTTTTTGGTGAGGTTTACTCAGGTGATCCAAAAGAACTGAGTTATTACACCACCACGGGTAAAATGCCATCAGTGCTCGATTTTGCCTTTCAATACAAAGTTAAAGACGCATTAATTTATGGCAAAGGGACTGATCAATTAAGTGAGCTCTTTGCGCAAGATAAGTTGTATCTCGACGAAGACAGTCATGCTGGGTTATTGATGAACTTTATCAGTAACCATGATGTAGGACGCTTTGCTTTTACTCTGAAACAACAACTGCCCCAAGCGAGTGAAGCCAATTTATTGCGACGTGTGCAACTCGCTAATGCAATGATGTTTTTATTGCGAGGTGTTCCGGTTATTTACTATGGCGATGAACAAGGATTTACCGGGGATGGTGGTGATCGCGGAGCTCGAGAAGATATGATGATGTCGAAGACACCACAATATAACGATAATGACTTGTTAGGAACCGATGCCACGACCGCTGACAACAATTTTGACGAGCAACATCCGTTGTATCAAAGCTTTAAGTATTACGCACAAATTTATCGTCAATTTAAAGCACTTCGACTGGGTGACCAAGAAGTTATTATAGACAGTTCTACGCCGGGTATATTTTTAGTGAAGCGAAGTTATGATGGTCAATCACTGTGGGTAGCTATCAATACGGCGGAATCCTCTCAGAGTCTATCCCTTGATTCCGTCAGTCAATCGCTCGCGCCGATTGTGAATAACAGTCGATTACAGCGACAATCAGAAAAAACATGGATATTAGAACCATTAAGCTTTGCTATTTTTCAATAGAATTGAAGAAACGTCGCTAGTTGCGACGTTTTTTATTTCTCTCTTACTGTAAATTTTATTTTTTCCTTGCGATAACGCATTCGATATTTATTTTCTAGAAAAACTGAAACTTCCCACAAGCTTTCTCTAAATATTTTAATTTGAAATATATTTTACTGCTGTTTTGCGATATCGAAAATTGAGAAACGTCGATCGCTTACAAATACTGCAGTCATTAGTTCCTATTGTTGAGTCGAATAGCTTGTCATGATCGTCGCCGCTGAAAAAACAAGCCATTATTTGCCGTTTCAGTACACATCCATATTTCCCAAAACAGGAGTTGCAACTTGGGCAATAGGCTATATCAATTTATAGGAGCTATATCATGAATAACGTTTTCAGGATGACAACGATTACAGCATGTGTTTTATCATCAATGGCGATGACCGCCGCAAAGAACGAAACCACTACAAAAATGGTTGGTGAGAAAGGGGAAGATGGCATTTATTACCCTTCGGAGCAACAGGACGTTGCAAAAGTAGCGAACAAAATCGACAAAAAACTTCAAGCCGTGGTGAACAAAGCGGGTAACGATGAGTTAGTTAATGTGATCGTTTTTGTGCAAGGTGAGAACATTGAAAAGCAATTAAATAAAATCGACCAAACCTATAAAAGTGAATTGGATAACTTGTCAATGCAATTAAAAGCATTAGATGCCAAGTATCGTCCCGCTCAATCATTGTCAGAAAAAGAAGAACGTGAGTTTATGAAATCTAAAGCGGCAAGTATGACCGCGCAAGATAAACAGTCGGCACGTGTGGTAAAGAAGCAACTTGATGAAATGCGTGATAAGGCTAGAAAAGCTAAGGCTCAAGTGATCGAGCAAGCGGGCAAAGCGAAGTTGAATGATGTCGCCGATGTCGTTAAATCGTTAGGTGGTGAAGTTAAAAATAAAACGGCTTTAAATCAAGTCATTGGTGCGCAAGTTCCAGCCCAACTCTTAGCTCAACTGGCAGACTACTCAGAAGTGCGTTATATCATGCTGGATGCTGAGCCTGATTATGAAACCAATGTGAGCGTGCCGTCAGCACAATACAATACATGGCACTCTAATAATTTTGATGGTTACCCCTATGACTTTGGGGTGGTTGACACTGGCGTTCGAGAAAATCACCCTGCGTTTACGGGCAATGTATTTTGTAGCAAACCAGGTTCGTCGATTACTGGTGATCATGGAACCCATGTTGCGGGTATCGTGATCAGTGACAATGCTACTTACAAAGGAACAGCGCCAGGTACTGACTCAGTTATTTGGGCCAACTCCGGAAATCAATCGACGACGATGACCAATATGCAGTGGATGTTATCGGGTGCCTGTCAGGGCCCAGAAGTCGTTAATCATTCACTTGGCTATGGCGTTGCGGATGATACCGATTACTCTGCCACCGATGCCTTCTATGATGCGTTTGTACAAAACTATAATGTGATGGTTACAAAGTCTACTGGTAATTCTGGTTGGAGTGACACAGCTCCGCGTATTACTCATCCTGCGCCAGCATTCAACTTGATGGCTGTAGCAAACATGAACGACCGTAATACGACAACACGCAGTGATGATGTTCGTAGTGGCTCATCGAGTGTTGGACCAACGCTGAATGGTCGTCGTAAGCCTGACATCGCTGCACCGGGTTCGTCTATTATGTCGACAAACAGTGACTGGGCGACGGAAGCCGATTTTATTAATAAATCAGGCACCAGTATGGCCGCACCTCACGTTGCTGGCGCAATCATTTTGATGGAAGACGGTGGCAATCATACCGCGATGGCTCAAAAAGCTGTCTTGATCAACACCGCTGATGCTTGGGATTCAAACAATACCAGCAGTACGGCAGACGATGGTCAAGTTGCGGGATCGCATTGGGATAAAAGCTATGGTTGGGGTTACATCGATATGTGGGAGTCGCATTTTAACCGTGCTGATTATTTTGTAAGTTCCGTCGTTCCTCGTAACAACAACAACATTGCAAACGACTACAAACTATTCAAAGGAAAAATGTACACCAACGAAAAAGCCACGTTAGTTTGGCAGCGTCGCGCAAACTTTGCTTCTGGACCTACAGGCAGTGCGTACAACTTGAGTGACTTAAATCTTCGACTTTATGAAGAAGGTAACAATTCTCTTAAAGACTCAGATTTTGATGGTGATGATAATGTGCATCAAGTGGCTGCGCCAAGTACCATCGATGCTGTGATTAAAGTGTATGCATGGAGCAGTAGTTTTGCCGGAGCAAGCAGTGAATCATTTGCTTTAGCGACCGAAGAAAACTTCAGTCAAGTGTCTCCTCCTTCATTGCAGATACCAAGCCAATCATTCCGTGGAACTCCATTTGGCTCGATTTCAGTGCCATTAAAAGTTCGTAACAACGGCGGTGTTGATACCTGCAGTGTTTCGGTCACCCGTGGTAATGTTGCCGGCGTTAGTGGAACCACCAGTGTTAGCTTGAGTAACATTGCTGATGGTGGTGAAGCAACGGCAAACTTTAGCTTGAGTGCATCGAATGGCACCTACAGCATTCCATTCACTGCAACGACCACTTGCTATAATGAAACGTTCACTACAACGGGTTACATTACCCTACGATCAGAGATAATTATTTTACCTCCACCGTCACTGTAACTACGTTCTCGATACAAAAAAGCCCAGCTAAATACTGGGCTTTTTTTATTGTTCAAATTCATATCGACGCAAAACTTCAACTACTTCAACTTGATAACTCGAATACCAGTTTTTCTTACCGATAACCTGTGCGGCTAAATGCTCTGCATTCGATTTCCATCGCTGTATATCTTCTAGTGAATGCCAATACGACAGCGCAATTTCGAAACCATCTTGTTCGGCAGACGTAAATTCAATACATTGATATTTATCAAGCGCTAACTGGCGCATACGAGCAGCCGTTGAAAAGTAGTCTTGATCGAGAGATTTAGTTTTGGCTTTAAAAATTACAACGTACATGCGCGACCTCGAATGATTCTACGAAACCGCATTGTAAAGTAAAGTGTTCGATGCGAGAACATCGAACACTTAACCCTTTTAAAAAGAGTTTACTTTAACAAGCTAGGGCTGTGCCTGAATTGATAAGGTAATTCCCGATGAATTGGAATAGCCTCGAAGTCCAATGTGCCAGACATTACTACCCGGTGCATTGAAGGAACAGGTTTCTTCGTTGCCCCAACGGTAAGGTCGACAATCGTAGCTCGATGTGGTTGGTTGGCTACCTTGACGCACGTATAAGTCGGCGTCACCAGAGCCACCGGTAATGCTCACGTTTAATGAGCTATAACCGGCCGATAAATCAACGGTGTAGTACTCCCACTGACCTTGGCTAACGCTGATGTTAGCGTAGGTTTCATCGATGGGATCGGTGCCACCACCAGTATCTTCATCATAGGAGCCAACTAAGGTAACACCACTGAAGGTCGAGTAAGCTTTCACTCGAACAAAGTAGGTTCCACCCGATTGTGAACCGGTACAGCTTTCATTGTTGCCATTGCGGTAAGGACGACAATCGTAAGTTGAATCGGTCGGAGCCGCACCGAAGCGAACATACAGATCAGCATCACCAGAACCACCACTCATGGTGAAGCTGATGTTGCTGGCGCCTGCAGGAACCTCCATGGTGTAAATAACATCGCTGCCTTGAGACGCCGATAAACCAGTGACGGGTACGCCGTTTTCGAGCACCTTTTCGGGCGGTGGCTGAATGTTACCTTGTTTGGCTAGTTCGGCCACATAGGCTGCAGAAAGTTTTGCAAATTTAAGCGCATGATTTTGATCAAAGACAGAATCGTTCGATGTATGAATACGATAATTCGCATCGTTCATATTTGACTCGAAAGGAATCGAAGCCGCGAATCCTTGATTGTGCCAAGACGCATGATCAGAACAGCCGTATCCACAGCGACTCGTTCCATAAACGATATTGGGGAAATAGGTATCGAGTAATTGCATCATAAAATCATTCTGCGCTGCGTTAGTATAATCGGTCATGAACACAATATCGCGACTCGGTGTTCCTTGGTTTCCAGTCATATCAAATTGAGCCACGCCGATAACATTAAGTCCGCTGTTTTTAAAATCTTGTGCAATGGCTTGAGAACCTCGCAACCCGACTTCTTCGGCAGCGTATCCCATGAACTTCACCGTTCTTGCCGGTTGATAACCACTTGCAACAATCGCTCTTAAGGTTTCTGTTGCGACCGCAATGCCCGACGCATTGTCATCTGATCCCGGTGCGCGACCAGTCGAGGGTTGGCTGGAGTTGATGGAATCAAGGTGACCACCAACCACCACTATTTCATTGGGAGAAGACGACCCTTGTATGGTTGCAATGACAGAAGGCTGCGACCAACTGTGATTGTAAAACTCGACGCTAATGTCACTGCGACCTTGAGCTATTTGCTCCCATTGCTGCTTGATCCATGTTGCTGCATCAACCCCTGATTGCTGGGTGTAATAACGATTGTTATAACTACTCAGTGTAGAAACGGTCGCCGCTAAGTTACTCGCTGCCATTTCATTCACCAGTTGTTGAACCCCTTGTGGATTATCAATGCTATAGCTCACCAACTGCAGGTCTGGGTCACCTTGTAGTTGAGCATAGTCGATCGCCTTTTGCATTGACTCATGGTAGAAAAAGCCGCCGCAACGATTGAACGATTGATGCATAAATTCGCTGAGCTTTGGAACGGCTGCGTTTTGAATTTTGGCGACACGAACACCTTTGCGTTTGGCGTCGTTTGTGTCCAAAAACTCGAGCTGAAATTCTGAGGTAAGCCGCTTTGCGCTTTTCTCAAATGCGTCATTGCCAATCGTGATCCAGCCGTGACCGGTGGATTCGTCGATTTGAATATTATGGTGATGTGTTTCTTTCGCTTGACTATTAATTGCCAAAAAACTGCTGACAATTAACAGACTGATCGTTGTTAATTGTTTCATGATTCACCTGAATTTTGTAAGGGAAGAAGCAGAGGAGCGGGTGCTCCCCTGCGAGTTGGTACAACTCGATTAAGGCTGTGCTTGAATATTCAGAGTCACGCCCGATGAGTTTGAGTAACCTCGAATACCAATGTGCCAGACATTGCTACCCGGTGCATTGAAGGAACAGGTTTCTTCGTTGCCCCAACGGTAAGGTCGACAATCGTAGCTCGACGTGGTTGGTTGGCTACCTTGACGCACGTATAAGTCGGCGTCACCAGAGCCACCGGTAATGCTCACGTTAAGCGAGCTATAACCGGCCGATAAATCAACGGTGTAGTACTCCCACTGACCTTGGCTAACGCTGATGTTAGAGTAGGTTTCATCGATGGGATCGGTGCCACCACCAGTATCTTCATCATAGGAGCCAACTAAGGTAACACCACTGAAGGTCGAGTAAGCTTTCACTCGAACAAAGTAGGTTCCACCCGATTGTGAACCGGTACAGCTTTCATTGTTGCCATTGCGGTAAGGACGACAATCGTAAGTTGAATCGGTCGGAGCCGCACCGAAGCGAACATACAGATCAGCATCACCAGAACCACCACTCATGGTGAAGCTGATGTTGCTGGCGCCTGCAGGAACCTCCATGGTGTACATAATGTCATTACCTTGAGACTCGGCTAAACCAGTTTCAGGTACATTGTTTTCCAAGATGTTATCCGGAGGATTTGGTCCACCACCGCCACACTCACTTGAGCTAGGTTGTGAGCTAACGCCAACTTGCGCTAAGGCATCTTGCACGTCTTCGACGGCATAGCCTAAATCACAGGCAGCATCGAGTGAGCCGTTACCCGCATTGTCCCAGTTAGTGCTAGAAGTCCAGTAGTTTTGATTGGCTTTCGCGAAAACTTCAAAAGCTTTTCGAGTATCCCAACCAGCTTTGTTGGCGAGCAAATAAAAGGCTTTGTTGTAAACACCCGATGAATAGTGAACATCCATGCCCGACGTGTAGTCTGATTGATGATCAATCGAGCGACCGTCTTGTGGAGGGTTGTTCATATAACGAAGCGCACCGCTGCCCTTGAATATATCAGCACCGACTAACCAGTCATTGCTGCCTTTCATATAAAACTCAGCAGCTTCACCAGCCATATCAGAGAAAGCTTCGTTTAATCCACCCGATTTACCGGAGTAAACTAATCCAGAGTTTTGCTCGGTAAATCCATGGCTCACTTCGTGTGCAGATACGTCAAGGCTAACCAATGGATAAAACGTGCTGGCACCATCTCCGAACGTCATGGCGCTACCATCCCAGAAAGCATTTTCATAGTTTCGAGAATAGTGAACGCGCATGCGTAATTGGAAAGATAGCGGCGCAGTGTTTAACCAGTCGCTGTACATATCGAATACCACGCCACCGAAAAAATGCGCATCATTCAATGGTGAATAAGCGCCATTGACTTCTTTAACCGTGTTTTCTGGGCAAGTAAAACTGAAGGCTGTTGAACCACTGGTACCATTGTTTAAATTGATGGTTCGAACATTGGTGTTGTTCATGGTACAGGTGTTGCCCGATTGGCTAACATTGAGCGAGCCAAAGTCAGTACCATAGACGTAACGTCCAGTTTTTTGATTTCCACCTGGGCCGGTGGCGTCTGCCGTTTGAAGGTTATCAAAGGCGTGCAACACCTCACCAGATTTAGCATCAATGATTAGGTATGGTCGTGATGGCTTGTCGGCGTGTTGGACGAAAGTAACTTCGTAAACCAGTCGAGCTTTATTGTTTGAATCATTCCAAACAGCCAACCGCTTGCTTTCGTTTTCGGTGATGACTTTGCGTTTGGCATTTTGCGGAGCGAATTTCGCTTTTGCGATGTTTAACGCGTCTTGAGCCGAAATGGACGGCTTAATCGATTTAAGGTCTTTTTCGATCGATTGCAACATGGCGCCATGAGCATGTTTGAAAGTACCGTTAGCTCGTTGAGTAATGATCACGTCGTCGCCAAGCACTGGAAGACCACGAAACATTTGCTGATACCGAATGGTCGTTTGACCCGAAGCGCTGTGGTAGGTTTTGCGTACTTGTAATTGGTTGTCGTCGCCTAGTCCGATGAACTTGGCTGGGTTCGCGCTGGCAACCCCCGATTTTTGTAATGCTTGAAGTGATAGGTTTTGCTCAGTTAATGCTATGCGTTCTGCACTCATCACACTACTGCATCCAATCACCGCAGTTGTGAGCACCCCCAGTGCAAACTTAGGTTTGGTAGTCATAGTTATATTACCTTTAATTTTCGTAATCGCTGAATACTGCTTAAACTCGCGATGTCATTTTTCACATGTCATGACAACGATAGTAATCGCACTTTTGGTCCAAGAAAGTGAGTTACTTGTCATGCGGTTTAAAGCATCTAGGTGCACCTATGACGCCACGGAAGAATAGGAAGTAACTGGTCGCTTCTCAATCAATTTTTGGCAATTTGGTGATAAAAAACGCGTTAATATTAACGGATGTTTGAGATAATGAGTTACAGGTCGTTATCTTGTTACAATTATCTCAAGATTTGATCAGGTCCTTAGCGCGCTGAGTTTATAGCTCGGACACTGCTTGAGGCGGTACTTGTGATTATGTTGTAGCTTTTTTAAAGTGATTCGGTCGCGAATTTGAAAAAGTCATTGATGTGCAGGATATTTGAAGACACAACGCGCTAATATCAAGAATGAATTGATAAGAGAACAAATTGATATGAGAATGAAACTATGACCAAAACAGATTTAACCTGTTGGTTTTGCCAGCAAACCCAATCCAAAGACGGATATACCGTAGAACTTGTTAACCGTAACCAAAGGGCTCAAGTCGTCGTGCCTGTTTGTTCTGACTGTAAAAACAAGCATACCAATTCAATAAAGCGGTTTTTTCTAGTGTTCTATGGCATAGCTTGTAGTGGGTTTTTGGCACACGTTGCGGTCTTATTCTTTCGTGAAAGTGCGCCAGTCGGAAGCGGGTGTTGCTTGGTTATGGGATGGCGCTTATTTGGATCATACCCGCTTTAATTTTGGGGATCTTAGCCATGCTTTCGAGTCTTAAAGGAACGAAACCCCAACGCTATTTATTACAATATCCAGCGCTGCAAGCTCGTCTAAAAGAAGGCTATTCAATTGGAAAATCAAAGAGTTAGTCGATACATGATTTAAAAACTCGTAATGAGATATTTTTCAAGGGTAATAATACCGGGTATCTTTATTTGAGTTTTCCCTCCTAGATCTTTTACCATGCGCCCGCTTGAGGAGTACTCCAGTTTCGCTCCTCGTTTTCAACTCCAGTCTGCAAAGGAGACAATATGTCTATTATTCACCCGAAAAGCCGCATGGCGATTCTGGTCGCGACGGCTATTGCCTGCCAGTTTTCAACCACAAATGTAACGGCTGCCGAAAATTCGGCTAACAAAGATAAGATCATTATCACCGGCTCTCGTATCAAGCGTACCGAAGTAGAAGGTGCGGCCACGGTTATCAGTATTACGTCTGAAGAAATGCAGCAGCAAGGCTTTAACACGTTATATGAGGCTTTGAGCTCGGTTACTTCGGCCACCGGCAGTGTGGTTGGCGAGCAATTTTCTAACGGTTTTCAGCCAAACGCTCAAGCGGTTAACTTCCGTGGTTTAGGTGCTGGTCGTACTCTGTATCTATTAGACGGCAAGCGCATCGCTGACTACCCGTCTCCCTATAATGGACAAAGCAACTTTGTAAACTTGTCCCATATTCCATTGGCGATGGTTGAACGTGTCGAAATTATGTCGGGTGGTGCTTCTGCAATCTATGGTTCAGATGCGATGGCTGGTGTAGTCAATATCATCACCCGTAAGAGTCTCGATACAACAACGCTTTCTTATCGCTATGGTGATACGAAGCGTGGCGGCGCTGAATCTCACCGCTTGCAATGGTATGGAGGAAAACAAGGCGAAGGTTTTGATAATCTTTGGTCGTTTGAGTTAAAGCAAAAAGACGCTGTTCTTGGTTCTGATCGCAAATATTTAAGCGAGAGAGAGCCACAGTTCGCCTATGGATTTTATAACTACTTTGATCCAGCAGATCCGCAACGTTTACAAGAAACGACGCCAGAGATTTGTGCATCATTCGAGTTTCAATATCAGTCTGATGACAACGGCAGCTTTTGCCAAGACTACGTTCATCGCACAAAAACTTTGGCTAACGAGCGCGAAGGCTGGAACTTATTTGATCGAATCACGTTTGAACAAGGTGACTACAACGAGTTATACCTAGAGCTTCATTTGTGGCAGCAAGATGCTGCAAGCAGCAGTGGTCCTTTGTACTTTCAAACAGAACGACCAACGGTGGTGCTTGATGCACAAGACAATATCACCGGCATTTTTGAATATGGTCGATACCTTTCAGAGTTTAAAGATACTGATGTTGACCACAAAGAGTACGGCGCAGACATCCAGATCGGATTTAAAGGATTTACTGAAACCTATCATGACTACGAAATTAGTTTAACCCATAGTTTTCAGAATTCAGAAGACAGCTTATTTCTTTTAAAAGAAGAAGCGGCACGAGCGTTTTTCTTTGGTAACTACTTGGGCGTAAACTCGATTAATAATGTCCCTGTTGATGTTTACAATGAAAGCGATATGACACAATTGTTCCGTCCATTAACGGAGCAAGAACTGGCCACTATTTTGGGTGAAGACTTATCTAAAAAAGACAGTTCAATTTCGACAGCGTCTTTCACGTTATCGGGTGACATGTTCCAGTTTGGAAAAGATCGCGTTCAATTCGCGGCGATTGTTGAAGCGAGTAAGAAGAGTTATGAAATCGATCTGCACCCACGTACCTTAAATAATACTGGAGAAGGTTGGGTTGATCGAACGGGCACTGAAGGTAAAGGATCTCGTACCAGCTATGGTGCGGGCTTAGAAACTTTATGGCCGTTAACTGATAACTTAAAGCTTACCTTAGCGGGTCGCTATGACAAATACGACGATAGCACAGCTGTTGACGACGCTTGGACTTATAACGTTGGTTTAGAGTACCGTCCGACCGAGCAACTATTGCTTCGAGCGACAAGCAGTACAAACTTTAGAGCACCAGACATGCATCTTGTTTATGCTGCAGAAGGTGGTGCTTACTATGGCTCTGACGTCTACGCAACAACTCGTGGTAGTCTTGAGCTTGAAGAAGAAACGGGCACCTCTCATACTTTAGGTGTTGTTTATGAGCCGTTAGAGAGCTTGTCTGTGTCGGTTGATTTCTATCAACTTGAGCTTGATGGATTGGTTGAGTTTGAAAATCCGATTGCTTTAAGAAACGATTATGTTTTGTGTGAAACGGATGCAGATTTTGCTGCAAACAACCCTGACTTTTGTTTGATGGTTGGCGATCGAGTGACCTACGCTAATGGTATTTTTAATGTAGAAACTTACCCGGTGAATACAGCCTATCAAAAGCAGTTTGGCGTCGACACCAGTTTCCGCTATATCTTAGCAACCAACGATATCGGTACTTTTACTTTTACTGCAAACCATACCAATGTATTAAAAAGTGAAAAGCAACCATTTGTTGGTGCTGAAATCGATACAAACTGGCGAAACAATCGTTTAAACAACAATTTACGCAGTCGCTTCCGCAGTACTGTCAACTGGAGTTTAGATGATTGGCGCGTAACACTACTAAGCAATCGTTTAGGAACTATTAGTAGCTTTGATAGCAGTGAGCGTTTGGATTCGTGGACAACGTATAACTTAACGGCGGGTTACTTTATTAATAACGAATTTTCTGTTGAAGTTATTATTAATAATTTGACTGACGAATATCCTCGCATTGAAAACACTGGCTCTTGGCCATACTTCAATCATCAGCATTACAATGCTCTTGGTCGTTCTTGGTCAGTAGAAGGGCGTTACACCTTCTAATCATTTTCAAAGGTTAGATATTTGAGTTGAAAGGTTACCTCTATTGTAGAGGTAACCTTTTTTATTTAACCAGACAGTTCTTATTTAACGAGACAGCTTTTATCTAACGAGACAATTCTGCGGTTAAGTCAGGGACCACTTTTTTATTCAACATGGTTAGTACTGTTGTTTTAGCATCGCAACCAGCGCACTCGGTTGCCGCATTGTAACGAGTGGCTTCTACCCGGTAAACACGATTAAAGATAGACTCACCGTCACGTTCCAATAGATAATGTACCTTGGCTTCCATTGGCCAGTCTCCGTTCGCGTTGGTTAAGTAAAGGAAGGTCACACGGAGCACGACTTTTTGTCCAGATATATCTTGTCCGTCGCCAATGTAATTGGCCGTCGAAAATAGATTTCGTTGTTTAAGTTCGTTGGTAATTTTAGCGCCGTAATTTTTTCGAAACTCCATCTGATTTCTATCGTTAGGATTACTATTCGCGTAGGTATAAATGGCTAGCGGCTCACTACTTAATGGGCCTTGCTGATTGTTCGCGGCACCGCCTCCACAAGCGGCTAAAAAAAGGCTGAGTGTTATGGCAACACTCGATGCAAAAAATACTCTCAACATGCTTAATATTTCCTCATTACAGTTAAATTCTTAACACTCTTAATCCTGGCGTCCTATTATTTAGGAATTGCTTATTCGGTAGAGCAATTCTGAGGAGAACCGCTATCAGAATATCCAGACTCATTGGAATCCGACTCATTGAATCCATAGCCACCTCCACCAGGTGTTCGTATTTCAATCGCCTCACCAGCATTGACCGTTAACTCACAACTTGACGGTAATTCCTTCCAACCGTCATCGATAGAAATTAATCGGTTTTCCCCGGCAATTCCCGGGCTTCCTCCGTGTATCCCAAAAGGAGTATTTATTCGATTATTAGACAGGATACTCACCGTCATTTCAGTGAGAAATCGGATCCTACGAATCAGCCCGTTACCACCCTTGTGCTTTCCAGAGCCTCCGCTCGATGTTCTTATCTTAAACTGTTCGAGACTAACTGGAAAACGCATTTCTAAAATTTCTGGGTCGGTAATTCGAGAGTTCGTCATATGCGTTTGTACCCCATCACAACCATCGTAGTGATTTCCTGCTCCACTACCACCTGCGATGGTTTCGTAATATTGGTACTTTGCATTTCCAAAAGTCAGGTTATTCATCGTCCCTTGAGCACTGGCTTGAAGGCCTAACGCTCCAAAGACTAAATCGGTAATAACCTGTGATGTTTCGACATTCCCAGCGACCACTGCTGCCGGATAGGTAGGTGAAAGCATCGAACCGTCGGGGATAGTAATTTTCACTGGACGAATACAGCCTTCATTCAAAGGAAGATCTTCATTAATCAGACTGCGCAAAACATATAAGATTGCGGCTTTGGCCACGGATCTCGGAGCATTAAAATTATTATTGAGCTGGCTACTAGAACCACTAAAATCGAAGTGTAATCCTTGGTTCTTGAGCGGAGAAATTGATAAATTCAAATGAGCGCCACAATCCATATCGATGGCAAAGGAACATGGAGAAAACTTAGCGACTGCTCGTCCAACAGCGTTAGCGGCGTAATCTTGAACGTGATTCATGTAGGCGCTTATCGTCTCTTCTCCATAAGACTTACAAGCGTGTTGTAATTCGCTGATTCCACGCTGGTTGGCTGCGACTTGCGCTTTCAAATCGGCCAAGTTTTGATCGAAATTTCGTACTGGATATTTTCCTGTGGTTAACAAACGTTTAAGTCCAGCTAAATCTAACTGATGCCCTTTAATCAAGGCAAAGCACTCAATCACTACGCCTTCGTCTTCAATTGACTGACTATGCGCAGGCATTGAACCTGGAGTAATTCCTCCTATATCAGCATGATGGCCACGCGAAGCTACCCAAAATCGTAACTCTTCTTGAATAAAAACTGGACTGATAACCGTGATGTCGGGTAAATGCGTTCCTCCATGATAGGGTGAGTTCAATAGAAAACAGTCACCCTTTTGAAACGGTAAGTTTTTATGAATTACGTGCTTTACACTGTCGGACATTGAGCCTAAATGGACGGGCATATGAGGAGCGTTAGCAATTAAATTTCCGGTGCGATCAAATAAGGCACATGAAAAATCCAAACGTTCCTTAATATTGACTGATTGAGCCGTATTTTGAAGGACCGCACCCATTTGTTCTGCTATGTGACGATATAGGCTATTGAAAATTTCCAGGCGAGAAGGGTTCAACTTCGTATCGTTGTAGTTTTCTACTTTGGTCTTTCGAAGTTTAGAAAGACTAAAATGATCGCCCTTGGTTTTTTTTATTTGCCAGTTTGGCTCGACGACAATGGTGGTGTTTGAGTCATAAATAATCACCGGACCAATGATCGGTTGTTCGTAATCAATACTTTCAGCGGCAATAAAGGAGGTTTTAATAAATTGATCGTTAAACCAAACATCATGCTCTTGAATATCTTTTGGTTTTAGCTGTTCGGCTTTTCTTTCAATAAGTGGTTGAGACACTTGCGTAGAAAGATGAGCTTTTTGAATCTCGATACGAGCGAGCTCATTAGAGAATCCAAATCGCTCTTGATGTTGCCGATGAAACGATTGTTGCATGGTTTCATATTGGTCATAGGTCACGGCTAGCGTTAAATCGGAACCTTGATAATTCAGCCAGCATACAATTTGATGTTGAAGGTCCCCTTCGATCTTGGCAAGTTTGTGTTTATGTTCAATGAACTGTTGATGTGATAAATCGTTAATTTCTTGCCAAATAGAATCAGAAAAGGGTTGTCCGAAATAATGTTCACTCTCTTGACCAATATCGCTGCAGCCCATTCCATAAGCTGACAGTAAACTGGATTCTGCGTGTATAAATATTTTATCAATCCCTAACGCTTCCGCAACTAGGCATGCATGCTGACCTCCGGCTCCACCAAAGGCGTTTAGAGCATAATCGGTTAATTCAATGCCTTTTTGTGTTGATATTGTTTTGATCGCATTGGCCATTGCATTAACTGCAATTGATAAAAATTGTTCAGCGATTTCATGAACTGAAAAAGACGAATCCAGTTTTTTGTTGATCTCTTTTTGTAGCGATTCAAAAGCACGGCGACAGCGTTCAAAATCGAGTGGGGATTGACCATTATGACCAAAGACATGCGGGAAATATTCGGAGCGAATTTTTCCACAAATGACGTTGATATCAGTGACGGCAAGTTGTTCTCCTCGTCCATAACTGACTGGACCTGGGTGTGCGCCAACGGATGCAGGGCCGACACTGAATTTTTCGCCATCGAAAGACAACTGTGAGCCGCCTCCTGCTGCAACGGTATGCACGGCGAGCATCGGGACTCTTAAACTTGTACCCTGAATTTCGCTATTGCTGGTAATTTCAAATCGACCTCGGTATAAACTCACATCGGTTGAGGTACCACCCATATCAAAACCAATGACTTTATTAAATCCTGCTGCATTTGCTGTTTTTGCCATGGCAACGATACCTCCTGCTGGCCCTGACAAAACGGCGTCTTTTCCGTCAAATAAATGGGCATTTACTAAATGACCATTGCTCTGCATAAAATAGATTGGCGTATCTCTAAAGGTCTGCTGCAACCGGCTCACATAGTCGTGAACAACAGGGGACAGATAGGCATCGATTAAAGTCGTTTCTGCGCGAGGTAACAGTTTGGGAGCAGGCGATGCTTGATGCGATAGAACAATCGTTGTGTAGCCAATTTTCTTAGCCAACTCTGCGACTTCTTGCTCATGTAATGGATTTCTATAACTGTGCATGAGGGCTATCGCTATTGCCTGATTACCCTGTTGGTAAAATTTAAGCAGCTGACTTTTTATGGCTTCTTTATCGAGTTTAACAACTTCATTTCCATCTGCGTCTAACCGAGCGGATATTCCAATAACATGTCGATAAAGAGGAGACTGTCGTCGTATATTCTGATCAAATAAATTAGCTCGACTTTGATCTCGAATGATCATCAAATCTTCAAAGCCTTGATTGACGACAAGTAACGTTGCAGCGCCCTTCCGCTCGAGGAGCGCATTGGTTGCAACGGTTGTTCCCATCTTTATTTCCGAAATCAGAGTAGACAGATTTTCTTTTGGGATAGTCGGATGCTGTTCCGATAAAAATGACTGAATGCCAAAACTAACGGCATCGTGGTAGTGATCAGGATCTTCCGAAAGAACTTTGATCGAGTGGTAGTCGCCGTTTGTCGATACAGCGATAATATCGGTAAATGTACCGCCTCGGTCGACCCAAAATGACCACGTCTGCAAAACGCATCTCCCATATTCTGTTTGCATTATGTTGTATCATGAAGTGTGTGCTAATCACCACCTTTTGCTTTGAGGTCGCATTAATCTCGCATGGGTGTTTATATTATTTTTTTCCGGTACACTGAGTCTTCAAATCGATCAATGAGAGAATAATAATGATCAAACGTCTTTCACTGTTGGCGCTGGGCGCCTTTTTTCTGGGAAATTCTAGTGTTGCAACTGCATCCGATATTGAGGTGAGCGCTAGCTTACAAAAAAAGTCATTGAGTGGCGACGTCATCTACATGCAAATCCTGAATTATCAAACCGAGAGTTTGAAACGGCGAAATACATTACTCAACATTTAAAGTCGCTAGGGATTGAGGTGCAAACCAATATTGCGCACACTGGTGTCGTGGGAATTTTAAAAGGCGGAAAACCTGGTCCAGTCGTCGCTCTACGAGCTGATATGGACGCTTTGCCAGTCTCCGAGCGAGTAGATTTACCGTTTGCTTCTAAGGTAACCAGTGAGTACAACGGTCAGTCTGTCGGTGTGATGCATGCGTGTGGTCACGATACGCATGTTGCTATTTTAATGGGCGTTGCTGAAACCTTGGCGAAGCGTAAGAACGATTTACGCGGTACCGTAAAGTTTATTTTCCAACCCGCTGAAGAAGGTGCTCCTGCAGGCGAGCGAGGTGGAGCTGAGCTCATGGTTGAACAAGGGGTATTACGCGCGCCGAAAGTGGATGCCATCTTTGGTTTACACATTTCTTCAAAAATGGAGGTTGGCTATCTGGGCTATCGAAGTGGCGGTATTATGGCAGCGGTAGACAACTTTAAATTGACCGTGACGGGTAAGCAGGTTCATGGATCAACGCCTTGGGATGGCATTGATCCGATTGTCGCGAGTGCGCAAATTATTAACGACATTCAGAGTATTGTCAGTCGACAATTGCCTTTAACCAAAAATGCCGCCGTCATTTCTGTGGGCAGTATTCACGGTGGTGTGCGATCGAATATTATTCCACAAAGTGTCGAGTTAATTGGAACCATAAGAACGCTCGATCCTGACATGCGAAATCATTTGCATGCGCGTTTACGTGAGGTCGTCAAACATTCGGCTGCGGTGATGGGCGCTACAACCGAGTTGCAATTACCCTATACCACGCACTACCCAATAACCTATAACCAGCCAGAATTAATGGAGCAAATGCTTCCAACAATGCAACGTGTCGCTGGGTCAGATAATGTGCTGTTAATGGATGCGATCACTGGTGCAGAAGACTTTTCATTTTTTCAGCAGCAAGTTCCAGGAGTGTATTTCTTCTTAGGTGGAAAAACCAAAGGACTCGCCCCAGAGCAAGCCCCTGCTCATCATACCCCCGATTTTTATATCGATGAGTCAGGTATGCCGCTGGGTGTTCAGGTATTGTCGCAAATGGCGATTGATTATATGGAACAATCGACTCGTCAATAGACTCTAAGGCAGCGATGTTAACGTGAAGGGCGGTTTTACCTGGGACATTGCATCGGCTGTGCCGTCAAATATCGCGCAGCCGCTGTCGATCTATCGCAGATTTGCTATATTTTACAAAGGGAGGACGCTGTGATGTCAGATACCGTATTTACCACCGACTCTCTTTGGCAGTTTGCAAATGACTTTTATCAGAAGGAAGGGGTAGAGCCATTGTGCTTGGCTTTACAAGATGAGTTTCATTTAAACGTGAATGTCAGCTTATTTGCTATCTGGTACGCGTTAACCACGCGAAGGATTTTATCGAAAGATGATTTTCGTTCTTTGATGTCTGCCATTGCGGTTAGTGATCAGAAGGTTGTTGAATTTCGTAGCTTTCGGCGCAAATTCTTGGCGCAGTACAATGATACCTCAGCGTCTGAATTTATTGCGCTCAAACAGTCGTTTCTAAGCCTTGAGCTACAGCTCGAAAAGCAAGTAATGGCTGACTTAGTCAACTTTTGCCGAACGTCGATCTTGCCGTTAGCGCAGAGTCATTTCTCCATTCCAAGCGATGATAATCATTCACGTCTTGCTGCGCTGAAAAGCGCGGATGCGACGACCATCCACTTTTTAGCCGGTGAAAATTTAGAAAATTATTTTGCGGCCGCTATCGAGCAAATTCCCCCGACGCTGTTGACTTTACATCAACAGTTATTGAGTCGACTGACCCTACAGGCCATTGCGCAACAGGCCGCCTAAGCAAAGACTGCGTACTGAATTGACCTTCTTGATGACTGAATAACCAAAGGCTTGACTTTTGAGTCGACTCTAAGGTTTATAATGGGCATATTGCGATCAAGCAGTAAAGGTGAATGACGATGTTTAGAATTAAACAAGCGGCAACCCTCAGTGGTTTCAGCGTTGATACTTTGCGCTTTTACGATAAGCAGGAGTTGGCCAGTCCTTCTATGCGCTCGGCGTCGGGCTATCGACTTTACAATGAAGATGATATCGATCGACTGCGGTTTATCCGACATGCCAAAGATATTGGTTTCAATTTAGACAGTGTGCGCGAGTTATTAGCCATTCGTTTGCACAAAGATCAAAGCTCTTGTGAAGACGTTAAGAGCCTAACAGCAGAAAAACTGAGCGAAATTGATGACAAAATTCGCGAGCTGCAACAAATGCGAGCGGCGGTGAAGCGCTTACACGATAACTGCTGTGGTGGAGCTGAGTCAGCCGAGCAGTGTACCATTTTGCAAGCACTCGACAGTGTAAGAGGAGTGTAACTATGCCTAGTTGGTTGTCTGATTTCTTAGAGAATTTCCTTGCCATATGGCTAGAGTCGGCACCTTGGCTGATTCTGGGTTTAACGATTGCTGGATTGATGAAAGCATTTATTCCGAAACAGTGGATGCAGAATCAGTTAGGAGGGCAGCGTCGAATTAATGTGATTAAAGCGGCTTTCATTGGCGCACCACTGCCGCTGTGTAGTTGTGGGGTAGTGCCTGCGGCGATGGGCCTTCGTAGAGCCGGTGCTTCGAAAGGTTCTACCGTTGCTTTCCTTGTCGCTACGCCCGAAACAGGTCCTGACTCAGTGACGTTGTCGTATGCATTATTAGGACCTTTCATGGCAATTATTCGTCCCATAGCGGCAGTGACCAGTGCGATTGTCGCAGGACTACTGGTTCGCCACGAAACGCACGAATCGAGCAGTGAAACGTTAGCGCAAAGTAAAGGTGATGGCTGTTGCGCGAGCGAGAAAGCTGCGCCTGCTGCTGCGTCTTGTTGCGGTTCGAAAGCGCCCAAAGAGCCCAGTAAAAGGGTCGCAGTATGGGAAGGACTTAATTATTCTTTTGGTCAACTTTTAAAAGACATCAGTAGCTGGTTGTTGCTTGGGCTGGCCGTTGCCGCAATTATCCAAACGTTCATCCCAGCGGACTGGCTAGCACAATGGGGACAAGGCTGGAGCGCTCTCCTATTAATGACCGTCATTGGTGTTCCCATGTATATCTGCGCTTCTGCTTCTACTCCAATTGCAGCTGGATTTTTAGCGGCCGGAGTATCGCCAGGCGCGGTGTTGGTATTTATGTTAGCCGGGCCCGCAACCAATATTGGCACCTTAGGTATTATTCGGAAAGAGCTTGGTAATCATGCGTTGGTGGCCTATTTAACCGGAGTGGTTGCGACGGCATTAGGTTTCGGTCTGTTAACCGACTATTTAGTGAGCCAATACCATTTAATGGATCAAATCGTATCATTGCACTCAATGGAACATAATGTTGCGTGGTGGAGCTGGATAATGGGGGGCGCTTTGTTATTGCTGATGTTTAATGCTCAGTGGCCACACTGGTTAAAGGTCTTTAACGCCAATCAGAAGGTTTCGCAGAGTAAATAAGATCACCGGTCAATGAGTGACTATCAGTGATACCTATGACGGCGATGGCCGCGGTGATTGTTCGAACAAAATAGTTGCGGTTGCTACGGCCCTGGTCGCTGTAGATGACAGTACGATAGTATCTGGCCTAGAAAACAAAGCCAAATGCTTAGAACGCATCAATAACGCATCAGAAACGCCGCGCTGTTTAAGTGGTCTATCGATATCGGCAAGCGCGGTATCTGCCCAGCTTGATTTGGCATGTCTAACAAGCAGCAACTTGGCTCGATAGCGAGCATCAGCGTTCAGGAGGCAGGTCATCGTAGACCGTTGGATCGATAATACCTCGCGGCTTTACCAGCTTGTCGTTTCTTTCGATGGCTTCAAATTTAAAACTATCGATATTAAACAACATCCCCCAATAGCGCTTATCTCCACGACAAGAGACGATTCCATTGCGTGTAGGGTCATCTTCTAAATCAGCCTCTTTGGGGAAAAAGTTACCGTACAAATAGGACTTACCGTCAAGATCAAAGCCAATGTATTGACGCTTATAAACGTTTAGCGGATCGGGTACAAAATCCGCCCCTTGTTTTTTTAATTCGCTAATGTGTCGCTCTAATTGCTTTTCGATAGCGGTTACTTGAGCTTCTGTGACACGCCAAAAAACATCTGGGTAATAGTGGCTTCGAGTACATTGTTCTACGACTTCCCAGCCACGTTGTTCAGGCATAATATAGATGAGCTTTTCTCGGTTCAAAGACGCTTTGTCGCTGGCCGCAAGGATGTTACATACGGTTATAAGCAGCAAGGTGACAATTTTATACATACAGTGCCCTAATAGTATTCTCGAAACTACATTAACTTGTCGATCTTAAGAGAGCTTAGTTTACTCGCTTTACAAGCAAAGCAAAACTCCCCCAGTTCAAACGAGGTACGACCAACTTTAGGGTTGATATTCTTAGTTTGCGTCGAAGAACTTGGATTTTTTTCGTATACTTAACATGATTCATTGCAAGCACCTGAGGACTCCACTTTGTTATCGTTATCGTCAAAAATCACCAAGTCTATCGCGGTCTCTTTCATCATGCTGTTGACTGCCTGCGGTGTGGATCAATCGAATCCCGAAGTGGTAGCGCAAGAATACGTTGAAGCCATTTATTTTGCTAACCTGCCGCGCTTTAAAGAGATCGTTGAGCCCGACGATTATGACGCAAACGATGACCATAAGCTTTTTGTTGCGAAAGATTCGACGGCGAAAAGTAATACGCGCAAGCATCGCGGTGGTATTGCTTTGGTTCAAGTGAGTGATTCTTATGTGAAAGACAATCGTGCTCGCGTTCGGGTGAATGTTGAGTTCAACAACGGCGAGCGACGAGTGCTTTCAATCAGTTTACATATGAAAGACGGTAATTGGTACGTTAACCCTACCAGTTGGGCGCGCTGGTAGAAATATCGAATAGCTACAGCCAATTATTCAGCATGAACCCAATACCGATGCGAGTGTTTTTATGGTTATAGTCGAGTAAAGTTTCGCCGTAACCATGAAACACTTGAACGTAGCCGCGCACTTTTTTATGAAATGGATAACTGTAATTTAACTCAATTGCACCTTTGTTGTCTGAGCGTAAGTTATTGCGCAGCATAATCGATAATTCATTGTCGTGAATTTTGCGAAAAGCCCGTAGTTCGAAATAGCCGTAGTAGTCATCGATATCGGGGTTATCATCACCTTTTACGTCATTGATGTCGCGTTTCTCGCGTTCTGGTAAACGCCACCATGGTTTAAAACTAAGATAAAAATCTTCATATTCCATCACGACATCTAAATACAGGCGATTCCAACTTCGTGACAACTCGGCCGGTTGGCCATTACTTTGATGAGAAAAACCAGCGGTTATTGCGGGTACTCGAGCTCCGAACATTTCAGCTTTTGAGGTAAATACCAACATGACTTCTGGTTCGTGATTGGTGTCTCGAAACGGACTGGACTCATCGGTATTAAACGCTTGCCAAACCGAACGAGAAGTATAGCCAAAAAATAAGTAACCATTGTCTTCGAAAAGTGTTTGCCGTGTCACAGGCACTTTAAAACTCACCTGAAATTTTACTTCACTGTGCATAAGATTTCGGTTGTCAGAATAAGGTGTGTAGTTTGGGGTGTCTTGATAAGTCAGAGGCAGAATGTAATTGATTTTATGTGGTACCAGCGCAAACGTATTGTCATACGCTTTAAGTTCTTCTTGCATGCGCTTATAAATGAGCGACGTATCTTGTAATGTTTCATCTAAATTCTTTTCGATGCGTTGCAAATCTTGCGACTTTGGTTCTTCGTTTGTCGGTTGTTGAGAGCAGACGCTGAAGCTAATGAAAAAGCAAAGAATTGAACAGGTGTGGTGAAAGCGATTAAACATCGGACCAAGGTTCCCAAGGAAAATATGGCGATATTGTAACGGCTTAGTCGAGCAAGTGCGATAGATTGTCGTGTTAAAAAAAAGGCCGCGCTAGGCGACCTTTTCTCACTTTAAGCTTGTTTTTCAGTTTCAAGTTTCTTTTCTAGGTAGTGGATATTGGTGCCGCCTTTATGGAAGTTTTCATCGGCCATAATGCGTTTTTGCAGCTCAATGTTGGTTTTGATTCCACCGATAACGACCTCTTCGAGTGCCATCTGCATTCTTGCCATCGCAACTTCGCGAGTTTCACCATAGGTAATTAATTTACCGATCATTGAGTCATAATTAGGCGGAACTTTATAACCCGCATAAATATGTGAGTCCCAACGAACACCAGGGCCGCCGGGTGCATGATAGGTGGTGATGGTTCCCGGTGATGGAATGAAACTTTCAGGATCCTCAGCGTTGATCCGACACTCGATTGAGTGGCCTTTCAAATTGATATCGGCTTGCTTAAATGACAAGGGTTGCCCTTCAGCAACGCGCAATTGTTCTTTAATAATATCAACACCAGAAATAAGTTCCGTAACCGGGTGTTCAACTTGAACTCGAGTGTTCATTTCAATGAAGTAGAACTCACCTTTTTCATACAAGAACTCAAAGGTTCCGGCGCCGCGATAGCCGATTTCTTTACACGCTTGGACGCAGCGTTCACCGATGTGTCGACGCATTTCTTCGGTAATGCCAGGAGCTGGCGCTTCCTCGACTACCTTCTGGTGGCGTCGTTGCATCGAGCAATCGCGCTCACCTAAATAGATGGCGTTGCCGTGACTGTCTGCGAGCACTTGAATTTCTACATGTCGAGGGTTCTCTAAAAACTTTTCCATGTAGACCATGTCGTTTCCGAAAGCCGCACGCGCTTCGTTTTTAGTTAATGAAATAGACGAGATTAAATCTTTCTCTTCTCGGACGACGCGCATACCACGGCCGCCACCGCCACCCGAAGCTTTTATAATGACTGGGTAAGCGATGCGCTTGGCTATGGCCAAATTTTCTTTTTCATCTTCACCAAGTGGGCCGCCAGAGCCGGGTACACAAGGGACGCCAGCTTTTTTCATTGCGTTGATGGCAGATACTTTGTCTCCCATCAACCGAATGGTGTCAGCTCTCGGTCCAATAAATGTGAAACCAGACTTTTCAACTTGCTCCGCAAAGTCAGCATTTTCTGCTAAGAAGCCATATCCTGGGTGAATGGCAACGGCATCGGTAACTTCTGCTGCGGCGATGATAGCTGGAATATTTAAGTAGCTCAGAGTGGGTGATGGAGGACCAATACACACGGACTCATCAGCTAGTTTAACGTGCATTAAATTTTCATCAGCTGTGGAATGCACCGCCACAGTTTTGATGCCAAGCTCGCGACATGCACGTAAAATTCTCAGTGCAATTTCTCCACGGTTAGCAATCAGGACTTTTTCTAACATGCGTCCACCTAAATTCGTTGTGTTAGCGCAAAATTATTCGATGATATAAAGAACTTCGTCGAATTCCACTGGCTCTGCATCTTCTACTAAAATAGCTTTTACAGTTCCTGATACTTCTGATTCGATGTGATTCATCATTTTCATCGCTTCAACGATACAGAGGGTGTCGCCCTTATTAACCGTATCGCCAACTTCTACAAATGGCTTAGCACCCGGTGAAGGCGCACGGTAGAAAGTACCTACCATCGGTGATTTGACCTTTTCTCCAGACGGCGTGTTGTCGACCGGTGCTGCAGCTTCAGCAGTCGGCGCTGCTGCTACTGCAGCGGGTGCCATTGGTGCGGCTGGAGCCATAGGCGCAGCGACCGGAACAGTGGTGCTGTTGCGGCTGATGCGAACACTTTCTTCGCCTTCTTTGATTTCAATCTCTGATACACCTGACTCTTCAAGCAATTCGATGAGTTTTTTAACTTTACGAATATCCATAGTGATGACCTTTATTTGTGTAATTGTTGACAGTATGGAACTGCCGCTTTGTATTTAAATCGTTTGTTGCAGCGTTTTAACTGCGTTTTTTGCTGCAATCAGATAACCCTGACTGCCCTGACCTTTAATCACTTCTTGTGCAACATCTGAAAAATAAGAAACGTGTCTGAATGCTTCCCGGCGCTCTGGATCCGACAAATGGATTTCAGTGAACGGAATAGCGACGGCGGTTAAAGCATCCCTCAATGCAATGCTCGTATGAGTGAATGCCGCTGGATTAAATAAGATGTAATCCACTTGATCTTTCTTTGCTTGATGAATGCGTTCGATTAATTGATGCTCAGCATTGCTTTGAAAACATTCCAACTCGACACCCATAGAACTCAGCAGTTGACCGGTTTGAGTTTCGATGTCGCCCAAGGTGGCAGCTCCGTAAATGTCTGGTTCACGGGTGCCGAGCAAATTTAAGTTAGGGCCGTTAAGCAATAAAAAAAGCATTTTATATTTAAAAGTTGGCGAAAATTCACTGAACTTCGCCGAAACCTGCATTTATTCTCAGATGTATTTAATTTTCCGCATTGTGCAGAACCTAGCATAAGAAGTCTAGTTTAAATTGCCTTAAATTGTGACGTTGGTGTCAATTTAACTGCATTTCGCGACATAATCTTAGTCTTTCTGGTCTAACCAGTAGCGCTAAAGGATGAGGTTTAGTCAAATATAGATAGATTGTGTGGGATGAGTAGTTTACAACTGGTTGAAAATTGTACATTGAAGTGGTGTTTCTTGAACGCTTGTTTTAATTGCACCGCAAGGAATAAAAAGCGCGTTAAATAGAGTGTTTTTAGCTACATTTGGCCGAATTTAACGCGCTTTTTAAGCTATTTTACCGTCACGGAGAGTTCTTGAACCCCGCTGTTTGCCGTAATTGGGTCAAAAGCCGTTATCATTACCTGGTAAACACCTGGCTCGATACCTTCAAATCGTGCTTCAAACTGAGAGTCTTGCGTAAAGTTTAACGGCTTCTGTTCGACAAGCTGGTCGTTTTTGAGCAAAGCAACATTGAGCTGATAGTCGCTAGCATTCCAAAGTCCTTCGGGCTCGACCGGACAGCCACACATCAAAGTGATCAGGGTTTCGACTTGCACACTGTTTTGCTCGGAGGAAACAGAAGCGTCAATTAAAAACCCGCGTAAAGAAAGAGTGATTGCATTACCTTGCGAGAAATCTTTACCAGGTATTAACCAGACCTGCGTACTGACTTCGGCACCACGAGGTTTTATGGAGAGAGGTCCGCGAGCGGTAATGGTGATTTTGGTTGGCTTATCGATATCTAATACCGTAGTAAAGCTCGCGGTTTGATCGTCCGTTAGGATCATGTTGGTAGCATGGTCGGTTTTCATAATTAACGTGGTATTGCCAGTACCACCGGTGGTGATTCCTTGGGCGAGTAACTGCTGATTGTCGGAACGTCGAATCTCTACGGTCGCACCATCGGTTTTATCCCCGATAAATTTAGCGCCATGAGCTAACACGTAAATCTTAATGGGTGTTTTTTGGGCAAATGCCGAAGAAAAGATAGTAGAGAAAAAAATGAGTACGAAAGCACGAGATAGCATGGCAAATCCTAGTGGTTAATTTTATGTTGCGTCGCACGGTGTTTTGTGACGACCTTTTGTAGCAATATCATCGCACTTTTGTGAAATATTGCCATATTTTAGTCGACAAATTTACATCTCAATTCGCTAATCTAAGCGTGCAACAAACCATCATAAAAAATTAGGAGAACACAGTATGGACAAAAGTAACATGATTGGTCTGGTTGGCTTTGCAACCTTGCTAACGAGCATTCCGGTATCGGCCAATGAATTGCCCGGTCATTTGGCTGAGCGACTTCCACTGCCAGTTATTACCAATGATTGTGGTGCAAGTGATTGTGGTGATCGGCGCAAGCTTGAATTAGCGCAGTTCAGTCAGCGATTGAGTGATGCCAGTGCACAAGATAACGGTGTGGTGCAAAACTCTGCGTCTCAAGGTCAACAGAAAAAAAATAATGGTCAAGGGTTAGCGATAGGACAAGGCAATAACGACACGCAAGTCGTTTATCTTAATTTTGAACAATCGTCACCGACGTTTCCTGCGGTTGTCAGTGGAACAACGCCTTGGTTGTTTTTAAGCCATCAATACACGGAAACTGAGCGAGACGCCATTCAAGCAAATTTAGAGGCGGACTACCAAGGGTTTGATATTACTTTTACTCAAACATTACCGACGGAAGGAGAGTTCTCGACACTGAACTTCGAATGCCAAACGGCAAATAACATCTGCGTAAATTTTAGCTCCGGAATTTTATTTGGACGAGCCCAATCCATCGATATTGGCAATCAGGTACGGGATGATTCAGCATTTGTTGATGTTGGGCTGTGGGAAGTCTTTGCTCAGCTTGATCCGAGTGGCGGCCTTCTTGAAGCCTACTCAGGAATTGAAATTGAAAATGGTGATGTGGCTGCGGCTTTGTCAAAAGCGATCATCAACCAAGCGTCGAATACGGGCGCGCATGAACTCGGACATAATCTAGGGCTTCGCCATCATGATTCTTTCGGATCTCCAGGTACGGGTATTCCAACGACGGGCGTACCAAGTAATGATGCGTTTTTTCCGGTGTTCGACGGATTGCAAAATGGTGATGAAGCCATTTTACATACCATGGCATCGGGTGCGAGTGTCGGTAGTGGATTAACCGATAGCACGGCTCGTGATCGCTTTTTCTCTGAACGCTCAGTGATTAAAATAGCCGCCGCTGAACGAGGTCGGCTAATTTCAGAAGCCAGCGTGGCGGGTAAAAAAGTGACACTACGAAAAGTTGTGGCACCGAATACTCTGCTCGAAGGGGATAACGCTGAAGGAAAGCTCGATATTCGTGAAGCTCTGATTCGCGGAGCAATTTCGACGCCCAATGAAGTTGATGAATATCGTTTCAAAGCAAAAGCAGGAGAGTTTATCAGTGCTGAGTTTAACGGCTTTGATGTTCCTGTGGGCTCGCCAGTTATAGGCGCTGTTGAACTTTATTTTATTGATGCCAATGGAGAGCAACAATTAGTCGCTCAAAACTATCAAAACTTTGAAGGTTTTGACGCGTTTTTAATTGATGCACCACTAGCGCAGTCTGGCGAGTATGTTTTAAAAGTGTCTTCGCCTAATTTTGTTAGTTTTGGCTACAACCCTGACGGCTCTCCCATTCTATTTCCATTAGAGGAAACAGGCAATGGAGCGTTACGTGTAGGCGATTATCAATTGAGTATGTATATTGTTGATGGCAAACCAGGTAATGGTCCAAGCCAAGTTCCAGGACAATAATACGTATTGAAAATCGTGTTTATTGAATAAAAAAAGGGTCGAATGTTCGACCCTTTTTTATAGGTAACTAAACACTGCTTTGATTAAGTGGTCTATGGATTATTTTGCCACTTCAATTGAAACACTAAGGTGCGTTCTTGGCCTGGAAAATATCGAGGTGTTCCGAAGGCAATGTCGGCTCTTTCTGCATAGCGTTTGTCGGTTAAATTATTGATGCCGAATAAAAGTGACATTGAGTTGCCCATTTTCCTCTGCCATCGAACATGAGAAATAACATGACCGGAGTATTCATGGGTGTTTTCAGGATTGGTAAAGTATTTTCCCATTTTTTCAGTTTGTAGCATCCATTCATTCTGATCGTTCCAGCGCCAAATTAACTCAATTGCACCCATTGTTTTTGGTGCAGTGTCCATGAGATTGCCTTTGATTTGTACATTACTGCCTAATAAGTCTGGGCTGTTTTGGTAGAGATGTTTAAAAGATCCTGCGCTCAAATTAAACTGCCAGTGGCGAGAAATGGTCCAATGTAGTTCGGTTTCGAATCCGCGATGAGAAGAATCCGCGCCGCTTACGAACTGTCGTTGTGTGTCTTGGAAGATACTGTCTTTTAATTGCATGTCGAACCATGCAACCTCTAAACTTATGTTGTCGAAGTTTACCTGCCATCCGAGCTCTACACCATTGGCCGATACTTCATCGAGATCGGCGAAGGTTTGATTTTGTTGCAGTCGGTAAAGTTCACTGGTTTGTGGTACTCGAAATGATTGTGAAAGATTAATATACATGCGCTGCTGACTGGTCAAAGTTAATGACATGCTCAATTGGTTTGACCAAAAATTAAAGTGGCGATTTTCATCAGCGGGTCGATAAAAACGACAGTTGCTAATACCATCAGCGCAAGCAGAACCGTCAGTGGTTTGATTATCATACTGATAGCTTAATGTATCGAAGCGAGTATTCCAGGCGAGTGTTGTCAATGGTGTAACTTGCCATCGGAAACCAGTTAACAGTGCATAGGCATTCACATCGACTTGATAGTTATAATGAATTCCTTGAGGGAATGCATCTTGGTTAAAAGGGGCGGGGTTAAGTTGATTTTCAATCAACTCTCCAGAGGTTCGTTCATACTCAAACCCGATAAAGCCATGCAAAGGTTGATCGATTGGATTATGCCAAAGTAGATCAAATCCAAACGATGTCTGTTGGTTTTCTTCGGTCGGTTGCCAGGGGACAAAATGCATTAGAAAGCTCATGTCATTGACCCGAAAGTAAGGTGTGAACGAGAGTGAAGTATCGGTGAGCGTCCAGTTTAACTTGCTGTAGGCTCGCACGGATGTCGCTTTTCTCCAAGCTTCTGGGTAGTTATTTTCTCGACTTAATGTTCGGTCTAAATAAGCGTTGTCTCCTTCAACATACCCAGCCGTCTGTTGATCTAGGTTTCGATAATTAAAGCCGTTTAAGATAGAAAAATTGCCATACTCATAACTATTTTTAAACGACAGTTTTTGTTGCTGATAACCAGACTCTTCTCGATAGCCATGATCATCCGTTAACGTGATACCTAGCCAATGACTCCAGTCTTGGGATTCCCAAGGTTGTTGAATCGATAGCTGATTAAACCCAAATTGAGCGGTATTGTAGGTAACGCTGCCAACAAGATTTTCACTTGGACTCGGTAACTGAGTGTTGATCATTCCAAATACCGCATTACTGCCTGCCGTTGTCGAGTTTGAACCGCGATAAACTTCGACAAAATCAGCAACTTCGAAATGCGACTCAAATAACTGATTGACGTTGCAAAAGCTAGTCGGTCGCAACGGCAAACCATCTTCTGACATGATAAAAACCGCACAGGCTCCAGGTCCGGTGAAAACCGGAGAGCGTATAGCGGTTAAATGTTCTTGCCCATTACCACGACTTACCCAAGTGCCAGGAACCAAGCTTACGAGGCGACTGAAGTGTTGAGCGGTACTGCGGCTGATCGAGCGACTTGAAATGTTTGTAACGCTACCATCAACCGTTTCTTTAGTTTGTGGAATCGGCTTTGCGGTAATGACAAGGGTCGGTTCTTGTCGGGGAATAACGGAGCCGTTGGACGGCTGATGGTCCGCGGTTTTATTCTTTGCAGATAGTTCAGCTTGTGCCTCAGAAGGGGCGTCACTCGATGGTTGATCTAAATGCTCAGATGAGTGTTCAGACGCTGTATGGTTCTGATGATTGAGCTTGCCGTTGCTGGTTGGTTTATTCGCAATTCGATTTTCAGAAGAAGCCAATGAGGGCGACACAAATGCCCAGAGTAGAAAGAGTCGAGTGAGATAAGTCAGGTTAAAATAGCGAGTCATAGCTGCGGTAATTTCATTGTTATATTGAGTTAGCCAAGGTTCAAGGCTAAGAGCGAATGAATGATGATCAAGTCTTTTGCATTCTGTCATAAACTTGTCATCTAATCGAGTTTCAAATACGCCTAAACTTATTAGATGACTCACTTTTTAAATGAAAAGCGTACACCGCTATTTAGACAAAGCTTACATCAACAGGCTCCCGAACTTGTCGAGCTTGAACGCCTGATTGTCACCCATCCCAGTCGGCTGGAATATCGCGTTATCGAAACCGTCGAATATAACGAGCAAGCCTTTCCCATTTACGCGATTGATCTCGGCCAGCATCAACCGGGTAAACCTGCGTTGTTAATTTGTGGAGGGGTGCATGGCATTGAAAGAATCGGCGTGCAAGTGGTGATTGCTCAGCTAAAGGTTTGGTTAGAGCGTCTCAAGTGGGAGCGCTCATTGCAGCAATGCTTTAATGAAATCAATGTGACCGTGTTGCCCGTTATCAATCCTGTTGGATTATTTCTAAATCGTCGAAGTAATGGACGAGGTGTCGACTTGATGCGCAATGCACCCATCGATTCGCAACAAGGTTCTTTTTTGGTTAGTGGCCAACGGTTTAGCCCTCGACTTCCTTGGTACCGAGGGAAAGAAGATAGGTTAGAACTAGAAAATTTAAGTTTGGAAAAAGAGATCAAACGTTTATCGAGTCTGTCGCCCTTACTCATTTCGATTGACTGCCACTCTGGATTTGGCATGCGCGACAGACTTTGGTTTCCTTACGCATATCGCAGGCGACCGATGCGTGACATTGCTCCAGTCGTCGCGCTAAAACTCTTATGGGAAAATAGTTACCCAAATCATCAATATATTTTCGAGCCGCAATCCAATCACTATCTCACCCATGGTGACTTATGGGATTATTTTTACAAATGCTTTGGTAGGAAGGACTGTACTTTTTTACCCCTGACCCTAGAAATGGGTTCATGGAATTGGGTGCGGAAAAGACCTTTGCAGTTGTTTCGAGTTGGTGGTTTATTTAACCCCCTGGTTCCCCATCGACAACAGCGGGCTTTACGACGTCATTTACCTCTGATGGACTTTTTACGGCACGCCGTGCATAGTTATCAGCAGTGGCTTCCGAACGATCAAGAAAAACAACACTTAACTCAAGTTGCTCAGAGCTTGTGGTATCGCATGCAGGAGTAGTCAAGGTCATGAATGTGAAAGTCAGCGAACAGTCTCAAGCCGACCTCCGGGTAGTGTTAATTCGTGGTTTGGGCCGAGATCAGTTGCATTGGGGTCCGTTGAAGTCGGCTCTCGATAAGCAAGGGCTGATCATTGAAACTCCAGATTTACCAGGAGCAGGGGTGCTGTGCCGAGAAAAGGCACCCTTAGACCTCGATGAGTATTGTCGGATATTGGAATCCCAATTGAGTGAAAGTGAATTGCCGACCATCGTAGTCGGGCTGTCGTTGGGTGGAATGATAGCGCTGCAGTGGTCAATGTTACGACCTACTCTGTTCGAACATGTTATTGCAATAAACACAAGTTGCAACTTGTCGCCAGTGTACTGGCGGTTAAAAGTTTATCGCGCGTGGCGTACCCCGGGTATTTTAGCGCGATGGAATATTCGACTGAAGGAACGTTCGGTTTATCAATTAACCTGCAATCGCCAGCCCATGGATGCCGAACTGTTGGACCAATGGGTCAATATTCAGCAACAACACCCAGTATCGATGATCACACAGCTTCGGCAAGTAATCGCTGCCTGGCGTTTTTCACCCCCTGATGCAGATGCTTTACCTCATTTGACCTTTATCAATTCAAACTCCGATCGCTTGGTCGATCCGCGATGCAGCTTAACCCTAGCGAGGCATTATTCTGCGCCTTTAAGAACCCATGACTGGGCAGGACATGACTTGCCTCAAGATGATCCCAAGTGGGTTGCACAAGAAATATTACAAGTTTGCGATAAAATCCGCTCCTCGAAAAAGGTCGCATTAGAAAAACTAATGTGAAACTCAAAAAGAATTCGTTTTTCCTCTTGTTGTTAAGTCGTTAATATACGCGGCCCTTGGAGATGTTCTGGTTGATTTTTGAACATCTTTTAGATGGCAACTTTTAATAACTTATCAACATGAGGAGGCGAGATGAATAAGCGAACGGCTTTTTCCAGCGATACTTTAGCGTTACCGGCATTAATTCTTGCCATTGTTATATGGGCTTCCTCATTTGTTTTTATGAAGATTGCGGTCGCAGAATTTGGTCCGATGTTGACGGTCTTTTTACGGATGATTCTTGCCAGCGCTGTCTTGTTTTTCTTTATTCCAGTATTCCGTAAAGAGTCCTACCAAGCGGGAGATTGGAAATGGTTTCTTGCACTAGCCTTGTGTGAGCCATGTTTATACTTTGTTTTTGAAGGGTTAGCGCTTACTTACACTACCGCCTCAGAGGCTGGCATGATTACCTCGCTTCAGCCGCTGATGGTTGCTGTCGCTGCGTTCTATTTTTTGAATGAAAAACTAAGTGCTCGTCTACTCGTTGGCTGTGTCGTCGCGGTATTGGGTGCTGGTTTGTTGTCACTAACCGGAGAAGCTTCTGAGTCGGCCCCCAATCCTGTACTGGGTAACTTTTTGGAGCTTATCGCTATTGGATTTGCCGCGGCTTACAGCATAGTTGCTCGTAGGCTTATGCACCGATATTCGCCATTGTTTTTAACCGGTATACAAACCTTTGTGGGCAGTGTGTTCTTTCTACCGGCGGTATTATTAAGTGGTGATAGCATTCCTGTGTCGGTGACGTGGGAAGGTGCAATGGCAGTCTTGTTTTTAGCCTGGGGCGTCAACATTATTGCGTTCACTTGTTACAACTTCTCGCTCGGTAAAATGCCTGCAAGCCAAGCTGGGGCCTGGTTGAACTTGTTACCACTGGCTTGTCTGTTCTTTGGCTGGCTGTTACTGGATGAGCGCTTAACTTTGATTCAATACGGTGGTGCAGGAATTGTTTTATTGGGTGTCATCATCAGCCAGACCAAACCACGTCGGAAAACGGTATTTATCGAGCAAGAGATGCTCGAAAGCTCAGTGTCGACTGCAAACACTGAGGAACTTGAGACGCCAACCGAGGTCTCAGCAGTAAGATTAATGAATTCGTGATTATTAAACTTCTATTCTCCCTGGTTTAGCAAGTGTTTGTCACATTACCCCGCCGATTGGCGGGGTTTTTTTTGTCGGTTCAATGTCATTCTATAACCATCTTAGATTGAGTTATCGGTCAAACAGGTATATGTTTATGTAAGGGCATTAAAAAGGACTGTGGATACTTACGAGATCATTAGCAAGGAATCAGCAATGGACATCCCTCTTCCCGTTGAGCTTAATCATTCAAGCGAGAGTCAATATTGGGCTTTATTACGTCTGCAAAGAGCAGTGAACACTGAGCTTATGGAGCGTTTTAATGCGATCAAAAGTAAAGGACGAAGCGTTTTAATTCAGCAATTGTTAGCTAAGATTGGAGCAATTATAGATTTACTGAATGCCCATGGTTATGAATTTGTTCGCTGTGATTTTGTCGGTGATATAGATTATGAAACGAGTGAGCAATGGTATGTTGACCGAGTCAGCATGTCGCATCGCATCGTGTTACATTTTAATGGTTACTCGGCACAAGCTTATTTTCAAGAGAATGACATCGAGGCGAAACGCGATCCCGTGATCACTCTGCGTCATGATTACCTACCAAAAAGTTCTCAAGATTAACTTTTTTATAGCCAACCTTTTTGGTGGGCAATTCTGGCGGCTTCAATACGGTTACTGGCCGATAACTTGCTGGCAGCTTGGCTCAGGTAATTCCTTACCGTTCCAGAACTCAGATGTAATCGATCAGCAATTTGTTCCGTCGAGAGCCCATCTTTGGCCAGTGACAAAGCTTTACGCTCTTTATCGGTTAGTGGGTTTTCACTGTCCCAGGCATCGGTGATTAATTCGGGATCGATCACTTTACGACCCTGATGAACGCGTCTTATGGCTGATGCGAGCTCATCAGTAGACGACTCTTTTAGCAGAAAGCCTTTTACCCCAAGGTCCATTGCGCGACGTAAATAACCAGAACGCCCAAAGGTCGTCACAATGATGACTTTGGTGTTGAGGTTTAATTGTTTTAACTCTGCTGCGACATCCAGTCCACTAAGCTCGGGCATTTCTATGTCGGTCAGTAGAATATCTGGAGCCATCTCTTGCACACATTGCAACGCTGACTTGCCATCTTGCGCAGTCGCGATGACCTCGATGTCGGGTTCTAAATTCAACAATGCAGACAGAGCATTATTGAGTAACGCTTGATCTTCTGCCAGCACTAAGCGAATCGTTAAGTCACTCATGATCGACATTCACCTCTGCAATCACACACAGTCCCTGTTTAGCATTTGTTGTGATGGGTTCTATTGTTAACTCACCGTTTATAGACTCCAGGCGCTCTTGCAGACCTTTTAATCCATTTCCGAGCGAGACCTGTGCTTTCACTGATTGACCATTATCGCAGATTTTTAACCTTACTTTTTTTGAGTCGCTTATTAGCACAATTGAAATAGCGGTCGCATCGCTGTGTCGCGTGGTATTGGTGACGGCTTCACGTATACAATAAGCAAAAACTTCGTCGATCTTTGAAGAGAGCAACTCAGTGTTGACCTCAGTGGTCAGTTCAATATCGCACGCATCACATAGGCGCCGAGCATGGATGATTTCCGTTTTTACATTACGCTGACGATAACCCGTCACCGCCTCTCTGACCTGCATCAAGGCATCTCTGGATAATTGCTCAATATCAGAAATTTCAGCTTTTGCGAGCTCAGGACTCTGGTCGATAAATCGCCCAGCTAACTCGGCCTTTTTGGTCATTAGACTAAACGTGTGTCCTATCAAGTCATGTAAATCCCTTGCAATGCGTTCACGTTCAGCGGTTGTGGCTAAGCGCTTAATATCACTCTGAGAGGCTTTGAGCTGAGCATTTTTTATGGTCATCTGCACAAAGTAAATATTACTGACACCAATTAAGATGCTAAAGAAAATTCCGGGTAAATAAAAATAGCTGGGTAATTCAAACCACCATGCTTGTACCGCTATTGCGATGGCAATTAATGCGATTCCCAAAAACCCATATTGCGGTGTTTTGAGATGACTGCAAAATGACGCAGCAAAGACAAAAAATACTGACGCACCGACATTAAAAAAAGAAAGCCATACGCCAATTAAATAGATACCAAAAATATGAATTATTCGAACGAGTCCTCGGCGTCTATAAATTGAAAAATACAGCACCAAGAAAATACTGATACCTAGAAGAGTATGAACGACTTCTTCTTGACTGGGCGTTCGAAAGAACCAGTTAAAAAAATAGATGCCTAAATAACAAAGCCAAACGTAAGGCTGCATACCCAGATCTTTTTCTCTGGGTAACAGCCAGTAATGAATTTTCTTTAACCGCGTAACGACTGAATTGAACATATAAATAAGTCTTTTTAGGTGGCCTTAGTTTGAGGTGGCCTGAGCAAGAGTAAACATCGTTATTGAATCAGCTTAATACTATCAAGGCTTAGTGTAAATTTCGATTGCTGCTTTCCTGCAACCCATGCAAGGGCAGTGACGGATTGCCAATCTATTTGTTGATGGTCAGCCAGTTTTATTCGATGTGCTTGACATTCGGCGGTTACCTTAAACCGTATTTCTTCGGGTTGTGATTTCCCTTGAACAAAAATGAGTAGACGAAACTGTCCCGGCGTTCCTTGACTGTTAAATAGTAGATGAGAATGGTTATTCAAACTATAAGCACTCGCCATATTTTGACTAAAAGGCAGCATCAACCCTGACCAAGGGTACGGAAAGCCATCTTTAATTTCACCATCGATGACCAGTGCTGGTGTATTTGAACAGGTGGAAGGTGAAACCTTTAAGTGTGCGATTGAGTGGCCAGAAAACATTTGATCGCTGGTTGCCGAAAACTTGATGGTTGGCGTCAATGAAAAGTCTTCAGCCGAGATCTCGGTAAAATCGTACACAGGCAGAGTGGAGGTTGCATTCGAAGTCGACGTTAAATTGACCCAAAAGCCATTTTTCATGATCATACTAATGGCCTGAGTGTGTTGTATGTTTTCGCGAGGATCAAGCGATAGTATCAGTAAATCAGCACGACTTCCGATGGTTAACAGACCTCGACTGCCAATATTGAAGCGTTTATTCGCAGCACTGCTGGCCGTTTGCAGCAGCTGCGTATTACTTAACCCAGCTTGTTGCAATAAAAAAAGCTCATTATGTAAGCTAATGCCATGAGCCGTCCCCGGATTCGGAGCATCGGTACCGGATAAAATATCGATGCCTGCTTGACTAAGTTTCCGAGTGTTTTCGATTGCAATAGTCAGCGCTTTCTGACGATGTCCGGCGTGATCAAATGTACTTTTTAGCTGGTGCTTCTGACTAGTGCTTAGCACTGAACCTACGTAGCTTTCTGGCAGTAAAAACTCCGTTGAGCTTTGTTGAGCCATAGCGGCAATGACAGTAAGCGTTGGCACAATGAACGTATTTTTTTGTTTGATCAATTCGATAAATGCAGTATCTATAGGTTGATCGCTGATCATATGAACGAGTCCATCGGCGCCATCTTCAACAGCATGTCTTGCGGCTTCTAAATGAGAGGCGTGAACAACGGCCATCATTCCTTCATGATGCGCTGCCTGAATCAACGCTTTTAATGTCGCACGATCGATGGATGTATAAGGACCATAGTTGGGTTGATGATGATAAACAATCTTTAAGTAATCAGAGCCCTCTTGATGCCGCTGTCGAACAAAGGAAAGTGCTTCGCTTGGCGAGTTCAGAGTTGGAATCTTTAACCCATACTCAGTACCGTGACCTCTTGGACTGGTGGCCAGCACGCCAGACGAAAATAAATCTGCTTCGGTCGTTGCCGTCAATCGATCTCGTTGACGGCGTGCCTGTTGTACAACATTGGGTTGTGTAAACATATCCAGCTCAGTGGTAACGCCAAATTGGAGTGCTTGCCTTAATGCATCACCCCAGGTATGTGTATGTGCATCAATGAGACCAGGAATGATATATCGACCAGCAACGTCCAATTCATTTGCGGAGCCTTTAATGGCGTCGACGACTTGACCGTTTTCTATGAGTAACTCACCGCTTTGCCAACGTTGACCATCAAACCAGGTCGCATTCAGAAAACGCCAGGTTTGTAGGTTAGAGTCGCTGTCAGAATTCGTTGTTCTCTCAGTAACGACAGGCTCAGGCAGATTAAGTAATACGAAACCAGTAATCGCGACAATACCCATAACTATTGAAATAAATGAGCGCATGATTTTCTCCTGCTGTTAATATTGTGCTTTGAATGCACGAGTGGCTAAAGTCAAAAACACAGCGGTCATTAACAATAAAATTCCAACATGCAAATACCAATCGAAGCCTAAACTTTGTTGTTGAATGGCGAGCGTCAATTGAGCTAAGTGAAACGCTGGAAAAATCCACGCAATTTGTTGAATGATTTCTGGAAGTAAATTTATCGGCAACCAAAGACCGGATAAAAATGCCATGGGTAAGTAAATTAAATTAACAATGGCAGGGGCAGCTTGCCCTTTCAGTTTTAATCCTAGCCAAAGACCTAGTGCAGCAAAAGGCAAACTGCCTAATAATAATGTCAGTAATGTGCCTGTCCATTGCGCTAAGGTTAATTTCACTCCACCCCAAACGGCAGCCAGAATGAATAAGCTCAGAATGATGAACAGCGCAAAGGCCATTGCGGTTAACGTGCGGGCGAGAAAGTACGCCGAGATGGGCATTGGGCTCGCTTGCTTTAGTGCTAACCATCCTTGATCTTTTTCAATCGCAACGCCAACACCAAATGAAAATAATGCAGGACCTATTACGCCAAATACACCATAGGTCGCCATTAAGTAAGCCGGGTATTGATTGCCTCCTTGATTGAATAACAGGCCAAAAAAAACATAAAAAATTAATGGAAAAATAAGGCTAGGTATGGCGAACGCGGGAACACGAATCGTTTTCAGAAATTCGCTGCGAGTTTCTAACCAATAAATAGTCATGGTGTTAACCTTCATGATTGTGCCTCCTGTATTTCCTTGACTTTTGACTGAGCGGCTAAGTACTCACTTTTTTCTTGAATATTTAAAGCGTCGAGTGAGTTAGATGGGCGTTGCAGGTTTTTAACAATGTCTTCAAGCGAACGTTGAACGACCGTGAGATCGCTGAGTAAAGGATCTAATTCAAAGAGACTTTGTAAGGTTATTTCACAGCGTTTCGAAGTCACTATATAGTGTTGTCCACGCTGCTCGACGCTCTCGAGTTCTGGTAAGTTCTCGATTTGCTGAATAGTTATTTGGCTTTTAAAACGAATACTTTTTGCATTGTATTGAGACTTGAAATCGTTGAGTGAGCCGTCAAAGACAACTTTTCCCAAGGTTAAATAAATCAGTCGATTGGCTAATGCTTCGGCTTCTTCTAAATAATGCGTCGTGAGCAAAATCGTTTTTCCTTGCTGCCGCAATTTTTCAATGCATTGCCAAAGTACTTCCCGTGCGCTGATATCAAGACCAACGCTTGGTTCATCTAAGAAGATAAGTTGTGGATTTCCGCATATTGCCAGTGCAAAGTAAACGCGTTGCTTTTGTCCTCCCGATAATTGATCCAATTTGCGGCTCGAAAGATCGGTTAGCTGTGCTAACTTAAGCGTTTCATTGATTGGATGTGGATTGGGGTAATAGCTAGAAAACAGTTGAATGTGTTCATACACGGTAAGCGTTGTAGGAAGCTGGGTCGATTGCATCATACAACCTATTTGTTGGCGTGAAAAAATGTGTCCAGGTGGATATCCAGCAATGGATATGTCGCCTGATTGCGCCTTGATTAATCCTAATAGAGTATTGATCAGGGTACTTTTACCCGCACCATTTGCACCAAGCAACGCGATGACTTCACCCTTATTAAAGGCCAGTGAAAGGTTTGTTAATGCGGTTAAATCTTGATAGCGTTTAGAAAGATTTGAGATGGTCAGTATCGGCGTATTCACTGGGGCTCCTTGTCGATGTGCTGCGATGATTTATTATTGCTTGTCGTAAAAGAAGAAAATAGAAAGCTTTGTCATCAATTTATAATGACATTTGTCATATAGCATTGGTGGTGCTGTAAGTTTTTATTGATTGTGCTGACTGCAGTTGAACGAGTCGACGTCGATGGGAAAGAGACCCTCTCATGAAGTCGTTAATTAACGAAGATAACGAAAAGGATAAAATTATGTTAAAAACAACAACGTCGGTTGTCGAAGGCCGAGAGATTGAAGAGTATCTTGACATAGTCGTTGGCGAAGCCATTCTTGGCGCGAATATTTTTAAAGATATTTTTGGCGCCATTCGAGATGTTGTCGGTGGGCGAGCGGGTGCTTATGAGAAAGAAATGGGAAATGCACGAACCATCGCATTTCAAGAAATGGAATCCGCCGCGAGATCACTCGGTGCAGATGGTATTGTAGGAATCGATATAGATTATGAAGTGGTTGGCCAGCAAGGTGGTATGATGATGGTCAGTGTGAGTGGGACCGCCGTGAAATTTAAACGTTAGAGAGAGCATTATGACCTCGTCAGTGATTAACTTTGCAGAGAAGTTAACTCAATTAAATGAATACTGGTCTCCTCGAGTATTAGCTGAGCTGAATGACTATCAATTTAAGGTAGCCAAAGTGCAAGGCGAGTTTGTATGGCATAGTCATGCAGACACAGATGAGGCTTTTATCGTTCTAGAAGGGCAACTGCTCATAGAAATGCGAGAAAAGTCGGTAGTTTTAAATAAGGGGGAACTGTTTGTTGTTCCCAAAGGTGTCGAGCATCGACCTATCGCAGAATCTGAATGCCATCTGCTATTAATAGAACCTAAAGGGGTTGTTAATACGGGCGAAACACAGAGTGAATTAACTGCTGCGATGGATCAGTGGCTTTGAGTAAGGCGCGTTGTGAAAAACCTATATATTGAGGGACGCATTTGAATGCTGGTTTTGTTTTCGCATGGAAAAGAAAGCGGTGCTTGGGGTCGAAAGATCCAACAACTCTCGCAAGTCAGTTCTAAAGTAGGACTCGCTGTCGATAGCATCGATTATACCGATTTAGATGAACCGGATGAGCGAGTTCAGCGGTTACTTTTGTATTTAGCGCAAGTTGATGTACCCGTCATTTTAGTAGGCTCTAGTATGGGCGGTTATGTTTCACTGGTCGCGGCTTCTTTGCATAAGGTGCAAGGGCTTTTTTTATTAGCGCCCGCATTATATATGGATGGATATGAACAACAGAGCTACCAACCAATACCCTGTCCTCTAGAAATTGTTCACGGTTGGCATGATGATGTGGTTCCCGTCGAAAATTCGTTACGGTTTGCTAAGACCTTTCCGTGTACTTTGCATTTAGTTGATGATGATCATCGGCTGCGAAAGAGTTTGCCATCGATAGAAAGTTGGTTTGAATCTTTTTTAGCGCCCTACCAAGAAAATCGTTAATTCGTTTCAAAGTAGGGCATTGCTAAGCGTCGGTGTGGTTAGTGTCCGATGGCGATTTCTATGCGCTGTGCAAAGGTCTCGGCATTTTCAAATCCTTCTGCGCGCATCGAGGTGACTTCATTCCCTTCAAGATCAAAGAATAAAATAGAGGGTAGACCAAAAATTTTAAAGCGATTCATTAACGCCAAATCTTGCGCATCACCCGCCGTGACATCGGCTTGTAATAAGATGGTATTACTCAGCGCTGCTTGTACTTTAGGATCGGGAAAGGTGAGTTCAGCAAACTCATAACAAGCCGCGCAATATTCGGCGAAGAAGTCGAGCATAACCGTTTTATTTTCTGCTTTCGCCTGTGCTAAATAGCGATCAAGATCGTCTGTTGATTTGATCAGGATAAACCCAGCGTGGTCGACGTATTGTTGCGTTTCTTGTGGGTTATTGCCTGAGACGCTAGCTGAGCTATGCCCTCCTGATGAAGCCATTTTTAACGGTGAAAATAAACTATTGTTGCCCATCGCTGCGCCAATAATAAGGGTAAGGCCGTATGTCAATATTACGATACTTATTCCTTTCCAAAATGTTGGCCAGCCGTTCTCAACTTGGCGAAGAGCGCCCATGAAAACAGCACAGACGATGAGTAGGCTTCCCCAAAGCATTAAATAGATGAAGTCAGGGATCAGATGTTTGGTGATATATAATGCAACGCCAATCATGAGAACACCGAAAACCGCTTTAACCGCATTCATCCAATTACCGGCACGCGGTAATAAAGACCCACCGCCAACACCAATGAGTATTAAGGGAATGCCCATTCCAACGGCTAATCCGTACAAGTAAATGCCTCCAATGAATGGGTCGCCAACTTGGCTTATCCACGTAAGAATGGCAATCAAAGGAATGGTGACACACGGAGACACGACCGCACCAGAAACGACGCCCATGATCGCTGCGCCAATGTAACTACCACTTTTTTGCTGTTGGCTAATATTATTTAATTTATTCTGAAGGGCTGTCGGAAGTTGAATTTCAAAAAAACCGAACATACCGAGGGAAAGAATTAAAAATACAACCGCAGCACCGATAACGAAAGGCGGTGATTGGAGAGTAGCGGTAACACTTGCACCAATACCTGCAACAATAAACCCTATAATGACGTAAGGTATGGCCATAAATTGCGTGTAGGTTAGTGACAATAGAAACGCTCGAGAGGTGGTAATGTCTTTTCCCTCACCCGCGATTATGCTAGAAATAATCGGCATCATCGGAAATACACAGGGCGTAAACGCTAGCCCTATGCCTAAAACAACTAACGAGAGAAACGCCCAGATTAAAGACGAGTTATTCAAGGTATCCAAAATACGATCTTTTTCTGACTTAAATTCAGAGTTGCTGCTCTTTGGTTTTGCCTCTTTCGATGAAAGATCCGTTGCCTTGTTTTGAGAATTATCTTTAGGGCTCTTCTCAGCGGTTTCATAAACCGATTTTAACGCTGGGGCTGACCAGCCGTTGGGTTCACCTTCTGCTGCGTCAAATTGTTCTGCTGTGATTGCTTGAGTCCGCCAAGTCGTACCATCAATAGCAAAGTAGCGTCGTGTTGGCGGATAACACAATCCTGCCTCTGCACAACCTTGAAACTTTACTGAGGCGTAAAAGGTCTCGGCAGCGTCTTTAAATTTGCTACTGAGTTGCAATTGTTTTTGGTAAATCTGCACTTCACCGAAATACTCGTCAACCTTATGTTTGCCATCAGGTAGAAAGGTTTCGGTGAGCGTTGCTTGTTTCAGTTCGACAGCAAACTGATGTTGGTATAAGTAATATTCGGGTGCAATCGTCCACTCAGCAACTAGCTCATCAGAAAACCCTTTCAGAGATAATTGAAAGGCTTGATCGACTTCGAGAAACTCATCGGTTTGACCGAACAGTTGCTGTAAATCCAACTCTTCTTGTGCCGCTGAGTAGTTGGTCGAAGTTAAGAGGAAAAGCGTGAACAGAAGACGTTTTAACATGATTCTACCGATTTTTTTAGCCAATTTAAGTAGTCGTCGCTGATAGCCAACATAGGCAAAACGACGAGTTCAGGCACCTCGTAAGGGTGCAGCTTTTTTACTGCTTGCTCCAATTGTTCGAGTCGTTGCTCCGTTGATTTAACCACCAACTGAAACTCTTCATCGCACTCAATTTTACCTTGCCAGGAGTAAAAAGACCGGACGTTGGGCACAATATTGACACACGCGGCCAAACGGCTCTCGATTAGGTGCTTCGCGAGTTGATCTGCAACCTCTGAATTCGGTGCAGTGGTCAGTAAGACGATTGACTCTGGCGATTGTTTCATTTTTTTGTCTGAAATAGTTTGCAGCTTAGAAGAGCATAAAGTTAGCCACCCAGAAAAGCCAGTGGACATGTGTACACTGGCCAGGTTTTACAGGGGCTATTTTGCCTCATGGGCCCAGATTAAGTGACCACTCTTGCGGTTTTGAGCTTCAGACAAGGCGGCATCGGCACGCCGGACTAAACGTTGAATATCAAAATCACTCCCTAAACGAGAGAGTCCAACCGACAGTGTGGCTTTGATTCGTTGTCCTTCAAATGCAACCGGGTTACTAGCAAATGATTGAGTCAAATAACTGATGATCCGTTCGGCTTCTTGGTCACTGCAGTGGCTTAGAATAACGCCAATGCGGTGGCTATCGAAGTAACCGACGCAGTCTGTTTTCCGTAAACGTTGTTGTAACAAGCGCGCCAACTGTTGCATTGCTCTTTCACCGAATGCGTAACCATGTTGTTGGTTTAAGCTGGCCAAATCATTCATTTCAATTAATGCTAAGAACATGGTGTCGTTCTGCCGCATTGCCCGTTCTGCCTCAATCGTGATCTGTTCTTTGAGTAATGCAGGTGAGTTAAGCCCGGTTTGGAAATCTCGCGCAAGGTGCGGTTGCAGACTGCGCGATCGTCTTGCATAGAGCTCCGCACTAAACAGTAACTGCTCTTTTTTTACCGGTTTTTCAATAAACGCTGTACCACCCGACGTCATGGCTTCGCGTTGCTTTTCGTGATTTTCTTCTGCGGATAAAAAGACAATAGGCACGGTTTTGAACCGCTCTTGCTGGCGCAAGACTTTGGTCAGTTCGATACCGTTACAGCCAGGCATTTGCATATCCATAAAGATGACTTCGGGATCAAAATTGCTAAGAGCGTTCAACAGTTCCATTGGCTCGATAACGATGCAAGTTTCGAAGCCCGCCGATGTGAGCACCTTATCATTGAATTTTGCTTGTGCTTTGGAGTCTTCCATGACGGCCACTCGAAAGGGTTCGACTGGCCCAGTGCTCTCTAAGCTGTCGAGGTATTCCATGAGTTTAATGGTGTCGATAGGTTCGGCAAAAAATAAGGTTGCGCCTAACCTCACACCTTTCAGTCTTTGTTCGAGGGTATCGTGTTCCGAAAGCACGATGAAATGACTGGTGCTGTTAACGCAGTCGGGTTGCTCTTCTTCAAAATCGTTGAGATGGGCGACAACCACCTTGGCTGAATCTCCTGCGGATGCTTGAATGGCTTGATTCAGTTCGTAGGGTAGCAAGTTGTATCCAAAGTCGACCATCTGATTCTTAAGGTCAGAAAATGCGCTGTCGTCGTTCAAACACCAGTAGATGGTGAGTTCACTGCTAGAGTCGAGTAGTTTCGGAGTACTTGAATGATCGTCAACAATACTGTGTTTAAACTCAAATTCGGGCGCTAAGGGCTTGTTCGGTGCTGGTGAAACCTGATCACTGGTTGACGGTTCTTGGTGTGGCGCATCACTTAGCTCAGGCTTGTTGGTATCGGCCTCATGGGGTTGAGGCTGTGACAAGTCGGAAGGCGCCATTTCTTCAAGTGCAGATGCGTCAGCTGACGAGGGTGAATCGTCAGCAGTGGGCACATGAGGAGTCGCCTCTGTCGCATTTTCGGTTATTTGAGGTTCTGAGTCGAGCGATGCCTGATCGTCAAACACTTGCGGGCTAGACGCATCTTGAGCGGCTTCGGTGACAGACGCTTCAGGTACTTCTTCCGTCTCGGTGGCGATCGGTGCCGGGTCGTCGAAGCTAAGCGGAGCATTTAGGTCTATTGCGCTGTTTTTCTCGGCCTTTGAATCATCGGCTGATGACGCTGCTTCAGAGGCTTCCGCTTTTAATCGAGTCTCTTTCACTGCTTGCGTTGTGCCGGAATTGATTTGCCCGAGCTTTAAGCGCTCAGCATGGCTTTCTAAACGCTGCACAAAACGTTGAATCAAAGGCTTTTGAGATTCGATAGTTTCGCTATTAAGGTGTAATTGTGACTCAATTTTCGCCAGTAAATTGGCGGTTGACTCAACACCATATTCCAAACAAGTCTCTTTCGTTTTGCGAATTTGACTCTCCATAGCCTTGATTCTTACCGTATCGACCTCAGATTGAATGATGTCGGAGAGTAAGCGAGCAAATTGCTGTAGCTTAATGGGAACACGGCGACAGATGATCTTTTTAAAGTCTGCCTGGGAACTTGAACTCAGCTCAGTATTCATAGTCAGATTGTCGGTACCACTTCTCTTTCACGGCAAGCCGTGAGTAAAATTGTTAGTATAGTGAACTGACAACAGCCCAGCGTCTCGTGATATAACGAGTTTGATTAGGTGGCTGATATCAGTCGCTTAATAATTCAGCAAAGTCTTTGAAATTCAATTAATAAGGTTAGTGTTTCTATGCCATGGTTGCCAGTGATTTTTGTCGTACTTCCGTTCACCGAGCTCATGATATTACTAAAAATAGGTGCTGAATGGGGTGTATTGCCCACTTTGGGGTTAATTATCGTTACCGCGACCATTGGTTACCAATTATTTCGGCATCAAGGAATGAGCACCTGGCAACGGGTCAATCAAAAAGTAGCGCAAGGTGAAATGCCAACCTCCGATATGACTGAAGGGGTGCTTATTCTCATGGCGGGAGTGCTGATGATCACGCCTGGGTTGATCACCGATACGATTGGTTTGCTTTGCCTCTTACCGTTTACCCGAAGACCCTTGCTAAAGCTTTTGGGTAAAAGGCTTATGGCGAAAGTGACTGTTTACTCATCGGCAACCAGCCAGACCACAGAAGATCCTTATCGTTCTAATTCGGGCAAGGTTTTTGACGGAGAAGCTCACGAGGTAAAGGAAGCACCCTCCGAAAATACCCGTCAACTTGACCGAGATTAATAAAAAAATTCAATTTTTAGCACTCTGAGGGGTTGAGTGCTAAGAAAATGCCCCCATATTCCCGCCATCACAAATTGTGTACTTATTATCAACCAACTTAACTAGGGAGATGACTCAATGAGCATTCGTCCATTACATGACCGAGTGATTGTTCGTCGTTTAGAAGATGAAACGACTTCTGCTGGGGGAATTGTTATTCCTGATAACGCTAAAGAAAAGCCTAGCCGTGGCGAGATTATCGCTGTGGGTAGTGGTAAACCTTTAGACAATGGTGATGTTCGTGCCCTAGCCGTCAAAGCGGGTGACAAAGTGTTATTCGGAAAGTTTGCCGGAACTGAAGTGAAAGTTGATGGCGAAGAATTATTAGTAATGCGTGAAGACGACATTATGGCTGTGGTTGAATAACCAGTAACGTTTAGTCAGCAAAACAAAAAATTTAAGAGGAAATTAACATGTCTGCGAAAGAAGTTCTTTTTGGAGATGACGCTCGTTCAAGAATGGTTGAAGGCGTTAATATCTTAGCAAACGCGGTAAAAACCACATTAGGTCCTAAAGGACGCAACGTGGTTTTAGATAAAGCTTTTGGTGCACCTACCGTTACTAAAGATGGTGTTTCAGTTGCGAAAGAAATTGAACTTGAAGGCAAGTTCGAAAATATGGGCGCGCAAATGGTAAAAGAAGTTGCTTCTCAAACTTCTGATGTTGCTGGTGACGGAACGACCACGGCAACTGTATTAGCGCAAGCCATTTTGAATGAAGGCCTTAAATCAGTTGCAGCGGGTATGAACCCAATGGATCTCAAGCGTGGTATCGATAAAGCAGTACGCGCAGCGGTTGAAGAACTCAAAGCACTATCAAAAGAGTGTAAAGATGAAAAATCTTGGGCTCAGGTAGCGGCTATTTCTGCGAACTCAGATCAAGACATCGGCGACATTATTGCCAAAGCGATGCAAAAAGTTGGCGGACAAGACGGTGTTATTACGGTTGAAGAAGGTTCTGGTTTAGAGAATGAACTGGATATCGTTGAAGGTATGCAGTTTGATCGCGGTTACTTGTCTCCTTACTTCATCAATGATCAAGACAGCATGTCAGTCGAGTTGGATAGTCCTTATATCTTGTTGTTTGATAAAAAGATTTCAAACATCCGTGACTTGCTACCGATTCTCGAGAATGTGGCTAAGTCAGGCAAGCCATTATTGATCGTTGCTGAAGATGTAGAAGGCGAAGCCTTAGCAACTTTAGTGGTTAACAATATGCGCGGTATCGTGAAAGTTGCAGCGGTTAAAGCACCTGGTTTTGGTGATCGTCGTAAAGCCATGCTAGAAGATATCGCTGTATTGACTGGTGGAACCGTTGTCTCTGAAGAAGTGGGTCTTTCTCTAGAAGGGGCTACTTTAGATGATTTAGGTACTGCTAAGAAAGTATCCATCACTAAAGAAAACACCACCATTATCGATGGTGCTGGCGATAAAGCCGCTATTGATGGTCGTGTTAATCAAATTCGTAAGCAAATTGAAGAAACCTCTTCAGATTACGATCGCGAAAAGCTTCAAGAGCGCGTTGCTAAGTTAGCAGGCGGTGTAGCTGTCATTAAAGTTGGTGCAGCGACCGAAGTTGAAATGAAAGAAAAGAAAGATCGTGTTGATGATGCACTACATGCGACCCGTGCAGCCTTCGAAGAAGGCGTTGTTCCTGGCGGTGGTGTAGCATTGGTTCGTGTTGCAGCGAAAATTGCAGAATTACGCGGTGACAATGATGACCAAAACGCGGGTATTCATATTGCACTACGAGCAATGAACGCGCCGTTACGTCAGATCTCTACCAATGCTGGTGATGAAGCATCGGTCATTCTTGATCAAGTGGCTAAAGGCGAAGGTAACTACGGTTACAATGCGGCAACCAGTGAATACGGTGACATGATTGAAATGGGTATTTTAGACCCGACTAAAGTAACTCGCTCAGCGTTGCAACATGCTGCGTCAGTTGCCGGTCTGATGATCACTACTGAAGCGATGGTTGCGGAACTTCCTAAGAAAGATGCACCTGCAGGTCCTGATATGGGCGGCATGGGTGGTATGGGCGGCATGGGCGGAATGATGTAAGCCTGCTGTTCTCCAAAGCATGTAAAAAGAGCCCTGCATAGCAGGGCTTTTTTTTGGCCGTTCAATGCTTGTTATCGCTTCCGCTCTGGTACGGATATGCGACTTGCGTAACATAGGTTTTGCTAGCGTTCACAGAGCGGATTTGTTAAATTCGAGAGCGAAGGTAAAACCATTCTATAAAATCATAATAATTAAATCGGGCGTGTTGCGTGTATGCTTTTCTCGAGAGGTAAAAAGCGGACTATTTTATTTGCTGATGTTTCCGGCAGTTCAGCCTTATATAAGGCCGAAGGAAACGAGAAAGCCAAGTCGATTATTGATGAAATTATTAAAATGCTCATTCATCATACCGGCAAATACCGAGGTCGCGTGGTCAAGACCATCGGCGATGAAATCATGAGTAGCTTCGACAAATGTGAAGATGCCTGTCGAGCCGCAATAGAAATGCAACAAGCTTCAGACTCTTTTGACCACCATTACACTCTCGGCATTCGCATTGGAATTGGCTATGGTAAAACCATCGAAGAAGGAGAAGATTTATTCGGAGAAGCAGTTAATGATGCTGCCTTCGTCACTGGTATAGCGAAAAGTTCCCAAATTCTGTTAACCGACTCGGTTATTACTCAATTACCCGAACGCTTGAAACAATCGACGCAAGTATTCGATCAGGTGGCGATAAAGGGAGCCACTGATCATTCCAAAATACATCGCTTGTTCTGGAAACCTCAATCAGGGGGATTTTCTGAAACGCAGGTTTTTTCGGCTCAAGACGTTTCTGCCCATTTAGATGATAATACGCTAACCTTAATCATGGGGGATAAAAGCTATCAAGTTGAGGCGAATGGCCAACCATTTATTATTGGTCGCCATCAACAGCAAGTCTCTTTGTATATAGATAGTGAGATGGTTTCTCGAGATCATTGCCACATAGTCTACCGGCGAGGGAAATTCGTATTGATCGATCACAGTACCAACGGAACCTACATTCAACCAGAAGATGCGCAAGAAATTTATCTGCGACGTGAAGAGTTGCCGCTGTTGGGTAGCGGAAGTATTAGTTTGGGAATATCACATTCTGCAAGCAATGCACCTGTCATTCGTTTTGAAAGCTAGTGTGTATCATAATACTCACTATAAGGAGCATTGAATAAGCCTATGAGAAGTCTTGGGATTTGGTCACCTAAAGGAGGAGTAGGCAAAACCACCTTAGCGCTCAACTTAGCGGCCTGTGCTTATGATCGCGGGATGAAAGTTATTTTGTGCGATCTCGATCCTCAGCTATCAGCCGTCGATGTTTTTAATGATAAGCAGCTTCCATTTACTGTTTTGAAAGGCCAGCCAAGCATTACTCCTCATGCCGACCTTATTATTTATGATTTACCCCCTCGCACAGATGTAGATATTATTGGCGATACAATATTAATTCCGATGAGAGCCAGTGTTCTTGATATAAGAGCGGTTAATAAGTCGATTCGCCATGTTTTGCACAAGCGGATTATTAAATGTGTGAATGCAGTGGATGTTCGTCGACAAGATGAACGGTTACTGGCGATGCGTTTGTATTCTGAAGGCGCGTTACTTATTAAAGATCGAAGCATCTATTCTCGAGCAATATCCATGGGCAAAACTGTTTTTAATACCGATGTTTATGGCGCGAGTGAGGCGCGAACCGAAATAAAACGCCTCCTCGATAAAATCGAAAACCCGACTAGCCCGACCAATCCCAGCCGTTAACATGAGTGATATTCCAAAAATTTTAAAGTTCATCAAGGCTCAGCTCAAAGCTCAACGGCTCACTTATGCGCAAGTTGCTGAAACACTCGATTTGAGTGAAGCTAGCGTTAAACGTCTTTTCTCCTCTCGAAACTTTAGTCTTAGTCGTTTAGAAAGTGTGGCGGCGATGCTCGGCATGTCTTTACACCAATTGATCTTAGAGTCAGAGAATCATATTCCTAACGTAGAGCAGTTATCGGTAGAGCAAGAGCGAGTGATTGTTGCTGATCCGCGATTTTTACTGGTGACCTATTTGGTGTTAAACGGTTGGTCGTATGCGCAGCTTCTCGATAAATACCAATTTGACCAACATCAGATAGTGCAATGGTTAGCGCAGTTAGATCGTATGAAAATGATTGAGCTGCTGCCGAATAATAAAATTCGGATGCGCACCTCTCGAGATTTTCATTGGATTCAAGGTGGGCCGATCGAACAGTTTGTTCTGAAACATGTAAAAGATGCTTTTTTATCGGGACGGTTTTCGCAACCGGAAGAGACGCTCAAGTTTGTATCTGGCTTTGTGTCGCAGACGTCAATGATCAAAATTCAGCAAAAACTGGAGCGTTTGAGTCACGAAGTACATCAGATTATTGAAGAAGATACTAAGTTACCCCTAGAAAAGAGACATGGCTTTAGTACGTTGTTGGCCAGCCGCTTTTGGGACTTTGAAATCTTTGCGCAGTATCGACGAGAATAACCTAGTAATACTCAACAAGATCAAAAAAAGGGGCGATAAGCCCCTTTTTCGTACTAGGTTAGCGAAGTAACTTACGCTTTCTTAGCAACAGCTTTTTTCTTCTTACGAGCTTTTTTCTTTTTCGCAGGTTTAGCAGCCGCTTTAACAAGTTTCGCTTCAAGCTTCGCTAATTGAGCATCTTGCTTAGCACGGAACTTTTCAACCGCTGCAGCTGCTTTAGCTGCGGCTTTGTCCATTTTGCTAGCAACGCTTTTGATTGACTTAACAGTAGAGCCAGCAGACTTAGCACCGTCTTTAGCTGCTTTCGCTGCTTCGCGAGCTGCTTTTACTGCATCGGCCGCTTTCTTTTTAGCTGCAACAGCTTTTGAAACGGCTTTTTTGGCAGCGGCTGATTTACGTTTTTTCGCTGCGTCACGTTTTGCTTTAAGCGCTTTAGTAGCTGAGTCAGCTTTCTTTTGCGCATCTGATAATTTCTTTTCAGCTTTCTGAGCAGCACTTGCTGCAGTTGCAGCTACTTTCTCAGCAGCAGCCAAAGCTTTAGCAGTAGAACCAGTTGCCGCAACTTTTTTTGCAGGAGCTTTACGAACTGCCTTTTTCTTAGTGGCTTTTTTTGCCGCAGTCTTGCGAGCTGCAACTTTACCTTTTTTACGAACAGCACCTTTTGCCATTGTATTTACCTCCAGATTGAATGAGTGAACGAGCTCAAAAGAAAGTTTATAGCGTAAGTATGTGAATTTCAAAAAAAATCAACAAAAAAATGGCTCAAATGAGTAAAAAAATGAATTTTTTTTTAAAATCACAGCAAATTTAGTTTGATTTTGATTTTTGGTGAGTAAAAAAGTATTCGCCGGTGTATTTTTGAGGAACATAAAATACTTTTCAAAAGAAGATCATTTCGACGATTTGAGTGTAATTTTCTTCATCCATCCATGGAATTTTTTTGTGATGAAAACCTGGTTATTAATCGAAGTATGTAAATCTAGACCTAGTTGATCATCGACTTGGCTATTTTGCTGCTTTGCGATCATCTCTACGGCAGGAGTCACCTGCTCACGAAAACTGGCTGAAGTGATTATTAAATAATTGGGGGATATGCCAACCTTATTAAAGTTTTTGAACGACTGTATCTGTTGACTGGGTAATCCGGTTAAATATATCAGCACACCTGATAATTTTGGCGTTACTTTTGCTAATAACTTTGTGTTGTCGGACTCTTCTTTTAAATTGTGAACTTTAATCCAGTCAAAACTGGTTTGTTGTAGGAGCAACAAGAATATTTCGTCACTGGCTTGTTGCTCGATGTGATTAATTGAAACATCTAAGTCATTCAACCACGCAACGTCATCATTTAAAGAGTCTGATTGGTGTAATAATAGATAAACATGCCATCCGAGTTGGTTCAATTGCAGTATAAATTGCGATATTGAAGAGGTGGTAGCATTGGAGGGCGCAGCAATAATAAGACGACCGTAGTTGATGGAATGCTGATTCGGATAGTGGATTAATAATCCTTTTGAAGTCGTATTGGTTTCGAATACTTGTTCAAGCGGGAATTGCTTAAGTATTTCTTGATAGTTTTCTAAGGGTGGTTGAGCGCTTTCTGGCGTATCAACAACAGGAGGCTCTTGACTATTAGGTGTTGTCGTTTGTGCACTCATGGCGATATTGATAAAGAGAAGAAAAAATATTGCCCCGCTGATTCGTAGAATCATATCGTCACTCAATAGTCATTGTTAAGATTTCTTTATGTAAAAGGTAGCAGTCATTTGTGCTGCTGCAACAGAATTTCGATCACCGATGGTAATCGTTACGGGTTGTTTTGCTGAGGGCCTAGTCTGCCACTGTAATTGCCAGTCATTAACACAGTCGTGATTATGCATGGTGAGCTGGCCAAAAAAATCGGCTGTAATCGGGCGTCGGTATTGAATATCTGCTTTTCCTGCAACAACGATAGATGTTGAGCTAATTGATTTAGCAACGGCCGATATCCAAGACCAGCCGGTTACGATTCCTAGGGTATATAGGCTGCCAGCAAAACCCGTATCATGTCCGTTCTTATTAATAGAGAGCTGGGCAAAAGTCTTTATATGCTGACTCGTTAATTCGGTAATCTCTAGATTCATCAGCTTAGTCATTGGAATGTCTCGATGAATAACGTTATTCCAATAATTAGGGGCAAAAAATTTCGAGTCGTTAAAGTCAGTAGAAAGTTCCACGGTAACCCTTTTATATTGGCAATGTCGTTGATACTAGCACGAGTTCAGAAAGTGAGTGCAGCGATGAAACCGAATGGTAAACAATTTCTAGTTTTTTGGGTAGCTGGATTGATCAGCGTGATGGTATTGAGTTGTGCACAACGTCAAGATGAGCAACATTTACCAGATAAGAACGCAGACGTCATTGCTAAGTCGGAGCGAGATCAAGCGAAACGAGCGCGTGAAATTAAAGCGAGAGAATCTGAAGAAAGAGTCTTGAGGCACAAAACGGATAGACAAGCTAAGACATTAGCTTACGAAGCATACCCAATGGCACTGTCTCCACCTCCAGTGGTTCAACGAGAAAATTATGCGACTGTGTCAGAGAGTAGCATTATGCGGGTACGTGAAAATCCGTTATCCACCTTTTCTATTGATGTTGATACGGCTTCTTATTCAAATGTTCGCCGGTTTCTAGAAAGTGGCCAGTTACCTCCAAGTGATGCCATACGATTAGAAGAAATGATCAACTACTTTTCACTTCCATATGCGTCCGATCAAACAAGCCAAGAGAAACCATTTCAATGGACACTGGGAATGATGCCGACGCCTTGGCAAGAGGGAACTCATATTTTGCGTTTAGGATTACAAGCATTTCCGGGCGAAAACCAAAAAGAGATAGCCAACAATTTGGTGTTCCTCATCGATGTATCAGGGTCAATGGCTCACGAGTCAAAGTTACCGCTGGTAAAAAAATCGATTCAGTTGTTAACCAAACGGCTTGCGGCGAAAGATCGAATTGCCTTAGTTGTATACGCAGGAGCGTCGGGTGTTGTGCTTAAACCAACCGCCGCGAGCGATCACCTTGCCATCGACCAAGCGTTAGAAAAGTTGCAAGCGGGCGGTTCTACCAATGGTGGAGAAGGTATTCAACTAGCTTATAAGTTAGCTCAGCAAGGGTATATAGAAGGTGGCAATAATCGAGTTATTTTGGCCACTGATGGCGATTTCAATGTAGGTATGATCAACCATAATGAGTTAATCGATTTAGTGACTCGCAAAAAGGAGACGGGTATTTATTTAACGACCTTAGGATTTGGTCGCGGCAATTATAATGATCACTTAATGGAGCAGCTCGCTAATAAAGGAAACGGTAATTACGCCTATATCGACTCGTTAAAAGAAGCAAAGCGAGTGCTAGTTGATCGTGCCGCGAGTTCTTTGGTCACCATCGCCAAAGATGTAAAAGTTCAAGTCGAGTTTAACCCTGCTGTGGTTGCCGAGTACCGATTATTGGGTTACCAAAACCGAACATTAAATGCAGAAGACTTTAAAAACGACAAGGTTGATGCTGGCGAAGTTGGCGTGGGGCACTCGATCACTGCGCTGTATGAAGTGTCGCTTGTTGATAACGGGCTAAAGCGTTTGCCAGAGCTACGCTATCAGTCTCAGTCACCGTCGGTCGAGAAATCGAGTGAGTTAGGTTGGTTAAAATTGGCTTACAAAGACCCGAATAGCAATCAAGTACGTTATCAGAACCAGGTTATTCAACATCGTGAATTATTGGCGCAAAAGCCAGATAAATCCATGCGCTTCGTGACGTCGGTGGCGGGGTTTTCTATGTGGTTGCGGAATAGCGCTTATTTAAATGGTATGTCGATAGCCGAATTAAAAGTGTTGGCTCAGAACGCTCTAGGTGTTGATCGTTTTGGAGCTGATTATGAGGTGGTCGGCTTGATGGATATGGCTCAGCTTCTTCAAGACAATGCGAGCACAAAACCATCAAAGGACTCGCTAACCAATGCTCGATGAAATACTGAGAGACTCGAGAGAAGAAACAAGGCGAGTGTCGTTGGCTGTGATTCTTGGTTAAAGGCCATGGCGAAGTGCGAATAAGGTAATTGATAAGTATGGGAATAGCGTCAACTTGCACGAGACAGCTTCCAGTGAATTCTATATCATTGTCGGAACCAAAACCTATTAGTGATGCTTTTGTAGTGATGGAGCAACCAGTCGATCGAGACAGTGATGAGTATTTAATGGAGGCGTACAGCAGCGGTTCTGCAGTGGCCTTTGAAAAACTGTATGCCCGGCACAAAGGCGGCTTGTTTCGGTATTTTTATCGAAACTGTAGCAGTCGAGACATTGCTGAAGAGCTGTTTCAAGACGTTTGGATGAAGGTGGTGAATGCGCGTGAAAGTTATCAACAAAGCGCAAAATTTACGACCTACTTGTATCGCATTGCTCACAACCGGTTGATTGACCATTATCGACATTTATCGTCGGCTCAGCATGCCATGCGAAGTGATGCGGATAACCAAGAAATAGTGGAAAACCACAGTGAGCAAGAAACGGTCGATCGGTCGCTTGAATTAGCGCAGCGCGATGAGACATTGAAAGCTGCCATTTGCGCATTGCCTTTTGAGCAACGTGAAGCAATCTTAATGCAGCAAGATGGGCACTTGTCATTGGCTGAGATAGCCGAAATAGCAGGTACCAGTCGAGAAACAATTAAAAGCCGATTGCGCTATGCCATGCAAAAGCTGCGCGATCAGTTGGGAGAGTTAAAATCATGAGTTATCACGACGATAATTCTTTTTCAGATGAAGAACGAGCCTTGTTAAAGCGTTATCAGCAAGTTTCGAATGAGATGCCGACTAACGACGTCGACAAGGTCATTTTTGCTGCAATGCACCGAGAACTCCAACGAGAGCAAAAAATTCCACAAAAAAATACCCAAAATTTGAGATTTTGGCAGCGATTGCGGTTGCCCGTTTCAATGCTGGGAGCTGCGGTAATGACCTTTACCCTTGCGCATGTGATGTGGCCAATGATTTATCCTAACTCTGCAGATTCTATTAAATTGAATGATGCAGCGCGAAATGGTGCCGATATTGCCCTAGAGAAGAGCCAAGAAGCGACCGCGGTTGAATTATCAGATGTTAATGAACTTCGACAAAAGCAGAGTAAAACGGCGCTATCTTCGGCGAAAAGAACGCAACTAGATCGAGAGAAAGTGTTTTACGAGATTCCGCAAGAAAGCGACGCCGATAATCCACCTGCAAGTGTTCCATCGAACGTCAATGACGAGCGCGATCGGTGGGCGGAGCGTATTTTGAACTTGGCCAGAAATGGGCAGTTTAATGAGATGAATCGCGAGCTAAAAAAGTTCGTAGAAGCCTATCCTGATTACCCTATCGACGAACAACTCCAGCCATTGTTGAAATAATGTTCAAAATAGCCGCCAATTGGCGGTTATTTGAGCAAAAAATCCCTAAAATTAAACGATCTCAGACCAGCAAGGGATAGCCTTTTTGGATGCTTTTGAGTTATGGTTGATGCCTGCTCAAAAGTTGGGCACGAAAAGAATAAAGCTAAATAAACCAAAAAAATAAATGAACTGGTCAATCACTGACCTGGGTTGTTGATGGAGAATGCACACCATGTCATTACTTAAGAGGGTAATGTCAGGCGCGCTGCTGTTTGTCGCTTTTTTAGCCGGCAATTTGTGGGCAGCCGAGCCTGAGTTTTCAAAACTAAACCTCCGTCCGGGGGTAACTGATAATTCACAACGCGTTTTTGACCTCCATATGGAAGTGGTCTGGCTGATGTTTATCGTCGCCGCACTGGTATTTGGGGCGATCTTGTTTGCTGTTATTCGATTTCGAAAGTCGAATAATCCAAACCCTGCAAAATTCAGTCACAGCACCACGCTAGAGATCATCTGGACGGTGGTTCCCATGCTGATATTGATCTACCTAGCCAAACCTGCGATAGGCTTGCTGTTAGATATGGAAGATGCCAGCAAAGCCGATATGACGGTACAGATCACCGGGCAGCAGTGGAAGTGGAAGTACACTTACCTGGATGAAGATTTTACCTTTGTTTCTGAACTGTCGACACCAGCAGCGCAGTATGACGAACGTAAAGCACCTGGACAGCAGAAGAGCGAAAACTATTTGTTAGAAGTAAACAAAGAAGTCGTTTTGCCCGTCGGTAAGAAAATTCGCTTCTTGTTAACCTCTGACGACGTCATTCATTCTTGGTGGATGCCTGACTTCGCGGTCAAAATGGATGCGATTCCTGGGTTTATCAATGAAACCTGGACCAAGATTAACGAGCCAGGCGTTTATCGGGGCGTGTGCGCTGAGTTATGTGGTCGATTGCATGGCTTTATGCCAATCGTCGTTCGCGCGGTTCCGCAAGCCGAATACGATCAATGGGTTGCTGAGAAACTGTCCGAGAAAGCCGAAGCCGAACGCCTTGCAGCCGAAGCAGCCGCAAAAAGCTGGTCGATGGACGATTTAATGGCAAAAGGTAAAGAAGTGTATGACGCTAAATGCGCCTTGTGTCATCAACCTGGTGGCGAAGGTCTAGGCGTATTCCCTGCATTGAAGGGCAGTGCCGTGGCGACAACTGGCCCCGCCGATGACCATGCTAAGTTGGTTATCTTCGGAAAGAACGCCATGCCGAAATTTGGCGACCAATTGACCGATGCAGAAATTGCTGCGGTAGTGACCTATGAGCGTAACGCTTGGGGTAATGACACCGGCGAGACGGTGCAACCAGGTCGAATTTCAGAACTAAAAGCCGGAAACTAAGGAGACTGAATCATGGCACACGATCATCATCCAACCGGCATTTCGCGCTGGTTATTTACCACAAACCATAAAGACATAGGAACCATGTATTTATGGTTCTCTTTTACCATGTTCTTAATCGGTGGTTTGATGGCTCTAGGCATACGCCTTGAGTTATTCCAACCTGGATTGCAATTTTGGGATCCTAACTTTTTTAATACACTCACCACCATGCACGGTTTAATCATGGTGTTTGGTGCGGTTATGCCAGCCTTTGTTGGTTTAGCTAACTGGTTAATACCCATGCAAATTGGTGCGCCAGATATGGCCTTACCACGAATGAATAACTGGAGTTTTTGGATATTACCGTTCGCTTTCGGACTGTTATTGAGCTCGCTGTTTATGGAAGGCGGTGCACCGAACTTTGGTTGGACATTTTATGCGCCTTTATCAACGACCTATGGACCTCCAAGCACTGACTTCTTCATCTTTGGTGTTCACTTAATGGGTATTTCATCCATTATGGGTGCCATCAACGTTATCGTGACCGTTTTTAATATGCGCGCGCCTGGCATGACGTTAATGAAAATGCCAATGTTTGTTTGGACTTGGGTAATCACAGCGTTCTTGTTAATTATGGTTATGCCAGTATTAGCGGGTGCCGTGACCATGATGCTGACTGACCGTCATTTTGGCACCTCGTTCTTTGATGCAGCGGGTGGTGGTGATCCGGTTATGTTCCAGCATATTTTCTGGTTCTTTGGTCACCCAGAAGTGTACATCATGATATTGCCTGCCTTTGGTATTGCTTCACACATTATTCCGACCTTTAGTCGCAAGCCTTTGTTTGGATATGCCTCGATGGTTTATGCAACCGCATCGATTGCTTTCTTATCTTTCGTGGTTTGGGCTCACCATATGTTTACCGTTGGTATGCCGGTCGCGGGTGAACTCTACTTTATGATCGCAACCATGATCATTGCGGTACCGACTGGCGTTAAGATCTTTAACTGGGTCGCGACCATGTGGAAAGGCTCGATTACTTTTGAAACGCCGATGTTGTTTGCTCTGGCTTTCGTTGTACTCTTCACCTTAGGTGGTGTTTCGGGTGTGATGTTAGCAATGACGCCAGTGGATAAACAGTATCACGACACCTACTTTGTGGTGGCTCACTTCCATTATGTTCTTTTCCCAGGTGCGATTTTCGGAACCATTGCTGCGGTTTACTACTGGCTGCCGAAATGGACCGGGAATATGTATAACGAGACCTTAGGAAAAATTCATTTCTGGTTCTCTATCATTGCGGTCAACTTAACCTTCTTCCCGATGCACTTCTCCGGTCTTGCCGGAATGCAACGTCGTGTTCCCGATTACAACATGATGTTTGAAGGCTTTAATCAGTTGTCGTCGATCGGTGCCTTTATGCTTGGTTTCGGTCAGTTGTTGTTCTTATACGTTGTGGTGAATTGTATTCGCGGCGGTAAAGGCAAAGCGACTGGCAATGTGTGGGAAGGCGCAGAAGGATTAGAGTTTACTCACTTACCTTCGCCAGCACCTTACCATTCATTTGAGCAAGCGCCAGAAGTGAAGTAATCAAGATAACCTCAAGGCTTTGGTCTTGGGGTTAGTTTGGTGGATGAAGCTATGAGTCAACGTCACAATAAAATGCTTTTAAAGACCGTGGGGATCGTCGCGTTAATGACGGCGTTCACCTTTGCGATGGTTCCGCTTTACAACGTGTTTTGTGAAATCACGGGAATTAATGGCAAGGTCTTAGTCAGCAAAGAATTGTATGAAACGGTAGAAGTGGATCCGTCGCGAACGGTTACCGTTGAATTGGTTACGACGATCAGTCGTGGTATGCCTTGGCAGTTCAAAACCATGACCCGACGCATGGAAGTTCATCCCGGAGAATTAAACGAAGTAATGTTCTACGCTAAAAATATTTCTAGTGAGACCATTACCGGCCAAGCGGTTCCCAGTGTCGCACCCAGTCAGGCATCTTTTTATGTTAGCAAGACAGAATGTTTTTGTTTTGATCAACAAACCCTGACGGCGGGTCAAGAAATCGATATGCCTATGAAGTTTTATATCGATCCTGACCTCCCTGACAGTGTGCACACGGTAACCATGTCGTATGTTTTGTTTAATGCAACGTCCAAAGACTCTGGCGCAGTCGCTGCAAACTAGAGTCTTCAGGGAGAAAAATAATGACAGAAAAAACAACCAAGTATTACGTTCCAGAGCAAAGCACGTTGCCGTTTATTGGATCAATCGGCCTGTTCTTCACGGTGTTTGGAGCAGGGAACATGATTCATCAAACAACGGATAAGTATGCCGCTGAAGGAACCTGGGGCATGTATGTAATGTTCGCGGGGATTGCCGTGCTCATTTACATGATGTGGAGCTGGTGGCGTTCTACCATCCGTGAATCAATGGGTGGGCTATACAGTCACCAGATGGACCGGTCATTCCGGTACGGCATGTTGTGGTTTATTACCTCTGAAGTCATGTTCTTTGCCGCTTTCTTTGGCGCCCTTTGGTACGCACGCGTACTCATTGTGCCTTGGCTAGGTGGTGAAGGTAACAACGCGATGACGCATGCATTGTTATACCCAGAGTTTCTAGCGGTGTGGCCGTTAACCACGACACCTGACGGTGAAACCACCCAGGCTATGGGTGCGTGGGGATTACCAGCGATTAATACCGCGATCTTATTGACCAGTTCGTGGACCTTGACCATAGCGCATCATGCTTTGATCGAAAAGAATCGCCCAACGTTGATTTTATTCACTTGGATTACTGCACTTCTCGGCGTTATCTTCTTGGGCTTGCAAGCCTACGAGTACTATCATGCGTATACCGATTTAGGTCTAACGCTGGGTTCGGGGATCTACGGTAGCACCTTCTTTATGCTCACCGGATTTCACGGGTTGCATGTGACTATCGGAACGATTTTCTTGATTATCTTATCGGTGCGATGCTCAAAAGGGCACTTCACACCCGATAATCACTTTGCCTATGAAGCAGGTGCTTGGTATTGGCATTTTGTTGACGTAGTTTGGTTATTCTTATTTGTGTTTGTTTACGCACTTTAAGAACTAACAAAAAAAGCCGGGTTTGTTGCCCGGCTTTTTTAAACACTCAATGAAGATTTATTCTGGCTTCACTTGTGGCATTGAATGAAATTCAACGATTCCAAAGTGGTTTAGCAACAAGAGCAAAATAAACAGGCCAATGGATAAACCAATGCGCCAACTCAACGAGTTAACCACTCTTTTGTTACCACGCTCTTGATCTTTCACTAAAAAGAATAAGCCACGGAACAAGTTAAACACGATAGCTAATAGCAGTATGACGACAATGATTTTTCCAAGCATAATAATTTCTTAACGGGTTACCGAGTCAGTTATTATACGAGCAGTTCCATGATAAAACACCCGTTACGCCATCAAATTAAATTTTCCTTTTTGAAACATCAATTTAGCGCCTATTCATGGTTGATATTGATTTTTCTGTTGGTACTTTATGGGTTATTAAAGCTCGGACTTTGGCAACTTGATCGACAACAAGAAAAAGCTAAGCTATTGCAATCAATTGAAGACATCCAGTCCAGTCAACCGCTCAATTTGAGCGTGACTTATCAAGAGGTTAAAGACTATCAGCCCGTTTACTTTGAAGGAAAAGCGTTAAATTCGCCGACGGTTTTGATTGCCAATGAACCCTTAGATGGGCGAGATGGTTATCATGTTTTAAATTTGCTTCAACTCGATTCTGGTGTTGAAGTTTGGGTGAACCGCGGGTGGATTGCGGCATTACCTGACCGTCGAAACCTGCCCGTGTTACCCGAGCTGAATGAACGGTGGAGCGGAACCGGCGAAGTGTATTTTAGCAAAGGTAAACCGATTCTTTACGATCATGCTTTAGAGCAGAGAAATGAGCGTATCTGGGTGTTGCAAGGGCGAGATTTTTCGCTGTTAAAAGACATTGCTAACTCTGGTCAGAGTACCCGATTGCCTTTTATAATCCGAATATCAGAAAACACCGATAATGGCTTGCAACAGCGCTGGCAGTACGTCAGTATGTCGCCCAGCAAACATTTAGCTTATGCCATTCAATGGTTTGGTTTGGCACTCGCTCTAACGGTGATTGTACTAATTATTTCAATAACAAAAAAAGAGTCCTAAACAATGGATTTTAATGAAGACACTAAACAAACTCCGCAAGTCAATCAGAGCAAAAACCGTTTAACGTTAATTGCTTTAGCGGTGGTTTTTGTTGCTCCGGTTTTAACTGCGTATCTTGCGTATTTTGGAGGTTGGTTTCAAGGTGGCAGCAAAAGTCATGGAGAAATTATTGATCCGCCTTGGCACATCGATGATTTGCAAATAACCCATCGTAGTTTTGGCGATTGGGTGAGCAGTCCCTATATGGGAAAGTGGAATTGGTTGTTGGTGATTAATGACTCTAAGTGCGATGAAAAATGTCAGATTAACTGGTTTTTATTACAACAAACGCATTTAGGGTTGGCTAAAAACACCGACAAAAATAATTTTCTCTTGGTGTTAAATAATAACCCAATTGATCTAGCCGGTGATTGGCAGAAAGTTGATTTCATGCAAGCGGACATTCAACAAAATTCTATTCAAGTTGCTTCGCAGCGAGAAGGCTATTCAACAAGTCCATTAGCTGCTAATCATATTTATTTGGTCGATCCCTTGGGCAATATTTTCATGCGCTACCCATTGATTGATTCTAAACAAGAAGCGCCTTTGAAAAGCAAAGATTTACGCAGTGATTTATCGCGTGTTTTAAGATTTTTAGATGTAAGTAAAAAACAATGATTAAACGAACACAAAAGAAACTCGCATTATTCTCGGTATTTTTTATTATCGTCGTTATTGGCTTAGGAGCATTCACTCGTTTAGCCGATGCAGGGTTGGGATGTCCAGATTGGCCCGGCTGTTATGGTTTTGTTGGTATTCCGTTAAAAGAAGCAACCATTGCTAAAGCGAATGCGGCATTTCCACATCAGCCTTACGAGTTGCACAAGGCTTGGCCCGAGATGGTGCATCGTTATTTTGCTGGCACCTTAGGATTGCTCATTTTAGCGTTATTTATTATTGCCATACGTCGTCGCAACGACTCAGATGCAGCATTAAAGCTGTCGGCTGTTTTGTTAAGCGTCGTTACGTTTCAAGCAGCATTGGGAGCGTGGACCGTGACAGAAAAGCTTCATCCGGTTGTGGTGATGGGGCATTTACTCGGCGGATTTACCACGTTTTCACTGCTAATTATTTTGACGCTCAGGTTGTATCAACCCAAACAAGATTTCAGTATAGCCGCGCTTCCTCCGCCTAAGACGCTCGTATCAATCGCAATGGTTATTGTTATATTTCAAATAGCCTTGGGTGGATGGACAAGTGCTCATTACGCCGCACTTGCGTGCACCGATTTACCCGTATGTTTTGATGGTTGGTATGGCTACTCTGATTTTATTGAAGGTTTTAAACTTTGGGGGCATGAAGCCGAAAGCTATCAATATGGCGTAATAACCAACGAAGCACGCGTAGCGGTTCACGCCACTCATCGCATTGGTGCTATGGTTGTTTGTGTTGTGATGCTGGTTTTATTTTGGCAATTATGGCGTCGCCGCGAGTCGCAAAGTTATCGCCGCTTTTTAACGTTACTAGCCGTTATTTTAGTCGCTCAAATTTCTTTAGGTGTTATCAATGTGACTATGGGTTTGCCATTGTTTAACGCCGTTGCACATAACCTTGTTGGTAGTTTTTTACTGGTGACTTTAATTGGCTTTCGTACACTGTTATGGCTTGATAGTCGAAAAAAGACGGAGGTTAGTTAATGACCTCTTCTGTCATCAAACCAAGTTGGAAAGATTACTTAGAGCTGTGTAAACCAAAAGTTGTTGCATTAATTTTGCTGACTGCGGTGGTTGGAATGTTTTTGGCAGTACCAGGTATGGTTCCTGTCGATATTTTAATTTTAGGCACACTCGGTATCGGAATGGCTTCTGGAGCAGCGGCGGTGGTTAATCATGTCGTTGATGCTCAAATTGATGCCAAAATGGCACGTACTTTGAAACGACCAGTGGCCACTGGCGTCATCGATCCGAAAAAAGCGCTATTGTTTGGTGCGATAATGGCTTGCTTATCCATGGCAATTTTAGCCTTATGGGTAAATGCGCTTACCGCGGTGCTGACTTTTTTTGGGTTGGTAGGCTATGCATTTGTTTATACCATGTATCTCAAACGAGCAACGCCACAGAATATCGTTGTTGGTGGATTATCGGGTGCCATTCCGCCGTTACTCGGTTGGGTAGCGGTGACCGGCTCGAATGGCAAAATTCCCGCCGAAGCTTTGCTTTTAGTCTTGATTATTTTCGTTTGGACACCACCGCATTTTTGGGCATTAGCCATTCATCGAAAAGATGATTATGCTAAAGCCGACATTCCAATGTTACCCGTCACTCATGGGATCGAGTTTACTAAGACAAACATTATTTTTTATACCATTCTATTATTACTCGCGACAATTCTGCCGTTTTTAATTGGTATGTTTGACTTAATCTATTTACTGGGCTCCACTGTGTTAGGTCTCATATTTTTAGTGTACGCATTGCGAATGAAATACGCCGATAAACCAGGCCTAGCCATGGAGACTTTTGGCTTTTCGGTGGTGTACTTAATGTTGTTGTTTATCGTGATGTTGGTTGATCACTATATTCCAATAAGTTTAATGTCGTTTTAATTAGTCATATTCGTTAAAGGTACTTCAATGAAATATTTACAGCAGATCATTCTCTATACAGCCATAACGGTAATCGTGATTCTTGCGGGCGTGTATTTCTTGAAAGCCGAAGGAACCAAAGAGCAAGAGCTGCAAGTCACAATGGTTTATCCTAAGTTAAAAACCGTTGCGCCATTTGTGTTAGGAGAAGGAGAGAAAACCTTCACACAAGAGTACTTTAAAGATCATTGGACATTGGTCTTTTTCGGTTACACTTATTGTCCGGATATTTGTCCTACGACTATGTCTGCTTTAAAAAACTTCTATCAAAAACTGCCGCAAGAAATACAAGAAAAAACCCAAGTTCTACTCGTGTCGGTTGATCCTGAGCGTGATAATGCCGAGCAACTAGCCAATTATGCTAATGCTTTTCATGCTGATTTCGATGCGACCACAGGTTCACATGAAGCGCTTCATAAGTTCAGTCGAGATTTTGGTGCGATCTATGCAAAATCTGGTGAAGGCGATGATTATCTTGTTGATCACACGGGTAAAGTCTTTTTGATTGATCCTCTTAGCCGACGTTACGCATTCATCAATAAGAGCATGGACGACCCTTCCATGGGTTACGAGTATAATATTGAAGCAATGCTCAGTGATTACTTGGCAATCTTAGAGCAAAATTAATTTCGATCAAAACTACCTTAGAACAAAACTAATTGGGCAATCATTTTTGCAAATAAACTAGATAACATTGTTTATGAGCGCAATGTCGAACCTTTCCTTGATAGCGAAAGGTTTCACCATCAAGTGTTTGCTCGTCTATCTGACTGATAAATTGTTTCCATCTCGATTTTTGAAGCAGGCCTTTGTAATAATAGAAGTACACCAGCTCGTCATGAACAAAGAGTTTTTCAGGAGGCTCTCCTTCAACCCAATCAGCGGCCTCAATGATATTTTTGTATCGTTCTGGAGTCACCGGTCGATTTTTCTTTTTCTCGGGATAAAGCGAAGCATCAGATTCACTCGGGCGAGTTTTAAAGCGCCGATGCACCCATAAATAATCGGCAGGATGTTGAGTGAGATAGCTTTCTAAGAATTGGTTAATGGTAAGTGCATCTTGCTCTTCGTTGTTGCCAATATTCGGCAATGGAGGGTGTATGGTTACTTCAATGGTCCCATTGCTCAGGCGTTGTTGAGTCATTGGAATGACCGGTGATTTTGATAGCTTTGCAAATCTTGTGGTGGCGGTTATCGTTGCTGTTGGAATATTGAAAAAAGGAACAAAAATACTTTGTCTGCGACCATAATCTTGATCGGCGGCGTACCAAACAAATTGGTTATTCTTTAAATATTTTATCATGTCACGCGTTGCCTCACGTGGTATCGGATCAACAAACTTACTGCGACCCTTACACATGGCATACTCGATAGCGGGATCTTCATTACGGCGGTACAAAGCACCTATTTTGTATCGAGTCCCTAACAATGAACCGCCAATTTCTAAACTGGTTAAGTGAAATGCGAGTAATAAGCCACCACGGCCTTCTGCTAATGCGGCATCTAGGTGTTCGAGACCTTTAAAGCTTACCAGCTTTGACCAACGACGTTGACCGCCAAACCAGAGCATTGAAGTCTCAAGCATACCGATGCCGGTTTCAATGAGGTTCTCGCGGACTAAAGCGGCTTGTTGTTGCTCATTCAGGTGAGGGAAGCAGAGCTGTATGTTAATGGTGGCAATACGAACGCGAGACTTAGCAAGTCGATACATCAGTAACCCGATTCCTTTACCCAAGACTTTAATTGCAGGATAAGGCAAGCGGCCGAATAAACTCATAAGTCCAAAAAAGGCCCAGGTAGGCCAATGCTGTATACCACTTGGTCGCTCAGGAATGTGAGGAATCTTACTCATGTGACTTAGCTCAGGTTATTGTCAGATGTATCCAGTTGATCGCTATGCTATTATACACGCAAAATTTTGTCCTTGTTGGCCTAGTCTAAACGGCTATGGGCGCTTGGTCATTGGACTAACTTCTCCCTACTTTCTTGGGCAATCAGCGGCCAGGTTACGAGTTAAAAGGTAATAACAGTATGTCGTCATATCGAGAGAAATCGTCGCATTGGAGTGACCCGATAGTGGGGCGTTTTTTACGCTTTGCAGCTGGCGGCTGGGTTCCGGCTAGTTGGTTTTTGCCTGAATTCAAAAAGCAAGGCTGGGCTGAGAAAAGCATGCCTATGCATATCGAGGTCGTTAGCCATTGTTGGCAATATGCCCACTTCTTGCTCTATCAATTAAGTTCTTTGGTCAATTTTCCACCTCAAAAAGTCAAAGTGACCATGACGGTTTATTATTCAAATGAAGATACTAATACCGCCGCGGTGTTGAAGTTTTTTGAGCAGTACGCCATCGAAAATGTCGAGTGGAACTGGCAAGAAATGCCAAAAGAGAAACTCTTTCGGCGCGCCATCGGACGAAACCATGCGGCAAAAAACAGTAAAGCCGATTGGGTTTGGTTTACCGATTGTGATTTGATGTTTCGAGAAAATTGCCTTGATGAACTCGGAGTTGCACTGGAAGGGCGTAGCGATGTTTTGGTGTTTCCACGACAAGAACGAATCACTTCTCTTTTGACTGATGAAGATCCTATGTTGAGTTTTAATGCGTCGGCAATCGATTTGAAAGACGTCGATACTGACCAGTTCTCAATAAGTGAACGAGGTCGAGCAACCGGCCCATTGCAGATTACTCACGGTGATGTGGCTCGTGAATACGGTTACTGCGAATGTTTAGGTTACTACCAAAGACCCGCCGAAAAGTGGTGTAAAGCATACGAAGACCGAGCATTTCGCTGGTTGTTAAGGTCGCAAGGCACGCCATTGGATATTCCGGGAGTCTATCGAATTCGTCACGTATTCAAAGGCCGCTACACTGGCGGAAAAGCCAACACGGCACTGCGAAGCTCGATCCGTAAAACCGTCGCTGCGATCCAAAAGCCTCGTCCAGAGGATGAATAGTCTTGCTACATTTTTGCGTCTTTTCTTTTAATCGTGGTCGCTTTTTAAAACACTGCCTAGCCTCTATAGAGAGGCACGCGCCAGGTCATCCAATTTGGATTTTCGATGACAATAGTGACGATGAAGCCACGCAATCAGTTTTGCACGAAGCGTCGCAGCAGCATCGAGTCATTTACCCGCCACACGATGAATTAGGCAAAAGCAAGCATGGCGGTCTATACGGCAACATGGCGCGCGCATTTGCCGCGTTACCCGATGGTGCAATCGCTTGTTTTATCCAAGATGATATGCAATTAGTGCGACCTTTGAACGCTGAAGATTTGCAAGCGATTGATGACTATTTCGCAAAAAATACCGACGCCGCCATTTTGCATCCGGCATTTTTAAAAGCCAGTAATCGAAGTCGAGACATTCAATCAATGACTTTCTTTCCTGAACTTTATTGTTATCGAAGAAAAGAAACAGGTGCGAGTGCTGGCGTGTATTACTCTGATGTGAATCTTTTTCATGTTGATCGATTACGGCAAAAACAGTGGCGCTTTGATCACGGTGAGAAACATAATGAGTCGCAAGCAAAAAAGTATTTTCCTGCAATGGGATTTATGCAAAATCCATTTGTCATGTGGCTGCCGAATGTGTCGGCTTATCGTGGCAAGACAAAAACATTTGGACTGCGCATGGCGGAGCAATTATGTGAGAGTGGTTTTTACCCTATTCAAGACATGAGTAGCGAAAAAGTTACCGAATTAAAATCACGTGATCCGAAAGCAACCTTAGCCATAGCAGAAGATTTTTTAGAGTTAGTTAATCCTGGAGAGATTAAAGCGCCTTGGTTCTTTTATCCTCTCGAAAAGCGTAAAATTCTGCGACACTTAGATAGAATTGAAATTAAATTTAAACGACTTTTATCCTTAAAATAATTTATTTGCTAGCAACGAGCGAACCCTATGAAACGACATATTATTGCAACGAATTCATTGATGATTCTGACTTTATTGGCAGGTGCAGTGACTTTATCTTTAGCCATTTGGGTATCGTCCGCTTGGGCATTGGCCGTCGCTTTAATGCTCATTATTATTGTCGTGGTTGCCAGTGCTGGAAAAGCTGTACGAATGGTTGCGAAACAGCAAGATAACTTATACGCCCAAACCGAAGCGTTAATGCAACTTAATCAAGCTTTAAATCCCCGTTCTTTATTACCTTCGATGCGTGGGTATGCAGGCTCTCCAGATTTTTTAGTTTGGCTTTACCGAGAAATTAAGCAGCGTAAGCCAAAGGTTATTGTGGAAGCATCATCGGGAGTTTCAACCTTGGTGTGTGGGTATGCCCTCGAGCAACTGGGCGAAGGTCGTGTTGTTTCATTAGAACATCATGAGTTTTTCGCGGGTATTAGTCGCAACAATGTCGAACAACATCAACTACAGGCAATCGTGAATGTTTGCCATGCGCCATTGAAAGAACACACAATAGAAGGCGCGTCTTGGCAATGGTACGACTTCGACATTGCCGATTTACCCGAGCAAATTGACATGCTGGTGATCGATGGTCCTCCTCGTCGCACGCAGTCATTGGCTCGTTATCCTGCTTTGCCCTTGTTGAAGTCACGCTTGGCGAAAAACGCAGTGATCTTTATCGACGACGCTGCCCGAGCCGATGAAAAAGCAATGGTGAAACGCTGGAAGCAAGAGTTCCCAAATTTAGAAATTTCACAGCTACCCGCAGAAAAAGGGCTTACGGTTATTCGTTTGGCTGAGTAATGTTGAGTTGCATGATGCGCTCTAAGGCGTAGTCAGTTTCTGGCTGATACCCATCGATTAACAATTGCTGTATGCCAAAGTTGGTCCAGTAAACACCTTCTTTGGCATTGGTTAGTCGCAGTTGTTTATTGCGCTTGACCATCTCGGGATCTTTATAACCTCGAGCATGATCTAAATGCACACAAATGGCGTTATAGCGTACATGACGTGGCGTAATTCCGTGGTTAATGAGGCGCACACCAAATTCTCGATCTAATCCACCCCATTGCATTCTTTCGTCGAAGCCATTCACGGCCAGTACATCATCAAGCCACGCTGACGCATTTGAGCCTTTCAAATTGCATTTGGTGGGCGTGATTTTATTCAGTACTTTAGCCCAAAAAGGCGAGGCGTTAATTTTCATGGTCTTTCTTGAACGTGGTAGGCCATTAGCATGCAACCAACTAACCTCAAAGCAGCGTCCGCTATCTATGTCGTCTTTGGTGATGGTTTCACTGGTCGACATGGGGAGTTTGTAATAGCTGCCCGATAGGTAGTAACCAGGTTCCGCATTTTTTGCGTGTTCTGCGAGAAAGTCTTTTCTTGGAATGCAGTCACCGTCAGTGAACACTATGTAATCGGTTCGTACATTCAGCAACGCTTTGTTGAGAATTTGACACTTTTGAAAGCCGTTGTCTTCGTGCCAAATGTGGCGAATCGTCAGGCCCGTTTCTTCGCGCATACGTTCAATTAAGTCTCTCGTTTCTGGGCCAGAGCCGTCATCAGCGACGATGATTTCAAAATCTTGATAGGTTTGATTCGCAAAGCCCCACAATACTTTTTGTAGCCAAACTGGAGAATTGTATGTTGTAAAGACGACCGAGAGTTTCATAATTTAAATTGGTATAATCGAAATCAAGTCGAATCATAGCATTTTTAACCAATAGAGTGTGAGTGATCGATTCCTCATAAGAGATGGGATGATTTAATGAAAGCATCAGATGATAGTTTGGAGCGAAAGTTCATTCAGGTTGCCGCGACATTAGGTTTCTTAGCGGTCGCTTTTGGCGCATTTGGAGCGCATGCATTGAAATCTTCATTATCGCCAAGTGGTCTCGAAGTATGGAAAACGGCTGTCTTTTATCAGCTGACCCATGGAATTGTCTTATTGATTGTTGCTGCCGCAGGACAATGGCTGAGTCGTCCATGGCGAATTTGGAGTTTGCGTCTATTTACTTTAGGTGTGGTGCTCTTCTCCGGTAGTCTTTATCTGCTCACTCTCTTACAGATCAAATGGTTAGGTATGATCACTCCGATGGGCGGCTTGCTTTTATTGGCCGCGTGGATCTGTGTTTTTATTGGAGCTTTTCGTCGTGTCTAGTCAGAGCAAGAGGTTTTGAATGACAGTCAATCAACTCAAATTGATAGCCGCTTTCTTATTTATCATTGCAGCCTGTTTGTTGACCGGCCTAATGGCCAATTGGCTTCCCGCCGAACATTGGCATGGCGCAATTGGATTATGCCTATTAATTGTTGGCGTCGTTATTTTAAAAAAGCAGTTCCAACGGCACTCATAAGCGCAGCTGGAACAGGAGTGGTTCGCTGTGATTTTTGAAGGTTAATTTTTTGAAGGTTGAGTGCGTTTGGTTGGGGGATTGACCCAAATAATATCAACCGTGTGTGACGATAGCCTTGCAGAGCGCTCAACTTTTTGAACCTTTGCCGTATCAATCACATAGCGATGACTGACCGGTTGATGACTGCAAGCAGCAAGTCCGAAGACGAGAAGGATGACTAAAGCGTAGATTTTCATAGCGGTTACCTCCCTATTTAATTTAGGTCATTAAGTAACCGCTTGGCAACTAAATTGGCCGCGAAAAATGTTGAATTAATCTTTATAATTCAATTAATTATAAAAACATTTAGGTTTAATTATTCGCTGTTATTAAGCGACGTTTTAACCAGTAGTCAAGGCTAAGGTAGCGTCCGCCACCTGAAAATATCAGTGCGAGCAACATCACTGCGTAAGTCGCCGCAAACTCAATCCCGTTATTCAGTATGACCCAAGATCCCTGCTCTGTTAGCCAGTCGTAGTTGCCATAGTCTTGCAGAATGCTTCTCCCGCGTTCTAAGCGCACGGCTATATCAGGATCACTAGAAGAAGCGATCGCACTCCAGCCATTTTTCCAGTGAACCGAAACGGCAGCCACCACCATGGTAATTAATAGCGGAATAGCGGATAGGCGAGTGAGCAAACCAAGCAATAGAAGAATGGCGCCAATCAGTTCAGTGCTCGCAGCGAGATAAGCCATGGTCGTCGCGAAAGGAATATTTAAACTGTGTTCAAACCATTGAGCGGTGGCGTCAATACTCTGAAACTTTTGCCAACCGGCGAAGAATAATGGCCAAAACAAAAATGCGCGCAGGGCGAATGGACCTAATCCCGAAAAGTGATCTAAAAAGGATACCAGTGCTTGGTAGCGCTTGATAAACTGTGTAATCATACTTGCCTCAAAATAATTAAACCTATCCAATAGATGCCGCAACCCGATATTTGTTGCAAAAATATAATGAATAAAATGAAACGTTGAGGATAGCGTGACGACTAGATTGAAAAATCACCATGAACTGCCAAGCGATGATGAGTTGATACAAGCGCTGTTGAAGTACGACTCAGCGGTGTTTGAAAGAGTGACCGATGCGTGGTATTCAGTGATGTACCATATTGCTAGTTCCATAGCCGGTGAATCCATTGCTGATGAAATTATTCAAGAAACGTGGGTGTCAGTGATGCGCAGTTTACCGAAGTTTGAGCGCCGCTCTAGTTTGAAGAGCTGGGTCATGAGAATTTTATCTAACGAAGCAAAGACTCGTTGGCGCAAAGATTCACGACAAGTGTCCTTAGAGCAGCTTGATGGATGGAATGACGATGCTCGATATGACCAGCAGGGTCATTGGATTGAAAAGCACCAAGCATGGCACTCAGATTCGCCAGAAGACTTATTGCAAGCTGAAGAGCTGCATGATTGCATTCGAAAACACCTAGGTAAACTACCAGAAAATCAGCGAGTCGCGCTGACTCTGAAAGAGTCTGGTAGCCACACGTTAGAGCAGATCTGTAACATTTTAGACGTTAGTTCGTCCAATGTGAGAGTGTTAATGCATCGAGCAAGGGATCGAATTTTACAAGTTATTGAACGTTTTGAGCGAGAAGGTAAGTGTTAGGTATACCCAGTTGCAAACAAGTGAGCGAGTTAAGTAGTCAACGTCTCGATGAGCCGCTGCCGTTGTGGCGTCGCGCTGGCTTTCGTGCGCACTTATTTATCTGTCAGTCCTGTCGAGAATATGTGAAGCACATGTCGACCACGCGGCGAGTGGTTCGCTTGTGGTTGGATGCGAAGGTTATGCCTCCGGCGGTGAAGAACAAGTTACTCGCCCAGTTCAAAAAGTCGTCTGAGTCTGAACAGCCAAAGCGCTGAATTCGAATAGGCAGCTACCCTTTGTACAAACGCTGGGTAGCTAATCTCTTGGCGTTAGGGCTGCTCGGTTGCTGCAAAGTCTTCAGGGATTTCATAATCGCCCTTAACACTGTGCAACTTTTCATCAACGAAGGTCAAGACCAGTTCGGTTCGAGTTTCTTTTTCTGTTTTACCGTCTTTGAAGGTATTGATGTAGTACCAAGTGTCATCCGAAAAAGTATCTTGCACGACTGGACGGCCTAACAAGTATTGTACCTGGCCTTTACTCATACCTTGGCGAAGTTGAGAAACATGCTTTTGCTCAATGATATTTCCTTGGCGAATGTTCATTTTGTAAATTGAGCATCCGGATAGGATAATCAATAGACAAGTGATGGTGAGAATGTGAAGTTTTTGCATGATCCTCTCTTAAAAGTGCAATTTCATTTTGGTTTCGACCACTAAACTGCGTATTATATCCGTAATTAATCAAGATGCTATGAAATAAATGCAGACAGGAGTGATCCTTGGATAATCAACAATTAAAGAAGGCAGGGCTTAAAATAACTTTGCCACGGGTCAAAATTTTACAAATCTTAGAAAACAGCCATGATCCTCATATGAGCGCTGAAGACGTATATAAAGCGTTAATGGAAGCTGAAGAAGAAGTAGGCTTGGCGACTGTCTATCGGGTGTTAACCCAATTTGAGCAGGCAGGGTTGGTCATGCGCCATAACTTCGAAGGCGGCCACTCAGTATTTGAGTTGGATCGCGGCGAGCATCATGACCACATGGTGTGTTTGCAGTCCGGCAAGGTCATTGAGTTTCATAGCGAAGAAATTGAAAAGCTGCAAAAAGAAGTGGCCGAAAAAATGGGATATCGTTTAGTCGACCACTCACTCGTTTTGTACGTTGAGCCTAAAGAAAGCTAAGACTAGCCCTCTCCGATCAATTCTTGCGCATGTTTTAGGGTGGACTGAGTGATTGACTGTCCGCCCACCATTCTTGCAATTTCTTCTACGCGTTGCTCTCCCGTCAAATGCAGCATTGCCGTTTCAGTGTTACTCTTGCCTTTGGTTTTTTCTGCCAAGAAATGGTGGTGACCCTTTGCGGCCACTTGTGGTTGGTGAGTGACGCAAAGCACTTGGGCATGACCGGCGATTGCCGCCAACATGCGCCCGACAGTATCCGCCGTTTGACCGCCAATGCCTACATCGACTTCATCAAAAATGAGCGTCGGCGTGACCCGTTTCTGGGCAGTAATCACTTGAATCGCTAAACTAATGCGCGATAACTCCCCGCCAGACGCTACCTTACTTAGTGGTTGCAAAGGGTGACCTGGGTTGGCCGATACATGGAACTCGATATGATCGTGGCCATGCTTGTTGATACTCGTGCTCGGCTCAGCAAAGTGTACCGTAAAGCGCCCACCATCCATGCCAAGCTGCTGCATTTGCGCGGTCACTTGCTCGGTTAATTCACGAGCCGCCTTCTGCCGTTTGCGCGATAAACTGGCAGCGGCTTTTTGATATTCTGCAGTGATTTTCTCAAGTTGGTTTTCAAGCTCTGACGTACTATCAGACTCAGCATGAAGCTGTTCTAACTCATGGCTAATGTTTTCTTGAACCTTTGGCAAGTCAGTCAATTCGCAATGATGCTTGCGGCTTAAGTCAAACAAGGTCGTCAAGCGTTCATTGAGCTCATCAAGTTGTGCCGGGTCAAGGTCTAATGAATCTTGATAGTGGCGTAATTCACTTTTTAGTTCTTCTAGGCTGGTGCAAGCATCATTCAGCAGATCTTTGGCCACGGTAAGCGCAGGGTCTTTTCTAACTAAGTGGTTTAGCGTCTCTTGCCAATGCTGCAATTGACTCAGAATATCGGCATCTTGCTCGAATATCTGTTCATTGGCTGACTGAGTTGTCGCGGTCAGTTCTTGTAAATGGCTCGCTCTGGCGTGGTCAGATTCAAGCTCTTGAATCGAGGCAACGCTTAGGTTCAGGGCGGATAGTTCGTCAAGCTGATAGGACAATAATTCACTGCGTTCAAGTCGCTGTTCTTGATTCTGTTGCAGTTGCCGCAACGCTCGGTGGGTTTTTTGATAGCGCTGCGCTAAGTCTGAGACTTGATCGAGAAGTTGATTGTCGCCAATTATTTGATCGAGCAGATCAAGTTGAATCGTGGGCTTTAGTAAAGACTGGTGCGCGTGTTGCCCGTGAATATCGACCAACTTATCACCCAGCTCGGCTAACATGGTGAGGGTCGCCGGTGTGCCGTTTATATAGCACTTAGAGCGGCCTTCGCGTGCTACAACACGGCGAAGTAAGCACTCACCATCGGCCTCTAAGTCATGGCTTTTTAACCATTGCATGGCTTCTGAGTCCGAATCGACTTGGAAGCTTGCCGATATGTCGGCCTTGTCTTCACCATAGCGAACCATCGAAGACTCGGCGCGTTCGCCAAGGGCTAAACCTAGCGCATCGATGACGATGGATTTTCCGGCTCCAGTTTCACCGGTAATGACCGTCATTCCGGCATCAAACTCCAGCGCTAAACGTTCGATTAATGCAAAGTTTTTAATTTGGATGCTTGCCAACATAATTTTTATCCAGCTCCACGATCGTCCGTCGCAGTGACCACACGTTTACCCTAAGACTCAACCTACCCAACGGTTGAGAGACTTATGCCTGCCAACTATTGCTGCCTAGTGTAAAGCCTATCTGAGCGTTTGTCAGTGATTTTTTACTAATTGGATGAGTAGTTGTTCTGAGGAGATAAATCACGTGAGTTTTTACAACTTTGAACCCCAACCTAACTTAGTTCGCAAAACTTCATAATAGTCGTGGTTGCTGGGGTGAAGAATGCGCATGGGCAATGGATGTTTGTTGATTCGAATGCGGTCACTGGGCGCAAGATTCATATTTTCTTGGCCATCGCAGCTAACCATCGGTGAATGACGACTGTCTTGAGCGATAACCAGCTCTACGACGCTGTTCGCATCGATAACAATTGGGCGGCTCGATAAGGTATGGGGAAACATCGGGACCAAGACCATGGCATCAACCTTTGGCGAAATAATAGGTCCTCCACCCGATAAAGCGTAGGCGGTTGAGCCCGTCGGTGTTGATATGATCAGTCCGTCGGAACGTTGGCTGTAAACAAATTGGTCGTCAATAAACAGCTCGAATTCAAGCATTTTAGAAATTTCACCAGGATGAATAACGACTTCATTCACGGCGGCAGAATCGCCAATAACATTGCCATCGCGAATAACCTCTGCATTTAAAATGAAACGTCGCTCTTCAGTATACTGGCCCTGTAATACTTCATTGATTCTTTCAACCACTTCGGTAGGGCGGACATCAGTTAGAAATCCAAGGTGGCCTCGATTGATCCCTACCATGGGTACTTGGTGTTGAATTTGAGTGCGTCCAGCATTAAGCATGCTGCCATCACCGCCAACAACGACGATCAGGTCGACTTGCTTACCGAGTTCTTGTCGGGGTAAAAACGTCGCGTCAGTGGATTGAATATCATCAGCGAGTGATTGTTGCACCCACAGTTTACAACCGAGTGTTAACAAGTGGTCGTGTAGCGTTTGAATGGTTTCCGCTGCTTGTGGGTTTTGCGGCTTTCCTACGATACCAATATTTTGAAAGCGAATGGCGCTATTGGTGGCCTTATTGCTCATGACAAAGCTTTTCCTGATCACACGAAGAAATCTCCTCAGACCAGCACTCTAACTGCTAACCTATTGAAGGTTCAAGAAAAATATTCATATAAACGGAGAGTTAATTCAACACCAAATTCCTGCTAGTATGCAGCGTATATTGAAAGCTGAGTTATCCGAGTTGCCTGTTATTTGCTAGGGCAATTTTTCTCGTAGCAACCTTTGAGGATGGTAATCGGCCGTGACCTTAAGCAATCGAGCGCACCAACTGATGAAAGTGTTGGTTGAGCAATACTTAACAACCGGACAACCCATCGGTTCGTCAACCTTGGCGAAGTTGTCGGAACTTGCGGTGAGTCCTGCCACCATTCGAAATGTGATGGGGGAATTAGAACAACAAGGATTTGTTGAGTCTCCGCATACCTCTGCAGGCAGAGTTCCCACGGATCAGGGATTTCGCTTATTCGTTGATCATTTGTTGACGGTGCAGCCGCCGCAACCAGAACAGGTAGCTGAAATTGCGCGCCAATTTGCGCCCGCACAAACCACCCAAGAGATGCTGTCGAATACCTCTCGAATGCTATCGGAGCTAACATCGATGGCAGGTTTAGTTAAATTACCTTCGCGAAAGATCACACGCATTAAGCATATTGAATTCATGCCGTTAACGGAGAAGCGCATTCTCGTGGTGCTGGTACTCGATGATCACGAAGTTCAAAACCGGGTGATATACAGTGAGCGTCGTTTTACGCCAGCACAGCTCGTTGCAGCGACCAACTATGTGAATCAGCATCTGGCAGGGCGCGACTTAGAATCGGCTCGTCGAACACTGTTAGAGACGATGAAAACTGAGAAAGAAACATTGAACGACATGATGCAGCTGGCCATTGAGTTAGCGAATGCCAGCTTGTCGACCTCATCGACCGCTGATGACTACCATTTATCCGGCGACAAGAATCTCTTAGATATGGTCAATAGTGAAGGCGAACTGTCGCGTTTAAAAGCGCTGTTCAATGCCTTTCAGCAAAAACAAGAAGTGCTTGCATTACTGAATAAAGCCATCGCCGCTGAGGGTGTGCAAATCTTTATTGGCGAAGAATGTGCGAGTGAAGGCTTGTCTTCATGCAGTGTGGTGACCGCTCCCTACAAAATGGAAGGTGAGCCCGTTGGTGTGCTGGCAGTCGTTGGTCCGACAAGAATGTTTTATGATCGGGTCATTCCCATCGTCGATATCACGGCGAAATTATTATCTTCGGCCTTGAATCACTCTGAGTAGCCCCCATATACCCGAAATTCGTTCAGTTTGATCGATGATTTAGCATCATTGGTCGAAGTTATAAAAGTGTACATGGGGTAAAACGATGTCTGAGCAAACTAACAACGAAGCGGACAATCCAGTGGAAGAGCAAGCGCAACAGCAGGCTGTCACCGACGATAACCAAGTGGCAGAGTTGATGCAGCAAGTGACCGATCTGACCGATCAAGTCACTGAACTTAAAGAGCGAGCGTTGCGTGCGCAAGCGGAGAGTGACAATGTGCGTCGTCGAGCAGAAAGAGACGTTCAAAATGCTCATAAATATGCATTGGAAGGGTTCGTTGAGTCGTTATTACCGATTTTAGACAGTCTTGAGCAAGGGTTGCAGCAGCCAGCGGAAACGGAAGAATCGCAAGCGCTAAAAGAAGGTATGGAGTTAACCTTAAAAATGTTCGTCGATAGCTTATCGAAGAAGAATATTGAGCAGATTGATCCGGTCGGACAGCCTTTCAATCCTGAATTGCATGAAGCTATGTCGATGCAAGAAAACCCGGATTTTGAAGCCAATAGTGTGATTGCGGTATTCCAAAAAGGCTATACCTTAAACGGCCGCGTGGTTCGTCCTGCGCGAGTGGTTGTGAATAAAGGTAAGCCTGCCAATATAGACCAGCAGGTCTAGTAAAACTAATTCATTTGGGGCGCTTGAATTGAATAAATTAGCCCCAAGATAAAGAAACAAGACAAATTTTGTGGCTATTGCGTAAACGCAGTAACCGAACCAGATTGAAACGATTTAAAGGTTGGAGAAGTAACATGGGTAAAATTATTGGAATCGATTTAGGAACGACCAATTCCTGCGTTGCCATTCTAGATGGCAAAGACACTCGCGTAATCGAGAATAGTGAAGGTGGTCGTACAACGCCGTCCATCGTTGCATTCACTGATGACGGTGAAGTTTTAGTGGGTCAATCTGCGAAACGTCAGGCAGTGACCAATCCAGAAAATACATTGTTTGCCGTTAAGCGATTAATCGGTCGCCGATTCGAAGACGAAATTGTTCAGAAAGACATCAAAATGGTGCCTTACAAAATCGTTAAAGCTGACAACGGTGACGCTTGGGTTGAAGTTAAAGGCGAAAAGAAAGCGGCTCCGCAAATTTCTGCCGAAGTGCTAAAGAAAATGAAAAAAACCGCGGAAGACTTTCTTGGTGAGAAAGTCACTGAAGCCGTTATCACTGTACCTGCGTACTTTAATGACTCTCAGCGTCAAGCGACAAAAGACGCTGGTCGAATTGCCGGGCTAGAAGTGAAGCGTATTATTAATGAGCCAACAGCGGCTGCGCTTGCTTATGGTATGGACAAAGCAAAAGGCGACCGCACCATTGCAGTCTATGACTTAGGTGGTGGTACTTTTGATATTTCAATCATCGAGATTGCCGAAGTAGAAGGCGAGCACACGTTCGAAGTGTTATCGACTAATGGTGATACTTTCTTAGGTGGTGAAGATTTCGATTTACGAGTCATCGAGTACTTGGCTGAAGAGTTTAAGAAAGACACAGGCATTGATTTACATTCAGATGCTTTAGCGTTGCAACGTTTGAAAGAAGCGGCAGAGAAAGCAAAAATTGAATTATCGTCAAGCCAACAAACCGATGTGAATCTTCCGTACATCACGGCTGATGCAACAGGCCCTAAACACTTAAACATCAAACTCACTCGAGCGAAGTTAGAGTCATTGGTTGATCAGCTGGTTGAACGTACTCTTGAGCCATTAAAAGTGGCACTTAAAGACGCTGGTTTAAATGTATCTGACATTGACGATGTGATTTTGGTGGGCGGGCAAACTCGTATGCCGAAAGTTCAAGCGACGGTGAGTGAGTTTTTCGGAAAAGAACCTCGTAAAGATGTTAATCCTGATGAAGCGGTTGCTATGGGTGCTGCGATTCAAGGTGCGGTATTGTCGGGTGATGTTAAAGACGTTCTGTTACTTGACGTTACTCCACTATCGCTGGGTATTGAAACCATGGGTGGCGTGATGACGAACCTCATCGAGAAAAACACGACCATTCCAACTAAGGCATCACAGACTTTCTCAACGGCGGATGACAATCAAACCGCAGTAACGGTGCATGTGCTTCAAGGTGAGCGTAAGCAAGCGTCACAAAATAAATCGTTAGGTAAGTTTGATTTACAAGATATACCACCTGCACCACGCGGTGTACCGCAAATCGAAGTCTCTTTCGACATTGATGCGAACGGTATTTTGAATGTTTCAGCAAAAGATAAAGCGACCGGAAAAGAGCAGTCGATTGTTATTAAAGCATCGTCTGGATTATCCGATGAAGAAGTCGAAAAGATGGTGAAAGACGCCGAAGCTCATGCTGACGAAGATAAGAAGTTTCAAGAGCTTATTGAAGTTCGCAACAAGGCCGACGGTTTGATTCACGCAACTCGTAAAAGCATGAATGACGAGAGTGTTGAGTTAGAAGATGGCGAGAAAGAAGCGATTGAAGCGGCCATTAAAGACTTAGAAGAAGCTTTGAAAGGCGATAGCAAAGACGATATCGAAGCTAAAACAGAAGCGCTATCGGCGGCGTCTGCTAAAATGGCAGAACGTTTGTATGCACAAGCTCAGGCGCAAGCCCAAGCGGGTGGAGCGGCTGGAGAGTCGGCTGAACAAGCTTCTGGAAACGACGACGTTGTCGATGCTGAGTTTGAAGAAGTTGATGATAACAAGAAGTAATTGTTGTTAGTAAACCATAGACACCAAAGACGCGGGCTGAACAGTCCGCGTCTTTGTCTGAAAGAGTAACAAAAACGGGCTAAAGCGGTATGTCAAAACGCGACTATTATGAAATTCTTGGTGTTGATAAGTCAGCCAATGACCAAGAGATCAAAAAAGCTTATCGTCGATTGGCGATGAAATATCATCCTGATCGTAATCCTGACTCAAAAGAAGCAGAAGATAAGTTTAAAGAAGCGAAAGAAGCTTTCGAAATCTTATCGAATGCTGAAAAACGACAAGCCTACGATCAATTTGGCCATGCAGGGGTTGATCCTTCGCAAGGTGGTTTTGGTGGTGGTGCCGGTGGCGCCAGTTTTAGTGATATTTTTGGTGATGTATTTGGCGATATTTTTGGCGGTCGTGGGCAAGGCGGAGCGCAACGACCTCGCCGCGGTGCCGATTTAAGATACAACTTAGAATTGACATTGGAAGAAGCGGTCCATGGCACTCAGGCAAAGATCCACGTGCCTACCTATGTTGCGTGTGGAACTTGCGATGGCAGTGGCGCGAAAAAAGGAACGTCACCGACCAGTTGCGATATGTGCGGCGGTGCTGGTCAAGTGCGCATGCAACAAGGCTTTTTCTCTGTTCAACAAACCTGCCCTAAATGTCACGGGCAGGGTACGATGATTAAAGATCCTTGCGGCAGCTGTAATGGTCAAGGCCGAGTGCGTAAAGAGAAAACGCTATCGGTTAAAATTCCGGCGGGCGTTGACACCGGTGACCGCATTCGGCTTTCTGGTGAAGGTGAAGCGGGTGGTCCCGGCACACAACCCGGTGACCTATACGTGCAAGTGCACGTAAAAGAACATCCAATCTTTACTCGCGATGGTAACGACTTGTATTGCGAAGTCCCAATCAGCTACACCACGGCATGTTTAGGCGGTGAACTTGAGGTTCCGACCCTTGATAGTCGAGTGAGTTTGAAGGTTCCTGCTGAATCTCAGTCAGGCAAGTTATTCCGATTACGCGGTAAGGGCGTAACCGCCATGCGAGGTAGCCATGCTGGCGATCTCTACTGCCGAGTGGTGGTGGAAACTCCGGTTAATCTTAGTAAAGAGCAAAAAGACTTGCTTAGAGAGTTTGAAAACTCGCTAAAAAATGGCAACAGTCGCCATAATCCTAAGTCGAAAAGCTGGTTTGATGGCGTGAAAAGCTTCTGGGAAGGGATTACTAAGTAAAACCCGCCACGTTTAGTAAGATGGCTGATTAATGTTAGGTAAAAAATGGCGCTACGGCGCCATTTTTCTTTTAACTGGCGTAATTGGCACACAATCCGCTATGCTTAGATGAATACTCAAGCAGCGCGAAGAGCAATGAACCACTCTCGAATATTTCTTTTAGTGTTATGTATCTGCAGCAGTTTGCTGTGGGCTGCGACCCCTGTAAAGCTTCAACTTAAATGGGAACATGAGTTTCAGTTTGCCGGTTACTATGCTGCTCTATGGCAGGGTTATTATGAAGACGCTGGCCTTTCCGTTGAGATTATTTCTGGTGCTCGCGCTGACGGTCAACTGCTGGTGCCAACAGACAGGTTGAGAAGTGGCGAAGTGGACTTTGCCATTGGTTCGATAGAGGTGTTTTCGCAGCGCCAGCCTGGAGATGACTTTGTTATTCTGGCTCCGATCTTTCAGCGCAGTGCGATTGCTTTTTTCTCGCTGCCAGAAACTGAATTGGATGATCTTGCGGATTTAGCCGGTAGCCGTATTGCAATGCTTAAAGGCGGCAACACTCAAGCGGAGGTAGAAGCGCTCTTTTTATCTCAAGGTTACGATGTTTCCAAAATCACCTTTGTTGATGCGCCTGTCACCATCAATTCATTACTCGATGGCTTAGCTGATGTGATTGTGACCTATCAGATCTCGGCTGAATACCAAGCAATGGAAAAAGGCGTGGTACTGAATCGCTTATTGCCAGCGGATTATGGCGTCGAGTTTTATGGTGACTCGATTTACACAACGCGACGCTATTTAGAACAAAATCCTCAAGTTGTCAGTAAATTCGTTGATGCATCGCTGCGTGGTTGGCATTATGCGCTGAGTCATAAGCGCGAAATCGCTGAGAAAATTTCGCGCGAATTTCCGCGATACATTTATCAATACGATGATCAGTTGGCTTACAACTACTATTTTGCTGATTCAATTGAAGAGTTAACCGGATATCCAGTATTAACGCTGGGCGAGTCGAATCCCGGTCGCTGGCAAACCATGTTGCACCAATTAATCGATGTTGGCGTAGTTGAACCCAATGTTACGATCGATGGAATGTTGTATCAGCCACAAAGCTCTAATCAGCAAGCCATTAATTTCTTATCACAAATATTGCTATTGATTGCCCTTTTAGTCTTGGTGTTTTTCTTCTGGTACCGTCGCCATCTCTATGCAACCGTCGCGAGTATTGCGGCGCTCGCACTGGCACTTACTTATCAAGCTGAGCGTCAAATTCAGCGTGAAAATGAACAAGTTAATCGAGTGAGTGTTTTGCAAAAACTGAACTCAATCAGTGCGAACTTGAAAGGCAACTTGCAAACCAATCTAACCATGTTGCGAGGTTTTTCCGCTTTTATTTCAGCGAATCCTGATTTAACCGAAGAGCAATTTAATAATTACGCTCGCGAGGTCTTTAAGAAAAACACCTTGATTAATAATTTTGCTGCGGCAAAAGATATGGTGGTGAATTATGTCTATCCGCTGAAAGGCAATGAAAAAGCGTTAGGGTTAGACTATCGGAAAAATCTTGACCAACGAGACCTCGCATTGCAAGTTGCCAATACTGGGCAACTTTTAGTGGTAGGGCCGGTAGAGTTGGTGCAAGGAGGAACCGCATTTATCGGCCGTGCTCCAATCTACACGGGTAGTGGTACTGAGCGCCGTTTATGGGGCATTATTTCCGCACCAATCGATGCTGAAAAGTTATTTCGTAGTTCCGGTATTCGCGATGATTACCTCGATATGGAAGTTGCCATTCGTAGTTTCGATTCCTTTGGAAACTTAGGCAAAGTATTTTGGGGAACGACGGAGGTATTCGAGGCCTCAGATGCTGAGTTAATTACCTTGAGTGTTGGTGGTGGTAGTTGGCAGATTGCTGCAAAACCTAAATTAGTGGGCGATGCATTTACTACCTCATTGTGGACCACTCGGCTTATCATTTTGGTGACGGCCCTATTTATCATTTACTACGTGAACATTCGGTTCCGACAAGAACGCGAGAAAATTCGTTTGCAATCTGAGTTATTAGAAAGTCAGCGATTGCTAGAGAAAGTCGGCCGTACCGCAAAAGTTGGCGGTTGGAAGATCGATAGACATGGGACCCTACTGCAATGGTCTTTGCAAAGCTCACGTATTTTAAAACTGCCACAAATGAATGAAAAAACCCCAACGTTTGAAAGCATTCGATCTCGTTTTGAAGAGGAAAGTTTTAAACAACTGGAAGGATCCATTAAATACGCTCTTGAGTTTCAGCAATCCTTTGATATTGACTTAAAGCTGATAGAAGACAAGCACTGGGTAAGAGTGATCGGTAGTCCAAGTACCGAAGATTCAGAACTGATTTTAACTGGCACTATCCAAGATGTGTCCGACAAAGTCGAAAGCTCATTGTTAATCGAGCATCAAGCTAACTATGACAGTTTAACTAACTTGCCTAACCGTGCATTGTTCAATGACCGGTTAGTAACGGCTATTGAAAAAGCAAGTCGTCAAGAAAACAAGCTTGCCGTATTATTTATCGATTTAGATCGGTTCAAATCGATTAATGATAATTATGGTCACGATATAGGTGATAAGTTATTAATTGCCGTTGCAAAAAATATAAGCGAGTGTGTGCGCGAGTCGGATACGGTGTCGCGCCTGAGTGGCGATGAATTTGGTGTTATTTTAGGCGACGTGCATGAGTTTCATGAAGCATTGTCGGTGACTGAAAAGATTTTAGAAAAATTGGAAACAGCGTATCGAATTAATAATTCTACAATGTATACCAGTGCCAGTATCGGCATTTCAATTTACCCAAATGATGGTGTTGATGCCAAGACATTGCTGCGAAAAGCCGACCAAGCAATGTATGAAGTAAAGCGCAGCGGACGAAATGGATGGCAATTTTATACCTTAGAAATGCAACAACGATCAGAATATCGCCACTCTCTGTTGATGAAATTAATTAAGGCCGTTAATGAAGAACACCTAGAAAGTTATTTTCAGCCGATTTATGATCTCGAACGAATGGTAATCGATAAGTGCGAAGCTTTAGCGCGTTGGCAAGTTAGTGATGGCGAATACATTCCTCCCTCAGACTTTATACCTTTGGCCGAAGAGTCGGGTTTGGTTAATCGTATTGATTTACAAATTTTTAATCAGGCGGCGTCGTTTTTAAAGCAACAAAGTGATGCTGGTAAAGATATTGGGCTTTCTATCAATATATCGCCGCGTCTGTTCCAAACTAAGGATCATGCACTAGAACAATGGTTGAGCAGTGTGCTTGACTATCGAAAATCGATTCGTATTACGGTGGAAATGACTGAGCGATTGTTAACGGATGATAGTATTCGAGCGATAAAAGTTCTTGAAGATCTGAGAACTAAAAATATCCGCATTGCTATTGATGATTTTGGTACAGGCTATTCCTCTTTAAGTTACTTGGTTAAGTTTCCAGTCGATGTGATAAAAATCGATCGCTCTTTTGTAGAAAGAATAGGTCAAGAAAAATCGGCTGAAACCTTGGTTAAAACCATTATAGCCATGGCGAAAAAGCTCGACTTAAAAGTTATTGCAGAAGGGATCGAAACAGAACAGCAGTTACAGTTTTTACAACAGCAAGGATGTCAATATGGCCAAGGCTATTATCTTGCCAAACCTATGAATAAACATGATTTTGAAAAGCTATTAATGAATGAGTCGTTGCTAAGTTAATCATTTGCGCATGTGCTTAAACGCTTTAGTTGACTGCAAGCTGAACGAGCATTATCAAGAAAACTTAAACATACAAACTCTAACAATTCAAACACTATAACGTTAAATGATATTATGAACTATTTAGAAATTAATCAAAAACTTTGGGACGATCGTGTCGCTAAACATATGGCGTCAGACTTTTACGATAACGAAAGCTTTATATCGGGTCGCAACTCTTTAAATACAATTGAACTTGAGCTACTCGGAGATGTTAGTGGCTTATCCATTGCTCATTTACAATGTCATTTTGGTCAAGATTCCTTGTCACTAGCGCGAATGGGCGCTCAGGTAACCGGCGTTGATTTTTCTTCTCAAGCCATTGCAAAAGCGAAAGAGTTAAATGCAGCTTTGGGATTGTCGGCGAAGTTTGTTTGTTCCGATATTTTAACCATGCATCAGCAACAGCCACCATTGATCGAGAGTGAGGCATTTGATTGTGTCTTCGCATCTTATGGTGTGCTGGGTTGGCATCCTTCGGTCAATGGTTGGTTTGACAGTGCGGCAAAGTTACTTAAGCCAGGGGGACGTTTAATCTTGGTTGAGTTTCATCCTTTTATTTGGATGTTTGATAGCGAGTGTCGCAACATTCGTTACAGCTACTTTAACCAAGGGCCGATAACAGAGCAGAATAACAGTAGCTACACCGATGGCAGCGAAACGGATGAAGGTGTTACCGAAGTGGGCTGGAATCATCCACTGCAAGATATTTTTTCTGCGGCGCTCGAACAAAACATGTTAATTCAAAGTTTTAATGAGTATGACTATTCTCCTTATGAGTGTTTCTCTGACATGGTAGCGGCAGAACAGGGTTATCAGTTTAAGGAGCGTGAAGGTATGATTCCTTTGGTCTATGGGTTAGTCGCGACTAAGCGCTAAGCGAGAGGGTAAGTGATCTTGGTAAGCTTAATCGGATCGGTTCTAACGCTCGCCAAAACAGTCTGTTAAGATCGCCAAAATTTATTGCACATTTAAGAGATGACTATGACTAAAATTGCTGTCAACGCGTGTACCGGAAGAATGGGGCAAGCGCTTTTATATGCCATCGATCGTAACCCGCAGGTTGAGCTTACCGCTCCGCTGTTGCGACGAGGTCATAAATGGGCCGGTGAACCGGTTAATCGACAATTCCCAGAAATTAACAGCAAAATACTATTGGTTGATGATTTATCAGCTGTGGCGGATCAGGTTGATGTGCTGATTGACTTCAGTTTGCCAGACTATTCGATTGAGACGGCAAAGTTATGTGCAGAGCTAAAAATACCAATGGTGATAGGGACCACGGGTTTTAGTTATCAACAAAAACAACAATTGATTGAATTATCTAGCCAAGCCCCGATGGTGCTTGCACCCAATATGAGTGTCGGCGTCAATCTTACATTGAAAGTCTTGCAGTTAGTGGCGAAGGCCATCGGTCATGATTCTGACATTGAAATTATTGAAGCGCACCATCGGTTCAAAAAAGATTCTCCATCGGGAACGGCTCTGCGCATGGGAGAATCAATAGCGGAAGGGCTTGGAGAGGTGTTCAGTGAGCTGGCAGCCTTTGATCGCTGCGGCAAAGATGCGGTAAGAAGACCCGGCTCGATTGGCTTTTCAGCGATTCGAGCTGGAAATATTGTGGGCGAGCATACTGCGCTGTTTGCGATGAGTGGTGAAGAAATTGAAATCACTCATAAAGCTCGCGATCGTCAGACCTTTGCTCAAGGGGCGGTCAGAGCCGCTGTTTGGGTATCAAAGCAAACCGCTGGTCATTTCGATATGGCGGATGTATTGGGCTTGGATGAATTATTTGGCGGTGTCAATTGAGGCTGTCAGCTGACTTGAACCCGCGAAAGATTAACAACTGTCGGTTCTAAAAAAAGAATCGTTTAAGCGATTGCTGACTAACCTTGTGAGATATCTCTCAAGGAGCTGACAGCGAAAGTCTCAAATTGCCTACTGAAATAGGTATTGTTTTCGCTAACTCTGCCGCTAACTGTTGAATAATCAAAGAGTTACGTTTTTGAGCACCTTGTTTAATTGATGTCTAGGGTGTTTTGGGGGATTGCTCGAAATTCATTTCGGAGTAATCTACTCACATGCGGCAGGGAATGGACAGCTGCAATGGAGAAGACTTTAGGATGGTCATCAACACGGACGTGTCAGGGACAAAAGCTTCAGGATGAAGACAGAAAGGATACCGAGGCGACGTTAGTCGCCTTTTTCTTTTGTAGCGAATTTTTTAGTGAGATTTTTAGCGAACAAAGCCAGAGCTGCCGCTTGAACATGAGAAACGATCGTGCAAAGGGTATCGCCAAGGAAGCATTTTAAGTGGGCGATTTCCTGTAAGGCATCGACCATGGTACTTACGGAATGATGCGGGTAAATAGCCATAGATTAATTAGGGTCTTAATACCTTGAAAACCGCTAAAACTTTTCAATCTGTCCAGTAAAGACTCCTTGACCTCGGAGTTGCAGACATTTCTCGGCTTTCTCGTCTCTCTTGCATGGACAATCCAACCGCGGATCGCTTAAAATACACCGATTTTGTCCATCGCGGGCAATTTCAGTTTGAATCTTATTAAAAAGCGGAATCCAGGCTCTTGAATTCCGCTTTTTGTGTATCTAGAGCATTACTGGAGGTCCCTTTTGAGTCAACCCGCCATCCTTATCCTCGAAGACGGAACCCTGTTTCACGGTAAATCCATTGGCGCTGACGGAATAGCCGTTGGTGAAGTGGTATTTAATACAGCTATGACAGGTTATCAGGAAATTTTAACCGATCCATCCTATGCCCAGCAGATGGTGACGTTAACTTATCCACACATTGGCAACACGGGCACCAACGAGGAAGATCAAGAGTCGACCAAAGTTTGGGCCACTGGGTTGATTATTCGTGACTTACCCTTGCTAGCCAGTAACTGGCGCAACCAACAAACACTTTCTGACTATTTGAAGCAACGCAATGTCTTAGGCATCGCCGACATTGATACGCGCAAATTGACGAGAATTTTGCGTGAGAAAGGGGCGCTGTCTGGCACCATTATGAGTGGCGAGATTGACGAAGAGAAAGCGCTTCAGGCAGCGAAAGATTTCCCTGGGTTGAAGGGAATGGATTTGGCGAAAGTGGTCAGTCAAACAGGCTCTTCGCAATGGACCAGCTCAACTTGGGACATTGAAAAAGGCTACGGTGAACTCGCGGAGAAAAAGTTCAAAGTGGTTGCTTATGACTTTGGCGCAAAAAGCAATATTTTACGAATGCTGGTTGAGCGCGGCTGTGAACTTACCGTTGTCCCGGCGCAAACATCGGCCGACGATGTTTTGGCGATGCAACCCGATGGCGTTTTCTTGTCGAATGGTCCTGGCGATCCAGAGCCATGCGATTATGCAATCGCAGCGATTAAGACCTTACTAGATAAAAACATTCCTATTTTTGGTATCTGCTTGGGCCATCAATTGTTGGCTATAGCCAGCGGAGCCAAATCCATTAAGATGAAGTTTGGCCACCATGGCGCCAACCATCCTGTTAAAGATTTGGAACACGATCGTGTCATGATTACGTCGCAAAATCACGGTTTTGCGGTCGATGAAAGCACGTTACCAGACAATTTAAAAGCCACTCACGTGTCGCTGTTTGACGGCAGTTTGCAAGGCATTCATCGTACCGATAAACCCGCATTTGGGTTTCAAGGGCACCCCGAAGCGAGCCCGGGACCACACGATGCTGCGCCTTTGTTCGACCATTTTGTCGAACTTATGCAAGCCAACCGATAACTTGCTACGCCTTTGAAGAGCGTTGCAGTCGGAACAGTCAATACACGAATAACACATAGAAGGTGCATCCAATAATGCCGAAACGAACTGACATAAAAAGTATTCTCATTCTTGGCGCAGGACCCATTATCATTGGACAGGCTTGTGAGTTTGATTACTCAGGTGCGCAAGCGTGTAAAGCGCTTCGCGAAGAAGGCTTCCGGGTCATATTAGTCAATTCGAACCCCGCGACCATCATGACCGATCCAGAAATGGCCGATACCACTTACATCGAGCCATTGCATTGGGAAGTGGTCGCAAAGATCATTGAAAAAGAAAAACCAGATGCTCTATTACCAACCATGGGTGGGCAGACTGCGTTAAATTGTGCCTTAGATTTAGCGTCTCGAGGCGTTCTAGAAATTCATGGTGTATCCATGATCGGAGCAACCCGCGAAGCAATCGATAAGGCCGAAGACCGCGACTTATTTGCCAAAGCCATGCGTAAAATTGGTTTAGACATGCCGAAGTCAGGTATTGCCCACAGCATGAAAGATGCCTACGCAGTCCAAGAACATGTTGGCTTTCCGTGTATTATTCGTCCGTCGTTCACCATGGGTGGAACCGGTGGTGGCATCGCTTACAACCGTGAAGAGTTTGAAGAAATTTGTACTCGTGGTTTAGATTTATCTCCAACCCATGAGTTGCTGATTGATGAGTCACTCATCGGTTGGAAAGAATACGAAATGGAAGTGGTCAGAGACAAAGCTGATAATTGCATTATCGTTTGCTCGATAGAGAATTTTGACCCGATGGGTGTGCACACGGGTGACTCGATCACCGTCGCGCCGGCTCAGACGCTTACCGACAAAGAATATCAAATCATGCGTAATGCATCTTTAGCTGTATTGCGTGAAATAGGCGTTGAAACTGGGGGCTCGAATGTTCAATTTGCGGTCAATCCAGAAGATGGTCGCCTGGTTGTTATTGAAATGAATCCTCGGGTTTCTCGATCGTCTGCATTAGCGTCAAAAGCTACGGGTTTCCCGATTGCCAAAGTCGCGGCTAAGCTTGCCGTCGGGTACACCCTCGATGAGTTACAAAATGAAATCACCGGAGGCAAAACGCCTGCATCGTTTGAGCCAAGTATCGACTACGTTGTAACGAAGATCCCGCGCTTTAACTTTGAGAAGTTCCCTAACTCAGATGCGACTTTAACCACGCAGATGAAATCCGTTGGTGAAGTTATGGCGATTGGCCGAACGCTGCAAGAGTCGATGCAAAAAGCATTGCGTGGTCTAGAGCAAGGTAAAACAGGGTTTGATCCCATCATTGATTTGAATGAACCTGAACTGAAAGATATCTTGCGTCAAAAACTGACCGTGCCGGGTGCTGATCGTATTTGGTACATTGCCGATGCCTTCCGCGCGGGCTACTCAATGGATGAAATATTTGAGCTAACCAATATCGATCCTTGGTTCTTAGTGCAAATTGAAGAACTGGTAACGCTTGAAAAAGAATTCGCTGAAATGTCGATGGGTGATGTCACGGCCGACGTTTTACGCACCTATAAACGCAAAGGTTTCTCAGATGCCCGTTTGGGTGATCTGATTGGCGCGTCGGAAAAAGAAATTCGCAAGCTGCGTCGTAAATTAAAAGTATCTCCGGTGTATAAGCGTGTTGATACTTGCGCCGCGGAGTTTGCAACCAGCACTGCTTACATGTATTCCACTTATGAAGACGAGTGTGAGTCGAACCCCAGCGAGCGGGATAAAATCATGGTGTTGGGTGGCGGTCCAAACCGCATTGGCCAAGGCATTGAGTTTGATTATTGTTGTGTACACGCCGCATTAGCGATGCGCGAAGACGGCTACGAAACCATTATGGTTAACTGTAACCCTGAGACTGTATCAACCGATTATGACACTTCTGATCGTCTTTATTTTGAACCAGTGACGTTAGAAGATGTACTAGAGATTGTTCGCGTTGAAAAGCCGAAAGGCGTGATAGTTCATTATGGTGGACAAACACCGCTTAAAATTTGCCGTGCTTTAGAGGCCGAAGGTGTAACGATTATCGGTACTTCACCGGATGCGATTGACCGTGCGGAAGACCGCGAGCGTTTTCAGCGAGCGATCGACAAGTTAGGCCTACGCCAACCGCCGAATCGTACTGCGCGAACCCTTGAAGAAGGCATTCGACTGGCCGATGAAATTGGTTATCCGTTAGTGGTTCGACCGTCTTATGTATTGGGTGGCCGAGCGATGGAGATTGTATACGGTGAAGAAGAGTTGCGCCGATACATGAATGAAGCGGTGAGCGTGTCGAATGAGTCGCCCGTCCTTCTTGACCGTTTCTTAGACGATGCGATTGAAGTGGATGTTGATTGTATTTATGACGGTGAAAACTGTTTAATCGGCGGCATCATGGAGCACATTGAGCAAGCAGGTGTTCACTCAGGCGATTCTGCGTGTGCGATTCCTCCACATTCTTTAAGTGCTGAGATTCAAGATGAGTTACGTCGCCAAGTTGCGGCAATGGCAAAAGAGCTAAATGTTCGAGGATTGATGAATACTCAGTTTGCGATTAAAGGCCAAGACATCTATGTGCTTGAAGTGAATCCACGAGCCTCACGAACGGTTCCTTTTGTGTCGAAAGCTACCGGTGTTCAGTTAGCAAAAGTTGCAGCACGGGTAATGGCTGGAACCAGCTTAGCTGACCAAGGCATGTTGAACGAAGTCATTCCGCCTTTTTATTCGGTCAAAGAGCCTGTATTCCCCTTTAATAAATTCCCAGGATCGGATCCTATTCTTGGCCCAGAAATGAAATCGACGGGTGAAGCAATGGGGGTTGGTGAGACCTTCGGTGAAGCCTTCTACAAAGCACAACTTGGTGGCGGTTCGCAGGCACCGAAAGGTGGGCGCGCAATTATCAGTGTAAGAGATGCTGATAAAGTGAAACTACCTGAAGTGGGGCGTGCACTGATTGAGTGTGGCTTTGAGTTAGTGGCGACATCCGGTACTGCAAAAGCACTAGTGGCCGCTGGTGTACCCTGCCAAAAAGTCCACAAGGTAAATGAGGGACGTCCGCATATTGTTGATTTGATCAAAAACGATGAAGTGGATTACATCGTTAATACGACTGAAGGTCAAAAGGCAATCGCTGACTCGTTCACCATTCGACGTTCAGCTTTGCAGCATAAAATTGCCTATACCACTACTTTGGCGGGCGCTTTAGCAACGACCCAGGCGATTAAAAAACAAACTCGCGAATCCGTTGTTTCGGTACAAGAGTTACATGAAAAGGTTAAATCATAATGAACAACAGAGTTCCAATGACTAAGCAGGGAGCTGATAGCCTTCGTGCAGAGTTGAAACATTTGAAAACGGAAGCGCGACCTAAAGTCATTGCTGCTATTGCTGAGGCAAGAGAGCACGGTGACTTAAAAGAAAATGCTGAATATCATGCAGCACGTGAGCAGCAAGGCTTTATTGAAGGTCGTATTCAAGAAATCGAAGGGAAAATATCGAACGCTCAAATCATTGACGTGACCACCATGACCAACAATGGAAAGGTGATTTTCGGTGCGACAGTTAACCTAATCAACATTGATACTGAAGAAGAAGTGAGTTATCAAATTGTGGGAGAAGATGAGGCCAATATAAAAGAGAATAAAATCTCTGTTTCATCGCCCATTGCTCGCGCCCTCATTGGTAAAAATGAAGGTGATGAAGTGGTGGTGAAAGCGCCCGGTGGAGAAGTTGAATACGAAATCGCTGAAGTTAACTATATTTAGCTTATTAGCGATAAAACGTCGCTCGCGATCCGTTGAAAAAGGCCAGATTACTCTGGCCTTTTTTATGGGCTATCCAAAACTCGCCTTCTCTGGCATTTGACCTATACTAAAAAAAACCGTCAAAAAAGCTCAATCTATTGAATTACTGTTATTTTTTCTTAGCAAGATACACGAGTTGTCGCGCATGGATTACGCTGAGAGTCGCCTGTGTTTGTCTTCTCGCAACGGCCATGTTGCCGACCTTCGCTAGCGAAAAAGTCGTTCGTATTGGCGTCGTCTCCGATGCGCCGTTTGCCTATGCCAATGAACACTATGCCATCGCTGGTTTTCTTCCTGATCTTCATGCTGAAATTAGCCAAGGCGTTAATCAATCAACGCAACTCATTATGTTCGAAAGTCGCTCTGCACTCATCAAAGCCTATCAAGAAGGACAAATTCAAGGGGCACTGGTGATTGATCCACAACTTAATGAGTTTCCAAAGGCCAGTCGGTCGAAAGAACTCTTGGCTATGCCCGTGTATTTATTGTCGCGGCCTAATAATAACGAGATTACTGACTTATCGAATTACAAAAATAAAAACCTCGGCTTGTTAGCCGACTCAGCACTTTCAGAGCAATTACTCGACGAGCACCAACGGCCAGAATCTTGGAAAACTTACACATCGCCCGCAGAGCTGGTGAATGCGCTTGCCGCTTCAAAGGTCGATGCCATTGTGTTAAATCAAGCCAGCGTTGCGGCACAGTTAAGAAAAATAGGTTGGCATCAGTTGGTGAAAGTTCGTGAGCTTAGCCAGAAAAGCCAATTGGTTTATTTACTGAATCAGAACCAAGCTCCGTTAAAGTTAGCGATGAATGAAGCGATTGAACAGTTAGAGCGTTCTATAGTTTCTGCTTTGCAACTTAAGTGGGGAGTAGAAACCTCTGATAACGATTGGAGTATAACCAGTATTACCTTACCACTGTCGATTGCATTTCTATTCTTAATTGTTTTTGGCATTTTAACCAATCGAAAACTGAAAGCAGAAATTAAAAAGCGCGAAGCCTTTGAGCAGCAACTGGCCGTATTAAACGTTAAAGCACAAAGTGAACGCCAACAAGCGCAAAAGGAAGCTCGTACCGATCCTTTAACAGGAATTGATAACCGCCGAAAGTTTGACGAGTATTTAAATTCTCAAATACAACTGTTTAACCGCAAAGGTAATGTGTTTTGCTTGATGATTATCGACATCGATCATTTTAAATTAATTAACGATGAGTTTGGACATGATGTAGGCGATACGGTGTTAAAAGATGTCAGTCATTCAATTTCAGAAATTATTCGTCCCTATGATGAGTTAGGTCGAATCGGTGGCGAAGAGTTTGGTGTTATTCTGCCAGACACTGAACGCTTAGAAGCGTTTGGGATAGCTGAGCGAATTCTTGATCATGTTGTGGATTACAAAAACGCGAATTATCCTGAGCTAGCTGTGTCGGTGAGTATCGGATTGAGCGAAGTCGGCGAAAACGATTCGACAGACGCTATCTTTAAACGAGCTGACGACGCTCTTTACCAGTCAAAAGAAAACGGCCGAAATCGAGTCACTGAAAACCATCAAAGTTATTCAGGAACTGCAGCTTAGCATTGAGCAGCCTGCTTTATTCTCAGCCCATTCTGGACGCTTTTGATAGAAACTATCAAATTTGTTAATCGTTTGGTAAGGCGAGCGAAGCGCATTCATCAAGTCGTTTAAAGGGTCGTAATTGCCGCTCTCACAGTGGTCAATGGCGATTTGTGATAAATAGTTTCGTAAAATAAATTGGGGATTGGCTTGAGCCATAACCTGCGCTCTCTTTTCTAGCCGACCCTCTGTTAGGCATTCACGATAATCGTCTAACCAACGTTGCAATGCCTGTGATGACTCGGTTGTAGGTGTGTAAAAACAATGGAGGAAATCAGCCGACGATGGATGGTTAGACATTAACTGTCGAAAAAATAGTGTGTAGTCAATGTTAAGCTCAGGCAGTCGTTGATAGAGTGATTGAATCAGTGCCAAGTGTTTAGTTTGGTATTGGGTTGCACTGCTTAAGCCAAGCTTTTGACACTGCATGTCATACAGACCTTTTTGTAAGTTGTGATCATACAGCTCAATACCCATGCGAAAAATTTCATGATCGTCAATTATCGCAGCAAGCGCATTGGCCAAACAGACCAGATTCCAACGGGCAATTGCAGGTTGTTGTGAAAAACGATAACGGCGATTTTCCGCATCGGTGGTATTGGGCGTAAAGGCTGGATCATAATTATCTAACCAACCATAAGGACCATAATCAATGGTTAATCCTAAAATTGACATATTGTCGGTATTCATAACACCGTGCACAAAGCCGACGCGTTGCCAGTGAACGATCATCGTGGCGGTTCGGCGACAGACTTCTGCAAAAAAAGCCGCGTACACTGCGTGATCTATTGAGTCATCTAGGTTAGGAAATTGCTCTTTTAAAAAACTAAAATCTCGCCGAATAACAAAGTCTAAGAACTGTTTTAATAACGTTGTTTCTTGACGAGCCGCCAGTATTTCAAAATTACCAAAGCGAACAAAAGAGGGCGCCACTCGACAAACAATGGCGCCAGTTTCTCTCTCTGGATGCCCATCGTAAAACATATCGCGCACGACCTTATCGCCGGTACGAATTAAACTCAATGCTCGAGTCGTAGGAATACCCAGATGATGCATAGCTTCACTGCACAAGAATTCTCGAATCGAAGAGCGCAACACTGCTCGGCCATCGCCGCGACGTGAATAGGGCGTGGGCCCTGCACCTTTTAATTGAATGTCAAATCGCTGACGCTCATGAGTTATTTCGGCTAGCGTGATGGCGCGACCGTCGCCAAGTTGTCCTGCCCAATGTCCAAATTGATGACCGCCATAGCAGGCCGCATAGGGCATTGAATCGTCAAGCCTACGATTACCGCTGAGCCACTCTACTAACGCTCGATCGTCTTGCCATTGAGGTTTTAAACCTAAGGATTCAGCGACCTCGGAAAAGCCCGCAATTAAGGTGGGTGAAGAAACTCTTGTAGGCGTGCAGTGGTGCCAACAAACCGCTGGCGTTTGCTTCGGTTGATGGCTGTCGTTATCAACGCCGGGTAATTGCTCAACGAAGGTTTGATCAAGCGATTGATGTAAATGATTTAGATTGCTGCTCTTAGACATGGCCGTTTTTCAATTTCAACGTTGGTATTGTCGAAACCCAGTTTCTGATGAAGTAATAGAATCGCGTTTTAAGCCATAGTGTAACTGACCTGAAAGCAGAAAGTAACGACAATATTTGCGTGGGATTTTTATTTAAGGACAACGGGTCTGCGAAGATAAGCGGTTGTTGAGGAATTTAGAGAAGAAAAAACTCCCAGTGTTGAGGCACTGGGAGGGTAACGACGCGGTGCTATCAGGGGTTAATTCTCGACCACGCGAATGCTGCCATTGACGGTCTCTAACTCGATATCGACAGAGCCTCGTTGGGTAGATTTCATTGAACTACCGACCCATTTGTGTTTTTTCACGGGAATGCCAAATTCATTGGATAAAGAGCCGTTAACGGATGAGGCGTCGAGACTGATATCGTCGGCATTCGGTAATCGCAATTTGATCGCTCCGTTAACTGAGTTGAGCTCAATTCTTTTAAGATGCGCGAAGTTCTCAACACGAATATCGATGTCACCATTCACTGCATCAACATCAATGTCTGACGAGCTGCCATCGCTGTCGAGGTGACCGTTCACCAACTCGGCTCCGAGCTTTCCTGATACGCCTGAGATGGTTAGATTGCCATTGACCAACTCAATGTCATCTAAATTAACGGTGTTTGGAACGGTAAGGGTGTAATCGACTCGGCTTTGACCGTAGTTGTGTTTACTGGACTTTTCGTAGCGCGTTTTCACATCCAGACGACTTTCATTGGCGTCGATTTCAACGCTAATACGGTCACGCAGTTCTTGGTTCGATGCCATAATTTGAGCGCGTAAGGTGACCTGACTGCAATCACACGCCGAAATGCGCACATCACCATTGATATTGCTCAGGTTAATTTCTCCATTGGCCGAAAAATCGTAAACTTGGTTGATTTCATCTTGTACTTTTGCGCTGGCAGACAGTAAAGTGAAAGCGCTAGTAATTAAAATCATTGATCGTGTGAATCGCGGCATGTTGTTCTCCCAGACAGTTAGATTCAAAATTATTGTGTAAAATGTACTGCGTTGTTGGGTAAGACGCTGTCGATCAAATAATGGTTTGAATGTCGGTAACTTTTTTTTAGCGCTTTATCGTTTCGAGCGAATAAGAGTCAATAATTTATGAGTAATGTCGTTTCGCTATCTGTGACTAAACGAAAAAAACTGAAAGCGAAAAAGCGCCAAGGTAAAACCTTGTGTGCCAATAACTTACATCAGTGGGTGGTGGATAAAACCTCGGAGTTTGATTCGCAACAAGGTCGTTTAGTAACTCGCTATCAATGCAAACATTGCGGAAAAACAAAAGTAAAGGGTGAAGGTAAGTCTTAATCAGCCATCTGACGTCAGGTTAAAACGGAGAGCGCCGCTAACTTAATCCAAGGGTTCAGTCAGCAGCGAAAGACGTCTATCGAGAATGACGTTTACAGTTGATCGAGGGCGCGCTTTTGCTCATCAATCAGTTCTCGAATACCGTTTTTGCCATGATCTAACATCGCTTGCAGTTCATCATAGCTAAAGGTTTCACCTTCGGCGGTTCCTTGTACTTCAATAAAGCCACCGTTCTCATCCATAATAATATTCATGTCTGTCTCAGCTTTACTGTCTTCGGCGTAATCTAAATCAAGCACCGGAACGCCTTTGTACACGCCAACCGATACCGCTGCAATCATATGCTTGAGAGGGTTTACCTTGACTTTCTTCTGGCGTATCAACCAATTGATGGCATCGACTAACGCAATGCAAGCGCCGGTAATTGAGGCCGTGCGGGTTCCCCCATCAGCTTGTAGAACGTCGCAATCGATGTGAATAGTATGTTCGCCCAATTGCTTGAGATCGACAGCAGCACGCAGTGCTCGACCAATTAAGCGTTGAATTTCTTGGGTACGGCCCGTTTGCTTACCGCGGGCCGCTTCACGGTCACTGCGGCTGTGTGTCGCGCGGGGTAACATTCCGTATTCCGCGGTCAGCCAACCTTGGTCCTTTCCTTTAAGGAAGCGGGGCACACCATCGACCACGGAGGCGTTACATAATACGCGAGTTTCACCCATTTCAATCAGTACTGAGCCTTCAGCATGCTTGGTAAATTGGCGAGTAATAGTAACCGGACGAAGTTGATTGGGGGTTCGACCACTTGGGCGCATCGGAATCTCCTGAATAGTGTTGGCGCGATAGAGCGTTTCTAAGCACCGTATGACTAGCTGACAGTTAGGTAACGGTATTTTATCCGTGTATTGGGTCGCTATTATAAACAATTCATGCATCATTTGGCAGTCTCGGCACCTGTTCAGTTGAGATGATTAACAACAAAAACTTAGATACAATGCTCATCTAAATAGCTCTAGGACACCCATATGATTCACAGTATGACCGCTTTTGCGCGGCAACCTATTAAAGCCAGTTGGGGTAATGCCCATTGGGAAATTCGTTCCGTTAATCAACGATTTTTAGAAACCAACTTCCGTTTACCCGAAGCGTTTCGCAGCATCGAGTTCCAATTACGCGACCGACTTCGTAAGCGTATGCAACGTGGCAAGTTGGACATCAGCCTACGCCTTGAATACTCACCAACCGAAGCAGACGCTATCTCAATCAATGAGAAATTAGCGAACCAGTTGATTCAAGCGCATAAGCAGCTTCAGGCAGCGGCCTCCACAGAACAGGCTCTGCAAATTACCGATTTGATGCGCTGGCCGGGGTTGCTTCAAACCACCGAGCTAGACACCTCTCGTGTAGAGAAGGATCTTTTAGCGGCCTTTGATGAAGCCATTGATGCCTTATTATCGATGCGCCAACGTGAAGGGGATGCCTTAATCGATATCATTCAAGCGCGCTTAGACGGCATCGCCGAGCAAGTTATTGTCGTACGTGGTTGTATGGATGACATTATTCAGTGGCAACGTGATCGCATTACCAACCGCTTTACCGAAGCCAAGATTGAGTTAGACCCTGAACGCCTAGAGCAAGAAATGGTGATGTTGGCGCAAAAAGTGGATGTTGAAGAAGAGCTCGACCGACTCGACACCCATATTCAAGAAGTGTCACGTTTACTCAAAAAAGGCGGAACCATCGGTCGCCGACTCGATTTCTTAATGCAAGAACTTAATCGAGAAGCCAACACTCTGGGCTCAAAGTCGATAAGCAGCAAGACCACCGCCGCGTCGGTTGAAATCAAGGTGTTGATTGAACAGATGCGCGAGCAGATCCAAAACATCGAATAGTTTTTTTACCCGTCCAAGAATGTCTTAAAAGCCCTGTTATTTGCTTGTAAATACAGGGCTTTTTTATTTTTCCCGTCCAAATCGGTTTGCAGATGTCCGTTACCAGTTGCTGTTTAAGTGGTGGGCAAAATGGTGGGCAAGACCTGTTTTTTTGACTCAATAAGCAAAAAGTCAAGGTATCTGGTGAGCAGATTTTTGCATCTATCTCACCACCGCCTTATGCCATCTCCACTTATCGTGCTGCTTGCAGATTGTTCAATCACTCAACTATCGAACCAATCGATAAACAAACAGTGGTGGGCAATGGTGAGCAAATTTTAACGATTTCTTAGGAATATAGAGTAACAAACGATGGCAAAACTAACCGCAACTCAGGTGCAGTCTTATGCTCGCACCGCAACAGCAAACAAAAAATACAGTGATGGGAATGGCCTATATTTTTGCGTAAGAAAATCTGGCATGCCGTATTGGATGCTAAGGTATACCAGCCTAAACGGACGACGAGAAGCCACGCTCGGTCAATATCCAAGCATGACCTTAGCAGAGGCTCGACTTGAATCATCTAAAATGCAGCTACAACTTCAGCAAGGTGAAGACCCATTAGCAATCCGTGCTATTGAAACCATCCCAGAGATCCAAAATGTCAGTCAGCTGTTTCAAGACTGGTATGCCAAAGACTTAAGTCGCCGATTAAAGCACCCGAATATACCCAAACGTGTTTTTACCAAAGAAATTGCACCAGTGATTGGTCAACTTCCTATCCAAGCCGTGCGGCCAACACATGTACGTGAAGTATTGGAACGCATTCGAGAAAGTAACCGCCCTACCATTGCCAACGATACCTTGATGTACATGAAGCAGCTGTTTCGACATGCGATAAAGCTCGACTTAACGCTGAACAACCCCGCCGCAGCATTTACCGTGGACGATGCCGGTGGTGTGGAGTCCAGTAAAGACAGGATGCTCAGCAAAGAGGAAATTCACTACGCCTTTAGCGTGTTTCATACCCATATCAATAGCTTTGGCCGCGACAACTACCTCGCTTGCTGCCTGTTTTTGGTATTGGGCGTGCGCAAAAGCGAACTGTGCGAAGCCATGTGGCGTGAAATGGATTTAACCACGGGCGTATGGGACCTACCCAAGGAACGAAGTAAAACTGGCGTCCCAATCAGCATTCCCTTACCACGCCAAGCCATTGCCTGGTTTAACGAGCTACAAATCCGCGCTTGTGGCTCGCCTTATGTTTTTCCAGCCAGACGAGCAAGCCATCGTCCACATATGGGGCCAGATACGCTAAACCGCGCCATTTCTAAACTCTTTGGTCGCGAGCCTGGGCGCAAAAAACAGCCACCGAATAAAATGGGCAAGCTTGAACACTTCACCGTACACGATCTGCGCCGCACCTTTCGCAGCCTTGCCGCCTCTTTGGGCATTGCAGGCAATGTGGCCGAACGCTGTCTTAACCATAAGCTAAAAGGCGTTGAGGGTATCTACGACCGCCACGATTACTTTGAAGAGCGCCGAATTGCCCATCAAACCGTAGCTGATGTGGTTGAACCACTGGTGAACTTTGAGCACCCTTCACAGCACAACACAGGAGGGCATTAACATGCAATTTATGATGCAACTCGCCCCCATTACCTTTCCAATAGCCATGCTGGCAGGACTTGGCTGGTGTATTGGCATTGCCCTACTCGAACAGTCTCATGGCATAGGCTACGCACTGACTAGATATTGCCTGACGACATTCGTGGTACTCGCCCCTTGGCTGACGCTAAAACTCACTTTCTACGTGATTGTCAGTTTAGGACGCAAACTGGGGCTCATCCCGCCTGCACGCCCAACGCACAGCTTGGGGTATGAAGAATCACTCTATTGGTTCAGAGTATTGGCCTTCTTCGATGGCAAACGCAGCCGCATGCCGAAAAGGCCCATCAGGCGAAACTAACAAGCCCCCATTTGCTCACTTACTGTGGGCAGATGGGACAATGGGGCAACACCAGATATGCCAAGCTTTATAGGGTGAATAAGAGGAATTTGAACCGCCCCAAGGAATGGGGCAATCGGGGGCTATGCAAAGTTTATAATTGGGTTAAACGCTGCTTTGCAAGCGCCCAAGGTAAGCGACGACCAGCTTTTGCCATTTTATCGTAGGCAGCTTGAGCTTCTTCAACTGACAATACACCATGGGTGACGAGCTGCTCAACAACCCATAGCGTACCTTGAACTATTATCGCTTCTTTTTCAGCCGCCTTCCTAAGCGCCATATCCCCAGTTAGCAATGGACACTGTTCTTGTTTCGCCAACGCAAGTGCAAAGCAATCGTTCATGCTAGGGCCAGTATACTTTTGCCTCAGTTCAAATGAGTACATCATAGACTCAGGGCTTAACTCCCCCAACAACAACCCTAACTCGAGTAAATAGCCATGTTGATCGCTTAACTCCTCGTGGAATAACACATCTGGAACTTTGAACTGGTAAGGCAAATTGAAAAAGACGCCTAATAATTGGCCTTCTTCGAGATCAATGAGGATATTGGCATCACTGATCAACAAATACATTTAAACAGCCTCAGCCAACATTTGGCGCTGCTTATGCAATGCCATCACTGACATCTGTAACAGCTCAGCGGCTTTCGATTCACTAACAATTCCCTCTGCCAATGCACGATAAACCAACTGCTCAAACAATAATGTTTGTTCTTGTGGATAAGGGTTCCCAGGCTCTTGCTTTCGCCAACCGTTTTTTGAGAACTGTATAAATATTTGGCGTTTTTTCTCTTCGGTGATCACACCAAGGTCGGCACTGCGATACAAACAAGCTGCCATGCTTAAGCCATATTCGTGTTTCAGGAAATATAGCTCTTTGGGGTCTACGTTCGAACGTCGCTCTCCTAGATGCTGAAAAAGGCCTACTTCAGGCAGTAAAAACGCAGAAGCAAAGCGGTTGCAGGCCATCTCTTCGTCAAGGGATTCATCGAGTAAGCCATGTAAAACAAGGTGGCCAAGCTCATGCGCCAATGTGAACCGCTGGCGGCAACCAGGCCAATGAGAAGACACAACAACAATTGGCTGCCCTGATATTTTGGCTTGTAACCCATCAAATTTATCGGCTTGGGGTACGTTACTGACAATCACCAAAATACCTTTAGACTCAAGCAAGTCGATTAAGTCTGGCAATGGATTCATACCTAACTGCCAATCAGTACGGACTTTGGCGGCAACCTGCTCTACTGCGTCTAAAGTACTTACAACAGGAACGTCGGGGTGGTAGTTAAAACTAGCTATCGGGAAGTTTGGCCATACATTTTTAAGCGCTAACCAGCGCTCGGCTTGGTCAACCACATCGGACTCAATCTTCTTTAGCAACTTAGCTGAAGCTGAGGCTTTTTTACGATACTCCACCTCACCCAAAGTCACCTGTGCTGGGCGAAAGAAGTATTCAGTACGAACCGACAAAGCCGTCGCCAATTTAAGTAAAACTCCCGACGAAGGCATACTCTGGTCGTGCTCGTATTTTTTAACCATGTTGGCACTAATACCAACTTGCTCACCCAAGGCCTGCATCGACAGGCCAGCGGCTGCACGGGCTCGTTTTATGCGCTCTCCAATCATACAGACCTCTGGTTTATGAAAACTAAAATTATTTTAAAAATATAAACCAAGTTGGCGTTTTTGTCGATTGGTTTTACAGGGCAATCATTCGCGTGTTCGCGCACACACTTCCCCATGCCTTTATACCCATACGCCAAAACCACTATCCGTTTGGCTTTTGGATCGAAACGCCAAACAGGGAAATTAGCCCATTCTCTGTTTGGCTTCTCGATTGAAATCCAACATTGCTAAGCCTTGCCAGTACTGGATCAAAGCAAGACTTGGCACTTTTTGCACCCTAAACCAACCTCGAATCCAAAGTACAAACCGTTTGTTTTTTCTAACCCAGAATGCAAACGATCGTTTGGCGTCTCGATTTTTTTGCACTTGGCGAACACAGCCAAACAGCACCGTATTGGACTATGTATATCAAACAGTTAGCCGCGCACAGGTCATCATAAAAAGCCGATTTGACTGGTTAGTTTGATGGCCATTTCTTTCATCTAATTCACCACCGCGTCTGCACCCGACCACTGAAAATAGACGGCATGACGAACCAACAAGGTGATAAGTGACGTGTTATGGGCAAGTGGCAACGACTCGAATAGAGAATGGATACAGCAGGTGGTCGCTTTACTGGTTGGGCATGGCGCGTTTACCCTCTATCCAGCATTAAGCCAGTGCGATAATGCCGCCGAACGTTTAACCCGCTGGCTGACCTATCAGTTACCACGCGTTAAAAAAGCACACCCTAGCTGCCCGATTCACCAATGGCTGAACAGCATTGGCGCACAAGTGATCGTAGAAAAATGGCAGAGCCCCGAGCAATGGCCAAACCTGCATTGGCTACCTTTACCTGAGGTTGATGGCCACCCGCAAGGCGGCTTGGTTTTGTTACCAGCGCATTTTTTACCGGTATATGTGGATGGCACAATTCAAACCAGAACATTGCAAGCAAACACGCCCGCCAACGCCTGCATCTTTTGGTGCATTACGCCTTTATCTAAAACAGGAAAGCGCGCTACCTTGCACCCCAAACAGCAAAACCGCGCCTTTTGCCTGCCCAGTTCGCCGGAGCAAATGGGTAAATCGTGCACAGGGTTATTAGTGAGCGGTTTGAAAAAAGAGCGCCAAAAACGAAACGGCAACGTGATCAGCCACCAAATCAACCTAGCGCTGCTGCACCACCTTTGTGGGCCGGAGAATGAAGTTTGGATGAAAGCGAGTTTTGGTGCCGTAACTCATTACGGTACCAAAAATTAGAAGCCTGAAAAAAGAGTAACCCCTCGCAGGGCGCTGATCTAACGGGTAGCGGGAGGGGTGTTGTTGGTTCGATTTTTAATATCAAAAGATCAAATAGCTCAAGTTAGGCTTTTACTCAGGCTACCGTTTGAACTATCCGGAACTTCCAGATGGTTTCACTTTTTACAATGCTTACCATCATTGCCCTTGAGTACCGGCTCATACAGTTTCAACCTCAACGGCCTCACCAACACTTCTCATTAATGAAGAAAACTGCTCATTGTCCTGTTTTAGTCGATCGATGATTTGCCTTGCAGCCGTTTGCATTTCTGGTACATCTATAGGTATCGAGCCACTTTCGAAGCACCCCTTTAAATGTGAAAACTCGTTATTGATTCTATCAACTAACACTGCTGGGATTTTTTCATCACCAAAAAACAGCTTTAACTTATCTTCATCAGATGTTTGATCTGGGTACTTATAGTAAAGATAAATCTCGAAAAATTTGCGCGCATTATTCGCAAAGTTATAAAACGAGTTGAAGTTTGCATCATTAACACTTTCGACATTGGCGCACTTGTAGATTTGATGAAAAAGATAATTGAACTCTGTGATGTATTTTTTTAGGTAATCAGGCATAGACTGAATTGTAGAAAATTTACCTTGCCTAATCACAACAAAGAAATCTTTCTGGTAGCTTTTTAACTTCCCAGAGCCTGCTGGATCGATATACTTGCCATTCAGCATTCTCAGATACTTCAAGAAATCAAGGTTGTGTGTTGAAACAAACAGTTGTGCAAACTTACCCTTCTCGACTACTTCCGCATTTAACAGGCTATAAATAAAGAAAATATGGTTGCCATCGAGCGAGGAGATAGGATCATCAATCCAAATAATGGGGTTTGAATCTTTGGTTGCGACATCATCCAACTTGGCCAAAAAGTAGCAGAATGCCAGCAAACTGCACTCGCCTTCGCTTAGGTGATAAGCTTTCTTGCCGTCACGGATCACTTCAAACCGAATACGTTTTGCCTCTTGCGTTGGCCCTTCATCTTTTTTAGCCTCCAACGTCAAAAACTGATGTCCGAAAAAATTATTCAGATATTCATTTACCTTTTTAGCCCCTTTTTCTTCGTCATTCAGTTCACGTTTCTTAGCCGTAACTTGTGCTTGTTTTTGGGTAATATTCGTGTTGATAATCGCCTGCGCTTGTTGAGCCTCGTCTCTTTTCTGCCGTAAGGTTTCAATTGAATTGAGCTGTGCTTGGTAATCAATCGTAAGCAAGTACTCAGCGACCTCTTTCAATCGCAAGTCGGCTTTGGCCTTGGTTTGTTCGTCGGCTAATGAGCTGCTAAATAACTCTGATTGAGCGCAAAGGTCACTATAATCCTGCCAGATTTGCGTTAGTTTCGCGGTACAATCAGCAGGGTTCTCATAGTCTTTAACGTTTAAAATATCACCTTTTCGCGCCTTCAGTTGTTTGGTTAGATTACCTAAAGCAAGCTGATAGTCTTTGGTTGCAGCTTTTAACCTTAAATTTAAGGCAGTTAGTTGTGAGTGAAACTTGGAATAAAAAGCAGATTGATCTATGGTGAGTGCGGATTGAATTGTTTGGTTTTCGGTTTCTATCTTAGCAAGCAACGCATCAATCGACTTTTCTAATTGCTCAGATTCTTCATCAAAGTGCTTATCAAGCTCTGCCCACCGCTCAGTCGAAATTTCATTGTCACAAAATGCGCATTTTTCATGCTTATTTCGATGATGAGAACGGCCTTCATTGACCCAGCGATTAAGTACAGCATCTTTTACTAACGCCTGAATTTTATCAGACTCACTGATGGGCTTGGTTACCAATGTTTCAACTTCTAGTGCCAAGCTTAAAAAACTTAGCTGAGGTGAAGAAAATTTAGGTATTGCAGGCAAAACCTTTTCATCAATCAGCTTTTCGTGCTCGCTCACTTGCTCTGATGTTAACGGCTGAAAATCAGGGCTACTAACAGTTGTGATATCGGCCTTTAATTTGGTAATGGTGTAGTTTTGGTCACCAAAACGCTCAGGCTTGTATTTAATGCCGATGTCTTTATTAGTCGCTTTATCACCCAGTTGTTTTTCTAGACTTTCATTCGATTGTTTATGAGAGGCAAAGGCATTGCTGTATGCAACTGCGGCCTGCTTTTTGTCGGCAAACAAACCGGTTTCTTGCCCTTCAATACTAGAACCGAGTTCTTCCTCAAGAGCTTCAATCTCTTTTTCGATCTTATTATTGTCATCGCCTAAAATGGCAAATGGCTCAATGCTGTCGTCAGGGTTAGTGATAAATCGAAGGTTATCTCTAATAAAGTCTTCATTGAAAACACGAATGTTCTTGTCGTGGGTGGTTAAGGCCGCGAGTGTTACATCTGAGTTGTCAGCAAATTTTAGTTGAAACGAAGGCGCACCATATTTGTCTGATAAAGTGCGTGTCTCTAGAGCACGAGCAATACGCGACAGCGTGGTCTTACCGGAGTAGTTGCGCCCATAGATGATGTTGATATCAACAAAGTTCTGAACAGCGCCGCCTTTGTTTTTAACCTCACTATCCCAGCTAAAATCGTCAAACACACCAAGCTTTTTAATGTGCTGAATTTTCTTTAGCATCCTAAACCTCCTTGTCGTCGTTCACTCGGTCGCAAGCTGCCATCAATAATGCTCTTCTATATACCCATATGCCTTTTGAAACAGCTCTTTGTCTTTACCTAAACCAAACTGGGCCAGTGTTACTAACAGCGCCTTTTGGATTTCGCGCGGGCCGCTGTTGGAGTTTTGCCAGCCTTCAAATCGGGTGGCTTTAACGATCTTGTCGATTTGCTCTACTACATCGCCGATTAGCTTCGGCGTGGTTTCTGGGCGAGTTTCCAGGAAGAGTTTGGTTAAGGCCTGTTTGTTGTCCTCTTGGGTCACCACGTGCTCGCCGGTTTCGCGCTCGGCTTGTACCGTATCTTTGGCGGCGTCTAACAGGCCTTTTAACCAGTCGATGGCTTTGATGACGCCAGACTCATAGTCTTGGCGCAGTTTTTCTAAGCGTTCACCCAGCTCGACAAACTTAGGGTCGTTGCTGCCACGTAGGCGGCCCATCAAGTCAAGTTCGAGGCGCTTCGCGCGCTGCTCTTGCTCTTTGTCGGTCAGGGTGAAAATGGCGTGCTCATCCATGATGAGTTCGTCGATATCATCGCGGATGCGATTGATGTCGGTATGCTCGTGGATCATCTTGATGGTTTCAGGACCAAGAGCCGCCCACACCAAAGCGCCGGTTTGGCCGACTGGGCGCACCGATTCGTAAATCTGTGCCAGCCATTTATAGTCTTTGCGATACGGGGCTAAGAAGGTGTCTGGGTTAATGGCTGACCAAAGCTTGGCTAACACGCCAAAGCTCGCGGCAAATTCATCGCGCTTTTCATTGGTTGGCAGGCATTCTTGCGCCGCCATGATGCCTTCGAAACCTTCTAAGGTGCGGTCAACACTCGGGAAGTAGGACAAACATTTATCTAACTGGGCGGGTAATAATTCTTTAAAGGCTTCAATGCCTTCTACCACGCCATCGATTTCTTCCGGGTTGTAGGCCAGTGCGGTGCGCAGGTTTTCAAACACGCCGAGGTAATCAATGATAAGGCCCATGTCTTTACGCACATCGTCTGTTTCGTACAAACGGTTGGTGCGGCACATGGCTTGTAGCAAGGTATGGTCACGCAGCGGTTTATCCAAGTACATGCAGTAGCAGATTGGCGCGTCAAATCCGGTGAGCAGCTTAGCGGTGACGATGATCAGCTGCAACGAATGCTTAGGGTCTTTAAAGCTTTCGATTAAGTCTTTCTGGGTTTGGTCTTCGGCATCAATCTGCTGCCAACGCTCAAAATCTGCTTGCTGAATCGGCAGCTCTAAATCATCGTGCCACTTACGCCAGTCTTTATTGAGCTTGTCTTTTTTACCGCCTTCTTCGGCTTTTACGGGTGCCTGGTCGACGTTCATCACCACTTCAACGGCATCAAAGCCGAGTTTTTCACCCAGTAAATAATACATCTGCACGCAGGCATCGCGGTCGTACACCACCACCATGCCTTTCATCTTTTTCGGCTTAACGTGGCTGGTAAAGTGCTCGGCAATATCGGCGCTGACTGCAGCCATTCGCTTGGGCGCTTTAAGCATCACTGCTAATTTGCCAGCGCGTTTTGATAGTGCGGCCTTTTCTTCGTCGTCGAGATTATTGTCTTTGGCGAGCTGCTCAAACTCTTGGTTGATTGCATCGCGGTCTACTCGCAGCTCCGCCAAACGTGGTTCAAACTTCACTGGGTTTGTTGCGCCATCGCGGATTGACTGCTTGTAGCTGTAGCGGTTCATGTAACGGCCGGGGTCTTCTTCGGCACCAAATAGCTTGAAGGTGTTGCGATCAATACCCGAAATCGGTGTACCGGTTAACCCATAGAAGTGCGCTTGTGGCAGGGCCCAGCGCATTTTCTCGCCCAAGCCACCTTCTTGGGTGCGGTGGGCTTCGTCCACCAACACAATAATGTTGTCGCGGCTGTTAAGGCCGTTGGGGTTGCTATCGTCTATCTCGACATCTTTAAACTTAAAAATGGTAGTAATTAAAATGCCGCGACTGTCTTGCTCGATATGTTCGCCGAGTTTTTTGCAGCTTTGTACTTTGATTAGATTTTTAACGTCCGCACCGCCAAAGGTCTCGTTGATTTGGCTATCTAGGTCGCGGCGGTCTACCACGATCAATACGGTGGGGTTTTTCAGGGCATTATCACTACGCAGCATTTTGGCGGCGTAGAGCATCAATAAGGATTTACCCGAGCCCTGGAAATGCCAGATCAGGCCTTTTTTCGGGTAGCCTTTGCGCACACGCTCTACAATCTGCTTGGCCGCTTCAAACTGGGGGTAACGCGGCAGAATTTTAATGCGCTTGGCTGGTGCGTTCTTACCGGTTTTCACCGTTGAAAACAGCGCGAAAGATTCCAGTAACTGTAATAAGGTTTGTGGGTTTAACAAGCCCTCACAGCTGTCCAGCACCGATGCCAAACCGGGCAGAATGTCATCGCGCAGGTCGGTATTGTGCCAAGGGCCCCAATCTTTTACCCGGGCGTTAATGGCACCATAAGCGAAGGTTTTCCCTTCACTGGCAAAACACAGCAGGTTGGGCACAAAGTAGGGTTCAACGTTTTTCCAGTAGTGCTTTTTACCGCCCATAAAATCGGCGGCGCCGTCTTGCCAGGTTACACTCGGGCGGGTAGCGGTTTTCACTTCGCCCACCACCAAGGGAATACCGTTCACATAGAGCACAATATCAAAATAGACTTCGGTGGCCGCGATATAGTGCACCTGCTGCGACACCACAAAGTGGTTGTTGTCGATATTGTCAAAATCAATCAGGTTGATGGTGATATGGTCGCCATTCTCACCAAAGGGCAAGGTCTTTTCGGCCATTAGCCATTCATGAAAGTTTTCATTGGCTTTTACCAAGCCGGTATGACGCGCTTCCAGCACCACACCACGCAGCTTATAAATCACTTCATCGGCATAATCAGGCTGCTTGGCTAAACGTGAGTTTAACGAACACAGCGCATCTTTTAGCCACTCATCAACGAAGATATCCTGCGCTTGCTTGGGCAGGCTCTCGCCGTGGCAGTAAGTCCACTTTATCCCGCTTAAACCCTTTAAGCGGTCGATAATTCCATTTTCTGTGACGGTCTGTTCGTTAAACATAGCTATTCCATTGTATTTATCAATGCGTTCAGGATTTCCTTAACTGCAACTTTTTTGTAATGCAGCTCTGATTTAGGAATTGAATCTAGAGTGTCCATTATTTGAGTCTGTATATTCAGTGCTGGCAAATAAAACTCGAAATCACTTAGGCTTTTCAAAGATAAGTTTGGTCGAGCATTATCAACTTTGCTTAAACCGAAATAGACCTGCCCATTGGTACTATAAAGTTGTGCTAATAGCCACCGTGAATCTAATCTACTAGAAGGCCTCAAAAGTGCTACAGCCTGATTTACATTGGCTTTTTCATATTGCCCATCCCACAATGCGCATCTACCAATTGATGCTCCTACAATATTTACCAAGACATCCCCTTTGACCAACTGTGAACGCTTCAGATTCTTTTCTGAAAACTCGTGAGGGATAAACTTCGGGGAAGATACATCGATACTTTTATGTAAGACGTTTTCTGAAGTAACAAATAACGCACCGTCTTCGACATATTCAAATCCTTGCCATCTTGGTGAGGCTCCCTTTGTAATCAACTCACAAACGTCCCCCGCCTTTACTGTTGGCCAGTTTTTTAATTTCCCTTGTTCTACGAGTAATTTATCACCCAAAAGATTATTAACAGACTGTGATGACAAATCTGCTCTTTCAATATGAAATTCCAACTCTGATATTTTATCGAAGATTTCCAAAAGCTTTTTTTGCTTATCAATTAATGGCAAATTAAGCTCAAGTGGCGCTAATGATTTAAACTTTGTGCGTGGGGACAATGAGCCTGACGAAGTTTTAATTGCATGATCCCAAATCAGGTCAGATTGAATTATAAAGGGCAATAAATCATCTAAAAGTAAGTTACCTTTGGGGCAAAGTACAATTATATCCCCAGAGCAAATTCCATCAAACTCAGCAATGGCAGCCTTCTTTAAGTAAGGGCGACGTTTTCCAAAAAGAATATGACCTTTCTTAAAGACACGGGTAAAGCTTGGGTTATCTTCGGCAATCATTCCCCAGCGTTTTATTTTGAGTGAGCCAGAATCCAAGTGCTCCAAGCCAATGTAACGCTCATAACCATCGGCAATTGGGTCTTTGGTGGTGAGTTTTACTTCACGACAAATATCACCAAATTTAACGGTTTGTTTATCACTCATTACTGCACTTCCTCACCGTCAACTTCAAAACCAAGCTCTTTTAAGCTTTTAAATAACTTATTGGTCTGCTTTTTCAATTGCACTCGGCTGACTTTCCACGCCTCGATGGCATGTTCAATATCGTGCACTTCGCCATTGTTTTGCGCTTGCACATAGAGAGGAATCGACAGGTTGTAGAGGTTCTCTTTGATGGTGTCGATATCGACCAAAGCGGTAATGTCGCTTTGTTTTTCAGGGGCAAAGTAGGCTTCACAGAGAACAGCTAAATCATCATCTGATAATCGACTGTGGGCGCGTTCGCGGGTAACGTGTTCCACACCATTGATAAACAACACCTTGTTTTTGCGCTCAAACGGTTTATTGCAATTCAATACCACCACGCAGGATTCCATCGGCGAGTTGTAAAACAGGTTTGGCCCAAGGCCAATCACCGCTTCGATAATGTCGGACTCAATCACTTGTTTACGGATGCTTTGCTCGGAATCACGGAACAACACACCATGTGGCCAGAGCATCGCGGCGCGGCCAGTGTCGGGTTTCAGGCTTTTTATGATATGGGTGTAAAACGCATAATCGGCGCAGCCTTGCGGTGGAACGCCGTATAGGTTGCGGCCGTAAGGGTCAGCGGCAAACTTATCGCGGTTCCACTTTTTAATAGAGTAAGGCGGGTTAGCGAAAATCACATCAAACTGCTTAAGCTGGTCGTTTTCGATAAACTTGGGCTCGGCCAAAGTATCGCCGCGCAGCACATCGAATTCTTCAATGTCGTGCAGGAACATGTTCATGCGAGCGATGGCCGAGGTTAGTAGGTTGACCTCTTGCCCATACAAATGAACACTGCGCCACTCATCTCCGTGAGTGCGTAAATCCATCACTGCGTTAAGCAACATGCCACCGGTGCCGCAGGTGGGATCATAGGCGGTTTCACCGGGTTTTAAGCCCATGATGCGCGTCATGAGGTGTACGACGGTACGGTTGGTATAAAACTCGGCGGCGGTGTGGCCGGAGTCGTCGGCAAATTTTTTGATTAGGTATTCGTAAGCCTCACCCAGATCATCCTGAGCAACCGACTTGATACCCAGCGGAATTTTACTGAAGTGCTCAATCAGATCAGACAATAGGTGATCGGGCAGGCGCTCTTTATTGGTCCACTGGGCATCACCAAACACCCCATGTAAGCGCGGATTGTTGGCTTCAATTAAACGCAGTGCGTTTTGAATGGCCTCACCAATGTTTTTGCTGGTGTGGCGCACTTTTTCCCAGCGGGCTTCCTTGGGAATATCAAAACGGTGGAACATGGGCATGGCAGCGTATTCGGCATCGCCTTCATGGATCTCTAAGGCTTCGGTGTATTCTTCTAAATACACATCCGACAGGCGCTTATAAAACAGCAGCGGGAATATGTACTGTTTGTAGTCTGAGGCGTCGATTTGGCCGCGCAAAAACTCGGCTGCGCCCCAGAGTAAATCCTCTAATTTTTTCTTATTTAATGCGCTCATGATGTCTTCTTATCGCTTAGTTGCTGCTTTAGCTGCTGACCAAGCGCGGTTAATCGGTATTTTTGGTTACGGCTGGTTGGCTTGTCTGGAATGGTCATTTCTACCAAGGCTGGGGTGATCTCCAGCGCCGGTTTTAAGTAATGCTTACGGAAATGCTCGGCGTTTTTCAGTACCATTAATGCCATTAATTCGTCGCGGCTGTGCTCTTGGCTCATGAGGCTGATCATCCGTGCGACTTCCGTGGTGACTTCCGTGGTGACTTCCGTGGTGACTTCCGTGGTGACTTCCGTGGCGAACAGGGTCAAAGTCACGCCGGAGCTGCTGTCGGAGTGCCATTTCGGCGTGGGTAGGCCCGCTGCTTTACAAGCATCTTGGATCACCACACTGCCGCGACCAAGCTTTTCCATATAGCCTTGCAGGTATAAGCCGTGGGCGATGTCTGGGTTACGCAGTACCGAGATATGGCCTTGCTGAATCTTGTGCTCGTCGATGCCTTGCGGAAAAGCACCGGCGTTCCATATTTTTAGGTGTACAGGGCTAACTTCAACCTTAATGCCCCCGGCAAAGTTGCTGTAATCGCGGTGGGCAAATGCGTTAACAATGGCTTCGCGTACCGCTTGTTCTGGGTACATGGGGATGTCTTCGCGCTGATTATTAGCGCTGCTAAAGCGTGCGCGCGATGGCGTATTGCGCATCACAAAGGTAATAAGCTGTTCGATTACCTCGGCCATTGGGCCATCGAGGTGCTGTAAATCCTGATATTCGTCGTCGGCCTTATGGCGATAACACACCGCACGCACGCGGGCTTGCGGATGGCGTTTACTCGGCGCACTGGCCAATAATACATCGGCGGCATTGGTTAAGCGGCCGTATTTGGCCAAAGATAACAATTGCAACTGGTGCAGTAAGCCTTGTTCGGCTTGCGCGACCTCTTTCGGGATGCGTTTGGCGGATAGCAGTTTTTTACAAGCGCTGGCTGATAAACCTTGTTCGTCGAGTTCAGACGAGAACAAACGCTCCCAGCGGGTAGGCTCTACTTGCTTGCGCATGACCATGTCGCGGATGGTATCGACATCGGCTTTTTGGCTTTGTTCGCCAGCACGTATGTAGATGTCACTGTTAAAGGCGTAAGGGATGTCTTTGCCGGCCGGGACTTCAACCACTAATAACTGTTTGTTTTCGACTTGCTGTACTTCTACCGAAAACAGCACTGGCGGTTGAATCGCCGATTTAAGCTGGCTTTCGAGCTGTTCAGCTACCTGTTCGGCCTGCTCTACGCCCTTGATTTGGCCGTTGTCATCGACTCCACATAGCAGGTAACCACCTTGAGTATTTAAAAAGGCGCAAACTTGCGGACCGCAGTGTTTTAACTCGCAGCTTGTAAGGTATTCAAGGGTTTGATTTTCGCCCAGCGAAAGTAGTTGCTTGAGTTGTGCGGCCGTTTTACTCATGGCTTGCTCCTACTGAGGTGCTCACTTGACTGACATTTTGAAAATGTTCGGTCAGGCGCTGCTCTACATCTTGATAGCGAGAAAATTGCGCAACTACAAAAAGGTTGGCGTCGTCGTCACGATCGAACTTTTGTACCCAGTTGCCTTGACGATCATCCAGTGGCAGTTGTTCCATGGTGGCGTCTTCGTATAAGTCGATCACCTTAATATTGGAAATGGACGCTGCACCTTTGCGCAGTGTCAATTCTGAGCGCTGTTCTTGGGTTTTGTAACCTAAATCCATTAATAGGCGGCGGGCGAAGACGATTTGATCGTGCGCTAAAAACCAACGAGGTTTATTCAGCTCGATGGCTTTTTTCATCTCTTTATGGGTAATCGATAGTCCCGTTGCATCAACGCCACTGCCGTATTGTGGGGTAATGATGCCTAAAAATAGGTCACATTTTTCTACTGCTTTTAAGCAGCTTTCAAAGGCGGTTTCGTTGGAGGATACCGGTACTGTGCCTTTATGCGACATCCAAACTTCATAACCAAAGGCGGTGAGTAGTGAGTATACGCGGTCGAGCAGTTCTTCTACGCCATAAACGGTGGATGACACCATCACCGTGAGCTTTTTGCTCATAATTCAAACCCTTCCTTGATCAGCAGTGCTTCCAGTTCATTTTCGGCGTGCTCCAGGGCGGCCAGCTTTTGTTGGAAGTCTTTTAGCGCTTCTTCCACTGTGATGGTTTCTTCTTCCAGTGGTTTTTGTACATAACGTGCAATATTGAGGTTGAAGTCGTTTTCTTCAATCTCAGTTAACGCCACCCAGCGCGCAACGCCTTCGATTTCTTCGGCTTTAGGGCCTAAGGTTTCTTGCTGGCGATAGATGTTAAAAATTTCGTCGGCTTGATCATTAGACAAGGTATTTTGCGCACGGCCTTTGGTGAAGATTTCTTCCGCATTAATAATCAGCACGTGATCTTGATGATCGGCTGGGCGTGATTTGCGCAGTACTAAAATGCAGGCCGGAATGCCTGTGCCATAAAACAGGTTTGACGCTACGCCTATGATGGCTTCGATGCGGTTTTCTTGCAGCAGCTTGGTGCGGATTGCGCCTTCGGCCCCTCCACGGAATAACACGCCATGCGGCAATACCACTGCCATGCGCCCTTGCTTGTTTAACGAGGCAAACATATGTTGTACCCAGGCAAAGTCACCGTTGGTTTTAGGCGCTAAACCATATTGCTTACGGCCATAAGGGTCGGCAGACCAGAGATCATAGCCCCACTCTTTGAGGCTGAATGGCGGGTTAGCGATTACGCAATCAAAGGTTTCTAAGCGATCATTCACCAAAAACTTCGGCTCACGCAGGGTGTCGCCGCGAACGATGTCAAAATCTTCCTGACCATGTAAAAACAGGTTCATGCGGGCAATGGCCTCGGTGGTGAGGTTCTTCTCCTGGCCTTTGATTTTTAGCAAACGCGGATCACCACCGTTTTCTTTAACGTGGTGGATGGTTTCCAGTAGCATGCCGCCAGTACCACAAGCCGGGTCGTACACGCTTTCACCCGCTTGCGGGTCTAGGATGTTAACCATTAGGCGAACAATGGTGCGCGGGGTATAGAACTCACCGGCCTTTTTATTAGCCTTATCAGCAAAGCGTTTGATCAGATATTCATATGCCCGGCCCATATCGTCGTCACGTACAGACGCTACACCCAGGTTCACTTTGTTGAAATGGTTAAGCAAGGTAGCTAAGAGTTCATCCGACAGACGTTCTTTGTTGGTCCAGCTGGCATCGCCGAATATGCCGTGTAGCTTTGGGTTAGCCAGTTCAATACCGCGAAACGCATCTTTTAAGGCTTGGCCTATGTCTTTGGTTTCGGCAAAAACGTCTTTCCAGTGGCACTCTTGTGGAATTTGAATGCGGTGAAACATGTCGCCCTTGGCAAGCTCTTCATCGCCCACTTGTTCCATGGCGTCGATAAATTCCTCGTCGTACACATCGCAAATGCGCTTAAAAAAGAGGATCGGGAAAATATAAGTTTTGTAGTCCGATGCATCGATAGGCCCGGTAATAATGTGGGCTGCATGCCAGAGATGTGCTTCGAGGTCTTTGATGTTAATTAGGGTCATTTTGTATTCTCATTCACAGTGGAGGCCGCAGGCGATTTTTCGAGTAGTTCGTGTATATCGCAGTTAAACAAATCGCACAGTTTATCTAATGCCTCTAAGTCCACCTTAAGCGCCGTTTCTTTGTAAAGTAGCGTGACGGTGGTACGGCTTAGGCCGGTTTCTCGCATCACGTCGCTAATGCGCATTTTTCTCTCACCCATTAATCGGGCTAGGTGGCAGCGGATCATGCTCTCTCCACGGTGTTTTCTTAACCATAAACTTGGGGATTTTTCACTGTTGCTTACCCTACCACGATTATGATTATTCTCAACTTATTTGAGTTAAAACCAAATAATTGAGCGTATTTGTTATTCGTTCGGTGCCGGTTGTTGGTACGCTGGCGGTTCACGGGAATGCCTCTGGCGGTATTGTCTGTGTTGGACTTCAAGCCTCGCCCAGCCCTTAGGTTGACTGGCGGTTTACTGCAAGGCGACAAGCCTACATAGGATTCATCGCCTCTTTAGTCATCCAAAATGCTGCCTTTAACACAGTACATGCGTGGGCGAGTGTTGTCGGGCAGGCTGACTTTGCGCTGTGGTCGGTTGCCATCAGGGACTAGGTAGCCTGCGGCCATCAGCGCTTTGGCGGCGCGATCTGGGCTTAGGCCTTCGGTGGCTTCACGCCAGCCAGTTGGGTAAAACAGGTAGAGAGTTTGTGTACCAGAAGTATCAAGCCAACCTGCACGCTGGCGTACTTGACTGCTGTAACCGGTTTGTTTGGGTGTAAAACGGCTTTCACCATGCTGTTCAATAAAGCTACGCACTTGGCGAATCGCTTGTTGGTCTTCATTGGCGGCCACACCACCGCGGGCAAGTATCCATTGGTTAAGCTGGCTTAAACAGGCGGCTTCGACACTTTGAGCTGACCAATCGAGTACTTTGGCTTGAATGGCTAACAACCCAGCACTGGCCAGTAAGGCAAACTTTTCGGCGACCCGGCGCACTTGGCCGTCAGCCTCGGTTGGTAAGCTAGCTAAAAAACGTTGGCGTACGTTTTGGAAAACGGGTCGCACCTGTGCGCTGTGCTGCGTTAAATACCGTAACCAGTCCAAAGCCAAGCTGCCGTAATGTTGGCGACTTTGTTGTTTTAGATGATCGGCTAAATCGGCGGCATTCATGTCATGGCAATGGTTAAACACGCCCATTTGCGCTCCGGCATCGGCACTGAGATCAATCACGCGCACTTGCTGCCCCGCTTTCACGCGTTTGCCGATACTGGCAAGATGGCTTTCGAGCGTCACTTCACCAGTAGATAAAAACACCAAACGCCAACGGGCGGGTAAGCGCATTTCACCGTATTTGCCTGCACGGGTTTTACCTTGGCCATTGGCAAGCATATAAGCGACATCGCCTGCCTCTTTTGGGTCAACTTCGCCCATTTCATCGAGCGCCAGCAAGGCATCGTTATGGGCTAACGCAGTGCCTTCTAAACCGTTGGCCGTGGCACGCCAACTGTGGCGCAGTTGATTAGGTTCGCCCCACACCGATAATGCCGGATACAGCGCCGCAGTTTTACCAGTACTGCTGGCACCGTAGAGGTGTAAACCAAAACCATCCACTCCGCACAAGTGCAACAAAGGCGCGGCCAGCGCAGCACAAACGCCAACAATTAATAGCGGGTTATCTAGACAATAACGGCCAACGTGCTGCCGCCAACTGTCGCTACTACCTTGTTGAATAAAGCCTTCTATCGGGTGCATGGTTTGCAGCACCATGCGCGGGTTGTTGTGTTCGCTTGGGTAAAAGGTGAGGCGCGGATGCACATAAGCGTGGTGATGCCAACCAATACAGTTCACGCTGATAGCCTTTTGCGTAGCCAGTTCGCCCATTTGTTGAATAAACAGCGAGAGCAACTGCCGCGCTTTGACACTGTTGCTTAGGCGCATTCCTCGGCTGAGTAGGATTCGACGGTACTCGCTGCCGTCTCCTGCTAAGAGTTCTGCGGGCATGGCCCAATAGCGATGGCGATTGTCATCGTCTAACCAGTGCAATAAATAGCCGTAGTTGTCCCCTTGTGGATCGCGAGTACGAGCAGCTACTTGCAGCCAAGAGCAGATTTTGACTGGGCTATCTTGCCCTGCTGGTTGCATCACCAGCCAGTTTTGCGCGTTATAAGCAAAACCAGCCGGTAATTTTGGCTCGTTGCTAGGCATATCACTGGCAGATAATTGGTTTAATGCAGATGGTTTATCCACGGCCATAAGCAGCACCGATACGGCGGGTTTCAATCCACTGGTCGATATCGCTTTCTAACCAGCCCACGGCACGCGCACCAATACGAATGGAGCGTGGAAATTCACCGCTGGCCATCAGGGCATAAATGGTACTGCGGCCAAAGCCCGTTTTGGCTTTTACCTCGGGCAAGCGCAAAATCCGCTGCTGACGCGCTGGGTGTACTGAGTTTGTGGGTGATTGTGTGGTTGGGTTCATCGTTTGCTTCCTCACTGATCTGTTAAGTTCAGTTAGGAGTTTGCCAGTACTAATCGGACGCAGTAGGCAGATAAATGCCCAGATCGTGCAGCTTTCTGAGGGTACAAGTAGCTACTTGCCCCAGAATTTACATAATGCCCCAAGTCATAAATACCCTGTGGGCAGGGTTAGCGTATTGCTAAGTGGCGTGAATTAAGGCTTTGCCCAGACTGCCCCAAAAGCCCAAGGGATGGCGTACTGCTTTGAAGTTTCCTACTCAAAACTCAGTTTTGGTGAGTCGTATGGATTGAGTGTTGATATGTCGAGTGTATCGACACACAAGAAAGTCATGTCGAAAAAACAGTAAAAAATCGACATGACCTGTTCAGGTCTTGGCTCACTTTACTTCGAGAGATGGCAATTTATTGCTTTACAACTTGAAGATAAAAGTGAAACTATAATTTCACTAAATTAAGATTTAAGAAAACATAGTTTCATTATGGATACTGTCGAGCCAAAATCAAAACGCACTGCGGTCATATTCCCTAGACAAAGGAAGATGTTAAACATCTTGGGCGAAAACTTAACATTGGCGATGAAGAGACGCGGCATTACTCAAGAAATGATGCATAGTAGGACAGGGATTTCTAAGCCAACACTGCGTAAAATATCAAAAGGTGATCCTTCCGTTTCACTTGGTCACTACGTTAAGGTTTTGGCAGTCCTAGGCTTGTTAGACGACCTAACCAAGGTTGCCCGTGATGACGAGCTGGGAAGAAAGATCCAAGACATCCAATTGCTAAATAAAAAATAAGGGCGTCATATTCTTATAGCATTTGCTCATGTCCACATCGCTAAAACTTGGCAAACAATGCCAGCCAGCTTCAAAGAAGAAAGATAGCTATTAAGGGGCTGATTTATACTCAACCAGAACCCGTTTACACTTTTATGCGCATAAAAATGTAAAATTCCGCACTTTTATGCGCGTAAAAGTGCGCAATACAAGCTGAGTACTCGTCTTTGCGTTTTACCGAACGGGGGAATGCAGAGGTTGGAGGTCTACACAAAGTGACTTTATGGGTAACAATCTGTAGACCTTGTATTTATTGTGAATTGAAAAGTTTGTTTTACTTTCATTGAAAAAGCGCTGCATTTTCCTGTTTGCGCTGATCCAATGTCTTAGCAATCGCAGACACTGTTGTTTTACTGATCCCTTGCTGCTGTGCCAGATACGTAAATTGGCTGATGGCTTCTGCGACTTCTTCAATGACTTGCCTTGCATCATGCCAATTCGCAAAGCCAGCACTGGTAGCAAGTTTTTGCATCACCTTAAGCGGTGGCGCTTTACCATAACCTCCGAACGCAGTGGCGTGTTCGTTGAATGGATGTGGGCTGTAGGTAACATCGTAAAAAGGGGCAGGATCCCATTGACCGTCATCCGCTTGCAAAAACGCCCAGTTTTTACTGTGGTCGTCCTGATTAGACGACAGCAGGTTAAAAACGGCACGGCGAAATTGCAGCTGTCCAGCCGCTGGCGATTTACACAACTGACGGCTGGCTTTAATTAAATCAATGTAATCTAAACTTGGCGTTCGAAAGTCTACATCCAGCAGCCCGCAAGCGCTGTGCATATGCAATCGACCTGCACTGCGCTTTCTGCCTAAGTCGGCCTGTTCAGTGACATAATCAAAACGCTTAAGCGCCAACCAAGCAGACGCACCGCTTGTAGGTGGTGCTTCAATGAGTTGCCAAACTGGTGGTTGACACTTCGCTTGTTCAGCCATTTGTAAATAAACCGCCTCACACAAACCTTCTTCATGGCCAAGTGCGAGATTTTTAGAGGTAAACTTCACCAGCCAAGCCTCATCTCCAAGCTGAGCGAAGGTTCGACAATGCTGAGTTTCCCCAGCAGGCATATAAATTTGTGCCTTAGGTCTGGCCCCACCCGAACTACCTCCGGCGACTAATGCGGCCAACACCTGTTGAGTATGCCCATCTAACTCATCGTGGTTGTCGTCCATATAATCTGACATTGAAGCATCGAACAGCGTTTGTGCTTCTAAGCCCAAGGTTGCTAAATCAATGTCCGCGTATGTCGTGGCTGAAAACTCAGACACCGGAGAAAAAGACAGCGCTCCCATGCCTTTATCACCGACAAAGGCCAGTCTATCCATCGCCGTTAATTGATTAGGTAGGATGCCCTTTTGCCGGAAAATACGATCTTGTAACAACATGCCCCAGCCATCGGGCAAACAATCTCCAAATACGCCATGTACACCTTGGTGCGGCGCTTTAGGTGCGGCTTGAACTAGCGTATTCGCTTGCAAGGTAAACGGTGATAAATTGCCAAACTGCTGCAAATAGTCGTCAGTATACTGAAAAAAAACGCCTTGCCGATTCTGCGCCAAGACTCCAACAGATATCTGCTTACCTGAGCTTAGCGTACGAGTAACATTAAGCTTCTGAATCGGTTTAAAACTCATCTTTTAGCACCTCATCAATACTCGTGGGTATAGCAGCGCGTTCTTTGCTAAGTTGCGTGAGCTGATAAAGCCTATCTAGCGAATCAAGTGTCTGCCATAGCAACAGCAATTGACGAAATGAAATTTGCCCGGTCAGCTCAAATTTCTTAATGGTGGCCGCAGGTACACAGCTTCGCTCAGCCAATGCAGCGCGCGACAGCTTTGCCTGCTTGCGTAACTCACGTAAATAAGCCGCATAAGCTTGGCTTACATCGGTATCATCAAGTAAGGTAAAATTCATCCGCAAAGACCAAATGGATACAGTTATATCCATTATAGCGAAATAAAACAGAACTTGGATACTATAATATCCATCAGTGCGTAGAGTGTTGAAAAAATTACTCGATAAAGCCCTTCAAAACTGCTACTTTTAAGTACTAACAGCAGCAAAAAAACGGCACTTTTTTTCCATTGCTAACCACTAAGATTTCGTAAAAGCCATAGGCAAGTGGTGGGCAGTTTGGTGGGCAAACAGGCATTTTTGAACGGTTTCTTTTCGATAAATCATTGATTTTGTTAGGGTCTAACCCGCTACTCAATGAGCAGATCCAGAATATTGAGTAAGCATGAATCGACAATGGCTATCGCGTAATTTGAAGTTTCATGATCTTGTATCGAAATAGCAGAACAAAAGGCTTAAATTCGTAGCAAATACTGCTATGATTTTGGCTAGCAGTAACCATTCTGACAGGTGAGCATGACTAATTCAGGTACCCTCTATATTGTTTCTGCACCCAGTGGTGCAGGCAAAACCAGTTTGTTAAAGGCGATGATTACCGATACCGATGGCGTGCGCATTTCGGTATCGCACACGACTCGTCAGCAACGAGCGGGCGAAGTAGACGGACAAGATTATCATTTCGTTGCGGTCGCTGAGTTTCAGCAGATGATCAGCGACGGAGCCTTCCTCGAGTACGCCCAAGTGTTCGACAACTACTATGGCACCTCGCGGCAGTCGGTGCAGCAGCAGCTTGATGAAGGCATTGATGTTATTCTCGAAATTGACTGGCAGGGTGCTCGGCAAATCCGTCAGTTGATGCCCAAAGCCCGCAGTATCTTTATTTTACCACCGTCTCGTGAAGCGCTTGCTGAGCGACTGCAGGGGCGTGGGCAAGATGATCAATCGGTGATAGAGCGTCGCATGGCCGCCGCGAAAGAAGAAATGTCACACTTTAACGAGTACGATTATTTGCTCATTAACGATGATTTTGATGTGGCGAAACAAGAGTTGGCTGCAATTTTTATCGCCGAACGGCAAATGATGGCCAGTCAAACGCAACGGCATGAGCAATTAATCAACAATCTTTTGGCGTAGGGCTGGTTTCTGGGTTATTATAGACGGCTATTTTGCGCTGCTGTGGTGAAGCCAGGTCAGCGGCGGCTAAGTCAATTTTTAAGTAAGTGGAGAGAAGCGAATGGCACGAGTGACCGTTCAAGATGCAGTCGATAAGATTGGTAACCGATTTGATCTCGTATTGGTGTCGTCTAAGCGCGCCCGTCAATTAGCCACACAGGGCAAAGACCCGATGGTTGATTGGGATAACGACAAGCCTACCGTCGTTGCACTACGTGAAATCGAAGAAGGATTAGTAAACCGCGGCAACGTCGATCGCCTCGGTCAAGTCGTTGAAGACGATATGGGTTACGCTGAATAATATTTGTTCAGTCTTTTTTAGTAAGCTACCGCCTTTCACAGCTGTGAGGCGGTAGCTTTCTTTTATGTGTTCTATTATTCTCAATAGAAGGCATTTTCAAAGGTTTTGCAACGTTAAAACCGAATATTCCTAAGGCATTAAGTCTTGCCGGCTTAATAATAGTTGAGTCAATGTGCGTCATTACTGACGAGTATTCATTTCGAATGGCGGAGAAGTTAGATTGTATTTGTTCGCAGGTTTAAAAGAACAGCTGGAAACCTACCTCGATAGCGAGCCAGTCGCGCAGGTGCAAGAAGCCTATATTCTTGCTCGCGACGCTCACCAGGGGCAATTGCGCTCATCTGGCGATCCTTACATTACTCATCCGGTTGCTGTGGCACGAATCTTGGCCGAATATCACTTTGATCCGCAAACCATAATGGCTGCTTTGCTGCACGACGTTATCGAAGATTGCGACGTCTCGAAGGAACAGTTAGCGGAGCAGTTTGGCAATCAAGTAGCCGACTTAGTTGAAGGGGTGAGTAAGCTAACACAAATCAAATTTCGCACTCGTGCCGAAGCGCAAGCGGAAAACTTCCGCAAAATGATGATGGCGATGGTGCAAGATATTCGAGTGATTTTGATCAAACTTGCTGACCGACTCCACAATATGCGCACCCTCGGCTCACTTCGTCCAGACAAACGACGTCGCATAGCCAATGAGACCCTCGAGATCTATGCGCCTATTGCATTGCGATTGGGTATGTACGGTATTCGTGGCGAGCTTGAAGATCTGGGTTTTGCGGCTCGTTACCCGGCGCGTTATCGCGTGTTAAAAGAGTCGGTCAAGAAAGCTCGGGGTAACCGCAAAGAAATCGTTAATACTATAATTGAAACGATACAAGAACGACTCGAGGCCGATGTTTTACACGCCCGCGTACTGGGTCGAGAGAAAGACCTGTTCAGTATTTATCGTAAGATGAAAGAGAAGCGCAGTTCGTTCAATGAAGTCATGGATGTTTACGCGTTTCGAGTGATTTGTGATTCAGAAGATACGTGCTATCGAATTTTAGGCTTCTTGCACAGTTTATACATTCCAGTGCCTGGGCGCTTTAAAGATTACATTGCCATTCCTAAAGCGAATGGCTATCAAAGTTTGCACACAACCTTGAAGGGCCCACACGGGCTGCATATTGAAGTGCAAATTCGCACCGAGTCGATGGAGCAAATGGCCGAAAACGGCGTTGCCGCGCATTGGTTATATAAGTCAAATAACGACTCAAATCCAGCGGAATTAAAAGCTCGCGAATGGATGAAAAGTTTAATGGAGTTACAGAGCCGAGCAGGCGACTCCATGGAGTTTATTGAAAACGTTAAAATTGACTTATTCCCAGATGAAGTCTTTGTCTTCACTCCCAACGGTTCCATTATTGTATTGCCGCATGGCGCCACGCCCATCGACTTTGCCTATGCGATTCATACCGATGTCGGTAATAGTTGTATCGCGTGTAAGATCGATCGGCAAATCATGCCGCTAAGTACTCCGCTAATCAATGGCAGCACCGTTGAAATTATTACCGCCCCCGGAGCGAAACCAAACCCGAGTTGGTTAAGTTTTGTGATTACCGGAAAAGCGCGCGCGAACATTCGTCACTTCTTAAAACATCTTCGTCAAGACGAAGCGATTGAACTGGGTGAGCGACTGCTTGAGCGGGCATTAGGTGAACATACGCTTAAAGATTTTAGTGATGACACTAAACAAAAACTTGCGACCAATATTCGACATAAATCGTTCGATGATGTACTCGCAGAAATTGGCTTAGGCCGATTGGCAAGCATTGTGATTGCGCATCGATTAATGCCAAAACAAGATACTGAGTCAGAACAAGATTCGAATGATCAAAAGCCGTTAGCGATTCGTGGAACCGAAGGCTTATTGGTGAGCTACGCTAAGTGTTGTCATCCCATTCCTTACGAACCTATCGTTGCTTTTGTTTCAGCAGGACGCGGTATTATTATTCATCGCGCTGATTGTAAGAATGTGGCCAAACATCAGTCCGATGATCACAAATACATGCCCGTACAATGGGAAGAGAACATTGCCGGCGAGTTTACCGTTGAACTGAAAATTGTGGTGTTTAACGAGCGTGGAGTGTTGGCACGCGTGACCAGTGTGATTGCTGATGCAGAAGCCAATATAGTAAATATTGATATTGATCCACAAGATGGCGTGACTAATATTTTGAACTTTACCATGACCGTACGCGATCGTTTGCATCTGGCGAATATCATACGAAAAGTTCGACGACATAAATTTGTTAATAAAATAATGCGCAGTAAGTAACTGCACTCATTTGAAATTAGAGTAAGACGAATTCTAGAAAAGGAATGATGATGACTAAAGAGATTATTTCAACTGATCAAGCACCTGCGGCAATCGGCACCTATTCTCAAGCGACCAAAGTTGGAAATACGGTGTATTTTTCAGGTCAAATTCCTTTGGACCCAGTGACCATGGAACTGAAAAACGCAAGCATTGAAGAGCAGATTCATCAGGTGTTTAAAAACCTTGCTGCTGTTGCAGAAGCGGGTGGCGGAAGTTTGAATGACATTGTTAAGCTCAATATATTTCTAACCGACTTGTCTTGCTTTGCAACCGTTAACAGCATTATGGCTGAGTACTTTGCTGAGCCTTATCCAGCACGTGCAGCGCTTGGAGTAAAAGAGTTACCAAAGGGCGCGAATGTTGAAATGGATGGCATAATGGTCGTTGGTTAAGTTTTTACGTTTTTTGCTGTAAAGTGCACTGGGTGAATTGATTATAAATAGAATCTTAAGGGTCTTAATTTTAGGCTTTTCAAGAACCTAAGTTTTCTTAACATTTTAATCTAGTCTAAAGCACTCTAAAGCATTCACAAGTCTTAGTCAGTTGGAAAGACCCATGAAAGAAAATCGTTTGGCACGAATTACGCAATTGCTTAATGATCGACAACCCGATCTAACCGTGTTGATGGATCAAGTGCATAAGCCGCATAATTTGGCCGCGGTGGTGCGCACCGCTGATGCGGTGGGCATTGGAGAAGTTCATGCGGTGAAAGCCGAAGGTCGACTGAATCGATGCAGTGGCACAGCGATGGGCAGTGATCGTTGGGTTAAAACGCACAGATACAATACCTTCAGTGATGCTATTGATGCAGTGAAAGGCCAGTCGATGCAAGTTTTAGCGGCTCATTTTTCAGATCGGGCGGTTGATTTTCGCAGTATTGATTACACCAAGCCGACTTGTATTCTCCTTGGAGCCGAAAAATATGGTGTCACCGATGAAGCTGCCGCAGCCGCTGATGAACACATTTTGATTCCTATGCTCGGAATGGTGCAGTCGTTAAATGTATCTGTGGCAAATGCCATTATTTTATACGAAGCTCAACGGCAACGAGAGCTAGCCGATATGTATGGAAAGCGAAGGATCCCTGACGATGATTATAAGCGCCTATGCTTTGAGTGGTTACACCCTCAAGTCATGCGGTTTTGTCAGAAACATAAAATACGCTATCCCGAGATAAATGAGTTTGGGGATATCGACGATCCTGAATGGCAAGCCTTAAGAAAGTCAGTTTAATTACTGGCTTTTTTTTTAAGGACTGTAATAAATTCATGTCGAGCAAGACATTAATAGTAAATTAGTTAGCAAGGTTAAACGTTTGGAAAATCTAACTCGAAATCATCATCTAGACTTTATCCGTGGCATTGCCGTATTGGGTATATTAATGATGAATATCCAGGCATTCTCGATGCCTCTGACCGCCTATGGTAACCCGACCAGTTATGGCGAGTTTTCTGACACCAATGTGTTAGCGTATTTATTCACTCACCTGCTTTTCGACCTTAAGTTTATGAGTATCTTTTCAACCTTGTTTGGCGTCGGTATAGCGATTTTTTGTGAGCGTGTTTCACAGCGAGAAGGCAGTGCTGGTCGCCGCCATTATCGACGCATGGGATGGTTGTTATTATTTGGACTCATCCATGCTTACTTCATTTGGTGGGGCGATATTCTAACGGCTTATGCGTTGGCCGGATGCCTTAGTTATTTAATGCTAAAGTCGACACAGAAAACCTTGTTAATCACTGCCGCGGGTTTGTTAGCGTTCTATTCGGCGTTTATGCTGTTGCAGGGATTAGTCATCCCTATTTTGCCAGAAGAGGAGGTTGCAAAAAGTATTCTACCCATGTGGCAGCCAACGGCAGAAGCTTTGGCTGAAGAATTAAATGCCTATCAAGGAACTTGGTACGAGTCGTTTGTTTTTAGAGTCGAGCAGACGCTAACGTTACAACCCTATTTGATTTTTTATTTACCGAGAATCATCGCCTTAAACTTAATTGGAATAGTGCTCTATCGCAGTGGCTTTTTTACGTTTGAGTGGCGAAAATCGACCTACCTGCTTTGGGCAATGGGTGGCATTGTCTGTGGTAGTTTGCTAACGGCGTTCGGTATTCAACAAAACTTTGCGCACAACTTTCATTGGTCATTTTCGATGGCTCATGGAATGCAGTTCAACTATTGGGGTAGCCTGTTCACCGCAATGGGATACTTGGCGTTATTCATGCTGATTTCTCAAACCTCTTCTGGGTTAGTCTCGCGTGGACTGCAAAGTGTTGGCCGTATGGCATTTACTAATTATATTTTGCAGTCTTTGCTGGCAACGACACTATTTTATGGCTTTGGTTTCGGATATTTTGGCCAAGTGGAACGACCGGAGCTCATTATGATTACTTTGGGAATTTGGTTAGTGATCGTCATTTTTTCGGTCATTTGGTTGCGAACATTTACTCAAGGCCCGTTAGAGCTTCTTTGGCGAAAATTAACCTATGGTGTTAGCTCGAAGCCGATGAACATCACTTAATATGAGCGATAGTTTAGAGGTATTGACTCAAATCATTCGACAAGGCGAGGCACTCGTAGACTGTCGAAGTCGGTCAGAATTTATTGAGCAACATTGCATGGGCAGCGTTAATATTCCTGCCTCAACGCTGTTTGATCGAATGCACGAGTTACCCGTAAAAAGTGCGACGATTCATCTCATTCTAGATCAATCGTCACAAGCGAGTGCGCTGCAGTTTTTTAACGAACGACATTTTAAAATCGGTCATCAATTTGATTGGTGCGCGTTAACCTCGTTGTCACATTTTATGGCCTCTAGTTTGCTCGAAACGGGAGCTGAAAACACTAAGTTTTGGCGGCCAGCACCTTTTATAGAGCAGGCTATTCAAAACCTAACGACCGAATGCGATTCTCAAAAGCAGATTCTTGATGTTGCTTGCGGAAGCGGTCGCGATGCCATTTATCTAGCGATGCTCGGTCATCAAGTTTATGGTGTCGATTATTCTGCAACCGCGCTGGCGCGAGCGCAACGCACAGCGGAGCATTACGAGACACAAGCTCACTGGGCCCAGCTGGATTTAGAAAAGGAATTAGCCAGTACTGGTCACATTCAACTGCCTAATGACTTTCCGGCAGCATTCGATCTCGTTATTGTCTGTCGTTATTTACACCGACCATTGTTGCCACTGATAAAAGGTTGGTTGAAGCCTGGAGGAGTAGTGGCTTATCAAACCTTTTTGGTAGGCTGCGAAAAGATTTCATCACCGAGAAACCCGAACTTTCTATTGGAACCCGGTGAATTAGCAAGCGTATTCAGTGACTTTACGATTAAGAGGAATGCGGTTGAGTGGCTTGCTGATGGTCGGCCGATGTCAGCATTTGTTGCACAAAAGCCTTACAATGTATAACTTGTGGTGATGTATAACTCGTGATGATGTAAAACTTGTGGTGATGTAAAACTTGTGGTGACGAAGGGCCAGCATGATAGAGTTACTTTGGTAAGTAACGGAGTCAATGTAATCATCTTTAATTAGCGGACTAAAACCAAAGTGCTAAGAAAAGTGGCAATTCAAAATCCAGATACTCAAAACATTTAAATACACAATGGGACTTAACACGATGAGCCTCCAGACTAAGTCAACGATCAAACAACGGTTTATTTTGACACCACTGCTATTGCTTCTGACCTCTATTGGATTGCATGCAGCTGAGGATGACGCAGAAAAAAATTCGAAACCGGCAAAAGATATTCAAGAACTGTCCAGTCGTATAGAAACAATTTTGAAAGAAACAAATACACCGGGTGCAGCGATATCTATTGTAGATAAGCAAGGTGAAAGACTGGTTGCCGGTTTTGGCGATGCAAATGTCGAAGAAGAAAGAAAAGCATCAGCTGAAACCTTATTCCGAATTGGTTCAGTCTCGAAGATGTTTGTTGCATTAGCGGCTTTACAGTTACAAGAAAAAGGACTGCTTGATTTAAATGCGAAGGTTAGCGATCTCGTTCCGGACGTTGAGTTTACTAATCCTTGGGAAGAGACCGATCCTGTTCGCGTTGTTCACCTGTTAGAGCACACTGCTGGATGGGATGACATTCATTTAACGGAATTTGCCAATAACGACCCAAGCCCACTGACTTTGAAGCAAGGGTTGGCGTTTCATCCACACTCCCGGGTCTCAAGATGGCGACCAGGTGAACGTATGTCCTATTCTAATTCAGGGCCTCCAGTGGTTGCTTACATTATTGAAAGTATTACGGGAGAGTCGTTTGAAGATTATGTGCAAAAAAATCTATTCGATGCTTTAGACATGAGCAGTGCAACCTATCGACAGCCACAAAATGAGTTTTTAACAGCAGCGCTGTACAGTGCAGGCAAACCAGTCGACTACTGGCACATATTGATGCGACCGTCAGGTGCCGTCAATGCTTCGGCGCGTGACATGGCAAAGTTGTTGAGTATGTTAATCCATCAGGGAGAGTTTAATGGCGAGCGTATTTTAAGCAAAGAGAGTCTTCGTCGGATGGAGCGACCAACCAGTTCCTTAGCCGTAAAAAGTGGCATGACGACGGGGTATGGTCTCGCTAATTATACGTCGTTGTTTAAGAACTTTGTCTTTCATGGTCACAATGGTGGAGTAGAAGGTGGCATTGCTGAACTTGCCTATGAGAATACCATTGGCGTTGGCTATTCAATCATTCTTAACAGCGACAAAGGTGAAACACTTAAGCAGATCAGTCAAGAAATTAAACGCTACATCACTTTCGGACATTCTGGACCAAAGCGACCAGAAACGACGAGTCTCGATGCCGAAACCGTACAGCGTTATGACGGTTATTATTTGCCAGTCAATCCGCGACAACAAGTGGCTTATTTTATGGATCCGTTAACCGGCACCGTGCGGTTCCAAGTTAGTACCGATAAAATTATCGTGAATGAGAACAGTGAAAAAGCTTACTTTCCTATCAATAATAAATTATTGCGACAACAAGAGCACAGTCGAGCAAGTATGGCTTTACTGGAAGATGACAGTGGACCTGTGATTCAACAAGGGACTCGATATTTTCAAAAGATTGCCTATTGGAAAGTGCTTTTGCTGAAATCGTTTTTTTGGTTATTCCTAGCCCTTATCGTGGCACATCTCATCTGGTTTTGGATCTGGCTCGTTCGCCGGTTGATGAAGTCTATTGCAGCAGGGCCTGCCACACGGATCAGAATACCGCCGTTTATCGCGGCACTTTCGGTTGTACTTTTTATGATTTTTATTATCGTTGCAGAAGGCAGTGGCGTATTGCAAACCTTGGGTAATCCGACCATGACGGCATGGTTACTGTGCGGGTCCACCCTTTTATTCGCTTTAGCCAGTGTTGCATCGGTTATCGCGTGCATTCGCTATTGGCAATATGACATTAATATCGTCACGCGTTACTTTTGTGCATTGTCCAGCTTCGTTTTTTTCGTCGCGACTGCGTACCTACTTTGGTTTGGCGTTATCGGACTGCGCACGTTTGCGTAATGATCAATTGATGATAGAGAACGAGATGTAAACCGATGGAGGTGTCGATACTTGAAGAGACTTTAGATTGGCTCGCTATTAATAAGCCTATCGATTCTTCAATACATAGCGAACAAGGTGTTGGCCTAATCGCAGAGCTTAAGCATCGGCTTAATTTGGAGTTCTTAGCACCCGTACATCGATTAGATAAAGTCACCTCGGGTGTCCTTCTTTTAGCGAAAAATAGTCAAGCTGCGGCACAATTGTCGCAGCAATTCGCCGATCGAGAGGTCAATAAAATTTACATAGCTTTAACTGAAGGGAAGCCGAATAAAAAACAAGGGTGTATTAAGGGCGATATGGAGCCTGCGAGAAATGGTAACTGGATGTTGACCCGCAAGTGTTCAAATCCGGCGATTACGTATTTTTATAGTCTGGGCTATCAACATGGTGTGCGCCTTGCTTTGCTGAAGCCTGTGACGGGTAAAACACATCAACTGAGAGTGGCGATGAAAAGTAATGGCGCACCAATTTTAGGAGATACTCGCTATGGCAAAAAAGACAATGCCAGCGATCGCTGCTATTTGCATCACTATTGTTTGACGTTTAACGATCATGGCCAACGCCATCAGATTAAGGCTCCGTTTCTCAGTGGCCGTTATTTTTTAGAGACTGAACTACACACTCTAATTGAAGAGCAGCTTGAAAAGGTAGGGTGGTAACCTTTACAAGGAAATCGGTACAAGGAAATCGGTACAAGGAAATCGTTACAAGGACATCGTTAAAAGGTCTTCATTAAAAGATCATCGTTGAACGATAATGGTTAAAAGCAGGGTAATCAAACTTCAGTCTGCGAATATTCAAACGTCGAGGAAATAAAATGAAAAGTCATTGTTTATATTTAATCGTCACTCTTGTTATTGCCTGCGGTGTATCTGCGTCGGACAATAAATTTAACACCGGACCTTTGATTAAACAGTATGGACCGAACGCAACGGTTGAAACGACTTTTAAATTTCCCGAAACAACAGGGTTCAAAGTCGCTTTTGATCTCGCTGATGCAGGACCCGATGACGACGTTAATCGACGAATCAATTCTCTCGCGCGCTTTCTTAATATGCATGTTCAAGCGGGCGTCAATCCAGACAATATTGAATTAGCTTTGGTTGTGCATGGTAAGGCTTTGCATGACTTATTGAATGACCAAGCGTCGAAAAATAAGCTTTCTCGTCGCAATCCAAACAAGCCTTTAATTGAGGAATTAATGAAGCATAATGTGTCGTTTATTGTATGCGGCCAATCGTCGACTTATTACGACATTGCGAATGATGAGTTTCTACCGGGTGTGAAAGTTGCTTTATCTGCAATGACCGCTCATGCTCTATTGCAACAACAAGGCTATACCCTGAATCCATTTTAAGGAGGACGAAATGCAGCGTCGAGAGTTTTTAACGTTAGTGTTAGGCAGTGCTGCGACGGGTTGTCTGGCATCATCGAATTGGCGCACTGCAGTTCCGCTACCCTTGGCGACTCAAGAAATCTATCCGGTTTTGCATGATGACTTATTAGTGGTCGCCGGAGGATTATCTCGTTCGAATGCTGGTGAACTAGTTATGTCAGATAAGGTTTTCGGCTTCCCATTCTTGGCAACGCAAGCCAAACCGGTTGAATGGATAGAGTTACCCAATTTACCGCAGCCGAGCCATCATGTTATGTTGCAGAGTCTCAACCAACGCCTATTTGCGCTAAGCGGATTTTCTGCGAACAACAGCGGGCAATGGTCAGCCAGCACTCGCGTTTTAGAGTTGCGAGGAAACGCATGGACATCATTAGCATCGATGCCTTTTCCATTGTGCGAAACGGTTTCTGCCATCCATCAAGGTCGCATTCATTTAGCAACGGGCCGACGTCCAACCGCCTTAAAAAATAGTCAGTGGAAAGATCATAACGACGTTGCTGAGCATTTAATCTTTGATGTTGCGAACAATGAATGGTCTGTTGGTACGGCAGCACCAACCGCGCGAAACAGTGCGGCGGCTGCAGTGGTCAATCATCATTGGCATATTATTGGTGGTCGTACGGTCGCTGGCGGCAATCTAGCAACGCATGAAGTGTATGACTTCGATTCGAAAAAATGGGACGTCCGAGCGCCATTACCTGACGCGCAAGGAGGTCTTGCCGCTGCCGCTGTGAATAACAATCTGTATGTCTTTGGTGGTGAATATTTTACTCAAGGTGGCGGAGTCTATTCTGCCGTTTGGTGCTATGACACAACGACCGATCGTTGGGAAAAAGTGAGTGAGATGCCGGTGCCTCGACATGGATTAGGGGCCATCGCGGTCGAAGATGAGATTTATGTTATTGCCGGCGCCGCCAAAGCAGGAGCAAATCAAACGAGTAAGCGAGTCAGTATTTTTAAACCCTAAAAATACTGAAAACATGGTTCTATTACCGTCATATGTCAACCAAGTTCGCCGAGTATCGTTAGCGAATACTAGAGATTCTGTAATCGATGGAGAATGTTAAATGTTTCTGTTTAATACGGTCGATGGTCGGCAGTATTTTGATGTTACTCGACTTTCACAGTTATTATGTTTGCCCTACCGTTCGGCGAAAAAGTGCAGCATAGGATTAGCACTAGGTTCTTTCTTTGCGCTTATGGTTGGGTGTAAAGACACCACTAAAGAGGATTTTATGCCATCTCAAAAAAGTGATTTTGTTAACCATACTTTTTCTGCTGCCTTGGCGTTTGAAGATAATTTTGGTCAAGTGGCGTCTAACTTTAATCAAGGTGAATCCTTTTATTTAATTTTTACTCTGACTAACCAATCGAGCAGCGATCAACAAATTGATTTTTCCAGTTCACAAAGACTTCGAGCGGTTGTTCAAAATGCGAATGAAGACATCGTGTATGATTTTGATAGCAGAGTTATGTACGCCCAAGTCTTGGGACGTGAATTACTCGCGCCAGGTGAACAACGCCGGTTTGTCGTATCTATGTCAACCAACGATTTCTCGGTTGGCGAGTTTACGGTGACGGCCGCAATAGCATTGTCGGATTTGAGTAATGATGAGTTGCTAGATAATGAAATAACTCAGTTTGAAAGTAGAAACACCTTTTCAGTTCAGTAGTGTTTGAGCATGGTAAGTCAAAGCTTACCATGCTCGATTATTGCTAAGGTTGTAATTTAAACTCTAACGTGTACTGCGCACCTTTCTTACCTTCTGGTTTAAATCGCCATTGTGTGAATGCCTTGGTCGCCTCTGCTTCAAAAGTGTTTGTCGGTTGCGCTTCAATTATTTCGATATTCTGCGGGGCGCCCGAGGCATCGATATCGAATTTAAATTTTACATAGCCTTCGACACCTTCCATTGCGGCCTGCCTCGGATAGAGTGGGTTAACGATCGAAGAAACGGTTGTCTCGCTTTCCACTTGAGACATTGCACTGATTGAGAGTGCAAATATTACTGACCCTAATAAGCTTAATAGTGGAAGTCCTTTGCTTTGTTTCATCATTTTGATGTTCATTATTCGCTCCTTGGTTAGCGAGGGTTGCGCACAATGTGCAGTGAGTAAATCCGGTTTTCCTGTTGCAGAGATTAAGAGAAGTTGCGCATAATTTGAGTATGCTCTTCGTGGTAACTTTGCACAAACTCGCTCGTCACAGGCAAGCTCTTGATCGCGACGAAATGTTTTAAAAGCAAACCAAATTAATGGATTAAACCAGCCTATGCAAAGGAGTAAAAAAGCAAAGCAATTGCTCCATGGGTCTCTTGACTTCCAATGTGTTAATTCATGCAAAATAATGATTCTTTGCTGTTCTACGCTATAAATAGTTTCAAAGTGCTTAGGTAGCCAAATGGTTGGAGAAAGCCAACCAAAAATAGCAGGACTGTTATTTGAACTCTGCTCTCTGACTTGAACGTTTTTTTCGTTCACGTTGATTAACACCATTGTCGGCTGACGATAGAGTGAAAACAATTGAACTAATTGAAAACCGACAAGGCTTATCATCGGAATCACAATAAACCAACTTAGTATTGGAAAACTCTCCGTGCTTATTACAGCAAAGTCTAAACTTGGTTTTAGCACCATTGAATGAAAAGGCGTGGTTGTGTAGCTGGTCGCTCCGTTAGGCCAAATGGAGTAAAAAAATAAAATCAGTGGTATAGCACTCCATAAGCAATATAAAGAGACACTGCTTAATCGTAGGCGAAGTGCGTATCGAAAGAGTAAAAGTCCTATGATACTTACACTAATTAATAGATTAATTTGAATGATTAGTAAATAAAGTTCGCTCATGGCTTCATATCCTTAATAATTTTCTCAAGTTCAGCTATTTCCTTGTCTGAAAGCTTTTCATGATCGGCAAAGTGAGAAACTAAGGTTGAGAGTTTTCCATTGAATAGTCGGCTGAGTATTTGTTTTGATGTGGTTGACTGAATTTCTTGGCGTGTAATGGTTGGAAAATATAAGTAATGCCGTCCCTCTTTTTGAAAGTCTAACGCGCCTTTTTTTAGTAAGCGATTGATTAAGGTTTTTGCTGTTTTGTCGGTCCAGTCGAGAGCTGTAGGTAAGCGTTCAACGATTTGATTAGCATTGAGTGGCGATTGGGACCAAAGAATGTCCATAATGTAAAGCTCAGAGTCGCTGATCGTCATATTGATTTAATCCTTGCGATTACATGTGTAATATTAATTATGATTACAGATGTAATACTATAAGGCAAGAAAAAGTTACTTTTTTATTTGATTCAAACTTTCTCAGCAATAAAAATTGCACCAAACTCAGTTTCGCGACGATCAAAAATAACATAATAAGGAGCAAAGGCGGGCAGGCCTAAAATGCATTGGTTCGGCCAGTGAGCTAAGCTAACAAACTGAAAGGAAGCGCGGCCATGATCGGGCGCATGAGCTTGCCAATAGTGCCAGGGTTTTAAGGTTAGAGTCACCCGTGGTTGATACAATCCCATAAGGTGAATGTGTATATCTGGCCATTGTGAAAGGTCCAGAGCATCAAGCGGAACACTTTCTTCGATTCCTTCAAAGGTGTAATAAGGTTCAAGTAGCTTGCTAAAGTTTTCATTGTGAGCAATCAAATCTTCGAGCACCTGTTCAAGTAAATTTTGCGGTAAAGCTATGCCAGAAGCACCTGAGTCAAATATGCCGTTGGTGCGAAAACGGCGATTGATGTGCTTGAGAAGAGGCGCTGAACGTGGTGTGTGTTCACCGACTTGAATCGACTCGACGTGCACATTGTAATATTTGTCATCGAGCACTTTAATGACCGAAAAAGTTCCTCGATAGAGATCGGTTCTTTGACGAGGATAGTTAACAACAAGTTCGCCTTGATTAAGCGGCTCTTGTTTTAGCTCAAGTTCAGTCATACCTTCTCTTGGGTGAAAAATACTTGAGCGTTGAACTGAAAAGGCGAATTGATTAGCAATGGTTCCTTGCTGCGCTAACGCAGTGAAATATGGCGTTAGGTATTCTCTCGGGTATTGGCGAATAAAGCTTTTAAACTCCGGCAATGAGTGTGTCGACAGTTGTTCATAAACAGGGCTAGGAAAACATTGATAAGTCATTGCGGCTTGATCAAAAACAGCGGTGAGATCGTAAGCCTTATTGAGTTTATAGTAGGCTAAACCGAGTATGCCATCGGCCTGAGCAAAGCCATGTTCGTGCTCACGTAGAGCAATTGAAATATACACATCGTTTAACTGCAATGTTTGATCGTGACAGCAAGTAATACTCACTTGGCTCTTGACCACAGGTCCATACCAACCGCCTAATCCGTAGGTAATACTTTGTGCAAAGGGAGTAGCAACTAAGTATTTATCATCTTTACCATCATAGTCTTCTGACTGTACCACTAGTGTACTGCTGCCAGTGTCGAGAATCAGGTTGGCCGATGCCTCTTCACTCCCAATACGAACTTCAAGCGTATAGGTACCATGGGCGTATACGTTGTAGAGTTTAAAACTTTTTGCCGAATCCATTCGTGAATCGTTACTTGGCTAATATCTCAAAAGGTTAAAGTACAATACTTCGATGAATTGGGTTTTGTAAAGAAATCAATGTCTCTGTCGCCTGAACTTGCTCGATAGATTGAATTTTATCAATCAAAAGCCATTGCAAATCATCGATTGAAGGACAGAGTATTTTAATGAAAATACCGTACTGACCCGTGGTGTAATAAGCCTCGACCACTTCATCGATGTTTTTTAGTTGCGCTAGAACGGCAGGGTAGTCGCCAGCGCTTTTTAGATTAATTCCAATAAAGCAACAGACGTCATAGCCAAGCTTTTTCTCATTAACCCGCAGATGAGTGCCCTCGATGATCGCTAAGCTTTTTAACTTTTCGATACGAACATGAATCGTTGCTGGGCTCACTCCACAATGTTTAGCCAGCTCAGCGTAAGGCGTTCGAGCATTGTTAACTAATGCATTGATGATTTTTTTATCTAAATTGTCGATCTTTTGATTTTCCATCAGTAGAACCTCGATTTTTTAACGAATCGATTAATATATGAGGAAATATTAAATGAATTATTGCTGTAGAGCTATTTTTATTAAATGCTATTTTCTTTTTTGCCTGTTTCGTTAATGATTGCTTTATCTAAAGACGAAAAAATTAAATAGGATTTATTATGTGCTCAATTCTCGGCATTCTCGATATTAAAACCGATTTGTTGCCATTGCGTGAGTTAGCCGTTGAACTCTCTCGTAAACAGCGTCACCGTGGTCCTGATTGGTCTGGGGTCTATCAAGGCAATGAAGCTATTCTGGTGCACGAGCGGCTGGCGATTGTGGATGTTAATAACGGGGCACAGCCATTGTATTCTGCCGATAAACAACAGGTACTCGCGGTGAATGGCGAAATCTACAACCATAGAGAACTCCGCCAAGCGTTAGCACCAGACTACCCGTATCAAACCGCCTCTGACTGTGAAATTATTCTGGCGTTGTATCAGCAACAAGGAACAGAATTATTGCAGCAACTCAACGGAATGTTTGCTTTTGTTTTATACGATGAGACCCGGAAAAAATATTTGATTGCTCGAGATCCCATTGGAATCATCCCGCTGTACACCGGGTTTGACAAGTCAGGCAACTTTTACGTTGCGAGTGAAATGAAAGCGCTCACGCCGGTGTGTGAGTCGGTACAAACCTTTCCCCCTGGCCATTATCTTGATAGTGAAGTCGGCGAAATACGACCTTTTTATCAGCGTGACTGGAAATCCTTTGCTCACGTTACTGGAAGGCCTTTTGATAGCGGTTTATTGAGAGAGTCATTAACCGCTGCAATCAAACGGCATCTTATGACCGATGTTCCCTATGGCGTTTTATTGTCTGGTGGTCTCGACTCTTCTATTGTGGCCGCGGTGGCGAAGCAGTTTGTTGATAAACGAATCGAAGACGATCAGCAAAGCGCTGCTTGGTGGCCAAGTCTTCATACTTTCGCCATTGGTCTAGAAGGTTCGCCTGACTTACTTGCCGCGCAAAAAGTAGCGGATCATATCGGATCGATTCATCACAATTTTATCTATACCATTGAGCAAGGGATTGATGCCCTAAGCGAGGTTATTTACCACTTAGAAACTTATGACGTGACCACGATAAGAGCATCGACGCCCATGTACCTAATGGCACGAAAAATTAGAGCGATGGGTATTAAAATGGTGTTGTCTGGTGAAGGCAGTGATGAGTTGTTTGGAGGTTATTTGTATTTTCATAAAGCTCCGAACGAGCAAGAGTTTCACGCTGAGACTGTGCGCAAGGTTGAGAAGTTGCATTGGTATGATTGTTTGCGGGCAAACAAATCGATGGCGGCGTGGGGCGTTGAAGCGCGAGTGCCATTTTTAGATCGTGAGTTTATTGATGTCGCAATGCAAATCGATCCCGCTCAGAAGATGATCAAAGATGGCCGCATCGAAAAACACATTCTTCGAGAAGCGTTTGCTGATCTTCTTCCGGAAGAAGTTTGCTGGAGACAAAAAGAGCAGTTTAGCGATGGTGTTGGATACGGTTGGATTGACAGTTTAAAGGCGTTAGCAGAAACAAAGGTGACCGATGCTCAATTGAAGCAAGCGCACTTTCGATTTCCGCACAACCCGCCGCTGACTAAAGAAGCTTATTTTTATCGTGAGATCTTCGAACAGCATTTTCCTTCCCGCGCTGCTTCGGAAACCGTGCCAGGCGGAAAATCAGTCGCTTGTTCGACAGAAACCGCCTTGCTTTGGGATAAAGCCTTCGAAGCGATGGCGGATCCGTCTGGGCGCGCAGTCGGAGGCGTTCATGCCGATAGCTATACAAACGCACAGCGAGAGACAGACTCACAGAAAGATACAAGCGCTCAAGACGTCGCAAAAGCGATATGAGACTCATCAGAGGTGAGTCGATGACCAATTGTTGGACTGGTGACTTTCAGTGTACAAAGGGTACACTGAGCCTTCTTTAGAGTGGAGAAATAACCGGGCATCGGGTGAACACGATAAGTCAAAAATTACAAAGTAGAACATTAGTAAATGATCGGGGTGTTAAACTCACGAAGGTTAACATTGTGATTATTTGTCTTCTCGTCACTTTTTTTATGGTGGGCTGCGACAGTTATTTGCCATTGCAAGCTTCATTGTCTGATTACCAACAGCGAATATACCGGCTGGCGAATATTGAGCCTGATACACCGATAGAAGCGAAAGCATTCTTGTTTCCTCCGAAGAGTCAATTGCAGATTGAAGAGACTCGAGTCAGTGCTAATTGGAGTGATTTTTTTTCAAGCGTTGATTGTCCAGAGCTGCAACAGCTCATCAGTGAGCGTAATTCGGCGACGGGTAAACGCATGGAAGCGATGACTCGTTTGCTTTATGAATTTCAGTTGCTGCGGCTTTGGCAGTATCAATGCCAAATGGACTCGCAAGAATTTTCTGAAGATTGGTTACAGGCTTTCAATGATAAGCAAAACCAACTACCGAAGGTCATATGGAATACAACATGGGCGAGTGATTATTGGCAAAAGGCCTTTTCAAATTCGACACTGGGTGCACGGAATGATCCGGTATCTAGTCAACAAACACTGGCCGCTATGGCGCAGATACGACAACAAGTCGCTAGTGTCGAAGGATTTGAATCGCACCAAGTCGTTTTGAGCTTTAAGCACATCGAAGATAATAAAGGAGCGCTGGGTGAATTGCTTCGAGAAATGCAGTTTGCAGAAAGTTTTTTTCAGAAAACCAATCAAATCTTGCAAGAAAAGCTTCCCTTAGTTTGTGAATATCAAAAAAACTCTCTCACCGCACAACATCTAGCAAATGTATTAAATAAATATTTTGTTAAGCATAGTCAGTCACTGTTAAATCAACACTTACACCAATTAAAAGCACTTGAGAAAGAAGCTTTGCAATGGCAAATATTGTTACCGCAACAATGGTCGAATCTTTCATCTGTTAGCGATTTAACATCAAAGCCGTTGCTATCACAGCGAGTGACTGAAGGGGTTCGTCAGCACGTTAAAATCTGGTCAGATTTTTCTACTCAATGTAACGTCAACTTGACGCCTTAGAATACCTTACGACTTTTGCGTTATCGACCTTTCTCCGAAAACCTGTATTTTCCCTTTCTCTACCTATTCCCACTCGCTACCTTTTTACTATTGTCTATCTTTTTCCATACAGGGCAGCGCTGTTTTTATACATGACCCAAGACGCTAATACATACTTATCCGATGACTCAGGTACGCATCCGCGATGGGTATGAGTAAATCCACAAGGGGCAAGAACTAAACTGCCTTGACTCGCTTTCACTTTAGCTTGTTGAAAAAAGAACTCGGTTTCGCCACCTTGCTCAACGTCATTTAGATAAATGAGCCACAACAAAACGCGATGAAGCGACCGTTGTTTTTTATCGGTGGGATGTGGGAAGTGTTCCGAATGCCAGTGATGATATCCACCCTTGGCTTGGGTGTATTTCTGCAGATTAATATCATCTAAGCGATAGATGGATTGCGCTAAGCGAGTGATTTCTGGATCAGGCAATTGCTGAATGTCTTGATAGTTGATGGTTCTAACAATGCCGGTCTTGGGATCTTGAATCGATGGAGAAACCGCTCCGGTTAATAGAAAAGGGTAGGCTTTCGCGTATTGAGTAACGGCTTGAAAGATCAAGTTATTGATTTGCTCGCACTCTTTGGCCCAATGCTTGTGCATAGACAAATATAAGTCGAGGCTGTCTTTCTTTGACTTATCGACCCCACCTCCGGTTTTGCCCGCAGTTTTGTTGGGATCTTTCTCAAACTTTTCGATTAATTGCTGACAGAACTCAGGTGACAGCGCATCTTTAAACTCGACGATGAAGTTTTGCATAGTAGTAAGGTTATTAGTTTATTTTAGAAGCAAGGTAACGCAAAAATCAGACAAAAAAAAGCGGGTTAGTAACAACCCGCTAAAGCAAGAGCATTTTTTATAATTTTATTTCATAGCAAATCGTTACAGGTTGAAGCTAGTCGCACAGGTGGTCGTACCGGCTTCACAAATGGTAATTGTGTAAGTTGTACGTTTGTCACCACTGTATGACTGACTGCCATCGTTGGCGGTAGTGTCATTAAATGAACCACCGTTCCAAGTGATACTGATATCAACATTGCTACTACTAAAGCCTGACCAGTTGATGTCGAGCTGGCTACCGCCTTTACTGCGGCTGCCATCGGCTGTTAAGTCGCCTGATGGTGGCTCTGTTGGAGGTTCTGTCGAACCGCCGTCACAACCATTGGCTGCTAAGTAGTCGTACATGGCTTTGGCTTTTACGATGCCGTATCCGAAGTAGTCATCGCGACCATTGGCCCCTTGGTCTTCCGCGGTGGCTTTCATGGCATCACGAATTTCGGTGCCAGTACAACTTGGGAAGTTAGACCAAACCAATGCAGCGATGCCTGATGCGCCAGGCGTTGCCATAGACGTACCACTCATATAACCGTAGTCACTCGCACCCACTTTGACGGTTGCTGTCGTTGCTGCAACCAAAGCCGCGCGATCTTCAAGCGCTGCGCCAACGGCTGGAATCGACGTAGAGTTTGCGGTTCCTAAAGTACCGTAAAGCATGCCTGCTTCGTTATTGATTACAATGGCGCCAATGCCACCAGAGTTTTCACAGTTAGCTACCTTGTCGTGGAAGGAGATAACGCCTCGGTCGATGACACAGATTTTTCCTGATGCGCCGCTGTTTGTGCTCTCGGCAGTGCCCATGAAGAAAGTTGAACCGCTCGCTTCGCCGTTGTTTTCCATTGCTGACGACGCGTAACCCGTTCCATTAGCGGTCATTGCAGACAAAGAAGTTGCGCCAGATGGGTAAGTTGATAATGTATCGACTCCGCCAACCGTCACTTCAACACCGAATCCATCATTGGTCTCAGTGGTTACATTTTTACCACGACCAGAGGTTTTGGTGTTGCTTGGGTATTGTGAGAAGCTCGCAATGTTGTTGTCTGCATCGTTGGCGCCAATCATCATCACCGACTCATAACCAGCAGGAAACGATCGTACATTGTTTCCGTCATTCCCAGCCGCCGCAAGGACTAAACCGCCATTGGCCGTGAAGTTATTGAAAGCATTTTCTTCAGTGCTGTTGGCTCCGCCGCCACCTAAGCTCATACTGATGATTTCTGAGCCAGCGTTTGAGCACTGTTGTGCGGCATACGCAAGATCCGATGAGTATCCCCAACCTGACGCATTGAATACTTTAACGATATGCAATGGGTTGCCCGGTGCCATACCAATCACGCCAAATCCATTGTCAGCAGCAGCAATCGTTCCTGCAACGTGAGTACCGTGCGGACCACCATCACGGAACCAGTCGCCCGTTCCAGAATCACTGCTACCAGTAATTACAGACCAGTCGAAATCAGCGTTGTATCCGCCAGTCTCGCCGTTGTCACGCGCGATACCTGAGTCAATCACACAAACTTTCTTCGCTGAGGCCATTTGTAGAGTGACTTGATCGGCTTGCGACTGATAAACCGCGTAAGGGGTTAATTGTTGTGCCGTAGGGTCGCCAGCGTCGTCATTAAACAAGGCTAAAGGAACGCGTCGAGCGTCGGCTTCAATGAGGCGAATATGTGGGTTATTTAGAAGACCCTTCACGTCATCAAGCGATTTTCCGTCAAAGGTTGCTGCGAAAAAGCCATTGGCATCAAGGTTTAACTGACCACCTAGTTTTTTGGCTAAGGCTTTAACAACGCCTTTGTGGTCGTTGTCGACTTGAATGATGTAACGGTTATCGTCAGCGCTTACGCTGCCTGCAGACATGGCAAGTAGCGTTGCTGCTGATAGTACTTTTACTTTAGAAATCATGCTTTAAATTCTCCCAGTCTATCTTTATTGTCGTCTTTCCCTGGCGAGTGCAGTGATGACTGCATCTGTGTCCCAATCGTTCAGTCTGTTGATAACAAACTGCCTGGGCCAATCATGGCTAGAAAAGCGCGTTTTGAGATAGTCGGTTTACGACAACTTCTCGCTGGGAAGCGACAAAAGTGGCATTTAATGGAGAAAATTAGCCACTTTTTAAGCTGGTCAGAGCAGGCATTATTGGGACGACGTACGATGGTTTTTTTGAAACTGTCCAGGTGTCATTCCGAGGTGCTCTTTAAATACTCGACCAAAATGGGATTGAGAAGAAAAGCCAACTTTTTGCGCAACAATACCGACAGGCTCTTGCTGCAGTAACAGTGCCTTTGCTTTTTCTATGCGAAACGCCTTTAAGGCCTCAAGAGGGCTCAAATCGAGCAACGCTTTCACTTTTCGCTGCAACTGCCGTTCACTCATGGCCAATTCTGAGGCTAATTGAGTCATGGTAATTTCGGCACTTTCAAAGTGCTCTTCGAAGCAATGGTTTAACCGAATGAGAAACTTGTCTTCGATGGGGGCGGGCGTCGAAGCGGTAGGCTTTCGATCTTGCCCAATTTGTTGACGCAAGCGCTGTTGCAGTTTTAATCGAGACTGAATCTGATTGCGTAGACGTAAGAGCAGTTCTTCGGCGTCAAAGGGCTTACTGAGGTAATCGTCAGCTTCGGCTTTTAACCCTTCTTTGCGACTTTCTGCGTCGCTTCGAGCGGTTAACATGATGACCGGAATATGTGCCGTTAGCTCATTTCGGCGCATTATTTTTAGCGCTTCAAATCCGTCCATCACTGGCATCATAACGTCAGAAATAATGATGTCGGGTAAATATTCGATGGCCATTTTTACGCCTTCTTCACCATTGTTGGCCAAAATGCACTGGTGTTCGGCTCCAATAATGTTCATCAAATGTTGTTGCATATCGGGGTTATCTTCGATGACCAAAATCAGGTATTGAGACTTTTGTCCTCCGTGATGATAAACCTCTGTTTTTGCGTCGATTAACTCGGATTCAATATTATGTTCGATGGGCAATTGACTGCTTTCTAAACTGGGAATTTCATTGGCAGGTGCTGCAGTTTGATGCAACATTAAGGTGAACTTTGAGCCTTTGCCAAGAGCTGACTCTAAATTAATTGTCCAACCCATAGCGAAGCAAAGTTCTTTTACTAGGGCTAATCCGATGCCAACGCCATGAATGTGTTTGCTATTGGTTCCTTCTGCTCGATAAAAGCGTTGGAAAATTTTACCCTGCTCAACTTCATCGATACCAACACCCGTGTCTGATACCGTTAGATAAAGCTCATCGTTTTGTTGTTCAATATTAATAATCACTTGTCCACTCGGTGGAGTGTATTTAAAAGCATTCGACAGTAAATTAAATATGATTTTTTCTGCGGCTTGTAAATTACCTAACACCCAATAATTGCATCGTTCGGGGAATTGGAAAATGATGTTCTTCTCACGAGCAATGGCGCTAAAACTGCGGGCCACAAATTCCAGAATTTGGCCAATATCGATCGGAGTAATTAAAATGTTTTGGCGACCCGAACGAGACAGTTCTAGTAATTGCTCAACCATTCTAACCATGCGTAGCCCATTGGTTTTTGCGCTGTCAATTTGTTTAACTTGAGCCGGTTCGGTTAAGTGACCTTTGAGATTGTCTAACACGCCATTAATAATGGTTAAGGGTGTTCGAAACTCATGTGAAATATTGGCGGTGAACTCGTCTTTCATGCGCATGATTTCTTGTTCGGCTTGCTTCTGTTCGCGAATATCGGCTAATGAAATCACCAGAGGTGTCTCGCTTCCTGATTGACCTTTCGATATAGTTGCGTGAACGGTAATGCTTTGACCAAGACGAGTAATAACATTGGCCTCCATTTCTAATCCTTGTTGTTGCCGCACCAACTTCTGCCGATAGCTTTGAAATTTGAAAAACAAAGCCAGTTCACTGTCACTATCAACTAATTGCTGGAATGGCATGCCTAATAGTTGTTCATGATCGTATTCTAATAGCCGTGATGCTGCTGAGTTAGCACTGAGAATTTTTCCATCTTCTGCGGCCGTAAAAATAGCATTGCTGGTGGTTTCTAAAATGGAGCGATAGGAATCTCGCTGTTGTTCGATTTTTTTGCTTGTTGTTCAAGTTGCTGTTTAAACGTTGAGCTAGCAAACTCACTTTCTTTTAGTCGAAACCGTAGAACCGCGGTTTGTTTTATCAATAGAAAAATTTGTCCCATAGCGAGAATGCAACTCAATACTAACCAACCGGTAAACATGCTGTAATGGGTGTTCGTTAAATGTCCATCAAATAATTTATTCTGCGTAGTAATGGCGTATAAAACTAAAATCAAAACAATGAAAGTTAGCGGACTATTGAGTAAGTTAAAACGAGAAAAATCGCGATTGATCGACACACTTTGTAAATTACTGAAAGGCTGTGTTAATGCAACTCCGATCAATAAATACGGGGTGAACCAGAGCCAGTCAATCCAACCTCCGCTTTTTAACGTGAAGTCTGTTAAATAGTTTGCGGCTTCAATGGTATCGGCTATGAGCCAGTTGGTCATTGCAAGCCCAAGCAGAAAGTAGCCTCGTGAATGGGCATGTCGTGTTGAATAGGCAAGAAAGAACCAGCGAGCCATTAGGTAGCTATCCATGAGTAAGTAAAATAGATAGGTCGTCGGCCAACTATGAACGCTGCCTTGGGTGGTTGTACTGGGAATGATCACTAGAAAAATAAAGGCACCAAGCGTGAAAGACAAGGTAGCTAACCAAATTACAGAGCTATGAGTACTAAGTAGTTGGTTCGCGTGTCGGTAACTCTTTAATTCAATTGCAGCGATGGTTAGTGCGTAAAATAAGAAATAACTAATTCCCCCAATCAAATTTTGAGTGGCTTTGGATAAGTCCATCCATAGGGTTAGAAAAATCAAGGTCAGTAACCACCATGCGATAAAGGCTCCACCAAAAAGTAACCAAAATAAATGTTCAAAACCGTCGCGTTTGGCATTGTAAAAGCGAACAACGATGAACACTAAGGTAAGACTTAGAAATAAAAAGTCGGCAAAATGATAGGCAAAGTAAGCTCGTTGTTCAGGCGATAATATGGGCGTAATGTAGAATAAAAAAATTACCACAAAAACACTGCAGAGCATCAAAAAACAATGCTGAATGGTTGATTTTTGAGCAAGGTATTGAATCATAAAAGGTTGCTTATTGATGAGCGCTTATAAAAGCAGTTTAGTGGCAAAGTTTAATAAAAAAAAGCCGGATTGCTCCGGCTTTTTAGCGCTTGATGTTAACTCAGCTTACAAGCTAACGATCGGGTCTGGGTTGCCGTCAGGATCGTTTCCTGCCGTACCATCGGTTCCTGGGTTTCCGTTGCGAAGCATAATAACTGCGCACGCAGCTGGGCTTGCCATCGAGGTTCCCGACATGGTGGTGGTTCCACCGCCGTTCTTAAGCGATAAAATGCTAACCCCTGGTGCCGCATAATCGACCGGTGGATTGCCATAGTTCGACCATGAAGGCATGTTGTCATTACTATCGACCGCTGAAATGGTAAACACTCGATTGCCGTTCGCTCGTGCAGGGGAGTGATTGTTGGCATGATCACCATCATTGCCTGCTGCCAAGACAAAGTAGGCACCTGAACTTTGTGCTGCCGCTTCAACGGCATCATCTAATGCTGAGTTAGCTCCCCCACCCAAGCTCATATTGGCACAATCGCCGGGAGACGCATTGGCCGCAACGTGATCAACCCCGGCAATAACACCAGAGATACTGCCAGAACCTCGACTGTCTAAAACTTTCACTGGAACAACTGTGGCGCCAGCAGCGACACCAACAACGTCGAGATTGTTATCGATTGCAGCAATGGTTCCCGCAACATGGGTACCGTGGCCTTGTCCGTCATCCATACTGGCGTTTTTGCCTTTTGTGAACGCCGAGAAACCGCGACTGGTATCGACGTTTAAGTCGGCATGTTCAAGATCAATACCCGTATCTAATACCCAAGCTGTGTAGCCTGTTCCGTTCGCTGGCCCGCCAACACGAGTCACGCTCCAGGGAGTGGTTTGCTGCTCACTACCACCGCCGCCACCACCTGGGCCTTTGCCGGGAGGTGGAGCTGAGATCTGAACAATCGCATCCGGTGTAAAGCTAGCGACGTCAGTGGCGCCATCAAACGCATTTTGTGCTTGATCACACGACATATTGACGGTGAAACCTTTAATGGAGTGTTTATAAATATGCTTGGCAGAGGCTGCACCAAACCCTTTCGACTGTGCGCGAGCAATCATCCCACGGGCTTTGCCATCGACGTCAAATTTTGAGATGTCATCGGCGAGTCGAACAATACATTGATTGTGAATGTTCGCAAGATCCGCGTTGCCTTCGTTGGTTGGCCGGCCTTGTCCTTGAACACTGATTGAAGCGATGGCTAAGGATACGGCTGTGGTTACTAAGGTTTTTTTCATTATTCACTACCCCTTGTGTTTGTAGTCCAATTTGCCTGTATAGGAATACCATTGACTTAGTCACGATGATTAGTCGCGAAACGACATCTTTTGTGCGGCGAGCGACAAACTGTGCAAAGTTACTGGAGATTGGTGTTTCGACTGTGGTATTGAAAAGATGTAAAAATATATTTTGAAATCCGTCGGGTAACTTAATATATTGAATTATGAGATAGGTAGAAGCGCGAAATGCGTAAGTTTAAGGTTAATAGTTATAAGAACATCAAATAATAAGACTTATAGCTATTAAAAAACATGGGGTAGGTCATGAAGCGAATTTCTTTTAGCATCACGGCAGGTTTAACACTGGTCTTTGCGGTGGTGGTGAAGGTGACTTGGGACCAACAGTCGATCGATACAGCGGTATCGCAGTCTGCTGTGAGCTCGCAAACAGCTCAAGCGACCTTAGACAGCTATATTGTTCAAGGTGTTGATGCACCAGCGGTTTTGCAACAGTTTAATATAACGATCACTCATCGACTGCCCATTATTAATGCGGTGGTTGTTGATATTCCTAAAAATCTTGTCAGTGCCTTAAGACAATCAGGCTTGAAGCTCACTAGAAATCACAGTGTAAAACTTGATGGCCTCGCGTGGGGACAGCGACTGTCTTATTCCGAAGCGTCGGCAACTCAAATGGCCAATGTGCAACCGCTTCATGACCAGCGCATTCTAGGTGATGGGGTAACCATGGTGGTGCTCGATACCGGTGTGAAAAGCATGACTGGAATACGCCACGATGCGTACGGTCGTCATCGGGTCTATGGTACCTACAACGCCATAACGAATAAAACCTCAATGAACGATGATGAAAACAACGGGCACGGTACCCATGTTGCTAGCATCGCAATGAATAGTGAGTTCGATTCCTATGGTCGATATTATGGTGTTGCCCCGAATGCACGGTTAATTTCAATTAAGGCGTTTGATGATCAAGGCGCTGGCTCCTATGCCGATATTATTCGTGGATTGCAATGGGCCATTTATTTCAAAGATACCTACAACATTCGCGTTTTAAATCTGTCATTCAGTGCCGCCCCACAGTCTTATTACTGGGACGATCCTTTGAATCAAGCGGTGATGAGAGCTTGGCAGGCGGGCATTGCTGTTGTGACGTCAGCGGGTAATTCTGGGAGTGGAGCCTTCGGTATTGGTGTACCAGGAAATGTGCCTTATGTAATTACGGTGGGCGCGGTGACGGATAATTACACCCCCGATGATTTTAGCGACGATCGAATCGCAAAGTTTTCAGCGAACGGTCCGACAGTCGAGCGATTTATCAAACCAGAAGTGGTTGCTCCAGGTGGTCACCTAATGGGGTTGATGGAAGATAAAATGCATTTGGCCACGGCGCATCCTGAGTTTCACGACGGTGGAAAATATTTCATGATGTCGGGTACCTCGCAAGCATCCGCCGTGGTTGCTGGCGTCGTTGCGCTGATGATCAGTCAAGATCCTTCTTTAACTCCTGATGATATTAAATGCCGCTTGATGAGCGCCGCGAAACCCGCTCGAGACAGTGAAGGCCAGTGGGCGTACTCGCCCTTTCAACAAGGAGCCGGTCAAGTAGATGCCTTTGCTGCATTAAACAGCACGGCGGCCAATTGTGCTAATCGAGGTTTGGATATTGCGGCCGACCTAAATGGCACCGAACATTTTGCCGGCCAAACCATGATAGACGAGAATAATGAGTTCTATATTCGCGGTCATCAACAATACACTTGGAACAGTTTTGGTGAGTTGAATGGTGGTTATCAATGGCAAGATTATGACGGCTGGAACGATGCGATCGGTTGGAATGATGCGATAGGGTGGGGCGATGCTATTGGCTGGAATGACGCCATCGGTTGGAACGACGCTATCGGTTGGAACGACGCCATCGGTTGGAACGACGCTATCGGTTGGAACGATGCCATCGGTTGGAATGACGCTATCGGCTGGAATGATGCTAATATTCGTGTGAATACTTGGGTCGAACAAGAGTAACCCTATGCGAAACACGAAGGCTGCAAGGCACCAAGCCTTGCGCTTGAAGCAGTACGTCTTGCTTGCTAGACGATCAATCTTGCGCTGGAGCTCATGGTGGCTTTCGGTTTTTCTTCTACCTCCATTATTCTCTGCCGAATTAGAAAATACTCGCTTTCAACATATCTCGACTCACCAAGGATTGTCGCAAAAAACCGTCCAGTCGATTTACCAAGATCGAACCGGCTTTATGTGGTTTGGCACGCAAGAAGGTTTGAATCGTTTTGACGGTCACACCATGCGGGTTTATCGACACAACAGCAGCGATCCAGATTCCCTTTCTCACGATGCTATTCGAGACGTCTACGAAGACCAACAAGGTCGTCTGTTTGTTGCAACGAGTGGCGGATTAAACGTTTTTAATGCCGCAGATGAAAAATTTATTACCTTAAACATCCAAGTCGGCGGAGAACCGGTACTTCGATTCAATACGTTGTATCGAGATCGATCGGGAATGCTCTGGGTAGGAACCGACGGCCACGGATTGTTGCAACTTGTACAAACGCCATCAGGTTACTCTGCTCAAAGTATTTCTGATCATGTTCAGCTAAAAACCGCCGATGTACGAGTGGTTTTTGAAGATTCTCGTGGACGGCTTTGGATTGGAACCGATGGACAAGGTGTGTTTCGAATGCACCAACAGTCATTGGTTCATTTCTCGGCTGAGTCACCTGAAAGTCAACTTTCTCACAATCGTATTCGAGACATCATTGAAGATTCCAAAGGACGCATTTGGGTCGGAACTCGTGGTGGCGGCCTTAATCGCTATGATGAGCTCAATAAATCATTTATTGCGTTTCGCCACGATGAGACGAGTAACTCCTTAACTCACGATCGTGTGTATCAAATAATTGAAGATGATTTTTCCCGGCTGTGGATTGCAACCGATGGTGGGATCAGTGTTCTTGATTTAAACAGCGAGCGTTTCGTTTCGATTAAACACAAGAGTTCTCAAAAGTCTGCATTGACTCATAATCGCGTGTTATCTGCTTACAAGGATCAGGGCGGGCTATTATGGTTCGGTACATTATCTGGACTAAATCGATGGAACCCAAAATACGCGACCTTTGTGCACTATCGAAATATTTCTGAAGATCAATATAGTTTAAACAATAATACGGTGTACTCGTTAGCCCAGTTAGATCATGAGCGACTCGCCATTGGAACTTTTGGTGGCGGAGTGAACATCTTAAATTTGACCGACGATTTGATTCGACCACTGAAAACCGAACAATCAAAGGCGACGCGCATCATGTCGATGTTGGTCGATTCGCAACAACAACTGTGGGTTGGCAGTATCGCTTCTGGCGTCGAGGTCTATGATAGCCTAGGAAATTTTACCATCGGATACCAGAATAACCCGGAGCAACCGACCAGTCTTTCTGCAGACGGTGTCACCGATATAATGGAAGATTCAAATGGCAATATTTGGATAGCGACTTATCGTGCTGGTCTTAATCGTTTAATGAATAATTCTGCGTTTAAACGTTTCAATATGTCGGAAAATACCAGTGGCTTGTTAAGTGAAAGTATCTTTGCAATGACTGAGGACGACGATGGATACATTTGGCTGGCCACCGATGGCGGAGGACTGTCGAGGTTAGACAAGACAAGTGGTGAGATTATTTCAATTGTTCATGATGCAGAGCTCGATAATTCGCTCAGCGGTAATATTGCCTCGTCGATTTATTTTGATAGTCGCGGACGTTTATGGATCGGAACCCATGGCAACGGACTCAATCTTTGGCTACCGGAGAATCGCCGAAAACTTAAAAATGTTTTTACTCATTTCTCGATCAATAGTGGATTAAACAGCAGCACCATCAATGGCATTATTGAAGACAAGAATGGTGATATCTGGGTGAGCACGGTTAAAGGGGTTAGCCGACTTGATTTTTCTTCAATGCAATTTGTGAATTTTAATCTAGCGGATGAAATCCATTTTAATGAATTAAATCAAGGTGCTCTTTTAGCCTCAGAGTCGGGTAGTCTGTTCTTTGGCGGATTGAATGGCGTCAGTGCATTTGATCCAGACAAGCTAAGCAAAAATACTCATGTACCCAAAGTGGTATTAACGGGTATATACGATGAACATCAAAGCCTAACGTTCGATACGCCCGTAGAACAACTAAAACAATTACAATTAACTCATCAAGATTACTTAATTGCCTTCGAGTTTGCCGCATTGGACTATTCAAACCCAGAAAAAAATACCTATCAATACAAGCTCGAAGGGTTCGATGAAAACTGGATCAGTGCGGGCCAGCGTAGTAGGGCAACCTTTACCAACCTTCCAACGGGTGAATATACGTTTAAAGTTAAAGGCAGTAATGATGATGGTTTGTGGAGTGATGACTCAATTCATTTAAAAGTTATTGTATTGCCTGCGCCTTGGGTCAGCTGGTGGGCCTTTAGTCTATATGCCTTAATTTTTTGTATGTTCTTGATTTGGTTTATTCGAGTTCAAGCAAAACGTTTAGCGTCAAATGATGTTTTTCAAGATCAAGTCGACCTTGCAGTCAATGATAAAACCGAAATCATTCGAAATCATAGTCAGATACTGGAAGAGCGCTTTCAAAAGTTGGCTGATATTTCAATGATTGATATCGATGACGGTCGACCTAATCATAAATATTTTATTGAACAGCTCGACTTAATTTTAAAGTTAACGCAAGATAATTCAGCCTTTAGAGTTCAACGTCAACAGCTAACGCTTTTTATGCTCACATCAGCATCTGATAATCTTTCTGAATTGGAGTTTCAATTCCATCAGAATCTTAGCTTTGTCGACCCGATAATCAAGTTATCAAAATGGAGTAATAATCAGTTAGTTTGTTGTTTCTTCATCGAAGATGTCAAAGACGTATTACCACGTTTAAAAGAACTGTCTAAGCAAACTTCTTTTCCGGTTTCGAGCGCGATGCTGAGACCCTATACCACGCTGGCCAATGCGATCGAACAGTCCGATCTTTTAATGCTATTGCTTGAATACTTGGCCAGCTTTGGTCATGAACATCAGCAAAGCTATGTGGCGGTTACTGATGTTCTTCAACTTATTGATAGTAATACTTTAAGAGAGATTGTTAAGCGTACGGATTTAGCACAGCAACAAATATTTAAAGTTTATTTATCCGAATAAATATCATTTAAATAAAGCGCTATTCTCACTCCTGCTTGTTGCAAACGTTGCTTAAGCGCAGGGAGATGTTGATACTGATAGTCCCAACTTAGTTTTGGATCGTCAGGGTAAATAGTGTCTCGAATTTTTGCACTTTCTGTCACCCACACTTGAGGATCAATTTGCGACCATTGAGTAATCTTTTTGTTATCAATGGTGCGGGTTAACCAAGCGGTCCACTCCGTATAGCTCAGTTGCTGACGATCAATCAATTCGCTATCCCATACGCGGTGAAGATTACTGTCTTGCCAAAAAAACTTCACTTTAAAATCATTTCCGCCTTTATCGGTACCATTACCAGCATGTAGGGGTTGATGCAGGTCGCCGATGATATGCACGATAAACTTTAACGCAATGGCTTTCTCTTCGGTCGTTGAAGTATTTGATTGTAACGTTTGGGTGAATTTTTTTAGCGCAATAATTGCATCACCTTTTTGAGGTGGCGTGGTTTGAGCGTAGACCTTACCCCTTGGAACCGTGACATAGTGGTAAGGGTTAGCGGTCTTCTGCCAAAACTCACTGGGATTGGATTTCATTTCATCTGCAAATGTCGATGCTTGCGCGAGACTTTCAGTCCCGATAATTGATTGAATCGCCTTTTTCGCCGAATCATTTAAATATTCTTCAGCGATAGCTCCGGTCACTCTATGTCCGGTTTGTCCAAAACTAAACGCGTTAACGCTTATAAAGCCTGCGATTAAAAATACTAAGCCTCTACTCATCTTCAATGCTCACTGTTACTTGATTTTTTGATTGGTTATTGATGTTACGAATTGATCCACTAATGTCAATGGTGTTTGCCGTCTTGGTGATTTCTAACCACCCGAAATGAGGTTCAATCACTGCTGGTTGAAGACGATGTTTATTGGGGGCTGCCGGATACAGCTTGGCATCTAATCCACTGGCCGTCAGCTCAATGATATTTCTTCCATTAAAAGTCATTGATGAAATTTCGCCGCGATGTACATCGCCGCTGATGATGATTGGGTAAGCTGTGTTTGAAGCGCTTAGCCAATTGAGTAACTGTTCGCGTTGCTCAGGAAAATTTAACCAAGACTCCCATCCCGTAAAGTCGGCAACTACTTGAATACTCGATGCGATGATTCGAACGTCAGCATTGACCTCGAGTTGCTTGTTTAGCCAACGCCATTGTTCTTTTCCGAGCAGCTGCTTTTTTGAATCCTTTGTTGATTGGTAAGGTCCTAACAACTTTTTCTTACGTTGTTCAAGCGAAAGGTCACTCGGGGTTAAATCATCGCGATACCAACGCGTGTCGAGCATAATGATCTGAATGGTTAGGTTGCCTTGCTGCATGATTCGAGCGTGATAAATGCCTTGAGGCTTATGACGGAGCTGCTCAAGTTCGTCATAGCTAAAAAAGTCGATAAAGGCTTCTTTTGCATGAGCTTTGCCAACAAATTCTTTTCCCCCATCGTTTAAACCATAATCGTGATCATCCCAAGTGGCCAAGAGTGACGTGGAATCTTTGAAGGATTTAAAGTTGGGATTGGCATACCACGTTTGATAGGCCTTTTGCATGTCCGCAGGATCGGCTGAGTCAATGTATGCATTGTCACCAAGAAGAATAAATAGGTTGGGATTATTCGCAGCAATGGTTTGCCAAATTGATTGTTCGGCCGTTTGAACCGCACATGAGCCAAAACCGATTCGCACTTTATCGGTGCGAATTTTTTTAGACAGACTCGCTTCTGGTGCAACCGCTAACGTCGCGAAATTGCTCGAATTGAGATTCTTTGCGGTAATTAGTGAATGGCTTATCAAAAGCAGTAAAAAAATTGTTATACGCATAAGGCTTTCTTTATTGTTCGCAACCGGATGTAGCTTATGACATTAGTGCGTCGCTTTTATGACAATAATTTTGAGAGTGTAATTATTACCAATGGATATTTTTTGGTTGAAAAAATTTAAATTGTCTCGATAGATTATTTTTTCAACACTTAAGGCATCTCATATATTAATTTTCATATTAGTGTAACACTTCCGTAGCATTTCACCTTTAACATCCGCGCGTTGTTTTAAATTCTAATGCTTAGTTAAGGACGTACCATGAAAAAACAATTGATCGCTTCGGCAATTGCGATCGCATTGGGGACCATTGGCGTTGTTTCTGCAGATGAGACTTCGTCGTCTATCCGCGGACAAATTAGTACACCGCAAGGCGCTCCGGCTGCGAACACCACCATTATTATTACTCATGTACCAACCGGTACTCAACGACGTTTCACCACCAATGAGCAAGGCTCTTTTAATGCAAGCGGTTTACCTGTGGGCGGACCTTATACCATTCTAATTGACTCAGATACTTACCAAGACAAAGAAATTACCAACGTTCAGCTTGAACTGGGTAACCCTTTTGTATTGCGGGAAGTATTACAAGCGATTACCGGTGAGGTGGTGACTATCACTGCATCAGCTAGCGACTTCCGCTACCCCAATAGCGGCTCAAATAGCAGCTTTGGATCTCGCGAGATTGAAGGATCACCAAGTGTTAATCGTGATTTGAAAAGCGTTTTACGTCGAAACCCATTAGTTAACGTGCTAGACAATGACGAAGGCTCTATGTCGGTTGCAGGAAGCAATCCTCGTTATAACAGCATTACCATTGACGGTATTCGGCAAGACGATGACTTTGGCTTAAATGGTAGTGGTTACCCGACGCAACGTTCACCCATTTCATTGGATGCGGTCGAACAAATCAGCATCGCAACCAACCCATACGATGCCTCAAAAGGCGGCTTTTCTGGCGCGGGCATTTCGGTGGTCACTAAGTCAGGGACCAACGAATTTTCTGGGAACGTATTTTACGAATACTTTGATGATAAGTTTGCCGGTCCTTCACGTGAGTCAGGCGCTAGCGATGTAATTCCAACCGCCTTTACTGAACGCACCTATGGCTTTTCTGTTGGCGGACCAATCATCGCCGATAAATTATTTTTCTTTGCAAACTATGAAAAGTTTGAAGCACCTGGCACGGTAGAGGCTGGTCCAGATGGATACCCATCTGGTAATCCTGCTGATGTTTCGATTGCTGACGCCAATGAAGTGATTCGTATCGCTCGTGAAATTTATGGTGTTGAGCCTGGAACATGGGAACTTGGCTCAATCGAAGAAGATGTGAAGAAGCTGTTAAAAGTTGACTGGAATATCAATGATTACCACCGCGCGAGTTTTACTTATCAAGATACCGACGGTAAACAAACTTCGAACAATGTTGGCGGACGTACTCTGAACTTGTCATCGCATTGGTACACACGTGGCGACCATTTACGTGCCTACTCAGCGCAATGGTTTGCTGATTGGAGCAATAACTTTGCAACGGAACTTCGTATTGCAGATAAAAGCGTAGACAATACTCAAGATCCACTTGAAGGACGAGGTTATGGTCAAGTATCGGTGCGTACACCATCGGGCACCGTAGAGTTTGGTCCGGATCGTTCACGCCATGCCAATGAATTACGTAATGATACCTTCCAAGTTGCTTTCGAAGCAGAATACTTGTCAGGAGACCATACTTGGACGTTCGGTTACGTTTATGATGACTTAGATGTATATAACGTTTTTGTTCAAGACTCATTAGGCTCATGGTCATTCGATAGCTTAGCGGATTTTGAAAACCGCGATGCAAGTGAGTTTAATTATCAAAACTCATTCTTGAATTCAGCCGATGACGCAGCCGCAATCTTTAACTTCAAAACTCATACATTTTATGTGGGCGATGTTTGGGATGTTAATGCCGACTTAATTCTAAACTACGGTTTGCGTTACGAGCGAATTACCACCAGTGATACACCTCGCTTGAATCCTAACTTTGTTAACCGCTATGGTTTTGGTAACGATGCCTCTATGGATGGCAAAGATATTTTACTGCCAAGAATTGGTTTCGATTATCAAGTTGCTGAGAACGTAAAGTTGAGTGGTGGTATCGGTCGATTCAGTGGTGGACGCCCTAATGTGTGGTTATCGAATGCCTACACCAATGATGGTGTAACTATCGTTGTTCCTGATGTTGATACCAATGATCCACAATATCTAGCAGACGTCTTAACCAACGTCGATGTGACCAGCATTCCGACCTATGTAACGGATCGTATGGTTGCTGGAAATGGTAACTCAACACCGATCGATCCTAACTTTGATATTCCATCAGAATGGCGCTACTCATTGAAAGCGGATTGGAATACCAGCTTGGGTGTGCTTGGTGATAACTGGTTAATCAGTTCTGAAGCCATCTTTAAAGACATCGATAAAGACGTTCAATGGATCGACTTAGCTCGAGAGCAAATCGGTACTACCGTGGCCGGGCAACCTATCTACGGACCAGTTGATGCGAATAACCCAGATCAATACGATTTGTTATTAACCAACATTTCTGGTGGTGACAGTCGCATCTTGACCTTCAGTATGGATAAACAATGGGACAACGGTTTGCATTTAAACCTGTCTTATACCAACCAAGACATTAACGATCGCGTACCGGGTACTTCGTCAACGGCGACGTCAAATTATCAATATACAACAACCTACGATCGTCAAAACCCTGCGATTGCAACAGCATCGTATGAAGTGAAGCATCGTTTAGCGTTGAACCTTGACTATGATGTTGAAATTTTCAATGGGTTAAACACAACCTTCGGCTTATTTGCTGAGCGTGTTTCGGGCCGCCCTTACAGCTGGACACTCGGTTCGTTCCGCGACGGAGACCTTGGTGATCAAAGCGATTTTGATGATTCAGACGTGTACTTACCGTATATTCCGACTGGACCAAATGATCCGGCGGTTGATTTCTCATGCAATAGCTGTTTGAGCTACGACGAGATTATTGATCATTTAAATGACAACGGTATCTCTACCAGTGGTGGATTCTTGAGCCGGAATGCTTATCGCAGCCCGTACAAGACCAACATTGACTTGTTTATCCGACAAGAAGTACCGGGTCTGTTCAACGATCAAAAAGGTGAGGTTTACTTCCATATTGATAACTTATTGAATTTGGTGGATAGCTCGCAGGGTAAAATTTACTCGAATCCATTTAGTGAGAGCCAACAAATTCTTTTCGATTACGATGTTAATCAAAATGGTCAATATCAATATCAAGAGCCATTTGGTGATTATCGTTATGGCTCGCCAGCTAACTTCCGAGAAATTGAGTCGGCTTGGCGCGTTAAAGTTGGTGTACGCTATAAGTTTTAATTTTACCGTACTACCAAAATTACGCTTGTGGTAATCTTGCAGAGCTCATTCGTGAGCTCTGCTTTTTTGTATTTAAGGATTCGATAATTAATTATGTTCGTGATGGCAATCACCGGTGCTTCCGGTTCAGGTAAGTCAACGTTAGCTGAAGCGTTAAGAGAAGCCTTAGTTTCTGACGAGCAAGAAAGTCAAGTACAGATAATCTCAGAAGACTTCTATTATGCCGATCATTCGCAGCTTACCTTTGAGCAACGCGGACAGTTAAACTTTGATCACCCGAGTGCGATCGACCATCCGCGGTTACAACAAGATTTAGTTGAGTTGAAGCAATCAGGAAAAGTATCCATTCCTCAGTATTGTTTTAAGCAACACTTAAGAGAGCCGCAAACTCGATTAATTAAACAACCGAAAGTGTTAATTCTCGAAGGTCTGCATTTAATGTTCGATCCAAACATCCGTAACGAAATCGATTTTTCGGTTTATTTAGATGCGCCACTTGACCTCTGCTTTATTCGTCGATTACAGCGCGACCAGCAACAAAGAGGACGCGCAAGCGACGATATCATTCGTCAGTACTTAGAACAGGTACGTCCTATGTTTTTAGAGTTCATAGCACGTGGTAAATCAAAAGCCGACGTCGTATTATCGGGTGAAAGTCCGATTGATTCATTGGTTGAAGATATTTTGTCACAACCTCATTTAAGTCAAATTACTCATAGAATTAAAAATAAGTAGGATCCAGACAATGATGGATATCGTGCAGGCTTTAATCGGAATTTCAGCGATTTTTTTTATCGCATGGATAAGTTCAACGGATCGAAAAAAGATTAATTGGCGCACGGTGTTAAGTGCTTTTGCTTTGCAGGTCTTCTTTGCCGCAATGGTTTTATGGTTTCCTTGGGGAAAGTCCGTATTATTGTCAATCACCAATGCAGTCAACTCGGTCATTGACTACAGTCAGCAAGGTATCAACTTTATATTTGGCGATATAGGTCGTCAGAAACTCGGGTTTATTTTTGCCTTTCAGGTGCTTCCCGTGATTGTATTCTTTTCTTCTTTAATCGCGGTTTTGTATTACTTAGGCATTATGTCGAAAGTTATCCGAATTGTTGGTGGGTTCTTGCATCGAGTGTTAGGTACTAGCCGCGCAGAGTCTATGTCGGCAACAGCGAATGTGTTTGTCGGGCAAATTGAGGCGCCGCTAGTGATAAAACCTTATTTGCCAATTCTAACGCGTTCAGAACTGTTCACCGTAATGGTCGGGGGCTTAGCCAGTGTATCTGGATCAGTCCTTGCTGGATTTGCCAGTATAGGCGTTAATCTTGAATATTTGATTGCGGCGAGCTTTATGGCTGCTCCAGCTGGTTTATTAATTGCGAAAATATTAATGCCTGAAATAGAAGCGCCTCATCAAAATGTCGATGTGGCTCGTGAAGTCACGCAGCATGCCAATATCATTGATGCAGCGTCAACAGGGGCGATTAACGGTCTTAAACTTGCTGCGAATATTGGTGCCGTTTTACTGGCCTTTGTCGGACTCATTGCATTGTTAAATGGCCTCTTAGGCGGCATTGGCAACTGGTTTGGCGTTGAGAACTTATCTTTGCAATGGTTGTTGGGCTATGCCTTTCAGCCGGTCGCCTATTTAATGGGTGTACCTTGGCAAGAGGCTTCGACGGCGGGCAGTTTGATCGGTCAAAAAATCGTTATCAATGAATTTTTTGCCTTTTTAGAGTTTATGAAAGTAAGCGATACTTTTTCTGAAAAGACGCAAGTGATTGTCACTTTTGCGTTGTGTGGCTTTGCTAACTTTGGTTCGATTGCCGTGCTGTTAGGCGGACTAGGAAGTTTAGCTGAAAATCGTCGACAAGATATCGCTCGCTATGGATTAAAAGCGGTGTTTGCCGGAACACTTGCCAATTTATTGAGTGCTACCGTCGCTGGAATGTTCTTCAGTATTGCTCAGGCGAGTTAACTCCTTCATCACCTCAGCGAAACTCCTATCATAGTTTGCTGAAAACTGAAGCGGCTCGGCCGTTGTTGGATGCGTAAAAGATAGTTGATTGGCGTGCAGTAATAAACGACGACACGCCAACTCGTTTCGAAAATAATTGTTGTGACTGGTTTTACCGTAAGACGTATCGCCAATGATTGGGTGGGCAATATGTTTCATGTGACGACGAAGCTGGTGTCGGCGACCGGTCGATGGTTTTAACTCCACCAAGCTGTAGCGAGACTGGGGGTAACGATCAACGGTAACAGGAATTTCGTAACTCTCCAAGCGTGTTAAGTCTGTGATGGCGCTTTGTGTTTTTAACTTATCGGTGTTCTGCGATTTAAAAACGGCCTTTTCTTTTAATGGATAATCGATATGAAGGTTGTTTGGAGCGTGGCCTCTGACAATTGCATGATAGGTTTTCGCCACTTGGTTTTCTTCAAATTGATGGCTTAAATTGATCAGAGCAGGCTTGTTCAGTGCAAACACCATTGCGCCTGATGTTGGCTTATCTAAACGATGCACTGGAAACACGGTCAAATCGGTTAACTGCTTAAGTGCTTGTATTAAAAAACGAGTTTCGTGACGGTCGATGGCACTGCGATGAACGAGCCAGTCACAGGGTTTATTAACGACCAGAATATCTTCGTCTTGATAAATAACCACTGACTGAGGTAGGGCTGAAACAGAAGAATCAGGTTCCCTATCTGTTGTCGCTTCCTTATTATTCATTGGCGGCAATTGAAGCAATTTCTTCTGTAGTCAACGCTCGATACTCTCCCGGCGCGAGTTGCTGATCGAGGATAATTCCGCCAACGCGTTCTCGATGCAGAGCTTCAACGTGATTCTCGACCGCCGCAAACATGCGTTTTACTTGATGATATCGGCCTTCGGTGATGGTTATTCGGTAGTGGTATTCATCTACGACGGTTACCACCGCGGGAGCCGTGCGTTTCTTCTCATTGTTTAACCACACCCCTTGCTCAAGTTTATGGATAGCTTTGTCAGACAAGGGCGATTGAGTTTCAACAAGATAGCATTTTTCGCATTGATGTTTGGGCGAAATTACTTGATGTAACCACTGCCCATCGTCAGTTAATAAGACTAGGCCAGTGGTGTCTATATCAAGTCGTCCAGCAACACTTAAATTTTCTTTGCGCGGTTCATCAATGAATTCGAGTACGGTCATGTGTTCTCGATCTTTGGTTGCACTAACAAATCCCTCGGGTTTATTAAGCATGAAATAGCGCGGTGTCAGTTCGCCTAAAACCTCGCCAACAACACTGACTTTGTCGGACTCATCAATTTTTAAATCAGCCTGAAAAACAGGCTCTTGATTCACGGTGATTTCGCCGTCTTTTAACAACCGCTTGACTTGTTTGCGAGAGAAGTCGGTTGACTGGCTGATAAAACGATCCAAACGAATAGGAAATTTCATGAGTAATACAAGGTCACTTGCTGATCAATTCGAGTAACCATTATATAATCGAACGTCCTTTGAAAACAGGTATTAGGTGTTTGGTGTCAGATTTTGATTTTCGTTTCGGCGGATTACAACGATTGTACGGAGTACAGGTTGTAGACGCTTATCGCGCAGCGCATGTCTGTGTTATCGGTATTGGCGGTGTCGGCAGCTGGAGTGCTGAGGCGTTGGCTCGTTCGGCGATTGGCGAAATAACCCTGATCGATCTTGACGATGTTTGTACGTCGAATATCAATCGGCAGGTTGTCGCACTGGACTCAACCGTGGGACGCTCGAAGGTTGAGGTGATGGCCCAGCGAATTAAAGAAATTAACCCAGAATGTAAAGTGCATGCGGTGACTGACTTTATTACTCCAAATAATTTGTCCGAGTTGATCTCGAGTGACGTCACTGTGGTACTCGATGCAATTGATAGTGTGAAACCGAAAGTTGCGTTATTGGCGCATTGTAAGCGTCAAAAGATACCTGTGATCTGTGTCGGTGGTGCTGGAGGACAAATTGATCCTGGGCAAATTTTAGTGAGCGATTTAAACAAGACACAACAAGATCCATTGCTGGCTAAAGTGCGCAGTGAATTACGCCGGAATTTCCATTTCTCCCGCAACCCTAAAAGACGTTATGGCATTGAGTGCATTCATTCACACGAGCAGCTTGTTTATCCTCAGCCCGATGGTAGTGTGTGTCAAAGCAAGAGCGCCAGCAGTACTGGCACTCGGCTTGATTGTTCCGGAGGGTTCGGCTCAAGCACCGTCGTCACCGCCAGTTTTGGAATGCGAGCCGCGGCGCGAGTACTTGAAAAAATTAAACGCTTAGCAGAAAAGGCTTAAATAGGGGCTTGAGGGTACAAGTCTTCATTTAAATGCCGAATATATAGCATGAGCTCTTTTTCGGCTTCATTGTGGCTATTAAAAGGACCTTGCTGAGTATTTTCGCGAGTCACGAAAAACCAGCCATTATCGGTGTGAAAAAACCGGTCACTCCTGAACCAAGTTTTCTTTAACTCACCAGCACGGACTTTCATCATACGAACTCCTTGTTTATCTCGCAGCTGAAGTTTAAGTTTAGCGAAATTGTGACGAATGTTTTATGATATTTCCTTGTATAAAACCCTCTTGCTTATAATCATTAGTGCAGGTTGATGGATGAATCTCAGTGATTACCATATTTCAGAGTTGAATGGCGTTGGTCCCGCGGTCAGTGAAAAGCTGAGCCGTATGGGCATCGAAACCTGGCAAGATTTACTGTTTCATCTACCGTTACGTTACGAAGATCGTACCCGAGTTCTCCCAATTGCTGGGCTATCTCAAGGGCAATCCGCTCAGGTGTTAGTTAAGGTTGAGCACTCAGGAATTCGTTTTGGAAAGCGTCGAACTCTTATCTGCCGAGTCTCTGATTCGAGTGGTTCCATGGATTTACGTTTCTTTTATTTTTCGAAAGCACAACAAAATCGTTTGCAACCTGGCCAGTGGTTATTGTGTTTTGGTGATGTCACCTACGTTTCGGGGGTTGCGTCTATGGTTCATCCTGAAATGACTTGGGTGAAAGACCCTTCTCGGCCTCCTCTGAGCGATCAATTAACTCCAGTCTATCCGGTTACTGATGGCGTGAAACAGCCTTTGATGCGAAAGTTGACCGATCAAGTACTTGCTAAGTTGCACCATGATTCTTTACCTGAGCTGCTTCCCGAGACGATCAAGCATCACTTTCAAATGGATGATTTAGCCGCTGCTCTAAGGTTTGTGCATCGACCGCCAAGAGGAACGTCGCTGACCCAGTTAATCGATGGTGAGCACCCCGCACGGCAACGCCTAGCCATGGAAGAGTTGCTCGCTTTTCAATTGAGCATGTTGCGATTAAGAAATAAAGTGGTACGAGAAGATGCTTGGCCTTTGGCGGCTGCCAAACAATTAAACCAAGCCATGTTGCAGCAGCTTCCGTTTTCGCTAACCGGTGCTCAGGTTCGAGTGATTGACGAAATTGAACAAGATTTAAAACAGCCGCACCCAATGTTGCGCCTTGTGCAAGGGGATGTCGGGGCGGGTAAAACGCTGGTCGCTGCAATGGCCGCGCTGCAGGCTATCGAACAAGGTTTCCAAGTCGCTTTAATGGCCCCTACGGAAATATTAGCGGAACAACATTGGAATAACTTTTCAGATTGGTTCTCGGCATTGGACATTCAATGTGGGTTCTTAGTCAGTAAACTTAAAGCGGGGGAACGCCGCGAAATGTTGAGTCAAATAGCCAGTGGTGAAGCACAACTGGTGGTCGGCACGCATGCGTTGTTTCAAGAGACGGTTGAGTTTTCTAAATTGACTTTGGTGATCGTCGATGAGCAACATAGATTTGGCGTGCACCAACGAATGGCGCTGAAAGAGAAAGGGCGTTATCAAGGTCGCGTGCCACATCAGTTGATCATGACTGCAACGCCCATACCTCGAACCTTGGCGATGACCGCTTACGCTGACCTAGAAACCTCGATTATTGATGAGCTGCCGCCTGGTAGAAAGCCAGTTCAAACCTTGGTGTTGCCTGACGCTCGGCGCGAGCAAGTGGTGGCAAGAGTGGAGCAGGCCTGTCGACGAGATAAAGCACAAGCCTATTGGGTTTGTACTTTGATTGATGAATCTGAAGAGTTACAAGCTCAAGCGGCCGAAGTAACCGCTGAACAGTTAGCCGTTAACATGCCGGAACTTTCGATTGGTTTGGTTCATGGGCGCCTAAAGCCGTTTGAAAAGCAGGCCATTATGGAGGGCTTTAAACAGGGCGACATTGATCTTTTGGTGGCGACAACGGTGATAGAAGTCGGTGTTGATGTACCCAATGCCAATTTAATGGTGATAGAGAATCCAGAACGACTGGGATTAGCCCAATTACATCAATTGCGTGGTCGGATTGGGCGAGGGCAACGAGAGAGTCATTGTGTTTTACTGTACCAAGCGCCTTTGTCGCGAAACGGGCAAGCTCGCTTAGAGATTATGCGCGAAACCAATGACGGTTTTAAGATTGCAGAGAAAGACTTGGAGATCCGCGGGCCAGGGGAAGTACTGGGAACCCGTCAAACGGGGTTATTGCAGTTTAAAATTGCTGACGTGATGCGAGACCAAGTGCTATTGCCTAAAGTCCAGCAGGTCGCTCGCGAGCTATTGGCTCAGCAACCGGATACCGCCCAAGCACTGATAGCGCGTTGGATGAGTGGACGAGAAGAGTACGGCCAAGTTTAAATGAGCCAGGTTACCACCCTGTAATTTTCCAATAAGTTGACTAAGCTTACACCCGTCGACTCGGTTGTTTATGACCGGTCGTTATTGAAAGGTGCGACTTTAGTCGTGAGGATTGGATTACGCGAGATCCTAAGCGACAATTATGCTAGAATCCGGCGCCGTTATTACATGAATCTGTTGCCAGCACAAATTCGCTGTTTTGGCTAAGTTGTTGGCAGCGCTTTTTTGAGATTAATTCAAGAGGAAATCGGGATGAAACAACCAGTTCGCGTTGCAGTCACCGGCGCTGCGGGTCAAATCGGCTACGCTTTATTGTTTCGAATTGCATCAGGTGCAATGCTTGGAAACGACCAACCAGTAATTCTTCAATTGTTAGATATCACTCCTGCTATGGATGCGCTTCAAGGCGTTAAAATGGAGCTTGACGATTGCGCTTTCCCTTTATTGGCCGATGTCATTTGCTCTGATGATCCAAATGTTGCTTTTAAAGATGCTGACTACGCATTGTTAGTTGGTGCTCGTCCACGTGGACCAGGTATGGAGCGTAAAGATTTGCTAGAAGCCAATGCAGCGATTTTCTCGGTGCAAGGGAAAGCATTAAATGATTACGCGAGCAAAAACGTAAAAGTGTTGGTTGTTGGCAACCCAGCAAATACCAATGCATTAATTGCACAGCGTAATGCTCCTGATCTTGACCCTCGTAACTTTACGGCGATGACACGTCTCGATCACAATCGAGCATTGAGCCAGTTAGCGCAAAAAACTGACAACGCAGTGACTGCTGCGACACACATGACAATTTGGGGTAACCACTCTTCGACTCAGTTCCCCGATCTATTTCATGCAAAAGTTAATGGCGCGACTGCAATTGAGCAGGTTGAACAAGATTGGTATGAGAATGACTTTATTCCTACCGTTCAACAACGCGGAGCGGCGATCATTAAAGCGCGTGGTGCTTCATCGGCAGCGTCAGCAGCCAATGCAGCGATTGATCACATGCGTGATTGGGCACTAGGCTCGCAAGACAATGATTGGGTCAGCATGGCGGTTTATTCTGACGGTTCTTACGGTATTCAAGAGGGTCTCATTTTCTCTTTCCCTTGCGAATGCAAAAACGGCGACTGGTCAATTGTTCAAGGCCTAGAAATTAATGAGTTCAGTAAAGCGAAGCTTGCTGAGACAGAAAAAGAGCTTGCTGAAGAGCGTGACGCAGTGAGTCACTTGCTACCTTAATTGCTTGTCAAATTGCTCTAGTTTAAAGGCCGCATTTGCGGCCTTTTTTATTGTTGCTCGTTTTTATTGTTGCTCGGCTCACGTGAGCCTGTTTATTGGGTTCTAGAAGGGTAACTTTCAGGTTAGTATCAGGCATGGACGTTTTGACTAAGAAATAACGAATTTGACCTATTGGAGCGAAAGTCTAATTCTAACCCTATGAATTTTAAGCACTTAATTTTTGGCCGCTGAATTGCATTAGGGTAGTTGTTCTTTCTAAACCATGGTCTTTTAAACATTGAGTTTTAACTCAACGACGCTAGCCTAAGAGGGTAATTGATGAGTTTATTGATGAATATTTTATGGATAATCCTGGGTGGATTTTGGGTGTTCCTTGGTTACCTTTCCGGTGGAATTGCTTTGTGTTTTACCATCATAGGTATTCCTTGGGGGTTTCAGTGTTTTAAGTTAGCGATTTTCTCATTGTTTCCGTTTGGCAGCGATACGCGAGCGCGTATTCAAGAACCGAGTAGCGAGACGTTAAATTTATTAGCCAATATTGTTTGGTTAATATTTGGTGGCATTTGGGTGGTTTTAGGTCATTTGTTTTGGGGAATTGCTCTATGCTTCACGATTATTGGCATTCCTTTTGGCTTGCAGCACTTTAAAATGATGCGGTTAGGCTTTACGCCATTTGGTCGCGAAATTTATGATCCAGAAGCTTATGCTTAAGTTGGCTCACACAATTCTTTGATTTGCTCTTCAACGGCAAGACGTTTCTTAACTAACTCTTGCCGTTTGTTTCGAGCACCACTGTCTTCTTGGCCATTCAGTTCACTAATTTCCACTTCGATGCGATAGATTTCTCCGGCCAGAACGCACAACTTTTCATCTAATTCAGAGGCTGACTCTTCAACGTATTTACGGTGCAATGCGAGCAACTGGTGATCTCGGGCGGCCAAAAAAGATAGGGCATCTTGGTTGGATAGCTTAAGCTGTTTTAGGTCGGAGTTTAATTGTTTTTCACGAGACTGAAGAATCACGATGCGCGTCGATTGATCTTGAAACTTACGGGTCATCGCTAGAAAATCACCAATAATTTCTTTGCCGTTATTGAGTTCATTACCTAAGTGTTCGATGAACAATTTTGCTTCGTCGAGCATCCGAGTGTAACGCTTATTATTGGCCAGAACTTGATCGCGATCGAGAGTTTCTCCTGATTCGTAATTATTTCGATTGGCATCAACCACGTTATAATGTTCATTCACTGCTTGCGTTACATCGTCTTGATGTTTTAATGCATTCTCAAAATTTTCCATTAAGTTCATGCCCTTCTCGTAGGCTAAACGAATGGCTTTTACTTCATCTTCTAGTTGATTGGCGGTATCACTGGTGGTAATACCCGAGAGTTCACCAAAGGCTTCCATTGAGTTATTCAACTCTTCAAGCAAAGCATTGAGCTTATCTTCGTCCATACCATCGTCGATGATGTCGGATAAACGTAACGCAAGCGAGCGAATGGTTTCTTTGCTCTTTTGCAGAGTGATCAAAAGCTCATCGTATAAATTTCGATAATGACTGTCTTCATGTTGATGCTGCTCACGATGATGCGGTGACGCGCTCGTTGGCTCTGTCGCGGCCGCCTTCGACAGCGGACGGAGTGATTCCAACTGTTGTTCAAATGACTCGAGTAATTCTGTACTGGCTATCGGGTTTTGAAAGTGTTCTTGGTCAAAGGTTAGTAGTTTGTAGCGTAAGTGATAAATCCATTGTTTTAGCGAATCAGTATCGACCTCTGAATCAATCGACTGCTCAGGAAATTCCTCGGCAAATATCTGCTGAAGCTGTTCAAGTTGATTGTCAAAGTAGTTCTGTGATGAGTCGTCGGGCGCTTCATCGGATGCCCGTTGCTCGACCATCTGGCGCTTCAATCGAGCGTGATCTCGCCGCGTCGCCATGTAGTTTTTTCGCAAGCGTTTTAACTCGCGAAAAGAAAACCATAAACCAGCACCTAACACCAAGTTAAGTAGGACCGCCAGTTCTAGCCCAATAAGGAGAGGGAAGGCATTGCCATTCATCGTAACAACTTGAAATAATTGAAATCTTTATCAAGTATAGACAACAAATCTCAAAGTGGTGGTGTTCGTTAGTGGGGGCGATTGGTCCGACAGGTTTGTATGGCGAGTTGAGGCCAAGAATATGCTACAATTCGGCTAATTTCGACTGACAGGAATAAGGTGTAATGAAACAAGATTTTTACCAACAGCTGCAGCAACAGATAGCAGAACTTCACGAGGAAGGGTTGTACAAAGAAGAGCGAGTCATCGACTCTCAGCAGCAAGCCGATATTCATGTAACCACTGGCCAAAACGTATTGAATTTTTGTGCGAACAATTATCTTGGGTTAGCCAATGATCCCGCTCTGATCGAAGCCGGAAAGAAAGGACTCGATAAGTGGGGTTTTGGTATGGCATCCGTGCGCTTCATTTGCGGTACACAAGCCGTACATAAAGAGCTGGAGCAACGAATCAGTCAATTTCTTGGCATGGAAGATACCATTTTGTATCCCTCTTGTTTTGATGCCAATGGCGGATTATTTGAAACGCTTTTAGGTCCAGAAGATGCTGTCGTGTCTGATGCGTTAAATCATGCGTCGATCATCGATGGAATTCGTTTGTGTAAAGCGAAGCGATATCGATATGCCAATAACGATATGGCGGAATTAGAAGCCCAACTTAAACAAGCCCGCGCAGATGGTGCTAAAAATATCATTATCGCGACCGATGGCGTGTTTTCGATGGATGGCTATATCGCCAATCTTCCGGCCATTTGTGACCTAGCTGACGCCCATGGGGCATTAGTGATGGTGGATGATTGCCATGCTGTTGGATTTATTGGTGATAAGGGACGTGGTACTCATGAGTATTGTGATGTCATGGGGCGTGTCGATATTATCACCGGTACCCTAGGTAAGGCGCTGGGTGGCGCATCGGGTGGCTATACTTCAGGTAAAAAAGAAGTGATTGAGTGGTTGCGTCAACGTTCGCGCCCTTATTTATTCTCAAATACCTTGGCTCCGGTCATTGCTGAAGCTTCATTAACGGTTTTAGACATGTTGGAGCAAGGCGATGAGTTACGAGTGAAACTGCGAAGAAATGCAGAACACTTCCGTAGCAAGATGACCGAACTTGGGTTTAATTTATTGCCAGGCGAGCATCCGATTATTCCGGTGATGATCGGTGATGCGGCGCTGGCAAAATCGTTTGCCGATAAAATGTTAGAAGAAGGTGTTTATGTGGTTGGGTTTAGTTTCCCTGTGGTACCGAAAGGCCAAGCACGTATTCGCACACAAATGTCAGCTGCGCATGAGTTACATCATATCGACAAAGCGGTTGCCGCATTTGAAAAAGTAGGCAAAGCGTTAAATATTATCTAGACCTGTATGCAATCAAGCGCAGTTTTTTATCCAATTAAATCGTCTTTGGTGGTTGCCAAAGACGTGCAATCAACGGGCGGAAGCAACACATGAAAACACTTACCAAAGCAAAATCAGAGCCTGGCATTTGGATGACTGATCAACCACGTCCCGCAGTCGGACATAACGACGTATTGATCAAAATCCGTAAAACGGCCATTTGTGGCACTGACATGCATATTTATAATTGGGACGACTGGTCGCAAAAAACCATTCCGGTTCCGATGGTTGTTGGGCACGAGTTCGTTGGCGAGGTTGCCGAGGTTGGTCAAGAGGTTAAAGGCTTTAAAGTCGGCGATAGAGTGTCAGGTGAAGGGCACATTACTTGTGGGCATTGCCGTAACTGTCGCGCAGGGCGTCGTCATTTGTGCCGTAATACCGTTGGTGTTGGTGTTAATCGTGCGGGCGCGTTTGCTGAATACTTAGCCATTCCGGCTGAAAACGCCTTTAAAATTCCTGATGATATCTCTGATGATCTTGCGTCTATTTTTGACCCTTTTGGTAATGCGGTGCATACGGCATTATCGTTTGATCTGGTTGGTGAAGATGTGTTGATAACCGGCGCTGGACCGATTGGAATCATGGCGGCAGCTGTGTGTCGTCATGTCGGTGCGCGCCATGTTGTGATTACCGATGTGAATGAATACCGTCTTGAGCTAGCCACCAAAATGGGCGCGACTCGGGCTGTCAATGTCGCCAAAGAATCCTTAAAAGACACCATGAATGAGCTTGGGATGACCGAAGGGTTTGATGTCGGTTTAGAAATGTCTGGTGTGCCGTCGGCGTTCCAGCAAATGCTCAATACGATGAACCATGGTGGCAAGATTGCCATGTTAGGCATTCCTCCAGGTGAAATGGGGATTGATTGGAACCAGGTGATTTTCAAAGGTTTGGTGATAAAAGGTATCTATGGTCGTGAGATGTATGAAACTTGGTACAAGATGGTGAGCATGTTGCAGTCTGGGCTAGACATTTCTCCGATCATTACTCACCGCTATTCAGTGGATGAATTCCAGAATGGGTTTGATGCGATGGGCTCGGGCCAGTCTGGCAAAGTGGTCTTGGATTGGACTGGCGCATGAGTCAAGACGCTGAGCCTAAAGAATCCGTCGCGGTAACATGGCAATGGGCAAACTATTCTGATTTAACTCGAGATCAGCTGTTAGCTGCTTTAGCATTGCGGCAAGATGTTTTTATTGTTGAGCAAAATTGCCCTTTTCACGACATCGATGGACTCGACCAGCAGGCGCTTCACTTACTCGGTTGGTTTGATGGTCGTTTGATTGCAACATTGCGTTTGTTTCCTCAGTTTGAGGAATACAACAATCGATGTTCGATAGGTCGTATTTGTACTCATCGTGACTTCCGTCGCTTCGGTGTGGGGCGTGAACTGGTAGCAGAAGGTTTGGCTTATATTGATCAGCATTGGCCAGAGCAAGAAACAGAGATTGGCGCTCAGTTGTATTTAGAGCGCTTTTATCAAAGCTTTGGTTTTCAACGTTCATCGGATGTTTACGACGAAGATGGCATTGACCATATCCATATGATTCGGTCAGCACAAGGTAATTAAAGTCTATGAGTGATTGGTATGTTGTGGGAGCCGTTCCTTCGCAACGAGCTGCACTTGCTGTTTGTGACTTTTTGACCGCTCAAAAAATATCAGCACAGCCCACTCAATATGCTGAACAAATAGTTATCGTGGTGAACAACGAAGCAGACTTGGAGCCTGCAAAACGAGTCCTGGAAGAGTTTTTAAATCATCCAAATGACCCGCGCTTTCTTGCCGCATCCTGGCAAACCGGCAAGTCAATCAGGAGCACATCGAAAGCCAATGGGACGAGTATTTGGCGGCAGTTGTGGCGTTCATCTGGTTGGGTGACGAGAATAGTGAGCGTGCTTGCTATTTTAGTTACTTTACTTATTTTGTTCGTTAATAATCAGCTAATTTATTGGTTTAATTTTAATCTGGAGCAGATTGCATCAGGACAAATCTTTCGACTTATTACGCCAATATTTATGCACTTTCCGGTATTTGGCTCTTGGTGGATGCACTTGGTGTTTAATCTGGTTTGGTGGTGGTGGTTAGGTGGTCGAATTGAGCAGCAAGTCGGCAGCGCAACACTCACTTATCATGTTGCTATAATTGCACTGGCTTCAAACTTGGCGCAGTCTTGGGCGACGGTAGAAGAGGGCGTTTTTGGCGGATTGTCGGGTGTTTGCCTAGGCGCTGCAAGTTATATGATCCTGCGACATCAATTACAGACTAAATTTCAATCAAGCTTACCGCTTAGTGCTCTTTTGGGCTTGGGTATATACATTGCCATTGGCTTCACAGGAATATTAGGATCGACGGCTAATGCTGCGCATTGTGTCGGCTTCTTGACGGGTATGGTTCTCGCGTTGCTTGATGTAAAAGTGTTTCATTTAAAATTACGTTCTGTGAATCGTAGCGCAATCGACGCTTAAAGAATGGAGAAGAATAAACGTGTTTAAACGCATTGCTATCGTTGAAGCCAATCGCTTGCAACAAGAGGCGGAAGCTCAGGTTGTCGATATTCGCGATCCACAATCGTATGCTTTGGGACATATTGAAGGTTCGATTCGCGTCGACAACCAATCGCTGCCAACATTTTTAGACAGCGCCGATAAAAATAAGCCATTGGTGGTGGTGTGTTACCACGGAAACTCTAGCCAGCAAGCGGCGGAGTTTTTTAACCAACAGGGCTTTCATGATGTTTACAGTATGGATGGTGGTTTTGAAGCTTGGAAGCTACAGTACCCTTATGCAGAGAGCGACTCTAATTAAAGAACACGGACTAACTATTGATAGATGAACTTCGTGAAAAGCACATCTTCAATGATTGGTTCGCCTGTTTCTTCTTTTAATACGGCACTCAGTCGTTGTTTGATTTTGTCGCGAATAGCATTTCGTTGCGCAATATCTTTGATGATCGTTTCGTCCTGTGAGTTAATGACATCGATTAACGTGTCTTCAATAAGAGGTTTGTGATACTCGAGAGCATCTAAGTTTGCAACTGAACTTACCTGAAATTGAACATCGATGGTTATGAAACCGAGGCGACGGGATGGAGGCTTTTGATAATTGGTAATTATATTCGGGTCGAGATCGAAATAATGTACTTCCTTAACTGGCTCAGGTTCTTCTTGAGCGTGTAAAAAGCTGGCTGCGAGACACAGCGAAATCAGTAGCAAATATGGGTTTGTGCGCATAGTCTTTTAAATGTCAGTGGTTGAGTGAGCTGTTTAATAATCGTGTCATAGAGCCTTTTGGGCTCCAGCGGAGTCTTCTTCGCTAAGTATAGACGTTGCTTGCCAATTCTCAATTTTCGACATCAACCTGAATATTTTGGGGTTGTGAGTTTCGATATTACAAACATTCACGATACAATCAGGACATTATTGAAGTTAGATAGAACTATCTCTGGCATGAACGAACATAATGAGTGGCTGACCTTTACCGGATCTCTTACCGAGAAAATGGAACAATGGACCGGTGAAGCCATGGCGGTGACCGTGCAAAGCCAGGGCATGCAAAAACTTATTCGCGATGAACAGGAGATTTTAGCTCTGGCAAATCGTCAATGGGGATGGATACGGGAAGTTGAACTGGCATTTTCAGGACGAGCTTGGGTAATGGCTAGAACCGTCGTACCATTAGCTCTGATGAATGCAGCGGCTGGTCGCCTAAGGTTGTTGAAACAGAAACCTTTAGGTCCAGTGCTGTTCAATCGACTGAGAGCTCAACGGCACGCCATTGATTTTTTTAAGATAGCGAAAGTTCAGTGGAACCAACATGTCGATTCGCAAGCATTATGGTGTCGTCGCTCAATATTTTATATTGATAATTTTCCATTGCTGTTAAAAGAGGTTTTTTTACCCGATCATCCCATTTATCAGCAGTCTATGGGATACAATACTAGCAACTCTAAAAATGACTAAATTATGGGATTAGGCGAAAAGACAACAAAAGATTATTGGTTGATTTGGTCTAAGTGGGTCAACCAAAAAGCGCCTTGGCTGTTTAAGTCGGTGCGTGAAATCTATTGGCAGAAAGTTCCACAACCTTATGCATCGAAGCTAGTAGAGTATTCTCTGCTAATGCGCATGAACAAACCGATTGGTACCTATCTTTTGTTGTGGCCAACGCTGTGGGCTCTGTTATTCGCTGAAAAAGGCGCGCCTTCACTGTTTTTATTATTTGTGTTTATTTGCGGTACTTTCTTAATGCGTTCGGCTGGCTGTGTTATCAACGATATTGCTGACCGAAAGTTTGATGGGCATGTTGAGCGTACTCAAGCGCGACCATTAGCTCGCAAAGCCGTCTCAACGAAAGAGGCCGTCGCTTTATTTCTAGTATTGAGTTTGGTCGCGTTTGGCTTAGTATTACTGCTCAACGTATTGACCATTACTTTGTCGTTTGTCGCCATTATTATTGCTTCTCTTTATCCCTATATGAAACGCTACACCTATTTTCCTCAGCTTATCTTAGGTGCTGCTTTTGCGTGGTCAATTCCTATGGCGTATGCGGCTTCAACTAATACTGTACCGCCAGAAGCTTGGTTATTGTATATATCAACATTATTGTGGGTATTGGCGTACGATACTTTTTATGGAATGGTCGATCGTAAAGACGATATGAAAATAGGAATAAAGTCGACCGCTATTTTATTTGGCGACGCCGACCTACCGATCATTGCGATGATTCAAGGGTTCTTTCTATTTGGCATGTTACTACTCGGAAATCGTTACGACTTAACATGGCCATACTATCTATCACTATTGGCAAGTGTGGGCTTTATGGCCTATCAATTCTGGATTACTCGTAAGCGTCAACCCGATCAGTGCTTCAAAGCATTCTTGAATAACAATTACATCGGGCTGAGTATTTTTGTAGGTATTGCTTTGCATTACGCAATCGGCGGTTAGACGAGTTAATCGTCCTCGCGCCATTTCTTCATTGCCCAACGCGCGGTTTTCAGTAAGCTTTCTTGCGCTTGATGGCTTAATAGCGACATCACCAAGTGTTGTAAGTCAGGTACGCTACCGCTAATCGACAGCTCCCCCCTTCACCATTGGTAATAAGATGACTTTGTCGCAAGGTGCTGACGATTTGCTGGAATAAACTTTTGTCAAAAGCTTCCGGCGCATAAATGCTGTAAAGCGCAGCAATGCGTTGCGCTAATTTTTGACTTTGGTTTTCAAGTTCTGCACGACTAATGGCACCCACGCCAGCATGCGTTGCTAAAAGAGTTAGTGTTATTCCATATCGCTCCAAAGTCTCGCGCAATGTATCTGCAAGCAACATCAAGCTAGAGAAAGCTTCACTTTCGAGCTTAGGTCGTAATATATCGTCATTGACGACTTCTAATAATCCGTGAGAATCGAAAAACGATAAGGTTTGATCAATCGCTTGATTAAGCTCTGAGTCTGAATAAGACAAAAATAACTCTCGTTTCAATAACGGATAGAGCGCTTTACAACCAGCTATAAGTTGCTGCTTTTTAATGCTGCTTTTTTGTCTGAAGTGAGACGCAATTAACGCGGGAAGCGCAAATAAATGAATAATGTTGTTCCGATAGTAAGTCATTAATACTGCGGAGCGTTCAGTAATTTGACATAGATTTCCTAATGGATTTTCAAATTCATTTAAAGCACCTAGAAGCTTGGCTTCATCGATAATGCTTTTGGCACTATCATAGGCACAGTTTATGTCTTGATGGTATGGGAGCTCTTTCAGAAATTTCAAATATAACTCAAGTTGACTCGCCAGTTCTTGTTTGCCCAGTGTTCGTCGTTGAGTAGAGAGTAAAATCAAACTGGTTAAGTTGACACAATTTACAACGGTGCTTTGGTTAATTCGGGTCATGCACAATTCACCAAGATTACTTACCGACTCAGAAAGCCAAGCAGGCTTTTCATCGGTCTTGTGGCTTCGCCAGTTTTCATCCGATTGTGATAACCAAGATTCTAAATTAATCGGGTCAGCAAAGTTTACATAAACTTTCCCGTAACGTTGTTTTAACTGATTGCGTACTTTTAACAGTTGTCCCATTGATTCCTTTTTCTTTTGCGCTCCTTGCATTTCTTTTACGTAACTTTTTCCTTCCATCATTCGTTCATAGCCGACATAAACAGGAACGACCATGATCGGTTTGCGGCATCCTCGCATAAAGTTTTGAATCATCATGCTCATCATGCCCGTTTTCGGTTGAAGCAATCGGCCGGTACGACTGCGGCCGCCTTCTGGGAAAAACTCAACGGGAATTCCTTTGTTGAGCAAAGAATGAAAATAAGCGTTAAAAACGGCCGTGTAGAGTTTGTTTCCACTAAAGCTTCTGCGAATAAAAAATGCACCACCGCGGCGCAATATGCTGCCGATTGGCCAGAAATTTAGATTAATACCCGCTGCAATGTGTGGTGGAACTAAACCTTCATAATATAAAACGTAAGACAACAGCAAATAATCGATGTGGCTTCGATGGCAAGGCACATAAACAATTTCGTGGTCACTCGCTAATTCCCGAACTCTCTCTGCATTTTGTACTTTGATGCCGCCGTACATCTTGTTCCACAACCATGAAAGAACGGTACTCATAAACCGAACGGTTTTGTAGGAGTAACTTGAAGCAATTTCGTCGGCGTATTTTAAGGCTAGCTTTTGTGCTTTACGGTAAGTTAAGTTTTTCTTTTTTTGTTCTCGTTTAATCGCTTCAATGACTTTGTCGTCAGCCATTAAGCTGGTAATCATTTGCTTGCGGTTGGCGACTAATGGACCCATGGCTGCGATCCATTGACGATGAAAATAAACTCTTAATGTTCTGACAATTTTAAGAACATTAACTTTCGCACTTTGGGATTTTCCAAGACGCGCTAATTGCAAAGGACGTCCGAAGTTTATAAAGCTATTGCGACCTTGGAATAATAAAATTAAAAACTTTCGGAACGGTGTTGCACTTTCCGTATCTGTGAAAAAGAGTCTTAGCAATGACTTTTCTTTTCCTGGGTTGCGTCCCCAATAAATAGACACAGGAACCAATTGTATGTCGTCTACATTGTCTTGATGCTGTTCTAAGAGTTTTTCGAGTTGATTGGCATACTTGGTAATGGTTGACGGACGTCTACCAAATATCTGTTTGTGTTGAATAAAAAAAGCGCCGCCGTTAGGCACTTCTGTTTGATTGGAAGACAGATAGTTAGGTTGCGGTAAGCCGTGTTTTTCGCATTCTTGCTGCAACATTAAAAAGCTGCTGGTAGAGCGAGTGCGCATAACATAGTAAATGGGCTTGGTAGTATCTAGATCGAGTGACTCAATGGGGTTTTCTGGAAGGGTTTTCACTTTAACCAGCCATTTAAGTGGTAGCTTAACTAAATTAAAATACAAGTGACGTAGACCTAACATAGCAGTTTCTTCTTCTTTTAAACTAATACTTCGATGGGTTGTGGATGGCTTAAAAAGTCTCTCGGACTCGCTGTAAAGCCATAAGCTCCTGACTGAAACACCGCCACGAGATCGCCAATTTCAATTTCTGGAAATTGCATGTTCTTCGCAAGGAGATCTAAAGGCGTACACAAAGGACCGGTTATGGTTGCAGTTTGCGACTGTGTTTGATTGATTTTATTCGCAATTTTAACGGGATAGTTTTTTCTAATGACCTGACCAAAATTGCCTGACGCAGATAAATGGTGATGGAGGCCGCCATCAACAATAACGAAGTTTTCGCCTCGAGATTGTTTAATGTCGATCACTCGGGTTATATACACGCCAGCGTTGCCGACCAGATAGCGACCAAGTTCTAATATTATTTCCGTGGTAGAGAATTGTTTCTGATATGCTTTTCGTAATTTGGCGAGGTTGTCGGCAATCGGCGGTAAATCTAATGGCGTTTCGCCGGGAAAATAGGGTATGCCAAAACCACCTCCAATGTTTAAATGATCAAGCGAGCAATTGAGCTGTTCGCTTAATTTTGCTGCCAGTTCAAAAATATTATTATGCGCGGCTTGAATGGCTTCACTTTTTAAATTTTGTGAACCGGTAAATATATGTAAGCCCTTAAGGTTTATTTTCTCGTGTTGTAACAGAGGGGTTAGTTGCGCAATCTTCTCAGCATCGATGCCAAACTGCTGCGCACCTCCGGCCATTTTCATACCAGAGGCTTTTAGATCAAAGTCGGGGTTAACCCGTAATGCGATATTGGCAGCATAATTTGAAGAATCACAAATTCGCATGATTCGCTCTAACTCGATGGCAGATTCGACATTGATAGTGACACCCGCAGCAATCGCCATTAGCAATTCTTGGGATTGTTTTCCTGGGCCAGCGAAGCTAATTTTATTCGGTGAGATACCACTGTTTAAGGCGACCGTTAATTCTTTGCCTGAAGCGACATCTAACCCGTCGACTAATGGTGAAATAAAGTCAACCAAAGCACTCATCGGGTTTGCTTTGATCGCATAGTGAAGATTGGCTAACGAATTAAACTGTTCTCGCAGCTGATGAATATTATTGGCGATGACGCTGCGATCGTAAGCATAAAAGGGTGTCTGACCAACGCGATCACACAGCTGAGAAACAGGAACATGATTGATCACTAGCTGATCGCCCGACGTTTCAAACTGGCTCATCTCGCAGTGTGTAGGTTTTACTTTATTGGTTGCAGACATTAGTTAGGCGCTCGGTTCATTTTAGTGTGACTACGCTGTGAAATAATCATTATAAACCTGTCGAAGGTGCGCTCGATCGATTTTTCCATTGGCATTTTTGGGCAATGTTGTTTGCTTAATAGATGCATGTGGTTGCATATAGTTAGGCAGCTGCTGACGACAATGAGTTTGGATGTCATTTTGTGCTAATTCCTTGCCTTCCTTGGGACAGTATAGCAGCAGAATACCTTGGCCCAATACTGGATGAGGAACTCCCAACACGGCCGACTCGGCAATGTCGGGAATTTGATAAATAACCTCTTCGATTTCTTGCGGGCTAATGCGATGGCCTGAACTTTTGATCATTTCATCGTTTCGGGAAACAAAATACAGAAAGCCTTCATCATCGACCGTCACCTGATCGCCAGAATAGACCGCAATTTCACTGATTCCGCCAGTCACCCAATGAGGCAATGGTTTAAAGCGTTCAGCGGTTTTCTCTGGTGCTTGCCAATACCCTTGAGCGACATGCACGCCACGATGGACCAACTCTCCTTGTTCTCCCGCAGCCACCGGATTTCCGTGTTCATTGAGCACTAGAATTTCAGCATTCGGAATGGCTTTACCCATTGAGGTGGGTTTATCGATGACTCGTTCGGGCGGTAGATAGGTACTTCTGAACGCCTCAGTAAGTCCATACATAAGGTAAGGAGCCGCGTTTGGCATGACTTGCTGTAGTCGCTGTAAGGTTGTGGTTGGCATAGCACCACCGCTATTGGTCCAATACCTTAAACTGGGTAAAGACTCGGGCCAATCGAGCTCACTGAGTTGAATCCATACTGGAGGCACGGCAGCGACGCCAGTCACTTGGTAGTGATTGATTGCTTTAATAACATCTCTTGGTAGTAAGTAATCCAATAACACGACACTGGCACCGCTTAAAAATGCAGTGGTTAATTGACTAAAACCATAGTCAAAGCTTAATGGCAGCAGGGCGAGTAAGCGATCACTTGACGTGTTTTCGAGGTATTGAGCGACACTTTTAGCGCCCTCAACCATATTTTGATGAGACAACATGACGCCCTTGGCCTTACCAGTACTGCCAGAGGTGTAGAGCAGAGCTGCGAGTGCTAAATGATCATTGCTTGGAGTTGATAGCCGACTTTCTTCGACGTTCAACGCCCATTCAACCATCTTTATGGTAGATGGCAGAACAGCGGAACGAAGGTTTTCACTGAGGCGGTCAATCAACACGACATTGGTTAAATGTTTGAGTTCTGACGGCTGTGGACGATGCAATCCCTGCCAACGTTGTTGACTGGTAACCAATATCGATGCCTCTGAGTCATTTAAAATATGCTCGACTTGAGAGGCTCGTAACTGAGGGTTTATCGGTACCATGACCGCGCCGAAATGCAGCGCACCAAATAAAGCGATAACGGTTTCGAACTGTTTCGGTAAATAAACAGCGACGCGATCACCCGCTCGAATATTGAGTTGCTCTAGAAGGTTTGCAAAGTGATTAACGGCATTATTGAGTTGGCGATAACTCAAAGACTGCTGTTTGTGCAGCAGAGCTGTAGCTTCTGGCGTTGCGGCAGCACGGTCGGTTATCAATTGGCTTAACAAAGTGCTCATTTAATCTATAGGTTCGTTCTTGGTTGGTTTGGCAGGCTTTAGCCTAGAAGGCTTGGGCTTGACCTTTATCTATCGTCAAGTTAGTTCGCTAAGTTATTGAATTAAGGTTGTTTGTTGGCCTTCAAGGCGGCATAGTGTAGCATGCGCTAAAGCAAACGTCAGCAACCCTAAACAGAGCGAGCCCGGTATGCGTCGAATGTTAGCGGTGGTCGCCCTAGTTATCGGGTACGGCTCACTCTATCCATTCAATTTTCATTTCGAACTAGCCATGAATAATGACTGGTGGCATTGGCTATTTGATGTCAGTGCTGCGACCTCACGTGGTGATGTGCTCGGTAATGTGCTGCTGTTTATTCCATTGGGTTTTATTGCTGCCTTTGGCTGGCATGATCGCTCGTTGGCTGAACATCGAACCTGGCGTTTCGGTTTGCTTCTTGCCGCGTGTGTTTATGCTTTGGTGTTACAAATGGCACAAGTTATGCTCCCGTCGCGTGTGGCCTCGATGAGCGATACCTGGGCGAACCTACTGGGAATCGCAATTGGAGCGTTAGCATTTAAAATCATCGCTAGTCAGAAAATGGCAACGTGGATGCAAAGCGATCGAGTGATTGCCGAGCGAGCAATACCGGCATTTTTAGTTTGCTGCTGGCTCGGTTATTTATGGTTTCCATTCATACCGTCACTGCGCTGGGAACAAATCGTTTACAGTTTTCGCCCATTGACTCACTGGCATCTCCTGTCGCCTTTTAATTGGCTAGATGACTGGGTCTTTTGGAGTCTATTTTGGTGGCTGTTGGCTCGAATGCTGCCACGATCGCCTTCAATGTGGCAGCAGGTGGGAATGGTCATCGCCATTATGCTGGTACAAGCGGTGTTGGTTCGAAATATTATGACCCTGTCCCACGTATTGGCTGCGCTGGTCTCGATAGCAACATTGCCGGTTATCGCACGATTTAAAGATCATCAACTGGCTATTTTCTTATTGTGTTGGTGGTTGTTACGAGTGTGGTATCCGTTTCATCTACAACCTACCTCAGGTCATTTTTCATGGATCCCTTTTTCTGGTTTTTTAACCGGGTCACATTGGATTAATAGTTTCGTTATTTTTGAGAGTGTTTTTATTCTAGGAGCTATTGCCTACTGTTTGCGACATGGTTTTACACAATGGCAGTTTGGGTGGAATAAATACGTTATACCGCTTGTCGCCACCGCTTGGATTTTAATGGTGGAAGTTGGTCAGATATGGTTTGGTGACAAACGGTTCAGCGTTTCGAGTAGCTTTATTTTTGCCTTGTTGTATTTTTCGTTTGATCGACTTAAGCATTCCGCAGAGATGATCTCTCCTACGGTCACGATAGAGCAGAAACTCGATCAAGAAACCTAATATTGTCATAACTGTGTAAAAAATCACCACTAAGATAAAAGCTCAACGATAAAGATAGTTGAGGAGTTATCTCATGTCGGTGGCATACCCTGCGTTTGATGCCTTGCAGTCAAACACCTTACCCAGCTCTGGAAAACACCACGCTGAGGCGTATTTAGCACTCGCTCGTTCCATGGTAAACGAAGAACCTCTGGCGCGGAGAGAACAGCTCGATCGTTGGCTGCTCGCACATGGTTATGATATGCAACAAGGTGTGATGTGGGAGCTTGAACGTTCATCTTGTACAAATGCCGGTGAGTTTTGGCAACAGGAGTATCGCAGAACAACGGACAATGCCTATCAAGCGGGTTTATACTACTCCGATGCGTTTCAAAAGCGTCTTTACCATCGTTTCATTGAAAATGACCGAGTTTTGCTGAGTGAGGCGCAACGCATTCAGCAGCAACAACAGGTTTCACGACATCAAGAGTCTCAATCTAACCGTGAAAATTCAGCGGTGCGACTTCTGAGTGTGTCTTCATTATTAGTCGTGACCGCTTTGCTTCTAGCGCCTTTACTTTTGATTTGAAGCGACGCTACTTCTAGGTATCTAGAAGTAGCCTATTCTGACTTGAAAAATGCGATAGCTAAGCCTAGAGTAGCGCACGCTAAATTTAAATCGTCACAAATATGTCAAATTGGCCTGATAGCCTTGCCGCGGCAAAAGTCGATCAATGTCGTTTAGCGACGCAAGTTCAACTGAAAAGTTTTCCTCTCAGCAATCTCAACTCGACCAAGAAGGTTGCCGGTGTGGATGTCGGTGTTGATGTCGTATCCGGTAAGTTGCGAGCGGCAGCTGTTTTGATTGATCCGATAACCGCTGAACTTATTGAGTGGTGTGTTGCCCAACAAGCGCCGCAATTCGATTATCAGCCGGGCTATTTGTCGTATCGAGAACTGCCCGTCGTGTTAGAAGCGCTTGAGGGCTTGTCGAGTATTCCCGACATTATTTTTTGTGATGGTCAAGGCATTGCTCATCCGAGAGGCGTGGGTATCGCGAGTCATTTAGGCGTATTGGTTCAGCGACCAACGATTGGTGTGGCAAAAAAATTATTGTTTGGTCGAAGTCGTGAGCCAGAGAACAAATTAGGCTTCCACACTTTGATAAAATATCAGCACCAAATTTTGGGATGTGCGCTGCGCTCTCGGGTTAATGTAAAACCCATTTATGTATCACCGGGTCATTTAATAACGGTATCAGACGCCACTGCTTGGGTTATGCACTTTAGCCGTGGATACAAACTGCCAGAGCCTACAAGAATCGCTGACCGCATAGCGTCAAGGCGAACTAAGGCTTGGCAATCGTAAGGCATTTAAGGGGAATCTATTTCCATGTTTTTTTGTTCAAAATTACTGAGCCGCAAGGTTTGTTTTGTGGCTATTGCATTTTTACTAACTTCGACCAGTTCTTTTGCTGAGCCACCGACAAAAACGATCGCACCGAAAAATATTATTTTAATGATCGGTGATGGAATGGGGCCGGCACAGATTAAAGCTTATCGGTTATATAAAGATAATTTAGCAACGGCGGGGGTTGATCCTATAACCTTGGATGCATTTTTAGTAGGAACCTTAGCGACGGAGCCTGCGGCGGCAGCCGATGCTGATGATCATGTACATTCGACGTATATCGTAACCGACTCAGCGGCGTCTGCGACCGCTTACAGTACCGGGCAACGTACTTATAATGGTGCGGTAGGTGTTGATTTAGAGCGTCAACCCATGTCAACGGTATTGGAACAAGCAAAGCAAGTTGGAAAGAAAGTCGGGTTAGTTGCAACCTCGCAGATTGTTCATGCCACACCAGCGTCTTTTATTGCTCACGTTGATAGTCGTCGAAAATACAACGATATTGCCGACGCTTTTGTCGATAATCAGTTGAATGAACAACCGCTTTTGGATGTCTTTTTAGGAGGGGGCTGGCGTTACTTTAAGAGAGACGATAGAGACTTAACCAAAGAGTTGCAATCCTTTGGATATCAAATTGTTCGCACCCGACAAGAGCTGTTAACAGCGAGCAAAAAAGTAGCAGGCTTGTTCGCAGAGGTCGCGTTATCACCTGCCATTGATCGAACCGACGATGAGCCAAGCTTAAAAGAAATGACCGAAGCGGCCATTACTCGATTAGATAATCCGCAGGGATTTTTCTTAATGGTGGAAGGAAGTCAGATTGACTGGAGTGGTCACGCCAACGACATCGCAGGCGTAGTCAATGAGATGGATGACTTTCATCAAGCAATACAAGCGGCCATCGCCTTTGCTGAAAAAGATGGGGATACGCTAGTGATTGTGACGGCGGATCACGAGACCGGTGGCTTGTCGATTGGACGTAATTTAGAAAAGAAGTCGGTCTATGCTTACAATGTTGCGCCGATTAAAGGGTTAGAGCAATCTTTACCGGCCTATCAAAAGGAAATTTTGGCAACTCGAAATAACCGAGCGTTTCTACAACATAGCGGTATCGAGTTAACCGACGATGAACAAAAGCAGTGGAAAGAAATCAGTAAAAAGTTGGAGAAAGAGGCCGTTTGGAAGTGGTTAGTTGGAGTCATGAGCAGAGCAACTCTGACCGGGTGGACCACCAATGGTCATACTGGTGTTGATGTTAACATCTATGCTTTTGGACCTGGCGCAACAGCCTTTTATGGCTATCATGATAATACTCATGTTGGTCAAGCTATCCGACGCTGGCTAACTCCAAAATAGAGAGAGGAACTTTCATGGCCAAGAAAATATTGTGGACGGACTTAACGGTTGCGGATGCAAAAGACATTCGTGATTTTTATTCAGCCGTCGTCGGTTGGACAGCGAACCCAGTGAGTATGGGAGATTATAACGATTTTAATATGATCGCTGATAATCCAGACGAGCCTGATGTGGGGATCTGTCATGCCCGAGGCGCCAATGCCGACTTGCCCCCTGTGTGGATGGTTTACCTCGCCGTCGACAATTTACAGACTGCGTTAGCCGAAGTAACCGAGCGTGGTGGTAAAGTTCTGAAAGCGCCAACTGCGGGAGGCAAGTACGCCGTTATCGAAGATCCTGCCGGCGCTGTGTGTGCTTTGTATGAAAGTACTTAATCCACTCGGTTAGTTATTTAGCCATCGCGCTGATCTAGTCGCTCAGCTCTTCAAAGAACCAACCTGCAAACTCATGTCGGCCAGTGACTCCAGCTTTTGAATAAATGTTGGAGGCTTGCTGGCGAGTTGACTTTTCTTTGACGTCTCTAATCGACGCGATTTCCTTTAGGCTGAGGCCTTTCAATAACAAAAAGCCAATCTCTTGCTCAGTCTCGGTTAATCCCCACTGAGAAAATTGCGATCGAATGGTTTGGCTATAGTCTTTTCGTGCTCGCTGCATATCGTCTGATTGTTGTGCATGCAACTGGTTGATGTTTTTTAGTTCGAGGCGAATTTCTTTTAACTTATTTTGGCTGAAGATAAGCGTTCGGACCAACACGAGAATAATGCTAATAAAAATAAGAACCATAATCGATTCTTCAATTACGTGAGACAACGAAGAGCCTTCAAGCAGGTCGTCATAAATGTCGATGATGTTTAGCGTAACCAATAAGGTGAAAAAAACGATAACGATTTTTAATCGACTTAGATGGTTGAGGGTAAAGTTGATCATATTTAGTTTTCTTTTCTCCGACTAACGTTGCTTAGAAAGGTTAAGGCAGAGTTAGTTCCATTACCTTCTCTCATATTGAGATTATTTAAATTATTATTATTAATCAGTAAGTTAATGCGCAGAGGGGCAAATGTCCAATGGCATAATTAACGGTTACCTTCTATTTTAAGATAAATATTTTGGTATTTCAGAAAATAATGCCGAATCGTTTAACCCTAAGAGGAGTAAGCCGTTGAGTCCATTAGCGAGTCGTTTGGGTGATGGCAAAGTCATTTTAAAGTCGCTGCTAACCGTATTTCTGCTCACTAGCAGCTGGGTGTCGGTGCGAGCCGATGCAGTTAGCGATCTAAAGCAACGTATTCAAGACGCTCATGGCAAGGTCATCTATGTCGACTTTTGGGCATCTTGGTGTAAGCCCTGTCGACATTCTTTCCCTTGGATGAACGATATGAAGCGCAAATATGAGTCACACGGTTTATCCATTATCACCGTGAACTTGGATAAAGAAAGGCACTTAGCTGAAGGTTTTTTAAAAGAAAACCCTGCCGAGTTTGACATTATTTATGACGAGAATGGCGATACAGCCCGTCAATTTAAGTTGAAAGGCATGCCAATGAGTTTTGTGATTGATCGCTCGGGTAAACCTGTGTCGAGTCATGTTGGTTTCAATGAAGAAAAACAAAAAGAGTACGAAAACGAACTTCGCAAGTTATTGCAAGCGGGTATGGAAAATCAAACGCTGAAAAAAGAGGCGACGAATGAACAGTAAAGGTATCAGAGCGGCAGTAAAGCCAGCGACATTGATTGGCTGCTTATTAATATTAGCCGGTTGCGGAACATTAGGTGTCGAACCCTGGGAGCGAGATTTACTGGCCAAGCCACAAATGGCAATAGTGTCTGACCCTATCGAATCTGGGCTTGATGATCATATTTATTTCTCCAAAGAAGCGACCAGTGGTGGTCGCAGTTTTGCTGGCGGAGGCTGCGGATGCAATTAGTTGATAAAAAACAGGCGACCCATCGAGGTCAAATTGCCAGTGCAATTGCAGCGGCGTCGTGCGGTCTACTTGGAACACCGGTACAAGCAGACGGTGAGTTCTGGGACTTTTCAAAGAACTGGTCATTCGACACGGGCTTTTTATATTACAGTGAAACCGATCGAGTCAGTGCCGTTGAAGGCGTCTTTAGTGCGACACGAGAAGCCGACGTAAACGATATTTTTAATTTTAAGGTCGTACTCGATAGTTTAACGGGCGCTTCACCGTCCGGTGCTGTTGCTCAGCCAGGAGTGCAAACCTTCACTCGCCCTTCCGGACGAGGTCAGTATCAGGTCGAAGGTGGCGAAATTCCCTTAGATGATACTTTTCGAGATACTCGGTTACAGATGAATGCTCAATGGACCAAGCCAGCTTGGGAAGCGGTCACCTCCAGCTACGGTGTTCACTTTTCTAAAGAGTATGACTACCTATCACTTGCATTGAATGGCAGCCTCGCGTGGGATTTAAACAACAAGAACTCAACGTTCTCGGTCGGCTTGTCGTATGCGTCTGATACCTATGAGCCAGAAGGTGGTATTCCCGATCCATTGGCGTCGATGGTTGTCGATTTAGGACAGTTTCCGACCGACGATGATTATCAAGCGGCGTTTGACAGTACGCGTGTAGACTCGAGTGATACTCGTACAACCACCGATCTGCTTCTTGGTTGGACGCAAGTCATTAATCGACGTACGATCATGCAGTTCAATTATTCTTACTCGAATGTTTCGGGTTACTTGACCGATCCTTTCAAAATTTTCTCGATTGTGGATGCCGGTGGCGTTGCTCTTGATAATCGTTATGAAAGTCGTCCTGACTCTCGAACCAAACACAGTATTTTTTGGCAAACTAAGCACCATTTTGATGAGTCAGTTGCTGATGTTTCGTTTCGCTATATGACGGATGACTGGGAAATAGAGTCGCAAACGGTAGAATATAAACATTACTTTTGGATCGGTGAAAATAGCTTTATCGAGCCACAATTTAGATACTATCAACAAACGGCTGCAGAGATTTATCAACCTTATGTTCTTGACGGACAGCCATTGCCAGAGTTTATTTCTTCCGACAATCGTTTGGGTTCCTTTACTGCCTATACGTTGGGGCTGAAATATGGTTGGAAAACTGGTGACGGCAATGACATGGCGTTGCGCTTATCGTATTATCAACAAACGGCCGATGACGAAATTGCAAGTCACCCCGGCGTGTTGGCAGATTTAGAGATTTACCCTGATCTGGACGCGGTATTCTTGCAATTGACCTATTCATTTTAGAGCGATTTGAACGAGCAATTTTCAACGACAGAGTTTGGTTTTCGCGGCAGCTTTTTGGCCATGGCCAGTCCGTGCGAGTGTCTTATAGAGACTCAAGACTTAGACGAAGCGAAAGCCATCTTTGAATTAGTTAAAAATGAAACGGCTCGAATTGAACAAAAGTACAGTCGCTACCTCTCTACAAACTTGTGTGCTGCGATCAATGCGAGTCGCGGCATTCCTGTGCCTATCGACGATGAAACCTTTCAGTTACTTGAGTTTGCCAACCAGTGCTTTGAAATTAGTGAGGGGTTGTTTGATTTAACGTCGGGTGTTTTACGAAAAGTCTGGCGGTTCGGACCAGAAGGGAAGTTTCCCGCCGCCGCAGATGTTAGTGCTCTGTTGCCCAACATAGGTTGGTCGAACATTCGGTATGATCACAATCAAGTCACGTTACCGGAAGGCATGGAAATTGACTTTGGCGGGATTGGTAAAGAATACGCCGTAGACCGGTGCGCTCAACTCATCATGGCCGCTTATCCTGAGATCTCTGTTTTGATCAATTTCGGTGGTGATTTACGAGTGACCGTTGCGCCAAAAACTCGCGAATATTGGATGGTTGGAGTGGATAGCCAAGTGACACCGGTTAATCACTCAGTGCGCTTAAAAACAGGGGGCGTATGCACCAGTGGTAATACTGAGCGATTCATTATGCATCAGGGTAAACGGTATGGTCATATTTTAAACCCTATGACAGGGTATCCCCCAGAAGGCTCGCCAGCGACGGTCACCGTGCTGGCTGACCAATGTCTGTCGGCTGGTTTAATTGCAACCTTAGCCATTTTGCAGGGAGCCCAAGCAGAAGCTTTTTTAAAAGCGCAAGGCGTGAAGTATTACCTACAGCTCTAGTAACCCGAGCAACCGATAATTTTTTTGACATCATTGAATTGGAGATTATTCAGAGTTTACTATTAAGCGCAAAGGTCGATGCAACGACGATGGTGAAACAGGAGGTTATCGGTGAAAGTTGCGATGTTTAGTTCGAAACCCTACGATCGAGAATATTTTGTTAAGCATAATCGTGACTATTCGTTTGAGTTGGATTTCTTTGACGATCAATTGAATGAAACAACGGTTGCTATAGCTGCGAAGTATGAAGCGGTTTGTGTTTTTGTCAATGACCGTTTAAATAAACAGGTACTCACTCAGTTAAGCCAAGGAAAAACACAATTTATTGCCTTGCGTTGTGCCGGTTACAATAATTTAGATTGGCACAGCGCCAAAGAATTAAAATTGCGCTGCGCTCGAGTTCCAGATTATTCACCAACAGCGGTTGCCGAACATGTGCTGGCAATGTTGTTAACGTTATATCGCTCTACGCACAAAGCTTATAATCGCGTGAAAGAAGGTAATTTTTCGTTGTATGGACTAAATGGGCAAGAGGTTCGAGGGAAAACGGTAGCCTTGGTCGGAACCGGTAAAATTGGTAAGTTAACGGCCGAAATTTTTAAGGGACTAGGTTGCGAGCTCTATGCTTATGATATTCAGCCGGATCATTCTTGGGCAAACTCCATTGGACTGACTTATATCGATTTGCCAGAACTCTATGCTAAAGCCGATATAATATCTCTGCATTGTCCGTTGACCGATACTAATCGTCATATGATTAATGCTGAATCGTTAGCGCAAATGAAGCCCGGTGTTACCTTGATCAATACTAGCCGAGGTGGTTTAGTTGATACCGAGGCAGCCTATCAAGCACTTAAAGATCGAACGCTTGGTTATTTAGCCATCGATGTATATGAAGAAGAGGCAAACTTGTTTTTTGAAGATCTTTCAACCGACATTATTATGGACGATCTTTTTATGCGCCTCACCACGTTTCCAAATGTTTTAGTCACTGGACATCAAGGTTTTTTTACTGAACATGCGTTAAATAATATAGCGCGAACGACACTTGAAAATTTGGCCGCAATGAAAAGCAACCAAAAGTGTGTTGGCGATATTGTTTGAAGAATCTACGTCGAAAAAACTAACGGTTACTTCGTCTTTTTCGTCGGGAAAGCGTCGTGCTTATCAAGTTCGCACACATCTTTAAACCAACTCGCGTGCGAGTTCCAAAAGATATTTCCTTGCGGTTCAATATTTGGTGACTCGTCTAATGTACCAACGGGCACGATCACATTGCTGCCACCTTGTACTAACCAGGGTAACGAAGAGCCGCATTGCCGACAAAACTGAGTAGCGAAATACTTTGCATCAGAAACTTCATAACGACCAACGTATTCTTCGCCAGTTATCCAGTTAAATTGTGCAGGAGGAACGAACAAGTTGGGCGCGAATGCGCTCCCAGTAAATTTACGACAGCGACTGCAATGACAGTATTGAAATATTTTAAACGGTGGTTTGATCTCATAGGTCACTGTCTGACATAAACATGAGCCTTTCATGGGCGACTCCTATTGTTAAAAACATTAACGTTTACGGCGAACGTGCAAAATCTTTGTCACTTTAGCAACTAGCTGCTGATTGGCATCGAAGATGTCTACTTCGAATTCAGGTTCGTACTTTTCTTGTTGGTCGGTGAGTTGTTTTATTTCTAACACTTTTTCTGGCGAGAGTTTGAACTCACAATAGACATCGGTGGTTCCTGGTCGAATATATTTAATCGTCGCCCCCTTGTCCCAAACAATATAATCGCGGCCTAACTGGTTCACTAATAACAAGGCGTAAAATGGATCAGTCATAGAGTAAAGCGAGCCGCCATAAGCGGTACCGAAATAATTGCTGTTAAGACGTCCTTTGCGAAGTTTAACTCTGGCGTAATCCCATTGTTCAGTGATCTCTAAAACTTTTAATCCAGCGCCTAAGTAGGGAGGCCAAATATTGAAAAGTCGTTTTAACCAGATGGCGTTGAGTTTACGTTTCATCACTAGGCTTTTCAGCGGGTGAAGGTTTTATCCAGGTCGCTAGAAATAACCCTAACTCAAACAGCATCCACATAGGAACGGCAAGTAAGGTTTGTGAAATCATATCGGGCGGCGTCAGGAGCATGCCGATGACGAAAGCGCCGACAATAATGTAAGGTCGCTTTTCTTTCAAATTCGCAACAGTGGTCGTTCCGCTCCACACAAGCAACATAGTGACGATGGGCACTTCAAAGGCAACGCCGAATGCAAAAAACAGTTTTAACATGATGTTTAAGCTGTCGGTCATATCGGGTATGTAACGAATGCCTTCGGGAATCACCGATGGGAAAAACTGAAACATCAATGGGAAGACAATAAAATAACAAAACACCATGCCGCTGTAAAAGAGCACAACGCTACTGAATAATAACGGAATCGCTAAACGTTTTTCGTTTTGATACAGCGCTGGAGAAATAAATGCCCATAGCTGATGCAGAACAACCGGTATGGCTAAAAAGAAAGCCAGTACCAATGATAATTTAAAAGGGGTGAAAAAAGGAGCAATGACACTGGTAGACACCATTTCACTGCCTTCTGGAAGATGGGCGATTAAAGGTTTTGCCACAATAAGGTAAAGATCATTGGCGAAATAAACCAGCCCTAAAAAGAGAACAACAATGGTGATAACTGCTTTTAACAGACGTGATCTTAATTCTACTAAATGACCCAGTAGTGGCATTTCCGCAGCGCTATTTTGGGACTCATCTTTTGCTGCATTCGATTGTGGTTCAGTCATGCTTAGTTACCGCTATGGTCCTTTGGACGGGCAATTTTCTCTGCCGACGCTGTCGGTTCGTTCGCTTGGCGTTGCTCTCTTGGTAAGGGTTCAAACTCGACTGGATTGTCACATCCTGACTGCTCATCAAGCTCATCGTCTGGTTGACTATCTATGGATTGATGGTGCTCTGTCTGCTGTTGTTTATCGCGTTCAAACTGCTGGCGAGTCTCGGCAATTTTTTTCTGCAACTCTTCAGGTGTCTCTTCAGGCGTCTTTTTCATCCATAGGACGATTCATAAATGCGTCCATTTGTTGTTGCTGTTGTTTAATTTGCTGACGAAGTTCGTCAATTTGTAACTCGCGATCAATTTCTTGTTTGAACGAGCTAAAGGCGCGGCGGGCCTTTCCAATCCAGCGTCCAATAGCGCGTGCAGCAACAGGCAAACGCTCAGGCCCTAAGACCACGAGACCAACAATTGTTACCAAGCAGAGCTCTAGAAAACCAATATCGAAAGGCATGGTAGTAAAGGCAGCTTATCGATGTTCTTGGTCTTTTTGCTTTTCGGTTACTTCACCTTCAATGACGTCTTCTTCTTTTGGCAAGTTCTTTTGCGCGTCATTTTGCTCTTCATCGTTCATACCTTTTTTAAACCCTTTTACTGCAGCGCCTAAATCACCGCCAACGTTACGGAGTTTTTTAGTACCGAAGAGTAATATGACGATCAATAAGATGATCAATATCTGCCACATACTTATCATGTTGCTAGTTCCTTATCATTCAATCTATGTTTAGGCGAAAGGCATTGGCCCGCCACCGAGGAGGTGAAAATGTATATGAAAAACTTCTTGTCCACCGCCTTTTCCGGTATTTAAAACGGTTCTGAAACCATCGTTCAGGCCATGCTGCTGCGCAAGCTTGGGTAGTGTAAGCATAATATGTGACATTAATTCACTGTCGTCTGCGTTAGCTTCAGCCAGACTGTGTATATGTTTACGAGGAACAACCAACACATGAGTAGGGGCCTTAGGAGCAATATCGTGAAAGACCACTAGCTGTTCATCTTGATACACCTGCTTTGATGGTATTTCACCAGCAATGATTTTACAGAATAAGCAGTCACTCATAGCGTCTCCTATTGGTATTCAAAGTGTTGGTCGCATTTGCCATACCGTTTCGGTCTACAAGTTTATGGCTCATGTGGTCTCATGTCTACGGTAATTTGCTGTTTATGAGCGCTAACGCAAGGTTTCAACGGCTTAAAGAAAGGATAAAAAAGACCGCACTAATTGCCCCACTGGTTATCGCGAACGCAGGTTGTGAAGTGCTTACAAAGCCGGTTGCTAGTATGGCCAAACTTGTTCCAATTAATGCACAGTTGAGCTTTTGGCTATTTTTTTTCTGTCGCGCTTGCTGAACTTGTATTAACGGTTGAAATTGAGCCAGCTGCTCACTGGTTTGGCTTTGCTGCTCAAGAAACTGTGCTAGCTTCTCGGGCATTTCTGGAAACTCTTCAATCCAAGTTGGCCATTTGTTTCGAAGTCGTCGAACTATCGCTTTTACGCCATATTGCTGTTTGACCCAGTCTTTTAAAAAGGGTTTGGCTGTCGCCCATAAATCTAAATCTGGATAGAGCTGTCGTCCAAGACCTTCAATATACAAAAGCGTTTTTTGGAGCAAGACCAACTGGGGTTGAACTTCCATATTAAAACGTCGGGCAACTTGGAACAATTGAATTAAAAAGTGGCCGAATGAAATTTCTGATAATGGTTTACCAAAAATTGGTTCGCATGCGGTTCGAATGGCCGACTCAAATGCTTCAACCGGCGTCTCAGCGGGGATCCAACCTGATTGGATATGGAGCTCGGCAATGCGTCGATAATCACGGTCGAAAAACGCGACAAAGTTTTCCGCAAGATAGCGCTTATCGTTAGCGCCTAGCGTGCCCATGATTCCACAGTCGATACCAATGTAAACCGGCTTCTGGGGATCTCTAACATCAACAAATATATTGCCGGGGTGCATATCGGCGTGAAAAAAGCTATCACGAAAGACTTGAGTAAAAAATATTTCGACACCACGATGAGCCAGCTCTTGCATATCGGTATTGGCTGCTTTGAGAGCGTTGACATCAGAAATTGGAATGCCATAAATCCGCTCTTGAACCATGACTTTTTCTCGGGTTAAGTCCCAATAGACTTCTGGAATATACAGTAACTCGCTGTTTTCAAAGTTGCGTTTTAGTTGAGAGGTGTTGGCCGCTTCAGTGCGTAAATCAAGTTCGTTATAGATCGTTGCTTCATAATCTGAAACAACGTGTTTGGGTTTAAAGCGTTTTGCTTCACTAAAATATCTTTCAACCCAAGAAGCTAGTTGACGGAGCAGTGCCAGATCTCTTTTAAGTTGTGCGCGAATGCCTGGACGAATGACTTTAACGACCACTGCCTTTCCATTGGGTAAGGTCGCAGCGTGGACTTGAGCCATTGAAGCTGAGGCTAATGGCGTTGCCGAAAAATCATTAAAGACATCGCTAACTGGCTGCCCTAATTGTTGTTCAATTCTTGCTTTGGCCTGCTGTTCAGGAAAAGGTGGTACCTTATCTTGCAATAACATAAGCTCATCGGCGAGATCCGGTGGCAGTAAGTCGCGACGAGTTGATAACATTTGGCCAAACTTAACGAAGATAGGACCGAGCTCCGTGAGTGCTTCTCTAACACGTTGACCTTGAGGAATTTGCGAGTTACAACGTCGCGTCAATGCAACGAGTCGAAGCAATGGAATAAAGGGTTTTAATGGAGTATCGCTAAAATACTCATCGAGTCGATATTTGATCAACACTCGGTTAATCGTCATTGCTCGGCGCAGATTTTTAAACGTCATACCGAAAGCCGACTCCTATGAACTCATTTTATTAGTTAAGACTGAAATTCTAGCTTCTAAGCGGCTGACATCAGATTTTAGTTCATCGATCTCAGAAAATAGCGTGTCTGCTTCGCTGACCGTTGGCGTTAATAGTAACTCTTCGGTCATGTATTCTTGACTGTTTTGCTTAAAGGTAAAAAAGCTTTTTTTGGCAAACTGATGAAACTGCTTGAGTGATCGACCTGCCTGATGAGCAAAGATATCACCGGTGTATTTGGATAAAGCTTCCTCCCAGTCTAGATCCAACTGTTGCCAAAATGCTTGAAAGGTTTGGGCCGTGTTAATTTCACCGCTAAAGTGTAGCTCACCGGTAAAAAATGCATCACCGCCGCGTTGTTGTTGTGCCATATTAAAAAAAGCGAAGCTGGTGCCACTGAGTGTTACATTGGCACTGTGCTCTAGGCGACTGTGGACCGCTACAATGGGTTGTCCGGCAATGGGCGACTCATTAAACGCTAGCCAAAACTCAAGTTCCCAGTCAGTAAGAGAGAGACATATGGTTTTTCCAGCCAATGGCTGAGCTTTATGCAAGACATCGGAATCGAGCGCAATCACTTGATTGAGCATCTTTTCAATCACGGTAGCGAGGGCTAAATTTAAGCTACTCATAGTGTTGAAAAATTAAAACTTAAAGCCACGGTGCAAAGCGACGATGCCGCCGGTCATGTTCTGATAATCAACTTCATCAAAGCCAGCCGCTAGCATCATGCTTTTTAAGGTTTCTTGGTCAGGATGCATTCGAATCGACTCGGCTAAATATTGATAGCTGTCGCTGTCGTTAACTAATAATTTACCCATTTTGGGAAGTAAATTAAAAGAATAAAAATCGTAAGCTTTGCTGAGTAACGGTAATTCTGGCTTTGAGAATTCTAATACGAGCAATCGACCGCCAGGTTTTAGTACGCGCTGCATGCTGGCCAATGCTTTCTCTTTATCAGTAACATTGCGCAGCCCGAAGCCAATGGTGATCACATCAAAAGTATTGTCGGCAAAAGGAAGTGATTCTGCATTGACTTGAGCGAATTCAATCCTTCCACCATAACCCCTGTCGATGAGCTTATCGCGCCCGACATTTAACATGGAGGCGTTGATATCGGCCAGAATGACTTGGCCACTAGCACCCACTTTGTCTGCAAACTTCATGGCTAAGTCGCCTGTTCCACCGGCTAAGTCCAAAACTTTATGTCCGGGTCTCACACCACTCATTTCAATGGTAAAACGTTTCCATAAACGATGAATACCCATCGACATGACATCATTCATTAGATCGTACTTGGCGGCGACAGAATGAAAGACATCGGCAACCTTATGCTGTTTCTGTTCAACGTCGACGGTTTGATAACCAAAATGTGTTTTATCGCTCATTCGCGGATACCGTTATGTAAGTGTGAAATTAAGTTATCTTTTTAAACTTGGGCTCGCTATTTGGTTCGCGCGAAGCATGCTCTTGTTGCAGTCGGTTTAAATAGTTCTGCCACAAGGTCTCTTGTTGGGCGCCAAGTTCTTGAAAGGTCTGCCAAGTATACAGTCCTGAATCATGGCCGTCATCAAAGGTAATTTGAATGGCATAGTGCCCGACGGGTTTCAGGTTAGTGATTCGAACCTGCTTTTTACCGGCCACTAATTTTAGCGGACCACCGCCGTGTCCTCGAACTTCGGCAGAAGGTGAGTATACTCGTAAAAACTCAGCACTAAATTGATAGCTATGTTCAGCAAATATCACTTCCAAATATTGGCTTTTTTGGTGAAATTTTATATCGAGTGGAGCTTGAGTCACAAAAATAACCTCAACGACAAGGCGTTTTGATTCGGTAGCGCAAGTGTAGCAACTTTTCGATCATAACGTCATCTGTTGCTACACTCGCCATGGTGAGTTTAGAGAAGGTTTAGAGGATAAAGCGGCTTAAATCTTCATCTTCAACTAGGTCAGTCAGTTGTTGATTGACATAAGCTGCATCGATGGTCACTGCCTCATCTACCTCAGAGGCGCTGAAACTAATGTCTTCGAGCAGTTTTTCCATCACCGTTTGTAAGCGGCGAGCGCCAATATTCTCGGTACGCTCGTTGACTTGCCAAGCTATCTCTGCAATTCGCTGAATGCCACTGTCGGCAAACTCGATCTGACGATTTTCGGTGGCCATTAGAGCTTTGTATTGCTTTGTGAGCGAGGCGTCGGGCTCGGTCAGAATACGAATGAAATCATTGGTTGATAGCGCCTTCAACTCCACGCGGGTAGGCAATCGACCTTGTAATTCGGGAATCAAATCTGACGGTTTGGCCAAATGAAATGCCCCTGAGGCAATGAATAAAATGTGGTCTGTTTTTATCATTCCGTACTTGGTGCTGACCGTGCAACCCTCGACGAGCGGTAATAGGTCTCTTTGTACACCTTCGCGAGAGACATCACCACCGGACGCTTCTTGGCGTTTTGCCACCTTATCAATTTCATCAATAAACACTATTCCGTTTTGCTCAACGGCGTCAACGGCATTGTTTTTTAAGTCGTCTAAATTGATCAGCCGCTCCGCTTCTTCTTCGCGAATGAGCTTAAACGCGTCTTTAACTTTCAACTTCCGACGTTTAGTTTTACCTGGAGACATGTTCTGAAACATGTTTTGTAGCTGACTGGTCATTTCTTCCATGCCAGGTGGTGCCATAATTTCGACACCAACTTGTGGCGCAGCAATATCGACTTCGATTTCTTTATCGTCGAGTTCACCCTCACGTAACTTTTTACGAAACAGTTGTCGGCTGGCGCTCTCTTGCTCTGGTTGTGAATCGCTGGTATCGAAGCCCATACTCCGAGGTGGCGGTAATAAGGCGTCAAGAATGCGCTCTTCTGCGGCATCTTCGGCCCTGGGTTTTACTCGTTCAACTTCTTGCTCTCGCAGCATTTTAAACGCCGCATCGACTAAATCACGGACAATGGAGTCGACATCGCGTCCTACATAGCCAACTTCGGTAAATTTAGTGGCCTCGATTTTTATAAAGGGTGCATTGGCTAATTTCGCTAAGCGCCGAGCAATTTCTGTTTTCCCGACCCCGGTAGGGCCAATCATAAGAATGTTCTTGGGAGTAATTTCATTGCGCAATTGGTCATCAACTTGCATTCGACGCCAGCGGTTACGTAGGGCAATAGCCACTGCGCGCTTAGCGGCATCTTGGCCGATAATGTGTTTATCTAATTCGTGAACAATCTCTCGTGGAGTCATGTGTGACATAGTGAACTCTCTCGCTCTCAAAGTCGGTTAATCAAGGACTTCGATGGTTAAATTTTGGTTGGTGTATACGCAGATATCACCGGCAATTTTTAAGCTGGCCTGAACAATCTCTTTAGCACCCATGTCGGTGTTTTCGAGCAGTGCTTTGGCAGCTGATTGAGCAAAGGCGCCACCGGATCCAATGGCTAATAATCCGCCATCTTCTAATTCAGGTTCAATCACATCGCCGTTGCCAGAAATAATAAATGAATGCTCGTGGTCTGCCACGATTAACATGGCCTCTAAGCGCCGTAGCATACGGTCTGTACGCCAGTCTTTGGCGAGCTCGACAGCGGCTCGTAGTAATTTGCCTTGATGCATTTCTAACTTGGCCTCAAAACGCTCGAATAGCGTAAAGGCGTCGGCAGTACCGCCGGCAAATCCGGCCAAAACTTTATTGTGGTATAACCGGCGAACCTTGCGTGCATTGCCTTTCATTACGGTATTCCCAAGGGATACTTGGCCGTCTCCGCCAATGACGACTTGTCCTTTTCGACGGACTGAGACAATGGTGGTTCCTCGAAACTGTTCCAAAATAGACTCCTGCTGCTCTTGGTGGGTCAGTTGCCTATAAGTGGGGATCAGATATTGGAATTCAAGGCTTGGGTGTGTCGGGCTGTTGATTTACTGATCGTCGACTCGAAACAGCTATCTACCCAAAAATCTTACTTGGTGGGCGATAGATAGCGGACTCAAGGCTTTAAATTCTCGTCATCGATGGTAGAATGCGCGCCCTTTCTGGTCGTCGGTGAATAAAAATGAGTCAAGTGGTGGTGGGTCAACGTTGGGTGAGTCATAGCGAGTCGAATTTGGGCTTGGGGATGATTCAGTCAGTGGAAGGTCGGCGAATGGAAATCTATTTTCCTGCTGTGAACGAGTCGCGCCATTATGCGATCGACAATGCGCCTGTCAGTCGAATTCAATACCAAAGCGGCGATCGAATTTCAGATATGGATGACCAAGTCTTCCAAGTCATTGAGGCCCACGAGCTCAATGGTTTAATGATCTATCTTGGTGAAGATGCGAACGGTGAGCAACACCAAATCACCGAGCTCCACCTTAATTGTTATGTTCAATTTAACGCTCCGGAAAAACGCCTCTTAAATGGTCAGATAGACTCAGATGACAGCTACCAGCTGAGGTTTGATACCTTTGCTCATCTTGATCGCTTACAACAATCACCTGTGCAGGGCTTGTTGGGACCTCGAGTAGAACTATTACCTCATCAATTATATATCGCCCATGAGGTCGCTCACCGACCCGCACCTCGTGTGCTATTGGCAGATGAAGTTGGCCTGGGTAAAACCATTGAGGCTGGAATGATTATTCACCAGCAAATAGTCACTGGCCGTTCTGAGCGAGTATTGATTTTGGTACCAGACAGTCTAGTGCATCAATGGCTGGTAGAAATGTTGCGTCGTTTTAACTTGCGTTTTGCGTTGTACGACAAACCGCGATTCGATGCATTGCAGGCGCAGCCGATTCGCGATCTTGATAATGATGAAGAGGTGAATCCTTTTGCGATGGAACAGTTTATCATCGCGAGCCTTGATGGGTTGATGGAGTCGCCAGACATGCAGCAGCATTTATTGGTGTCGGACTGGGACCTTCTCGTGGTCGACGAAGCTCACCATTTGCGTTGGTCTGAGCAGGCATCAGGTGAGGACTATCAATTAGTTGAGCAGGTAGCGAGTCGCTCCGAAGGTGTTTTGTTGTTAACGGCGACGCCAGAGCAAGCGGGCTTAGACAGCCATTTTGCACGCTTAAGATTGCTAGACCCGAAACGTTATCATGATCTTACTGCCTTTAAAGCTGAAGTCGCTGCGGAAACCGATCATCGTGAACTAATTGAAGCATTACAAGATACTGAGTTTAGCGATGTAGAGCGCTTAAAGAGTTTACTGCCAAACGAACTTCACTCGACGCTTACAGACAGTCTCGATGAAAGCATAAAACAGAAGTTACTTGATCAGTTAGTGGATCAATTTGGCAATGGTCGTGTGATGTTTCGTAACGCGCGTAGCTCATTAGATAACTTCCCAATTCGGTCGGTACAGAGTTATCCGATGCCTTGTCCAGAGATCTACCAACCCGAAGACGATGATCCTCTAAATGTCGGCATTGCTGGATTGACGCCAGAAGTTGAGTTGGTGCCTGACGTTTGGATCAAGCGCGATCCTCGAGTTGAGTGGTTGGAGCAAAAGCTTGAGCAACTGAGTGATGAGAAAGTTCTAGTGATTGCACATCATGCGAGTACCGCTTTAGCCTTACAACAACACTTCTCGCGAAAGTTGGCAGTAAAATGCAGCTGCTTTCATGAAGGACTTAGTCTCATAGAAAGAGATCGCGCGGCGGCGTATTTTGCCGATCGCGAAGAAGGTGCAAGAGTTTTATTTTGTTCGGAAATTGGCAGTGAAGGTCGTAACTTTCAATTTGCACATCACTTAGTTCTATTTGATCTTCCGGCCAACCCAGATTTGGTTGAGCAGCGTATTGGACGTTTGGATCGTATCGGCCAAACGCAGACGATCAATATTCATATTCCTTACCTTGAAGGCTCGTCTCAACATGTACTGTTCGACTGGTACCATAAGGGTCTTAATTTGTTCGAACAAAGTTTCAGTGCCGGATACAGTGTATTTCTCCGTTTTGAAGCGTCGTTGTTAGAGGCTATGACGAATTTAACTCAAGATCGCTCAGAGTTAATTATGCAAACACAGAAGGTGGTAGCCGATATTGTTCAACAGCAAGAGCTCGGGCGTAACAAATTATTGGAGCTGAATTCTTGTCGTCAACCGCAAGCTGACGAGTTGGTTGAGCAACTGATTGAAAACGAACAACATGAGGTGTTAACGAAATACTTTGAAGGCTTGTTAGAAGAGTTTGGAGTAGATTACGAAGATCATTCAGCGCTGAGTTGGATTGTTAGGCCCAGTGATCAAATGAAGCATTCTTATTTTCCTGCTTTAAAGGAAGAAGGGACAACGGTTACCCTCGATCGCATGAAAGCTTTATCGCGAGACGACATCGAGTTTTTGAGCTGGGAGCACCCGATGGTCTCAGAGTCGATGGAAATGTTGGCGAAAAGTGATGCAGGCAATACTTCGGTCACCACAATTTCTGTTAAGGGATTGAAGCCTGGAACGTTACTGCTAGAAACTTTTTACACGTTAGAATCGATAGCGCCGAAAAAATTACAACTCAGCCGCTATGTATCTGCAAAACCGCAACGGTTTTTAATCGACGCGACGGGTAAAGATTTATCAAAGGTAGTGAGTCATAGTGCTCTTAATCAATTAAGCCAACCTCTAAAAGGAAAAGTAGCCAGACAAATTGTCGCGCAAGTTAAAACTCAGGTTGCTCCGATGATTGAGTTGAGTCATCAACTTTCTCAAACCAAGGTTGCTGATATTAAGTCTCATGCGCGTTCAAAATTAAACGAAGCATTAAACGGTGAAATTGAACGACTACGACGTTTACGTGAGCGCAATTCGGCTATTCGAGAAGATGAAATTACTCGTTTAGAACAGCAAATACAGGATTGCGAAAGACACATTGAGAAGGCTCAGTTGCAATTGCAGGGAATAAAGCTGGTGATCGCTAGCTAAGCCAAGTATCGAGTGAAATTAAGGGTAGGAAGCTAAAGCTTCTTACCCCAAATTTTACAGTCATTGATGTCATTTTCTTGTAAACGGTGGCGAATGGATTCGGCTTGTCGCTTACTTGAAAATGGGCCTAATTGCACTCGGTACAAGCGGCGACTTTTCGTATCAATCGGAAGAATTTTGCTCTCAAAACCCAAAAACGCAATTTTTGCTTTTAGGGCATCGGCGTTTTTAACATCACCGAATGCAGCACATGGCATAACGTATTGCATTGAGACTTTGTTCTCAGGACGCTGTAGCTCTTCTTCGGGAATCACGACTTCTTTGTCTTCTAAAATATCGTGAAAAGTATATTTCGGAACCTCTTCAACTTTGGGTTGCGGCTTGGGTTGAGGTTTCGTTGTCGGTTGAACCGTCTGTTTAGACTCGATGGCCGTGTTTCCTGTTTGCGGAATAAATTTTAGATAAGCTAAAAAGGCCACAAATCCACCAACGATCATGCCGACAACCAAAACTGCTGCGGTGGGGAACCCTTGTTTTTTTCTTCGAGTTGCATTGCGAGTGCGCTTTTTGGGAGCGCTTTTTTTTGCGTAATCTCTAGCCATAAACTTTATTATTCCGTCCTGTCTACTTCTTCTGACTGGCGCAGAGTCTACGCCCAGGCGGCAGATCATTTTTGTTCGCTCGACTTTTCGTTAAGCTCAATAGATATTTTGCTATCAGAGTCTCTTTATGCGTAGACTCTCTTTTTGTTCAGACTCTATTCTTGTTTAGAGTCCTTTTAAGTGTAGAGTCTCTTTGTGTTGAGAGTACTAACGAGCGTAACCGCTCGTTGTGTTTACTCGCATCAGAACTACATTTTTTGTGGAGCAGTGACTCCGAGCAAGTCTAATCCATTTTTAAGCACTTGTTTCACTGCACTGATTAAAGTTAAACGTGCATCACACAAGTTTTGCTCTTCGACTATCCAGCGTTTCGAGTCATCATCAGAGCCAACTTGATAATACCCATGCAGTAGTGCAGCTAACTCACGTAAGTAATGCGCGATAACATGTGGTTCGCAATGTTTCGCTGCATTTCTTACCAAGTCAGGGAACTGGCTCATTTTGTCCATTAAATCGGTTTCTTGTGGTAAATCGAGCTGCTCTAAATGATTCAGACCATTGCTGATATCAAAGGTTCTTTCTTGCTCAGTGAGTTTACGTAACGCAGAGCAAACTCGAGCATGAGCGTATTGAATATAAAACACGGGGTTGTCAGTGGTTTGTGACTTGGCCAATTCAATATCAAAAGTTAATTGCGACTCAGCACGACGGGCCGCTAAGAAATAACGGGTAGCATCGCGTCCCACTTCATCGATTAAATCGCGAAGAGTGACATAGCTGCCTGCACGTTTGGATATTTTGACTTCTTCACCACCGCGCATAACGGTGACCATCTGATGCAAAACGTAATCTGGGTAGCCTTCAGGGATCTCCATATTCAATGCTTGCAGGCCAGCTCTTACGCGGGTAATGGTAGAGTGATGATCGGCGCCTTGCTCATTAATGACGCGTTTAAATCCTCGTTGGTATTTATCGAGGTGGTAGGCGACATCGGGCACAAAATAAGTATATCCACCGTCTTTTTTGCGCATAACACGATCTTTGTCATCACCGAATTCAGTGGTTTTAAGCCATAAGGCACCACCTTCTTCGTAGGTGTATCCCTGAGCTATCAATCGTTGCACCGTTTGTTCTACTTTACCGTCTTGATATAACGACGATTCTAAAAAGTAGTTATCAAAATTGACTGCAAAGGCTTTAAGATCGAGATCTTGCTCGCGACGGAGATAAGCGACCGCAAAATGTCGGATGGCATCCAAGTCATCGATATCACCTTTGCCGACGACATGTTGATCTTCGGCATCGATCGCCGCTTTCGCCATATAGTCATTGGCGACATCGTTGATGTAATCGCCTTGATACCAATCAGGTTGCCATTGCTCATCGTCGGGTGATAGGCCTTTGCATCGAGCCTGCACTGAATGGGCTAAATTATTAATCTGTTGTCCGGCGTCATTGTAGTAAAACTCTGCTGTCACCGACCAACCATTAGCTTTGAGTAATCGGCAGATACTGTCTCCCACCGCCGCGCCACGGCCATGACCAATATGTAATGGCCCGGTTGGATTGGCTGAAACAAATTCCACCTGAACCGCTTGGTTCTGTCCGTCACTGTTGTGTCCAAAGCGATCGTTTTGCTCAATAACTTGCTGCACGATCGCGCTTTGGGCGGCTTGCGCCATAAAGAAGTTAATAAAGCCTGGGCCCGCGATGACCACCTCGGTAATAGCCGGTGAGTCAGGTAACGCGTTGACAATCATTTCGGCAACGTCACGCGGTGGTTTGCCCACGGGCTTAGCTAAAAGCATTGCCAAATTCGTCGCAAGATCACCGTGTGCTTTATCTTTGGTGTGAGTAACCTGAAGGTTCGGCGAAAAGTCGGGCGCGAGTACGCCAGTGCTTTTTAGTTGCGCTATGGCCTGTTCGAGAAGATTGACGAGCGTGTCTTTCATTGCGGTTAATAAACTTTAATTTAATTGAAATAATCGGCTTATTATCCTTGAAAAAATTCTGATTATCGATAGATAAAACTAAGTAATTTCGCCGAAATTAGAATTTTTTAGCCGTGGTTTCAGATGATTTTCGAATATCACCAAGTTTTAATGAGGCTAGGCAGCGAATTATCCTTCTTAGCAGTCTACGCAAATTAAAAAGCTGCGACCAATCGGCTTTGCTTTGGTGGTTGCTAGAGTAAGTCTTGTGGGTCAATGTCGAGAGACCAACGAACGCGACTCGCCAAAGGTAAATTTTCTATATCGGGCAATATCTGCGAAATAGCCGGGTGCAACTCTGAGCGTCGAGTGGCGTTAATCAATAATTGGAAGCGATACCGACCGGCTTTTCGGCTGATAGCACAGGCGACAGGGCCGAGCAGTTCTAGTTGACTATTGGTGGCGCTCATTCGCTCTCGTGCAGCTGATAGAAAGTCTAACGCTTGTTGTTTGTTGTGGCTTTCGGCTCGAATTAACGCCATGTGAGTGTGAGGAGGTAGTAATGAAGCCGCTCGCTCCTGCAGTAACGTTTTCGCCACTTGCTGATAATTTAAATGAGTGAGTGAGCGTAACAATGGGTGGTCCGGGTGATGTGTTTGAATCATTACTTCACCTTGTGTCAGTTCTCGACCAGCTCTTCCTGCGACTTGAATGAGCAATTGTGCCGCACGTTCCGGCGCTCTAAAGTCACTACTGAACAAGGCTCCATCAATATCTAAAACAGCCACTAGGGTGACCTTGGGAAAGTGATGACCTTTCGCAATCATTTGGGTGCCAACCAACAGGCGCGTTGATCCAGATTTTGCGGCTTCAATGTATTGGCTCATCGCTTGTTTGCGGCGAGTGGTATCACGATCGATACGTTGAATCGGATAGTCGGGGAAGCGCTTTGCTAGAAACTGCTCGATGCGCTCAGTGCCTTGGCCGACAGAAATCAGCTCTTTTTCGTGGCATTTTGGACAATGATCGGGATGCTTTTGGTAGTGGCCACAGTGGTGACATTGCAGATAAGAGTGGGAAGCTCCTTGATGCAGTGTTAAATAGCTGTCGCAGCGCTTACAGTCAGCAATCCAACCGCATTTGTGACACATTAGAATCGGCGCAAATCCGCGTCGGTTGATAAAGACCAATACTTGTTGCTGGTCCGCCAAGTGGCGTTCGATCGCCTGCAGTAAAGGCTGGCTGAACCCTTCTATCAATGGTTGATTTTTGCAGTCGAGTAACGTTAATGCGGGCGGAGGGTGACCACTTGCTCGATGCGTCAGTATAAGGTGCTTGTAGCGATCATTTAGCGCATTTTGTAGGCTCTCGAGTGATGGCGTTGCACTGCCTAAGATAACCGGTATGTTGGTGAGTTGGCCGCGCATAATGGCCAGATCGCGCGACGAGTATTTGAGCCCATCTTGCTGTTTAAACGATAGATCATGCTCTTCATCAACAATGATCATGCCCAGTGTTTTCATTGGTGTAAATATTGCTGAACGAGTGCCGATAATGATCTTGAGAATTCCTTCTCGAGCTTTTAACCAAGTCGTCAATCTTTGACCGTCAGTTAGACCCGAGTGCAGCACTCCAACTTGATTCGCGAAGCGCTGCTCAAAGCGTTGAACCGTTTGCGGGGTTAACCCGATCTCTGGGATCAGTATGAGTACTTGACGACCCAGTTCAATTTGTTTGGCGATCGCCTGTAAGTAGACTTCGGTTTTACCGCTCCCAGTGACGCCATCAATTAAAAGGGTTTTAAAGCAGTTTTGGTAGTCATTGATAGCATCGACTGCGGTGCGCTGTTGATCATTTAATGTTAGAGATTGACCGACCGTAACTTTGGCTGGTGTTTCGGATAAGTATTGGGCGTTTATCCAGCCTTTATTGGCTAAGCTGCGCAGTGTTGATGCACTGATGTCTTGAATGTTGAGTTCTTCTGAGCTGACTGGATTGGCGGCTTCAATAAAATATTGCATGGCTTGTCGCTGGCGTACGGCGCGAGCCGGTATCATGGCATAGTCAGTCTTGCCGAGTTCAGTGACTTGCCATGTTTTTTGTGGCTCTAATTTCGCTGGCTTTCCTTTGATAAGTGCATTGGGTAAAGCGGTGGCTAGTACATCACCCAGACTATGGTGATAGTAATGACTAGCTTTTATAAGTAAAGTCCAGAGGTTCGGATCAGTGAAAATGGGTTGAGTATCAATCACTTCAATCACTGACTTGAGATCTGTTTCGGTTAATGGTGTGTTTTCTAAGTTAGCACTTACTACACCAATCAGTTCTCTTGAACCAAATGGCACTTTGACTCGGCAGCCGATAGGGGGGCCGGAAGTGTGGTTTGATAGGTAAATTCGCGGCGCAGAGGCACTGGTAAGGCGACTGCTACCAAAGCGCTATCTGTCAAGATTGAGTTCTGCTTTAGTGGATCATGGTGCCCTATGGTATGCGTTGCTTCAAATAAGTAAAGTAAAAAGCCATGGGAATCGAGAGGTTAGTTTATTTATCTGATTCAGAGTGGTTGAATTTCGAACATGCTAAGAGTATGATCCGCGTCCCCTAATTGGGTGGATGGTGTTTTTGCCACAGGGGTAAAGATAGCGATCCACGTAGAAAGAGAGACATATTATGAAAGAAGGTATTCATCCTAAATACGAAGAAATTACAGCAAGCTGCAGCTGCGGTAATGAAATTAAAGTGGGTTCAACTTTGTGTAAAGACATTTCGCTAGACGTATGCTCTGCCTGTCACCCATTCTTTACCGGTAAGCAGAAAATTGTTGATACTGGCGGTCGTGTTGATCGTTTCCGTAAGCGTTTTGGTGCTCGTGGCGGCAAAAAATAAGCTTGTTCGGATTTATGAAAAAGGCGCCTTTGAGGCGCCTTTTTTGTTAGCTTTTGGTAAGGTCTTCGATTAGACGTTTTGTTAGGTCTCCAATGAGCGCTAGTCGCCGTTAAAAAACTTCGCCAAATGGATCGTCTTGTCCCGGCAAGGTTGTCTCAGGTTCTTTCTCCGGCAGATACTCTGAGCGGAATATTTCAAAAATCGTCTTTTCAGTTTGGCTATTTGCGAGCTTTCCAGTTTCTTGATTGATACGAGCGGTCACAATACCTTGTGGTTGTGCCATGGCATTGTGTGGTTTGTCAGCCAGCGCTAATTCCATAAATTTTTGCCAAATCGGTAAGGCTGCTTTACCGCCGTACTCACGATTTCCAAGAGTTAATGAGTAGTCTGCAAAGCCGACCCATGCGGTGGCTGCGTAATCACCGTTGAACCCAGAAAACCAAGCATCTTTCGCATCATTCGTGGTACCTGTTTTCCCACCAATATCTTGGCGTTTTAATAGCGGACTCTGCGAATTATGAAGTTGCCGCCAAGCAGTGCCTCGATGAATAACGTCTTGCATCATAGAGTTCACGATAAAGACATTTCGTTCATCGACCACTCGCTTTGCGATTTTATTTTCATCGATAGGTAACGCTGGCAATGGTTGCAATGGTTCATCTGTCGAATAGTCTACTGTCCAGTCAGTTGGCTGATTCGAAGGCTCTGTCGCGCCTGCTGTTAAGCTTGGTTCGGTATCGGAAGTAAGTTCTGCGACGGCGGTCATTTCTGCTTGTTTCGCTAACTGCTCTTCGCAAGGACGACAGACTTGGACTGGCTCAGCTTGAAAGATGATTTCTTCATTGGCACTCTCGATGCGTTCAATGAAATAAGGCTCCACTTGATAGCCAGTGTTTGCAAACACCGCATAACCACGAACGACCTCTAATGGCGTAAAGCTGGCACTGCCTAACGCCAATGACGTGTAGGGATCCATATATTCATCGGGAAAACCGAAGTTTAGGAGGTATTTTTCAGCATAGGCCGGATTGATCGCGTTCATTAATCGCACAGAAATGGAGTTGTTCGAGAAGCGTAACGCGTCGCGAAGGCGGGTAGGGCCTTTATAGCGACCACTGTCGTTTTTCGGACGCCAAAAGTCTTCTGCTGTTTTATCCTCTTTCACGAAAGGCGCATCGTTTAATACGCTCGCTGCGGTGTAGCCTTTCTCTAGGGCTGCTGAATAAATAAAGGGTTTAATGTTGGAGCCAGGCTGTCTTCGAGCTTGAGTCACCATATTGAATTGGTTGAGAGAGAAGTCGTAGCCACCCACTAACGCTTCAATGGCCCCCGTTTGTGGCTTGAGGGCGATAAAGCCACCGGCGACTTCAGGAATTTGGCTCAGTTTAAAGGCCCCATCGGGTTTTGCCAGTAGTCGTATTACGTCACCTTTTTTGACAATGTCGGCGGCGGTTTTAGGGGCAGGTCCGCGCGCATCTGAAGAAATAAAAGGCGAAGCCCATTTTATGTCTTCCCAGGTCAGTTCGACCGTTTGTTTATCGAGAGTCAGCGCGCTGAAGCTTTGGTCTTGAACACTGGTTACAATAGCTGGGTGAAGCAATGCCACCGCTGGCAAGCTTTCTAGATAAGACTGTAAGTCGTCATTCGACAGGGTTTCAATCGCTTCAATGGTTTGCTCAGGTCCGCGATAGCCGTGGCGCTCATCGTATTCAAGTAAACTTTGTCTTAATGCTGCTTGTGCGGCTACCTGCAGTTTATTGTTCACGGTGGTGAATACTCGCAATCCATTATTGTATGCAGCTTCACGACCAAAACGCTCAATCATGTCGCGACGAACCATTTCGGCAAGATAAGGCGCAGAGAAAGAGACATCGGCTCCGTGTTTACGCGTGTCGACAGGCTGCTCGATGGCCGATTGGTATTGCTCTTGGTTGATATAACCCTCGGCGAGCATTCGCCCTAACACATGATTTCGACGCTCGAGCGCACGATCGGGATTTGAAATGGGGTTGTAAATCGACTCCCCTTTCGGAATACCTGCGAGTACCGCTGCTTCATGAAGCTCTAACTCACCCAATTCTTTTCCGTAATACACCTGAGCCGCTGCACCTAAGCCATAGGCACGATGACTGAAGTGAGCCTTATTAATAAAGAGCTCTAAAATTTCATTCTTTGATATTTCTGACTCTATTTTCCAAGCCAAAAACATCTCTCGAAATTTTCGCGTGAACGTCTTCTTTCTATTGAGGTAAACATTTCGTGCAACGAGTTGAGTGATGGTACTTGCGCCCTGACTACGGGTACCGGTTGTGATATTGTTCACAAAAGCACGCATTACCCCTAAGAAATCTACGCCTGAGTGCTCGTAAAATCGTTTATCTTCTGTTGCAATAAGCGCGTGTATAAATGTTTGTGGTACCTCTCCTAACGTTACCGGTATTCGACGCTTATCCCCAAACTCAGCAATGAGTTCACCTTCTTGGCTGTAAACCGTCATGGGTGTCTGTAGACGTATGTCTCTTATGGAGTCGACATTAGGTAGGTGTGGGCCTAGATACAAATAAAGGCCGCAAAATCCCATAAATCCGGCGATCGCGAAGAGGATCACAAAATATACGCCTTTATTGATAGCACTCAGTAGATATTTCATAGGGTAGAAACTATATATTTAGTGGTCACTTATTAATTTTGACACAGTATATCGTTGATTAGTTGCTTATGGATATTTTTTTTGAAAAATAGGTGAAATATCGGGAAGTTAGCGCTATTATTTAATGTGAATACACATGTAAATGGTGTAAATATATAAAGTTATAGGAATTTTACGCTTATGCTGGCTCAGCTATTTGGGACAAAACGGCCTTCAGTGGTTGGGTTGGATATCAGTTCAACCTCCGTGAAGCTATTAGAATTGGGGCGCGTCGGATCTCGCTATCGAGTCGAGGCGTATGCTGTAGAACCTTTACCACAAGAAGCGGTCTCCGAACGCGATATTCGCGATCCCGAAGCCGTCGGCGAAGCGATTAAGCGAGTAATGAGTCGCTCAAAAGCCGGAATCAAGAACGCAGCCGTCGCAGTAGCGGGCTCTGCCGTGATTACCAAAACCATTCAACTGGACAAAAACTTGTCTGATGACGATATGGAGAATCAGATACAGGTTGAAGCTGACCAGTACATTCCCTATCCGTTAGAAGAGGTTGCACTCGACTTCGAAGTCATTGGTGAGTCTGAGAAGGCGCCGGACAAAGTCGATGTGTTACTCGCTGCGTCACGGTCAGAGAATGTCTACAGCCGAGCCGATGCGGTCGAACTGGGTGGACTCGAAGCGAAAGTGGTTGATGTCGAAGCTTACGCCATGGAGCGAGCATTCAAGTTGCTCGAAAATCAGCTCCCTGACCAAGGCGAAGGAAAAATCATTGCCATTGTTGATGTTGGTGCCACCATGACCAGCTTGAGCGTTCTAGAAGATTTTAAAACCATTTATACCCGCGAGCAGGTTTTCGGCGGCGCGCAGTTAACGGAAGAGATTCAACGTCGTTATGGGCTGTCATATGAAGAAGCGGGAATGGCGAAGAAACAAGGTGGGCTTCCAGATGATTATGAGCCGGAAGTACTAGAGCCCTTTAAAGAAGCCGTTATTCAACAAGTAAGTCGTTCTTTACAGTTTTTCTACGGTTCGAGTCAGTACAGCGAAGTCGACCATGTCGTTTTGGCAGGTGGATGCGCGGTCATCGATGGTTTAGAAGAAATGCTAGAGGAACGCTTGGGTGTTTCTGCTTCAATCGCGAATCCATTCGCAGATATGTCGATTGCTAATCGAGTGAATGCACAGGCTTTGAGTGTCGACGCGCCGTCCTTGATGATTTGCTGCGGACTAGCATTGAGGAGTTTTGACTGATGGCAAGAATTAACTTACTACCTTGGCGTGAAGAGCTGAGGAAAGAGAAACAGCGTCAGTTTCTGAGTATCTTAGGCTTAGTTCTTGTGCTTGGTGTGGTCGTCGTCTTCTCGTACAAATCGACGGTTGGTTTACAAATCAGTGGCCAGCAAGACCGTAATCGTTTTTTAAATCAAGAAATCGCCAAGCTTGATCTGCAAATCAAAGAAATTGAAAAGCTTGAAGAAGAGCGTCAGCGCTTAATCGAGCGAATGAACATGATCACCACCTTGCAGCAAAGTCGACCAAAAGTGGTTCGAATCTTTGACGAGCTTGTTCGAGCGATTCCGGAAGGGTTAAACCTAAAGTCAATTGAACGCAAACAAGCCAAGTTAATTGTCATTGGTTCAGCTGAGTCTGCTCAACGTGTTACAGCATTCATGCGAAAAATCGAAGAGTCTCCATGGTTGCAAAATGGCACTTTGAAAGACATCGACTCCGACAAAGATTATGGAGCAGGTCGTAAAGAGTTCTCTTTGACAATAGAAGAAGTCACCAAGAAAGAAGGTGAAGTGACCGAAGACAAGGGAGATTCTTAACATGAGTAGTATGAAAGATTTCGATGTTAGTGATCTCGACATTAACAACATGGGGGTTTGGCCCACGCCGGTAAAAGTCATTACTGGTATTTTGGTGTTTGGCCTAGTGTTGCTTCTTGGGTATCAGTTTTTCATCAGTGACGACCTCGATGCCTTGGAAGCGGAAAGAGGCAAAGAGTTCAGACTGAAACAAGATTTTGAAAAGAAGCAACGTAAAGCGGTTCATCTCGAAGATTACAAAAACCAGATGGCTTCTATTAAAAAGGCTTTTGAAGGGCTTTTGAAACAGCTTCCACAGCGCAGTGAGGTCCCTGGATTAGTCGATGAGATTTCCTATGCAGTCACTGGTGCTGGACTCGAATTAGAAAATATTTCTTTGAAAGGCGAAGTGAGTCGTGAAATCTACTTTGAAGAGCCTCTAGAAATCAATGTTTCTGGTGGTTACCATCAAATTGCTGACTTTGTTAGCCGCGTATCAAATATGCCTCGAATCGTAACGTTACACGACTTCACGATCAGAACCACGGATCGAGAAGTGTTCGGTTCGGAGGGCGAGAAAATGTTAGTCATGACAGTAACGGCGAAAACCTACCGATACGCTGAAGTCGGGGAGGATCAACTATGAGAAAACTCCTGACGATTATCAGTGTTGGCTCTCTACTTCTAGCAGGATGTACGTCAAATACGGACGACCTGAATGAGTGGGTGGAGTCGGTAAAAGCCAAGCCCGCAGGTTCAATTACGCCTGCGCCTGAAGTAAAGCAAACTCCAAAGTTTGAGTATTCCGCCTCCGATTTCCGTAGTCCGTTTGCGGAGCTTGAGCCCGAAGTTGAAAGCGAGCTACAAGTCATCGCTGAAGGTTGTGATGCTAGCGTTCAGCCAGATCCCAATAGAACCCGTGAAGACTTAGAACGTTTCTCTCTAGACTCAATGGAAATGGTTGGTGCCATGGCCAAATCAGATGTGAAATGGGGTTTGATAAAAATGTCATCTGGTCCATCTCAAGGCAAAGTTTTTAAAGTTGCTATCGGAAATTACTTGGGTGTGAATCATGGCAAAATAACCGATATCGACGAGTTTCGTATCGTCATCGAAACATTGGTTCCGGATGGTCAAGGCTGCTGGGAAAAGCGCGTAGTCAATATGGCTCTGAATGAGTAAGCGGCAGTAGGAGAAAATAGACATGTTATTGAGTAAGTCGGGGAATCTGACAATGATTACAAAGTTTTTAAAAGCTGCTGTTTTATTCAGTGTGACGGCGCTTTCTGTGGTTGCAAAAGCGAATGAGCTGAATGCGATTAATTTTAATGTGCTTCCGGGCGATCGGGTTGCTTTGCGACTAAGTATGTCAGCTACGCCAGAAGTACCTCGGGTATTTACTACCGAAAATCCTGCGCGTATCGCACTAGACTTCGCGAATACCACCGTTTCATTAGACGACAAGACCATTCCTGTAGCGATTGGCGCAACTCGCAGCATTTCTGCGGTTGAAGCTCAAGGCCGTACTCGTGTGGTTATCAGTCTAGTTGAGTCGGTCAAGTATACAACAGCGGTTGATGGAAACGACTTTATCGTCACTATTGGTGGCGACGGAAGTGCCGCTGCAAGCACTACGACTGCGGCGACAACCACTGGAAATATGTCCGGCACCAGTGCCATGGTACCTAAGCCAGTGGCGGCTCAAGGTAAAGCCATCACAGGCATTGACTTTCGACGCGGTGAGCAAGGTGAAGGCCGCGTGGTTGTAACCTTAGCTAACCCAAATATCGGAATTGATTTACGTCAAGAAGGCCGCGATGTAGTCGCAGACTTTGTTGACGCTGATATCGCAAATGAATTGATTCGTAAGTTAGACGTTATGGATTTCGCAACGCCCGCTAAAATTGTTGAGACAAAGCAAGTTGGTGCGAATACCCGATTAACGATTAAAACAATCAATGAGTTTGAGTTCCTAGCCTATCAGGCTGACACGGAATACACCATTGAGTTAAAGCCTCTCACTCCAGAGGAAGTTGAGCGTCGTCGTTTACAAGAGCCTCAATACACGGGTGAGCGTATGTCTTTAACCTTCCAAGACATCACCATTCGCGCGGTTCTTCAATTAATTGCCGATATCGCAAACGTCAACATGGTAACCAGCGATACGGTTTCTGGGTCGATTACTTTGCAATTGCAAAATGTTCCTTGGGATCAAGCGCTTGATATTATTTTAAAAACGAAAGGTTTAGATAAACGTCAGAACGGCAATGTGTTATTGATTGCTCCTGCTGATGAGATTGCTGCGCGTGAGGCATTAGAGCTTCAATCAGAGCAGCAGGTTGAGCAGTTAGCGCCGCTTCGTTCTGAGTTCGTGCAGGTGAACTATGCGAAAGCAAAGGTTCTATCTGAAATTATTCAAGGCGATAAAACGTCCTTTTTGTCGGATCGTGGTAGCGTAACGGTTGATGATCGTACTAATACGCTTATGTTACGTGATACAGCCAAAAAACTGGATGAAATTAGGCAACTCATTAGAACGCTCGATATTCCAGTTCGACAGGTAATGATTGAGTCGCGAATCGTTGTTGCTGAAGACGGTGTTGGAAGTGAAATTGGTGTTCGCTTTGGTGTGACCGATTCTTCTGATAATTTATTGAACCCGTCCACTGGTGACTCAACCACAATATCAGGAACCAATAACGCGAGTAACTTCTTTGCAGGTTTGAGTTCAGAAGATACTTTACCGCTAAATGAGTCTTATAACGTGAATCTTCCGGTGAGTGAACCTGCTGGAACCATCGGGTTGACCTTTGCGCGATTAAGTGACGGTATTATTCTTGATGCTGAACTATCGGCTTTAGAAAGCGAGAATAAAAGTGAAGTCATCGCTTCTCCAAAGGTGGTGACTGCGAACCAGAAAGAAGCTTATATCGAGGCGGGTGAAGAGATTCCTTATCAAGAGTCGGCTGGTGGTGCGAGTGGCGCGACCAAAATCCAATTCAAAAAGGCGGTTTTAAGTTTACGTGTTACCCCACAGATAACGCCTGATGACCGCATCATCCTTGATCTGCTGGTTAACCAAGATACCCGTGGTGAAGAAACCTTAAGCGGACCTGCTATTAACACCCGAGAAGTCGGTACTCAGGTACTGGTTGATAATGGCGAAACGGTCGTTCTTGGGGGCATTTATCAGCAGCGTAACAATAAAGATGTTAGCAAAGTTCCATTGCTCGGTGACATTCCTGGATTAGGTATTTTGTTCCGACGAACTGTCGAATCGGAAGCCAAATCGGAATTATTGATATTTGTGACTCCAAAAATTATCAAAGAAGGGGTAAGATAAGCCCTCAAAATCGGAGCAAGAGCCCGCTTTGAGCGGGTTCTTGTATTTTTGAGAGGTGAAAAATCTTTTATATCAATAAGATAGGAAAGTGTTGTAGTCATATATGAAGAATAAACGTAACGTATTCTTAGTCGGCCCAATGGGAGCTGGCAAAACTACGATTGGTAAACAGCTCGCAGATATCCTGAAACTCGAGTTTATTGATACCGATCAGGAATTAGAAAAACGCACTGGAGCACCGATCGATTGGATCTTTGATATCGAAGGAGAAGAGGGCTTTCGTGAGCGTGAGCAGAAAATAATCGAAGAACTGACCTCTATGCAAGGCATTGTGCTTGCGACAGGCGGTGGTGCGGTGATCCGTAAGGAAAATCGAATCCATCTGGCTGGACGAGGCGTTGTCGTATATTTAGAAGCCTCTATCGATCAGCAAGTCGAGCGAACTCGTCGAGATAAGCGCCGTCCGTTGTTGCAAAATGATGATCCTGAATCGACGCTAGTCGATCTGATGGAAGAGCGCGATCCACTCTACCGAGAAATTTCAGACTATGTTGTAGCAACTAACGAGAACACGGTCAAAGCGGTAGCGAATAATATTGCAGAGCTCGTACAATCAACACAAATTTAAAGCCTATGAAGCAAGTTTCAGTTTCGGTAGATAACCATCAATACCCAATTTTTATCGGTGAAAACTTGCTCTCCTCTGGCTCATTGATTTCAGATTATATTGCCTCTGATCAAGTTCTTATTGTAACCAACCCAACCGTAAAAGAACTGTATCTCCAACCGCTAAAAGACGCTCTATCCTCATTTCAAGTCGAGGTATTTGAAATGTCCGATGGCGAAGTCTTTAAGTCTTTAGAAACATTCGAAAAAATAATGCAGCAAATGTTGCTGAAAGGATTTCGACGAAATGCAACTATCGTGGCTTTGGGTGGTGGTGTTGTTGGTGATTTAGCGGGTTTTAGTGCTGCTTGTTATCAACGCGGAATCCCTTTTGTTCAAGTGCCAACCACCTTGTTGGCAATGGTAGACTCATCGGTTGGTGGTAAAACCGCGGTCAATCATCCGCTCGCAAAGAATATGATCGGAGCTTTTTATCAGCCGCAAGCCGTTATCGCTGACTTAACTTGCCTCTCATCATTACCAGCTCGAGAATTTTCAGCTGGTATGGCAGAGGTCATTAAGTATGGGTTAATCACTGACTTTACGTTGTTTGAATTTATTGAACAGCAAAGTACTGCACTGCTGGCAAGAGATGCCAAAGCTTTAAGCTCAATAATTGAACGTTGTTGCCAGATTAAAGCCGAGGTAGTCAACGCGGACGAGCGTGAACAAGGCGTTAGGGCTATATTAAATTTAGGTCATACTTTTGGCCATGCGATAGAAAAGGCTGGAAATTATCGACATTGGTTGCATGGCGAAGCGGTCGCTATCGGAACCATGATGGCGTTTCAATTAGCTTGTTGCCATGGACTTATCGAGCAATCTTATGTGGAACGCCTTGAGACTTTATTTTTAGCTTTCAACTTACCCACTAAGGTTCCTTCATCGACCAACGCGGATGAATTATTCGAAACCATGCGGCATGACAAAAAAAATATCTCAGACAAAATTCGATTGATCGTACCTAATGGTTTGGGGACGGTTATCATTACCGAGCAGTTTGATCGCGACCAAATAACGCAAGCAATAACAAGCTGCTTTGATTGATATGACTGGCTCAAAGAATATTTTTCAACAACTCATTAGCGCTAGCCAACGCATTTCGCTTGATAGCCAGTTACAGACCGTTGAAAAACTCGAGCATTTTGCAATTTACTCGGACCGGTTAGTTGGGCTTGTTGGAGATGCAGGTGCCGGTAAGACGACTTTACTCCAATTATTGTCAGAGTCACTTCCCAAATCCATTCAAACCATTTTGGTGGATTGTCGAGATTCGAATTGGTTTGGTCAAATTTTAGAACAACTAAACATAAGCAGTACTGCGGGTAGTACCAGTTTTCAGTTTGGTTTAGCACAAGTATCGCCAACCCAGGATGTTTTGCTTGCGCTCGATAATGCGGATGATTTGACCTTTGAGCATCTAGAAAAGTTAAGCGAAAAAGTAAGAAACGAACACGTACACTGTGTTTTGTCTTATCAAGGAAAGAGTCGAATTCATCAATGGTTTGAGAGTGAAACTAGTAACTCTCTTGAGGTTGATGTTTTAGCGTTAACGCCAGAAGAGTCCGTGATGTTGTGGCAGCAGTTAGCATCAATAGATTCTTCCATCGGAACATCGAGCCTGAGTAGCGAGTTACAGCGGGTGGGGAATCCTGCAAAGATTATTGCTGAAGCGCAAAAATTCTCATTAGATCGCTCGTCTGAGCCATCATCGAAATGGCCTTTTAAAGTGATTCTTACGACCTTTGCAGCGATAGTGTTCGTGCTATTAATTTCTCTGGTTTTATATTTTCAAGACGATATTAACCAGTCGATTACGGGGCCAGGTACAGCGCAAAAAGTCGAAACCAAAAGTAATAAGATTGGATCAAGCTCGGAGAAAAAAGCTTCACCGACAGGTGGTAGCGAATTAGTGACAAAGGACGCTGAACCAGAAGCATCTTCTAAATCAGGCAATCAATCAGAAGTTAAAAAAGACGAGCGTGTTCAGGTGACTGATAAAACGCTTGTGACGGATAATCAACAGCCGCTGAGCGCTGAGAAAAGTCAGTCGCAAGTAAAGCCAACAAGTGACTCCTCGTCAACGGATGTCGGAAAAAACACGGAACAAGCAAGTGACAAAACGACGGTGCAAGATTCGAGTAGAAAAATAGTTGAAGAGGATAGCGTTCCCAAATCAGACTCAGCAGTGACGCCTCTCGGGAATTCGAAAGACACCACTGATCAACTCGGCCAAGAACCCAAAACGCCAGTTTCTGAAAATACCCCAGTCTCGAAGGACCCATCAGTTTCGAAGGACCCATTAGTTTCGAAGGACACATCAGTCTCAAAAGAAAATGATGCTTTGAGTCCTGAAACGAGCGGTCATGGTGAGGTAAGCTCTGGCTCACAGAATTCAAGCTCCGAGACGTTAGCGGATGTGAAGAGTGGCTCGGAAAAGCAAGTTAAGCACCAACAAGAGCCACTCAATTCTGAGTCAAACAATCAGCCGACTAAGAGTGATCCGTCTAATTCTGAAAAGGTCTCGGCGGCAGAAACAAAAACGCCCGCTCGGAATTCTAGTCAAGAGCCGACGTCCATTGCTCAGTTTAATGGCGAAGAACAATACTTGCTCTCTCTTGATAAAGGACTTTGGTTTGTACAGTTGGCTGGCTTCGAGAAACTTCCGCATGTGGTTGAGTTTTTAGAAAGCAATCAATCTGCTGGAGAGTTGCACTTTTATCGAACTGTGCGAAATGGCAAGAATTGGCACGTTATTATTCTAGGCCCTTTTTCCGCTCAGCCGATGGCGGAGCAAGCGATTAAAAGATTGCCTGAACGACTGCGAAAAACCAGTCCTTGGATAAAAGCGGTGTCGCAAGTTCAACGTGAGATTCGCTTACAATCAAGTTTAAGCAATTAATTTTTTAGCATCCCTTCAGATCAGTTAAACTATAGAAAATTTTTACCTTGGAGCATGCTGTGACAGCATTAAAAAATGATCGTTATATTCGCGCTGCTTTGCAGCAGCCCGTTGATTGCACGCCTGTGTGGATGATGCGACAAGCTGGACGTTATTTGCCTGAGTATCGAGAATTGCGTGCTCAAGCTGGAAATTTTATGGCGTTGGCAACGAATCCAGAATTAGCTTGTGAAGTTACCCTACAGCCACTACGTCGGTTTGACCTAGACGCGGCCATTCTTTTCTCAGACATTTTAACCATTCCCGATGCGATGGGGTTAGGCTTGCATTTTGTTGCGGGTGAAGGTCCTGCGTTCCACAAACCGGTGCGAACCGAAGACGATGTGCGAAAATTATTTGTGCCACAACCTGAAGATAAGTTGAAATACGTCACCGATGCGGTCAGTACGATCCGTAAGGCCTTAGACGGAAGTGTGCCATTAATCGGCTTTTCGGGCAGTCCATGGACACTTGCCACTTACATGGTTGAAGGCGGTCCTACCAAGAATTTTTCAATTATCAAAGCCATGATGTATCAACAGCCGCATTTGTTGCATCAAATGCTCGATGTGCTGGCTGACTCGGTTATTCAGTATCTTAATGCGCAAATCGAAGCGGGTGCACAGGCCGTCATGGTGTTCGATACTTGGGGTGGGGTGCTTACGCCTCGTGACTACCGAGAATTTTCATTAAATTACATGCAGAAAATTGTAGCCGGTATTCATCGCACCTATGAAGAACAGCGAATTCCAGTGACACTATTTACCAAAAATGGTGGCGACTGGTTGGCTGACATGGCTGCAACAGGTTGTGATGCCTTGGGCGTTGACTGGACAACTGATTTAGCCGATGCTCGGCAACGAGTCGCTGGAAAAGTGGCACTGCAAGGCAATATGGATCCTTCGGTATTGTATGCCACGCCAGAGCGAATTAAAGCGGAAGTCGCCACGATTCTAAAGAGTTATGGAGCCGGAAGCGGCCACATCTTTAATCTGGGTCATGGTATCCACCAAACGGTTGAACCCGATCATGCAAAAGCATTTGTCGATGCGGTGCATGAGCTGAGTCGACCTTATCATCTAGTTGGATAGATCGCTCTGTTGTATGACTCAAGTCGTTCAGTCATCTTTTTCTCCGCCTTCCATTATTGCTAATCGGCACATTCAAACTCTGTATGGGCCGCTGGCAGTAACGGTGAAGTATCATCCTCAGACCTGGCAATCAGTCACGTTGACGGATGGTGACTTTGTTGAACTAGCTTGGTTTGGTGAACGATCAAAGAGAACACTTCTGATATTGCATGGTTTAGAGGGAAGCTATCGATCGCACTATGTGCAACGGCTTCTGAATGCCTATCTAGGTCATGGCTGGCAAGTTGTGGTGGCTCATTTCAGAGGGTGTGGCCGCAGCTTGAACCGTTTACCAAGAAGTTATCACTCAGGATCTTCTGACGATCTAGCCGACGTGTTGTCCGCATTGAGCGCTCATTCGATTGAAAATTTGTATGCGATTGGTTTTTCTTTAGGGGGCAATGTCTTGCTCAAGTGGTTGGGGGAAAATAAGGTACAAAACAGCATTAGAAGAGCGATGGCGGTGTCTGTTCCATTTAAGCTTGATATTTGTGCAGACTCGATTGATCGGGGTTTTAGCCGCTTTTATCAAAAACATCTGATCGATTCATTAAAATTTAAAGTATCGAAAAAGCATCAATTAGGCGAGAGCGCTCTTCCTAATGCGTTGCTGAATGACTTATCTAGTATCCGCAACTTTTGGCAATTCGATGAGCATTTTACCGCGCCAATGAATGGCTTTTCGGGAGCGAGTGATTATTACGCAAAAGCGTCGTCGTTTCCTTTTATTGCTCGCATTAATACGCCAACGTTGTTGTTGCAAGCCCTCGATGATCCCTTTTTGTCTCCGGAGGCCATTCCTCGTGCGGAAGATTTAGGGCCGTCAGTCACGTTAGAATTAAGTGAAAAAGGCGGTCATGTTGGCTTTCTACAAAGTTTTAATGCTTATAAAGAGTGCTTTATTGCCCAACGAAGTTTTTCTTTTTTTATGGGCTAGGCAGCGTTGATGGTGCTTATTTGACAATGTATTTGTTTCGACCCACACTCCAAGTCAATGGTTGAGTCATACTCAGATTTTTATTACGTGAGGCTATAAAAAGCTCTATGTCAAGAATCATATTATACCCTGGGACTTTTGATCCAATCACTAATGGGCACACAGACTTAGTGATGCGAGCCGCTCGATTGTTTGATGAAGTTATCGTCGCGGTCGCTGAAAACCCCGGTAAAGGCCCTTTATTCAGTATTGAAGAGCGCGAAGAAATGGTCTTGCAAGCAACCGCGCATATTGCCAATGTCAAAGTCGTCGGCTTTTCTGGCTTGTTGGTCGATTTTGCACTGAAACATAAAGCTAATGCGTTGCTAAGGGGGATTCGAGCCGTCTCTGACTTTGAGTATGAGTTTCAGCTTGCAAGCATGAATCGCCGCTTAGCTCCTAATTTAGAAAGTGTTTTTTTAACGCCAGATGAAACCAACACCTTTATTTCATCGACCTTGGTGCGAGAAGTCGCTAAGTATGGTGGAGAGATTTCTGACTTTGTCCATCCGTATGTTGGAGCATGCCTGCGTGATAAGTTTGCTGGGAATAGTTCGAATTAATAGAAGGTTAAAAAATCATCAATGCTATTGCATTGCGTCGCTAAGTCGTTACAATACGCGACCGCAGCCTAGTAGTGAAATGAGAGAGGCCGATGTCTTTATTTATTACCGATGAATGTATTAATTGTGATGTATGTGAGCCTGAGTGTCCTAATGAGGCGATTTATCAGGGCGAAGAGATTTATGAAATCGATCCTGACAAGTGCACAGAGTGTGTAGGGCATTATGATGAGCCACAGTGTCAGCAAGTATGCCCAGTCGACTGCATACCTCTTGATCCAAATAATGAAGAGTCTCAAGAGCAGTTGATTGCTAAGTATGAAAAGCTAACGGGCAATGCTTTTGAAGGTTAATGCCGTATAAGGTTAATGCCTTCAAAGGTTAAGTCACGTTGGTTGTAAAGGCGGGGAAATCCCGCCTTTTTTATGCCTTTTTTTCTCTTTTGACTTCCTCTGCTATAGTTAATTTGTATATTTAGAGCTCTTTTAGGGTTAGCTTTGCCAAAGCATAGCTAAAGGACATCCATTTCTGGACCTATATGAAAGCATCCATCGCCGCATTTTCTGCATTGCTCATTGGTTCGACTCTTGTCGGATATTGGCTTGAGCCAGAGACCCTGTTCACTTGGTTCGTGTTTACCGCGTTTTTACTGGGTTTGTGTATTGCCGTATTTGCTTGGTTGTTCTTAAGAATCATTAGAGCCATCGATAATGAGGTGGTTAAACGACCCGACAAAGTGTTTGATTTCGCGACAGAGTTACCTGTGTCGAGTAGAACACAGCTGGTACATAAGCTACTTATGCGCGTCAATGATCGGTTAAAACTGGCGGATCAACTGCTTATATCGGTACGCAATTCGGTAGCGCGATTAGTGCCTATGTCCGAAGGTGTGAGAGACACACAAACACAGTTTGAGCAAAGCGCGATTATAAACCAACGTCGAAACAGCCAAATATTCGACGGGATAAAAAAGATACGTCAATCTAATGACGAAGTATCTCATGATATTGAGCAAGCCTTTGACAGCATTATCAAAGAAAAAGTATTGGTCGAAAAAACTCAACAAGTGATCGATAAAGCCGTTTCTAGTATCAAACAGCTGGTGAGCAATGTGCATGATGCGGAACAAAAGATCACCCAGTTAAAAGAGGCCAGTGAGCAAATTGACGGGATAATCCAAACCATTAGCTCCATTGCCGATCAAACCAATCTACTGGCTTTAAATGCGGCCATTGAAGCTGCTCGTGCCGGTGAATCTGGACGAGGGTTTGCTGTGGTAGCTGACGAAGTTCGAAAACTAGCTTTGCGAACCCATGACTCGACCTTAGAGGTAAGCTCTCGAGTTGAGCAAATTCAATCACTTACCCATACGGCTTATCAAAGTATGCAGGAGGGCACTGCGGTTTCCGAAAGTGCCGTCGAACAAACTGATCTTACCTACAGTTACTTGCAGCAAATTGCACAAGCCTTAGCCGAGGTTTCTAGTACCGCAGATAGCATGAAGCTTTCTTCTGAAGCAGAGCGAAAGGCGACATTGAAAATGGTGCAAGCAATCGAAGAGTTAGTCACATTTAATGAAGAAGCCCTAGAAAACTCTCGTTTTTCGACTATGTCAGCGGACGATTTGATTAAGCTGAGCAACGTCATCTTAGAAAAACTTGATGGATTTGGTGTGAGCTCCAGCGAGCTTGATTTACAATTACGCAGTACGTCTCGCGTTACTCAACCAGCTCGAGGCAGTGACATCGAATTGTTTTGATTTGAGTGTGGTGCTTCATGACTCTCCAACAGTGGTTGCAGCAGCAACCTTTTACCCTGACCATGTCGTCCGGTTTTTTTGGATTTTTCGCTCATGCTGGGATGTTGCAAGCATTGATCGATCACAAGTTACCTCCTCATGCGGTTTCTGGGTCAAGTGCTGGTGCATTGATTGCTGGAGTTTATGCCTCAGGTACGCCTGTCGATGAGATGATGCGAGCGCTAAAAGCTCTGCAAAAGCAAGATTTTTGGGATCCCGGTGTTGGCTTAGGACTTCTGAAGGGACGAAAGTTTAGAGGAATTCTAGGCGGGTTATTGGCTGCACGTCGAATCGAAGAAACTCAAATCCCTTGTCACCTATCGGTATGGGATGCTTACAGTCGTTCGACGCGGGTTATTCGAGAAGGCGACTTAGTAACCGCAATCTATGCCTCTTGCGCCGTTCCACTGTTGTTTCAACCGATCAAAATTAATGGCCGCCCCTGTTGGGATGGTGGCATTAGCGATCGACCTGGGCTAGCGGGAACTCGAGCCGGTGAGCGAATTTTCTATCATCATATCGCGTCGCGCTCGCCTTGGCGCTCTAGCAACAGTGCTGCCTTGCGGGTGCCGGAGCAAGACAACTTGAGTGCTTTGTCGATATTTGGCTTACCACGAAGCGGTCCTAGCAAAATGCATTTAGGTAGCGACATTTTTCAGCGAGCTCACCAAGCCACGTATGAGGCTTTGCAACGCACTGTAAATGCGCAAGGTTCAAGCGTCGAGATAAATCTTGATGCTAGTTAATATGGAAGGGCTCTAAATGAAGGTCGACGACATGAAAGCCAACCATAGACACTCGACCCTGATACCGATGCTCGCGAGTTGAAGTGAATTCAAATTGATAATCGCGTTGCCAGTGCCAGCGGTTGTTCTTATCTTTGATGAGGCCCTGCTTTACTAAAGCAATGTTGCTGTCTAACAGTTCTACATCAAGTTGGTAACAGCGGGTGAGAACAGCTTGGTAGGCTTTATCTTTGATCTGTTGACTGCGCCACCAGTAATAAACGAGCAGTGCGAGCAATAAAAGAGTCAGGATTTTTGACATGTGCGCAGCGATCTTGTCATAGGTACTGAGAGTGGATTATACGTGCGGTAATGGTGGACGTTTATCGCAAGGGGAAGCATCCAACTCACCAAGCAGGCACAAGGTGAGTTGAGCAATGATATTACTGTTTCTCTGGTAGTCGTGCCAGTACTGGTGTTTTAAATCCACCATCGCGAACGCCATCGATTACGGCCATTACAACTTCTGTATTAGCTTGATCATGTGCCTGAATAATCACGACGGTTTCTGGATTTTCAGCCATACGAGTTTCTATGTTGGCGCTTACTTGACTTGGCATAATAACACGACCGTCAAACACGACTTCGCCGATATCACTAACTTCAATGGCGACAGGTGCTTTTTTCGACTCTGTGTTCTCAGTGTTATTGTTAGAAGGACGAGTCATGTCGAGCGCGTCTTCTTTGGTAAAAGAGGTGGTAACGATGAAGAAGATCAGCATGATAAACACGATGTCGAGCATGGGAGTCATGTCAACATTAGCCTCATCATCATCATGGCGATGTCTACGCATTGCGATACCTTTTAATATTGGTTGATCTGGTTTTTGTTAATGTCTTTATTGTCTATCTTGAGCCTGAACTCGCTCAGTAATCCGGCAATATATCAGTTTCACCGCAGCCAAGTCCAGCGCAATCAAGACCATTCCAGCTGATCTGACGACCTAAAAAGAGAAAAGGGGTTATTATTGTTGGCACTTTGGGCAGAACGCGCTTGCTCTTTGACCTTGTCGAACACTTTTTATCGTTTGTCCACAGATCAAACATTCTTCTCCTTGTCTGCCGTAGACTAAGAGCTCTTGCTTAAAATACCCTGGCTTGCCATCGCTTTGGGTAAAGTCTTTAAGCGTCGTTCCGCCTTGCTTTATCGCTTTTGCTAGCACGTCTTTAATCAAAGAGGCCAGCTCATGGGCTTTTGCTTTGGATAGCCTGTTAGCCGCGCGGGTTGGTCGAATTCCGACTAAAAACAAAGCTTCGGTTGCATAAATATTACCCACACCTACAACGACTTGATTGTCCATGATGACTTGCTTGATGCCTGCTTTACGTTTTTTGCATTGGCGATACAAGTAATCACCGTCAAACTCTGAACTTAGCGGCTCAGGCCCTAGTTTATTTAATAATTTTTCGGCCAGCTCCGAAGGTGACCATACCCAACTGCCAAAGCGTCTTGGATCAGTAAACCTTAAGCACTTGCCGTTTGCCAAAACCAGATCGATATGATCATGCTTGTCGGCCGGTTGTTGTTCATTAACTACTCGCAACCGTCCAGACATGCCTAAATGGATCATCAGATTGCCACCTGAGAAATGCAGCAGTAAGTATTTAGCACGACGACTTACTTGAGTAATTATTCGATCGGTAACTCGTTCTGGCAAGGAGTCATCGACAGGCCACCTTAATGCCCCGTTGCGGATGATCATTTTCTTCACCCTTTGACCTTCAGTGAAAGGAGCGATGCCATTTTTCGACGTTTCGACTTCTGGTAATTCAGGCATGTTAATTTTCGAAATTAGTTGGTTTGCTGGCGTAGATAGTTTAACACGGTTTTGGGGAACAGCTGTGAAACTTGGTTGAGCTCAATCAGCAGCGATCGTTGATTCCTTTGATCAATGATGCGTGGTGTTGGATTGAGAGAAAAGTACCATTGCTGTGATGTATTACCAAAGGACATATTCACTTGCAGCACTTGCGACATGTCACTTGGCTGATAAATGATAGCTGTCGGTTGAAGTGTTCGCCAGGCGGCAAAGAGTTGATGGCATTCCTTGCTGCTCAGTAAATTGGCGTTATCAATACAGTCTTGATTATTCGAATCTAGCTGCTGAGCGCGCCAAGTATCAATTGACAAAGATTCGAGTGATTGAAAAATAAATGTTGGTGGCTCAGGTTCGGTCTTTTTTGAAATAATCTTACCGGTGATGGTAAATAGCAAAATCATAAATGATGTTGCTAGCATGATTAGCGTTAGCCAATGGCGTTGAGTTAACGAGTTCTTTTTAGCCACAAAACGAGTCCTACAATGAGTAATATAATGGATAATAAATAGTTGCCACCGTGGAGGTACCAGAATTGTGAAAAAGGCGTCATGATTAGGTTTCGATCGTTGGCAACTAAAAACTCGATAGACTCACTTGTCTTAGGTTGCATGAGCCAAGCAAAAATATTACTCATTAATTGTTGGTTGTCATAATTATTGATAGCCGAGTCAGACAAAAAGTGAACATCGCCAGTAATGACAACTCTTTGTTGCTGGGTACCTTGCTGTCGAGTTAGCGCTAGAAGCACAGGAAACTCTCCTTCAAGCTCACCTATTTCTTGGTTAAGTTGTAGTTGTTCTTGTTGCGGCTCAAACTCTGTCCAAACTTTAGAATGGGTGGTAAGTTGCAATTCTGTTTGCCATTGATTTGGCGAGGGTGTTCTTCCGAGACCCACTGTCCAAGGAAGGGCTACCAACCCATTTAAATTAGCTGTTAGTGAAAGGCGAGGTAAGTCCCTTACTAATACGATAGCTGGGTGAGGAGTACCTGCTTGATACCCAGCAGGATCGATGAGTGTGCCGGGGATGGTCGTCACGCCAAGATAATTTTCTAACTCGACTAACGCTTGCTCTTGTGGTTCGCGTAGCCAAAGTAAACGGCCACCTTTATCTAGATAATTTTTAAGAAGTTTCCACTCTAGGGATAACCACGATTGCTGAGAATTTGCGATCACGACTAGACCCACATTATCTGGAATATCCGCAAGTTCAGCTAATGCTCGTTGCTGCAAATTAAACCCTTGTTGAGAGAGAGTACTTGCTAAGCTACTTAAATTTCGTCCTCCCTGCTGATCTATTTGTGACTCCTGATGCCCTGAACTGAAGAGAATCCATTGGCGGTTTCTTTGTTCGCTAAACTCGATATGATTCAGCAGTTGCTGTTGTGGATGTTGACTGAAAGGGTAGTCGATCCAATAAGGTTGTTGGTTAATAATGACCATGACACCTGAGGTTGCGCTCATGTTTTGATCTAACTGCACGGTTTGTTCAACGTCTATCGATGGAGCGATGCTCTTTAAAGGTGTTACTAACCGAGACTGTACTTCAAGCATTGCGCTTTCGGATAAATTGCTTACTTGAATTTGAATTGAAGAGTCTTTGCTAATTGCAGCTTGAAGAGAAGCGTTGAGAGTGTAACGTTGATTGCTAGTTAAGTCATATTGTTGTGTTAACGAGCTTTGTAAGAAATAGACGGACCCTAACATAACAACGCCGAGAGCAACCACATTAAGCCGCTGCTTTACGTTCTCAACCAATCTTACTGCGATCATCAGATAAGCAATAACGATTAAGAAACTCATCAAGTCGGCCAAACTTACAATGCCTAAAGAAAAATGATTGTACCATTGGATAGGACTCAATAAGGAAAGCCTAGGGATACTTACCGTTAAAATTTGAAGCACCCATAGAAAGACAAGCGTACCAAAGTAAAACGCAAAACATCGAAACATTGACGTCGAATAGTAACGACTTAAATTAGCGCAACCAACGTATAAAAAGAGCAATAATATCTGCCCAATACTGGTACTGATGAGAACGCCCGAATCTATTTTATTTGTGAGTAAAATGGGTAACAGTAAAACGAAAAATAAACCGATGTTTATGGCGATTATGATAGCTAAGCTCAATAAGTCGTACAGTCTGAAGCGAGATTGACTTGTTGGCGTTGTGAACAGTAATTTGTGTAGACCGCTTTGTTGTCGCATTGGGCCAAACTGTATGGCAATAAAGGGCATTAAAAACATCAGAGTAAACAGCGAAACATTAAAGCTGCTGTAAAAAACAGTGTTGCTCAGACTGGTATTAATACTCCCACTGTTTTTGAGTTCGAAAAAAATATTAATATTCGAAACCAATAAATAACTATTAATCAATAAATAGAAACTGACTAATAGCCAGTTTGTCGGTGAGTTGTAGAATTGTTTTAACTGTAATTTAAGTAAGCTCATTGCCATTGCCACAACCCTTGTGCTTGTTTCGAAAAAAGCTCGAGAATGATATGCCGAAGACTACCCGAAATGATGGCTTCTTGCCGATGAGTATCGGTTAAACGTTCGTCATCGACACGGCATATTTGAGGGTGAATGAGATTACTCTGTTCACTTTTATTATTGTCATTAATGCTAATCTTTTCATCAGTGCAATTAATTGAAACCTGCTGGCTGATCGCTAATGGCCTGCTAAGCACATAATACTGCTCATCATTCCGGATACATTGGTCAAAAACAAGGGTATGTTGGTCAACGATCATAATGCGGTCACAATACTCTAATAAATCATGAACATGATGACTGGCTAAAATGATGGCTGCTCGACTTTTACTTCGCTTAAGTAAATCCCAAAATAAATGTTGTTGATTCGGGTCTAAGCCGTTTAATGGCTCATCTAAGAGAAGCAGTTCAGGATTGTTTATTAGTGCTTGTGCGACATTCACTCGTTGCTTTTGTCCTAATGAAAGTTTTTGTACAGGTTTGTTGACTAAGTCCGTTAATGATAATTCTTCGATTATGCTCTGAATGGACGATTCGTGATTTTTGATGTTTTTTGAGTGAGCCATGAACTGTAAAAAATCAGATACGGTCATATGTTTGGGAACCGTAAGGTTATCGACGACGTATCCTACTTTTTGTTGATAATCGCACTTTGCTTTGCTCAGTGAATGGCCGAGTAAAAGAGCGTCTCCGGTGAATAGCTCCTGACCACCTGCTAGCAGGTGCAACAAGGTCGACTTTCCGGCACCATTTATACCCAGCAAACCAATAAGTTGAGGCTGCGTAATCTGAAAAGAATAACTTTTGAGTTGGCCATCAAGAGATGTTGGGCTTAGATTTTGAGTTGAAAACAGCATTCACGGTTCCAGACAAAGAAAGTTTTAAGATTGTCCGAAACTCAAGGTGAAAAATCAATCGTTGGATTGGATTATATTGAAGCAGTTAACTCATCACACCATTGAATTGCTTGAAAGTAACATTGGTTGATCAGTTCTAATTCAACTTCATTGCTCATTAAGTCCCACTGTGCATGTTCGAACTGAATGACTGCTCTTAATGTTTCTCCCATTGCTCCTTGGTATTGAAGAATTGCCTGCTTTATTCCCGTATCCAGTGGCAGCTCATTGATTAAGTAGCTTAAATCTACATTGAGCAAGGAATCTATGCCTGAAAATAATCCAGCAGTGAAATAGGCGTCCTTGTTAGCCACTTGTGTATATTCAGCTATCAATTCACAACTGCGACCACGAATTAACAAAGTTCGCAATAATTCTGGTGGGGTGTCATCATTAGCAGAAAAAGAGAGCAGGGCTATCCATCGCTTTAGTTCCGCTAGTCCAAGAAATACGACGGCATCTTTGATTGAGAGTATTTTTCGACTTAATCCGTATGCTGCAGAGTTTATAATTCGTAAGAGTCGATAGCTCAACTGAGCATCGCGAGAAACTTTCTCAGCAATTTTATCGGGCTCAGCGGTCTCTGAGTAGACTTCTGCTAGTAAATCCATGACTTGCTGTTTACTGGTAGGAATTTGCTTTCCTCGAACAATTTGAGGACGTTCGAAAAAGTAGCCTTGAAACAAGTGGAACCCTAATTGTAAGCAGTCAATATAAGCATTGTGGTCTTCAACTTTTTCGGCGAGTAGTTGGGCGTCAAAGTTTTTTAGATGATCGAGCTTTTGTTGAATGACCTGCATATCATAATTAAGAACATCAACCTTAATGTAGTCTGCATGTTCCAGTAACCTTTCAAACTCTTGGGTAAAGGGATAGTCGTCAAGAGCTATTTTGAATCCAAGTTCTTTGTAACGCTTTAGCGCATCAACAAGCTTGTCATCAGGCGTTACGTTTTCTAAAACTTCCAGAACAACCTGCTCTGGTTTGACCGGCAAAATTTCAGGCGCTTTGATTAAGTTTTCGGTGATGTTGATAAAGGCAGGTACGCGGTGATGCTCAGTGGCTTGGGATAAACTCGCATAATTATTCAACAATACCAGCGAGGTAGCTTGGTCGCCACATAAAAAGTTAGCTTGCTCCGCAGTGTCATTTTGACGGTAAAGAAGCTCATAACCAAACAAGGTCATATTTCGGTCAAAGATGGGTTGACGGGCAAGAAGTATATCGGGAGCGCTACTGCTGTGCTCTGATTTCATGGCTGCGACTCGTTCATCAAGTTCTCTCATAAACAATAGCATATGCAGCAAGAACGGACGGAAAATTTTAAATTCGACCTAGGTTTAGGCATAAAAAAAGCCCGCATTAACGGGCTTTTTTATGAATGCTTGGAGGCATAGAAGTTACTTAATTTTTGCTTCCTTATACATTACATGCTTACGAACAACCGGATCGTACTTTTTGAACTCCAATTTTTGTGGAGTGTTACGCTTGTTCTTATCAGTGGTGTAATAGTGACCTGTACCAGCACTAGAAACCAATTTGATTTTATCGCGTGCACCATTTTTAGCCATGATTCACTCTCCTTAAACTTTTTCGCCGCGAGCGCGGATTTTTTCGAGTACGGTATCAATGCCTTGCTTATCGATGATACGCATACCTTTAGCTGAAACACGAAGTTTCACAAAACGCTTTTCGCTCTCAACCCAGAAACGGTGAGAATGTAAATTTGGTAAAAAGCGACGCTTAGTTCTATTTTTCGCGTGAGAAACGTTGTTTCCCACAGTCGGGCGTTTACCCGTTACTTGACATACACGTGACATAATTGCCTCCAAAACCACTAAAATTCTTTCTAATCGCGACCATAACTCTACTATTCAGGTCGTCGTTGGTAGGTGTTCGTTGGTTACCTACTAAAAGTCGTTAGAAAACGAGGGCGCACTTTATACCAGATGGAGACTTTTTAAGCAATAAAAAGATCCCGAAAACCACCCATTGAGCCTTTCTAGGCCGATTAGCCAGAGAATCGTAGAAGAAGTTTCTGGTAAATTTGCTCGGCACGATACAACTGCTCAAAAGATATCCATTCATTAGGTGTGTGCGCTTGTGCGATATCTCCGGGACCGAGAATAATCGTTGGGGTGCCTAATTGTTCAATAAAACCTGCCTCAGTGACGTAGTTTGCAGTATGGCAAGGGTGACCGCAACATTGGCTTAGGTGCGCTTGTAAATCAATGGGCAATGAGCTTGAGAAGCCATGAACTGGAGGGTATAGGTCGGTCAATGTATAGTTGACCTGAAAGCCCTTCAATCCCTCCTTGATCGCATGTTGTAGCCAGATTGTAATTTCCGTAGGGTCAAGTCCGGGAATAGGGCGAATATCAAAGCACAATTCAGCGCTAGCACAGATTCGGTTGACGGAATCCCCAGCATTTAATGTTCCAAAGTTCATGGTAGCTTCGGGTACGCTGAATCGAGGATCGCAGTATTGTCGCAATTTCGCTGCTACCCGATGCAATTGACTTGCAGCGCTAAACAGCGCATTGAGGCAGTTAACTTGCTCTGAGTTATTGCTCGAGTGGCCGCCTGCACCCTTGATGGTTAGCCTATAGGCTAGATACCCTTTATGACTGATTATCGGAATCATTGAGGTAGGCTCTCCGATAATCGCTAGGTCAGGGCGTCTTAGCTGGTGTTGTTTAATTGCACGAGCACCTGCCATCGACGTTTCTTCATCGGCGGTTGCAATGATGGTCATTGGCTTTGATGTGTTAGGGAGTTGCTGGAGCATTGCGGTCACCACCGCGAAAAAGCTTTTCATATCTGTTGTTCCCAGCCCAGCGAACCTATCTTCTTGTTGTTGGAGCTGCCACGGATCATGATGCCATTGAGAAAGGTCGGCGGTGACGGTATCGGAGTGTCCGATAAATGCAATGCCCCCTTCTTGCGTATCCAGTCCAGGGCGATGAGCAACTAGATTCCATTTTTGGTTTGACTCAGGGACCGGGGAAAGGTGGATGTTAAACCCAAGAGGTTCAAGCCAGTCTGCTAATACCTCTAGATAAGGCTTGTTAGGCTGATCCATCGAGGGTTGATCAGCGCTTACGGTATTGTTGCCCACTAGGGGTTTTAGCAGATTATGCAGAATTTTTGACCTAAACATGGGTATAATGACCTGAATAAGTTGAATAATCGAATATTTATGCAATTATTATTGCATAAATATTCTTAATTGTGTAAATTTCATCATACGGAACCTTTATGTCAGAAAAACAGACAAGGCAAGCCGCCATTAAAGAGTTGATTGGCGCTCAGATGATTCCTAATCAGGAAACGTTAGTTGAGCTTTTGCTTGCGAAGGGTATTAAAGCAACTCAAACAACATTATCCCGAGATTTAAATGAACTCGGAATTTGGAAAGGACCGGAAGGTTATGTACTGGGTAATGAAGCTACGCCCGTGAGGGCTACTAAAAATGAACTGAAAAAAGTGTTGCAGTCATTGTTAGTCTCTGCCGAGGTCGCTAGCAGTTTGGTGGTGTTGAAAACTCAACCAGGTCGCGCGCAAGCAATAGGCTATGAGTTGGATAACATCAAACTCCCTTTGGTTGTCGGAAATATTTCGGGCGATGATACCGTTTTTATTGCAACACGCAGTGAAGAGGATGCCATGCAATTAAAGCATGAACTTGAAAACATGATTTAAAACCTTGTGGGTAAAAGTCTCCCCCACGAGGAGGGAGCTTTTTACCCATGAAAAAGTTTATTCAAAAAGATTTACTATCCACACAACCTCTAAAATGTGTTGTTGTTGGTGCGAGTGGTTATGCAGGAGCACAACTCGTCTCGTTAATCGGACAACACCCCTTATTGAAACTCGTTGGTCTTGCGGTTTCTGAATCAAGCGAGTATCTAAACGTTCAGTTTAAAGATGTATACCCTGAGTACGCACTCGGGGACACAAGCCAAGTCGATGACAAGTTTCATGCTTACAGTGAACTCGTGGGCCAAGAAAAATGGAAGTCGGTCGATGTTGTGTTTCTTGCAACACCCCACGAATGGAGTGCGGCTCATGTGCCAGAGATACTTGCTCAGAATAAGGTGGTAATAGACCTTTCAGGAGCGTTTCGTCTTAAATGTCCAGAAACCTTTCAATCATTTTATCAGTTTCCACATCCGGGAACCGATTTTAATTCTGTTATGCATTATGGATTGCCGGAGTTACGCGGCGTTAATTTAGCCGGTGTTGCAGGGGTTGCCGTCGCGGGATGTTACCCGACGGCCGCTATCCTGAGTATCGCTCCGTTGGCAGAGTTAGGATTAATCGCTGGACCACCGGTGATCAATGCGGTCAGTGGCGTGAGTGGCGCGGGTCGAAAATCGACGATAAAAAATTCTTTTTGTGAAGTAAGTTTGCAAGCGTACGGAATTGATCAACATCGACATTCTCCCGAGATCGAACAAGCCTTAGATCATGACGTTATTTTTACGCCTCATCTTGGCAATTACAAAAGAGGAATCTTGTCGACTTCGGTTGTCCCGGTAAAACATCAGGTCACTCAACAATGGTTAGAGGATGAATACCAATCTTATTATTCACAGGCCCCTTTAGTTGATGTGGTCACTGAATCACCTCGACTTCAGGATGTTGTTCACACGCCTAAGATAAGAGTTTTTCCAAACGCTATTAAGAACGGTCATTTTGTAGAAGTTGTCAGTGTTATTGACAATTTAATGAAAGGCGCTGCTAGTTCGGCCATTCAATGTTTAAACCTGCAGCAAAACTGGCCAATACAACTTGGACTGATTCCCCAAAACTTAATTGCAATGCACTTGGAGGAGGTTGCATGAAAGTTGTGATTTACAAACTTTCTGGAAAGTTGATTAAAGATTCGGATGCATTGAATAAGACGTTACGCGCTATTCAAATGAGATCTGAACGCGGCCAGCATTACCCTGTCATCGTTCATGGTGGCGGTCCTTACGTTGACACTTGGTGTGATGCTTGGGGATATCAAGTTGAAAAGTACCAAGGGTTAAGAGTGTCACCGGATGTACAAATTCCGGTTATCACTGGCGCTCTTGCGGGCTATGTGCACATGCGAGTCATAGGTGTCGCAAAAGACGTTAAGATAGCCGCCATTGGAATGACTCCAACGACCGGTGAATCGTTAGTTTGTGAGTTGCATCCAGACAGTGACAAGTTAGGATCGGTTGGTGTTGTTAGGCCAGGAAACACTCGTTTGTTAATCAGTCTTTTACAACAAGGTTACTGGCCTATTTTTCATTCGATGTGTCATACCATAAATGGCCAATGCTTAAATGTTAATGCAGACGATATTGCTGCCGCTCTTTGCGTTGCTTTACAAGCTGAAGAGATGGTTTTCTTCAGCGATGTGCCTGGCGTTTTAGATACGCATCAACAAACCATTCCTCATATTGCCTTATCAGAACTTGAGCAGCTGCAGCTTACCGGACATGTTCACTCAGGCATGCTGGTAAAAATTAAAAGTCTAATAAATTTAAATTGGGAATCACTGCAAAGAGTATTGATCACCAATGGGCATCAAACGGAGAAGACGACGATAGGAGCGAGCGATTTTGAAGGCACTTCTATCACTGAACTTTCAGAAGGAGCATCTTAATGGGGTCGCATCAACAAAATTTTATAACAGGTAGCGAGCTTTCTGGTCAACAACTGGTAGAGCTTCTTAATCTTTCTAAAAAGTTGGTTGCGCGCCCGGAAGATTATCGACATGCCCTGCGTAATAAACACTTTGTTATGTTGTTTGAAAAGCCTAGCTTACGGACAAGAGCTAGTTTTGAAGTGGGTATTGAAAAAATGGGTGGAAAAGTCCATTTCTATGATATGCAACACTCGAAGATAGGACAACGAGAACCCATCGTCGATTTAGCTCAGAACTTGCAACAGTGGTATGACGCTGTGATTGCACGCGTCGATGAACATCAGACACTGCGAGAGATACAAACCTATTGTGAACTGCCTGTGATCAATGCTCTTTGTGATCAGTTTCATCCATGCCAAGCGCTGGCTGATATCTTTACCTTGTTTGAGATAAATGAACAGCTCGAAGATTGGCATATTGCCTATGTTGGAGATGCGAACAATGTCACTCGATCACTGCTCGTTTGTGCTTCGTTGCTGAATATCGAAATATCGGTGGTTACCCCTAAAGGAAATAGTTTTTCTAACGAAGAAAAAAACAGCTGGAGTGAAAAAAATAAAGGCAGAATTCATTTTCTATCCAGTGCAGAGCAACTCGAAAAATGCCATGTGATTTACACCGATGTTTGGCAGTCAATGGGGCAGCAAAAGTTAACCGAGGAGGCATTGCTAGAATTGTCGTCCTTTCAAGTCAATGATTCATTTATGCAAAGAACGAAGGCTAGATACTTTATGCATTGTCAACCAGTGCATCGAGGGCAAGAGGTAACCAGTGAAGTTTGTGATGGAAAGCAATCGTTGATGTATCAACAAAGTCGAAACCGAATGATCGCTCAGCAAGCACTTATTTACTCAACTTTTTCAGGACTTATATTATGAAACAAACCGTTAATAAAATCGTGTTGGCTTACTCTGGCGGCCTTGACACTTCTACGATTATCCCTTGGCTTAAAGAGCATTACGATTGCAAAGTATATGCGTTCGCTGCCGATGTTGGACAAGGAGAAGATGAATTAACTGGCATACATGAAAAGGCAATTGCCTCGGGTGCAGAAGATTGCGTTGTGGTCGATCTAAAGCAAGCATTTATCGAAGAAATTATTTATCCAACATTAAAGACCGGAGCTGTCTATGAAGACGGCTACTTACTCGGGACTGCATTGGCGCGACCGATCATTGCAAAAGCAATGGTTGATTACGCTTTATCAATTGGTGCCGATGCGTTGAGTCATGGGTGTACCGGTAAAGGCAATGATCAGGTTCGTTTTGAAACGGTTTTTAACCAATTCGCTCCGCAGCTAAAAGTGATTGCTCCGTGGCGAGAGTGGGACTTAAAGTCTCGAGAAGATTGTTTGGATTATCTCGCAGAAAGAAAGATACCATGCTCAGCGTCGGTTGAAAAAATTTATAGCCGTGACGCTAATCTCTGGCACATCTCTCATGAAGGAGGAGAGCTTGAAGATCCTTGGCAAGCACCAAGCCAAAAAGTTTGGACTTGGACCGTTTCGGTCGATGATGCTCCTAATCAAGCGCAAGATGTAGAACTAGAATTTCAACAGGGTGAACTCATTGCCGTTGACGGTGTTGCTTTGAACCCGTTGGAGTGTATCAATTTATTAAACGAAATTGGATCTAAGCATGGTGTAGGGCGTCTTGATATCGTTGAAAATCGATTAGTCGGAATGAAATCTCGAGGGTGTTATGAAACACCCGGAGGAACACTCATGCTAACGGGACTCCTTGGGTTAGAACAACTGGTATACGATCGAGATGCATTATTTCTAAGAGAGAAACTTGGGCTCGAATTTGCTCGATTACTTTATGATGGCAAGTGGTTTACGGCGACTGCAAAAGCAATCTTACTAGCTACGAACTCATTAGCACAAAGACTGTCAGGAAAAGTCGTAGTTAAGGTCTATAAAGGACACGCTCAAGTAACGCAAAGACAATCTGACAACAGTTTGTATGCCGAGAGCTTTGCTACATTTGGCGAAGATGAGGTTTACCAACAATCTCATGCTGAAGGTTTTATTCGATTATTCTCTTTGTCAGGACGAATTCAAGCGCTTAAAGCAAGCGGAGGAATCAAGTAAATGTGGGGCGGACGATTTTCAGGATCAACCAGTGATCTATTTAAGAAGTTAAATGATTCATTACCCATTGACTATCAACTGGTTGCTCAAGATATACAAGGGTCGATCGCTTGGGCTAATGCTTTGTGTGATGCCGATGTATTGACCAAAGAAGAAGCTGAAAAATTAACAGATGCATTAGAAAACACTTATCGACAAGTGAAAGATGAGCCGCAGAAAATTCTCAGTTCAAATGCGGAAGATATTCACTCTTGGGTTGAGCAGTCGTTAATTGAGCAAGTGGGTGATCTCGGCAAAAAGTTGCACACCGGTCGTAGCAGAAATGATCAGGTCTTAACCGATGTAAAACTTTGGACCCGAATGTCAGTTAAGAAAATAAAGCGTCAACTCAGAGAGACTTTGCTGCTTTTGAATGAACAATCGATATTGCATGCTGATGCCATTATGCCTTCATACACGCATTTACAAAGGGCTCAGCCGATTACTTTCGGATTCTGGCTAAATGCTGCTGCGCAAATGTTTAGCCGAGATATTAAACGCGTTGAACTGCTTAATTCTTTAGGTGATGAGTGTCCTTTGGGAGCATCCGCAATATCCGGAACTGCGTTTCAAGTTGATCGTGACAAACTCGCAATACACCTTGGTTTTAGTAAAGCTTCTGACAATGCTTTAGATTCAGTTTCCGATAGAGACTTTGTGCTTGACCTCTTGTATTGCTCTACAACGAGTTTGTTGCACTTATCACGTCTAGCAGAAGATTTAATTTTCTTTAACTCGCAAGAAGCCGGCTTTGTTGAGCTTGATGATAGTGTAACTTCTGGTTCGTCTTTGATGCCGCAAAAGAAAAACCCTGATTCACTTGAGCTGATTCGTGGAAAGTCGGCAGAAGTGTACTCTTATTTAACTCAGATGCTTATGGCGATAAAAAGTCTTCCTCTTGGTTATAACAAAGATTTACAGCAAGACAAACATGCATTATTTAGCTCAATTGGCGCATGGTTTGATTGCCTTAAAATGTTTAATCAAGTGATTGCAACAATTAAAGTCAATAGAGAAAAAATGTTTTTAGCGGTTGAAAATAGTTTCTCTAATGCGACCGAGCTTGCTGATTATTTGGTTGGATTAGGGGTTCCATTTCGTGATGCGCATCATCAAACGGGTGTTTTAGTCAAATTAGCAGAGCAGAAAGACTGTTATTTAAAACAACTGGACCTTGTCGACTTTCAACAAGTTAATTCAAAGATCACAAACGATGTCTATCGTTGGTTGAATTGCGAGCAGGCTATTGAACGTAGGCAAGTAAGAGGTGGTGTCGGGCATCATGCATTCAGTGCGAAAAACTTGCTTGAATATCGTATGGTCGAGGCAGATCTAAATGATGTCGACGATATTTTTGATATTGTGCAAC